>NZ_MJAJ01000058.1:0-56492 GCF_001746365.1 Streptomyces sp. LUP30
GAGGCGCCGACCGCGGCCGTGGCGGCCGTGGCGGTGGGGGGCGGAGTGGCGGCGGGCGGCTGGGCCGCGGGCTGTCCCGCCGGCGTCGGCGGTTCCTCCGCCGGGACCAGACGGCCCGGGCGGAACGGGCCCTTGCCGCACTGCGGGCATCCGTCCTCGCGCAGCGCGGCGACCGAGGCCCAGCGGGCGCCGGGGCCGACCCGGATCCGCGCGTCGCACGCCGCGCACGTGTACTCGCGCTGCCGGGTCCGCTTGTCGCCGGTGTAGAGGGGGCCGCTGAACTCGCCCTGCCGGGAGGCGGTCGAGGTGGTGGTGAGGAGGTGCTGGAAGAAACCGACGCCGCCGAGGATGCCGCTGCCCTCGTACTCGTTGAAGTTGCGGACGTAGCCGTTGGTGACCAGGCCGAGTTCCATGATCTCCCGCTGCACCTCCAGCATCTCGTCCGGGCTCTTGCCGCCGAAGGAGAAGAAGACGCTGTGTGCCGGACCGGGCCGCAGGCCCTCCACGGCGCGGGAGAGGAAGAGCCGCGCGCCCTCGGGCGTGTACGGCGGATCGGTCATGGCCACGTCGTGCCGGCCGTGCAGCTCGGCGGGCAGCGGATGGCGCAGATCGTGCTGAACGGTCTCGACGCGGGTGCCCAGACCGGCCGCCGTCTTCTGGATGTGGTCCAGGATCTCGGGCGAGATGTCCACGACGGTCACCCGCTCGACGATCGGCCCGCCGAGCACGTCGCCCACCACGGCGACGGCCAGGGACACCAGGTCGTCGTCGCCGATCAGCAGCAGCGAGCCGCCCGGCAGCGCGCCCGCCGTGAGCAGCGCGAGCACCCGGCGCACCTTGGTCTCGGCCGTGCAGTGCGACTGGTCGATCGCCATGTCGGCGGCGGGGCCCGACTCCATGAGCGCGCGCAGCCGCGTCACGGCCTCGTCCAGCACGTCGGGGATGACCAGCTCGCGGCCGTCGCAGGTGCGGCAGGTCGCGTCGAGGACGAGGTCCATGCCGAGCCGGGCGACCAGGTCCGCGCCGGCCTCGGTCAGCCGGGACGGACGCGCCTCGGTGACGAGTCCCCGGCGGCGCAGCTCGTTGCCCAGGGCGGCCACGATCGGAACGGGCAGGCCGGTCGCGCGGCTGAGTTCCTTCGTGGAGGCCGGAGCGAGCCGGCGCAGGGCGCGCAGGACGGACCGCACTCCGGGCGGGCCCTCCTGGAGCCGGACGGCGTCCGCGACTTCCGTGAGCACGGAATCGGCGGGGATGCTCCGAGGGTGCCGACGCGCGTTGGTCACAATGCTGCTCCAGGCAAGCTGATCAGTGGATTCCGGGACCATCGAGTATACGGGCTGGTGGAGAGCCGACCGATCCCGCGCCCACGGCGGGGAAACGGAAACGGAACGGCGAGGAATTCACGCACGGAAGACGTAATTCCGCGACATTCGCCCCGGCTCTCTCCCGAATGTCGTCCGGGGTGTTCTCAGGGAACCTCCGAAGAAGTCGATGAATTGCTTGCCGAAATGACTCGGGCTGGTTTTCCGCCGAATGCGCCGGAGACCCCCCGGCCCCCTTGACACAGTGCGCGCGCGAGCCCCCCGGCGCCCTGGATGCTACTCTGGGCACCACCGAGCGCCTATATGAAAGGAGACGGGGGCAGCGGTTCGTCACCCCCGGTTCCCCATGACCAACTCCGCCAGCCTCGCCACCGAGGGCATAAACGTCGACGATCTGTGTTCTTATGCGGTCGACGTATGGGTGAGCGACCACAGCATCCTGACCGACGAGGAGCGCCTCCTCCAGGTGCTGCGCACGGCCGCCGAAAAGGGAAACGCCACGGTGCTCGGTGAAGCGTCGCACGTTTTCCCGAACGGTGCCGTCACCGCGATTCTCCTGCTTTCCGCCTCGCATCTGAGCATTCACACCTGGCCCGAATTCAGCCTGGCGAACGTGGATCTGCTCGCTTACGGCCGGCTGAACGGCGAGCGAATGATGCAGAGCGTGGAACTCGGCCTCTCGCCGACGCGCATCAACGTGACGCGCATGCTGCGCGCCGTGCACTGACCCCGCTTTCCCCTCCGTCCTCGGGACCGGACGTCGTGCCAGGACACCCCGTGCATGTGTGGTGGGCCGGACTGGCCGACGCCCACGCGGGTCTCCTGGCGCTGCTCGACCCGGTGGAGCGACGCCGGTACGGGACGATCGTCGACCGGGCCGGCCGAGGGCGGTTCCTGGTGGGCTGCGCGCTGAGCAGGCTCGCCCTGGGCGGACTGCTCGGCCTGCCGCCGGCGGACGTCCCCCTGCGGCGAGTGTGCCCGCGCTGCGGCGGGCCGCACGGCAAGGTCCGGCTGGACCTGCCGCCGTCCGGGCCACCGTCCGAACGGTCCGGGCTCGACTTCTCCGTCGCCCACAGCGGTGCGGTGATCGGCGTCGCCGTCTGCGAGAACGGACGAGTGGGCCTCGACGTCGAGGAGGCGGACGTCGGCCTGGACGTCGACTCGGCCGCCCGCGTCGCGCTCGCCGACTCCGAACTCGCCGCGCTGTACAGCCGTCCGCCCGCGGAACGCAGGCCTGCCTTCCTGCGCACCTGGACCCGCAAGGAGGCCGTGCTGAAGGCGCTCGGCGTGGGACTGGGAGCGCCGCTGCGCGGCCTGGAACTCTCCGGCCCCGAACAGCCGCCGACGGTGCTCGCCTGGCCCGAACAGCTAGAACAGCTAGAACAGCTCGGGCAGCTCGACGCGCGGCCCGACCTGAGCCTGAGCCTGACGGACCTGCTCGTGGACGAGACGCATCCCGCGGCCGTGGCTGTGGAGGTGGCAGCGACGGCCACGGGGGCCGGCGCCGACGGGGCCGCGAGTGTCACGGGGGCGCCCGGCGGGGTGCGGATCACCGTGCGGGACGGCTCGGCCGCACTCGCCGAGTACCTCGGGGGAGCGACCGTCCCGCACATCACGCCGGGGGCGTGAGGCTCCGGCCGCCGGGGTCGGCGTCCTCACCCGACGGCGGACAGCGGCGGGCCGCTGACGACGGAACGGGGCCTGAAGACAAGCGGGATCCCCGCCGTGCTCGAAGCCGCGCTCGGAGCCGTGCTCGAAGCCGCGCTCGGAGCCAGGGGCGGTCAGCGCGCCCCGGCCGCTTCCCTGCCCGCCGGAGCATGCGGTGGGACGGGCTGGGCGCGCCTGCGGACGAAGACGGCCGTGCCGACCGCCGCCACCAGTGCCAGACCCGCGGAGGCCAGGTACACCGAGGTCAGACCGTGTGCGCCGGCGTCGTGAAGAACGTCCAGGGTGGTGCTGCGCCCACTGGTGAGAGCGTTCTCGGCGGCGGCCGGGTCGTCGACCCTGCCGTCCAGGTCGGCCCGGACGACGTCGGCGAAGACCAGACCGAGCACGGCCACGCCCAGCGCCTGTCCCAGCTGACGGAAGGTGGCCATGGCCCCCGAGCCCATGCCCGCCCGCTGGGGCGGCACCGAGGCGAAGACGGCGGAGCCGGTGGCCGGCATGCCGACGCCCACGCCCACGCCGATGACGAGCAGCCCCGGCAGGGCCGCCACCCAGGACGAGTCGCCGTCGATCACGAAGCCGTTGACGGCGCAGCCGGCGCCGATCAGGATCAGCGCCGCGGTGATGGTCACCCGCGGGGAGACGTCGTGCAGACGCTTGCCGGTCAGCGTCGAGGCGGCGAACGTCGCCGCGGCCAGCGGCAGCAGCGCCAGACCCGCCTTGATCGGGGTGAGCCCGACGACCGACTGCAGCCACAGCGAGGTGAACACCAGGCTGGAGAAGCCCCAGGCCGAGGCGACGGTGCTCAGCATGATCGCGAGGAACGAGGCGTTGCGCATCAGCGAGATGTCCAGCATGGGGCTCGGACGGCGCTGTTCGACGACCACGAAGAGCACCGCGCTCAGGACCGCGAGGGCGAAGAGGCCCAGTGTGAGGACCGAGGTCCAGCTGTCCTCACCGGCCCGGATCAGACCGTAGGTCAGGGCGCCGCAGGCGAGGGCGAAGGTGATGATCCCGGGGAAGTCGACGCGGGCGCCGCCCGGCTGCCGGGACTCGGTGAAGCACACCTTCGTCAGCAGCATCGTCACCAGGCTGATCGGGATGTTGACGAAGAAGACGGCACGCCAGCTCATGCTCTGGGTGAGCAGACCGCCGAAGATCGGTCCGACAGCGGCGGCGACGCCGACGACCGCGGACCACACGCCCATGGCGGCGCCGCGGTCCCTGCCCTCGTACGTCGTGCCGAGCAGCGCCATGCTGGTCACGAACATGGCGGCCCCGCCGACGCCCTGCAGACCGCGGGCCGCGATGAGCATCTCGGGTCCGGGGGAGAGGGCGCACAGGAGCGAGGCTCCGGCGAACACCGCCAGCGACAGCAGGTAGACCCGCCGGCGGCCGAACAGGTCGCCCACGGAGCCGGCGCTCAGCGTGAGCGCGGCCAGCACCAGCGTGTAGATGTTCATGACCCACTGCAGGCTCGACAGCGAGGCGTCCAGACCCGTGCCGATCTCGGGCAGCGCGACGGTCACCACGGTGGTGTCCACGATGAGCATGAACGACCCGAGGCACACCGCGACAAGCGGCAGCCACTTGCGCATGAGATGTCCTTTCGTTTGCGGGAACGCTCACACAGTGGCGGCGGGGGAGCCGGTGCACCTAGCCGGCCCAGCGATCCCGGCGGATATCCGCACGACGTCGGCGATCTCGGGTGGAAATCATCGCCCCGGCTCCCCTCAGAGGAGCGTGGCGGCGCGGAAGGCGTCGCTTGGCAGGGCGGACCCGGCACGCTTGACGGTGCGGTCCACGGTCGCCGTCTCCATGTGGTGGACACCCTCCAGGGACGCCACCCGTTCCGTGAGATAGCGGTAGAGGTCCGGGTGGTCCTTGCAGATGACGGAGGCCATGAGGTTCGTGGAGCCGGTGGTGACGGCCGCGAAGGAGACCTCGGGATGTTCAGCCAGCGCCTGTGCCGTCGCCACCAGTTCGGACGGGCGCACGGACATCCACAACCGGGCCTCGGCGCGAAATCCCAGCGCCGACGTCGGCAGGTCGACCTCGTAACGCAGGACGCCGGTGCGCGTCAGGTGTTCCATACGGCGCCGCACGGTCGACTCCGACCAGCCGGTGGCGTCCGCCAACTCCCCTGAACCCGCCCGGCCGTTGCGGGAGAGGACCTCCAGGAGGGAATGGTCCTCGGCCGAGAGGTCCGTCGGGCCGTCGTCCGCGCCGACGGGCTCCGGGCGCAGGGCCTCGGCCTGGGCCGGTGAGAGCGACGTCAGACCGGACCACTGGGCAGGGCTCGCGAACCCCTGGAGCATGGCGTGCGCGCTGACCGAGACCACGCGCGTGGTGCGCGACAGCTTGTGCAGGAGCAGCGAATCGCCGCTGCCACCGCCGGTCCGCGCCTGGGTGCCGCAGGAGATCTCGGTGCCGCCGGACAACAGATGCACCCAGAACGTGTCGGTGCGGCGGGCGAGCGCGGCGGCGATGCCGCCCGCCGCGTCGGGGGTGCACTGCAGCCGGATGGTCCATGGAACGTATCCGAGCCGGGAGAGGTTCACCGAGGCCACCACCCTCAGCAAACCGGCCGAGTGCAGACGGTGATAGCGGCGGGCGACCGTGCTGTCGGAGACGCCGAGAACCTCGGCGATCCTGTTGAACTGGGCGCGCCCGTCGATCTGCAGCGCATGCGCGAGGTCGCGGTCGACCTTGTCGAAGACGGTGGAATCCATCGGCAGATGCTATGTGCGCGCAGGCGGCCGAGCGCTTGGAAGGCGCTGGAGCGGCTCACCGGACGGGCGGGCCTGACCTTGCCGTTCCGGGGCGCTGAGTGCGGACGTCCGACGACTTCGACCCGCAATCGGCACAGGGGCGGACGACGTGTGTCGGCTGAAGGCGTACGCCCGGGGTATCCGCCTGAACATGCTTGCTCTGACTGCCTACCGCTCGTACCACGGCGCAACGACCGTGTGGGCGTTCGTGGTTGCCATTCTCATCGTGCTGGTGGCGGGTTGGTACATCCGACGCCAAGGATGAGCGCGCCACCCGCTGGACTCCGACGGCTCCGGGCTCCGCGTTCCACCTCGACCATCCCGTCGGCGTCACGCCCTGGCGCTGAGTGACCGCCCAAGGTTGCTGGAGTGCGGGCCGTTGATGTCAGCCATTCAAGCGGGGCGGCGGCGCGAATGTCGGGCGATCCCGCCTGGCTCAGCTACGGACGCCGGGTAGGCGGCAAGCTCGGTCCCACACGTTCCCAGACCTTCCCAGACGTTCCCAGACGCCACAGCCGGTGTCAGCACAGACGGGCGCGGTTGACAGAGCCTGTGCAGCGAATCAGGTGCCCTGTGCAGGCGTCTCCGCCTGGAGTTTCTCCGCACGTTCACGCGGGTCGTACCCGGGGCCGACGCCCTCGACCAACACGAGGTCTCCGTCGATGTGGTCGGCCCGCAGCCGCAGGATCTCCTGATACTCGGGGGACTCGTACCAAGCGCGGGCCTCGGCCATGCCAGGGAACTCGATCAGCACCATGCTGCCCGGCCAGCTACCCTCCACCACCGCCGTCGGCGGGCCGTGGATCAGAAAGCGGCCATGGAATGGGTCGAGGGTGCCCTGGATCCTTCTGAGGTACTCGAGGATGTCCGGGTGGTGGCGACGGTCACGTAAGTGCGCGAACCCATATGCGGGCACGTCCGGCCCCTTCGTTCGTTCCGGTAGGAGAACCCAAACGTAGCCAGGAGCGTCGCACCCCTCAATGACCTCGGAGGTAAGCGCGGGTGCTACGCCTTCAGCCCACCACTCGCCCGGGCTCCCCGCGCGCGCCAATTCGGGCCCGCAGTCGGGAACGGCGCCCCCTGCATCCCGGTGCCGGCCGCCCCCGCCGGAGGCATTGTCCTGAGCGCCGCAGGGCCACCGGCCCTGTCCACCAGTGAGCGAGCGTCGGCGCAGCGCGGGCGGAGCGGGCCCGAGGCAGGAGCGGCGCCCGGAACGGAGCGGGAAGCGCGCCCGGCGGAACGGTGCGCAGCCGGGGCTTGATGAACGCGGATCAGGCCGCGGCGCTCCTCGACCGGATCCGGCGCCGGCCACGCGGGGAAAAGCGGCCGCACGCGTTCTTCGCCACGCTGTACTACTGCGCTCTGCGGCCGGAGGAAGCCGTAGCCATGCGCGTGCAGGACGTGACGCTTCCCGGGCCGGACGCCGGGCACCCCTGCCCAGTCGGCCGAATGGGCAGGGAACGGCGTTCTGGTGCTGCTGGCCACTTATGCACCGTGCGTCGAGGGGGCAGCTGGCTGACCTGACTCCTGCTGCTCTTCCCCACACTCGGCGACGCACGGCTTCCCGACGACGCATCCGCTGCCCTCACCACCGCGCTCGCCGCTCTCACCTTGATCGAAGAGCCCGCCAAAGTGGCAAGGATGCTCCTTGAGAACCAGGGGCAATGGGCCCCCGCTCATTGGAGGCCGGCAGACGGCGTCTGGATCAACGACGGTGGGCACTCTTACCGAAACCCCAGCAACGCCTTCGCTCTGCCTGAGGGGCGCCTTCTGGAGATCAGTAGCGCCCTGAATAGGGGGAGCTGAGCACCGCTTTAGGAGTTCGATCCCATGGCTACCGTGGGGCCCCGCTCCTCCCGCTGACGAGCCGCTCGTGCTCGCTCAAGTACGCCTGTGTTCGCTGTCGTTGATGTCAGATGGTGATGTCAGGTTGGATGGCGTGATGGAGCGTGTTGAGGCAGAGCTATTCACCGACGGGGGTAACGATGCTGTTGTCCGTCTGCCCGGTCGGCGGTTCCCCGGAGTACTGATCCAGGGCGACTCCCTTCACATCCTCCGCAGCGACCTGGCTGAGGTGATGGAGGCGTGCGAGCGCGGCGAGCTGGCTGACGCTCGGGAGGATGCCGGCCTCCTCCTGGCCGGCATCGATGCTCTGCTTACGCGCTACACGGCTGCACTGGAAGAGCACGGGATTCCGCGGCCGTACTGAGCCGTCGGACTCTCAGCTTGGGAAGCTGCGGTCATGTCGGACCAATCCCGGCGCTGAGCTGGGCGAACGGCCGAGACGGAGCATGGCTGGGCCGACCGCTTTCACTATGGTTCCCCGCTTGTCCCCGCTCGATCTGGTGCGCTTGTGGTGCGGCGCAGGTTGTGCCAGTCGTGCCTGGGCCTGCTGGCTTCAGCTACCGGGTTGCGGTCTTGAGAAGGTGTCCGTACCAGTGGACCCTTTCGATGCAAACGCGCTTCGGCCGCTGTATGCCCATTGCGAAGGAGACAGCCGCGTGGACACCCTCTCGGTAACGTTGGTCTCGGCGTTAACCTCTGGCGCGGTCTCAGCGGGTCTCGTGTGGCTGACCAGTCGGCAGCAACGGAGAGATAGCCATCGGACTCAGCGCGACTTCCACAACATGTCGTACCTCAACCCCCTCAGATGGCACACAGCTGAAGCGCACCACCGACTCTCCCTCTACGCCGCGTCTATCGACCGGCATGGCTCCTATCAACCTGCGCAGGTCCTCAACGAACCGCGGGAGATCGATGACGAAAGTGAAGCCTGGTTCGCTGGAACCGGCATCGCGCTGGTTTCCAGTATCTGGATAACTGCCTGCCTCTTCGCCCAGATGACACGCACCCGGCACGACATCCCGTTCCTGCGCTTGCCGGGGACGGACGACACAAGACTGGCTGCCCTGATCCTCAAAGTCCACGTAGCTTTCGCCGCGTGCGACGTCTACTACGCGACACAGTCCAGCATTGGCACCGACGTCATCCTCGAACCCGAGGGACGACTCAGGAGCTACAGAGAATTTTGCGATCTCCTTTCGCAACCGGATCGCAGAGTGTGGGCCGATCCCCTCATCTGGTTCCATCTCGCCATCGCCAACGGCGAGCGCCGCCCCAACCTTCAGCGCGTCTTGGATGCTATTCAAGAGCTGTCTAATTTCCTCGACGAGAGCCTTGCCGGCGGGGCGTCACTCCACGCGCGCTGGGCGGCCGAGCGCTAGAGACGCGTACGACGGCGGGTCCGCGATAGAGGCTCCGGGCCCTGAGCTTGGGAAGCGGGTCTGCTACGAGCGGCTCCTGGGCTGACCTGCAACGGAGCGGCTACGGGAGCTGGCTGGTCGACGACCCAGTCTCCGCCATTCCCCGTGGGGCAACGCAGGACCTGGCACGGGCCGATCGGCTCTGGTGGTGACGAAGTCGCACCCCCATCACCGTGGCTTAGCACTCTTGCGCCCGGTGATAGGCGATTAGCCAGACGCCACAGTGCATAGAGGAGGCCACCGGCTGTCAAGATCAGCACTGCTGACGCACCAATCCTGTCCCCCCAGGCATTTCGTTCGTCGAGGAGGAGACCCGGAGTCACGCTGAACATGATGATGACCACGAGGTAGAACAGCAGTCGCACCAATGAGCCTGCGATGGAGCGCAGCGGGTACAGCAGCAGGAGCCTCCTGAACTGGGTCCAGAGCGGAGTGCGCTGCGGAACCCGGGCCTCGGTGTACGACGCGTGAACGTTGCGCAGTTGCTGATCTAAGACTCTTGCCGCCTGTGCTTGCATAGAGTCGGTGCTTGTGTCCGGTGCGATCACGGCATGGGCGTCAAGCCACTCGGTTAGAAAACCGAGATATGCCCGGGCTTCGTCCAGGAGTCGTCGGCGTCTGGCCTCCTCATTGCGTCGCGAATGCCACTCCTGGAACCAGAGGTTCGCGGCACCGAGTACCGAGACAACGACAGCCGATAGCACTGAAACGATCAGGCCCGCGGGGAAACTCGCCGCGTTGTCAGCAGCCATGCTGTCACCTCGTGCAGCGCGTCAGTGAGCGTTTTCAGCGTTGACGCTCCAGGGTGAGGACGGCAGCGGCGATGACCGTCATGCGGTTGGGGCTGCAGCGGGCTCTGCGGAAGATGCGCCAGGACTTCAGTCTCGCGACGCTTCGTTCGACCGGTGCTCGTGCCGCTGACAGGGCCCGATTGATCGTCCGCTGGGTCGGGTTGAGGTCCTGTTGGGGAAGGCGTCTCATCGGCGTGGTCACCCAGGAGCCGGCTCCGATGTAGGCGCGGTCGGCGAGGACGGGCACGCCCTGGCGTTCGCAGATCCGCATGATGCGGTGGGTGCGGGCCGCGGTCAGGTCATGGGTGCGGCCGGGCAGCGCGGGCGAGATCCACAGCAGCTTGCCCGCAGGGTCGGCAACGACCTGCACGTTCACGCCGTGGCGGCGGTGCTTTTGGGAGAAGTCGGCCCGGCTGTCACCGACCCGGTCGCACTCGGCGAGAGTTCCGTCGAGCAGGACGTGATCGGGATCCGTCTCCCGCAGGACCCGCAGCAGTCCGGGCGCCCGGCGGGACAGATGGCCGACGACGGCGGTGACGTAGGCGTGGGCAGTACCGACGGATATGCCGAAACCGGCGGCGATCTGCGCGAGCGTGTCGTGCCGGCGAAGGTAGATCAGGCCGACGAGAGCACGCTGGTGCGGCGGGAGCTTGCAGCGGCGGTCACCCTCACGGGTGACGATGAGCATGGTTACCCACTCGACCAGGGCGTGCGGGAGGTCGAGTGCGGCAGGACAGGGAACCAACGAGGCTCCTGGGCTTATGAGTTGAGACGTCGAACATCTCTCTCAACCGCACAGGAGCCTCGCGCGTTGTGGAAGGCCACCCCGTCACCCGACCGGTGGCCACTCTGAAAACGCTCACTGACGGAGGGATGCGCGCCGGCGTGTACCGGAACGGGGGTGGGGGCGGTACGGATGCCGGTGTGGCTGCCGCGGAAAATATCCGCCAACTGAGGCAACGATCCGGGCCGCTCATGGCCTCCTTTGAACATCTAGGAGGTGCCCATGGGGGATCGGAAGCAGGCCAGGGACACGGAGTTCCAGGCTTTCGTCGTCGGCCGCTGGCCGCGGCTGATGCGCACGGCATTTCTCCTCACGGGGGAACAGCACGCCGCGGAGGACCTGGTCCAGTCGACACTGGAGCGGATCTATGTGGCCTGGCGTAGGGTCGCCGCGGCCGACCAACTAGAGGCGTACGTACGGCGCGTGATGATCAACGCGCATGCTCGCAAGTACCGCAGGAAGCTCCGTGAGTTTCTCGCGCCGAGGGACGACGACTCGGGCCTCACGCACGAGGTCGCCGACCCCGACGATCTGATCGCCCGGGCCGACGACCGGCACGCCCTGCTGAAGGCGCTGGCCGAGCTGCCGCCACGGCAGCGGGAGGCGGTGGTGCTGCGCTACTGGGAGGACCTGACCGAGACACAGACGGCCGAGGCGATGGGCTGTTCGGTAGGCGCGGTGAAGAGCAATGCGGCCAAGGGGATCGCGAAACTCCGCGCCATACCCGGACTGGCGGACACGGTGACGCACGGAGGACGGCAGTGATGAGCGCGGACCAGGAGACGAACCACGACATGACACAGCACGACATCGCCGTCCGGCTGGCCGATGCCGCGGACGAGGTCGAGATCGGTATAGCTCCCACTCAGGCACTGATCCGTGGCGGCCGCCGCCGCAGGTCACGCCGCTGGGCGATCACGGCGGCCGCAGCCCTGGTCGTCGCCGGCTCGGCGGGTGCTCTGGCGGTGACGGCGCTGCCGGGCGGGGACAGCAACCGGGTGGCACGCCCGGCCCTGCGAGGGTCGGGGACCACGGACCCCGGCGTGTTGGCACCCCACCGGACCGTGTTCGGCTCGGGCACCGAACAGGGGCAGGAGTGGGAGGTCTCCATCGACGTGTGGACGGCACCGGCCGACGAAGGGGAGGCGGCGGCCCAGCTGAAGGCCATGGACGAGAACGGGGAGCAGGTCCCGAGCACCGCCGTGGCCCACAACCTGGTCGGCAACACCTCGTACTTCATCCACAAGAAATACGGGTCCAATTCCGAGCAGGAATGGGGCAGCGGACCTCGGGGGAAGCCGCTGCCCGGCAACGACTTCGAGTTCGCCGTGGGCCCGCTCCCCGGCACCGACGGCCCCCGCCGCCTGGTGATTGGCCATGTCGCCAAGACGGCCGAGCAGGTGACCTGTGTGTGGAAGGACGGCACGAAGACCGAGTTGCTCAGGGAACCGGAGAACAGGGCGACGAGCACCGGCAAGCCCGCTATCCGCTCGGCCGAGGGCACCGCCTACAACTGGTTCGCGTGTCTGGCGCCGCAGGGCACGGAGTCCGACGGGGTGGCCAAGAAGGGATAGAGGCGAGCAAGAGGAGATGGAGGACACCCGTCCGGCCGTCGCACCGGGCTCTCGCCGGGGGGCCGGATGCACCAACGTCCGCACCATCAATGCCGCCGTGTCGAGCGCCGCTGGGCGCCTGACCGTCTACCTGGAGAGTGCAACGAACCTCGAAGGAGGTCTCCACCGATTCGACAACCCGCTGCAAGGAGAAACGGCAGCCAACACTGTCTACGTGGCGAGGAAGCTAGCAGGCGCTGGCCTCATGTGACACCGCGCAGCAGGGTGACTAGTGCCGCATCAGGCAACGTTTGCCCTGTAGACGACGGCGCGGGGGTGTTGTGATCCTGGGGCTGCTGGTCGCGCTGCGATGTGCGGACGCCGTGGTCAGATACCAGGTCCGTAACCGGGGTCTGGCTGCCGGCGGGGGGTCCACCACTCGGTGAGCCCCCACAACGTGAGCGCGAGCGTGGCCAAGGCTACGAGTGCCGCGACCCGGGGGCGGTGCATCCATCTGGTGGCCAACACCCAGGCGAAGAGCGGAACCAGAGCGCCGCCGAGCACGATGAGCGGCAGATCGATGAAGAGCACGCTCAGATCGCGGGCATGGCCCTCAAATCCTCCGTCGATACTGACCGCGGCGCGCGGTGCCCAGACAAGCGGCGCGGCTGTCGCACCGAGGCCGGCGAGTAGGCATCCGGCGCCGCCCTCAGTCTTCGGGTTCATACTCGTGGTCCGTCCCGCGGTTCTCTCGCCTATGCCCGCGATAGACGCAGCGGCGTGGTGCACGGTTCCGACAGAGCGGCCGCGTGTCGTAACAGCGAACGTTTGGCCCGTTGTGATGTGACGCGCCGTCCGGGTGCTGTACCGGGTGGCAGGGGGCGGCCACTCTGTGCTGATGGCGATATGCGTACAGGTCCGAGAGATCGGCGATGCCGAGGGCCAGCGGCTACTGCGGATCATCCGCAGGGGCACTGGATCGGATCGCGATCGTATGCGACAACTTCTCCCCGCACCTGACCACGAAGAAGTGCCAACGGGTGGGCACCTGGGCGGCGGCAAACAATGTCGAGATCGCCTACACACCGATGAACTCCTCCTGGCTCAACCGCATCGAGGCCCAGTTCACCGCACTGCGCTACTTCACCCTCGACAGCACCGACCACGCCACCCACAAAGAGCAGGCAGCATGATCCGCCGCTACATCATCTGGCGGAACCACCACGCCGATGACCGACGCCTACGAACCGTCGTCGACAGGGCAAACGTTGCCTGATGCGGCACTAGCTGGCACAAGCACGTGATGACGGTCGTCGACAGCCTCTCGGCAGGCCGACGGGAGTTGACTGCTACTCAAGGAGCCTTTGCAGCGTGGCCACTGAACGGGTGACGGTGTTGTTGGGGGCGAGGGGCCGCAACGTACGAGGCTCCCGTGTTGTTGGGGGAGGTGTTCGAAGTCTCAATCCACCTGCACAGGAGCCTCGTTGGTTCCTTATCCTGCCGCACTCGATCTGCCTCACACCTTGGTCGAGTGGGTCACGATGCTCATAGTCACCCATGAAGGTGACCGGCGGTGCAACCTTCCGCCGCACCAGCGTGCGCTGGTCGCCCTGGTGTACTTGCGCCTCACGACACCCTCGCACGCATCGCGGCCGGCTTCGGGATATCCGTCGGTACCGCTCACGCGTACGTCACGGCCGTCGTCGGTCTACTCGGCGAGCGTGCTCCCGGGCCTGCTGAAGGTCCCCCGCGAGACCGACCCGGACTTCGTGCTGCTGGACGGAACCCTCACCGAGTGCGACCGGACCGGCGACGGCCGCGGCGACTACTCGGCCAGGCACCGCCGTCACGGGTTGAACGTCCAGGTCGTCACCGACCCCACCGGCAAGGTGCTGTGGATCTCGCCCGCGCTGCCGGGACGCGCCCACGAGCCGTAAGAACACCGCCAAGACCCTCGCTGCGGTCACCATCGCACTGCTGCGTACCCAGCCGACCCAGTTCGCCTCGGTGGCCGTCCGGACCGCGCTGCGCGAATGGGCGTTCAATGCGACACGCCGTGCGGACGCCCCGCGAGACGTGGTGACCATCCTCAGGTGGGTGGAGCGCAACTCCCTGCCGGTCTCGGTCTGGGAGGAGCCGGAGAGGGTTGATGAGGTTCTGCGAGCCGTCGACACGCGCCTCGACGGCAAGCAGGCGGCGGCCTGGTCCAGGAAGCGCAACCGCCGGATTCTCAACGTCGTCATGAAGCACGCAATCCGGCGGCGCGTCTTGCGGACCAACCCGCTCCCCAAGGGCAAGGAAGCGACGACCGTCACCAAGACCAGCAATGCCGTGGACAAGCGGTCTCTGATGAACGCGGACCAGGCGGCGGCGCTCCTCGACTGGATCCGTCGCCGGCCACGCGGGGGAACGCGGCTGCACGCCTTCTTCGCCACGCTGTACTACTGCGCTCTGCGGCCGGAGGAAGCCGTAGCCATGCGCGTGCAGGACGTGATCCTTCCTGACTCCGACACCCGAGACCAGTGGTGTGAGCTGCTGATCCACACGGCGACCCCGGAGGTCGGCAAGCAGTGGACCGACACAGGGGAGATCCACGAGAAACGTGACCTCAAGGGCCTTGCCGAGGGCGAGACGCGCACCGTACCGGGGCATCCCGCCCTGACGGGCATCCTGCGGCAGCACGTCGAGGACGAGCAGCTCAAGCCCGGTGATCTGCTGTTCCAGGGGGAGACGGGCGGCATTCTCGCCGGCTCGGTCATTCGCCGGGCGTGGCGCAGTGCGCGGAAAGCCGTCCTGCCTCCGCATGTGTTCGAGTCGCCCACCGGGAGGCGGGTGTACGACAACCGGCACACGCGCCTCACGAAGTGGCTCAATGACGGGATCCCGCCCGCCCAGGTGGCTGAATGGGCCGGCAACAGGGTGCCGGTATTGCTGGCCACGTACGCACGGTGCGTCGAGGGGCAGCTGCCTGACTTGAAACGGCGCCTGGAGGCCGCGGGAGATCTCCCCGAGCCGCCCGGTGCGGGCTGACGCACCTCGCGGAAAACTTCGACACGTATTCGACAGGGCCACCCGCGAAAACCCGGTGACAGCCGGACGGCCCCGGACCTTCCCCATGATCGTCGGGGGAGTGTCCGGGGCTCCGTCGTGCCTCGCGAAACATGCTCTGACCAGCAAAAATGCCCTCCCGATGGGAGGGCGGAGACTTGCGCCCCCGGCAGGACTCGAACCTGCGGCCAAGCGCTTAGAAGGTGTTGAGCACTAAGCTCTGTACTAACCTGCGGTTTTCCCAGGTCGCGCTCCGCCGCATTAATGCAAGGCGCTTGGCCAATCTTCTGGCCCATTCGACTGAGAACCGACACCGCGTGAAGAGAACCGCCCCGGTCCATCGTAGGACCGGGGCGGCCTGCCGACACGCGGGTCCGCTATCTGAGCGGGCGACCTCGTGCAGAGTGCCGGAACCGTGGACGGGTGCCGTCCGCCTCCCCCTCGCCCGACTGGGTGCTGACCCAGCGCCGGGCCGTCGGCGAGCGCATCCGCGCAGTGCGGCTGTACGCCAACCTCACCCAGGAGCAGGTGGCCATTCGGTCCGGGGTGGACCGGGCGTCCGTGGTCCGGATCGAGCAGGGCCAGCAGTCCCCGACTCTCGACACCTTGATCCGGTTAGCCGCAGCGATCGGCGTGCCACTGCCCGAGCTGGTCCGGTGAGCGGCCGCCCCACGACGGGGGACGCAGGGCGACCGCTCCTCTACCCGACGCTGTCCGTATCGATCGCCAACGCCAGCGCCGGGAGTCTCACCACTCGGTGCGAGGGGTGTACTCGTGCTCGTGTTTCCCGCTGTGCCCCTTCGGGCGCGTGCAGCGGAGGTGCGTCCCCTGATGCTCGGCCCAGCAGTAGCCGTGACCGAGGATCGGGTCCGGCCGATGGGCAGGCCGCGCAGTTCCCTTCGCCTCGCCGCTCACCGGTGCCCCCTCCGCTTGGCTGCTCGGTCCGCCGCGTACCACTGGCGCAGCAGAGACTTGCCTTCCGGACACGCGCCCTGCCGGTCCGGCCGGCAGCGGCAGCACGTCAGGCTGTGGTCCGCCAGCCTGGTCAACTCCGTACTCGCTGGCTCTATGACGGTCGTCGGTTCGCTCATGGCTCCTGCCTCACCTCGGCCCAGATCTCAGGGGTGCCGCCAGTCGTGCTGCTCCCCCAGTCGTCTGCGTCCTGGAAGAGGGCGATCACCCGACGCCAGCACTCCCAGTCGTCACCGGCCGGCGCCGCGGCAGTTATGCGACTGCCGCCCCGCGCTGGAGTGAGGTGCACAGGAGCGCTCAGGACGTCTTCCAGCGCTGCGCGTAAACCGTCCGCTCGGCGTCCTGGCATGACGAATCCCCGCCCTTGCGTGAGAGGCTGACTCTTGCGCAAGAGTAGACCGGGCCTCCGTACTCTGTCACGTAAGTCACACAGGAAGGGGCACAGGGTGACGACCGATACGCCCAAGTACTTGCAGGTCGCCGACCAGCTCCGCGCCCGGATCCTCTCTGGTGATCTCGCGCCGGGCGATCGCCYCCCGTCCGTGTCCGAGATCGCCGCCGAGTGGGGCGGCAGCAGCAGCCTCGCCACCGCCGCGTACCGCGTCCTCGTCGACGACGGCCTGGTCGTCTCCCGCCACGGGGCCGGCCACTACGTCCGCAGCCAGGAGACACCCGAGCTGCTCATCCGCCAGCACCGGCGCCGCAGCGAAGACTCGCCGTTCGCGCAGGGTGCCGCCGAGCAGGGCGCGGTCGGGACGTGGCGGCACGACTCGACGACCGAGCAGGCCAGCGACACCGTGGCCGCGCGTCTCGGTCTTGAGCCCGGCGCGCCGGTCATGCACACCTCGTACGTCTACCTCGCCGACGAGCAGCCGGTGCAGCTGGCCGAGTCGTGGGAGCCGCTCGCCCTCACCGGCCAGTCTCTCGTCGCGCTGCCTGAGGTCGGCCCGTACGCGGGCGTCGGCGTGGCCGCACGGATGCGGGTGCTGTCGATCGAGGTGGGTGATCCCGTCGAGCGGGTCTGCGCCCGCACCGCCACCCGCGTCGAGGCGCAGGCGCTCGGCATGACGCCGCCCGGCCCGGTCCTCGCGATCGAGCGGACGTACTACGACCAGGCCACCGGCCGCCCCGTTGAGACGGCGGACGTCGTCATGCGGGGCGATCGGTGGGTGTCCGTCTACGGGCAGGCACCACAGGCCTAGCTGGCCGCAGCCCACACGTTGTTCGCGTCCGGCGTGTACCCGGACAGGGTGATCGACGAGGGCAAAGCCGTCTGCCCCGCCGCGCTCCGGCAGAACCGGTACGCCCCAGCGGTGAGAGCCGCGTTGCCGGGAGTGAAGGTCGCGCCGTGCGTCGACCCGCAGGCGAACGACGGGCTGGTCGTTCCGTTGAACAGCAACGCCACGTAGTAGCGGCCAGCCGCCGCCACGTAGGGCGCGGTCAGGTTCATCGTCTTGTTGCCCGCCGAGTTCCACACCGTCGACTGGTCGGCGGTGATCCCGACGCGAGCGCCGGTGGAGTCGTACAGGCCGGCGAGGCACTGGCCCGAGGTGAGCCCGGAGCCAGCTGTGCCGAGGACCGCGTGCACGCGGTTGATCGTCGCGGGCTGACGCAGGACCAGCTCGACGAGGTAGATGAAGCCGGCGGACAGAGCCGTGCCGTTGGCGTTGCACGCGGCCGGGTCCATGGACCAGGCGGTGAGCCCGTGGTCCGCGGGGAACCATGCGTTCACCGCGGGGCCGGCCGGTCCCTGCGGTCCGGTGTCGCCGGTGTCTCCCTTGGGCCCCTGGGCGCCGGTCGAGCCTGTGGCTCCTGTGTCGCCCTTCGGTCCCTGTGCGCCGGTGGCACCCGTCGCCCCAGTTGGGCCGGTCGCGCCGACGGCCCCCGGGTCTCCCTTCGGACCGGCCGGGCCCGTCGCTCCAGCCGGACCGGCGGCGCCCACCGAACCAGCCGGGCCCGGGTCCCCTGCATCCCCCTTCGCACCAGCCGGACCGGTAGCACCGGCAGGCCCCGTGGCACCCGTCGGCCCTGCGACACCCTGCGGTCCCACCGGGCCGGGCGGCCCCGGCACCATGACGTACTCGCCACCGTCGTACCCGGCCGGCGTCAGCTCCGCGATGTCGACCTCGACGAGCGCCGCGGGGAGGGACACGAAGAGGGCGCCCCCGCCCGTCTCGACGCGATACGTCCAGCCCGTGGGGGAGAACCCCGCCGCGTCCGTCGCGACGAGCGTCACCGTCCACTGACCAGCGTCGGTGGGCTGGACGACGACGGGTCCGTCTCCGACGACGACGCCCCAGTCCGCGCCGACGACGGTCTGCGGGACGGGCCGGATCCGTACCGGCAGCGGGCGGCCCGAACCGTCGCCGAGCGTCTGGTGTCCGGTCAGGACGACCGTCTGAACTCCGGGCGGAAACGGCATGGGTCACACTCCAGTTCGGTTGTACTCGTCGACCCTGGCCGGGGGCGCAGGGGGCTCGATGCCGTTGCTCCGCATCTGCGAGCACAGCTCAGACACGTACCAGGAGAAAGCGCGCACCAGTGAGGTCAGGCTGTCGAAGCGGCGGTCCTGCTGCTCGATGCGCCGCTCTAGGCCGGTCCGTATCTCCTTGAAGGCGGCGAGGTCGGCCTGCCTCTGCGCGGGCTCGGCGGCCGCCTCGGCAGCGGCGCGCTGCGCCTCAGCCGTCATACGCGCCGCGGTCTTCGTGGCGCGCGCCGCGAACAGGCCAGCCCCCAGCAAAGCCACCGCGCCGAGCACCGAGCCGACGATCGCAGCCACGACCCCCCAGGCTCCCGTCATCGTCGTGCCTTTCTTGCAGGGCGGGGGACCGAGTACTCGGGCATCGTCGCCAGCAGCAAGATCAGACCGACGTGACCGATGCCGTACCACGCGGCGATAGCCAGGCCGCGCGGATACTCGCCCGTCACCGCCCCCCACAGGAACGCGCTTCCCCATACGAACGGCGGCACGAGTGCTGCCATGAATCCCAGACCGTCTCGCCCTACGCGCAGCCACGCGCAGGCGAACGTGACGATGCCGCAGATGATCCACACGGAGGACCAGCAGCGGATGTCCGCGAACCGCGTGAGCAGGCCCAGCCCGACGGGGCGCGGGTCCGGCTGGAGCGCGTAGCCCAAGCCGAAGCACACCTTGGCCGAGCCGAGCAGGGCGAGGGCGATGCCGCGGCGGCCCAGCGTTTTGCGGAGCCGCCGGGCCGCCGCGCGCATCAGACGCCCGTCGGGGACTTGGGGCGGTTGGGGACCGCGTAGACGATGCCCCACGCCCCGAGGACGGCGAGCGCGATGGTGACGCCCTCGCCGGTGGTGAGGACGTTGTCCTGCACGGCGGTGACTGCGGCCGTCGCACCGGCGGCGACGCCGGCCACGATCGACTTGGCGATGCTGGCGATTCTCATGGTGTTCCTTCCAGGGACGGGACAGGGGGGTGGGTCAGGAGGTGGCCCAGTACGGGCCGGACGCGGCGCGGTGCAGCAGCGCGACCGAGTCGCCGTCCGCCGTCTTCACCCGCAGCTGGAAGCGCAGGTGCTTGCCCGCGGGGACGGTGCCGGACAGGGCGAACTGGTGGCCGCCGCCACCGAGTCGGGGGCCGACTACCTGGTAGGCCGAGGGCGAGTTGCCCGAGGTGTCGGTCAGGTAGAAGCGGCCCTCGACCGTGGTGTCGGCAGGGGCGTCCTCGGCGAGGGTGACGTGCACGAGGGTGTCGTGCGCGCGCGGACCGGAGTGGATCACCGCGTCCTGGAACGCCAGGCCCACCCACTCGCCCGACGGCAGGTCGACATCGGTGGCGTTGGACTCGTTCAGCATCATCGGAGCAGACACGTCAGCCTCCTGGCTGGGGGTCGTCGGGGTGGTCGTGGGCTGCGCAGCCGGGCGCGGTGCGCCCTTCTGCACCCACGCGTACAGGGGACCGCCGGGGCAGTCGGTGGCGTAGCCGTCCCGGTGGCCGCGGATCTCGTTACCGGCGCCGTTCTCGCGGAGCAGCTCGATGCCGTCGCGGATCGCCGAGAGCATGGCGTCGGTCGGCTGCGTCAGGCCCTCGCTGCCGACCAGTCCGACGATCGCGTAGTGCGCGCGGTTCAGGTCCTGGTTGCCGTTCGCTCCGGTGCGCCGGCCGATGCCGCGGCCTTCGAATAGGAACCCATGCGGGCAGGCCGCGTAGTTGTACGCGACGTCGCTGTAGTTCTCCTTCGTGTTCGCCAGGTGGCTGGCCCGTATCGCCTTCCACTCGGCGATGCACGCGGCGTGATCGGAGAGCAGCCGGGTGCTGACCGGCGTCCCCTCGTAGTGGACCTTGACCCCGCGGGTCGTGGCCTGGAACGGGGCCTCAGACTCTGGCCATCCGAACTCGGCGCGTCTCACAAGCTTCATGGTGGTGACCTTTCAGAGGAGTCGTGCGTAGGTGGGTGCGCCGCCGATAGCGCCGCCGCCGCCGAACTTGCCGCCGGTCGACGAGCCGCTAGTGCGGCGGACCTGGAGCTGGACCTTCAGCGAGGCCGACGCCCGATACGGGGTCAGGTCGATCACCGCCGTCGGGAAGACGTACGAGAAGAGCGCCGGCACGGAGCCGGACGCGGCGACTGTGGTCCCGTCGAGGAGGATCTGCCACGCGCCACCGGTGTTCACGGCCGACACCTGGTCCCCTATGAACACCATCCCCATCGACAGCGTGGCCGTGCGTGGGGAAAGGACCGTCTCCCACAGCGTGATGAAGGACGTGCTGTCCTCGTACGGCATCGTGTGCAGCGACGTCGGATAGAACGGCAGCTCGTCCCGCTCCCAGCCCGCCCGGCGCAGCGCAGCCACCTGCGACTCCAGCTGCGCTACCCGCTGCATCAGGTCCGGCGTCCGGACGATCCTCGGCATCACGCCCCCACACAGGTCAGGCGGATCCGCTCGGGCCCGCTGGCTGCCGTGTTCTCGATGCCGACGATCCGCAGCACCGCCGATCGGCCGGCCGGGGACTGCGGCTCGGGGTCGATGACGAACAGCGCCTGGTCCCCGACGGAGTACGAGCCGAACTCGGGGTCGGTGTCCGCGGACACCTCGAACGTGGGCTGAGCCTGCGCCGCCGACTGCGCCTCCAAGTCCGCGTTGGTCAGGCCCTGCACCTGCGTCTCGTCGACCACGTCGTCGTACGTCGCCACGCCTTCGAGGAGCGGCCAGCCGGACGCGATCATGTCGTTGTCGGCCGCGGTCTTCACGATGCGCGCCTCGCCCGTACCGGCGCCCAGCCCGGACATCTCCGTGACCACGGCCGTGCCGTCCTCGGGCCAGTCGTAATCGAGGATCGACCCGTACCCGCCGCCCTTGCTGAAGACGAGGCCCGACTCAGCGGCGGTGCGGCCGCGGCGCGGAAACCAGGTCATGGCTTTCCGGTAGCGGGTGGGCGGCGTCGTGGCCGTGGCCTGCGACCAGCCCACCTCAATGGAGAAGTCGAACCCGTCGTCGGCCGCCGCCAGTTCGCTGATCGCCTTGTAGATCTCCGGGCGCTCGTACTGGTAGTAGGTGACGTTGCGTGTCACCCCGTGCGCGGCGTAGCCGATCTGGCCGAGGTCGATGCCGATCGATCCGCCCGCCTGCTCGGACGCGTACCGCATCAGCGACCACATCACGAACTTCTGGTCGGCGTAGAGACGCTGCGCGGTCGGGCCCGACCCTACGTACGTGGGGTCCGTGATCAGGGACGTGTCCGTGGACAACGTCCGCTTCACGTACCGGTGCTGGAAGTAGGACAGGAACTCGCTGGCCTGGATTGAGCGGCCGCCCGTCGCATTCTGCCGGGTCCAGACGATCCCGCCCCAGACGAGGACGCCGTCGCGGTCCACGTACACGGCGGTCCGGCCCGGAGTGCTCGCGGTCTCCGGATCCAGCGGCAGCGTCTCGCTGTTGTACGGGATCGTCCCCCGCAGCGTGCCCGGCTGGTTGAGGGCGTAGCTGTAGGTGACGCCGGACAGCGGCAGCTCCGCGAGCAGCTGGTCCGTGCGCAGGTCGCAGAACAGGTACGTGTACGTGTGCTGCGTCTGCGGGTCGAAGGGCGTCGTCACGAGGCAGCCTCGTACTGGCCCATGACCGTGAGCCGCATCGTGCTGCCCCACACGAAGGGGGTGAGCGAGTCCACGACACCCGACACGGTGGCGCTGCCGTCCACGCGGGGGCCGGTCATGTGCAGGCTGATGTCCGCAGCGCCAGTGTTGACCTGTGCCATCGCCATCGACGCGCGCTGCCCGTTGCCCGGTTCAATGTGCGCGGTGCCCGCCGGGGTGAGAGCCACCGCCGCCGCCACCGGCAGGGAGAACACCCAGTTGTCCGAGGTCGTAGGCGAGCTGCCGAAGTTCGTGGTCGTGCCGAACGTGATGTCCATGTAGTAGGACACGGCGCGCCCCACCTTGGAGTACCGGCAGTTCACCGCGGCGTTGCCGTACGCGGGCAGGCGCAGGCCGGTCGATGTCGTCCACGTCGGCGTCCACGACGTCCATGCACCCGGGCTTTTCTGCAGCTCGCTGGTAGTGCCGTCGCTCTTCCCGTACAGGACCCGGTCCGTGTCCATCAGGTAGAGGAACTGGCCAACCGCAGGCCGGGCGGGCACAGCTGCCGATGACACCGGCAGCACGCCACCGATCGCACACCCGTATGTGCGGGCGTCCGTGATGTTCCCCGCGGCGACGCTGCTCTGCGACGGGGCGAGCGCGATGTCAGCCAGCACCACACAGTTCGCGGGCAGGGTGCCGCGCACCGTCGCGCCGGCCGACCCCGCGTACGGGCCCTGAATCACCTCCAGCTGCCACTGAGACAGGGCACCGGAGTACTCCGCGTCGTAGACGCTCGCCACGACCGTGTCCTTGCGGTACTGGCCGGCACCGCCCGCAGGCGCGATGTTCAGGGTGACGTCGCCGTCGTTGGCGCAGATGTAGGCGCCCGACCCGCCGGTCTCCCGCTGGTCCACGAACACGGTGCCGCCGGACACGAGCACCGTCATGTTCGGGGTGCCCGCCGCACGGACCTTGAGCTGGTAGTTCTGATAGCTGGGCTTCACGCCCGGCCGGATCCTCAGCGGGGTCGCCTCGTCGGCCGAGTTGCCCGGGTACGCGAGCAGCCCGGACAGGGCGAGCCTGTCGTTCCTCGCAGGGTACGACGGTGCCTGCTGCCAGGCGGGCGGGTTGATGACGGCCATCTCTGGCCCTCCTTTCCTACAGGCTGGTGTCTCGCCAGGTGACGGTGAGCAGGGACGTTTGACCCGGGGCGCCCGCCAGGGCGCTCCCCCGGTAGGCGATCTCGTTGGAGCCGGGCTGGAGCAGGGGCCACACCGACCCCGCGCGCACCCATGAGCGGCGCGGGCTGGAGCCCATGAACAGCACCGCGCGCGAGCGGGTGTCGATCAGGAGGTACTCGCCCGCCTGAAGCGTGGCGTCGATGACGAGGAGCGCTCCCGTGGTGGTCTGCTCGATCGTCGGGTTGGCCACCGGCCCGTCGACCCGCAGCACCGGGTATGCCGGCGCCGCGCCCGCGTTGATGGCGGTCAGCCGTCCGGACGTGCCCGCGGCCCCGTACACGCGGGGGTGGGTCAGCGGGTACGTACGGCCGGCGGACGGGGAGTACGCAGTCGTGGATGCGGACTGCTCGAGCAGGCCGTACAGGTACGGGTCCGCGCAGTACATCTCCAGCGCCGCGTCCCCGATGGACCACAGGTGCTCGGCGTCGTACGGCAGCGACCGCTTCCTGATCTTCGCCCACACCAGCACGCCCTGATCCGGGAACGTGAGCGCGGCCGGTTGCGCCTGCGGCTGCGTCGCCGCCCGCAGCGCCAGCGTCAACGACCTCAGGTCGTCCGGGCTGGACCCTCGCAGCCCCAACCCGATCTGCACCGTCCGCGGGCCCGTGTAGTCGGGCCCGGTGTAGTCGCCGTGCTGGCCCGGCCGGGCCACGTCCTCGGCGCGGATCTCCGGCAGGTCGTCGAGGCCATCCAGCGCGGTCACCGCGTACGGGGTGCCGGGCCCAAACGTCAGCCCGCCCCACGTCACGTTGCCGAGCCGCTGCTGTGGCATGGTCACCGCCCCCCGACCAGGCCCTGCCAGGACAGGGCGCGCAGCATCCCGTCCGGCGTGGCCTCAGTGCTGTAGAGGTTGATCGTGTTGTGCTGGTCGCCGCCGCCTGCGACGCCGTACGCGCCGGCCAGCTGGCCGGACGTCGGTACGGACGCGAGGGCGCCGCCCACCCCGGACGCCGCGTCGAGGACACCGCGCGCCGTGTCCCGCGCCGCAGCGATGACCCGGGCCGCGTTGGCGACGACGCCCCCGCGCCAGCCCTCCATGTCCATCACGCCAATCGCGTGGAACGCGCGGGACGGGCTCTTCGTCTTGTGGACGGCCTTCACCGTCTTCAGCATCTGCTCGGCGATCTTCCGCATCTGCGCCTCGATGGCCTTCTCCTGCGACTTCAGCCCAGCGACCAGACCCTGCGCCGCGCGGATGCCAGCGCCGTACAGGGCATCGCCCACCGTCGCGCCCGTCGCCAAAGCGGACTTGGCCAGCTGCGCCTGCAAGTCGTTGATGCGCTTCAGTTCAGCCGGGGTCGCCTTCGCCAGCGCCGCCGCAGTCGCCGCGCCACCGGACACACCCTTGTCAGCGATTTCCTGGAGCAGGTCCGAGCGCAGCCCTGCCTTGCGCAGCGCGGCCATGTTGGTCTCGAAAGCCTTCGAAGCCTTCAGCGCCTGCTGGAGTCCCACCGTGATGGCCGACACCGAGTTCACATCGGCGTGCCCGCTGGTGATGTCGGCCTCGGACAGGATCCCCGAGGAGATGTCCGACGACGCTTTCGACCGGGCCTTGACCAGGTCGTCGAGCTTCTTCTGCGCGGCGGCCAGGTTCTTCAGCACGCCGTCCCGCTTGGTCACTTCCTTCTGGAGTTCGGCCGTCGCCCTCGCCAGCGTTCTGCCGTAGCCGCTCTTCACGTTGGCGGGGAGCGCCTTCGTGATCGATGCCAGCCGCGACCGCAGCTTGGCCGTGGTCTCGTCGATGCCCCTGATGAGGCCCTCGATGATCAGCCGCCCGGCCGGGGTCAACAGCTTGGCGTCCTTAGCCGGCGGCCCCTTGACCTTCGGAATCATGTCGGTGATCGAGGCCAGCTTCGACGCCAGCGCACCGATCTGCGACTCGACTCCCGCGATGAATCCGCGGATGACGGACACGCCAGCGTTGTAGAGGACGTTGCCGCTCCCGGCGAGCGCCGACTGCGCCCGGCTGGGAAGGGAATGGATCGTGGCGACGGCGGCCGCAATCTTCTGCTGCGTAGCCGCTACGAGTTGGGCACCGGCCCGGTTCGCCGCCCCTTGCAGTACGGCCGGCAGCCCGGCCGTGGCCGACTGCACCCGGCCCGGCAGCGACTGGAAGTAGCCGACGATCGACTGGATCATGCCCCAGAAGTTCTTGGCGGTGTCGATCGCGTACCGGGCCAGGGCCTGCGCCGCGTTGAGGGCGGCCGTCTTCGCGATCTCCCACGCCTGGCTCCAGTCCCCGCGCAGCAGGGCAGCCACGACCTGAACCGCTGGCACCACCGTGTTCATCAGCACCGCAGCCAGGCCCGTGGTGAGGATGGAGACGATGCTGCCGACGACGCTGATCAGCTTTGTCAGCACCGGCATGAGAGCTGAGAACAGCTGCTCCTGGAGCTGCGCGAACGCCTCGATGACCGGGGCGAGCGCGGTCATCAGCGCGCCGATCGTCGTCCCCAAGCTGATGAGGGACGGAGCCAGCTGGACGAGGATTTTGCCGAGGAGCGTGAGGAAGAAGACCAGACGATCGGCGATCAACGCGGCCAGCGGTTCGACGATCGAGGGCAGAGCAGCGAGGATCGGCGCGAGCGTCGCCTGAAGGATCCCGGCCACCTGCTGCACGACGGGGGCCAGCGCCCGGAACGCCACCGAGAACGCGGCCAGAAGCGGCGTGATCGCAGGGAGCAGCGCGGCAACCAGCTGGCCGATGACCGGCAGCAGCGGGGCCAGCGCGGTCAGCAGACTGCCCACCGCGCCAGCGGCCTGCGTCAGGACCGGGCCGAGTGCGCCGATGATCGGCTTCAACCCTGCGCCGAGGGCGGTCACCACCTTCTGGATGGGCGGGCCGAGTGCGGTGATGACGGGTGCGATGCCGCTGAGAGCCTGTCCGAGGAGCGGGGCAACGGTGGCGCCGACGGTGGCCATCGTCTGGAACAGGGTGCGCAAGGCGGTCTGGATGCCCTTGCTGTTGATGATTTTCGCGATCTCGCCCGTGACGTCCCGCAGGACGGTGATCAGGCCGCCGCCGCCGGCAGGCACAGCGTTGAAGATGCCGCCGATGATGTGGCCGACGTTCGCGCCGACGGTGAACAGCTGGCCCAGCAGGCCGATCGCCTTCTCGATCGCCGCCTGCATGGAGCCCGACGCGAACGCCTTGCTCAGCCGGTCACCGATCCCCTTCCCCGCAGCGCCGGCCTTCGCCGTCAGAGCCTCGAAGGAGGGCCCCGCAGCCGCCGCGATCTGCCCCAGCGCCGTGACCGCCACGGCCGGAAGACCGGAGAAGTTCTTCAGACCCGTCGACGCCGAGCCGAGGGCCTTGCCCAGGGTGCCGCTCTCGCCGAGACCCCGGGCCGCGGTGAGGACGCCCGAGCCCATGGTGTTCAGCGAGGCCGCCGACGAAAGGAGGTTGGTGCGCAGCACGGGCAGGACGCTCTTCGACGTCCGTTCCAGCTGGTCTCCCAGCCCCTTGAAGACCCGGTCCTGCACGCTCTGCTGAAGACGGTGAAGTCCGGGCGCCGCCTCATGGATGGTGGTCGCGAACTTCCGCGCCTCAGGGGAGAGCTTCTTCAGCGACTCCTGAAAGTCTTTCGTCTTGCTCGGGTCGAGGGCGGCGGTGAGCGCATCCTGCATCCCGACCGCGGCCAATTTCACTGCGCCCGACGCCAGCTGGACCGCGACCATGCCGGTTACCGCGACCCCGGCCGCCGGCGCCACGTTCTCGAGCGTCGTGACGACCGCGGCGGCCGCCGGGACAGCGGCCCCGAACGCTGCGGTCGCCTTGCCCACGGTCGCGGCTACACCGGCGATCGGCCCGGCCATGCGGCCCATGCGGCCGAGGAGCCCGGTGAAGCGGCCCACCCGGTCCTCGTCCACGTCGACGTCGATACGGACGTCGGTGTCGTCCACGCGTCGGGCAGCCGCCCGCAGTTCCTCCAGCTGCCGCGCCGCGGCCGCCGTCGCCGCGCGCACGTTGATGTCCGGGTGCTCGTCGCCGATTCGCTGGAGGTGAGTCTCCAGCTCTTCCAGCTGGCGCAGCGCGTCGGGGACGGAGATGTCCACGCCGATGCGCTGCGCGTCCAGCTGTGACAGCTGCCGGTGCACGCGGGCGAGGTCGCGGTCCAGTGGTTCCGAGTCGCCGTCGATGGTGACCTGCGGCAGATGCCGCAGCAGGTCGTCGAGCTGACGGTGGATGCCGTTGCCCAGCGCCGAGCCCATGGCCGAGCCCTGCCGGGCAGCATCCCCGACCGCCCCGGACACGCCGTCGAGGTTGACGTTCAGGTGCGAGACCAGGTTCGGCAGGTTGATGTCGTCGGCCACAGGTCACCCCCTCTGCATGGCCACCATTTCGAGCGGGCCGAGGCCGGACTGCTCGGGCTGGGATCGGTTGCCGCCGGTCTGATGGGCGGCCTGGTGCTCGTCAGCCAGCGTCATCAGCTGGCAGAGCGTCATGTCCCAGAAGGTGTCGGGAGAAATGTGGAGGGCACCGACGGCGAGGTAGTAGAGCTGAGACCAGGGGAAACCGTCTCCACCGTCGCCCCCGCCGGGGCGCCGTCGTTTCCCCCCATGGCCTCCAGCGCCTTCGAGAACGCGGTGTTCCACGCGTCCACGTAATCGCCGAGGTGGCCGGGGTGCAGCAGGTCCGCGAGGTCCGCGCCGTCCGTACGACGCCGGTACGTGATGTCCCCCGAGATGCGACGCTGGCCCTTCGCGTCCTGGTGCTCACGGAAGTGCGGCTCGAACCCACCCGGTCCGAGGCAGCCTGCGCCGACCAGCTGCACGATCGGCCCGTACGCGGCGCCCTTGCCCGTGCCGTCGATGGCGTCCTGCACCGCGACGACGGACCCGTACCGGGCCTCCAGCAGAGCGATGGCGCGCATCGGGTAGCGCAGCGAGACAGACGTTCCGTCGGTGAGAGAGATGCTCGCGCCGCTGGCGAGCAGGTCAAGTCCTGCGGTCATGGTGATGTCCCTACGTGAGTGCCGGGGTTCGGCCTGCGGATGAGGGGAGGTGGACCGGGGCGGGCGCGCTGAGCGGGACGCGCCGGCCCCGGGGCCTTATGCGATGACGGCCGCGGTCTCGTTCAGGACGATCGACACCCACTTGCCGTTGGCGATGAGGGGCTCCGCGTTCGCAGTGAAAGACGCGATGCGGTAGTCCTCCTCGCTGAAGCCGAGGTCCGGGAAGGACGCCAGGGTGAGCTTGTGCAGGACGACGTGCATGTCCCCGCCCACCAGGTCGACACCGCCGGCCGGGGTGACGCCCTCCAACTTGAAGGGCGGCAGGGTGGCGTTCGTGCCGGACAGGTCCCACGTCGACACCTCGGTCGAGCCGGTGCCCGAGTCGGTGACGGTGCCGCCGAGGATGGCGACCAGGACGTCGAGCGACAGCTTCGCGTGGGACACGGACGCCTGCACGTTCGTCACAGCCGAGTTGGAGGCCAGGAGCGTGTTATCCCCTCGGAGGGACTTCACCTCGACGTCGCCCGAGATCTCGATGGACTTGATGCCGGGCACGTCGATAGGCGTCCCGTACACGGCCGGGCCGCCGGACGGGTCGGCGGTCAGCGCCGAGATCTTCGCGTCCTGGATGGCGTAGACCTTGGTCACGCGGGAGATAGGCATTGCGGTTTCCTTCCTGGTGCCGGGGTCCGGCTCATCTTCAGCTCTCGGCGGGCGGGGTGTCCGGGGTCGGGGTGGGCGAGAGGACGGTGCCGAGCACCGAGCCCGGCAGCAGAGCGGCGAGCGCCTCGTCCGGGGTGCCGGCGGCCTGCCTCGGGATGGTGGAGTCCACGACCCACCAGGTGGTCCCGGGCCGTCCCTCCTGCGGGTAGACGATCGCTGCGCCGTCCGTGAGGGAGGCGTCCTGCGGGACGACGAGGAGCGGGTCTCCGGGGGTGGGCGGCCAGGCCGGGCCGAGGTAGGAGACGACGTCCTCGCGGGGCAGGGATATGTACACGGGGTCGCTCATGTCGGGGTCACCTCGGCGGAGAGAAGGGTTCGACGCACCTGCACGGTGATCGAGTGCCTGACGCGGTTGTCGGCGATGGGGATGCGGTCGATGTCCTGCAACGTGACAGCGCGGACCCGGGCCGGGTGCGCGGGGAGGGTGCAGCCGTGGAGGGCGCGGCCGATGCTCTCGGCCAGCCCGTACCGCTCGGTGACCTTCGTGGTGCGCTCGCCGGTCTTCACCCTGGCGCGCTGCACCAGGTCGATGACGACGGTCTCCAGGATGTCGATGTCTGCGGCCGGGTCGCCGAAGTCGCCCGCGGCCCGCACGTCGCGGGCGGCGGGCAAGCCTTCCTGGACGACGATGTACGGCTCGGCCTGTCCCTCGCGGGGCCCGTCGCGGAAGACGGGCACGTGCAGGCTGAGAGACTCCAGGTACGCCTTGATCGCACCGGACGTTGAGGCGGCCATCACGCCACCACCCATCGGCCGTCGCGCACGAATCCGTGGTCCCCGCAGCGCAGACACAACACGGACGGAGACAGGGTCAGCGGGGCCCAGGACTCGACGGACCACATGGCCTTGCCCGGCTCGATCTTGCGAGCGGTCGGGCTGTCGAAGGTGACACCGCCCGCACACCGGTCGCCTTCCGGCGTGAGGTGCTCAATGACTGCGGCATACCGCTCCACGTCTGGAACGTCCGAGACCTGAGGGTTCAGGTCACGGTCGGGAGCCCAGCGCAGGAACTGAAGACGGTGATCGTGCCCGAGGTCGATTACGTCGCTCATCAGCGCCCCCGTCCGATCTGCGAGGCGTGCGCCCGCCAGAAGATCTCGGTCATCTCGATCGCCGGGCGAAGGAACGGCTGCGCCCGGGTGCCCGGGTGGTTGACCTGCGCGACCGGGTGAGCAGCGCCCGGCCAGTAAAGGGCCTTCTTGTACTTCGGCTTGATGACGTGCGGGCTGGTGCCGTACTCGACGGCCGCCGCATAGTTCACGTTCGAGCCGACGACGTAGCCAAGGTTCCGGCCGCCGCCCTCCGTCCGCGACACGATCGACGACCGCAGCCGGCCGGTGTCCACCGGGGCCCGGCGGCGCGCCTCGTTCTGCACGTCGATGCGGGTCCGGTCCACGGCGCGCGCCACGTCGTCCGACATGCGGCCGAAGAAGCGGCGCAACCCTCGTTCGTACTGGCGGGTGTTGATGCTGGCCGAGATCTGCGTCCCCATCCGCAGCGACACCGACGCCCTGGCGCGGACCATCACACACCGCCGATCAGCGAAGTGCCACGGTTCAGGTAGCCCGCCAGCAGGGCGTCGACCTGCGTCGATCCGGTCGACGACGACGGCTCGACGACGTCCGACGACGGGCCGTCGTCCGTGTCCTCGATGGCGACGTTGTTGCCCTCGTCGTCGACCTGTAGGGCCGGGTCCTGCTCGGCGTCCGCATCGGACGGCGCAGCCTGCGCCTGGAGGTGCGCGGCGAGCAGGGCACACGCCTGGCTCACGAGGAGCGGCGCCGCGTCGTAGCCGAACGAGCCGGCCACCTTCACTTGCTCCGCGCCCCACCGCTCCCACAGTCCGAGCCAGCCCCCGTTGTATGACTCGGCCCCCACCACCAGGTCGTCCCAGCCACCCCACGCGAGACGTACCGAGTCGACCTGGCCGAGCACCGCCGAGGAGGTGACCCGGTAGGCCGTGGCTGGGATCGACGGCCCGTCGTCGGCCTGGAGTACGGGCATGACCGAGGTGACCGTGCGGACGCGGCGCGGGAGGATGACCAGTCCACCCGCGCCCACGTCCGCCACCACCACCAGGTCAGTTGGCTCGAAACACTGCTGCGTGTACCGGTCGATCCGCTCGCGGGCAGCGGCGATCCACGCGGCGACCTCGGCACTCGTGCCTGTCACGCCCGCGTCTCTCGCCTGCTGCTCGGAGCAGTACGGCATCCGTCAGCCCTCGTCGCTCTCGTCGGCGGCCTGCTCCGACTGGGCGTCTGCGGCGTCGAGTTCCTTCTTGACGCCGTCGGTGACGACCTGTCCCTTGGCGACGATCAGGCGGGCGTAGCCGCCCGGGTGCGTGTGCACTACCGGCCCGGTGGGCTCGCCCGTGCCGGTCGCGTCGAGCGCCCGGAACGCGTCCTCGGGTGCCGTCTGGCCGACGTCCCATCCCTGGCCGGCCGCGTACTCCTTCGTGCGGATGGCGGCCGGGTTCGGCTGCTGCGGGAGGTCGGCCGCCGTGTCGACGGTCTCGTTGGTGGGCTTGCGTGCTGCCATGTCAGCTACCTCCGATGACGCCACGCGTGCGGAGCGCGGCAAGCAGGGCGTTGTACGCCGTGGTGACTGCGGCGAGGTCGGCGAACGTCGTGCCCTGGTTGTTGATCGTGGGCTTCGACGTGCCGTCGAGAAGGGCCGGGGCGCTGCCGATGACGCGCAGCACCTCGGTGTCCTGGGAATCGGTACGGGCGGCCGCGCTCTTGGTGAGCGTGACCTGCTTGACGACGCCGCCCATTACGGCAGCGCCGCGAACGTGATCTTGACGAACGCGGCCGGGGTGTGGACCGCGACGTTCGCCCGACGCTCGGCGAGGATGACCAGCGTGTTCGCGGTGAAGTAGTCCGCGTGGCTGTCGGTCATCAGGATCGTGACGCCCTGCCGCTCCCACAGCGTGGCGCCCATCCGGAACCCGCCGAGGAGCGCGGTGCCCGCGGTCATCGCGACCGAGGTCACGACGGTCAGGCCCCAGATACGCATCGGCGCGCCCGAGTCGGTGACCGACGTGATGACGCGGAACTGGCCGTTCGCGTCGGTGTCCAGCTCGATGTCCTGCCAGTCGAGCGGGTTCATCACGATCGCGTCCGGCGGGTACAGCGCGAGTTCGCCCTGCGTCTTCGCCTTGCGGACCGTGATCAGTTTGGCGTCCGTGTTGCCCGACCCCGGCTGGTACGTGCCGATGCCGGACGTCGTGAGGATGCCCTGCATCTGCGTGGTGCCGTTACCGGTGAGGATCTCCCGGTCCAGCTTGTACTCCAGGCCGTACGTCAACCTCCCGTTGATGTAGCCCATCAACTGGCTGTTGTCGTCGGCGGCCTGCCTGGTGATGGGCACCCAGTGCGCCACCGTCTTGAGCGTGGTGGTGATCAGGTCGAAGGAGAACGGGCCGCTCTTCGGCTTGTCGCCGCCCTCGGCCACGACCGCCGCCGCGTTCCACGTCGACTGCGGGCCGGACGTGTCCCGCATGTACTCCAGCGTGGTGCCGTCCGACGTCTGCCGGTCCAGCAGGTTCGCGATGAGCAGCGGGAAGTCGGGGTTCTGGGGGAGGATCCCCGGCACCCGCGTGTTCTGCTGCGGCTGCGTTCCCGTGGTCACGGTCCCGGACGGGGCCGCCCGGAACTCGGCGCCATCGACGCTGAACTGCCCCCGCTTGCCATTGGCGCGGAAGCTCTCCAGCGCCTTAGACCGGACGAACGCCTCGGCCACGGTGAGCGGGTGCTCGTTGCCGTGCTCGTCGGGGCCCATGCCCGGTTCCTGCCGGCGCTGGCCGCCCTGAGGCTGCGGGTCACCGGCAGGGAGCTGCGCGGCCTGGAGGGCACGGAGACGGGCGTCGCGCTGCTGCGCCTGCTCGATCGCGGCGGCCACCTGGTCGGCGCGCTGGAGCAGTTCGGCGACGTCGCCGTCGTAGTCGGGGTCGGCGAGGAGGCGGGCGACCTCGTCGCGCTGCTCCGCAAGGGTGGGTGCGCCGCCCTTGATGGGGTAGATCGGTCGGCCGTCACGGCGACGACCGATGGGGCGGATCTTCGCGAAGTTGGACACCGCGAGTCCTCTCGGTCCGTGGACGGCGTGCAGCCGCCCATGCGTCATGGGTGCTGCGTCCGTCTGTCACGGCCGGTGGAACGCGCCCGGCAATGCACTGGGCTTTTACGTCCGGTCAGTGCGGCCCGGATGGGTGGAGGGTAGATCGATTCGGGGAGTGCGCGAGCGTGGGGTCTGCAATCCGCATCGGACGGGTGTCTACCTGCGTCGTCGGCGGGCGCGACGGGATCGGTTCGGCAGGCTGCGGTAGGCGGTCTTGCGGGACCAGCGGCGGGCGAACGGCTGCCGGGTGGCGAACGCCCACCGCCACTGGGCCCGGGACCGGAAGCGGCCCATCACCGGGTCGAGGTCTGGAGCATCAGCAGGGCCGCCCGGCGCTTGCGTCGGAGCATCTCCTGCTCGTGGGCGAGGGCCGAGTCCCGGCCGTGCTCGCGGTCGTACTCGGCCAGCCGCTCGGCCAGCGTCGGCTCCCCCACCGTGTCGGTGTACAGGGCGCCGAGCGCGCTGCGGACGACCTTCAGCTTGGAGCCGGGGACGGCCGCCATGCGTGCGGTGATCTGCGAGACCTCGACGAGCCGGGCGGAGCGGATGTTCTCCAGGACGTCGGCCCGGTCCTCGTCGCCCATCTCAGCGAGCTTCTTCCACTCGGGGAGGTCGGTGCGCACGAACCCCACGCTGAGTTCCCGGGCGCTGCCCGAGCGGGCCATGGCGCGCTTGTCGCGGCCTGCCTGAGTGTCGTCGTACGCGCCTGCGATGTGCAGGTGGTTGGGCTGCTCGTCGGCGCGGAAGGTGCCGATCGGGTCGTACGGGCTGTGCATGAACAGGTAGGCGTAACTCCCCTTGTCGATGCCGCGCTTGAAGACTCCCGGATGGAAAGTGGTGCCGTAGCTGTCCTTCTTCCCGTACTGGCAGGCCACGCCGTCGAAGGTGCCGTCCTGCCCCTCGTCGACACGGAACTCGTGCTGCTCGAAGACGCGGAACTCGATCTCGGTCATGTGCTGTTCCTCCTCGCGCGGCACCGTCGGTTGCCGCAGTCGATCAGGTTCGGGTCCGTGTGGGCGTCCGTGAAGCTGGCCGGGGCGGGGGAGACTCCCAGTCCTAGCTCCCGCTCAAGTCGGGCCGTGGTGACGTACGCAGCCCGGTCGTGGGTCTCGCAACGGCCAGCGATGGCGCGCAGTAGCCACTTCACGGCCGCCCCTGCTTCGCTGCCTGTGCGGCGGCGTGCGCGGCGTACTGCTCGGCGACCGCGTCCATCAGCGGCCGGTGGGCGGGCGACAGGTTCGGGGCGTAGCGGTAGACCGCCGTCGTGCCCTTCATCCCGTCGTACTCGTAGGTGATGCGCGGATCGTGCGCGGGGAACGACAGCAGCTTGGGGAGGTCGCCGTTCGCGTCGGGCCGGACGGCACCGTGCTGCCCGTCGTACGGGCCCCGGCGCACCTCCCGGAGAGGGATGCCCGGCGGGCGGTAGGCGTCCTTGTACTGGAGGTATTCGGCGGCCTGGAGGACGCAGGCGACCTCGCCCCGCAGCAGGGTCGGCATGGTCAGGACTCCCTCGTGGTGGCCAGCATGCGGGTGTGCGCGTCGACCCGCGCGTACTTCTCCTCGGTGTTGTGGCCGTCCCACGTCCCCATGCCCACCGTGACGTGCTGGAACAGGTCCAAGTCGTCCGGGCCGATGTGCCACGACACCTGACCGGTGGGGAGGTCGATGAAGATGACGGGCCAGTCCGGGGCGTCCGGGTCGGCTCGGTATACGAGGATCGACGGGTACGCGGCGGCGAGGTGCGCCACGAGGTGGGCACGCTCGCGGTACACGATGTCGAGCGGGTTGGGCGGGGCCATGGTCAGGACTCCTCGAAGGTGAAGGTCAGCGCGCACCGGCACTGGATGGACTGCGCGGCCGGCGCGGTCGGATCCGCCGGCCACCGGGACTTGGTCAGCTCGAACCGCTTGTTCATCGGCGCGCTCTTGCCGTTCGCAGAGCGGTGCGTCGGCCGCGTCCGCTTGTCGTCGGTCGACACCCACGTCTTCGTCGTGGCGCCCGAGTCGAGGGCAGCCAGGAAGCTGGCCTGGTTGTAGCCGCCGACGGTCTCCGTGCGGGCGATCATCGTGGCCCGGTAGTCGGACAGGTTCGTGAACACCCGCTGCAACCGGGCGCGCAGCTCAGGGATGGACTCGCCCTCGGCCACGCCGTGCGCCAGGATCTGCGAGCGGAGCACAGCCTCCGTCGTCGCCGTCACTTGTCCGGCCAGCTCTTCCACGCGGGCGTCCAGCGCGTCAGACACGGTCGGCTCCGCGAGGTCAAAGTCCGCGGTGATGCTGGCCCCGCCGCGCTTCCACGCCCGCTCCACGAACGGCCGCAGCACCTCGCCCGTGCGGCGCCGCCAGTACCGCGGGTCGAACACGTCCCGCGCCCGGATGCGCTCCTCCCACCCCTCGGGCCCGGTCGCCACGTCCATGTCGGTGAGGCGCGCGGCCGGCACCAGCTCGGGGTCGGGCGGGGCGAGCGTCAGCGTCTGCTCGCGGGCGAGGGCACACGACTGGTCTCGTACCTCGGCGAGCCACGCGGCGGACCGCTCGGGCTTCTTCATCAGCCGGTCGAAGTCGCGCAGCACGCGCTCCCGCTGCTCCCGGGCGAGGGCCTGCACGGCGCGCCGGCCTGCGCCCTCCAGGTCGTCGTATGCCGCGTTGATGTCCGCGATCGACGGCGACGACGGGGTGTCGTCGGCGCGCGTCAGCTCGGGGCGGCGGGGCGTCGGACGGCCGTCGATCTGCGTCGGAGCCGCGCCGAGGATCCTCGCCAACGCTGCTTCCACGGCACGCTCGACGACGTCCCCCATGTCCGGCGACGACGGGAGCAGACGGGAGAAGTCGGCATCCCACGACCGCGCCGCGTCGGCGCCGGGCGTGCCTTGCACGGGCGCGAACTGCGCCCGGTAGGGGGTGAGAGTGTTCTGTCCGATACCGCCCGGCAGGGGGTCATAGCCGAGTTCGGCGCGCGCCTCGTCGATCATCAGGGTGTCGCTGTAGACGCTGGCCCGCGTCCGGTTGGCTACCGAGTCCTGCGCCTCCTGAAGCGCAGGCACGGCCGACAGATCGAACTCTGCCTCCTCGGCGTCGTCCGGCAGCATCCGCAGGTCGATCTCGGAGCCGATGACTTCCAGCTTCGCGGTGATCGTGTCCGACCACAGGGTCGCCCGAGCCGCCGCCCGGTTCTCGTACGTCGTGCCCGCCGCGAGGTAGTCGTGCGGGACACCGAACGCGAGCATCACTTCGGCACCGTTGGCCATCCGCGATTCGAGGTAGTCCATCTCCTCGGGCGTGAACCCGAGCCGCTCGTAGGCGATCCCTCCCCCGGCCCCGGCACCGCCGCCCGGGGCGGACCGCACGAGGAGATCCCGGCCGGCGTTCTGCGGGCCCTGCATGCTGGACCGCCACGACGCCTTCACCGCGTCGAACTCCCGCTGCTCCATGTGCCCGAGGTAGACCACGCCGTTCGGGCGGGCGCCGTTCTTGTACGACTGCTTCTGCCACTCGCGGGCGTAGGCGTCCATGTCGACGGCGTGCCGGGCGGCGCGCCACGGGGGCAGGCAGCCGAGCGGGTCGTACGGGTGGGGGTAGCGCAGCCACAGCATCTCTTCGGGCAGGACAGGGACCTGTGTGCCGTCGGCGCGGCGGATGACGAACCCGATGACGTTGGCCGTGGTGGGGCGCTGCGCGATGGGCTTGTCCACGATGACGTCGACCTGGTCGAAGACGAGATGCATCTCGCTGACGTCGCCCTGCCCGGTCTCGCCGCGGTCCAGCCATACGAAGGCCTGGCCGGCCAACTCCAGCTGCTGGAGCAGCAGGGACTTGAAGACGCGCGCGCTCATCAGCGGGTTGGGCCGCTTGTTGAACAGGTGGGCGACCTGGTGGCCCTCGATGGCCTCGCCGTCCGGGCGGCGCACGACCAGCGGGACGGATGATCCGTTGTCGGCGATCGCCGCCACGCACCGGTATGCCACAGCCGAGTTGGCGTAGCCGCGTGCCTCGGCGTCCAGCGCCATGGTGAGGGACTGCTGCCCGCCCACCGAGGCGACGGTGATGGGGATGCGGTCCCGGAGCGTGTCGAGGCCGAGCCCGGCCCGGGTCTCGGCGGCCCGGCGCAGCGCGCGGTTCCTGTACTGGCTCACGTCGTTCCTCCTAGGCGACCGCGGCGAGGTTGCCCGCAGGCGCGAGCATGAGATCGGTGAGGGCCCACACGTACGCGTCCAGCCGGTCGGGGCTGGAGTCGCCGGGCACCCACGTGGTCAGCTGCTCCTCCAGCTCAGGCAGCGAGCCGACGATGTGTGCGGAGCCCTGCTCGGTGAGCGCGGCCACCGGCTCCGCGCGGGTCACCTTGCCCCTGCTCGCGGTGACGGTCCGGTAGTTCACGGTCGGGTCGATCTGCCGAATGACCGTGCCGATCCACTCGCCGCCGTTGTTGACCTCGGCGACGATCGCGTCGGCCCGGTGCTCGTGGTACGCCCGGATCGCCCGGCGCGCGGCCTCGACGGGCGGCATCCGCCCGGACAAATCGTCGAGGGCGTAGCCGTGCTGCCGCTGGAAGCCGTTGACGTCGGCGATGTACTGCGCGCCGCGTCCGGCCACGACGATGCCCATCTCGTCGGAGTCGTCGTGCGAGGTGGCAGCCGGGTCCATGGCGACGACGACGCTGGCCAGCGGGGGCCGCGCGCCGACGCGCGCCTTGTCGAGCCCGTCGCGGGACCAGAGGGCGCCCTCGATGTCCTCCAGCAGGATGCCGTCCAGTTCCTGCGCCTCGGTGCGGGTGCCGGCGTACTTGGCGATCAGGTGGAGGCGCTGTTCCTCGGGCAGGTGGATCGCATCCCGGGTGCGGCCGCGTGTGGTGGTGACCTTCGGGTCGCGGGTCAGCTCGATCAGCTCGGTGCGGGGCTTCGGGGTGGTGGACCCGATGTAGTGCGGGTTCGTCCCGAGCCTGAGGCCCATCTCGCTGTGGGTGATGGCGTCCTTCAGGCGGCGCATGGCGGCGACCTCCTCCATCCAGACGAGGCACCGGTTGCCGCCGGCACGGAGGCGCTCGACGTCGTCGGGGGTGTGCGCGCCGAAGAGCTTCGCCTCGGCGCCGTTGGGCCAGCGCGCGAAGGTGCCGCCGGCCGTGGTGCGCAGGACGACGCGCGGGTCGTGGGCGCGCAGCCCGGACGGGCCGTTGACGCAGGCCTCGACGGCGTCGCCCTGAGTGGGGGCGATGATGGCCATACGGTGCCCGCCGCGCAGCCGGGGGTCGCATGGCGGGCCGTTGACGTGGGCGACCATGAACCGCGCGCACCCGTCCGTCTTGCCGGTGCCTCGGCCGCCGAGCTGCAACCACCAGCCCAGCGTGGGGATCGCCGGGGGCGGGACCTGCCACGGGTACGGCTTCCACTTCCCCCAGCGCTTCGCCCACAGCCGCTCGGCCAGTTCCTGCTCCAGCAGTTCCAGCTCGGCGGGGCTCAGCCCGGCGAGGCGCTCGTCGAGGTCGGCGGGCGCGGTCATGTGTCGTCCAGCGCGGCCAGCTCGTCGGCGAGCGCCTTCACGCGGGCGGTCATCTCGTCGGTGACCGTGACGTTCGCCTTGACCGGGGCGTACAGGCCGAGCAGCTTCGCCTCGTGGTCCATCGCCCGGACGATGGCCTCGCCCGCCTTCGGGGCGTGCATCCCCCCGGCGCGGACCATGGGCATCAGCCCGTCGATGACCTGCCGGCAGGTGGCCAGCTGCTCCCCGACGTACGCGCCGAACGACTCGGCTGCTTCCTGGTGGAGGCGGGCGCGGCCGCGCTTCCACGCCATGTAGGTGTTCTTGACGTCGGCGCCGATGCGGTCAGCGATCTCGCGGAACTCCAGGCGGTCGCGGGTACGCAGGAGCATGACCTCGTCCTCGCGCTGCCGCGCGATGTCCGCGTTCTGCTTGGTCGCCACTCCGTCACCTCCCTGGCCAGGACGGTACGGATTTCGGGCGCGGCAGGATCTTGGGGGCTGCAATCCGCAGGGGACGACGACGCCCCGACGACGCTGGTCGACGGGGCGGTGTGCGGTGCGGAGGGTCAGCAGGCGTCGTACTTCCAGGCGCCGCCCTCCAGCGCCCACGGCTGCTTCGTCTGGTCGAGCTTGGGCAGGCCCTTCACCTTGTACGTGGCCCGGCCGAGCCCGCCGGCCACCTCCGCGTGCACGTCCGTCGCCGGGTGGTCGGGCCCGTAGTCCTTCGCAGCCTGCTCCAGGATCCCGCGGTACATGGCCTTGTCGATCTGCTTGGTGCAGCGCGCGGACAGCATGCCGTATCCGGTGTCGACGTCGGCGGCGAAGTAGGCGGCGGTGTAGACGGCGACGGCGGCGGCCAGGTCGTCGCCCTTGTGTTCGGCGGGCACGGACACGGTGGGTTCGGCGGCCGGGGTGCCGGTGTCGCTGGCGGGTGAGGCGGTCGCTGTGTCGCTGCTGCTGCCGGATGAGCAGGCGGTGAGCGCGGCGAGGAGCAGGGCTGTGGTGGTGATGGTGGCGCGGGTGCGCATGGTGGTCCCCCTGGGTGGTGGTGCGTGAGGGGGCATGCTGCCACGGTGGGGATGCGGAAGGCCCCCGCCGTGGGGGATTTCGGCGGGGGCCTGTGACTAGTCTGCGACGGGGGTGTGACAGCCGGGGGTCAGCGCTGGCGCTGCTCCTTCGGCTTGCCGGGGGTGGGCTTCTGGGGGGCGGGGAAGTGCCCGCCGCGCGAGGCCTGGTAGGTCGTCTCGTGTCCCGTCAGCCGGGGGTCGGTGGGCTCGATGGGCTTCTTGAATCCGAGTGCCATGATGGCGGTCCTGTCTCCTGGTTGGGATGGGACCGGGGCGGCCGGTAGCTGGCAGGCGCGGGCCGCCCCGGGGCTTCAGTCGTGCGTCTCGTCGGCGGTGCGCTCGATGTGCACGTGGGTGTAGTTCGGCCGGTCGGGCGTGGCGCTGGTGTAGATCAACATCCCCTTCTGGATTTCGAGAGGGGTTGCGCTGAGCGGTTCGTGACCTGCGCATTCGCGGCACGAGGGGCGGTCCACTCCCGGTGGGGGAGGGGCGGACGAATCGGACACGCGGCGGGCGCAGCGCCACAGAGCGACCGTCCCCGCGACGACCACGCCGAGCACGCCCACCGCCTCGTCGACTGCGAACGCGGCGCCCACCACGACGGCCGCCAGGACGACGAGCACGCACCCGCCGGCCGCCCGCGACGGCTCCTCCTCGGCGGGCATCAGAACGTCCCGTACACGCGGTCGCCGACAAGCGAGGCGGCCGTGGCGAGCGGCACCGCGGCGAACCCGGCCACGCCCGCGCTGGTGCCGAGGCAGATGCCGCACCAGCCGCCGCGCTTCAGCTGCTGGCCGTGCTTGGACTTCTTCGCCGCGGCGATGAACGCGACGGTGAGGATGAGCACGATGCCGAGCCCGGGGCCGGACAGGGGGACGAACTGCTGGGTGCTGGCCGAGCGGCCGCCCTGCCCGCCGACGCCCCAGACGAGGGCGACGTCGCCGAGCCAGTTGGACAGTCCGAGGACGGTGCCGGAGACGAGGCCGACTAGGCCTCCGACGCCGAGGGTGGTGAGGCAGCCGTAGGCCCAGCCGAGGAGGAACGGGAGCAGCTCGGCCAGCTGCTTGGCGGGGTCCTTCATCAGGGCGCGGTAGCCGGGCCACCAGGTGACGACCTGGTGGACGAGGAGGCAGATGCCGACGGTCACGCCGCCGAACGTCACGTAGTTCACGGGGGGTCCTTCAGTGGCGGATGGCCACGGCGAGCGCGGCGAGGGTGAGGACGAGGGCGCCCGTGCCGAGGACGGGCTGCACGGTGCGCCAGTCGACGAGGGCGAGGCCGGCCAGTGCGCCGACGGCGGCGACGGCGAAGAACACGGCGAGCAGCACGGGTCAGCCCGCGCGGTGCAGCGGCGACGGCCGGGACGGCAGCGCGGTCAGATGCGGCTCGCGCTCCTCGACCTCGCTGCGCAGGGGTCCGCGCAGCGTGGATCCGCCGGGGGCGACCATGCCCGCGGCGAGGATCGCAGCCCGCATCTCACCGGTCGTGGGCCGGTAGCCCTCCTCGTACAGCTCGCGGATCACGGCGCAGCGCGGGTCCGTGTACGTCGGTCGCTTCGGTCGCTGCTCCTCGGCCGCGGGCTCGATGGCCGGCTGCTCCTCGGAGGGCGAGACGGCCGGGGCCTGCTCGGGCTTCGGCGGCACGACCGGGGCGAGCTGCTCGACGGTCACCACCAGCGGGGCCGGGACGGCGCGGGTGCCGAACCACAGGTGCAGCTGCCGCATCAGCGCGCCGAACGCCAGCAGCGCTGCCACCGGCGGGACCGCGGCCACGGTGTACTCCAGCGGCTGGGCATGGGCGCCGACACCAGCCACGTTCAGGCCGATTGAGCCGAGCGCGCCGATCGCGGTGAGCGCGATGGCCCACGGGTCGACGGCGCGCAGGTAGGAGGCGCGGAGGATGAGCAGCTCGCCGGCCAGGTAGAAGAGGTCGAGGACGGCGGGCCAGGCCCAGGCACGGGCGGGGTCGACGCCGAGGCCGTTGCGGGCGGCGACGTCGTGGAGGTGGTGGTACGAGAGCCAGAAGGCGATGCCGGTGATTCCGGTGATGAGGGTGGCGGCGCCGACGGCGAGGCCGAGTCCGCTCGTAGCCGGGGGTGGCTGGTTGTGCGTAGGCTTCGGTGCAGCCATGGGAGTCACGTCTCCGGTGGTCAGAGCCTCGGCCGGTGTGCAACCACCGCCGGGGCTCGTTCAGTTGTGGGGCGTCGTCGGGCGTCGTCGGCCTGTCGTGACGCGGTGTCGGCTACCCGACACGGTTGATGGTAGCCGACACGGCGACGGGTGTGCAGACCTACGCTCCGCCGGGGAGGTGACGGGTATGGCCGACGAGGTGGATGAGGCGCGCGAGGCTGCGGACCAGGTGCTCGCGGCGGTGCGTGCTGCTCTGCGCCAGTTGGAGGCGATCCCGGACGCGGCTGTGCGGGCGCGTGCGGCGGGCCTGGTGCTGCGCGAGTGGGCTGGGGAGAAGACGCTCCCGGCGGAGATCCGGCGGCAGGCGGTCGACACGCTGCATCAGGGCGGGATGGACTTCCCGGAGATCGGTGAGGCGATCGGTACGGACCGGTCGCGGGCGTGGCGGATCTGGAAGGGCATGAGCTGACGACGACGCCCCGTCACCGGCCGTCGTCGGACGGGGTGACGGGGCGTCTGACCTGCGTCAGTCCCGGTGCGGCTGGTTCGGGTAGGTCACCCAGGCGTACGCCTCGGCGAGGTTCTTCAGGCCCTCCGCCTGCGCGGCTGCTCCTGCGTTCTTGCGCAGGTCGCTGACGGCGTCGGTGATGGCGGCGTAGAGGACTGCCTTCACTTCAGCACTGGGGGTGGGCTTCTGGTCAGCCATGGTGCTCCTCAGTCTGGTCGTGCTGGTGGTGCTGATCTGGACGTGTGGGGCGTACCGGTGGTTCCCGGTCAGACCCCTCGGTACAGCGGGCAGAGCGCGAGGTACGGGCGCAGGATGGCGAGGGCCAGCTCGGCGGGCGTCGGCTCGTGCACCCGCCGCAGCCACGGCAGCAGGCCGCGCACCTCGCCGGTGCCGTAGCCCTCGATCCAGTCGGGCGGGTTGTAGCCGGGGCAGGCGCTGAGGTCGATGGGCTGGTGCTGCTCGTCGATGGCGATGTGGGTGACGCCGGCCAGTTCCTCCCAGCCGTTCCCGCAGTCGACCCATGCGCGGGCGTTGGTCAGGTCCACGGTCATCCCTCCCCGCAGGTGTGGTCGTCCGGGTCGAAGGGCGTCCCGGTCTCGTCGTGCAGGACCAGGCCGTCGTCCTCGTCGTACCAGCCGTCGCCGCTCGCACCGCAACTGCCGCACTCCCACCGGCCCGCCAGGCTGATCCCGGTGAAGCCTCCGCTGCTGCTCACAGGGCCTCGAATTCCTTGCAGACGAGGTTGGCGGTGCTGTTGGGGTCGCAGGCGTCGCAGAGCAGGCGGCCGCTGACTCGCAGGTGCTCGCCTCGGGTGTGGCCGCAGACGCAGACGGTGCGCGGGTTGTCGGCCTCTGGTGCCTGGGTGCCAGGCTGCTCCCTGCTGGTGGGCTGCTCGGTGCCGTCGAGGGCGGCGAGGATGGCGGGCATGATCGAGTCGGCGAGGTCGCCGCGCCTCATGTCCTGCCGGTAGTCGGCGCGTTCGAGGGCCTCGGCGATCGGGCCGCGCAGGTTCCGCACGCGCTCGATGGCGGCCTGCGCCTCCCGCGCCTCGCCCTCGGCCTTCGCCACGGTGGCGGTCATCTCGTCCACCAGGGCGACGTCCCCGCCCTCTGCCTCCAGCATGCTGCGCGTCAGCCGCGCCTCCCTCTTGGCCTCGGCCCACTGCCGGTTGCGGAGGCGGAGCTGCGCCCACAGGTTCTGGATCGTGGTCGGGTCGCCACCTGCCGCACGGATGCCGGCACGGAGGGTGCGCAGGTCCCGCAGGGCAGACTCCCGTCCGGCGCGCTGTTCCTCGGCGTCCTGCTCGGCTGCCTCCTCGCGGCCGATCGCTGCGTCAGCGCGCTCCTTCTCGGTGCGCAGCACGTCGCTGAGGTGGCGGGCTCCGTCGCTGTACTCGTCGACCATGAGGCCGAGCCGTCGTGTCTCAGCCCGCGTGGTCTCAGCCTCGCTCATCTCGGTCTCGACGTGCTGGCGCAGAGTGCGGGCCTCGTCGGTGGTGAGGGTGCGCCCGCGCTGGACGCAGGTGAGGAGGACGAGCAGGGACTCGCGGCGGGCCCACCGGAGTAGCTGCTCCTCGACGGCGGCCGGAGCGACCATCCCGGCTTGGCGGCGCGCAGTGTTCACATCCGCCGGGGCGCGGTCGGTGGGGCAGCCGCACCCCCAGTTGTGCGTCTCGGGCGTCGGGCACGGGCTGAAGGCACTGCACCCGCAGGGACCCGCCGCAGTGCGGGACGTGCAGCGGTTGCCGGGGGTGTGCCAGTTGTACGGGTGGGGGCAGCGGGCGCAGGGCGTCGCGAGGGAGACGGGCTGTCGGACGGGCGTCGTCGGGGCGTCGTCGGCAGCGAGGGCGCGCTGCTGGTCGGTGGGTGACAGGCCGTCGGCGACCCGTCGGACCTGCGTCGTCAGGGCGTCGAGAGCGCGGACGACGGCCCGCGCGTCCGGGCTGGGCTGGCTCATGCGTGGTGGTCCTTCCGGGTACAGCGGGTCGGGTCGTGCTCGGCGCCCGCGGACGTCCACCACAGCTCGCAGCACGCCCCGTTGAGGACGTCGGCGACGGTCCGGTCCTGCGCGGTGGTGAACGGGCGGGACGCCTGCTCCAGCTCGGTGAGCAGCGCATGGATCTGGCTGCACTGCTGGACGGCGTGGCTGATGGAGGTGAGGCAGAGCAGGGAGCAGGCGGCGAACAGGGCGGTGTACGGGGGGCTGTGGTGTTGCCAGCTGACGACGGCGCAGTGGGCAAGGGCGAGGCTGGCGGCGGCGAGGAGAGCGGCGAGGACGCGGCCTGCGCGGGTCATCGGCTGACTCGGATGACGGCGAGGGGGACGCGGGCGGCGATCTGGCCGTGGAGTTCGCGCAGGCGGCGGAAGGCGTGGGGGTCGCGGCGGGAGAGGCGGCCGCGGGTGGTGGCGGGGAGGGCGCGCCAGCAGGCTGAGCACAGGTAGTGGCCGCGGTGTCGGCGGGCTGGGCAGGCGGGGCAGTTGAGTTCCATGGTCATCTCCTGTGGCGGTGGTTGCGGATGGCGGTGGCGAGGGCGAGGGCGCCGGCGGCGAGGAGGAGCAGGCCGCCGACGGCCCAGCAGGTGAGGGCGAGGAGGACGTACAGGCCGGGCTCGGGCATGGCGTTCATCCGGCGAGGGCGAGGCGCTGTGTGGCGATCTGCAGGCCTCGCCGTGCGTCGGCCGACTTGCGGGCGTCCCACGCTGCGCGGGCCCTGTCACCTGCCGCACGGTCCCGCTCCCGCTGCTCCCTGCGGTCCGCCCTCAGCGCCTCTCGGCAGTCGTCGCACACCGGCTCCCCCAGCCGGCGGTGGATGAAGTAGCCGCGCGACGACCCTCCGGCCGCGTGCTCGGCCTCCAGCTGCGCCCGCCGCTCCGACTCGACGAGCGCCTCATGCGCAGCCACGCACTCGCCGCACGGCTGCTCCCGGTACGAGAAGTGCGCCCGGTACGCCCGCTCGCTGCCGCACACCAGCCGGATCCGGCCCAGCTCGTCGAGCCGATGCTGCTGCCCCGTCCAGAACTGCCGGCGGTCAGCGAGCGTGGTCCCGCCCCAGACACCGCTGACTTCCCGGTCGTCGAGGGCGTACTGCGCGCACTCCCGCCGGATCGGGCACTCCTCGCAGAGGGCGATGGCGCGGTCCCGGTCGGTGCTGCTCTTGCTGAACCACAGCTCGGGGTCGGTGGTGCGGCAGGGCAGGCCGGGGGTGGTGGCGGTGAGGGTGTGGAGGCTGGTCATGTGGGCCCTCCCTGGAGGTTGGTCGTGGGGCGGTTGGCTGGGTGCTGGTCAGGTGGTGGCGGGCTGGGGGAGGGATGCGCGCCAGACGTCGACGACGGCCTTGGGGACGCGGCCGCGGTCGGGGCAGTCGACGCCGGTCTGTGCGGCCCAGGCGCGGACGGTGGCGGGGTCGTAGTCGCGGGTCGGCTTGCGCTTCGTCGGCGGAGCGAGTTCGGCTTCGCGGGCGCGGAGTTCGGCCAGGCGCTGTTCCAGCTGCTGCGCCTCGGTGGTGATGGCGGTCAGCTCCTGGTCGGCGGCGTGGCGTTGGCGCAGACCGGCCAGGGCGATGCGGGCGCGGGCCGCCTGGTCGCGGACCTCGACGTCGTCGTGCTCGTCGCCCCACTTGAGGAGCCGGCCGACGGGCAGCTGCTCCGGCTCGATGGCGGGGGCGGGCCTGAGGTGTACGTCGGCGCCGGCCTTCAGCTGGACGTCGACGACTGGGCGTGTGGTGTGCGGGGCGGGTGCGCTGGTCATGTGCTGGGTCCTCTCGCTGAGGAGGTGGAGGCGGTTGTGGCGGGCGGCGGCGGGTCCGCCTTCGTGGTCGATCTGGTCGAGGAGGCGGCGGAATGCGGCGATGGTCATGCGCTGTGCCTCTCTCGGGCGGTGGCGGGTTCGCAGCGGGCGTGCATGCGGCGGTCGGGTCGCCGGGGGTCGGGCATGATCGGGCGGTTGCAGCCGGGGCAGGTGCGCCACGTGGTGTGGTCGTCGGGGTCTGGCTCTTGGGAATCGATCTGCTCTTCCGAGCCGCCCACTACCTGAGGTTGGAAACCGACCTCAGCCAGTTCTTGGGGAAACCCTGGGAACCCCCCTGGGTTGTTCGGGGCGCTGTCCCCCGAACCATTCGGGGCGCTGTCCCCCGAACTCCAACGGGGCGCTGTCCCCCGAACTTCTTCAGCCGTACCGCCGGTAAGTTCGGGGCGCTGTCCCCCGTTCTGGTTCGGGGCGCTGTCCCCCGAACTTTCGGCCGGCTGGTCCCACCCCGGAGCCCGCTTCCGGGCAGTCGACTTCAGGTAGTCCTCGGCCGCCAGCCAGTCCGGGAAGGGGTGCGGAATGATCGCGTACCGCGTCGCCTTGCCCCGCTTCCGCTCGCCGAGGACACGCACGACACCGGCACGGATCGCGGCCTCCATGTAGCGGCGTGCGTCCTTCTCGTCGGCGCACGCCGCCTTGGCGATGTCCTGGATACGGATGGGCTTGCGGTCGCTGGCGAAGGCGATCTCGCCGCTGGCGTTCGCGAGGTTGCGCAGCTGGCACAGGAGCAGGGGCAGGCCGGACCGCCGCAGGTAGGTGGACATCTGGCGTGTCCACTTCCACGACAGGGCGTTACCGAAGGCGTTCGGCACGCTGCCGCTGGTGCGGCTGTCCTGCTCGTCGCTGCTGCTCAACTCGATCTCATCTCAGGTGTGGTGCGGAACCGATCCGGCAAGATCCGCCCGGGGCGGGAGTCGTCGCCCCGGGCGGACCCGGTCAGCGGACGTACTCGTCGCGGCGGCGCTGCTCCTGGCGCGCGCGGTGCGCCTTCAGGTCGTCCTCGGTGGGCTTGGAGTCCGTGATGTCGAGGAGTGCGGCGTCAGGGCGCTGCGGGCCCTCGCCGACCTCGTCGAGGGTTCCGTCGATCTGGCGGCCCCTCCACATGGCTCGCTTGGCGTCCGCGAGGGCGGCGGCGTCCTCGTCGGAGCGGGCGACCTCGCACGAGGTGACACGCACCTTCACCTCGGGGTCCTTGCCCTCGCCTTCGGCGTGGCCGGTGTACGCCTTGGAGGTCAGCTCGACGATGGCGAAGACGGTGCGGCCGGGCTTCTCGAAGAGGCCGCGGCGCTGCTCACGGCTGAGGCTGACCTCGATGGTGGCGGCGGCCGAGTCGAGCTTCACGGTGGGGACGTCGGCGGGGTTCAGCTTGGGCATCAGGTGGTTCCTTTCAGGCGGTAGGCGGCCTGTGCTTCGGCGGCCTGGATGGCGAGGGCGTCCTCGGCGCACGTCTTGTGCGCCGGGGCACGGTGGGAGTCACGGAGCTGAGTCGGGAACCCGCAGTACCGGCACGGCCGGGGACCGGAGTGGTCCCAGTGCGAGGAGTCGGTCCAGTCGAGAAGCTGGCCCGGCCGGTACGCGGGCTCGGCCGGCGGGGCGCGGCGCCGCTTGCGGCCGGTCATCGTGCGGCTTTCGTCGTGCCCGTGCGGCGTAGCCGGTTGTCCGCGCCCGTGTTCGCCTGACGGCAGGGCCCGCAGATCTCCGTCCCCTCCCGCAGATGCTTCTGATAGCCGGGCCGGGTGCCGCAGGTGGCGGGTTGCCGGGGCTTCTTCGGCGCTGCGGTCGCAGCCTTCGGTGCCGAACTGCGCTGCCTCTTTGCCAGCTCTCTGCGCTCGGCAGCGGTGAGTCCGCCGTAGACCCCGAACCGGGCGGACGGGTCCTCGGCCCGGAACGCCTCGGCGAGGCACTGGCTGCGGACGGGACAGCTCGCGCAGACGCGCTTGGCTTGCTCCATGCGGAGCTTGGCCTCAGCGAAAAAGTCGTCGAGCTGCTGGCCTCGGCAGGCTGCTTGGTCCGCCCATACGAGGGCGTTCGGCACCCCGTTCATCGGGCCACTGCCCGGTAGCCGAGGGGGTCTTCGTCGGGGGCCAGGCCGCGGACGACGAGCACCAGCTGCCCGCCCTCCCGCTTCTCCCCCAGCCGCATATCCGGGCCGAGGACTCGGGTGTGGTCGTCGTCGTCGAACAGGCCTGCGTCGACCAGCCCGTCGACGGCGCCCTTGAAGGACGGGTACCAGTTGGCCGGGTCCCGGCGGACACCTGATGTGGCAGGACAGAGCACCCCGAGAACGTGTGCGCGCTGGAACAGAGGGCCCGGCTTGGCGGCGGCGAGGGCCTTCATGAGCGCGGGGCACTCCGTGACGGCCTCGTGCGTGGCGTTGCGGATGGCCTTGACGATGCGGGCGCGGCGCCGGGGGTGCTGGCTCTGGTTCGAGTTGATCAGTTCCAGGCCGGCGGGCAGTTCGATCACGAGGGGCCGGGGCCCGGCCGCCGTGGTGGCGGCCGGAACCTCGGAGTCGAACAGGGTGCTCACTCGACACCGCCGGGCGGGGTGCGGTCGGTGGTGACGGTGCGGCACGTCCAGCAGATGCGGCCGCCAGTGGCGAGGAACGCGTGCAGCCGGTCGACCTCCTCGACGGGGCACCATGCGGTGTCGTTGACGAGGGCCTCGACGGGGCGCAGCATCCCGACGACCGGGTCGGCGGGCTGCGCGGGCGGGAGGGCGGGGGCACGGTGGTGGCCGTGGCCGGGCCGGGCGAACATCCGGCAGAGGGAGGTGAGGGCGCTCATGACGTCGCCCCCGTCCCCGGCTGGCGAGTGGCCGGCCACTGCCCCGCGCCATCGGCGGGCGCGGACGGTGCGTCTGGAGTGGTGGGCTGCTGCTCGTGTTGCTGGCGGATCTCGCCCGCCGTCACGCGCTGCGGCGGGAACTCCTCCTCGACGGTGACCTCGCCGCGCCGGATCGACTCGGAGATGATCGACAGCTGGCCGAGGTCGAGGTTCGTCCACTTCCCCGAGGGGCGGCCGGATCGGTTCTCTTCAAGCTGTTCGACGGTGACGCCGAGGCCCTCGAAGTGGGCGATGCAGTCGGCGGTGCGCTGCGCGAGGGGCTTGTCGCCCTGCCCGTTCTCGACGGTGTTTGTGGCGATCGTCTTGGCCTGCTCCCGGAACCAGTCGGGCAGCACGCTGAAAATCATTTCGCGGAGGCGGCGCGCGCCGTTGTTCGAGTTGTTCTCGTAGACGTCGCGCGGGTCCTCCAGGCGGGTGCCTCCCGAGTCCTTCGTCCACCGGGTGTGCGGCACGATGAACGTCGTGGACGCGCGCTCGTTGGTCTCCAGGTCCCACGCCCATGCCTGCATTTCCGACTCGCCGTTGGCGTCGTCGCGGCGCAGCTCGTGGACGCCGTAGTGGATGTTCGTCCAGCAGCGGGCCAGTTCCTTGGCGAACTGGATGGTCTCGCCGGACACCTGTGAGGTGCCGCGGCGGAAGCGGAAGAACGAGCGGACGGCGAGGCTGTGCTGCTGGAAGCCGGTGCGCATCTTCGCGATGGCCTGCGCCTCGTTGCGGGGGAACTGGCGGGCCACGATGACCGCGGCCTGCACCTCGGCCACCGCGCGGGACTGCTCAACGGCGGTGCCCTGCCCGACGAACGCGGGGGCCGGGGCCGCAGGGACAGCGAACTGATCGGCGGGAGCGGGGTAGTTCACAGGTACTCCAGGGTGTCTCGGGTCTCGGCCCAGCCGGGCAGGGCGACGGGCACGACGTCGTCGCTGTAGCCGGGCCAGTAGCCGGTGGCGGTGCAGCGGGCGAAGGTCTCGAGGGCGCGCCGGTTGCGGGCGGCGCCGATCCGCCGGGCCGTCGCGTTCACCTCGATCACGGTGATCACGTACGGGGCGGTCTTCTCCTGGCAGACGAAGACGAACGCAGCGTCGGGCCCAGCGATGTCGAGGGCGTGGCAGGCGGACCGGTAGGTGTCGTCCTGCTGGTGGTAGCCGAACTCTTCGATCGCCTTCCGCAGCTTCTCGGGGTGCGCCGAGCGGCACGTCTTGTAGTCCGGGATGATCAGACGCCCTGAGCGCGGGTTGGGCAGCCAGTCGAGTCGGGCCCGGCGCATCACTCCGGTGGGGGCGTCGCGCCAGAACAGCGACCGCTCGGGGGTGCCGTGCTCGGGGTCGAACAGCAGCGAGGCGACGGGGTGCCGGCGCAGGGCGTCGGCCATGTCGTGCACCAGCTGGTAGTCGGCGGGCTTCAGCGGGACCTCGCCCGCCTCGCGGGCCTTGAGCACCGCAGCCTTGGCCACGTTGGTGTTCCAGGTCTCGTGCTCGATCTTGCGCAGCGTCGGGCCGTTGCCGAGCACCAACTTGTGTGCGGCGTTCCCGATGTCCCACACCTTCTTCGCGGGCTGGGTGTGGTCCTGCTCGTAGCGGAAGTGCGCAGGGCTGGACTCGATGATCGTGCGGGCGCCGCTGGAGGAGAGGGCGTACCGGTGGGAGTGGTACGTCTCGTTGTCCATGTCGTAGATGCCGGGCTCGGTGATGGGAGCCGGGCCGGCGGCCGGGGCCTGAGCCCCGGCCGGCGCGACGGTCGTCATGAGCGGATGTCCTCCTCCGGTGTCGCGGCGGCGGCCGCCCACGCCTTCCACTCGGCGCGCTGGACTCCGTAGCGGGAGGGCTGGACGGCGGTGGCGGCGGTCTGCGCGAGGGTGGCGTGCACCTGTGCGGCGGCCAGCACCTCGGCGGTGCCGTCCTCGATCACGAGGGCACCATGCGAGTTCTTGCAGCCCTTGAGGAGGCGCTCGGCCTCGCGGTAGTGCTCGGGGCCGGTCATGAGCGGCCGTCCTTCCCGGTGGTCGTGGCGGTGTAGAAGCAGCGCGGGGTGCCGTCGCCGTGGCGGTCGAGGTGGCCGAGCCGGTGCAGGTTGGCCAGCAGACGGCGAGCCGTCGCCCGGTACACGTGGGTGCCGGTGAGGCTGCGGCAGGCGGCTCGGGCGCGGCCGGTGGTCCACTCGCCGCCCTCTGCGCGGGCCAGGGCCAGCAGCTCCCGCCGCAGGCTCCGTCCGTGGAAGGGGTGCGCCGAGGGCTCCTCGGGGGCGAGTTCGTACGCGCGCTGCCCGGCCGCGACGATCGGGATCAGGTAGCCGCGGCGGGCGAGGTCTCGCAGGTCGCGCCGTGCCATGCCCCGGCCGATGCCCTTCCACTCACCCGCCGCGTAGATACGGAGGGCGTCGCTGGTCCTGACGGCGGTACCGAGGGGCGTCAACGCGCCGAGCAGGTAGGCGCGTCGGGCGTAGGTCTCCATCAGGACGCCCTCCGGTCCTGCTGCGTGGGCAGCGGGTTCGCGGCCAGGTGGCGGCGCGTCGCGGCGTGCGACGGGTGCTTGATCACCCGCGCGCCCCACGGACGGCCCGTGTCCTCGTACGCGACCTGGTCCGCGACGTCCATGTCGTCGGCCTCGAAGTCGTCGGGCTGATCGGTCATCGCTCCAGTCCCTTCACGACGACACAGCAGCCGAGGAACCACAGGGCCATGAAGGCGGCGACGAACAGGATGGTGATCACTCGTCGGCCTCCTCGTCGTACGAGGCGGCGACATCCAGCGGCGTCACCACGTAGCCGGTGCCACGGATGAGCCCGCCGGTCTCGGCCGGGGTGATGTGCAGCTCGTACTCGGCGTCAGGGCCGATGTCGTCGGCAGACCAGCTCATGTGCAGGATCGAGCCCTCGGGCTCCTCCTGCTTGACCTTCGCCTCGCAGTGCGCCTGCGCGGCCTCGCGGCTGGTGTAGAGGCCCATCACAATCGAGTCGTGCGACGCCCGGAACACCGTGCCCTGCGCGGCCTCCAGTCCGGTGATCCGGTCCCGCTGCCTCCGCAGCGCCTTGGCGGCATCGTCAACCCATTCGTTCGTCTGGTGCCGCTCATCCCGCAGCGCAGCTACCTCAGCCCGCGCTTCACGCCGCCCACGCTGCGCCGACTTCAGCGCCAGCCGCAGCCGTGCTGTGTCCTGCTCTTCCTCCCAGAGGGACAGGCTCACGCCGGTCAGCTCGTCGAGCGCCTGGTCCAGCGGCGAGCGGGCCGCCCTCACCGGCATCGGCAGGGCGTCCGCCGATCCGACAATCCCGTGCTCCGCCAGCTCGGCCAGCGTGGCCGTCAGGTACTCGGGGCAGGAGCACGATCCCGTCACCGCGTACAGGCCGCGGCCGGCCGCCGTCACCGCGCGCCGCTGCCAGACGGTGCCGTCCTTCGTGTTCACGACCAGCGGGTCGTGTGTCATCGGGGCGCTCATGCCGCCACCGCCACACCGGCCAGCGCCGACACCGGGCACGACACGTGCACGTCCACCAGGACGTCACGCCACCGCGACTCCAGGTGGAACGCTCGCCGCTCCTCGTCGCGGAAGGAGTGCGTGTGCTCGCACACCGTGCCGCCGAGCGCCTCGTGCCACGCGGCCACGACTTCGCGGGCGTCCACGTCCATCATGAGGTCGCCCTGCAAAACGCCGGCGTACATGCCGTCGCGGGGGACACGCCAGTTCAGCAGGGTCAGTCCGGGGTGGTCCGTGAGCAGCTGCGTCAGCGCGATCGCTGCGGTGAGTTGGGTCTGGGATGATGTGGCCACTGGGGCCTCTCTTTCTCGCGATTGGTGGGGGCGCCGGTCGTTGGGTCGCCGAGCCGGGAAAGCGGGCGGCCCTTCGGCGCGTTCAGGGGTGGATCAGGCGGCGGCGGGCTTGGCCGCGGTCTTCTTCGCGCGGCGCGCCCTCGCCGAGGCGAGCGCCATCTCCGCGTAGTGCGCCTTCCGCAGGTGCTCGGTGACGCGGGCGATCTGCTCGTCCGTGGCCGTCGGGTGCAGTTCGCGGGCCTGCTTCTCAAACCGGCCGGCGGCCGCGGCTCGCGCCTTCGCGGTCCGGCTCTTCGGGTCGAGCGTGTTCGCCCAGCTCTTGTGCACGGCGAGGCGAGCCCGGAGCGAGCGCTCCTGCGGGTTCAGTTCCGTCGGCACGAGGTGCCTCCTTGTGTGTCAGCGGGTCTCTGTCCATGTCCATGGACATGGACACAGGGTGAAAAAGAGCGCGTGGGGGGAGGCGGTATGCCTGCGCTACTCGCTGCGCCTCGTCTCCGCTGACGGTTGGCCGAGTCTCGTGGACGAGGGCGTCCACCTTGCTCTTGCTCAATCCCACAGCTTCGGCGAGTTCGCGGATGCTTCCCGGCTCTCCCGCGTCGGGGCTGTCGAGCAGCCGTCTCAGCAGGTCACCGGAGTGCAGTCGGTAGCGGTAGTCCACGGTTCTCCGTTCGTGTCCACGTTTCTGGACACGGGAAGCATCGCACTTAGTACAGAGCTTGTCCAGCTTTCTGGACAAGCGGTGTCCACAGATCCGGGCAACGACTCGGCCAAAGATGGGCACCCGGTGGTGTCGGCTGTCCATGACCGTGGACAATGGGTGTCCACGCGCTGAGGGTTGCCTAACACCACTCAGGCTGGGACGTTTCGCTGAGACCGCAGCGACAACGTGGACAGCTGGTAAGGGAGAGACCGGATGTCGGATCATGGGGAAGCGCTCACGCGCCTGGTGCAGGAGCACGTAGGCCGGGGACGCCGCCTGACGTTCCGAGCTTTCGAAGAGCAGGCCGTCGACCCTGTCACTGGCCGCCGCATCAGCAAGTCCACCGCCGAGAACGTCGCCCGAGGGCACCAGATCAAGGTGACCCCCGAAGTCCTGCGCGCCATCGCCGCCGGCATCGGCGTGGATCTCAGCCTCGTACGGGCAGCGGCCATCCAGCAGTACATCGGAATCGAGATCAGCGATCCGTTCGGCACAGCCCCGGATGACGACGATGACGCCGTGGTGCGCGTGGCCCACGAAGTCGGCGCAACCGCCGCTGAGTTGGAGATGGCAAGGCGAGTTCTGGACAACCCCGAGGGTGAACATAACTCCCCGTAACCTTGCCTGGCCTGCACCTTTTCATGCAACAGACGGTTTAACTTCAGCCACACGGGTGACTGTCTGATTGCACACGTGGCGCGTAGAGTGATCGAACCTCGTGCAGGTCGAACGTACGTGCGAACGGTGCTGCGTGCCCTCGCGCGTCCGTGGATAGGGGGTCGAGTGGAGGCACCGCAGGTAACCGTCTACGCAGCGGATCTCGGAGGAAGAGCACCAGCCGCACTACGCGACAGTCGAAACGAATACCGGCTGGCCATCGACTTCAGCCGCCCACCCGAAGAGATCACAGCGAGCCTGACCCTGCTCTTCCAGGAGAGCATCGACACGCGCCGCTGGACGCGTCGGCAGGAGTCAGACGACGAGGGGGAGGCGGGACACTAGCCCGCCTCCCCGTGCATCACTTAAGGCGATCTCCCGGGCTCAGGTCCCGGTGTTGCTGCCGCGCCCGTTCCTCGCCTGCGGACGCGCCGTACCGCGACAGCATCTGCCGGGACCGCCATCCCATGATCCGCATCAGCGCGTCCTCGTTCCCCCCGCCCACCTTCCACAGGTGAGCGAACGTGTGCCGGAACTGGTGCGGGTGGATGTGCGGGATGCCGGCCTCCTTGCACCGGTTCTCGATCATCGTCCCCACACCCCAGACGGTCATGGCCTCCCGCCGCTTCACGCTGAACCACAGAGGATCCGTAGGCGTCAGCTCACGCCCCAGGTACTTGCCAGCCGCCCGCAGATACCGGTCCATTGCCACCGCCGTAGCCCGGCCGAACGGCAGCGGCCGCTCCCGCCCCCCCTTGCCCTGCACGTGCAACACCATCAGGTCCAGATCGAGCGCGGCCTGAAGCCGTTCGGTCACCTCGGCCAACCGGCCGCCCGTGTCGAGGAACATCATCAGGATCGCCGTGTCCCGGCGCTGCTTGTACGCCGTCCCCTTGCACACCCCCAGCAGCTTCTTCAGCGCGTCGTCAGAGATGACGGGCACCTCCACCTCGGGCAGCTCGGGCGCCTTCATGGTCCGCATGGGGGACCGGTCCATCTCCTCCTCGTCCACCAACCAGTTGAAGAACGTCTTCAGGCTGCGGAAGTGCTGGTGAGAATTGCCGGCCGAGGTGCGCTCCCGAAGCCGGGTGATGTGCACCTCGATGTGCTCGCGGTGAATCCCGTCCCGGCCCTCCAGGGCGGTCGGCGCCGGGCGCGCCTCTGCGTCCTCCGGTTCATAGGACAACAGGAATTCGCGGAGGTCTTTCGTGGCGCGTGCGTAGATCCGCTGTGTGTTATCGGACAGGTTCCGGGCGCGAAGGGAGCGGGCCCAGGACGCGGCCAGGGGACCGATGTCGTACGGCGTGCGTTCGCTCATGCCTCACCGTAGAAGACGGCAAGGCGCTTGGTCTATATGCACTGTACGAAGTGGACACGAAGTAGCCTCACCCGCGTTTCCGCTGGTGAGGCTAGGTTTGCGCCCCCGGCAGGACTCGAACCTGCGGCCAAGCGCTTAGAAGGTCGCGTGCGTAGATCCGCTGTGTGTTATCGGACAGGTTCCGGGCGCGAAGGGAGCGGGCCCAGGACGCGGCCAGGGGACCGATGTCGTACGGCGTGCGTTCGCTCATGCCTCACCGTAGAAGACGGCAAGGCGCTTGGTCTATATGCACTGTACGAAGTGGACACGAAGTAGCCTCACCCGCGTTTCCGCTGGTGAGGCTAGGTTTGCGCCCCCGGCAGGACTCGAACCTGCGGCCAAGCGCTTAGAAGGCGCCTGCTCTATCCACTGAGCTACGGGGGCCGATGTGGTGGCCTCGTACGTGCTGCCCGGGTGTGGGCTGATCCGTCACGCTGCCGGGGACAAGGATAGGGCTCCCGGTTCCTTGTCCTGGTTGCTTCGCCTCCGTGGCTCAATGTGGAGGTTCGGTGAAGCGGTCCTGATAATCGCAGGCAGGTGCGAATCGTGCATCGCTTTTGGCGTCCGGGAACGCGGGTGTTGTGCACTCGTTATGCCTGGGCTGTGCCTCTGTCCCAGTCATACCTTCCGTCCGTTGTGTCCAATCGGCGCGCAGACATGCCTATATGCTTCATAAATCCCCTAAAATTGGGCATTCTTCGCGTGTGGTGACCTTGGACGTACGGCCTCAGCTGCTCGACGCACTCTCCGCCCTGCGCGACCGTGTCGCCGCCGCACGCTTCCCGCTGCCCCTGGCGGGCGCTCCACGCGCGCGTGCCAACCGCGACGAACTCCTCGCCCAGCTAGACGACTATCTGGTGCCCCGACTCAGGCAACCGGAGGCCCCGCTGCTCGCGGTGGTGGGCGGGTCCACCGGCGCCGGCAAGTCCACCCTC
>NZ_MJAJ01000058.1:56505-72478 GCF_001746365.1 Streptomyces sp. LUP30
GATAATCGCAGGCAGGTGCGAATCGTGCATCGCTTTTGGCGTCCGGGAACGCGGGTGTTGTGCACTCGTTATGCCTGGGCTGTGCCTCTGTCCCAGTCATACCTTCCGTCCGTTGTGTCCAATCGGCGCGCAGACATGCCTATATGCTTCATAAATCCCCTAAAATTGGGCATTCTTCGCGTGTGGTGACCTTGGACGTACGGCCTCAGCTGCTCGACGCACTCTCCGCCCTGCGCGACCGTGTCGCCGCCGCACGCTTCCCGCTGCCCCTGGCGGGCGCTCCACGCGCGCGTGCCAACCGCGACGAACTCCTCGCCCAGCTAGACGACTATCTGGTGCCCCGACTCAGGCAACCGGAGGCCCCGCTGCTCGCGGTGGTGGGCGGGTCCACCGGCGCCGGCAAGTCCACCCTCGTCAACTCCCTGGTGGGGCGGCGCGTCAGCGAAGCGGGCGTGCTGCGGCCGACGACACGGACCCCGGTGCTCGTGTGTCACCCGGAGGACCATCACTGGTTCAGCGGCATGCGGGTGCTGCCCGGTCTCACCCGCGTGTGGGCGCCCCATCAGGAGGCCACGGAGGACCTGTTGCTGCCGGGCGAGGACGGGAGACGCGTGCTGCGCATCGAGACCGCCGACACAATGCCGCCCGGCCTCGCCCTCCTCGACGCACCCGACATCGACTCCCTCGTCGCCGACAACCGCGTCCTCGCGGCCGAACTGATCTGCGCCGCCGACATCTGGGTGATGGTCACGACGGCCGCCCGATACGCCGACGCCGTGCCCTGGCATCTGCTGCGCACCGCCAAGGAGTACGACGCCATGCTCGTGACCGTCCTCGACCGTGTGCCTCACCAGGTCGTCTCCGAGGTGTCACGGCAGTACGGCGCCCTGCTCACCAAAGCCGGGCTCGGGGACGTGCCGCGCTTCACGGTTCCCGAACTGCCCGAGTCCGCCTGGGGCGGCGGTCTGCTGCCGGCCACCGCGGTGGCGCCGCTGCGGACCTGGCTGGCCCATCACACGCAGGACTCCAGCGCCCGCCGCCACGTCCTGACCCGCACGGCCCACGGCGTGCTCGACTCACTCAAGGCCCGCATGCCCGAACTGGCCGGCGCCGCCGCCGCGCAGTACGCGGCGGCCCTGCGGCTCACCTCGGCCGTCGAAGCGGCGTACGACAGCGAGTACACGCGCGTGCGGGGACGACTGCAGAGCGGCGCCGTGCTCGCCGGCGACGCCCTCAAGCGCTGGCGGGCCTTCCCCCTGGACTGCACCGCCGGTGAACTCCTCGATGCCCTCTCGGAGAGCCTCGTCGCGCTCCTGCTGTGCGCCGTCGCCGCCGCCGACGAACGCGTCGGCGAGGCATGGCGGCGCGAACCAGCGTCCGAAGCACCCGAGCTGACGGACCATGACACGGCCCCGGAGAGCGTCGAGCACCGGATCGGTCTCGCGGTGCGGCGGTGGCGACGCGAGCTCGACGAATACGCCGAGGACGAGGTGCGCGGCCTGGAACGTGGTGCCGCGCCGGATCCGGAGGCCGTCGCCGCTCTCGTCGCCACCGTCCTGTTGGGCGGCCGCAGGGCGCGTTCCGCGGGCGAGGGACTCGCCGAACGGATCGGCGCCCACGGGGCGCTGCGGCTGCGTGACCGGGCCGGACGGCTGCTCGCGGAGCACCTCGACCGTGTGATGCAAGCCGAACGCGAGCGCCGTCTCGCCCCGCTCGACGGACTCGAAGTCCACCCCGAACCCCAGGCCGAACTCATCGCCGCGCTGTCCGTACTGCAGAAGGAGAGGTGACCGGTGACCGCCGTCACTGACCAGGACCACACGGACCATACGGATCGCACGGACCATACGGATCGCACGGACCACACGGACCATACGGATCGCACGGACCGCACAGATCGCGGGGACCACACGGATCACAGGAATCACACCGACCACATGGGTGACGGAGACGACCGCGACGACCGGGCGAACGGGGATACCGGGAACACCGGGCGTCGGGAGCGGGCGGGGGCTCGTGGATCGGGGGAGGAGGAGAGCCCGGCGACGGAGACCCGGGACCCGAATGCCCAGGCTCCCCGAGACCAGCGAGACCCCCGAGACCAGCGAGACCCCCGGGGTCATCGAGGACCCCGGGATCAGCGGGAGTCCAGTGATCAGCGGGAGTCCCGGGAGCGTGGCCGTCGCTCGGAGGCGGAACGCGAGGCCGCCCGCCACGCGCGCGTGCCCGGCACCGGAACCAGCACTGGCACTGGCACCGGCACCGGCATTGGAGCCGGCGCCGATGGTCTCGCCTCCGCCGATGACTCCTCCGCCCGTGCGGGCTCCGGTCAGGGCTCCCGCGCCGACTCCGCGGCGGAGGGCGGGGCGGCCTGGGACGACGGGCTCATCGCCCGTCGGGTGACCGAGGCCTCCGCCGCCGAACAGGCAGCCGCCAAGGAGGCTCGAGGCGGAGGGGGAGCGGGAGGCGGAGGGGGAGGGGCCCTGCCCACGACGCCGCTCGTCTTCGACGGCCATCTGCGCTCCCGGCTCGACGCCCTGCGCGAGCTCGTGGGCCTCTCCCGCGCGCGTCTCGACAACAGGACGCTCGCCCGGGCCGGCCGGGTCCTCGACGAGGCGGCCGCGAGGCGCAGGCTCTCCGGGCAGCACACGGTCGTCGCCCTCGCGGGCGCCACCGGAAGCGGGAAGTCGCAGCTGTTCAACGCCCTCGCCGGAGTGACCATCTCGGAGACGGGCGTACGCCGGCCGACCACCTCCGCGCCCATCGCCTGCAGCTGGAGCGACGGCGCGGCGACCCTCATCGACCGCCTCGGCATCCCGGGACGACTGCGCAGGCGGCCGGTGCAGAGCGCGGACGCGGAGGAGCAGCTGCGCGGGCTGGTCCTGATCGACCTGCCCGACCACGACTCCGCTGCCGTCCAGCACCGCGAGCAGGTCGACCGCGTCCTCGGGCTCGTCGACGCGGTCATCTGGGTCGTCGATCCCGAGAAGTACGCCGACGCCGTCCTGCACGAGCGCTATCTGCGCCCCATGGCGGGACACGCGGAGGTCATGTTCATCGTCCTCAACCAGGTCGACCGGCTGCCCGGCGAGGCCGCCGAGCTGGTCCTCGACGATTTGCGGCGCCTCCTGGACGAGGACGGCGTGGCTCTCGGGGAGTACGGCGAGCCGGGCGCCACCGTGCTCGCCCTGTCCGCGCTCACCGGGGACGGCCTCGCGGAACTGCGCGAGCTGCTGGGCCAGTTCGTCGCGGAACGCGGCGCGGCGGCGCGTCGCATCTCGGCCGACCTGGACACCGCCGCCTGGCGGCTGCGTCCCGTCTACGCCACCGGGCGGCGCACCGGCCTCAGCGAGGAGGCGCGGGACGAGTTCGCCGACCGTCTCGCGGACGCCGTGGGCGCCACCGCGGCCGGCGAGGCGGCCGAGCGTGCCTGGCTGCGCAACGCGGGGCGCGCGTGCGGGACGCCGTGGCTGCGGCTGTGGCGCTGGCACCAGGACCGGCGCGACCCTCCCACCGGCCGACTGCCGATCACCGCCCAGCCCGACGAGGAGACCACCGCGCGGCAACGTGTCGAGCAGGCGGTGCGCACCTTGTCCGAGCGGGCCTCGGCGGGACTGCCCACGCCTTGGGCGCAGGCCGTGCGGGAGGCGGCCGTGCGCGGTGCCCAGGGGTTGCCCGAGGCGCTGGACGAGCTGGCGGCGCGGGCCGGGCTGCCGCCCGGTCGGCCGCCGCGGCCGGGCTGGTGGCCGGTGGCCGTCATGGCGCAGGCGTGCATGACGCTCCTCCAGGTCGTCGGCGGGCTGTGGCTCGTCGGTCAGATCGTGGGCGTTCTCGCGCCGAATCTCGGGGTTCCGGTGCTGCTGATGGTGTCCGGCATCGTGGGCGGTCCGCTGGTCGAGTGGAGCTGCCGGATGGCGGCACGCGGCCCGGCCCGGCGCTACGGCCAGGACGCGGAACGCCGGCTGAGGGAGGCGGCGGCCGGCTGCGGTCGGGCGCGCGTGCTGGATCCCGTCGCCTCGGAACTGCTGCGGTACCGGGAGGTCCGGGAGCAGTACGCGCGGGTCACGGGAGTGGCGGCGGGCGCACGATGACGTCAAGTGATCCACGGGGGTGATACGCCCAGGGGGGACGTGCATCACTCGTCCGGGTGGTGGGGTTCTCCACAGGCCGGAGGTGATCCACAGCGCTCGGTGGGCCCGGCTCGGCGGAGGCAGTCTGGCTTCGCGGCGATCGTGACGGACGCGGTCGCCGCGAAGCAGGCGACGGGACTCGGGGCACCGGCCCACGACCGTCGCGGCGGACGCAGCCGTACGGGACGGGCCCGTCGGCGCATCCGGGCGGGGCGACCGCCCGGTGAGGAGGGGTTCGAGTGAACGAGACGATGGTCTGCGCGGTGGGCAACGTGGCGACACAGCCGGTCTTCCGGGAGCTGGCGGCGGGCGCGTCGGCGAGGTTCCGGCTGGCGGTGACCTCGCGCTACTGGGACCGCGAGAAGAGCGCCTGGACCGACGGGCACACCAACTTCTTCACGGTGTGGGCCAACCGCCAGCTGGCTTCGAATGCGATGGCCTCGCTGAACGTCGGCGACCCGGTCGTCGTGCAGGGGCGGCTCAAGGTGCGCACGGAGTCCCGCGAGGGACAGCAGGGGTGGACGTCGGCGGACATCGACGCCGTGGCGATCGGTCATGACCTCGCCCGGGGCACGTCGGCCTTCCGCCGATCGAGCCGCCCCGAGCCTGCCGCCACCGGCACGCCGACGCGGCCCGAACCCGACTGGGAGACACCGGCCGCGGATTCCGCGGAACCGGAGCCCGACACCCCGTCGCGCCGCGAGCCGGCGGCGGTGACGTGAACCGGGGCCCGGCACGCACGGGATGATCAACTGCGTGAAGGAACGGGACGGTGACGCAGAGTCAGGGCAAAGGCGGCGCGCGCGCTGACCGAGTTGCCGCTTATCGGCGAATGCGCTCCAGGCCGTCGAGGGTATTTGTCGATAAGCCCGGCCGGTCGGCGATCTTGGGGATAACGATTCCGAGTCGGATCGTCGATCCGATGAGATGACCGGTAAGCGTGGTGCGCTGCGTCTCTAGGATGCCGGACGTGGCTCACGGGGCTTCAGATTCTGCAGGTGGGACCCGTACCCCCCACATCAACGGGTCCTGCTCGAAGGGGAATTGTGTGATTTCTTCGTTCTCTGCGCGGTTCTCGCGCGGACGGGGCGCGGTCCGCCTCGCCGTGGCGACGTTGGTGTCCGGCTTCGTCGCGGCAGGCGTCGTCGCCGGCGCGGGCACGGCGACGGCCGCCGAGATGACGCAGAGTCAGGGTGGGGCCACCGCGACGATAGGCGGCCTCAAGACCTACGGCGCGGCCGTGATCCACGCCGACGGCGGGGACCAGGAGGTCCCGGCAGGACTGTTCGAGATGTCCGTCGAGGGCGGCGGCACCCTGCAGACCTACTGCGTCGACCTGTACAACCCCACGCAGCGGGACGCCAGATACCACGAGACGCCGTGGAGCGGCACCTCGCTCGGCGCCAACCGGGACGCGGGCCGCATCCGCTGGATCCTGCAGAACTCCTACCCCCAGGTGAACGACCTCGCCTCGCTCGCCCACAAGGCCGGCATCGACGGCGGTCTCACGGAGCAGGACGCCGCCGCCGGCACCCAGGTGGCCATCTGGCGCTATTCGGACGGCGCCGACGTCGACGCCGTCGACCCGCAGGCCGAGCGGCTCGCGGACTACCTCCAGAAGACCGCGCGCCCGGTCGCGGAGCCCCGTGCGTCCCTCGCCCTGGACGTGCCCGCCGTCTCCGGCCGCCCCGGCGAACCGCTCGGCCCGGTGACCGTGCACACGGAGGCGACCGCCGTGACGGTCGCGCCTCCGCCGAACGCCGCCGCCAGCGGGGTTCGGATCGTCGGCAAGGACGGCACGGTGGTCACGTCCGCGACGGACGGCAGTCAGCTGTTCTTCGACGTGCCCGCCGACGCGGTCCCCGGTTCGGCAGAGTTGACCGTGCAGGCCTCCACGACCGTCCCCGTCGGCCGCGCCTTCACCTCCGAGAGCCGCAGCCAGACCCAGATCCTGGCCGGCTCCAGCGAGTCGACCGTGTCGGCGACGGCGAGCGCGGCCTGGGCCCGGCAGGGTGCCCTCCCGGCCCTGTCCGCGGCGAAGAACTGCGCGAAGACCGGTGTGGACCTCACCGCCGTCAACCGGGGCGACGAGGCGTTCGTCTTCGAGCTGATGGGCCTCGACCACACCATCCCGCCCGGCGCGTCCCGAACGGTGACGATCCCGCTGCAGGAGGACCAGGCCTACGACTTCACGATCGCCGGCCCGCAAGGCGTCGACCACCGCTTCACCGGCGTCCTTGACTGCAGGACCCAGGCCGACGAGACCGCGGGCCTGACCACCCAGACCCTGAGCGAGCCGAGCCCGGCCACGGTGGGCGGCGCATCGACCGCCAGCGACGTCGACCTTGCCGCGACGGGCGGCACCAGCGCCACCCCTCTCATCGCGGGCACCGCCATCGGCCTGGTGATCATCGGTGGCGCTGCCCTGGTCCTGATCGGCCGGAAGGACGCACAGCCCCACGACTGAGCCGCCCGCCCCCTGACGTCGACTCCCCGACTCCGGCCCACCTGCCACACCGCTGCGTCCCGTCCCCCCCCCGGGTCTCCCTCCCCTCGGGCATCCCACCCCCCAAGGTCTCCACCTCCGCTTCCCGGCCCTCAGTGCCACGTCCCCACTGCCCCCGCTCCGGCCCGGTCGCAGGGAGGCGGGGCGCCGGAGCCGTCGGATCGCCGCACCGTCGCGGCACCGGCTGCGGGCCCTCCACGGGCCGTACCCGGGCCGTACCCGTGCCGTGCCCGAGCCCGCTGGGGGCCGTCCGGGGGTTGTCCATCGCTCGTCCACCGGGGTGTCTACGACGAAACCCCAGGTCAGCGGGTCCGACCTGAACGGGTTTCCCCCGAGGGGTGGCAGTCCGGCAAGATGGGGTGTATCTGCCCACTGCCTGATTTCAAGCTGCCGGACGGTTTCTCTTGGCTGAGTACATCTACACCATGCGCAAGACGCGCAAGGCACACGGCGACAAGGTCATCCTTGACGACGTAACGCTGAGCTTCCTGCCCGGCGCGAAGATCGGTGTGGTCGGGCCGAACGGTGCCGGTAAGTCCACCGTTCTGAAGATCATGGCGGGGCTCGAGCAGCCCTCCAACGGCGACGCGTTCCTGTCGCCCGGATACAGCGTCGGCATGCTGCTGCAGGAGCCGCCGCTCGACGAGTCCAAGACCGTTCTGGAGAACGTGCAGGACGGCGCCGCCGAGATCATGGGCAAGCTCAGGCGCTTCAACGAGGTCGCCGAGCTGATGGCGACCGACTACTCGGACGCGCTGCTCGACGAGATGGGCAAGCTGCAGGAGGACCTCGACCACGCCAACGCGTGGGACCTGGACACCCAGCTGGAGCAGGCCATGGACGCCCTGGGCTGCCCGCCCGGCGACTGGCCCGTCACGAACCTCTCCGGCGGTGAGCGCCGTCGCGTCGCGCTCTGCAAGCTGCTGCTGGAGGCCCCCGACCTGCTGCTGCTCGACGAGCCCACCAACCACCTGGACGCCGAGTCCGTGCAGTGGCTGGAGCAGCACCTCGCCAAGTACCCCGGCACCGTCGTCGCCGTCACCCACGACCGGTACTTCCTCGACAACGTCGCCGAGTGGATCCTGGAGCTCGACCGCGGTCGCGCCCACCCCTACGAGGGCAACTACTCCACCTATCTCGAGACCAAGGCGACCCGCCTCAAGGTCGAGGGGCAGAAGGACGCCAAGCGTGCCAAGCGGCTCAAGGAAGAGCTGGACTGGGTGCGGTCCAACGCCAAGGGACGTCAGGCCAAGTCCAAGGCCCGTCTGGCCCGCTACGAGGAGATGGCGGCCGAGGCCGACAAGATGCGGAAGCTGGACTTCGAGGAGATCCAGATCCCGCCGGGCCCGCGGCTCGGGTCGATCGTCGTCGAGGTCAACAACCTCTCCAAGGCGTTCGGCGAGAAGGTCCTCATCGACGATCTCTCCTTCACGCTCCCGCGCAACGGCATCGTCGGGGTCATCGGCCCGAACGGCGCCGGCAAGACCACGCTGTTCAAGATGATCCAGGGCCTGGAAGAGCCCGACTCCGGATCCATCAAGGTCGGCGAGACCGTCAAGATCTCGTACGTCGACCAGAGCCGCGCGAACATCGACCCCAAGAAGACGCTGTGGGCCGTCGTCTCCGACGAGCTGGACTACATCAACGTCGGACAGGTCGAGATGCCGTCCCGCGCGTACGTCTCGGCCTTCGGCTTCAAGGGTCCGGACCAGCAGAAGCCGGCCGGTGTGCTCTCCGGCGGCGAGCGCAACCGGCTCAACCTCGCGCTCACCCTCAAGCAGGGCGGCAACCTGCTCCTCCTCGACGAGCCGACGAACGACCTCGACGTCGAGACCCTGTCCTCCCTCGAGAACGCGCTGCTCGAGTTCCCGGGGGCGGCCGTGGTCGTCTCCCACGACCGGTGGTTCCTCGACCGGGTCGCCACGCACATCCTCGCCTACGAGGGTGACTCCAAGTGGTTCTGGTTCGAGGGCAACTTCGAGTCGTACGAGAAGAACAAGATCGAGCGACTGGGACCGGACGCCGCCCGTCCGCACCGCGCCACCTACAAGAAGCTGACCCGGGGCTGATCGATCTTGCGCCACCTCTACCGCTGCCCGCTGCGCTGGTCCGACATGGACGCCTACGGCCATGTCAACAACGCGGTCTTCGTCCGCTACCTGGAGGAAGCCCGTATCGACTTCCTGTTCCGTCCGGAGAAGGACTTCCAGCAGGGGTCCGTGGTGGCGCGACACGAGATCGACTACAAGCGGCAGCTCGTCCACCGGCACACCCCCGTGGACATCGAGCTGTGGATCACGGAGATCAGGGCCGCGTCCTTCACCATCACCTCCGAGGTGAAGGACGGCGACCACGTGTACGTCCGCGCCTCGACGGTGGTCGTGCCGTTCGACTTCCAGGCCGAGCGTCCGCGCCGGCTCACCGCAGAGGAGCGCGAGTTCCTGTCGGAGTACCGGGACGACGACCTGGAGGCCGACAAGGAGGCCGTCGCCGCATGACGGTGCTCCACCTCGCCGACGAGGGGGAGGCGGCGGACCTCGCGGCCTTCCTCTCCCGGCTGCTCCACTACGACCGTGGCGCGGCCGTGCGGCTGCAGGCGGCCGGCACCGCGCTCGCCGTCTTCGGCAGGCCGCCGTCCTTCGAGGTGCTCGCCGTCCGCGCCGTCCGACTGGCCAAACCGTACGAGAACGGCCTGGACGTCACGCTGGACGTGACCGTGTCCGCCGGTGAACTGCTGGAGGCCGTCGACGAGAGCGCCGCCACGGCCGCCGTCCCCGCCGCCGTGACCGGTCCGCCGTGGGCCGGTGTGCTGCCGCCGCGCGGCGGTTGGCGGCCCGAGCCCGCGCTGCCCTCGCCGGACGCGCTGCGCGCGACGGTCGGCGCGGCCGTCGCCGAATTCCGGTCGCGGACCGAGGAGTTGGCCGCCGACCTGCGGACGCGCGCCGAACTCGACCGCATCGGGCGGGAGATCTGGTCCCGGACGGTCGGCGGCACCGGTCTTCCCGTGCGGGCCGTGCACGCGGCCCAGTCGCTGGGTTTCCTGCGGCCCTCGACGGGTTCCGGGGACCTCGCGCTCCTCTCCCGCGGCGCGTGGCTGCGGCTGCGCACACCGTACGGGTCGATCGCCGTACGGCGGTCGGGCACGTTGGGGACGCTCGACGTCAGCGTCCACTGACCTCGCGGGGGCCGTCGGCGCGCGAGGTCCGGCGGCGTCGCGGGGTTCGGAGGCGTCGCGGAGTCCGCTGACGTGCCGGAGGCTCCTGAGCCGGGTTACTCCGGGGTGTTCACCATCGACGCGGCCGCGTACGTCAGGTAGTTCCACAGCGTGTGCTGGTGCTCCTCGGACAGGCCGAGCTCGTCGACCGCCTCGCGCATGTGCTTCAGCCAGGCGTCGTGTGCGGCTCGGTCGACGACGAAGGGTGCGTGCCGCATACGCAGCCGCGGGTGACCGCGGTGCTCGCTGTACGTCGTCGGACCGCCCCAGTACTGCATGAGGAACAGCGCGAACCGCTCCTCGGCCGGGCCCAGGTCCTCCTCCGGGTACATGGGCCGCAGGATCGGGTCCTCGGCGACTCCCTGATAGAAACGGTGGACCAGCCGGCGGAAGGTCCCCTCCCCACCGACCTGCTCGTAGAAGGTCTGCTCCTGAAGCGTGCCGCGCCGAATCTCTTTCACGCCTCCCATGGTCTCAGACGCGAAGACGGAGGACTCGAGGCTTAGGACCACGGGCGTCGGCCACGGGCCGTCGGCCGGCGACACGCACCCCGTCCGCCAGGTTCGCCTCGGGGCGTGCCGCCCCGCACAGTGGAGGCATGGGTGAGCACGAACTCGGAGGGCTCGGCGGAAGGCTCGCGGACCTGGCCGCCGCCGAGCGGGCCGCGCTGACGCGCGAGATCGACGCGAGCGGCGCCTTCGCCGCCGACCCGCGGTGGCGGGAGGCCTTCGCGACCGTCCCGCGCCACCTCTTCGTGCCCTACTACTACGTCAGCGGCGCCGGCGGCTACGAACGCCGCTGGTGCGAGAGTTCCGACCCGCGCGGCAGGGAGCGGTGGCTGCGCGGCGCCTACGAGGACGTCCCGCTGGCCACCCGGCTCCGCGACGGCGTGCTGCTCTCCTCCAGCAGCCAGCCCTCCCTGATGGCGCTGATGCTGGCCGAGCTGCACATCGAGGACGGCGATCGGGTCCTGGAGATCGGCGCGGGCACCGGCTACAACGCGGCGCTGCTGTCGTACCGGCTCGGCGACGCGAACGTCACCACCGTCGACCTGGATCCGGAGATCACCGAGTCCGCCCGCAGGCATCTCGCCGCCGCCGGGTACCGACCGGCCGTCGTCACCGGCGACGGGGCGCGCGGTGTCCCCGAGCGCGCACCCTTCGACCGGATCGTCGCGACCTGCACGCTGGCGTCGATCCCGTCGGCCTGGCCGGCCCAGTGCGCGCCCGGCGCGCTCGTCCTGGCCCCGCTGGCCACCGGGCTGATCGTGTTGACCGTGCGGGACGCCGGACATGCCGAGGGGCGCTTCCTGCACACCCCCGCCTTCTTCGTGCCGCTGCGCGGGTCGGACCGGCCCGAGCCGGAGCCGGTGGCGTTCGCCGGCGTCCCGCACCGGGCCAGGGAGAGCGACCTGTTCCGCTTCCTGCTGACCCTGACCCGGGGCGCCCTCGCCCCGCAGGAGGCGTACGCCCTGTGGGAGCGCGAGGGCATGCCGGGGCGGGAGCGCTACGGCATCACGGTCGACCGCGGGCACGCGTGGGCCTGGCTCGACGCGCCGGAGGGGCCGTACGCGTGGCCCCTGCCGGGTGCGTCGGGTTCCGCCCCGGCACAGACCTAGGCGGACCTCGCTCAGCCGCGGCGGATCGTGATCGTCGTCCAGGCGCCGACGTGCACCTGGTCGCCGTCCTGCAGAGGCACCGGGACGAACGGCTGGATCGGTTCTTCCGAGCCGTTCACGGTGGTGCCGTTCGTCGAGTTCTGGTCGACGACGGCCCAGCTGCCGTCCGGCTGCTGGACCAGCACCGCGTGCTGGTGCGAGACGCCCGGGTCCTCCGGCGGCACCGACAGGTCGATGTCGGGGGTCTCGCCGGTGGAGTGGCGACGGCGGCCGATGGTGATCTGGTTGCCGGTGAGGGTGCGCTGTTGCTCGGGCGAGTACGCGGGCAGGTTCAGTCCCGCGGCCTCGGGGCCGGAGCGGTGCATCATCGCCATGAAGTACGCGCGGTCCGGGCCGATCGTCGCCGTCCAGGTCGTCGGCTGCTGCTGGAACGACGGGCCGGGCGGGGGCGGAGCCTGCGTGGCGCCGGGCTGCGGGTAGCCGTAGCCACCGCCGCCCTGGCCCTGGCCGGGGTTCCTGGGGTCCCCCTGGCCGGGACCCGCGTGCGACGGCGGGGGGAGCACCCAGTCGTCGTCACCGCCGCCGAAGGGCCCACCGCCGGGCTGTGGACGGCCGGTCTCCTGCGGGAAGCCGGACGGGGCCGAGGGGCCGGACGGCTGGAAGGCCTGCGGAATGCCCTGACCGCCGGGACCACCGTCCTGTCCGTAGCCGCCCTGGCCTCCGGGACCGCCCTGACCGCCCTGACCGCTCTGTCCGCCGCGGCCGCCCTGACCGCCCGGGCCACCGGGAGCACCTTGACCCGGGAAGCCCGGGCCGGCGGTCGGGGTGGGACCGGGCGGCGGCGGGACCGGCCGCGAGGGGTCGCCGCCGAAGCCGGACGGCCCTCCCTGTCCGGGACCTCCCTGACCGGGAGGGCGGCCGCCGGGGCCCGAGGGCTCGCGTCCGAAGGGGTCGCCGGAGTGACCGGAGGGTTCGCGCCCGAAGGGGTCGGAGGACTGGCCGGGCTGCGCACGTCGGTAGGGGTCCGAGGGCGGCCCGGACGGCTCGCGTCCGAAGGGGTCGCCGGGCGGCCCGGGAGGACGGCCGCCGGGGCCGGAGGGCTCACGTCCGAAGGGGCTGCCGCCCGGACCGGACGGCTCGCGGCCGTAGGCGCCCGGCGGGGGACCGCCGGCCGTGCTGCCGGGTCCGCCGGGACCGGAGGGATCGCGTCCGAACGGCGGCGGACCGCCGGCCGGACCACCCTGGCCGCCGGGACCGCCCGGTCCCGAGGGCTCGCCGCCGAACGGCGGGATCGGCTCGGCGGGACGGTTCACCTGGGACGGGCGTGAACCCTGGTAGTCGAAGGAGTCACTGCCCCCGTAGGAGGGGGGAGGCGGCTGGAACCGTCCGCCCTGACCACCGGGGCCCTGACCACCGGGGCCCTGGCCGCCGGGGCCCTGGCCGCCCGGGCCGGGGGCCGGTGGGCGGGGGGCGGCCGGGGTGTACGAGGTCGCCGTGTTGGTCAGGAAGTTCCAGCGGCACTCCTCGCAGAACGGCGCACCGCCCTCACGGGGCGTGCGGCACTGCGGGCAGAGCTCGGGCTCGTGCTGGGGCACGGAGGACAGATGGCGTCCGCCGGGCTGGCCGCCCTGACCGGGTCCGGGCGGGGGCGGCGGGAAGCCGTAGCCGCCGCCGGCGGGCGGGGGCGGCGGGGGAGGGGGCGGGGGCACGGCACCGGCCATGCGGTGACCGCAGACCTCGCACCAGTCGTCGGAACCCGACTGGTGTCCGTTCGGGCAGGTCGGCATGTCGGCGCGTCCCCCTCTCTCCTTCGGTGTCCCGGGAGCCTGCGGTGTCCCGGAGGCTCGTTCAGGTCACTTCTTCACACGAACAGTCTTTGTGGACCGGGTCTCGAGCGTCATCTCGTCGGCGTCCGCGACCTTGGCCTTCAGTCGCACAGTACCTGTCGTCGCGTCGACCACGTCCACCACCTTCGCAAGCAGTTTCGCAGTATCCGCGTTCCCCGAGACGCTCGCGAGCTGCACCGCCCGGCCCAGTTTCGCCGTCGCTCCATCCATATCGCCCGCTTTGCGCAGATCCAGCCCCTGCTGGATGACCTGGGCCAGTTCGGCCTGGCCCGTGTAGTGGGCGACCTGGGGGTTGATCGACGTGGAGGCGGCCATGTCGTCGGTCCACACGGCCCGCACCAGCCCCTGTGCCCCCAGGTTGTGGACGGCGCCGTCAGGCTGCGGGATCACGAGCGAGATGCGCGCGGCCAGCATCTCCTGGCCCACGTTCGCCGTCGGGACCTCCACGCACACGTGGTAGTCGCGGGACTCGTCCCCCCAGGAACCGGTGGGGTAGTCGCCCGCGCGCGGGCCCGCCTCGGTGCGGCGTCCGGTCAGTTCCTCGACCGTCGGCGCGACCTGCTTGACGAACCTGACGGCGGTGCCGACCGGGGTCCACAGCCGCAGGGCGACGTCGGCGACCTCCTTGCCCATCGCCGTCTCCATCATCTGCGTGAAGTCGGCGGCGAGGCCCGCCGGATCGGCGACGATGTCGGCGGTGCCGAGCAGGGCGGAGGCGATTCCTGTGACTTCTTTCACTTCCCAGTCGGTGCCCACGCCGCGGGCGTCACAGGTGAACCGTCCGGCGCAGTCGTCGAGGGCGGCCTTGAGGTCCTGCGGCGACTCGTGCTCGTTGCGGCCGTCGGTGAGCAGGATGCCGTGCCGGATGGCGACGTCGGCGGTGGACAGCAGCCGGTCGGCCAGCCGCAGCCAGGTGCCGATCGCCGTGCCGCCACCCGCGCTCAGCCGGCGCAGCGCCTGCTTGGCCTGCTCGCGGGTGGTCGCGTCGGCGACCGCGAGCCGGCCGCCGCCCGGGTAGACCTCCTTGGCGACGTGCGTGCCGCCGACCACCGCGAAGTGCACCCCGTCGCGCAGGGTGTCGACGGCGGCGGCCGTGGCGTCACGGGCGTTGCGCATCTTGGTCGGCGGATAGTCCATCGAGCCGGAGCAGTCCACCATGATCGCCACGGCGGCGGACGGGCCCTGGCCCGACGTGTACAGGTGCGGCGCGGCGACCGCGCTGCCCACCGTGCCGCCGCCGGTGGCGGTGACCGTGACGATCGCGTTGACCTCGCGACCGCCCTCCGGCAGGTACTCGTTCTGGTAGACGTCCACCGAGAACTGCGGCACGTTCGACTTCGAGAAATTGGCCATGCCTGCTCAGATCCCCCTCGGAAAACCCCACGTTCGCGGGGCGATGTCTGGACACGGACCGGTCCCCACCGGTCCGTGCGCGTGCTTCCCCATGTGTCCCCGTGCCGGCGGTGCTTCCGGTGTCCCGGCGTCCCGGCGTTGTGGTGCTCCGGTGCTCCGGGAACCCAGTGCCCCGGTGCCCCGGCGTTGTGTCGCTCCGGTGTTCAGATGTCCCGGTGTCCGGGTGTCCCGGCGTTCCCGTACTGCGGCCTCAGGCCGATCCTGCCCCCTGGACGGGGGCGGGGAACGGCACGAGGGCCACTGTTACGTTGTCGTGGCCCCCGCCGTCGAGGGCGTGGCCGACCAGTACCCGTGCGCTGTGCAGCGGCCGGGCGGAGGCGTCCGGCGGGAGGACCTCGGCCATCTCCTCCGCGGCCTCCGCGTAGTTCCACAGGCCGTCCGTGCACACCACCACCACACCGGGCCGGTCCGGCTTGAACGAAGCGGTGTGCGGCTCCAGTTCGTAGGAGTCGGCGCCGAGCCAGCCGGTGATCGCGTGGGCGCGCTCGTCGGCGTAGGCCTCCGCCTCGCTCATCAGACCCGCGGCGACCATCTGCGCGGCCCACGAGTCGTCCTCGGTGAGCCGGGCCGGGGGCGAACTGCGGTCCGCGGGAACCCAGTAGGCGCGGCTGTCGCCGACCCAGCCGACGACCAGCAGACCGGCGGTGACCACCGATCCGACGAGTGTGCAGGCGGGGGCGTTCTGGTGCGGGGCCTGCTCGCGGGCCGTGGCCGGCTCGTCGGCCAGCGCGTTGACCGCGTGCGAGGCGGCGACGATCGCCTCGTGCATCGCCTGCTGGGGGTGCGCCCCTTGCGGCAGTGCCGCCAGCAGGGACTCACTCGCCGCCTTCGAGGCGGCCAGGGAGGCGTCGTCGGGCCGGGTCGCGGAGGACACGCCGTCGCAGACGATCGCCACGAGCGCGGGCGAGCCGTCGGGCAGCGCGGTGCAGCCGAGGCCGAAGGCGTCCTCGTTGCGGTGGTGACGCAGTCCGCGGTCGCTGACAGCGGCGATCGGGCCCGACTCCGCCTCCATGTGATCGCGTTCGCGCGGCTGGGCGTGTCCGCAGTTCTCGCAGTACCCGTCGTCGTCCACCCGGCCCGCGCGGCAGGCCACGCACACCTTGGCGGTCTCGGCCACCGCCGCGGCCTCGGCGGCCACCCGGGGGTCGGGCGCCTGCAGCGCGTACTCGTCGGGTTCCGAGGGCCGGTCGAACCGGACGCCGGCGACGGGCGGGGCCGGGGCGCCGGCCGGGGCCGTCGCGGCCG
>NZ_MJAJ01000059.1 GCF_001746365.1 Streptomyces sp. LUP30
CCGGCGTCCGCTCCGGGTCCGGCGGTGGCCGGGGCGCGGCCGGGACGGTGCGGGAGCGGGGCGTGTCAGGCGCCGCTCCGGTGGGCGGCGGACGGGCGCGCGCCCGAGCCGACTCCGATGCGGGCCTGCGGCGCGGCGCGATCACGGTGGGCGTGTGCGCGGCGGCCCTGGTCGGTTTCGCCTGCGCGCTCCTGCTCCCGGGCCGGGGCGGCGAGGCCGCCGCGGAGACGGTCCCGCCGACGGCCGCGGCTCCTCCGTCCGCCGCCCCCTCCGCCTCGGCGGCCGAGTCCGCCGACCCCGACGGGGCCGGCACCCTGCGCGAGGGGGACAGCGGTCCGGAGGTGATCGACCTCCAGCGGCGGCTGCTGCGCATCCCGAACGTGTACGACGGCGGCTCCACCAGCGGCCGTTACGACACCGTTCTCACCGAGGCCGTGGCGCGTTTCCAGCTCTGGTACGGCATCCGCGGCGACGAGAAGGGCGTCTACGGGGACGACACCCGTCGCGACCTGGAGGCACGCACCGCCTCGCACGCCGGATGACCGCAGTCCGCCGGTCGCGCGAGGGCGCGGGCACGTAGGGAACGGTTCGGCGGCCGGGACGACGGCCACGGCGGTCGGCACGGCGAAGTGCCCGGAGGGGCGCGGCCCGGTGGTCCCGGGGCGCCGGACCGGCCGGGCGGGGCCTACCGCTCGCCGTCGAGGGGGACCTGGATGTCGCACACGCAGACGTCGTCGCGGCCATCGGGGTCCAGCAGCGCGCCGATCAGCTGGTCCAGCGGGGCCGGGGCCGCAGCGCCGTTCCGCCCGGCGGCGGCGAGCCGTTCCAGGCCCCGGTCGATGCTCTCCGCGGGCCGCTCCACCAGGCCGTCGGTGTAGAGCAGCAGCCGGTCGCCGGGTTCCAGGTCGATCTGTGCCTCCTCGTAGCGGGGCCCGTCGGTCGCCCCGAGCAGCATCCCGAAGGGCCGCTCGAGGTAGCGCGCCTCGCCGTCGCGCACCAGCAGCGGCGGCGGGTGCCCGGCCTGCGCCCACACCAGCCGGTGCTCGCGCGGGCTGTAGCGGGCCATGACCATGGTCGCCGAGCCGTGCGGGTCGCGGGAGTGCAGCAGCAGGGCGTTCAGCCGCGAGAGCGCCCCGGTCAGCGAGGACCCGGTGATGATCATGCCCTTGGCGGTGAAGCGCAGCAGGGCCATCGCGGCGACGGCGCCCATCCCGTGTCCGGCCACGTCGCCCACCACGAACAGCGCGTCGCCGTCGGGCAGTTCGATGGCGCTGAACCAGTCGCCGCCGACGTTGAGGCCCGCCTGCGCCGGCTGGTAGGCGATGTCCACGCGCAGTCCGGCCAGCTGGACGGGCTGCTGGGGCAGGGGCAGCAGCGCGTCCTGCAGCCGGGCGGCCACGGTGCGTTCGGCCTGGAGCACCCCGTGCTGGGTGAGCATCGCCCGCTCGCTTGCGACCAGCGCGAGTTCGGCGTTGCGCTGAGCCGTGAGGTCCTGCACGAAGCCGTGCACCTCGACGGGCGCGCCCTGGGCGTCCGGCATGGCCTCGGCGACCATCCGCAGATGGCGGATGCCGTTCGGGGTGCCGGTGCGGAACGACACGTCACAGGGCCGGCCCCGGCGCACCAGCTCGCCGACGGCCCGGGCCAGCGCGGGCACGTCCTCGGACAGGCCGAGGCGGGGGAGCGCATGCAGCGGGACGACGCCCTGGGCCGGGTCGCGCTCGAAGATGGCGAAGACCTGGGAGGACCAGTTGCCCTCGCCGGTGGCCAGGTTCCAGGTCGCCCAGCCCAGGTTGCCCAGCCGTTGTACGTCGGCCAGTCGCTGTTCCTGCCGGTCCGAGGGGTCGTGCCGCACCCAGCTGACGATCAGGCCCTCACCGAGTCGCGCCGCCCGCGCCGTGTAGGTGGAGAGCTCGCTGGAACCGGCCACCAGCTGCTGCCGGGCGAACGGCTCGCTCTCGTAAGGTTCCTCGCCGCTCAGCGCCTGCAGGCATCCCTCCCACAACGGCTCGTCGGCGACCTCCGGCCAGCACTCCAGGAAGCGCAGGCCGACCAGGTCGCGCCCGCTGCGGCCCCGGGCGTCGAAGGCCCCGCCGGTCGCGGCGTCGACGCGGAAGTCCTCCACGCGCCCTCCGTCGGAGGCCAGCGGGGCGAGCAGCACCGCGGCGACGGGGAGCCGGTCGAACACCGTCTGCACGGCGTCGGCGACGGCGCCGAGGGCCGGCGCCTTGCGGGCCACGACGGTGCGCAGCGGGCCCGCGCACAGCTGGGCGACGGCCAGCAGGTGCTCCCGGACCCGGGAGGTGAAGGGGCCCGAAGACCGGCGCAGGATGCCGAGCGCGACGTCGGCGGCGCCGCCGGTCGTCACCGGCAGCCAGGCCCTCGACTGCCAGCGGTGCGACTCTTCCCCGATCAGCAGGTACTGCTCGGCGTCCTTGACCGGGTCCTCCAGCCAGCGCGGCTCGTCGGCGCGCAGGGAGTCCAGCGCGGCGATGCCGCTCAAGGGCGGCACCCGGCTCCACTGGTCGGCCACGGTGGCGTCGACACCGGCGTGCGCGAGGAGCTCCAGCCCGCCGCCGGGCGTGCGGACGTAGATCATCACGGCGTCCGCGCCCACGTCCGGGGCGAGATGGTCCAGCAGCCGGTGGGCGAGATCCTGCGGGGTGCCGACCCGGACCAGGGCGCGGCTCAGGCGGCCCAGCGCCGTGGCGTCGACCTCCTCGGCGAAGGGCGTCGGCGCGGGGCCCGGCGCGGGGGCGCGGTCCGGAGCGGGGGCCGGCGCCGTGGGTTCGGCGTCGGTCGCGCCGGCGAGGGCGCCCAGGGCGATCCAGCACTCCTCCAGGAGCGTGCGGCGGGCCGCCTTCGCCCGCCGACGCAGCTCCTCCTGGGCGGCGTCCGGCGAACAGCCGCGTTGCGCCATCAGCGCGCCCTTGGCCCGCTCCAGCACGGCCGAGGTGGCCGCCAGTTCCTGCAGGCGGTCCAGCTCCGCGCGCTGGCGTGCCACCACCCGGGTCAGCGCGGCCATGTCGGGCACCCCACCGGACTCCGGGGGCGGGGCGGGTTCGCTCGTCACGCCCCTGAGCATGGCACACGGACGTGGATTCGATCGCGGTCTTGCGGCAAGGCCCCCGCCGGGAGCGACGTGCCCCCGCCGGGGGGACGGTCCGCCCTGCTCAGCGGCCGTTCTGGTCCACCAGGGCCTGGGTGACGGCGCGCACGCTGCGGGCGATGTGCTGCAACTGCATCACCTCGGCGGCGTACATCTTGATGGTGTGTTCGATCACCGACTCGGGCATTCCCAGCCGGGGCAGGTCGGCGCGTGCCGTCTGCAGAGCGGTGCGGGCCACCCGGACCTCGTTCTGGACCTGGATCTGCGCATGGCGGGCGAGCAGCACCGGGTGGCGCAGCAGCGCGGGGTAGCTCGCGTAACGCGCGGGCACCAGCTCGCGCAGCCACTTGGCCGCCGAGCGTTCCCAGTCGTAGCTGCCGGGGGTCTTCACCTGGCACGGCCAGTCCGAGCCGATGCGCGTCGTCGTCAGGGTCATGATCATCGCTTCCGGGTGTGTGGCGTCGTGACGGTGGTCCGACGGTTCGAGGCGGCCCCGGTCCAGGGGAAGACCGGGGCCGCCGCGGGCGCTCGCGCAAGCGATGCCCCGAACACCCTGGGCGCCGACGCGGGTAGGGGACGGCGGCTTTCGGGTGCCCGTACAGGAGCCCTTGGCGGGCGGGTGCGGCCGTGAGCAGTATTTATATATGCCGTCTTGTTTGCAAGACGTATGAAAACATTCATGCGCGAAATGCCCGCACTGATCCCTTTGGTGCTTTTCCTCGGAGGGGGGTGGAGCAGGACGGTCCGGACGATCGGTCATTCCCTGAGGAAGAACTGGTGCTGCTCGGCGATCTGCTCGTACTCCTCCAGCCGGGCCTGGGTGCGCTCCGGGCCCGCGTCCGACATGGCCTGGAGCAGTGCAGCGGCCATCACGCCGGGTGCGGCATAGGAGTCGAAGACCAGTCGGGACCCGGTCCCGGAGGCGAACGTGGCGTCGGCCTCGTCGGCCACCGGCCCCAGCGCCAGGTCGGTGATCAGCGCGACCTTGAGACCGGCGCTGCGGGCGACCCGTACGGCCGTCAGCGTCTCCTGCGCGTGCCGGGGCATCGAGAACGCCAGCACCCAGGTCCCGCCCGCCTCCCGGGACTGCAGCAGCGCGTCGTAGGCGACGCTGCCGCCCCGGGTCACCAGCCGGACGTCCGGGTGGACCCGGCGGGCCGCGTAGGCGAAGTACTCGGCGAGCGAGGCGGAGATGCGCAGCCCCAGGATGGTCAGTGGCGTCGACCGGGACAACTGGCGGCCCACGTCGATCACCCGGTCCGGGTCGGCGAAGTCGCGCCGCAGGTTCTCCAGGTTCTCGATCTCGGCGTCGACGGCCGCCTGGAGCTCGTTGCTCCGGTTCTCCTCGGCCGCCGCCGGGCCGCCGGCCAGGGCGCCCAGTGCGATCGACTGGAGCTTCTCCCGCAGCGCGGGGTACCCGCTGAAACCCACCGCCGCGGCGAACCGGGTCACCGAGGGCTGGCTGACGCCGACCCGTTCCGCGAGGTCGGTGATCGACAGGAACGCCGCCTCGGTGATGTTCTCGATCAGGTACTGGGCGATCCGCCGTTGTCCCGGAGACAGCCGGGGGCCGTCGAAGAGGGCCCTGAGCCGGGAGGTCGGGGACACCTCCGTCTCCGGACCGGTTCTGCCCGAGGTGATCGCTGACGCCTGTGCGCGTGCCTGCTGCGGCGATGGCACCGGTGCGCCTCCTTTGTCGTCCACGAGGCTCAACATAGCTCAGCGGCCAGGCCCGGCATGGAGGACGAACTCGGCCCTCTGCACCCCCGCTGATCGTGGTTTACCGCCGGTACAGCGTGATCGAGTGTCCGACCTCGTCGACCGGCCTGCTGGAGCGCAGCAGCGCCGCCAGCCGGCCCCGCGCCGTGGCGGCCGCGGAGTCCGACACGACCAGCAGCCCGTGCACCTCGGGCTCGGGCGCCCGCCGCGGATCGGAGGCCTCGATGCCGTAACGGGCGGGCAACCCGCTGCCCTTGTACACGAGCCACACCCGCTCGCCCGGGTACCGCTCGTGCAGCCGGTCCGCCAGCCGGCCCAGGTCCTGGCCCCAGTCCACGTTGGAGTCGTGCAGCCGCAGATGCGTCTTCGCCGGCCCGCCGAACGCCTCGTTGGAGTACGGCAGGTAGTAGGGGAACGTCCGCAGCGAGCTGACGGCGACGAAGGCGACCAGCGCCGCCGTCACCAGCGGCGTCCACCGCCGTCGCACCGTCAGGAGACAGCCCGCGGCCACGGCGAGGAACATCGGCAGGAACACGGCGTACCGGGTGCCCAGATCCCGGGAGCCGGACATGGCCGCCGCCAGCAGCACGGCGGACGGGACCAGCACGTACGGCGCGGCGGGCCGCAGCCGCCGCACCGCGACCATCGCGACCGCACCCGCCGCCCACAGGGCGAGCATCCCCAGCGGGGTCTTCACGACCAGCGCGACCGGCAGGTAGTACCAGCGTGCCCCGGAGTACTCGTGCCCGAGGAGGAAGCCCTGCCAGGCCTGGTTCTCCAGGCCGAACTGGATCCGCATGCCGTCGCGGTACGCCTCCGGGAACGGCAGCGCCCGCACGACGAGCCCGCGAAGGCCGTGCACCACGGGCACATGGGTCGCGTGCGGGTCCCAGCGCAGCCGTGGATCCACGACGAGGTAGGCCGCCCAGACGACGGCCACCGCGGCCCCCGCCACGACCCCCGCCCCCAGCAGGGCCCTGCGGACCTCGCGCGGTCGGCGGGCCCACACCGACAGCGCCGCCAGGGCCGCCAGCACGGGCACCGCGGGCAGCGTGCTCATCTTCGTGGCGAGCGCAGCGCCCAGCGCGACACCTGCCGCCGGCAGGTACAGACGCGCTCTGCCGTGCCGGGCACGCCACAGCAGCCACGCCGACGTCAGCAGGAAACCCGCGGCGGGCACGTCCAGCGTGGCCAGCGAGCCGTGGGCGACGACGTCGGGGGACAGGGCGTACAGGGCGAGCGCCGTCAGCGCCGCGCCGGGGCCGGCCAGATCGCGGGCGAAGGCGAACACCACCAGGCCGAACAACAGCGTCATCGCGATCACCGGCAGTCTGGCCCACAGCATCAGCCGCCAGGGGTCGTTGCCGGACTCGTACAGCAGATGCCGGCCCGCGTCCTCCTGCGCGCCCGCGAAGGGGGCGCCGACGTGCGGGTCGGCGAAGGCGACGCCGACGGCGACGACGAGCTTGCCGAGCGGCGGATGCTCCGGGTTGTGGCGCACCCGGTGCTCGTGCAGGTACTCGGCCGCGGTGGCCACGTACACCGGTTCGTCGATGGTCGGCGTCTGCTCCACCGCGGCGGTGATCATCGCGAAGGCCATCTGAGTGAGCAGGACGACCGCCAGGAACGGGACGAGCAACCGTCGGCGGCCCGTCGGCGCGGGCGGCTCCGCCCCCGCGTCGTGCGTGTTCTCCAGGTCCGCATGCAGTGCGCGCGCCATCGTCCGCCCTGCGGTCGCACCGCCGGACCGTGGCGGGAGCCGAGGCACGGGGGCCACCGGGGCCCGCCGCGCGTCGGCTCCCGCCACGCAGGGCGTTACCGCTTCAGAAGTCGTACCGACAGACCGTCCGCCGTGTACACGGGTACGGCCCGCAGACGGTCGGAGTTCAGCTCAACACGGTCGAACTGCCCGCGCAACGCCGATGCGCCGATCACCGGGACGAGCGTCCCCGCCGCCGGCGGCCGCTCGTCGTCCAGGCGCAGCGACAGCACCGAGCCCCGGTCGAGCCGGACCCGCCCGGACACCGTGAGGACGGGTCCGTGGTGGCCGCGCAGCGTCACCTCCAGCACCGCGCCGGCCCCCTGTGCCCACGCGCCGCGCACCCGCACCGGCGCGTCCGCGCGCAGCCGGCCGCCGGTCAGCCGCACGTCGCCCTGGCCGAGGGCGTTCGGGTGCCCGGCGACGAGCACGCCCGCCTCCAGCACGGTGCCGCCGTGGTAGCGGTTGTGGCCGCTCAGGGTGAGCGTGCCGGTCCCGCGCTTGGTCAGGCCGCCCTCGCCCTCGATGTCGTTGCGCCAGGCGTCGGCCGCGTGGAAGCCGCCCTTGGCCGCGTCCAGGGTGACCGTGACGTCGCAGTCGAAGGCGCCGTAGCCGTCCGCCGCCGCGAACAGGTTGAGCCGGCCCCACTGCTCGAAGCCGTCCAGCAGGACGTAGCCGGAGGGCAGGGCGGTCGTGCGCAGCACGTCGCGGCGCTGGGCCCCGCTGAGGTACGGCTGCCGCGTCTCCAGCAGCACCTCGGCGCCCTTGGGCACGGTCAGGGGCTCCTTGCGTCCCTCCCGGGGCAGGACGTAGGTCAGCCGGGGCCCGACGGCGCGGGCGTTGGCCTCGCGGTCGGCGTACTCGTCCGAAGCGTCGGAGTGCGCGTAGGCGAACAGGGTGTCCGGGGTCGTGCCGGTCTTCTGGGTGAAGTAGGCCAGGGCCTGGGCGCGGGCGGCCGCCTTGAGCTCGGCGTTGGCCGGGTCGGCGAGCGTGGCGGCGGCCAGTGCGGTGGCCATGATGCGGCCGCCGACGACGTCGACGGTGGAGTGCATGCCGGAGACGATCCGGGTGTGGGCGAGCTGCAGGGCGCGCGTGACCAGCTCCTGGAACCGCTCGGGGACGGCGTACGCGTACGCCAGCGACGCCAGGTGGAAGGCGTTGGTGTGCCCGCTCGGGAAGCCGCCGTCGTCGGTGGGGGAGGCGCTGCGCTGGCGCAGCAGCTGCGGGACCACGACGACCTCGGAGTCGTAGACCGGGAAGCCGAGCGCGTCGGTCTTCCCGGTGTCGACGACCTGGCTGTTCTCGTTCATGCGCCACGGCCGCGGGTACTGGTAGGCGTACTTGCTCGGGTTGCCCGAGGCGTAGTTGCCGCGCACGGTGTCCACCAGCTTGGCGACCAGGCCGAGATCGGAGGTGTACGAGCCGGCGCCGAGCGTGGAGCCGGCGGGCGCGTCGGCGGGCACGGCGTCGTCGATCTTGGTGGCGGGGATGCCGTCCGGGGCGGCGGTGATCGACGTGACCGCCTTGGCCCCGGCCTTGTACAGATCCGCCAGCGGGCCCAGTCCGGCGATCGTCGAGTAGCTCTGGTGCTGGCGGTCGTAGACGAACGCCTCCTTGCCCTGCGCCTCCGTGCGGGCCCGCGTGATCGCTATGCAGTAGCGCATGTTGGCGCGCAGGATGTCGGGCCGCAGGGGCGTGCCCGTGTTCCAGGCGGAGCCCGTCTTCCACACCTTGGCGAACCCGCCGAGGGCGCGCACCACGGCGTTCGTCCCGGGCGTCAGGTTGGTCGGCAGGTTCGTCTTGTAGTCGTCGACGAACGCGAGCGCGGCCGTGGCGGCCTTGGCGTCGGCGGCGCCCAGCCACGACACCAGCGTCGGGGCGGCGACCAGGGCCGCCGAGCCTCCGAGGGAGGTCTTCAGAAAGCGCCTGCGGTTCACGGCCGAGGGGGTGGGGAGCCCGGCGGAGGACGGCATGGATGTGCCTCTCTTGAGTTCTGCGGCCGTGAGGCCAGAGGGAAGAGGTGCGATCATGTTCGACTCGTCGGACCGGTGACGACCGGCGAGCCGGATGACGCGTCTGAGCGAAGATCTACGGCCGGGTCGTGTCGCTTCCGCGATGACCCGGCGACCGGTGCGTGTCGCCGAGGTGAACGTGGGATCCGGCGGCTCACAGGAGCGAACGGGCCAGCGCCACCGCGCCGTCGACCGGCGCTGCGGTCAGCGGCCGGGGCCGCGCTCCCGGCAGGACGGCGGCGAGCGCGGCGGTGAACGCGTCGTACAGCGCGGGCCGCCCGAGGACGGTGCCGCCCGCCACGACCACGTCGTCGACCGGGACCCCGCGCGCGGCGAGCCGGACGACGAGTGCGGCGAGGGCCCGAGCAGCCTCTTCGATCACGACGCCGGCGAGTGCGGATCCCTCGGCAGCGGCCGTGAAGACGACGGGGGCGTGCCGGCCCCACTCGGCGGAGACGTCCTCGGCGCTCTCCAGCGCCGCTCCGAGCGCGGGGACCTCGGGCACCCCGAACGAGGCGAGCAGACCGCGCGCGAGGGCGTCGGGTTGCTCGCCCCGGTCGTGCGCGGCCCACACCGCCCGGGCCGCCTCGCGGACCAGACCGGCGCCGCCGCCCTCGTCGCCGAGGACCGCGCCCCAGCCGCCCACCTGGACGACGGCGCCGTCGGGCAGCCTGCCCACCGCCACCGAGCCGGTGCCGGCGACCAGGCCGACGCCCTTGTCCAGGCCCGCGGCGGGAACGAGCAGCTCGGCGTCGCCCACGACATGCGCGGGCGCGCCGAGCAGTTCCTGCAGCGTGACCCGGATCCGCGCGCACTGCAGGGGGGTCTCGCAGGCGTGCGCCCCCACGGCGAGCGCGGACGGGAGCGCGCCCGCGGGAAGGGCCTCGCGGACGAGATCGGCCAGCCGGCGCGCCGCGTCGGCCGGTTCGTGCGGCCGCCAGCCGCTGGTGGCGCGCACATGGTCGGCCACGACGGCGTCGCCCGCGACCGCGCGCAGATGCGTCTTGGTGCCGCCCACGTCGACGCCGACCACGAGGGGGCTCGAAGGGGGAGAGTCCTGCACGGATCCTCTTTCGTCGATGCGCTGGAAAGCTGCGACGGCGGGCGAACCGTGACCACGCGAGAGTGACTTGGTGAACTAGGGAAGCCCCGGGACGGGCTTCTGACGAGACACGGCATGCGTATACCGTGAAGTTCGTTAGGAAGTTAACTAACGAAGTACAGTGCGTCAAGAGGAATCGCGCGCTCGACCACCGGGCAGTCTTCTGCAGCCGCCGCGGAGCGGGAACGCGCGACGTCGGTGCATCCCATCGCCAGCAGCCCGCCGAGACCGTCGGCCGGGCGCGCGGCCCTGTACCCGTGTGGGGGAATCTGTGGAACTCGACGTGGTGGAAGCCCCCCGGCTGACCGAGAGCGCGAGCGCCGTGTTCGCCGTGCTGGCCCGGGCCGGCAGCGCGACCCGGCCGCAGCTCGCGAGTCTGGCGGGGCTGTCCAAGCCGACGGTGTCCTCCGCCGTGGCGGAACTGGAGGGCGCCCGGCTGGCCACGCACTCCGGCACCGCCTCCAGCGGCACCGGTCGCTCCGCCGCCGTCTACTGCCTCGGCCCGGCCGCCGGGGCCGTGCTCGCCGTCGACCTGGGCCCCGCCCTCACCCGGGTCAGGGGCTGCGCCCTGGACGGCGCCCTGCTCGCCGAGGCCACGGCCTCCCGCGAGGACGCCGCCGACGCCGTGCGCGAGGCGCTCGCCACGCTGCCCGCGGGTGTTCCGCTGCGCTCGATCGTCGTCGCCGTCGGCGACGTCCTCGCGCCCGGCCGGCAGGGCAGCGGCATGCGCCCCGCCACCGCCAAGGCGGGACCGGTCTTCGACGCCATGGCCGTCGCCCTGCCCCCCGGTGTCCCCGTCCACCTGGAGAACAACGTCAACTGCGCAGCCCTCGCGGAACTCCACGAGGGCGCCGCCCGGGGCCGCCACACCTTCGGCTATCTGCGGATCGGCGTCGGCATCGGTCTGGGCATCGTCGTCGGCGGACAGGTGCTGCGCGGCTCGAACGGCGCCGCCGGAGAGCTGGCGAGGCTGCCCTACCCCTGGGACGACGGCCGTGAGCCGCGCCAGGAGGCCCTGGAGGAGTACATCGGCGCGCGCTCCCTGCTGCGCCGGGCCGGCGCGGCCTGGCAGCCTGCCGACGGCCCGTGCCCGCGTACCACCGACCGGCTCTTCGCCCTCGCCGGAAAGGGTGGGGAGACGGCCCGCGCCGTGGTCGGACGGCACGCCGTGGACGTCGGCCGGCTCGCCGCCGCCGTGACCGCCGTGCTGGACCCCGGTCTGATCGTGCTGGGCGGCAGCACCGGCGCGGATCCGCAGCTCCTGCCCGGGGTGCGGGCCGAACTGGCGCGGCTGAGCTGGCCCACCGAGGTGGTCAGCAGCACGGTCGGGGATTCCGGCACCGTCGCGGGCGCGGCGAGGCTCGCGGTCGCCCGGGGAGTCCAAACCGTGACCCAGGCCGCGCGGGCTGAGCATTGACGGCCTCCGACTCGGTCTGCCAATGTCCGGACAAGCGCTTTCTAAGTCGGTCGGGACACCGGCTTGGGGTGAGCGTCCCGCCCGTACCCGATGAGGTACGGCAGCCGCACGAGGGCGTACTCGTACGGTGACGGCCCGCAGGCCGGGGAACGCACCCGCACAGGCGACGCGGCCGGGCGAGGCCGCGCCCCCGGAAAGCGAAACCTCCTGCAAAATGCACCCGTGCCGCTCGGTCGGCGCCGTGCCCCGTCCCCTACGACGAAAAAAAAGAGGGATCGAAAATGACCACTGTGGGTGTGCGGCGCTCCCGCCGACTCGGCCGCGGCGGCATACGCCGCCTGGTTCCCCTCGCTGCCGTGGCCTCGGCAGGCGCCCTGCTGCTCTCCGCCTGCGGGTCGGACGGCAGCTCGGGCGGTACCTCCAAGTCGCTGACGTTCTGGATCTCCACGGTTCCGGGGCAGGACGCGGGCTGGAAGAAGATGGTGGCGCAGTACAAGAAGGAAGCCGGCGTCGACGTCAAGCTGGTCAACATCCCCTACGACGGCTACACGACGAAGCTGAAGAACGCCGCGCAGGCGAACTCGCTGCCCGACGTGGCGGCCGTGCCGTCGCTGGACCCGATCTGGTCGGGCAAGCTGCTCGACCTCAAGTCGATCGTCGACAACAAGGCCAACAAGATCAACACCAACTTCCTCGCCAAGGACTCCTCCGGCAAGGTGCTGGCCATCCCGTCGGACGTCACCGCGTCCGGCATGTTCATCAACAAGACGCTGTTCAAGCAGGCCGGCGTCGCCTTCCCGACCTCGCCCCAGAAGACCTGGACCTGGACGGACTTCATCAAGGCGGCGAACGAGGTCCGTGAGAAGACCCACGCCAAGTACTCCTTGACGTTCGACCAGTCGCCGTCGCGGCTCCGCGCCATGGTGTACGAGATGGGCGGGAAGTACGTGCACGCGGACTCCGCCGGCAAGTTCTCGGTGGACGACCCGACCAAGAAGGCCGTGAACTACTTCGTCGGACTGAACGACGACAAGACCATGCCGAAGTCGGTGTGGACCAGCGGCGCCGACCCGTCGGCCATGTTCCAGAGCGGTGACGTGGTCGCCTACTGGTCCGGCGTGTGGCAGGTCGCCTCCTTCGCGGAGAGCATCAAGAAGTTCGAGTGGGCGAGCGTCCCGACTCCCGCCCAGCCGGTGCAGGCCTCCGACGTCAACAGCGGCGGCATGATGGTGGGCTTCAACAACAACGGCGACGCGGCCACCGCCGCGACCAAGTTCATGTCCTGGCTGTACGAGCCGGACCACTACCGCGTGCTGTGCGAGACGTCCGGCTTCCTGCCGGTCGAGAGCGGCCTGAACCCGAAGTACCCCTTCACCTCGGAGGCGGCGCAGGCGGCGTTCAAGCTGTACAACGAGGAGATCCCGCTCTACGCCCCGATCTCCGGCTACTTCAACGGCGCGCAGACGGACTGGGTGCTGAAGGGCAAGAGCATCACCGAGGACCCGACCAAGACGGAGCTCGGCAAGGCGATCAACGGCCAGCAGTCGGCCGACAAGGCCTTGGAGAACATCGTGGCCGGCTACAACCAGCAGGTCGGCGGCGGATCGTAGACCGCGGGGCCGGGCGGCGGCGTCCCGACGCAGCCGCCCGGCCCTGGGCGCCCCACCTGATGCCGGGCTCATGGCGTGAGCCCACAGAGATCCCTTCCACCAGCACGGAGTCAGGAAGATGACCAAACGCGCCCCGGACGTGTCCGTGAGCCCGCCCAGGAGACGACGCAGCACCTACGTCCTCGCGCCGCTCGTCCTCATCGCGGCCAATGTCGTGCTCTTCTCGCTGTTCTTCGTCTGGCCGGCGGTGATCGGGCTCGTCTACTCCTTCACGAACTACACGGGCGTAGGGGTGTTCCAGTTCGTCGGGCTGGACAACTACCACCAGCTGATCGGGGACTCCGCCTTCTACGGCGCGCTGACCCGGACGCTGCTGTACGCCGCGCTCTTCGTCCCGCTGAACTTCGCGGCCTCGCTGCTCATCGCCAACCTGCTGGTCAGCAAGCATGCCAAGGGCTCCTCGGTCGCCCGCGTCGTCTTCTTCATCCCGTGGCTCCTGTCGCCCATCGTCGTCGGCGTTCTGTGGCGCTGGCTGTTCGGTGAGAACTTCGGGCTGATCAACTACATCATCGAGAGGCTCGGCGGAAGCGCCGTTCCGTGGCAGTCGAACGCTGACCTGTCGTTGATCGTGGTGGTGATGGCGGCGTCCTGGACCTGGACGGGCTTCTCGATGCTGCTGTTCATCGCGGCGATCAAGAACGTGCCGGTGTCGTACTACGAGGCGGCCTCGCTCGACGGCGCCGGTCCATGGCGCCAGTTCATCAGCATCACGCTGCCGAGCATCGCGCCCACCTCGTTCATCGTCATCCTGCTCAACACGATCAACGCGATGAAGGAATACCCGGTGTTCGTCGCCCTCAACAACGGCGGACCAGGCACCTCGAACAACCTCCTCGTCCAGTACATCTACGAGACCGGCTTCAAACGGGGCCAGATCGGCTACGCGAGCGCCGCGTCGTTCGTGCTCATGCTCATCCTGATGGCCGTCGCGCTCGTCCAGCTCTTCGTCAACCGGCGGGTGGAGAACCGATGACAACCACAGACACGCCCCGCCCGGTCGACGCCGGCCCCGGAGGGGCCGTCTCCAAGAAGCGGCCCGGCAAGAAGGGCAGCGGTGGACTCAGGCGGGCGGTGCCCGCGACGACCCTGCTCTGGGTCCTGGCGTGCCTGTACGGGCTGCCGGTGCTGTGGTTCATCCTCAGCTCCCTCAAGCCGGCCAGCGAGCTGTTCTCGTACCCGCTGACGCTGGTTCCGCACGACCCCACCCTGTCGGGCTTCAAGGCGGCGTGGGACAGCGCCAACTTCTCCCAGTACTTCCTCAACACGGCTCTCGTGTGCGTGATCACGACGATCCTCACCGTGGGAGTCAGCTGCTGCACCGGGTACGCCCTGGCCAAGTACGACAACCGGTGGCTCAAGGCGTTCTTCCTCTGCATCCTGGCCACCACGATGCTCCCGGGCGAGGTCATGCTCGCCCCGGAGTTCCTGGTGGTCCGCAACCTCGGCCTCTACAACTCGTTCGCCGGCATCATCCTCCCGGCCGTGCTCACCGCGACCGGATGCTTCATGTTCCGCCAGTTCTTCCTGACGGTTCCCGACGAACTCGTGGAAGCCGCGCGCATCGACGGCGCCCGCGAACTGTCGATCTTCCTGCGGATCATGGTGCCGATCTCCCGGCCCATCATGCTCACCCTCGCCATCCTGTCCTTCCAGTGGCGGTGGAACGACTACATCTGGCCCCTCCTGATGCTCAACGACCCCGACAAGTTCACCGTGCAGATCGGCATCCAGAGCATCGTCGGCGCGCAGAACATCAACTGGTCGGTGCTGCTCGGCGCCTCGGTCATCTCCATGATCCCGCTGATCGCCGTCTTCCTGGTCTTCCAGCGCTACGTCATGGGCGCCGACATCAACGCCGGACTGAAGGACTGACCGTGTCCACCGCGCTCGACCACGAGTTCGTCCGCGCGGTGGCCCGCGCCGCCGACCGGTCGGCCGCCCCGCCGGCGGCCGGCCCCGACGAGGAACCCGCCGGGGTGACCCACCGCGTTCTGGCCCGCCGGGTGAAGACCCTGATCGCGGCGTACCGCTCCCCGGACTCGACCCTGTACGGCAGCAGCCGGGCCGTCGCCGCCGCGGCGACCCATCTGCGCGCCCTGCGGTCCGCGCAGACGGCCACCGGCCTCTTCGCCGGCGGTGACAACGTGCAGTCGCCGCCGGACTCCGCGTTCACCGTCAACGACGTGTGCGACGCGCACGTCCTCGCCGCCGGCGCGGGGCCCGCGCTGCGCGAGGTCACGGCCGCGCTCGCCGAGATCGCCGGCGCCGCCTCCGGCAGTCTCCTGACCGGTGGGGTGCACACCCCGAACCACCGCTGGGAGCTGTGCGCGGCCCTGGCCCGGCTGCACCGCTCGTTCCCCGACGACCGGCTGCTCGACCGCGTCGAGGAGTGGCTCGCCGAGGGCGTCGACATCGACGCGGAGGGCCTGTACTCGGAACGCAGTGCCGTCTACGCGTCCCTCGTGACCAACCCGTCGCTGCTCCTGCTGGCCGACGTGCTCGGCCGCGCCGACCTGCTGGAAGCCGTCGAACGCAACCTCGCCGCCACCCTGGACCTCATCCGGCCGGACGGCACGGTGGAGACCGTCCACTCGCGACGGCAGGACCAGCACAGCCCGTTCCCGCTGGCGCCCTACCTGCCGCACTACCGGCTGCTCGCGATCCGCACCGGCCGGGGCGACTTCGCCCGCGCGGCCCGCCTGGCGGCCGCCGACGGCATCGACGACCCCGACCTGCTCGCCCGGACCCTCCTCACCCCGGATCTGTGCCGCGCCCTGCCGGCCCCGGACGCGGAGAAGCTCCCGCGCGACCGGTACCTCCCCACCGCCCGCCTCGCCGCACACGCCTCGGCCACCGCGCACACGGTCGTGTACGGCGGCTCCGACGTGCCCGAGCACCGGCGCATCCGCTCCGGCCTCGCCTGCAACCCCACCTTCCTGCGCCTGTTCGCCGGCGCCGCCGTCCTCGACGCGGTCCGCCTCTCGCGAGGGTTCTTCGACCTGGGCCCGTTCCGCGCCGCCGACATGGAACGGCTCGCCGACCACCGGTACCGGCTCACCGGAACCCTCACAGCCGCCTACTACCAGCCGCTCCCGGCCAACCGGAGACGCGACGACGGCGCCTACCGTCTGGTGGACGAGGGCCGCTTCTCCGCAGCGATGGCCTTCCCCGACCGCCCTCAGGACCAGGTCTCCCACACGACCCGCGTCGAGGTCGACCTGAGGGAGGACGGGGCAGACCTGCGGATCGACATCAGCGGCCCACCGGTGCCCTGGGCCCTCGAACTGACCTTCCGGCCGGGCGGCGAGCCGCAAGGCGCCGTACCGCTCGGCGACGGACGCTGGTGTCTGACGACCGAGCCGTTGACCTACCGCGTCGGCGACGACGAGATCCGGGTCGACGCCGCCGTCGAGAGGGGCGAACCGCTCGCCGGACCGGACCGGAGCGACGTACTGCGCTACGACCCCGGGCAGGACCACACCGTGGTCGGCGGCACCGACGCGACGACCGGGACCCGCGTCTACCTCGGCGGACAGGGCCCGCACACACTGACCGTCGCACTGCGCGCCCGCCGGCACACACCCGGCGTGTGACTCCGACGAACCCACGCCATGGCCATCTCCGGCATGAAGGGCTGATCCCCGTGCACCTCACGTCCCCTCCCGTGCGCCTCCCGCACCAACGCGCCCCGCTGCACGGCCTGCCCGACACCCCCGAGGCATACGACGCCGTCCTCGCCGACGTCACCGAACAGGCCCTGCGACGGCTGACGCCGGACGGAAACCTCGAACACCCCGACGGCGACGACGACATCGGCGACACCTCCCTCGGCATCACCTCCCTGCTGGCCCTCGCCTGGCAACGCACCAAGGACCCGCGCCTGCCGGAGCCGGTCCGGCGCAGCCTCGCCTTCCATCTGCGCGAGCGGGTCTACCGGGAGGACAATCCCGGCTACCCCAACCTGACGGTGCGCGGCTCGGGTCTCCCGTACGCCCGGTACGTCCTCGAAGCGGGCGCCCACCCCATCGGCGACTGGCCGAGCACGGTGTGGGCGCTGCTGCAGGCCGTGAATGTCCTCGACGCGGCCGACGGCCTGGTGGACGACGAGCAGCGGGCCGAACTGCTGGAGGTGGCCCGCGGCTACTGGAGCTGGCTGACCGAGGCGACCTTCTTCAACCCGCAGGAGGCCGGCAACCAGGCGATCGGCTGCGTGGTGGGCGGACTGATGCTCGCCCGTCATCTCCCGCCGGAAGCCGCGGAACCGGTCCGCGCGCGGGCCCTGGCGCTCTACACCGACGAGATCCGCGCCCACCGGGTCCGCGACCGGGGCGCCCTGCTCCCGCCCGAGCACGGCGGCGCCTACGACAACAACTACGGCCCGATCTCCCTGTCCTTCCTCGCACAGGCCCACCGGATCAGCGGCGAGGAGATGTTCGCCGAGGACGGCGACGTCCTCGCCCGCTACATCGACGCCCGCCTCACCTGCGGCGGCTTCGACAACGGCGGCCCCCGCTACAGCGAGCAGCACTCGGCCTTCGAGTCGGTGCTCGGGCTGCGCTACTTCGGCGCCCGGATCGGTGCGGACCTGGGCCGCTACCGGGGCGACGGCCGCTGGGCCCGGCACGCGGTCAGGGCGGACGGCGGGGTCGACGGGCACTTCGCGTGGATGCTGGTCTGGCAGATCCAGGACACCTCGCGCTGGCACCGCGAACCGTCCCCGTACGCGGCACGCCACCAACTGCGCGCCGGAACCGTCTCGGTGGCCTTCGACGACCGGATGACCCCGGCGGTGATCGAGGCGGGCGGGACGTACTGCCTGGCCGCCGCCGTCCACCGGCAGCACGGCTTCGGTCCGGTCGCCGACGGCTTCCTGCTGTGCCGCCCGATGGGCGCGGTCCGCGTCCGCGACGTCCGCGCCGACGGCCTGACCGCCAAGCTCGTCACCAAGCCGGTCGTCGGCCGCGACCACGTCCTGCGGTACGTGCGCTCCCTGTACGTCACCGACGGCACGACCCTGTGGACGGCGGTCGCAGTGGAACGCCTCGACGGGACGCCGTACCTGCTGGCCGGACTGCCCTACGCCGAGGACGACGGCGACCGGGTCCGCCGCACGGCGCGGGCCGCCGTGTCCTCGCCGGGCGCCCTGCGCCTGACGCACCCCGACGCGCCGGGCCCGGACCACTTCGACGCCCGCGCCGAACTCACCCAGGAGCAGGCCGCCTTCGCCCTCGCCGCCGACCCGCGCGGCTACGGCGACCCGGACGAGGGCTGGAGCCACCTGGTCGGCTCGACGGCGCTGGAGGCCGGCCCCATCACGGACGCGCCGGACGACCTGCACGTGTTCGCGGTGCGCTACGGCGCCGAGGAGCCGTTCGCCGCGTCGGCGGAGTGGGGCGAGGAGGGGCTGACCGTGCGCACGGACGCCTTCACCGCGGTCCTCGGGCCGGACGACGCGCACGGCGAGCCGCAGCTGACGCTGCGCGCCGTCGGCGGCTGAGCGTCGGCCATGGGGGCGCCCCGCACCGCGTACGCGGGCAGCCGGGCGCCCCGGAGGAAGGCGGGGGAGAGGGACGGACGGGCACCCGGCGCGCCGCTCGGTCCCAGGCTCACGGGTCCGGAGCCGGCGCGCGGCACACCGCACGCGGGCGGCGACGTCACAGGGGCAGCGGCACCACCAGATCGGCCCGCTCGCGCGTCGCCGCCACCAGTTCGGCGTTGCGCTGATCGCTCCTCAGCACCCAGGCCACCGCCTGCTCGTGCGTCTTGCCGAACTCCTCGTGCCGGGCCACCAGGCGGCGCACCCGCTCGTCCTCGTCGCTCTCGCAGAACCACACCTCGTCCAGCGCGGCCCGCACCCGCCGCCACGCGCCCGTGCCCAGCAGCAGGTAGTTGCCCTCCGTGACCACCAGCCGGACCGGCGGCGGGACGGGCACGGCTCCCGCGAGCGGCTGCTCCAGCACCCGCTCGAAGCCCGGCGCGTACACGGTGTCCTCGCCGTCCGCCTCGTCCCGCAGCCGCCGCAGCAGCGCCGCGTAGCCGGCCGCGTCGAAGGTGTCCGGCGCGCCCTTGCGGTCCCGGCGGCCGAGCCGGTCGAGCTCGGCGTCGGCCAGGTGGAACCCGTCCATCGGCACCTGCACGGCCCAGGGATCGCCCGTGCCGTTCAGCTCCCGCACCAGGCGCCGCGCCAGGGTCGTCTTGCCCGCGCCGGGGCCGCCGGCGATGCCGAGCAGCGCGCGCCCGCCTCCCCCGGCAAGAGAACGGGCCCGGCACAGCAGATCATCGAAAGTGAGCACACAGCAGAGTGTCGCAGTCTCCTGGAAGGAGACCCGCAGGGAGAGGAGGACGACCCTTTGCCCGACGACGAGACGCAGATCCGCACCCTGATCACCCGCTGGGCCGACGCCGTCCGCCGCGGGGACCTCGACACCGTCCTCGCCGACCACGCGGACGACCTGGTCCTGTACTACGTCCCGCCACCGCACGCGGGCCTGCGGGGCCTGGCGGCCTACCGCGCCCTGTGGCCGCCCTTCTTCGCCTGGCAGGGCCAGGGCGCGCGCTTCGACATCGACACCCTCGACGTCACCGCCGGTCACGACGTCGCCTACGCCCACGCGCTGCTGCGCTGCGGCACGCCCGAGGAGCTGTCCGCGCACCCCACGCTGCGGCTGCGCCTCACCTTCGGCCTGCGCAAGGAGGGCGGCCGCTGGCTGATCGCGCACGAGCACCACTCGTTCCCGCACGAGTGACCCTGCCAAGGTGTGGCGCGCGCCACACTGTTGAGGGGGTCGATCGCGGGGAACCGGGCCTGTATGACGACGACGCTCGGCCTCCCCGAGGCCATCCAGGCCTGCCTCTTCGACCTCGACGGGGTCGTCACCCGCACGGCCGTCGTCCACGCGGCCGCCTGGAAGGAGATGTTCGACGCCTTCCTGCACGAACGGGACGGAGACGGATTCCGGCCGTTCGACGCGGGCGACGACTACGACGAGTACGTCGACGGCCGCCCGCGCGCGGACGGCGTCCGCGCCTTCCTCGCCTCCCGCGACGTCCGACTGCCCGAGGGAAGCCCCGACGATCCGCCCGACGCCCAGACCGTGCACGGCCTGGGCAACCGCAAGAACGCACTGCTCCTGGAGAAGATCCGCACCCAGGGAGTCCAGGCCTACGACGGCACCCTGCGCTACCTCGAAGCAGCCCGTGCGCGGGGGCTGCGCACGGCGATCGTCTCCTCCAGCGCCAACGCGCAAGACGTGCTGCGGTCCATCGGCGCCGAGGACCTCTTCGACGTACGCGTCGACGGCGTCGTCGCGGCGGAGCGGGACCTGCCCGGCAAGCCGCACCCCGACACCTTCCTCGCCGCCGCCCGCGACCTGGGCGTCGAGCCCGCGGGGGCGGCCGTGTTCGAGGACGCGCTGGCCGGGATGGACGCGGGCCGCTCGGGGAACTTCGGGTACGTGGTCGGCGTTGACCGGGTCGGACAGACCGACGCGCTGTACGCGCACGGCGCGGACGTCGTGGTGAAGGACCTCGAGGACCTTCTCGGGCAGGGAGGGCGCGCGTGATCACCCAACGGTCGTACGCCGTCGAGCCGTGGTGTGTACGCGAAACGGAACTCAACCTCGACGTCCTCGCCCAGAGCGAGTCGGTCTTCGCGCTGTCCAACGGGCATGTGGGCTGGCGGGGCAACCTCGACGAGGGCGAACCGCACGGCCTGCCCGGCGCCTACCTCAACGGCGTCCACGAACTGCACCCGCTGCCCTACGCCGAGGCCGGCTACGGCTATCCGGAGTCCGGGCAGACGGTCATCAACGTCACCAACGGCAAGATCCTGCGGCTGCTGGTCGACGACGAGCCGTTCGACCTGCGCTACGGGCGGCTCGTCACCCACGAGCGCGTGCTCGACCTGCGCCGGGGCGTCCTGGAGCGGACCTGTGAATGGACCTCCCCCGCCGGATCCACCGTGCGGGTGCGCTCGACCCGGCTGGTCTCGCTCGCCCAGCGGGCCGTCGCCGCCGTCGCCTACGAGGTGGAGGCGGTCGGCAGCCGCTCCCGGGTGGTGATCCAGTCGGAACTGGTCACCAACGAGAGCCTGCCCGATCCGAACGGCGACCCGCGCGCGGCGCGCGCCCTCAAGTCGCCTCTGGAGCCGGAGGAGGACGTGGCCGTCGGCCGTCGCCTGCGGCTCGTGCACCGCACGAAGCGCAGCGGGCTGCGCGTGGCCGTGGCCGCCGACCACAACGTCACCGGCCCGGAGCGGACCACCCTCAGCAGCGAGAGCAACGTCGACGTCGCCCGTCTCACCGTCACCTCCGTGCTGGAACCCGGCGAGCGGCTGCGCGTGGAGAAGCTGGTCGCGCACGGCTGGTCCGGCGCCCGCTCACGACCCGCCATGAGCGACCAGGTGGAGGCGGCCCTCGCGGCGGCCGGACACAGCGGCTGGGACGGCCTGCTCGACGAACAGCGCGCCTACCTGGACGACTTCTGGTCCCGCGCGGACGTCGAGGTCGACGGCGACGAGGAGATCCAGCAGGCCGTCCGCTTCGCCCTCTTCCACGTCCTGCAGGCCGGCGCCCGCGCCGAACAACGGGCCATCCCCGCCAAGGGACTGACCGGCTCCGGATACGACGGCCACGCCTTCTGGGACACCGAGACCTTCGTGCTGCCCCTGCTCACCTACACCGCTCCCGAGGCCGTCGCGGAGGCCCTGCGCTGGCGGCAGAACACCCTGCCCGCGGCCCGCGAGCGGGCGGTCCAGCTCGGACTGCGGGGCGCCGCGTTCCCGTGGCGGACGATCGAGGGATCGGAGGGGTCGGCGTACTGGCCGGCCGGGACCGCCGCCTTCCACGTCAACGCGGACATAGCCCACGCCGTGGTGGGCTACGTCGCGGCGACGGGGGACACCGACTTCGAGCGCTCGACGGGCGTCGAACTGCTTGTGGAGACCGCCCGGTTGTGGCGCTCGCTCGGCCACCACGACGCACACGGCGCGTTCCACATCGACGGCGTCACGGGGCCCGACGAGTACAGCGCGGTCGCCGACGACAACACGTACACCAACCTCATGGCCCGGGCGAACCTCCTCGCCGCCGCCGACGCCGTCGAACGCCATCCGCAGGAGGCGGCCCGGCTGGGCGTCGACGACGAGGAGAGCGCCGCCTGGCGGGACGCCGCTCAGGCGGTGTACCTGCCCTACAACCACGACCTCGGCGTCCACGAACAGCACGCCGGCTTCACCCGCTACCAGCAGTGGGACTTCTCCGGCACCCGCGCCGACCAGTACCCGCTGCTGCTGCACTTCCCCTACTTCGACCTGTACCGCAAACAGGTCGTCAAGCAGGCCGACCTGGTCCTGGCGATGTACACCTGCGCGAGTCACTTCGACGACGAGCAGGTCGCCCGCAACTTCGCCTACTACGAGCCGCTGACCGTCCGCGACTCCTCCCTCTCGGCGTGCTGTCAGGCCGTGATCGCCGCGCAGGCCGGCCATCTCGACCTGGCCTTCGACTACACGACCGAGGCGGCGCTGATGGACCTCGCCGACCTGGAGCACAACACCCGCGACGGACTGCACATCGCGTCCCTGGCGGGCACCTGGACGGCCCTGGTCGCGGGCTTCGGCGGGCTGCGCCGCGACGCCGAGGGTCTGCGCTTCGCGCCCCGGCTGCCGCAACGGCTGAGCCGGCTGGCCTTCAGCGTCCAACTCCTCGGCCGGCGGCTGCGTGTGGAGATAGGCCCGGACAAGGCCGCGTACTCCCTGCTGTCCGGCCCCCCGCTGACACTCCATCACCACGGAGAGCCGGTAAGGGTGAACGGCGACGGACCCGTGGTGCGTGCCGTGCCGCCCGTGCCGGACCGTCCGGCGCCGCGACAACCCCTGCACCGGGGGCCGCAGACCCGCCTGTAGCCCATGGCGGGAACGGCCCGCCCGGGCCGGCTCAGGCGCGCACGCTCCACTCCCTGCGCCATCTGGCGATCTGCTGCGCGGGATCGCCGGTGTACGACCAGGGCGTGCGCGTCGCCCGCCGGCCGAGCATCCCCAGCAGCGGCGCCGCCACGTCCGCGACGCCCGCCGAACACGCGGCGTGCGCGAGGGTGTTGACGTCGCGCAGCTCGCCCGGGGCGACGCCGTCGTCCTGGCGGCCCATGATCCATCGGTCCCAGGTGCGGCGGACGTCGCTGACCGCGCCGTCGTTGTGCCAGTGCTGGCCGAGGCCCACCGAGGCGGAGCGGCCCGCCGTGCTGTCCTGGGAGTGGCGGAACTCCTCGACCCGCGCGTACTGCACCAGCACCGGCAGCGGGCAGCCAGGCGGGGCCACGCCGGCCGCGTCCCGGGCGAAGTCGTACATCAGACCGTGCGAGCCGTGCCAGCGGGCGGAGTAGTAGTGCAGCACCTGGAGGTGGCCCTCCATGCTGTAGGGGTCCCGCCGGTGCAACTCGTCCCACCAGCGGGCCAGTTCCTGCCGCCGCACGCCGGACGGGTAGAGGCGGGCCACCGAGATCAGCGAGGTCCACGGCGTCGGGTCGTCCGGGCAGGACTCGGCCGCGGCCAGACAGGCGAGCACCGCGCCGTCGACGCGGTGCTGCTCGATCGGCACGCCCCGGCCCGCGGCGATCGCCAGGTTGAACGCCCGGGCCGTCTCGGTGGCCGCCCGCAACACCAGCGCGTCGGCGCTGCGCGGTTCGGCGGCCAGCCAGGTCTCCACCGTCGAACTGCCCGCGCAGGCCTGTGCCAGCATCCGCACCCGGTGACCGCGGGCCAGGCGGTCGGGGCCGGTCGAGCGCAGCAGCTCGCGCAGTCCCTGCCAGCGGCCGATGACGATGTCGTGCCGGACGGAGGAGAGTGCGGCGTCCCCGCAGTCGGGGTCGAAGTCGGGGGCGAATCGGTCCCGCGCCATCACGGCCCCTCTCAGAAGTCGGTGGGGAGACCGTCGTGGGAGTGGGCGGCGGGACGGCCGTGGGGCACGTAGTCGGTCCGGACGGTCAGTGCGGCGTCGAGCCGGGCGGGCCGGTAGTAGTCGCTGCCACGCCGCCAGTACCAGAGCATCGGCGCCAGTCCCACGGCGAGCCCGCCGATGCCGATGGCGACGGCCGCCGGGTCCAGTTCGGCCAGCGACTCGGCGAAGACCCAGAACATGAACAGCGCGCCGAACAGCGGCCACAGCCCGCCGAGGACGAAGTCGGACAGGGAGGTCAGCAGCGTTCTGCGGTAGGCCACGACGGCCGCGAGGCCCGCCAGACCGTAGTAGACCGCGATCTGCAGGCCGATCGCCGAGATCGCGTCCGCGAGGATGTCGCCCACCGAGCCCAGCAGGTCGGCGGCGACGAACAGCGCCAGCGCCACCCCGCCCACCACCGCGATCGCCACCCAGGGCGTGTTCCAGGTGCGGTGCACGCGGCCCAGCGCGGAGGGCATCGTACGGTCGCGGCCCATGGCGAACAGCGAGCGGGTGACCTGGATCAGCGTCGTCTCCAGGGTGGCCACGGTCGACAGCATCACGGCGACGATCAGCAGCTTGCCGCCCCAGCCCGGCCACACCTCCTGGCCCAGCGCCGCCAGCACGTTCGCGCCGTTGTCCTCGATCTGCTGCGAGCTGAGGACGACGTTGACCGCGATGGTGAAGACCTCGAAGAGCAGGAAGACGACGCCGACGCCGATCAGTCCGGCGAGACCGGTCGTGCGGCGGCTGTCGCGCGTCTCCTCGCTGAGGTTGCTCGTCACGTCCCAGCCCCAGTAGTAGAACGCCGCGACCAGCGCGCCGGACGCGAAGCCGGACACCCCGTGGAAGTGGCTGAAGCCGAGCCAGGACCAGTCGAAGGGCAGCGAGTTGTCCGTGTGGAGGAGGGCGAGCACCGCGAACAGCGCCAGGATCGCCAGCTCCACGCCCGACATGATCAGCTGCGCGCGCACCGTGAGCCGGGCCCCGCCCAGCACCACCGCCAGCATGACCAGGAACCAGGCGGCGCCGACGACGGTGGACAGCGCGGTGTCGTCGGCGAGGCCGTCGTCGAAGAGGGCGAGCGTCATCGACCCGGCCGGCAGCGATCCCGCCACCATGAAGATGGTCGCCGAGACGACCAGCGCCCACCCGCTGATGAAGCCCAGGAACGGATGGAGCGTGCGCCCCACCCAGGAGTAACTGGCCCCCGCGTTCACGTCGATCCGGCTGAGCCTGCTGAACGCCAGGGCGATGCCCAGCATCGGTATCGCGCAGTACAGCAGCGCCGCCGGTCCCGCCAGGCCCACGGCGCCCGCCAGGACCGCCGTGGTGGCCGCGATGGAGTACGCCGGGGCGCTGCCCGCGACCGCCATCACCACCGTGTCGAAGGTGCCCAGCACATTCGCCTGGAGCCCTCTTCCGATGCCGTTGCTCATGCGCTGCTTTCCTTCGTGCACGCCGCCCGGGTCGGGGAGGCCCGACGGCGTATGGGGGGTGAGGGTCGAGCGCCGCCGCGGCCCGGGAGGGATGGCCTCGAAGGACGGCGGTGGCCAAAAGCGCGGAGGGCGCCGTCCGAGCACTGCGTCCCCGGACGGTCACACCGAGTGTGCGAGTGACTATAGCCCGAAAGATTGAGCTTTCAAGATTGAACGGGTGGGTAATGTGCGGCCGCTCTTACGCAGGTGACATGTGTCGCGATTGGAGCGGGCCGCACGGGAAACGCGGACGGGGAAGACAGCACCGCGACCGGCGAGGAGGCACCATGGGCACGGAGTCCGAGGCGATGGGCGACGACGTCTACCAGCCCACCGGATCCAACGAGGAGCAGGAGGACGGCGCACCGCTCGACCTTCAGGACGCCCTCGACGAACGCACTTACGACGACACCCTGGACGAGGGCTACTCCCCGCCGGAGAAGCCGCTCGGCGTGACCAAGTACGGCACCACCGCGGCCGAGCAGCACGAGGGTGAGAGCCTGGACCAGCGGCTCGCCCAGGAGGTACCGGACACGGCCGAGCCGGCCGGTGACGGCGTCGGGGACCTGCCCGGCGGCGAGGGCGAGCCCCTCGACCCCGAGGCGGGCGACCGGCGTGCGGGCCGGCTCGTCGCCCCCGACGAGGGCGCCCATCCCGACGCCGTCAAGGAGGAGGTCGCCCGGGACGTGGGCGTGGACGGCGGGGCCGCGGGCGCCGAGGAGGCCGCCGTCCACATCGTCGAGGAGTGAGCGTCCCTCGTGCGGCCGCCCGCGTCGGTCAGTCCCCGATCCGGTCCAACTGCCGTAGCCGGTTGGTGGCGTCGAGGGCGGCGACCTTGTACGACTCCGCGAGCGTCGGGTAGTTGAACACCGCGTCCACCAGGTAGTCCACGGTGCCGCCGCAGCCCATCACGGACTGCCCGATGTGGATCAGCTCGGTCGCCCCGCTGCCGAAGCAGTGCACGCCCAGCAGGGTGCGGTCCTCGGGAGAGACCAGCAGTTTGAGCACGCCGTGCGCGTCGCCGATGATCTGCCCACGGGCCAGTTCGCGATAACGGGCCACGCCCACCTCGAACGGCACCCGCTCCTCGGTGAGCTGGTCCTCCGTGCGCCCCACGAAGCTGATCTCCGGGATGGTGTAGATCCCGATCGGCTGGAGGTGGTGCATCTGCCCGACCGGCTCTCCGCAGGCGTGGTAGGCGGCCGCCCGGCCCTGCTCCATCGCCGTCGCCGCGAGTGCAGGGAAGCCGATGACGTCACCGACGGCGTAGATGTGCCCGACCGGTGTGCGATAGTGCTCGTCGACCTCGATGCGCCCGCGCCGGTCGGCCGTCAACCCGGCCTTGTCGAGGTCGAGTTCGTCGGTCAGGCCCTGCCGGCCCGCCGAGTACATCACCGCGTCCGCCGGGATCTTCTTGCCGCTCTCCAGCACGGTCAGCGTGCCTCGCGGATGCCGTTCCACGGCGGCCACGGTCTCCCCGAATCGGAACGCCACGGCCAGGTCGCGCAGGTGGTACTTGAGCGACTCGACCACCTCGACGTCGCACATGTCGAGCATCCCGGCCCGCTTCTCCACCACCGTCACCTTGCTGCCCAGCGCCGCGAACATGCTGGCGTACTCCATCCCGATCACGCCGGCGCCCACGATCACCATCGACTGCGGCACCCGCTCGACGGTCAGGACGTTGTCGGAGTCGAGGATGGTCCGCCCGTCGAACTCCACGCTCTCCGGCCGGGCCGGCCGGGTCCCCGTGGCGATGACGATGTGCTCGGCGCTGATCAGCCGCTCCTGCCCGGTGGCCTCGCGCAGGGCGATCGTGTGGTCGTCGACGAACCGGCCGGTGCCGGCGAACAGGGCGACGTGGTTGCGGCTCAACTGGCTGCGGATGACGTCGATCTCACGCCCGACCACATGCTGGGTGCGGGCGGTCAGGTCGGCGACGGTGATGTTCTCCTTGAGGCGGTAACTCTGTCCGTACAGGTCGCGCTGGGTGAGGCCGGTGAGATAGAGCACCGCCTCGCGCAACGTCTTGGAGGGGATGGTTCCGGTGTGGAGGGAGACCCCGCCGACCATGTCGGGGCGGTCGACGACGGCCACCCGGCGGCCCAGTTTGGCCGCGGCTATGGCGGCCTTCTGGCCGCCGGGACCTGATCCGAGGACGAGCATGTCGAAGTCGGGCACCCTCCGCAGTCTGGCAGGGCGGGGGCGGTCGGGGAAAGGGCGGGGGCGACTACGGCAGCAGCTTCTCGATCGCGCCGGGCCCCTCCTCGGCGAGCTTGCGCCGCGCCCATTCGAGGGTGCGCGGAGTCACGTCGCGTCCCGTGGCGAGGATCATGTCCTCCGCGGAGACCTCGGTGCCGGTGCGGGTGTGGAGCAGCTTGTCCGGGGTGGCGCGGTCGTCCGGGGAGGGTCGGGCGGCGCCGGGCTGTGACGTCGGCATGATGTCGGCTCCTCGCGTCCGAAGGAATGTACTAACACCATTCATCCTGGAGCCGCACCCTGCAATCGCGATCACCCCGGGCCGAGATGCCACGATGATCGGGCAGAGGTGTAATGGGCGGTGTCGGGGCGTCCCAACCACTGTGCGGCGGCATCGCCGCACGGCAGGAAGGCCCAGCTCATGGAACCCACCGCTGCCGGGAAACCCCAACGGGGGGGACTTCGCAGACTCGGCGCCTGGTGCGCCCGTCACTTCCTGTTCGTCATCCTCGCCTGGCTCGTCGCCCTGGTGGCGCTCCAGGTCACCGACCGCGCGGTCGGAGGCACCTTCGAGGACAACTTCGCGCTCTCGGACACCCAGTCCCAGAAGGGCCTGGACGTCCTCAAGGAGCACGACCCGCAGGCCGGCGGATACAGCGCGCAGATCGTCATGCACGACGACCAGAAAGCCCTGAGCGCGCTGAGCTCGCAGATGTCCACCACGGTCGGCGACCTGCAGAAGCTGCCCCACGTCCTGTCGGTCCAGAACCCCCTCTCGCAGAGCCCGACCAAGATCGGGCCGGTCTCGAGCGACGGCAAGACCGGCTACATCACCATCCGCTTCGACGAGCAGCCCAACACCCTCGGCGACGCGTACCTCAACGGAGTCGACCAGGCCGTCCAGCCGCTGCGCGCGGCCGGCGCCGACGTCGAGTACGGCGGCTCGCTCGGCGAACTCGCCCGGCCCAAGGCCAACGACTTCATCAGCGAGGGGATCGGCTTCGCGGTCGCGATCGTCGTGCTGCTCGTCGGCTTCGGCAGTGTCATCGCCGCCGGCCTGCCCCTGGTCACCGCACTGATCGGGGTGGTCACCGGTCTCGCCGTCCTCGGGCTGCTGGCCGCCGCGTTCACCTTCGCGACCGTCTCGCCGACCCTCGCCACCATGATCGGCCTCGGCGTCGGCATCGACTACGCGCTCTTCCTGATCACCCGGCACCGGCAGAACCTGATCAACGGTGCCGATCCCGCCCAGGCCGCCGGACACGCCACCGCCACCAGCGGCCGCGCCGTCCTCGTCTCCGGCACCACCGTGATCATCGCGCTGCTCGGCCTGTACGCGTCCGGGGTGTCCTTCATCGGCAAACTCGGCATCGCCGCCGCCGTCACCGTCGTCTCCGCCGTGGCGGCGGCGCTCACCCTCGTGCCCGCCATGCTCGGGCTCGCCGGGCGCAGCATCGACCGCTGGCACGTCCGCAGGCCCGTCGCCGAGACCGACGCCGAACCGGGCGCCACCCCGCACGGCACCTGGCACCGGTACGCCAAGCGCGTCGAACGCAGGCCCTGGCAGTACCTCGCCTGCGGCGTCGCCGTCATCGCGATCCTCGCCATCCCCGTCTTCTCCATCCAGCTCGGCCACATCGGCGACGGCGCCGACCCGACGTCGTTCACCGACCGGCGGGCCTACGACCTGATGACCGACGCCTTCGGACCCGGTTCCAACGGCCCCCTCACCGTCGTCATCGACCAGACGTCCGTCCCCACCGACAAACGCTCCGACCTGCAGTCCCAGGCGCAGAAGACGCTGAGCGCCGTGCCCGACGCGGCCACCGTCACCCCGCTCACGCCCACCCAGGACGGCGACGTGCTGATCGGCACCGTCTACTCGACGCAGGCCCCGCAGGACGCCGTCACCACCCGGCTGACCAACCGACTCGTGGACACGACCCTCCCCGACGGGGTCTCCGGCTACGACGCCAAGGGCTACGTCACCGGCACCACGGCCGCCCAGGTCGACTTCCGCGACATCGTCGCCAGCCGGCTCCCGCTGATCATCTGCGTGGTCGTCGGCCTCGCGTTCCTGATCATCCTCGCCGTCTTCCGCGGCCTCCTCGTCGCCGTCAAGGCAGCCGTCCTCAACGTCCTGTCCATCACCGCCTCCTACGGCGTCGTCGTCGCGGTCTTCCAGTGGGGCTGGGGCGGGCCCGCGCTGGGCGTCAACGGCGACGTGCCGATCGAGAGCTACGTGCCGATGATGATGTTCGCGATCATCTTCGGCCTCAGCATGGACTACGAGATCTTCCTGCTCTCCCGCGTCCACGAGGCGTGGCTGCGCACCGGCGACGCCAAGGACTCCGTCGCCCACGCCCTGGAGATCACCGCCCGGGTCATCACCTGTGCGGCCCTGATCATGGTGAGCGTCTTCGCCGCCTTCATCATCAGCGACAACATCGTCGTCAAGATGCTCGGACTCGGCCTCGCCGTCAGCGTGCTGATCGACGCGACCGTCGTCCGGCTCCTCATGGTGCCGGCCGTGATGACGCTGCTGGGCCCGCACGCCTGGTGGACGCCACGGTGGCTGGACCGGATCCTGCCGCACATCGACGCCGAGGGCGACGCCGAGACCCTCAGCGGTCCTCGGGACGGTCCGCCGCGCTCTCCGGGGCCAGGACCAGCATCGTGACGTCGTCGCGGATCGCGGGGGAGTACCGCCGAACGTCCGCCCAGACCCGGTCGGCTGTCGCCGCCGGGTCGGTGCCGGCGGCGAGCGCGGGCAGCCGGTCCAGCAGGGGGTAGAACACGCCGTCGGCGTCCCGGGCCTCCGAGACGCCGTCCGAGGCGATGAACAGACGGTCGCCGGGGCGCAGCGGCAGCCGGACGGCGGTCGGCGAAGCGCCCGCCAGCCCCAGCCCGAGCGGCGTCCACGGCACCACGTCCACCTCGATGGCGGCGCCGTCGCGCAGCAGCACGGGCGGCGGATGCCCGCACGCGACGACGCGCACGGCGTCCGCGTCGGGCGTGAACTCCACCAGGACGGCCGTCGCGAACAGCTCCGCCGTCGCGTCCCGAGCGGAGTCGACCACCAGCCGCCGGTCCAGACGGCCCGCCAGCGACTCCAGGTCCGGCTGGTCGAGCACCGCCTCCCGGAACGCCCCGAGCAGCGAGGACACCGTGGCCACCGCCGCCAGCCCGTGCCCCTGCACATCCCCCAGCACCGCCCGCACCCCGTGAGCGCTCTCGCGTACGTCGAAGAAGTCGCCGCCGACCAGCGTCCCGCGCTGCGCCGCCCGGTACAGACCCGCGCACCGCACCGGACCGACCCGCCCGGGCACCGGCGGCGCCACGGCGCGCTGCGCAGCCTCGGCGATGGTGCGTTCGGTGTCCAGCTGCTGGTCGCGCCGGTGGCGTACGAACGCCACGAACACGCTCAGAAGCGCCACGAAGGACACCGTCAGCACATCGGTCTGCCCCGGCCGGTCGAGCTGGAACGCGGGCACGTTGAGCATCACGACGACGGCCACGCCCAGCACCGCGGTGACCGCCGGCCCGTACGACAGCACCGCCAGCGGCGGGATCGCGCCCAGCAGGAAGCCGATGTCCAGCGGGTCGGGACTGACCAGCGTGGCGACGCAGACGCCGGCCGCCAGCGCGAGCGGCAGCGCCCGCACCCAGCGCGGCGGCGGCGCGCCCCGCAGCCAGCCCCGCCGGTCCCCGTCCAGTCGTCCCATTACCCCCACGCTCCACCCCGGCGCGGGGCCGCGCACGCCGAGATGTCCCTCAGTCCCCGCGAAGGTCAGGAGCGTCGAGCCGGCGCGCCCCCTCCGCCAGCAGGGTCTCGACATCGGCCAGCACCTCCGTGACGCGCAGGCCGAAGGCGGCGTCGCATGGGTGCGGGCGGCGGTCGCGGGCCGCGGCGAGCAGCTCGTCCGCGGCACGGGTGAGGGCGTCGGCGGCGTCCGCGCCGCCCTGCGGGAGCCGGGTCACTCCGGCCGTGCCGCGGAGCTCGAGGCTCGCCCCGGCCGCCGCCGGTGGGGCCGTCAGGCTGAGCGTCAGCGTGCTGGAGGCGCCGTTCGCGTGGTCCAGGACCGCATGGACGGTGTCGCCGGGGCCCTGGGTCGCGGCCGCCACCCGGCGGACGTCGCCGAGTACCGGCAGCAGCACGGACAACGCGTGCGGGCCCACGTCCCACAGGGCGCCCTTCTCTCCGCGCCAGGGCGTGGCGAACGGGCTCTCGCTCTCCTCGTGGAAGACGTCCCCGAGCCACTGGGCGTGCGCCGTGAACCATCCTCCGGCGGCCGCCTGCTGGGCGATCCAGGCACGGGGCTCGGACACGAACCGCGTGGTGAAGAAGACGACCGAGGCGACCCGCGCCTCCCGTACGGCCCGGGCCACGGCCCGCGCTCCCGTCACCGTCGCGGCGACGGGCTTGTCCAGCAGGAGATGGCGGCCGGCTCCGGCGGCCCGCACCGCCAGGCGCGCCTGGACGTCGGGCGGCAGGGCGACGGCCACCGCGTCCACGTCCGCGAGCAGGGCGTCGACGTCGACGTAGGCCCGTGTGTGATGGCGGTCCGCGAGTTCCTCGGCGGCCTCCCGTCGACGACCCCAGACGCCGACGAAATCGAGATCCTCGTGGGCGTCGAGGACGGGGGCGTGGACCAGACCGGCCCAGGGGCCGGTGCCGAGCAGACCGATGCGCATACCGCCGACTCTCCCTGCCGTTGCCTGACTGGCGCCCCCGGGCGAGCCTCGCACACCGGAAGCGGCGAGTACATGCCGACCGGTCCTCAGGCCGCCCGGACCTCGTCCGCCGCGCCCGTCGCCGCATGCGCCCCTGCGCCCGTCGCCCCGGTGTCCGCGGCGCCGCCCGGTATCAGACGCAGGTGCCGTCGGCGGCCGGCGTGGCGGCGCTTGGCCGCGACCGGGGCGAGCAGGCGTTCCTCCACCCGGTCCATGAAGGCCAGCAGGACGGACACCAGCGGCAGCAGCAGTACGGCGATCCAGAGCACGGCTTCTCTCCTCGTCAGGCGACAGCATGCCGAGTGCTCCGTATCGGGCGGCTGATGCCTGCCGGACACGGTCCGGGACGAAACGGGCGTGGTGAAAGCCCGCCATGAGGAGTGCCGGGGCAGCCGCCCGCACATGTCCTGGGGCGCGGGCCGCCGCTGTGCCGGTGCCCGCGGAACGGCGGCGGCCGTTGGGCGCGCGCACAAGGAATCCTTCGCCCGCCGTACACGGAACACCTGGTCGTGGGCCTCGAAGGGCCTCGGCGCCCGCACGGTCGACCACCCGTACGGCGGCCCGGGGGCACGGCAGCCGGACGGACCGGACCGGACCGGTTCGGCCTCCGCCGCCGCCGGGCGACGACGCGACGACGCGACGACCGAGCGACCGCGAGGACCGGGACCGCGAACCGCCCGTCGGACCGTCCATGCCGAAATCAGTCGTGCGCACCCCCTGGGGACCGACCGGACGGTATGCCATCCTTCGGGGCACGACGAGTCGACGGCGGGACACGCCCCGGGGGAGGACCGCGATGCATCACGCCCTACGGTCACGGGCCGCGTTCCACCCCGCACCGGCCGCGCCGTCCGCGCCCGCCCCGCGGCAGCGTCCGCAGCCCGGCCGCTCGCTGATCGACGCCGACGCCCTGCGGGTCCTGCACCGCGCCGCCCGGGTGCTCCTGGCGGACCTCCCCGATCTCACCGACCGGCTGGTCGCCGCGATCCAGGAGCAGGAGCCCGCCTACCGCGCGACCGTGACGAGCGATCCGGGCGCGACCTGGCAGGAGGTGCACCGCTCGCTGCGGCACAGCGTGTCCTCGCTGCTCGACCCGCGCGGCAGCCGGGACGCGGCCCGCCGCTGCTCGTGGAAGATCGGCGCGACCCGCGCGGAGCAGGGGCTTCCGCTGGACGCCCTGCTGCACGCGTTCCGGCTCGGCGGGTCCCTGGTGTGGCAGGGCCTCATCGAGGAGACCTCCCGCACCGCTCCCGAGGACGTGCGCCTGCTCGTCCACGTCGCCTCCGACGTGTGGAACTTCGTCGACGAGCACTGCTCCCTCGTCGCCGACGCCTACCGGCAGGCCGAACGGCAGCTCGCCTGGCGGCGGGAGAACCGGCTGCGGCTGCTCGCGGGCGCGCTGCTCGACGGCGCCTGCCGGATCGCCGACCTGCCGGAGACCTCCCACGCGCTGGACCTGCCCGAGGAGGGCCGGTACCTGGTCGTGGCGGTGGCGGGCGGCGGCCCCTCCGACGCGGCCGCCGCACGGGCCGCGCTCGCCCGCGGCAGCCGTGTCTACTGGCACACCGGGGTGGAGGTGGACTACGGCATCGTCCTGCTCGCCGGGGACGGGACCGCCGCCGACAGCGCCGACGGCGACGGCGACGGTGAAGGCGAAGGCACGCCCGGGACCGAGGGCCCGGGCGAGGGAAACGGCGCCGCCGGTCCGTCGCCCGCCGCGTCCCCGCACTGCGGGCGTGCGCGGGCGGGTGTCAGCACCGCCGTGTCGGGGCTGGCCGCCGTCGGGGACGCCCGCCGGCTCGCGGACGTCGCTCTGGACATGTGCCCGAGCACCGGCGGCACCGTCCGGCTGACGGATCACATTCCCGCCGCGCTGGTCCTCTCCGCCCCCGATCTGGGCACGGCGCTGGTCGCACGGGTGCTCGGACCGCTCGGTGGACTGGAACCGGCCGACGAGGCCCTTCTCCTCGACACCCTGGCCACCTGGCTCGCCTGTGACGGCTCCGCCCAGCGGGCGGGGGAGCGGCTGTACTGCCACCGCAACACCGTCCTGAACCGCCTGCGCCGCTACGAGCAGCTCACGGGCCGCTCCCTCTCCCGGCCCGCCGACCTGGTCGAGATCAGCCTCGCCCTGACGGCCCGGGGCCTGCGCACCCGCTGAGCGGCGTCCCGCCCCTTCCCCTCGCCCGACCGCCTGCGGACTCCGGCGTCGCCGCCGTCGCGTCCGCCCCCGCCCGGTCTCTGGGCAGCCGCACAAGCCCCCCGACCTCGCGTTGGGGCGGCGCAGCGACCCCGACCGCGTGCCTGTACCGCCCCGCGCCGGCCGTGCTGTCGTGAGCTCCCTTTCCCCCTGAACGCCGTGCCCGTCGGCACGGCCCCGAGGAGCCGCGATGCCCCAGGCACCCCCACAGGAGCGGCCCGCACTGCACGTCGAAGGTCTCGACGTGACGTACGGGCGGGCCGTGTCAGCCCTGCGTTCCGTGTCCCTGACCGTCCCGTACGGCGCGGTGGTGGCGCTGCTCGGCGCCAACGGCGCCGGCAAGTCCACCTTGCTGCGGGCGGTGTCGGGCACCCTGCGCCTGCACCGCGGTGCCGTGACCGCCGGGCTCGTCCGCTACGGGGAGACCGCCCTGGACGGCCGTGACCCGGTCGCGGCGGTGCGGGCCGGGGTCGTCCAGGTCCCGGAGGGGCGCCGGGTCTTCGCCGGTCTGACCGTCGAGGAGAACCTGCGCAGCGGCGGCCTCGGCCTGGGCCGGCGGGCGCCCGCACAGGTCCGTGAGGCCCGGGACCGCGTGTACACGCTCTTCCCGGTGCTCGCCGAACGCGGACGTCAGCAGGCCGGGCTGCTGTCCGGCGGTGAGCAGCAGATGCTCGCCATCGGCCGGGCCCTGATGGCGGCGCCCCGGCTGCTGCTGCTCGACGAGCCGTCCCTGGGGCTGGCCCCGCGCATGGTGTTCCGGATCGCGGAGGTGATCCGTGAGATCAACGCCCAGGGCACGGCCGTCCTGCTGGTCGAACAGAACGCGGGCATGGCGCTGTCGCTCGCCGGTCACGCCCATGTCCTGGAGGTGGGCGAGATCCGGCTGTCCGGACCGGCCGACGACCTCGCCCGCACGGACGCGGTGCGCCGCCTCTACCTCGGCGACCCGGCCGGCGACCAGGGGGCCGCGTGAAGCTCCGCCCCACCGCCGGCGCCGTTCCCGGCCTGCCCCCGGCGCCGCCGCCCGAACTGAGCGTGCGGGACGTGACCGTCCGCTTCGCCGGTCTGACCGCCCTGGACGCGGTGTCCTTCACCGTCGCCCCCGGCTCCGTGCACGCCCTGATCGGCCCCAACGGCGCGGGGAAGTCCACCTGCTTCAACGTCCTGTCGGGCCTGTACCGCCCGGCGTCCGGGCAGGTACGGCTCGGCGACACCCCGCTGACCGGGCTCCCGCCCCACCGGATCGCGGCCCTGGGAGTGGCCCGCACCTTCCAGAACATCGTCACCACCGAGGGCACCGTCGCCGACAATCTGATGCTCGGACGGCACGTCCTCTCCCGCGCCGGCTTCGCCGCGACCGCGCTGCGCCTGCCCGGCGTCGCGCGCGAGCAGCGCGCCCATCTCGACCGGGCCCGCGAGATCGCCGAACTCACCGGGCTCGCCGGCCACTTCGACACGCCGGTCGCCCTGCTCTCCTACGGCGACTGCAAACGCGTGGAACTCGCCCGCGCGCTGTGCCTGGAGCCGCGTGTCCTGCTGCTCGACGAGCCCGTGGCCGGCATGAACGCCGCCGAACGCGCTCGCACGGCCGGGACGGTGGACGCCGTGCGCGCCGAACTCGGGTTGTCCGTGCTGCTGGTGGAGCACGACATGGGTCTGGTGATGCGCCTTGCCGACGAGGTCACCGTTCTCGACTTCGGCCGCCGCATCGCCCACGGCTCTCCCGACGAGATCCGCCGCCACCCCGAGGTGCTGCGCGCCTACCTCGGCACGCCAGGAGAGGACCCCGCATGACCGCCCTTCTCGACAGCGTCCTCGCCGGACTGGCCCTGGGCGCGGTGTACGCCCTGGTCGCGCTCGGCTTCGTCGTGATCTTCAAGGCGTCGGGGGTGCTCGACTTCGCCCACGGATCGCTGCTGCTGTTCGGCGGATACCTCATCGCCGTCCTCCACGACGACCTCGGCTTCCCCGGCGCCCTCGCCGTGTCCGTGCTGGCAACGGCCGCGCTCGCCGGCGCGCTGGACCGGCTGCTGCTGCAACGCGGCGACCCCGACCCCAGGGCCGCCCATGTGCAGACGATCGTCACCATCGGCGTGGACATCGTGCTGCTCACCGACCTGTCCCGGCGCATCGGCGGTGATCTGCTCACCCTCGGCGACCCCTGGGGCGACTCGGTGACCCGGCTGGGTTCCGTGACCGTCGCCGACAGCCGGCTGGCCGCGATCGCCGTCGCCACGCTCGCCATCGGGGCCGTCTTCGCCCTGTTCCGGTTCACGCCCTGGGGGCTCGCGTTGCGGGCCGCCGCCGAGGACAGGGAAGCGGCCGCCCTCATGGGCGTACGGCTGAGCCGGGTGCGCATGCTCGCCTGGTGTCTGGCCGGAGCGCTCGCCGCGCTGGCGGCCGTGTTCCTCGCCGCGTTCCCGGCGCCCGGACTGGAACGGACCACCGGGCAGATCGCCCTCAAGGCCTTCCCCGCGGCGATCCTCGGCGGTCTCGCCTCCCCGCCCGGAGCGCTGGCGGGCAGCCTGATCATCGGTCTGACCGAGGCCCTCGCGGCGGGCTACCAGTCCGAACTGCACGTCCTGGGCGACGGGTTCGGCGACGTGGCCCCCTACGCCGTGATGGTGGCCGTCCTGCTGGTGCGGCCCACCGGCCTGTTCGGCGCGAAGGGAGCGACCCGTGTCTGACAGCATGCCGAAGAGAGCCGTTCCGGGGACCGCCGTTCCCAGGAGCGCCGTTCCCCGGGGCCTGGTTCCCCAGGGCGTTTCCCAGGGCGTGGTGGTCCTGCTGTGCGCGTTCCTGCTGTGCGCACCGCCCTTCTACCTGGACGCCTTCTGGCTGCGCACCGGCCTGTTCTCCATGGCCGCCGCGATCGGCGCCGTCGGCCTCGGCCTGCTCGCCGGCACCGCCGGCCAGCTCTCCCTGGGGCACGCCTTCTTCCTCGCCGTGGGCGCCTACGGCTACACCTGGCTGGCCGGCGAGCCCGGCCCCGGCCTGCCGCCCGCGCTCGCCGCGCTTTCGGCCGTCCTGCTCGCCGGAGCGGCCGGCGGGCTGTTCAGCCCCGTCGCCGGGCGGGTGCGCGGCATCTACCTGGGCGTCGCCACCCTCGCCCTGGTCTTCCTGGGGCACCACGTGCTGCTCACCGCCGACTCCGTCACCGGTGGCTTCAACGGCCGTTCCGTGCCGCCGCTGACGCTGGGCGGGTTCTCCTTCTCCGCCGACGGCCCCGCCCTCCACGTCCTCGGCGTGCCGTTCGGCGCCGAGGAGCGCCTGTGGTTCCTGGGCCTGGCTCTGCTGGCCGGCACCTGGTGGACCGCGCGCGGACTGCTGCGCGGACGCCCGGGCCGCGCCCTCGCGGCGCTGCGCGACAGCGAGACCGCGGCCTCGGTCATGGGCGTCGACGTCGCCCGGTACCGTTCGGCGGCCTTCGTGGTGTCGTCGATGTACGCCGGCCTGGCCGGGGTACTGCTCGCGCTCGTCTTCCGCCGGGTCGTGCCCGACTACTTCGGGCTGGCCCTCTCCGTCGACTACCTGGCGATGATCGTCATCGGTGGCCTCGGCTCGGTCGCAGGGGCCGTCGCCGGGGGCGTCTTCGTCACCGCGCTGCCCCTGCTCATGACCCGCTACGCCGACCAACTGCCCCTGGTGACCGCGCCCGGCGCCACCGACGCCGGCGTCGGCCCCACCGAGGCGGCCCGCTACCTCTACGGCGCGGCGATCGTCCTGGTCCTGCTGCACGCCCCGGACGGACTGCACGGCCTCGTCGGCCGGCTGCGGGCCCGCCTGCGCCAGGCCTCTCCGGCCGTCACCTCTCCGGCCGTCACCTCCGCCACCAGTCCCACCGCCCCCGCCGTCCCGACCGAGGAGCCCACCCCGTGAACCGCACGCACACCGGCCACCGCGTCCCCGCCGTCCTCGCCGCCGCGCTCGCGGCCCTGCTCGTCACGGCCACCGGCTGCAGCTCCAAGGCGGACGGCAGCGGCGGCTCCGAGGGCGCCGACGGCGTCAGGACGGGCCCCGGAGTCACCGCGAAGACCCTCAGACTCGGCGCCCTGACCGATCTCACCGGCCCCTACGCCACCCTCGGCAAGTCCATCGTGCAGGCGCAGCAGATGTGGGCCGACGAGACCAACGCCGACGGCGGCGTCTGCGGACGCAAGGTCGAGATCGTGGTCAAGGACCACGGCTACGACGTCCAGAAGGCGGTCACCGCCTACGCCGACCTGGCCCCGGACGTGGTCGCGCTGACGCAGGTCATCGGATCGCCCGTGGTCGCAGCCCTCCTCGACGACATCGAGCGCGACCACCTGCTGACCTTCCCGCAGGCCTGGGCGGCCTCCTTGCTGGGCAAGGACTCCGTGCAGGTCATCGGCACCACCTACGACCTCGACATGATCGCCGCCGTCGACTTCCTCACCCGGACCAAGGGGCTGGCCAAGGGCGACGCGGTCGGGCACGTCTACTTCGAGGGCGACTACGGCGCCAACGCCCTGGAGGGCTCGACCTGGGCGGCCGAACGGGCCGGGCTGAAGATCGTCCCGCAGAAGATCAAGGCGACGGACACCGATCTGTCCGCGCAGGTGTCGGCGTTGCGCAAGGCGGGCGTGAAGGCCGTCCTGGTCAGTGCGGGCCCGGCCCAGACCGCGTCCCTGGTCGGCGTCGCCGCCTCGCGCGGCCTGCGGGTCCCCGTCGTCAGCAGCGCGCCCGGTTTCGCGCCCCAGCTGATGAAGACTCCCGCGGCGCCGGCGCTGGCGGCCCTGCTGGACGTGGTGAGCGCCGCGCCCGCCGTGAGCTCGGACCTGCCCGGCGTCAGGGCGATGGTGGCCGCGTACGGGAAGAAGTACCCAGACTCGCCGGTCGACTCGGGCGTGCTCTCCGGATACAACGCCGCCCGGCTGCTGGGCGCCGACCTCAAGAAGGCCTGCGCGGCCGGCAGCCTGGCTCGCGAGGACGTGGTGAAGGCGCACCGTTCGCAGAAGAGCGCCGACACCGGACTCGGCTCCCCGCAGGACTTCTCCGACCGCTCCCGGCCCGCCGCCCTGTCGTCCTACGTCCTCAAGCCCGACGCGAAGGCGGTCGGCGGCCTCGTCGGCGTGGAGGACGCGCACCGGGCGCCGGGGATCACGGAGTACCTGGCACACCGATCCTGACCCGCCCTCGACCGATTCAGCGGCCCTGCTGCTGAATGCGTTCGCCGATGTCCATTGGACCCGCGGCCGACGGCGGGGCCAGTCTGGAGACGTCCGGTGCGCCGCGATCAGCTTCCGGTGCACCGGACGTCCCGTCGCCCGACCGCATACCGAAAGAGGCCGCGAGCCATGCACAACCGCCGCATCGGTGATCTGGACGTCAGCGCGATCGGCCTCGGCGCCATGCCGATGTCGATCGAGGACCGCCCGGACGAGAAGCGCTCCCTCGCCACGATCCACGCCGCGCTGGACGCCGGCGTGACGCTGATCGACACCGCGGACGCCTACCACCTCCATGCCGACGAGGTCGGCCACAACGAGACCCTGATCGCCAAGGCCCTCGCCTCCCACGACCGCGGCGGCGACGTCCTGGTCGCCACCAAGGGCGGCCACCTGCGCCCCGGCGACGGCAGCTGGACCCTGGACGGCAGCCCCGCCCACCTCAAGGCGGCCTGCGAGGCCTCGCTGCGCCGGCTCGGCGTGGAGGCGATCGGCCTGTACCAGTTCCACCGCCCCGACCCGCGCATCCCCTACGCCGAGTCGGTCGGCGCGCTGAGCGAACTCCTGGACGAGGGCAAGATCCGCGCCGCCGGCGTCTCCAACGCGAACCCCGAGCAGATCCGCGAGGCGCAGGACGTCCTCGGCGGGCGGCTGGCCTCCGTGCAGAACCAGTTCTCCCCGGCCTTCCGCTCCAGCGAGCCCGAACTGCGCCTGTGCGACGAACTCGGCATCGCGTTCCTGCCGTGGAGCCCGCTCGGCGGCATCTCCCGCGCCCGCGAACTGGGCTCCTCCTACGCGCCGTTCGCCCACGTCGCCGAAACCCACGCGGTGAGCCCGCAGCGCGTCTGCCTGGCGTGGATGCTCGCCAAGTCACCGGTGGTGGTGCCGATCCCGGGCGCGAGCCGCCCCGAGACCATCCTCGACTCCCTCGCCGCGGCGGAACTCGTCCTGACCGCCGACGAGCTGGCGGAACTGGACGCCGCCGTCTGACACGACCACCCGGCCGCACGGATCCGCACGGCGGGCGGATCCGTGAGCGGTCATGGCCGGATCGAGACCCCGACGAGTGGGATGAGCGCCCGGCACGCATGAATCGCCCAGGTCCGGGCACACGCAGCGCAAACAGGAGAGAGGGGCGCTCGTGATCGTTCCGGACCCGAAGGTCGCCAGGACGTTGCTGACCCGCTACGCGACGCTGAAGATCGCTCAGGCGGAGAGGGAGACGCCGCAGGCGGCTCGTGAGCTTCAGGACGTGACGTACACCTTGTGCGTGCTGATGGGCACGCCCGACGTCCGCGAGGCGGTCGCCGCGGCGGACGCTCTGCTGGAGTCGGCGGCGGCGACGCCCGCGGCTGACGCCGGGCACGCCGGGAACGGACTGTCCCTGGCGGTGTGAGGACGGCGTGAGGGCGGCGAGAGGCCGGTCCCCGGGCGCGGCGGTGTTCCTTTGGGAACACCGCCGCGCCCGGGTCCGTCACGAGGCGGCGGAGCCGCAGCGGTCGGGGCGCGGGACGCCGGGTTCCGGGGGCGATCCGGCCAGCCATTCCGCGATGGTGCGGGCGATCGGCTGGCCGGTGTCCACCTCCACGAAGCCGAACTGCCCCGACTGGTTGCACTCCAGGAACCACCATGTGCCGTCGGCGTCCTCGGCGAAGTCGAAGGCTCCGTACGTCAGTTCCGCCTCCCGCAGATACCTGCGCACGGCCTCGGCGAGCCGCGGCGGTACCTCGGCGGGGCGCCAGGGCGTGGTCGACGGCGAGAAGCGCACGTCCACCACGTCGGGCTCGGCGCCGGGGGCCGTCTCCTTGCGGGCGGCCAGCAGACGGTCGCCGACCGCGGTCAGCCGGATGTCCGCCCGCTTGGCCACCCGCCGCTGCAGCAGCGTCGGGCCGTAGGCGACGGCGGCGAAGTCCGCGCCCGGCGGCACCCGGGTGGTGGGCACCGCGCGGGGCGGATCCTGTGGGTGCGCCCCGGAGACGGGCTTGACCACCAGATCCGGGTAGCGGTCGGCGAACTCGCGTGCCGCCTGCGGGAAGGTGGTGATCAGCGTGGCCGGCACGGGCAGGCCGCAGCGCTGCGCGAGCCGGAGCTGCCAGGGCTTGTGCCGGGCGCGCAGCGACGCGTCCGGGTGGTTCATCCAGCGTGCTCCGGTACCGCGGAGCATGCCGTAGAGCGCCTGTGAGGACTCCTCCGTGAGCCAGGCCGAGGGCTCGGGCGCCCGGGCCGCGGGGGCGCCGGGACGGCGGACCCACACCGACCTGAGCCCGTCGAGGCTCACCAGCCGACCGGCGGACGACAGGTGGCCGCGGAAGGCCCCGTGCACGAACTCGCCGGACAGCGCGACGGAATGGGTCAGGTCGGCCGGGTCGAACCGGACGACCGGGACGCCGGCGGCGTTCAGGTGCACGACCACCATGTCCGCCGTGACGTCCTCTTCACAGGTGAGAATGAGCACGGTCATGTCGCTTCGGCCCGTGTTCAGTCGTCGAAGTGGGTCTTGGAGCCCGCGGTCGAGGTCGTCGTCCCGAGTTCTCTCAGGAGGGCGTGGTCGCGCGCGGCGATCCGGCCGTCGAAGAGTACGTTCAACTGCAGTGCGTGATCGTAGGAGTACGGAGTGGCGAACTCCAACTCCGCAGCAGGGCGCGCGTAGTTGAGCGTGAACGGTTTCATCGTCTCTCCCTCGTCGGTACTGCTTCGATCAAGCGGTGCCGCTGTGCGACGTCACTCGGGCCCGCTGCGTGATGCTGGATGGATGCGACCTTCAGTCACTTATACGAATCGAACGGGTGGTTGGTTTCCTTACTCTCCGTGATCATCGGGGAGTTGGGCGCCGAGCAGGGCGCGGAGCAGGGGAGATCAGGTCGAGCCGGGGTGAAAACGTCTTCCGGAGCGGTCAGTCGGGGAGCTGCTCGGGGTTGTTCTCGGGTGCGCGGCGCAGAGTGCGCAGGGCCAGCAGGAGGACGCCGATGTCGTCGAGGTACACGGGGTCCGGCAGGATGTCGGTCGGCAGCACGAAGTACAGGACCGCCCCCCAGAAGACCCAGCGCGGGCCGGTGGGCAGTCCTGCTCGTCGCAGGCCGCGGCGGGCGCGGACCAGGCGCACCAGCACCGTGGCGGCCACGGCGAACAGGGCGGCGGCCGCCACCGCCGCGACGACGACGAGCGTGGTTGGCGCATCCACGGGCCCTCCCGATGGTCCGTCGCGCGGCGTCTGCTCTCTTTGTCCTGCTCTGTCCGGACCCTGGCGCGTGGTCCCTGTCTGTCGATTTCCCCGCTTTCGGTTTCCGGATTCCCGCTTCCCGCGGGATTACCGCATCGGACGCGTCTCACACGGGTGGCGCGTCCGAGTGGCGGAGTGCGCCGGCGGCCCTGGTAATGGGGAGGGTCAAGTCGCGTGTCGCAGCTCGGGGGCGTAGGGGGCGACCGCACCCTTCAGAGAGAGCTCAGCATGATCACCCGCTCTTCACGGTCCTTTCCGGACCGTCCCGTCCCCCCTCCCACGGGTGCGACGAGTACGACCGTACCCCTCCCCCCGGTGACGCCACCGGCACCCGTGCCCGATCCCGAGGCGGCCGCCACCCTGCCCGCCGAGGCCGCTCCCGCCTACCCCGATCCCGTCGACGGCCTGATCCGCGAGGCCGCGGCCAACCGGTCGCCGGAGGACGTCGCCCGGCTCGTCGTCCTCCTCGAACAGACCGAGGAGGGAAGGGAGGCGGCGGCCGACGTGCTGCGCACCGTCGGCGCCGGCCGGCCCCTGGAGGACGTCTCCCGACTGGTCGCGGTGCTGTCCGGGCCGCCGCACGACGCGGAGCACGCCGACCACATGATCCGCGCCGCGGCCGAGAGCCGGTCCGTGGAGGAGGTCGCGCGGCTGATGGCCCTGCTGTACCGGCCGCCGCTGGAACCGCACTGCGGCGACGAGGCGGTCCGGGCGGCGGCCACCCACCGCCCGGTCGAGGAAGTGGCGGAGCTCGTCGAGCGGCTCGCGCGGCAGCGGGCCGTGCAGGCGGCCCCGCCGGCATCCGCACCGCAGAGCGCCGGTCCGCCGTCCGCGTCCCCTGCCGGCCTCGAACTCCAGTCGGCGCGGGCGCCCTTGACGCCGCCCGCCCGTGCGGCGACGCCGATCCCTGCCGCGGCACGGTCGGCGGGCCGCTCCGACCCGGTCCTGCCCTGGACGGCATGGGCCGCCGCGCTGACGCTGACCCTCTGCGGCGTCGCGCACGTCCTCGTGCGCCGGGAGGGCCTCCCGACGGCGGTTCTCGCGGTGGCCCTGGCCTCGTCCGGGCTGTGTCTGCTGTCGGCCCTGCTGCTGGTCCGTCGGCCCACCCTGCGGCTGCTCGCGGCGGCGGCGCCGGTGCCGGCCGCCCTGGCGGGCGCCCAACTGCTCGCCCCGCGCATCGGGGTGGCGGAGCTGTCCCGGGCCACGGAGGCGGCCCTCGCCCCGCCGTGGCTCGCCGCCCCGACGGCCGCGGCGGCCGTGCTGACACTGCTCGTCGCGCTGTTCGTCGGCCTCGCACGGCTGATGGGCGACCGCCGCCCCGCCCCCGGGACCTCACCCGGGCAGACGGCTGCGGCGTCGAGCGCGTCAGGCTGAGCGGGGAACCCGGCCCGGCCCGGGCCCCATCACACCGGGTTCCGGTGCGGGGTGCGGGCAGGGTCCGGGCCAGGGGGCTGACGTCGTGGCCGTCGTGGCCACGACCGAGGTGCCCGGTGCCACGGACCGAACCGTCGTCTCACCTCGCGCGTGCGACCGGTCGAAGCCGGGCGGAACGGGCTTCGACCGGTCGCACCCAGGGCCGTCAGCCGGGACCGGGGCGGCCGGTCTCCAGCAGACCCGTCAGGACCCGGTCGGGGGTCAGCGGCAGTTCGCGGAAGCGGACGCCCGTGGCATGGTGCACGGCGTTGCCGACGGCCGCCGCCGTGCCCACGATGCCGATCTCACCGATCCCCTTGCCGCCCACGGGATTGAGGTGAGGGTCGTCCTCGTCGATCCAGTGCGCCTCGATGTCGGGCACGTCCGCGTGCGCGGGCACGTGGTAGCCGGCGAGGTCTGCCTCGGGGAAGTCGCCGAACGCGGCGTCCATGGTGCTGCCCTCGGTCAGCGCCATGCCCAGGCCCATGATCATGGCGCCGACGAACTGGGAGCGTGCGGTGCGCGGGTTGAGGATGCGCCCCGCCGCGTACACCGCGAGCATCCGGCGCACCCGCACCTCGCCTGTCACCGTGTCCACGCCGACCTCGGCGAAGTGCGCGCCGAACGCGTGCCGAGCGAAGGCGCTCCCGGCGTCGGCCGTCCCCTCGGTGTCGGCGAGCTCCCGGAGCCCCTGTTCGGGCAACGGGCCCTGGTGCGCGGCGAGTCGGGCGGCGAGCCGTCCGCAGGCCTCGTGGACGGCCCAGCCCCAGGAGGCGGTACCCGAGGAGCCGCCCGCCAGCGGAGCCGCGGGCAGATCGCTGCTGCCCACCCGGATCCGCACCCGTTCCAGGGGCACGTCCAGGGCGTCCGCCGCGACCTGAGCCAGCACCGTGCGGGCGCCGGTGCCGATGTCGGCCGCGTTCACCTCGACGAGGAAGGATCCGTCCGGCAGCGCCTGTGCCGCCGCGGTGGACGGATACACCTGCACGGGGTAGGTGGCGGCGGCCATGCCCGTCCCGAGCAGCCACGGCCCGTCGGCCCGGGCACCCGGCCGGGGATCGCGGCCCTCCCAGCCGAACCTGCGGGCGCCCTCACGCAGGCACTCGACGAGATGGCGGCTGCTGAACGGTTTGCCGCTGTCGGGTTCGACGTCCGGCTCGTTGCGGATCCGCACCTCGACGGGGTCCATGCCCAGCGCGTCGGCCAGTTCGTCCATCGCCGACTCCAGGGCGTACATGCCGGGCGCCTCGCCGGGGGCGCGCATCCACGACGGCGAGGGGACGTCGAGCCGGACCACACGGTGCACGGTGTGCCGGTGCGGCGCGGCGTACATGACCCTGGCGGGGACGGCCGCGTACTCGACGAACTCCTTGATCCGTGACGTGTGCGTGGTCACGTCGTGCGTGAGGGACGTCAGCCGGCCGTCGTGGTCCGCGCCCAGCCGCAGCCGGTGCAGGGTGGGCGCCCGGTGGCCGACGGACGTGGGCATCATCCGGCGGGGCAGCACGACGGTGACCGGGCGGCCTGTGTGCCAGGAGGCCATCACGGCGAGCACCACGTCCGGCCGGGGCGTGCCCTTGGAGCCGAAGCCGCCGCCGACGTGCTCGGCGGCGACCGTGATCCGCTCCTCCGGCAGCCCGAACATCTGGGCGAGCGTGGTGCGGACGGCCGTGGTGCCCTGGCTGGAGGTGTGAACCCTCAGCCGCTCGCCGTCCCAGTGCGCGGTGCTCGCGTGCGGCTCCATCGGGTGGTTGTGCAGGGGCGGCACCCGGTATCCGACGTCGACCCGGACGTCCGCCGCGGCGAAGGCCCCCTCGGCGTCGCCCTGCCGGCGCTCGCCCGGATACGTGCCGTTGAGCTCCTCGGGGACGTACGCCTGCGGATGCCCGGCGCTGAGCGTGACGTCGTGGCTCTCCTCCGCGTAGCCGACGCGCACCGCGCCCGCCCCGGCGCGTGCCGCCTCCGGGCTGTCGGCGACCACCAGGGCGACGAACCAGCCCCGGTGCGGCACCTCGGTGTCCTGCAGGACGGCGAGGGTGGGGTCGTCCGGCGCGGTGAGGCGGGGCGCGTCGTCGGGGGTGAGGACGGCGACGACGCCGGGCAGCGCCAGCGCCGCCGAGGCGTCGACCCCGGTCACCCGGCCACGCGCCACCGTTGCCGGTACGGGGCGGGCGAACAGCCGCCCGGCCAGGGGATGTTCGGCGGCGTAGCGGGCGGCGCCGGTGACCTTCTCCGGGCCCTCGCGCCGCTCGGCAGGCGTGCCCACGGCGGTCATGAGTCCTCCTGGTCGGGCACGAGCCGCGACAGGACGTCGACGGCGAGGTTGCGGGCCAGCGGAACTTTGTAGGCGTTGTCGCGCAGCGGGCGGGCCGCGGCCAGCTCCAGGTCGGCGGCCCGTTCGAACGCGGCCCGGGTGGGAGCCGCGCCCAGCAGCGCCTCCTCGGCCAGCCTCGCCCGCCAGGGCCGGTGTGCCAGCGCCCCGAAGGCGATCCCGACGTGCGCGACGACGCCGTCGGCGACCTCCAGCACCGCGGCGACCGAGGCCAGCGCGAAGGCGTACGAGGCCCGGTCGCGGGCCTTGCGGTACGCGGACGGCGCCCCGGCCGAGGAGGCGGGCAGGAGGACGGCGGTGACCAGTTCGCCGGGCTCGACGACGGTGTCCCGCTCCGGGTGCGCGCCGGGCAGCCGGTGGAAGTCCGTCGCCGCCACCCGGCGCACCCCCGCGGTGCCGTACAGCTCGACCTCGGCGTCCAGCGCGGCCAGGGCCACGGCCATGTCCGACGGATGGGTGGCGATGCACTGGTCGGAGTGTCCGAGCACCGCGTGGTCGCGGTGGACGCCGTCGCGGGCGCCGCAGCCGCTGCCGGGCCGCCGTTTGTTGCACGGCTTGGATACGTCCTGGAAGTACGGGCAGCGGGTGCGCTGCAACAGGTTGCCGCCGGTGGTGGCGGCGTTGCGCAACTGGCCCGACGCACCCGCCAGTACGGCCTGCGACACGGCCGGCCAGCCGTCGCGGACGCGCGGGTGGGCCGCCAGGTCGCTGTTGCGCACCAGTGCCCCGATCCGCAGTGAGCCGTCCGGCAGCTCCGTCACCCGGTCCAGCGGGAGCCGGGTGACGTCGACGAGCGCGGTGGGGCGTTCCACGCCGAGCTTCATCAGGTCGACGAGGTTGGTGCCGCCGCCCAGATAACGTGCGCCCGGGTGCGCGGCGAAGGCCTCGGCGGCCTCCGCGAGGCTGCCGGCCCGTACGTAGGCGAAGGATTCCACCGGATCACGTCCTCGGGTTGTGGCCGGTTCCGTTCACGTCCTCGACCGCGTCGACGATGCGGGGATACGCGCCGCACCGGCACAGGTTGCCGCTGAGCCGCTCGCGGATCTCGTCGCGGTCCAGGGTGACCGGCCGCCCGGAGGGCGCCGACGGGTCCGTGACGTGCGAGGGGTGGCCCGCCTCCGCCTCGGCGAGCACGCCGACCGCCGAGCAGATCTGTCCGGGCGTGCAGTAACCGCACTGGAAGGCGTCGCGCTCCAGGAAGGCCCGCTGCAGCGGATGCGGGCCCTCGCCGTCACCGGGGAGGCCCTCGACGGTCGTCACGTCACAGCCGTCCAGGGCGACGGCGAGCAGCAGACAGCTGTTGACGCGTCGACCGTCGACGAGGACCGTGCAGGCCCCGCACTGTCCGTGGTCGCAGCCCTTCTTCGCCCCGGTGAGGTCCAGGTCCTCCCGCAGCAGGTCCAGCAGGACGCGTCGATGGTCGACGGAGAGGGTGTGCGGCTTGCCGTTGACGCGCAGCGTCGTGTCGGAACGGTGGGGCGATGACCGGGGGCCGTGCTCGGTGCCCATGTCCAGGTCCCTTCCAGGGCGGTGCGTGTGCCGTGGGGACCGCGTATCCACAGCGGAGCGCTTGACACGTGCGAACGCGGGGCGATCCGCCCGGGACACCCGCGTGCTCCTACCCCGTGCCCGCCCCGGAGCCGCCGCCCTCGCCGTCAGGGCGGGCTCCGCCCGGCTCCGACGGCTCCATGGGAGCGGCGCCGGACACCGTGGACGCCGGGCGCAGGCCCTTGGTCGACTCCTTGAAGCGTTCCAGGGTGCGGCCCAGCTGCTGGAAGGGCGAGCCGCCGCGCCGGGCGGGCGCCGGCTGCGGCTCCGCGACCTCGGGGGCCGCCTCCCGGTACGCGGCCAGCGCCTCATGGGCGTGCTCGGCCGCCTCCCGGTACAGGTCCCGGGACTGCGTCATCGCCTCCAGGGCCTCCTTGTACATCGCCACGAGCCCGCGTTCCCGGGCGAGCTCCTCCTCCAGGGTCAGCAGCTGCCACTCCTCGCGCAGCGCCGTGAGGGCCGCGTCGGCGCCCTCCGGCAGCGGCCGGGGCAGCGCGGCGAAGCGCTGGACGGCGTCCAGCAGCTCGGCGGGGTGCGTGCCGTCCAGGAACACGGTGCGTACCGAGAAGTCGGCGGCGTCGTAGTCGGCCGGGGCGGGCGAGCCGGGCAGCACCAGGGCGCCGCCGCGCGGCACCTCCACCCCGGACTCCTTGAGGGCCCAGTTCAGGGTGCGCAGCTGGTGCGGGGCCGCCCGGTGCTCGACGACCCGGTGCTGCAGCCCGGGCGGAAGCAGGGGGATCAGCGAGCGCCGGCCTCGTTCGTCGGGCGTCATGGCCTCGTGGACGACGACATGCACCGTCCAGGTGTCCCGCAGGGCGTTGCGCAGCGTGCGCCGCAGGTCCTTGTCGTCCGCGGGCAGGGGATTGACGTCGAGATAGCGCTCGCCGGTGACGGTCTCGTGCCCCCACAGGGCGTCCGGCTCCCACGGCCAGAACATGGCGGCGGGCGACGGCCAGCGCAGGTCCCACGGGCGTTCCGCCTCCGCCGTCAGCGTCCATTCCTGCCCCCGGCCCGACCATTCGGCGAGGGTGAGCCGGGCGCGGACGGTCACGTCCTCGTCCACCGGCCACCGGGCTTCGAAGGCCAGCTCGCCCTCGGGGGTGCCGACGTCGGTCAGCTCCTTGAAGTCCTGAAGCGTGCCGGCGTCCTTGCGCGCCTGGAGGTTCTTGCGCAGGACGTCGGGGGCGGTCGGGCCGGTGTGACGGCCACGGGACTGCCACACCGTGGACGGAGTCGTGGGCGGAACGGTCGCGGAGATGTGCGTGACTCCTTCATGAGGGCGAGCGACGACATGGCGGCGAGGTGCGAAGGCCAGTATCGCTCGCCGCGGGGCGTGCGCGATCAAGCAGGCGGGGGTCGGCGGCGCGGGCGCCCGCGCCGCCCCTGTCGCGGGTGCGCCTTCCCCGGCGCGAGACGCGTCACGCGTACGGATCCCGGCGATCGCGTGCCCGGGTGTGCGGCGTGCGCACGGGGTGTGCGCCCCGCACCTCGGCCGATGGCCCCGCACCCATGGGCCCGCCGGGCCCGGGGACCGCAGAATCGGATCCTGTGGACAGGGCCCGCCCACCATCCGCGTAGGGGCGAGCCCTGTCCGCGCGCCCCCCGGCGGATCGCGCGCGGGCGCGCACGGGGTCACGCGCGGGCGCGCACCACAACGAGCGGCCCGCCGCCGAGGCCGCACGTCCGCCGGAGCAGGAGACCGCCCTCGCGAGTCGGCCCGTTCGACGACCCCCCTTCCGAGGCCTCCCCGCGGAGGGCCGCACTGTCGCCGGAGCGACGAGTGGGGCATGCCAGGGGAAAATGCCGAAGCCATCGCTTTCGACGGCCGACTTCCGTAGCCTCAGAGGCATCTGAACCACCCTGCGCCGCACCGCACTTGATCCGCTCCAGTTGACAACGCGCCGAAGGGAAACCGGTCATGGCCGTCGAGGCCGAGGTTCTGAACGAACTGCACCGGCTGCGCACCCGCGTGCCGCAGCTGACGGGGACATTGGCGGCGAGCACCGACGGTCTCGTCCTCGCCCAGGACTTGCCCGACGTGCAGCCGGAGGGGCTGGCCGCGCTCACCGCCGCGGCTCTCGGCGTCGGGCGCCGCATGGTCGACCTCTCGTCCAGCGGCGAGTTCTGCGAACTGCTGGTGCGCGGGGCAGGGGGTTATCTGGCGACCTACGCGGCCGGTCCGTCCGCCGTCCTGACACTTCTCGCCGGCGACCGCGTCAACGTCGGACGTCTGCATCTGGAGGGGCGGCGCAGTGGCGCGCGCATCGGCGCGCTCATGGCGACCCGGGTCACCGGCGAGCGGCCCCCGGTCGGCGGCGGCGAGTCCCCTGCGCGCCCGTCCGGGGGCTGGATGCCCGGTGTGCTGCCGGTCCGTATCCCGCCGCAGTCCCGCCACCGACCCTGAACGAACCCCGCCACGGCCCGGGAACGGCTCCGGCGGGAAGCGGGCGGCCGGGTCACACCCCCGGCGGCCGGGTCACACCCCGCCGTTCCCTGTCTCCCTGCGCCCGCGCCGGGCGCCGAGCCCACGCCGACGGCCAACGGCCCGCTCCGGTCCCGCGCCCGAGGCGGGCGCGCTGAACCCGCCGGGGACCAGACGCGGCGGTCCCACGTCCGGTGCCGGCCCGGACGCCGCCGGACGGCCGACGGCCTCCCGGCCCGCACCCGTCCCCTCGTACGCACCGGCCCCGCCCGCACCCTGGCCCGGCCCTCTGCCCGCACGGGCGTCCGCCCCGGTCCCGGAGGCGCGGGCCGCCGGCGGTACCGCCCGGCTCAGCACCCGCGCGTGCGGGAGCAACGAGGCGCAGGCGGAGCAGACTTCGGTGAGGGTCCATACCTGGGCGACCGCCGGGTCGTGCCGCAGAACGAGGACGACCGTGCCCGCGCAGGCGACCCTGACGCCCTCGTGCAGGGCGCACTGCTGACGGCGGCACCAGCAGGCGGCGTCGTGGTGCACCGCCGCCGCTCTGGCGTGCGCGGCCGCATGGGCCTCCGCGAAGCGGCGCAGGGCCGCGAGGTCCCGGGAGCGCGGCGGCATCGAGCACGGCGACGAGCAGGTGACCGACGCCGTGCGGTCCCGGTGCCCGACCACGCGGATGGTCCAGCAGCGGCCCGGGCGTCGGGACGACGGGGCGGCGTCAGGGTGCATGAGAGCCAAAGCGCACGTCCTTCGTGGGGAGGGCGGGGGGGCGAGAAGAGAGGGGAGTGAGAGGAGACAGAGGAGTCAGAGGTGAGGCGAGTGCGGTCCCGGGAAGGTCCCGGAGCGGTCCGGTACGGCTCGCCGGAAGTGACCTCGCTCACAGCATGCCCGTCGCTCCGCCGACCATTCGCGCGATGCCCCCCGGACGGGCGCACGGTGTGTCGGCCGCTGCCCCTAAGCTCCCCCCATGAGCACAGGGGAACCCCACAGACGGGTCGTCGACGGCCGCTTCGAGCTGGTCGAGCGGCTCGGCGGCGGAGGAATGGGTCTGGTGTGGCGCGCGCACGATCTCGCGCTGCACCGGGACGTGGCGGTGAAGGAGGTCCGGCCGCCCGACCCGGACCTGGCCGAGTACGACCCCGAGGGCGCGCGCACGCTGCGCGAGCGCGTCCTGCGGGAGGCCCGCGCGCTGGCGCGCGTCCACCACCCCAACGTCGTCACCATCCACCACATCGTCGACGGCGGTGAGCGCACGTATCCATGGATCGTCATGGAACTGGTCGAGGGGGGCTCCCTCCAGGACCGGCTGCAACGTGGCCCGATGCCCCCGGCCGAGGCCGCGCGCCTGGGGCGCGAGGTGCTGGCCGCACTGCGCGCCGCGCACGCCGTCGGGATCGAGCACCGGGACGTGAAGCCCGCCAACGTTCTGCTGCGCCCCGACGGGCGGCCGGTGCTCACCGACTTCGGCATCGCCGCCGTCCGCGAGTCCGCCCAGCTCACCGCGACCGGCGCCGTCATCGGCTCGCCCGACTTCATGGCGCCGGAACGGGTCGGCGGCAAGGAGGGCGGGCCCGCCGCCGACCTCTGGTCGCTGGCGATGATGCTCTACGTCGCCGTGGAGGGCAGCCATCCGCTGCGCAGGGCGAGCACGCTCGCCACCCTGGCCGCCGTGCTCGGCGAGGACGTGCCCGCGCCCCGCCGGGCGGGGCCGCTGACCGCCGTCCTCGGCGCGCTGCTCGTCCGGGATCCGCGGGCCCGGCCCGAGGCGTCGGAGGTCGACCGGATGCTCGCGGCCGCGGCCGGCCAGGCGCCGCCCGAGCCCTCGCCGCCCGCCCCGCCGACCTCCTATCCCCTCGCCCCGCCCGCGTTCGGCGATGCCACGCCCGCCGTGCCGCCCACCGGTCCCGCGCTTCGAGCGCCCCGGCCGCGCGTCACCGTGCTGGCCGGGGCCTTCGCCGCCGCCGCCCTCTCGGGCGTCCTGATGTGGGCGCTGCTCCCGCACCTCCTCACGGACGCGGGCGACGACAGCGGCGCCTCGCCCCTGCCGGACATCGCCGTGTCGTCGAGCGCCTCGACGGCGCCGGGCGTCCGGCAGACGGCCCGGGCCGCTTCCGGCGGGGCCTCCGCGGGCAAGGTCGACCTGCTCGCCGGGGACGGCGTCGAACGCACCGTCGCGAAGCTCACCGCGGCCATGGGCGGGTCGAAGGTCACCAGCCTCGCCGTGTACGAGGAGTACGCCATCGCCGAGGCCCCGGTCGACGGCCGTCCCAAGCTCTACGACCGCTACACGTACCGGGGCGGGGACGTCGCGGTGAAGGACGGCCCGGGCGGCACCGTCATGACCGGCACGCTCCCCGTCGACCTGCGCCTCTACGACTGGGACGCGGTGTCCGCGCTGCTCGCCCGGGCCGGCCGCACCCTCGGCGTCCCGCAGCCGACGAGCCGTTACCTGCTGATCAACCCGGCCTCGAGGGTCTTCGGCACCGAACCCACGATGAGCGTCTACCTGTCCGACGACTACGGCAGCGCGTACCTGAAGGCGGATGTGCACGGCCGGGTGATCGCGACGTATCCGCGCGACGACGGCTGACCGGTCCGGACGACGACGCCGGGTCCGCTCCCGTCGCCCGCCTGACGGCCGGGGCGGGGGAGCGGCGGCGAGGGCTCCGGGGGACGAGCAGCAGCGGATCCGGCGTCGGCTTCCGGCGCCGACCCCCAGAGTGTGCGTCCCGCGGAGCCGAACGGCGGGGTCCCGCGGAGCCGTCACCGGTCCGGGGCGAACTGCCTCGCGTTTCGGCGTGCATGATATATCGGCTTCCGATATATTCAGTCGCATGGGATCGAAGAGCATGACCCAGCCTGCCTTCTTCGTGCTGACAGCCCTCGCCGACCAGCCCAGACACGGCTACGGCATCCTCCGCGAGATAGAGGAACTCTCCGACGGCGAGGTGCAGTTGAGAGTCGGCACGCTGTACGGCGTGCTCGACCGGCTCACCGCGGACGGGCTCATCGCCCTGGACCGCGAGGAGGTGCAGCAGGGCAGGCTCAGGCGCTACTACCGCGTCACGGACGAGGGGGTCCGGGCGCTCACCGCCGAGGCCGACCGCATGGCGGCCGGCGCAGGCGCCGCCCGGCGCCGCATCGCCGAGGGGCGCCACGCCCCCGGCGCCGTCACCCCGCCCGCCCCCGGGCCCGGACTCGCCGGAGGTCTGGCATGACCGGTACGACGACCGCCGCGACGACGCTGCTCGAAGCGCGCTACCGCACCGTCCTGCGCCTGTTGCCCGCGTACTACCGCAGGGAACGCGAGGAGGAGATGGTCGAGGTCTACCTCTGGGACGTCGACCGCGACACCCAGGACCAGAGCCGGCCCACGCTCGGCGAGACCGCGAGCATCGCCGCCCTCGCCGTACGCACCCGGCTGGGCGCCGCCGGCGCCGCGCCGCGCGGCTACGCCCTGCTCGGCTCGGCCGTCCGCCAGTTCGCGCTGGTCGCAGTGCTGCTGCAGGCGGCCGCCGCGGTCGTCGACCGGGTGCTGGAGCTGACCTGGGCCGCCACCGGCGGATCCGCCCAGTGGCACATGTTCCTCTCCGGGTTCACCACCGGGGGCAACGTCCGCGGGATCGCCGCCGCGGCGATCTGGCTGCTGCCCCTGCTGTGGACCGTCTCCTGGTTCGCGCTTCTGCACGGCCGTCGCCGCCTCGCGCAGACCGCTGCCCTCCTGGCCGCGCTGCCCAGCCTGTGGCCGTTTCTCGCGCCCCTGGTGACGGACGCCTTCCCGCCGGCCACGCCGTACGCCCCCGTGTCCCTGGCCGTCGCCTGGCTCTCGGCCCTGGCGCTGTGCGCCGCCCACCACCGCGACGCTCCCGCTCCCGCGCTGCCCGTGCTGCCGCCGGGACTGGCCTACCTGGGATGCTGCGTGGTCATGGGCGCCTCGATCGTGCTGGCGCCGATGGCCGCCGACCCGGTCTGGGCGCCGGCGACCGGTTTCCTGCTGGTCGCGTCCGGGCGCCTGGTGTGGCGGGCCCGGCACGGATCCGGGGGCGCGGACGTCACCCTGGCGCTCGCCGTCCTGGGGCTGCTGGTCCTCGCGCTGCGGCTGGCCGCGCTGTACCCGTGGACGGTCCTCCCGATGCCCACCGACACCCTGGTCGCCTTCGCCCTCCAGGGCACGGCCGCGCTGCTCGTGACCACGGCCCTGGCCGTCGTCGGCGGCCGTGACCTCGCCGTCCGCTGACGGACCCGACCGACCGACGCAGACACGGCGAAGAGGGGCTCGGCGGCCGTCCGCCGAGCCCCTCTTCGTGGTTACGCGCCGCTCTCGCGGAGCATGTCCTCGCGCTCGACGATCTTCACGCGCTCGCGGCCCTGGGGCTCGCCCAGTGCCTTTTCGGCGGCGTCCAGCCGGTACCAGCCCTCCCAGGTGGTGTAGCGGACGTCGCGTTCGGCGAGGAAGGCGTCCACGGCCTCGGGTTCCGGCGAGAGGGGCGTGTGCAGGCGGCCGTCCGCGTGGTCGGCCAGCAGGTTCGCCACCGTCTCGTTGGCGTCGCCCTTGGTGTGGCCGATCAGGCCGATCGGACCGCGCCGGATCCAGCCCGTGACGTACGTGGACTGCAGGTGCTCGCCGGACTCCTGGATGACGCGGCCGCCCTCGTCCGGGACCGTGCCGGAG
>NZ_MJAJ01000006.1 GCF_001746365.1 Streptomyces sp. LUP30
TGGCCCGGACGGCCGCCTCGCCCCGCCCGCGACGGGTGCCCCGCCCCTGATCGGCGCCCCGCCCGCGCCCGACGCGGTGACCGGCGGCATCGCCGAGGGCGCGGGCCGGCGCCGCGTGTCGTGCCTGTCTGCGCTGATCGGCGAGCCGGGCACGACCGGGGAGATCCCCGCCCTGCTCTCCGACGCCCGGTCCCGAGCCGGAAGGCCAGTCCATCGCTGTCCCTCCGCCGTCAGTCCTGGGCGCTGCGCCACCGCGGGCTGAGCGCGATCTCCCGCAGCTGCCCGATCGTCAGGGCGGGCGCGGCCCGCGTCGCCTTCCGGTCCTGCGCCGAGGCGTTGAAAGCGCTGATCACCACCCGCAGGCCGTCCTTGCGCAGGGTGTCGACGGTCCACATCACGACGCCCTCGCCACCCTTCTCGCCCGGCTCCTGACGCGTCGCGACGCGTGTCCCGTCGGGCAGCGTCTCGGCGTCGGAGCCGTACAGGTCACCGGCCGGATCGGACATCCCCGGCTGCACGTTGACCTGGACCAGGCTGCCGCCCTTGCCGTCGTCGACGACGAAGTAGGCGTAGCCGGTCTCCTGGCTGCCGTGCGCGACGCGCTGCAGGCTCTTGGGCAGCAGGAGGGTGAGCTTGCGCAGGACGAGCCAGCCGGCCATCTCCCCGGGACGGGCGGACGAGCCGGACGAGCCCGGCGAGGAGGGCCGGCTCTCCTGCTTCCTCTCGGGCATGGCGTCGATGATCCGCCGCCAGTCGGAGGCCGCGGCCAACGCCTTCAACCGGGCCACGGCGAGCGGCGGTTCGGGCCGGGTCACCGGCTTGCCCTTCTCCGCCGCGGCGTTCCACTCCATGACGCTCACATGGTGCCCGGCCGGGGTGACCAGGTCCGCGCCCCACGCCTTGGTGTCCTCGCGACGGTCGGGATACTCGTAGCCCTGGTAGACGGTGATCGCGGACCGGTCGGGCAGGACCTCGGTGCTGCAGCTGTCGAAGGGCGACTGCTCGCCCTTCTTCGGACAGGGCATCACCGCGGTGGACGGATCGACGCCGCTCGCACCCGGAGAGATCCGGTCCAGGCCCACGGAGACGGACCCCGCGCCCTTGCCGTCGTCGAACACCCCCGCCGCGAGCGGCGGCAGGTCCCCGCCCGTGCCGCGCGCGTCCGACACGGTGAACTCGCCCCGGGGCAGCAGCTTTCGGAGCGTGCGGACCACGTCGTCGGCGGAGTAGGACGCCGGCCCGGCGCTGCCGCTCGCCGCGACGGAGGAGGGCTTCGCGGTGGACGCACCGTCCCACGGCGTCAGCAGCGCCCCGCCCACCCCCACCAGGGCCAGACCGGCCGCACCACCCGCCACGGCGGCCCTGCGCCGCAGCCGCAACCGGTGTCCGCGTGCCTGACCGGCGGCCACGAGCGCGCCGCCCGGGCCGCCGAAGGCGCCGCCCGCCTCGTGCAGGGCGGCGGTGAGCTGTTCCTCGAAAGGGTCGCTGTGCTGGTCTACGGGCATGGTGAACCACCGTCTTCCGCGGGGGATGGATTGAAGTCGTCGGCCGGGGCGAGGAGGGGCCGCGGCTCAGGGTCTGGCGTACTCGCTCATGTCCTCGCCGAGCAGCTCCCGCAGCCGTCCGAGCGCCCGGGAGCAGCGCGTCCGCACCGCCGCCGAACTCGCGTTCATCGCGGAGGCGGTCTCCTCGACCGAGCGGTCCTCCCAGTACCGCAGGACCACCACGGCCCGGTCCTTGGCGGGCAGCCGGCCCAGGGCCTGCAGCAGCGTCAGCCGCAGCGACATGTCGGCGCCGTCGCGGTCGGCGACGTCCGGGAACACCGCCATGGCCCGCTCGCGGCTGCTGCGCCGCCGCTGGTGGGCGAGGAAGGTGCGGGTGAGGACGGTCTGCGCGTATCCGGCCGGGTTGTCGACCCGGGACACGCGCCCCCAGCGCAGGTACAGCCTGCCGAGGGTCTCCTGCACCAGGTCCTCGGCCAGGTGCGTGTCCCCGGCGGTGAGCAGACACGCCGATCGGTACAGATGCCCGGAGCGCGCCGCCGCGAACTCGGCGTACTCGTCCGCGCGGGCGGACTGCCTCATGAATGTTCCCCCTGTGACTGTGCCGGTACCGGTCGGCGTGCTGTCCTCACCTCACTGATGCGGTGGGAGGCGGAAATGTTTCACGGCGGACCGAAAGCAGGCCCACAGAGGGCGCCGGGTAGGTTTCGGCTGTGACAGACCAGCCGCCGCCACCGCCCTCCGTGCCCCCGGGTTTCGGCCCGCCCCCGCCGCAGTACGCCCCGCAGCCCGTCCCACCGCAGCCCGTCCCGCCGCAGCCCGTCGCACCGCAGCCCGGGCCGGCCGGGCCGGGGCCGGAGTTCCTGGCGGTCGACAAGCACAACTCGGTCGTCGTCGACGCCTCGGGCGTGGCCTTCGAGATGTACGACATCACCGTCGACTTCCCGTGGCCCGAGATCCGCAGCGTGCACTACAAGGCGAGCCCCAACGGCAAGGCGCTGATGGTGGCCGTCGTCCACCTGGACGGCCGGGTCTACGAGTGCGTGGTGACGGCGAAGCCGAGGGAGCGGCTGCAGGGCTGGTTCGCTCAACTGGCCTGGGTGCTGGGCCACTACCGGCCGTCGGGCTACTAGCAGATGGCAGCCGAGCGGCCGTCGGGTCCGGCGGGACCGGACCGCGGGCCCGTCCGCCACCACGACCCGGGGGCCCCGCTCGCCTGTTTCACCGCCCGCGTGCTCGTGGTCTGCCCACGCTGCGGCGGTCGCGCTCTGGTGGCTCCCCGGCCGGGCGTCCCCGCACCCCGGTACTGCACGGATCTCCTGTTCCAGCCGCGCCGGCTGGTGTGCGGCGGGTGCGGCGCGACGGCCGGGTGGGAGGCGCGGGCGGACGGCTCCAGCCGGGTCGGCGCGGTGCCGGGCGGCACCGAGGATCCGTTCTTCCGGATGCCGTTGTGGCTGCAGACCCGCTGCGTCGGCCGGATCCTGTGGGCCTACGACGAGGAGCACGTGGAGGCGCTGTCGGCCTTCGTCGGGGCCCGGCTGCGGGAGCGGGGAGGATGGCGGTCGACGAGGGCGATGTGCGACCGGCTGCCGGCGTGGATGAAGAGCGCGCAGAACCGCGCAGAGATCCTGGCCGGCCTGGAGCGGCTGCGGGCGCTGGCGCAGCGGTCGTCCCCGGCCGACCGTTCACCGGCCTCCCACGAACGGAACGACCGCCCGCGCCCGTACCGGATCCTCTACTAGGGCGAACGCGGCCCAGAGCCCGTCAGGCCCGCACGGGCGGCCCCTCTGGCCGTCGGACGGCGGTTCCGTTCGTCGGGGTCGGCCTCCACTCGTGGGCCAGGAGTCCGAGCACCACCTGGTCCAGGAACTCGCCCATCACCCAGGCCGAGGAGCGCAGCACGCCCTCGCGGACGAAGCCGTTGCGCTCGGCGGCGCCCAGCATCGCGGCGTTGTCCGACAGCGTCTCGATCTGCAGCCGCTGCAGGCCCCGCACGACGAAGCCGTAGTGGCACAGCACCGCGACCGAGTCGGCGCCGTACCCCTTGCCGCGGGAGGCCGGCAGCAGCTCCAGCCCGATGTGCGCGGAACGGCTGTGCTGGTCGATGCCCCACAGCGACGCGGCGCCGACCAGCGTGCCACCGCCGAGCTCCACCACGGAGAACGGGACGTGCCGCTCGTTCTTGTCGTCGACGACATGCGGCGATTCCTTCGAGTCGGGCGGGAGCGGCCGCCACGCCCGGCCCTCGGACCGCGAGGCGTTGACCACGTCGTCGTAGAGTTCGGCGTGCAGGACCGCGACGTCGTCCTCGTGCCGGGCCCTGAGCCCGACCTTGCTGCCTCGTAACATGCAGGCTTCCTATCCGAGCGGGCCGACGGAGTGCAATCCGATTTGCCGCCGGCGCCGCGTCGGACTTCCGCCGCGCTACGGCAGCCCGTGCACGTGCGGGCCCACCGCCGACGACCAGGCGTTGCCCGCCGCCGCGTCCCAGTTCGTCGACCAGGTCATCGCGCCGCGCAGGCCGGGATAGGTCTTCGAGGGTTTGAAGGAGCCGCAGTTCGTGCCCTTGGCCAGACAGTCCAGGGCGTTGTTCACCACGGACGGGGAGACGTAGCCGCTGCCCGCGCCGCGGGTGGAGGCCGGGACGCCGAGGCCCACCTGGGACGGGGCCAGGCCGCCTTCCAGCTGGATGCAGGCGAGCGCCGTCAGGAAGTCCACCGAACCCTGGCTGTAGACCTTGCCGTCGCAGCCCAGCATGGAACCGCTGTTGTAGTACTGCATGTTGACGACCGTGAGGATGTCCTTCACGTTCAGCGCGGTCCGGAAGTAGCCGTTCGACGTCGACTGCATGTCGATCGTCTGCGGGGCCATGGTCAGGATCAGCCCGGGCCCCGCCTTCGCGGACAGGGAGCGCAGCGCCTGGGACATGTACGTCGGGTCGAGGCCGTTCTCCAGGTCGATGTCGACGCCGTCGAAGCCGTACGTCTGCATCAGCGCGTACACGGAGTTCGCGAAGTTCGCCGCGGAGGTCGCGTCGTTGACCGACACCGTGCCGTTCTGGCCGCCGATGGAGATGACGACCTTCTTGCCGGCCGCCTGCTTGGCCTTGACGTCGGCCTTGAACCGGTCGACCGTGTAGCCGCCGAGGCCTGCGGAGTCCAGCGTGAACGACACCGCGCCCGGCGTCGAGGTGGCGTCGGCGAAGGCGACCGCGATGATGTCGTAGGCCGAGGGGACGTCGGAGATCTTCTGGACGGTGGCGCCGTTGTCGAAGTTCTGCCAGTACCCCGTCACGGCGTGCCCGGGCAGGGCTCCGCCGCCTCCGTCCCCGCCTCCGGTCGCGGCGGTCGTGCCCGTCACCGGGGCCGACTTCGCCGACTCTCCGGCCGCGTTGGTCGCCGTGACCTGGAAGGTGTACGCCGTCGAGGCGGTCAGGCCGGTCACGGTCGCCGAGGTCCCGGTCACGGTCGTCGCTTTCGCGCCGCCGCGGTAGACGGAGTAGCCCGTCGCGCCGGACACCGCGTTCCAGGAGAGCGAAACGGACGACGACGTCGTGCCGGAGACGGCGAGGCCGCCCGGGGTGCTCGGCACGGTGGGAGCCGGGTCGCCGCCTCCGCCGCCGTCGGGGCCGAACACCGAGACGTCGTCGGCGTAGTAGGCCGCCTGGCCGTACCAGCCGTGCGTGTACGCCGTGACCGAGGTCGTGGACGCTCCGGTGGTGAACGTCGTCGACAGCTGTTTCCACGCCGACGAGTCCGGGGTCCAGGTCGAGACGTCCGTCGTGCCGGTGCCGGTGACGCCCAGGTAGGTGTAGCCGCCCTGGACCCAGGCGCTCAGCGTGTACGTGGAGTTGGGCTTCACCGCCACCGTCTGGCTGCACCGGGCGTTGTCCTGCCCGGCGGGCGTCGCCCTGAGGGCGGACACGCCGCCGTGCACGGGGGAGGGGACCGTGGCGCCGCTCGCCGCCGTGCAGGTCCAGTCGGTCAGGCCGGCCTCGAAGCCGGCGTTCCTGGCGTTGTTCAGGTCCACGGCGGACGCCTGAGCCGCGCCCGTCAGGGACAGGACGAGGGCGGCGGCGACGGCGCCCGCGGCTCCCGGCCAGAGTCGTGTCACGTGCTTAAGTGGGGACATGACAACAAGTTGGTCCAGACCAATTCCGTTGTCAAGGGGTTCGCCCGTGGAGGGCCGGTGGAGGCGGTCGCCGCGTAACCTGCCCCGGTTTGCTGTGAGTTGCGCAAAGAAGAGTTGGCAGGCAGCTACGGAAAGCTGTTCTCCGGCCACAGGGGGCTGGATACAGTGCTGAGGTAGTCACGCAATGAAGTCACCCCGGTGCACCGGAGTAACGCCGGTGGACCGGACCGCGGGAATCGGGGAGCTGCGCGTGCCAACAGCCATTGCCGTGACCGGAGCCGACCTGGCGCTGCCGCCCCAGGACGAACGCACCCTGCCCGCCGCCGTCCTCGCCGACCTGGACCGGCAGCCGCTCGAACAGGCCCTCGCCACCGTGCAGACGCTCGTCGAACAGCACGGGCATGTGATCGTCCTGTACTCGCGGGCCGTGCCGGCCGCCGTGGAGCAGCGACTGCACACCGTCCGCTCCCTCCTGGAGAGCGACCGCATCGCGCTCTTCCGCCCCGACCTCCCCCCGCTCGCGGTGGCCGTCCTGGCCCGCCAGTTGCGCCAGCTCGCCTCCTGCGACCTCGGCCCCGGCGTCGTCGCCTCGGCCGGCCGGCTGCTCACCCACTACCTGCACGCCGGAGCGCTCCTCGGCTCGGTCGCCCGCCTCGACCGCGTCCCCGGCGTCGGCCTGAAGTCGCACGCCCGCTCCTGGGTCCCGGGCAGCCAGTTCGGCGTGCTCGCCCATCCGCAGCCGCAGTTGGTGCGCGCCGGCCCCGAAACCGTGCTCCCCGGACCCGAGTTCGGCACCTGGCTGATGGTCGCGCGCGGTCAGCTGCAGTCCGACTGGGTCACCGATGTCCTCGCCCCCGCCTGGAAGGCACAGGGGCTGCGGGAGACGACGCTGCCCGCCGAGTCCGCCGACTGGTGGGGCACCGGAAAGGCGATCGAGTTCTGCGCCTATCTGCCCGACCTGTCGGTCCTCTACCAACTGGTCGCCTCGGTCCGGCAGAGCGTCTGCCACTGGTGCGGCATCGACGTCATCGGCGACCGCTGCGTCTTCTGCTCCGCGACCCCGCCGTCCGCCGCCGAACTCGGCGCCCGGACCCCCGGCGCCCACCACACCGCCCGCGCGCTCACCGCGGGCGGCTGATCCGGCATGGCCCGCCCGCCCGTTCCCGCCCGCCCGACCCGACCCCCGACGAGGTTGTACGGCTCATGAACTCCCGTCAGCGCCGCGGCGTGATCCTCCTGCTCCTGTCGGTGGTGTGCGCCCTCGGCGCGTTCGCCGGCGTCCTCTCCGTCATGGACGACGTGAAGTCCAAGGTCGGCCCCGAGGTCACCGCGTACGAACTGCGCGCCGACGTCGCGCCGTACACCACTCTGAGCGCGGACCAGTTCAAGAAGATCGAGATGCCGGAACGCTGGCTGTCCGAGAACGCCGTCACCGACCTTGCCGCCATCCGCGGCAAGATCGCCGTGACGACGCTCAGGAAGGGCTCGCTGCTGCAGAGCGACATGATCGTCGACCAGCCCGCCCTGCAGCCGGGGCAGCAGGAGGTCGCCATCATGGTCGACGCGGCCACCGGCGTGGCCGGCAAGATAACCCCGGGCTCGGCGGTCAACGTCTACGCCACCTTCGAGGGGGCCAAGGAGGGCGACCCCGACCAGTCGAAGATCATCGTCACCGGCGCCCGCGTCCTCGACGTCGGCGAGATCAAGGCCCTGGAGCCGGACCAGAACGACCGGAACCGCTCGGCCACCGACGCCGTCCCCATCACCTTCGCGCTGTCCACCCTCGACGCCCAGCGCATCACGTACGCGGAGTCGTTCGCCAAGCGCGTCCGCCTCGCCCTCGTCGCACCCGGCGGCAGCGCCACGGTCCCCGACAAGGACCGCACGTACGAACTCACCACGGACAAGTGAGAGGCCGCCGCCCATGCCCACGAGGATCCTCCCGGCCGTCGGCGACGCGGACGCGGTCCGTTCCCTCACCACCCTGCTCAGCCAGCTCCCGGACGCCGAACCGGTCACCCCGGTCGGCGACTCCACCCAGCTCGTGGACACCCTCGCCCGCCTCGCCGCGGAGTCCGTCGACGAACTGCCCGAGGTCGTCGTCGTCCACGAACGCATCGGCCCGGTACCGGCGCTGGAGCTGGTCCGCGAGGTCGCGCTGCGCTTCCCGGCGGTCGGCGTCATCCTCGTCACCACCGACGCGGGCCCCAGCCTGTTCGCCGCCGCCATGGACTCCGGCGCCCGCGGCCTGGTCACCCTGCCGCTGAGCTACGAGGACCTCGCCAACCGCGTACAGGCCGTCGCCCAGTGGTCGGTCGGCGTACGACGTCACCTCGGCCACGGCGGCGACGTGTTCACCGGCGTCGGCGGCACCGTCGTCACCGTCAGTGGCGCCAAGGGAGGTGTCGGTGCGACCCTCACGGCCGTCCAGCTCGCCCTCGCCGCACAGGCCTCCGGCCGTCCCACCGCCCTGGTCGACCTCGACCTGCAGGCCGGAGACATCGCCTCCTACCTGGACGTCCAGTTCCGCCGCTCGGTCGTCGACCTCGCCGCCATCGCCGACATCTCGCCCCGCATCCTCTCCGAGGCCGTCTTCCGCCACGACACCGGCGTCGCCCTGCTGCTCGCCCCCGGCGAGGGCGAGCGCGGCGAGGAGGTCACCGACCGCGCCGCCCGCCAGATCCTCACCGCCCTGCGCGCGCGCTACGAGGTGGTGGTCGTGGACTGCGGCGCCCAGCTCAGCGGCGCGGGCGCGGTCGCCGTCGAACTGGCCGACCGGGCCCTGCTGGTGACCACCCCCGACGTGGTCGCCGTCCGCGGCGCCAAACGCACCGTCCGCATGTGGGACCGGCTGCAGATCCGCAAGGCCGAGGAGACGACCGTGGTCGTCAACCGCCACAGCCGCGCCACCGAGATCCAGCCCTCGCTCATCCAGAAGATCACCGGCACGACCGTCGCCGCGACCACGGTCCCCGCCAACTTCAAGGAACTCCAGGCCGCGGTCGACGCCGGCCGCGTCCACGCCCTCGACGCCAGGGGCGCCGTCCGCCAGGCGCTGTGGGCGCTCGCCGGCGAACTGGGGCTGGTCAAGGCGCCGGAGACGGCCCTCGTGCGCAGGAGCGGCGGCCGCGGACGCGGCCCTGACCGGGGTCCGGCGGGGTTCCGGCGGCGGAGGGAGTGAGATGACCCCACGGCAGGCGAGGGCGCGCGTGAAGGGCTTCGTGCGGAGCCTCGCGAAGGCTTCCCACGCGCGTGACCGGGGCCAGGTGACCGTCGAGTTCCTCGGCATGACACCGCTGATCATCGTGACCCTGGTGGTGGTGTGGCAGTTCGTCCTCCTGGGATACACGTACACGCTCGCGGGGAATGCTGCCGACGAGGCGGTGCGGGCGGGGACGGCAGCCGAGCCGGGGGAGCGGGAAGCGGTGTGTCAGGAGGCGGGGACCGACAAGCTGTCCGACGCGTGGCAGGCGGACGCCGACGTGTCCTGCGGCGGCAGCGGATTCGTGACGGCCGACGTCACCCTGCACGTCCCCGTCCTCTTCCCCGGCGCCTTCAACCTGCCGTTCACCGTGCACGCTCACGCGGGCGCGGTCGAGGAAGAGGACGGCGACTGAGATGGCGCACCGAAGGCGCGGCAGCGGGAGCGGCGGCGGGCCAGGCCGCGGGCTCGGGCGGGGGCAGGGGCGCGACCGGGGGCAGGCGGCCATCGAGTACCTGGGGTTCCTCCCGGTGCTGCTCGCCGTGGCGCTGGCCGCCGTGCAGCTCGGCCTGGTCGCCTACGGCGCCCAGCAGGCGGGGACGGCGGCCCGTACCGGAGCGCGCAGCGCGTCCCTGCACGAGGACTACGCGGGGGACTGCGCGCGGGCGGTCAGCAGCTGGCTGGACGCCGCTTGCGCGCCCGCGTACTCGGGCGACGAGGTCCGGGTCACGTCCACCGTCACCATCCCGTCCGTCATCCCCGGAGTCGGGGACTTCGAGGCCCACCGGACGGCCACGATGCCGGTCGACCACTGAGGGAAGGGCATCCGACATGAGCCTGCGGGCGCGCATCACCTCCCCCGAGGAGAACGGGCGGGGCGAGGACGGTCATCTGGTCGCCTCCTACCGGACCAAGCTGCTGGAGGAGATCGACCTCGCCGAGATGAGTTCGCTGGCCGCGGCCGAGCGCCGGGCGCGCCTGGAACGGGTGCTGGGCCACATCATCAGCCGCGAGGGGCCGGTGCTGTCGACGGCGGAACGGGCCCAGCTGATCCGCCGGGTCGTCGACGAGGCGCTCGGCCTCGGCATCCTGGAGCCGCTGCTGGAGGACGCGTCGATCACCGAGATCATGGTGAACGGACCGGACGCGATCTTCGTCGAGCGCGGCGGCCGGGTGGAACAGCTACCCCTGCGCTTCGCGTCGAACGACCAGCTGATGCAGACCATCGAGCGCATCGTCTCGACCGTCAACCGGCGGGTGGACGAGACGAACCCGATGGTCGACGCCCGCCTCCCCTCGGGTGAGCGCGTCAACGTGATCATCCCGCCGCTGTCGCTCACCGGCCCCACCCTCACCATCCGCCGCTTCCCCCGCTCCTTCACCCTGCACGAGCTGGTCGGCTTCGGCTCGCTGGACGAGCAGATGCTGTACCTGCTCGCCGGGCTGGTGCAGGCGAAGTTCAACGTGATCGTCTCGGGGGCCACGGGCACCGGCAAGACGACCCTGCTGAACGCGCTCTCCGGTCTGATCCCGGAGGGCGAACGCATCATCACCATCGAGGACTCGGCGGAACTCCAGCTCCAGCAGTCCCATGTGATCCGCCTGGAGTCCCGTCCGCCGAACGTGGAGGGCAACGGCCGCATCACCATCCGCGACCTGGTCCGCAACTCCCTGCGGATGCGCCCCGACCGGATCGTGGTCGGCGAGGTCCGCGGCGGCGAGTCGCTCGACATGCTCCAGGCGATGTCGACGGGCCACGACGGCTCCCTGGCCACCGTCCACGCCAACAGCGCGGAGGACGCCCTGATGCGGCTGCAGACCCTCGCCTCGATGTCGGAGGTCGAGATCCCCTTCGTCGCCCTCCACGACCAGATCAACAGCGCCGTGGACGTCGTCGTCCAGCTCACCCGGTTCGCCGACGGCGCTCGCCGCGTCACCGAGATCGCCCTGCTCGACAGCCACGGCGGGGAACCGTACCGGCTGGCCACGATCGCCCGTTTCAACGCCCAGCCGATGGCCGCGGACGGCCGCGTCCACGGCGCCTTCGAGTACTTCCCGCTGCCACGCCGCACCGCGGACCGCCTGTACATGGCGAGCCAGCCGATCCCGCAGGCCTTCGGAGTGGCGCGAGCGGCACACGAACTGACGACAAGGGAAACCCGGTGACGCCGATGGACCTCGACACCCTGACCTCCCTCACCACCGGCGTGGCCCTCCTGACCTGCGTCCTGGCCGTCGCCGGCCTGCACGCCTACGGGCGCGGCCGGGCGCAGCGGGCGGAGCTGGTCGAACGTCTCTCCCACACCGGCCAGCTCTCCGGCGTCGGCCGTCGGCGCCGCTTCCGCGGCCTGGACCGACGGCTGCGCCGCACGACGGCCGGCCGCAAGCTGGAACTGAGGCTCGCGGCGACCGGCCTCGACGTGACGCCCGGCGAGTTCTTCGCCTGCATGCTGGCGGCGGTGGCCGGCCTGTGGCTGATCGGCCAGGCCACCCTGGCCCCCTTCTTCGGTCCGCTGGCCGGGCTCCTCGGCATCTGGGCCGCCTGGCAGTTCCTCAACTGGCAGCGCCAGAAACGCATCGAGAAGTTCATCAACCAACTCCCCGAGCTCGCCCGCATCCTGGCCAACGCCACCCACGCCGGACTCGCGCTGCGCACCGCTGTCGGCATGGCCGCCGAGGAGCTGGAGGCGCCGGCCGGTGAGGAACTGGCCAAGGTGGCCAACCAGTTGGCGGTCGGCCACTCCATGGACGACGCCCTGGGCGAACTCGCCGACCGCCTCCCCTCCCGCGAACTCGTCGTCCTCGTCACCACCCTGGTCCTCTCCAACCGCGCGGGCGGCCAGGTCGTCGGCGCCCTGCGCAACCTGACGGAGACGCTGGAGGAACGCAAGGAGACCCGGCGCGAGGTGCGCACACAGTTGTCGCAGGTCAACACGACCGCCTACGCCGTGCCGGTGCTGGGGGTGGGCTCCCTCTTCCTGATGAACGGGGTCAAGGACGGCGCCCTGGAACGCATGACCGGCTCACCGCTCGGCCAGGGCGCCGTCATCATCGCCTTCACGCTGTACGCGGTCGGTTTCGTCCTCATCCGCCGCATGTCCCGGATCGACGTCTGAGCCGCAGGGAAGGGAGCACGAACCATGGAACTGCTGCTCGCGACCGTCATGGGCCTGAGCGTCTGGGGCGTCTTCGTCGGCGTGCGCATGTACCGGGCGGACGCCAAGCTCCCCCCGGACCTGGCGCTGGCCCTGGAGATCGGCGCCACCCGCACCGGCGCGGTCGACTCCCTCGTCGACCGGATGGGCATGCGCTACGCCCCCGCCGTACTGCGCCTCATGGGACCCAAGCAGGTGGCCAGGTACCGGCGGAAGATAGACCTGGCGGGCAACCCGGGCGGCCTGACCATCGACCGGTACGCGGCCCGGCGCGCGGTGTACGGCGCGCTGGGCGGGTTCGGCGGCCTGGTCTTCCTCCTGCAGGGCAGGATCGTCCTGGCCCTCGTACTGTTCGCGTTCGCCGCGTTCTGGACCGAGGTCGGCATCTGGGCGGCGATCCGCATCCGCAAGGACGTCATCGAGCGGACGCTGCCCGACTTCCTCGACGTCCTCGCCGTCGTGGTGAGCGCGGGGCTGGGCTTCCGGCAGGCGCTCGGCCGGGTCGCGTCGAAGTACGAGGGACCGTGGGCGGACGAGATCCGCATCACCCTGCGTCAGATGGACCTCGGCGTGAGCCGCCGCGAGGCCTTCGCCGAGCTGCGCCGCCGCAACGACTCCGAGCAGGTCGCCATGTTCGTCACGGCGCTTCAGCAGGGCGAGGAACTCGGCGCGCCGATCGTGGACACCCTGGTCTCGATCGCCAGGGACATGCGCCGCACGGACGCCCAGAACGCCCGCCGCAAGGCGGCCCGCGCCGTGCCCCGGGCCACCCTGATGATCACCACCTTCATGGTCCCGGCCACCATGCTCCTGCTCGGCGCGGGCCTCCTGCTCGGCTCGGGCACCGACTTCAGCCCCCTCACGGGCAACTAGGCGAGCGGGGGACCGCGATGGCGGCGATCACACGAACGGGGGGTACCGGGACGCCCGCCCTGGAGGACGTCTCCCTCCAGGTCAACGCGCTGCAGGCGATGTGCCGGCAGGTCTTCGGGTTCCGGCTCGCGATGATCGCCGTCGCCGCGCCCCCGGCGCTCCTCAACGCCGCGCCCGGCATCGGCGTCCGGCTGGTGGGCGCGGCCGTGGTCGTCACCTTCATGGGCTCGTACGTCCTCTTCCGTGACTGGGAACGCTTCGGCCCGCTGCTGCTGCGCCACCCCTCGCTGCTGGCCGTCGACACCCTGTTCGGCGCGCTGCTGCTGATCTCCGCGGGCCCGGACACGACCCTCGCCTACGTCAGCGTCTGCACCCCGCTGCTCGCCGGCCTCGTGTACGGCTGGCGGGGCGCCGCCTGCTTCGCCTCGCTGCAGTCGCTGATCCTGCTGCTGGTCTACGCGGCCCTGCGCGCGGGCCCGGGCACCGGCGTCGCGGACCGGCTGCTGCTGCCCGGCCTCTGCGTCATCACCGGCGCGATGGGCTCCACCCTGCGCCGGCTCATGCTGCGGTTCGGCTCGGCGACGCAGGCGCTGACCACCGTCCGGGCGCGTCTCGCCGTCACCGAGGCGGTCGCCGCGGAGCGCGCCCGGCTGGCCCGTGAGATGCACGACTCCGTGGCCAAGACGCTGCAGGGGGTGGCTCTCGCCGCGGACGCCCTGGCCCGGTCGGCGGGCTCGCCGGACATGGACCCGGCCCGGGTGCGGCAGCACGCCGACCTGGTGGCTCGCGCCGCCCGCCGCGCCGCCGCCGAGTCCCGCGAACTCCTCACCGAACTGCGCCGGGACGCACCGGACCCCACGCAGGAGATCGACGTCCTGCCCGAACTGGCGGCCCGCACCCGGGCGTTCGCCGACCGCACCGGCCTGGCCGCGAGCTACCACGCCACGGGCGACCGTGCGACGCTGCCGGTCCCGCCCACGGTGGCCCGCCATCTGCTGACGATCACCTCGGAGGCCATGGACAACGTCCAGCGCCACGCGGATCCCACCCACGTCGACGTCCACGCGGGCGTCCACGGCGACGCGCTGTGCATCAGCGTGTACGACGACGGACGCGGCCTGCCCGACGGCACGACGCTCGAACAGCTGCGCCGCGACGGCCACTTCGGCCTGGTCGGCATGGTGGAACGGGCCGCCGCCATCGGCGCCCGCATCCACATCGGCCGCGGCGCGCACCCCGGGGGCACCGAAGTCCGCCTGGAGCTCCCCCTCACCGGGTCCCGCCCGTGAACGACACCCCCCACGCGAACGGAAGCCACGTCATGCCGGACCGACTGCCGCCCCCGGGCGCCGTGCACCCCCTGTTCCCCCCACCGCCCCGGCCCGCCCCCGTACGGGTGATGGTGGCCGACGACAACCCGGTCGTCCGTGCGGGTCTCGCGGCCCTGCTCCGCGACCGGGACGGCATCGCCGTCGTCGCGGAGGCGGCGGACGGCCGCGAGGCTTGCGAGGCCGCAGTCCGGCACCGGCCCGACGTCGTCCTGCTGGACGTCCGCATGCCCGGCGTCGACGGCCTCTCGGCCCTGCCCCACCTGGCCCGGATCGCCCACGTGCTGATGCTGACGTACAGCCACGAGGCCGGAGTCGTCCAGCAGGCCCTGCGCGGCGGGGCGGGGGGATATCTCGTGCACGGGGAGTTCACCGTGGAGGAGCTGGTGTCGGCGGTGCGGGACGTCACGGTGGGCCGGGCGCACCTCACCCCGGCGGCGGCGACGGCGGTCCTGGAGCATATCCAGAAAAGTGCGACTGCACACGACGAAGCGGATCCCGTCCCCCTGTTTTCCCTGACTTCAGAGGAATCGCTTTCGCAGTTGCAATCGCCTGTGAGAGCATCGGTGGCGGAGGGTGGCGCCGGATACGCGCTCAGCGGGAGGGAGGCGGAGATCATGGATCTCATCGCGTCGGGCATGAACAACCGGCAGATCGCCGCCACCTGCTTCATCAGCGAGAAGACGGTCAAGAACCACATCAACCGCATCTTCGCCAAGCTGCACAGCAGCAGCCGCTCCGAGGCCGCGGCCAAGTGGCTGGGGACGGTTGCGGGGGCGCCCCGGCGAGGGGTGGGGTGACGGGCGATGGCGACTCGGGATTGGGCCCGGCATTGGGCCCTGAGGCCCTTAGCCGGAACGGGCGTTCAGGCCTACGCTCAGGATGCCGACAGCGGCACCGGCGCCGAGCGAGCCGGTCACGCGACACCCGGAGGGGAACAGCATGACCAACTGGAACTGGATCCACACCACCGTCGCGTACGTCCAGGCCCGCGCCGCCCGCAGCGACAGGGGCCAGACGGCGGTGGAGTACCTGGGCATCATCGCGGTGGTCGTGGCCATCGTCCTGGCGATCACGGGAACGGACATCGGGCAGACGATCTACAACGCGATCACCGACAAGATCAACGAGGTCATCTCGGGCTGACGAGGTCCTCGCGGTCCGCGGACGCAGGGCAGGCCTTCCCCATCTACATCATGGTGGTGGCGGGTCTGCTCTTTCTGGCGCTCGCCTACCTCGCCGTGGGCCAGGCCGGGGCGAACCGCAACGGAGCCCAGACGGCGGCGGACGCGGCCGCGCTCGCGGCGGCCCTGGACACCAGGGACCAGCTCACCGACGAGTGGACGAGGATCGTGCGCGACCCCACCAAGTGGCAGGCCGTCTTCCATGCCACAGATGCGGTGTTCAACGGCTGCGGGCGTGCCGACCAGCTGGCCGCCCAGAACAATGCCCGCCGACTGGGGTGCGGGCGGGCGGACGGGCTGCTTCCCGGTTACACCGTGCGTGTGGAGACCACCAACGCCGTCGGCGATTCCATAGTCCCCGGCACCGAGAACCTGCACGCGAAGGCGACCGCCACCGCGGTGATCGAACCGGCCTGCACGTTCGAGCTGCCCGGGGCCGGCCCCGCCGACGCACCGCTGCCGACGCTCAGCTGCGATGACGGCGAATGGCATCCCGACCCCGAGCACCCCGCCGACCTCCCGGGCCCCGAAGACCTCTTCGACGTCCACCTGGCCGACTGAGAAGCGAACGACGAGCGAAGGAAACAGCGTGATGAGCATGCGGTTCACGGCGAAGGCCGTCAGGAGGACGACCGCACTGACTGCTGTCGTCGGGTTGGCCCTCGGCGTGGCCGGGTGCGGCGGTGGAGGCGGCGACGACAAGCCCCCGGCGTCGGCGGCGGCGTCGGCGTCGAAAGGAGACGGCTCCGCGCCCACCGCACAGGAGGGGCAGTCCGGTGAGCCTCTGGCCGAGTTGAAGGGGCCCAGCGGCCTGCTGTTGCAGATCACCTCTGCTCTGCGCGACTCGGGTGGCTTCGTCACCGTGACCGCGGACCTGAAGAACGACAGTGCGAAGTTGCTGACCATCCCCGCCCAACTGAGCGGCAACGAGACCGAGATCATCAGAAACGGTCGTTCGTTCGGCGGAGCGACCCTGGTGGACTCCAAAGGGAAGAAGCGTTACTACGTCCTCCGGGACACGGACGGCAGGCCCCTGACCACCACGGGCGTCTCCAGCGTCAAGTCCGGAGACTCCGTACCGGTGTTCATGCAGTTCCCCGCACCGCCCGCCGGCACCTCCGAGGTGTCGTTCCAGATGCCGATGTTCGCGCCTGCCGACATCGCGATCTCCGGGTGAGGCCGCTCATGAACCCACGCCCCACCCTCCTCGCCCTCACCCTCGTATTCGTGTTCGCCGCCCCCGTTCCCGTCGTGCGGGCCGACACCTCGCCCAGTGTTCCCCCCGGCACCGAGCCGACGGCAGCCGCGCCCGTGCAGGTGGACCCCAACGATCCCGACCTCAAGCTTCCCGAGGGCGGCACCCTCGCCGCGCCCAAGGTGCTCGACATCAAGCAGGTCGTCGAGGACGAGTCGGGGGACGAGCGCCGTGAGGACACCAACGCGGACGTGACGTTCGCCCTGCAGGCGGAGGTCCTCTTCGGCAAGGACAGCGCCCGACTCGGCCCGGCGGCGAAGTCCCGCATCGCCAGGATCGCCGAGGAGATCAAGAAGCAGCACACCACCGTCGTCCGCGTCTTCGGCTTCACGGACGACTTGGGGTCCTCCGCTCACGGCGACGTCCTGTCGAAGCAGCGGGCGGACGCCGTCCAGGCGCAGCTCGCGGGCCAGTTGAACGACCCGGACATCACTTTCGAGGTGCGCGGCTACGGCGAGCAGTACCCCATCGCCGACAACTCGACCGAGGCCGGCCGCAAGAAGAACCGCCGGGTGGAGGTCACGTTCCCGCGCACGACGGGCTGAGCCTCACGCGCACACCCGCACCCGGACTCCGGCCGTCAGCCCCCACCCGGCCATCGCGCCTGCCGCCGCCTCCAGGACGTGCCGGGACCGCAGCCGGGGCAGTCCCAGCCGCCCCGGCGCCATCGTGCGCACCGCGATGACGGTGAGCCGGCGGTCGAGATAGGCGACGTCGATCGGCATGCGCATCCCGAAGGTGTGCACCCCGCCGGCCGGCGACAGCAGCAACGCCCCGTCCACGGCGTCCCGTCCCAGCAGCCCTCTGGTCCGGGCCCGGTAGGAGGCGGCGATCTCCAACGGCACCCGGGCCTCCGCCACCAGGAGTTCGCCCCGTCCGTCCCGCCAGCGCGCCATACCCGTCTCCCCTCGGCCGCCTCGCTACCCTCTGCACGGTAGCGAGCCGGGAGACGAAAAGGGGCCCTCGCATGCGGAAGATCGTCCTGATGATGTCGACGTCCCTGGACGGCTATATCGAGGGCCCGGACCGCGACATCTCCTGGCATCGCGTCGACGAGGAACTGCACCGGCACTTCAACACGTTCATCGGGGGACTGGGCGGGCTCCTCAGCGGACGGACCACGTACGAGCTGATGGCCGGCTACTGGCCGACCGCCGACGCCGACCCCGACGCCTCCCCCACCGAGGCCGAGTTCGCCGGCATCTGGCGCGAGATGCCGAAGATCGTCTACTCGCGGACCCTGGAACGCGCCGGCTGGAACACGACGATCGTCCGGGACGTCGTCCCCGAGGAGGTCGTCGCGCTCAAGGAGCAGGCGGGCGGCGACCTGGCGCTCGGCGGAGCCGACGTCGCCGCCGCCTTCCTCCGGCACGATCTCGTCGACGAACTGCGCGTCTACGTCCACCCGGTGCTCATCGGCCGGGGCAAGCCCCTCTTCCCGCACACCGACACCGCCACCGAGACCGCCCTCCGCCTCACCGGGTCGCAGGCCTTCGGCAACGGAGTCGTGCTGCTGCGGTACGAGCGTTCCCGTTAATCGACGGCGTCTCCGCGGCCTCTCTGTCACGATCGTCGGATGGACGACCGGGACAGCGCGTACGACGGCGAGAAGGACGGCGGCACGGACGGCCGAACGGGCGGCGGCGCGACCGGCCGTGTGAAGGGCTCGTTCGAGGACCTGCTCGCCGAAGGGGCGGCCGTCCCCGTCGACGGGTGGGACTTCTCCTGGTTCGAGGGACGCGCCACCGAGGCGCGGCCCTCCTGGGGGTACGCGATGTCGCTGGCCGCGCGGCTGGCCGGCGCGAGCGCCGCGCTCGACGTGCAGACCGGGGGAGGCGAGGTCCTCGACTTCGCCCTCGGCCGGGCCGCCCCCAAGGCTCCCGTCCTCACCGTCGCGACCGAGGGCTGGCCGGCGAACGTCGCCAAGGCCACCGCGCTGCTGCGGCCGCGCGGCATCGCGGTCGTCGCGACCGCGGAGGACGCCCCGCTGCCCTTCGCGGACGCCTCCTTCGACCTGGTGAGCAGCAGGCACCCGGTGCGGCCCCTGTGGCACGAGATCGCCCGGGTCCTGCAGCCCGGCGGAACCTACTTCGCCCAGCACGTGGGCCCGCGCAGCGTGTTCGAGCTCGTCGAGCACTTCCTCGGACCGCAGCCACAGGAGGTGAGCTCCAGTCGTCACCCCGACCGCGAGCGCGCCGAGGCGGAGGCGGCGGGACTGGAGATCGTCGATCTGCGGGCGGAGCGGCTGCGCGTCGAGTTCCACGACGTCGGCGCCGTCGTCCACTTCCTGCGCAAGGTGGTGTGGATGGTCCCCGGCTTCACGGTGGAGGCCTACCGGCCCCGGCTGCGCGCCCTGCACGAGCGGATCGAGGCCGACGGTCCCTTCGTCGCCCACAGCTCCCGCCATCTCGTCGAGGCACGTCGTAGGTGAAGCGGGCGGGAACAGCCGCTCGGGCCCGCTTCTGACCGGATCCGGGAGGCTTCGGTCTCCATGGAGTTTCCACATCGTTATCGCATGTGGTTCACATCCCCGTCCCGCCTGACGTAAGTTCAAGCGAGGCAATTCGCGTGAGCAAAGCTGCGTGGACGTCACCGCGCAGTGGAGGGGGCTGCGCGGTGACGCTCGCGTCAAGCGGGCGTTCGCGGCCGGGTTAGCCCGTCAGGGGGACGGGTCGACGGGCGGCCGACAGGGCCCGAGTCTCCGCGAAACCTGAACTTTCTTCGGCATCAGGGCCCGCTTCCCTGCGAATCAGTCGCATTCCGGCCGTGAACCACCCATGAACCATGTCTAAAACGGTCACCCTCGCGTCGCCGAACGACTCCGGAGAGTAGTTGTGGCGCGCCGATGCGCGCAGCATCACTTACGAAGGGTTATGGTGGAAACCCCCCCTCGGGCCGGTCCGTCTCCCCCCCACGGACCGGCCCGTTTTTTTGCCCAAGTCCCCACAGGGGTAGGCTGCGCCCCGCGGGGACCGCACCGTACGGAGGGGCTGACAATCACGTGAACCTGCGCGACAAGCTGCGCGGCCTTCTGGTCAGGCTGTACGCACGCCGGGTGGAAGGCCACCTGGACCACGCTCAGGTGCCCAAGCACATCGGCGTCATCATGGACGGCAACCGACGCTGGGCGAAGGCCGCGGGTTCCACCACCGAGCACGGTCACCGGGCCGGCGCCGACAAGATCGAGGAGTTCCTCGGCTGGTGCACCGAGACGGACGTCGAGGTGGTCACCCTCTGGCTCCTGTCGACGGACAACCTCGACCGCCCCCAGGAAGAGCTCGTCCCCCTCCTCGGCATCATCGAGGACGTCGTGCGCACCCTCGCCGCGGACGGCCGCTGGCGCGTCCACCACGTCGGCACCCCCGACATCCTCCCCTCCCATGTGCAGACCGCGCTGAAGGAGGCCCAGGACTCCACCGCCCACGTCGACGGAATACTGGTCAACGTCGCCATCGGGTACGGCGGTCGCCAGGAGATCGCCGACGCGGTGCGCTCGATGATCGTGGACGCTGCGGAGAAGGGCACCTCGATGGAGGACCTCGCCGACTCCGTCAGCGTCGACCTCATCGGCCGCCACCTCTACACCGGCGCCCAGCCCGACCCCGACCTGGTGATCCGCACCAGCGGCGAGCAGCGGCTGTCCGGATTCATGCTGTGGCAGACGGCGCACGCGGAGTACTACTTCTGTGAGGTCTTCTGGCCGGCCTTCCGCAAGGTCGACTTCCTGCGGGCCCTGCGCGACTACGCGGCCCGCCATCGGCGCTACGGCGGCTGAGGCGCACACCGGCGAAGCCCCCCGAAGGGGGTTCCGGATACCCCCTTCGGGGTGGACGTAACGTGGAGTTCATCGGCGCGCCGTCATATGCCGTGGCATGGCGGCGCGCGTTCGAGGGCATAAGCCAAGCAGGTCGACGCCCGAACCACGGGTGTCGGATCTCAGCGGACGGCACGGGGCCGTCCGCCCGGGAGGCCCTTTGCACCAGCCCGACCGTGCGGTCACGGCACGGAACAAGCAGCGGGGGGCCGGTTCTCGGCCCGTGCAGGGCGGCCGAGTACCGGCCCAGCTCCACTCCGTCGCTCCCCGACCTCATCCGAGGGGGTACGTCCTTCCGTGGTGACCAGCACAAAGCGTCGTATGCCAGACCGGCGCACCTATGTTCTCGACACCAGCGTCCTGCTGGCCGACCCGAACGCCATGACCCGCTTCGAGGAGCACGAGGTCGTGCTCCCCATCGTCGTGGTCACGGAACTGGAGGCCAAGCGGCACCATCCGGAGCTCGGCTACTTCGCCCGGCAGGCCCTGCGTCTGCTGGACGACTACCGGGTGAAGTTCGGTCGCCTCGACGCCCCCATCCCGATCGGGGAACTCGGCGGCACCGTCCGTGTCGAGCTCAATCACTCGGACCCCAGCGTGTTGCCGACCGGCTACCGCCTGGGGGACAACGACTCCCGCATCCTCGCGGTGGCCCGCAATCTGCAGGCCGAGGGATTCGACGTCACCGTCGTGTCGAAGGACCTCCCGCTCCGGATCAAGGCGTCCTCGGTCGGGCTCCTCGCCGAGGAGTACCGTGCCGAACTCGCCATCACCGGCTCCTCCGGCTGGACCGGGATGTCCGAACTGACGCTGTCCGGCGAACAGGTGGACATCCTCTTCGAGGAGGGCCGCCTGCACGTGGCCGAGGTCGCGGACCTGCCCGTGCACACCGGTCTGACCATCCAGTCGGAGCGTGGCAAGGCCCTGGGCCGCGTCACCGCCGACGGCAGCGTCCGGCTGGTGCGCGGCGACCGGGAGGCCTTCGGCATCAAGGGCCGCAGCGCCGAGCAGCGCATCGCGCTCGATCTGCTGCTCGACCCGGACGTCGGGATCCTGTCCATGGGCGGCCGGGCCGGCACCGGCAAGTCGGCGCTGGCCCTGTGTGCGGGCCTGGAGGCGGTCCTGGAGCGCCGTCAGCACCAGAAGGTGATGGTCTTCCGGCCGCTGTACGCGGTGGGCGGGCAGGAGCTGGGCTATCTGCCCGGTTCCGAGGCCGACAAGATGGGTCCCTGGGCCCAGGCGGTCTTCGACACGCTGTCCGCGGTCACCAGCCGCGAGGTCATCGAGGAGATCACCGCCCGCGGCATGCTGGAGGTCCTGCCGCTGACCCACATCCGCGGCCGCTCCCTCCATGACGCCTTCGTGATCGTCGACGAGGCGCAGTCCCTCGAACGGAACGTGCTGCTCACCGTTCTGTCCCGGATCGGCTCGAATTCCCGGGTGGTTCTGACCCATGATGTCGCGCAAAGGGACAATCTGCGGGTCGGGCGATATGACGGCGTGGTGGCCGTCGTCGAGAAACTGAAGGGGCATCCGCTCTTCGCGCATGTCACGCTGAACCGGTCCGAGAGGTCCCAGATCGCGGCGCTTGTGACCGAAATGCTGGAGGATGGGCAGATCTGATCGACCCGCCCCAAGACATCGGGGCCCGGCGGTAGTTGGCGCCGCTCGACAAAGGCTGTGAGCCTAGTCGGGCGGCGTCGCCGTGTGTGGGGGTTTCGCGAAATCCCTGGGGCCTCCACAGGTGTGAGCTTTCACACGCAACTCGGAATTGCCTTGCGGTGTCGGGTTACGGCAGAGTCTCGGTTCTGTCAGGCCCCGCATACGGCACACCTGTACCCCCAGGGGTACGGAAACCCACTTGCACCACTGTTCAACTCCATAGCGCCGTCGTATGCCGCCCGAGCACCACGCGGCGCTCCCCTTCCGGGAGTTGCCCACCGGGCCCGTGTCTCCAGTGACCCCGTAGTTCGGAGACCAGCGTCAAGGGCACGATCGCGTCCGCCAGGGTCAACGAAGCGGACGATGCTGGAAGGAAAACCGTGTGAGCCGGATCTCGGTCCGGGGATTCGCAGTGGCCTCGGCCACGGCGGTCACCGCTGTCGGAAGCGTCGTCGGCGTTGCCTCGGGCAGCGTCGCGCAGCCCAACGACGCAGAGGCGACGGCGAGCGACGCGACGCTCCTCGCCGACCTGCCCGTGGGCCAGCAGGCCCAGGTGCAGACGGCGTCCCTCACGCAGCAGGCCAGCTACCAGGCCATCGCCGCGGACGAGGGCGCGAAGAAGGACGCCGAGGAAGCGGCCCGCAAGGCCGCGGCCAAGACGGCGGTCGCGAAGAAGGAGGCCGCCGAGAAGGCGGCCAAGGAGCGCGCCGAGGCCAAGACCAAGGCCAGCCGCAGCGCGGGCGACTTCCCGATCCTGAGCTCCTACTCCACCTCGCAGATCCAGGCGATGGCGGCGCAGATGGTGCCGGGCGGCCAGTTCCAGTGCTTCAGCAACATCGTGGACCACGAGTCCAGCTGGAACTACCACGCGGTCAACGCCTCCTCCGGCGCCTACGGCCTCTTCCAGGCGCTGCCGGCCGGCAAGTACGCGTCCGCCGGCGCCGACTGGCAGACCAACCCGGCCACCCAGATCAAGTGGGGCCTGAACTACATGGACAGCCGGTACGGCAGCCCCTGTGAGGCGTGGTCGTTCTGGCAGGCCAACCACTGGTACTGAGCGCGGGCGGCTTCCGGCCGTCGTCCCCCTTCATCTGATGCATCTGATGACACAGCAGAAGGAATCCGAGTGAGCCCGATATCCGCCAGGGGATTCGCCGTGGCCTCGGCCACCGCGGTCACCACCGTCGGCGCCGTCGTGGGAGTCGCCCAGGGCAACGCCCTGCACCCCGTCGACGACGCCCAGGCGACGGGCGGCTCGACGCTGCTCGCCGACTTACCCGTTGGTGAGCAGGTCGAGGTCCAGACCGCCTCCCTGAGCCGACAGGCCGACGCCCAGGCCGTCGCCGCCGACGCCACCGCCAAGAGGACGGCGGAGGAGACGGCCCGCAAGCAGGCCGCCAAGGACGCGGTGGCCAAGCAGCAGGCGGCCGTGGACAAGGCGAAGGCCGAGAAGGAGGCCAAGGAGGCCAAGGAGCGCGCCGAGACGAAGGCCGACACCGAGACGGAGTCCGCCTCGGGCAGTGCCACCTTCGTCCAGCAGGGGTCGTACTCCGCTTCCGAGGTCCAGGCCATCGCCCGCGGGATCGTTCCCGGCGGGCAGTTCCAGTGCTTCAGCAACATCGTGGAGCACGAGTCCGGCTGGAACTACAAGGCCGTCAACCCCTCCTCCGGCGCCTACGGCCTCGTCCAGGCCTACCCCGGCTCCAAGATGTCGTCCGCCGGCGCGGACTGGCGGACCAACCCGGCCACCCAGATCAAGTGGGGCCTGAACTACATGAACGAGCGCTACGGCAGTCCCTGCGGCGCCTGGGACTACTGGCAGGCCAACAGCTCCTACTGACGCCCGTCGTCCCGAGCCGGGGCCCGCAGCGGCCCCGCTCAACCTCGCGCAGCCCCTCCCCGTCATAGGGGGAGGGGCTTTCGCCCTGTACGGTCGGACGGGCCGTGACCGACGACTCCAGGGGGAGTGGTGGGGAGAGACGGGGGAAGAGGACGGATCATGTCGCGAGTGCCAGGGTGGCTCGGCCGGCTCGGCGCCGGTCTGAGCGAGATGAGTGAGCGGCTCGACGAACGACGTGTCGAGGTCCAGCGGGAGAGCGCCGAATCGGAACCGGCGCCCCCCGAGGCGTCCGCGCCCTCTCCCGAGGCGTTCCCGCAGGATTCCGTCCCTCCGGTCCCGCGCCCCGACCCCGCGCACGCGGTGCCGTGGGGGGTCCGGGTCGCGGCCGAGGCGGGCTGGCGGCTGCTGGTGCTCGCCGGGACCCTGTGGGTGCTGATAAGAGTCATCAGCGCGGTCCAGCTGGTCGTCATGGCCTTCGTGGTCGCCTTGCTGCTGACCGCGCTCCTGCAGCCCACGGTGGCCCGGCTGAAGCGGGCCGGCGTGCCCGGCGGGGCCGCCACCGCGCTGACGGCGATCCTCGGATTCGTCGTCATCGGTCTGATGGGCTGGTTCGTGACCTGGCAGGTCATGGCGAACATCGACAACCTCTCCGACCAGGTCCAGGGCGGCATCGACGACCTGCGCCGCTGGCTGCTCAACAGCCCGTTCCACGTAACCGACAAGCAGATCAACGGCATCGCCCAGAACCTGCGGGACGCGATCGGGAACAACACCGACTCGATCACCTCGGCGGGCCTGGAGGGCGTCACCGTCGTCGTCGAGGCGCTGACCGGCATCCTGCTGGCGTTCTTCTCGACCCTGTTCCTGCTCTACGACGGCCGGCGCATCTGGGAGTGGACGCTCAAGCTGGTCCCGGCCGCGGCCCGGCCCGGCGTCGCGGGGGCCGGTCCGCGGGCCTGGGCGACGCTGACGGCGTATGTGCGCGGCACGGTGATCGTCGCGCTGATCGACGCGATCTTCATCGGCCTCGGCATCTACTTCCTCAACGTGCCGATGGCCGTCCCGCTCGCCGTCTTCATCTTCCTGTTCTCCTTCATCCCGCTCGTCGGCGCGGTCGCCTCCGGCGCGCTCGCCGTCGTGGTCGCGCTGGTCACCCAGGGCGTCTTCGCGGCGGTGATGACGCTGCTGGTCGTGCTGGCGGTGCAGCAGATCGAGGGCCACATCCTCCAGCCGTTCATCCTCGGCCGCGCGGTGCGCGTCCACCCACTCGCGGTGGTCCTGTCGGTAGCGGCGGGCGGCATGGTCGCGGGCATCGGCGGCGCGATCGTGGCGGTGCCCCTGGTGGCCGTCACCAACACGGTGGTGGGCTACCTGCACACGTACTCGCGCGAGCAGGCCCTGCGGCACGCACCCCGTCCGCGGGGGGCCACGGCGTCGAACGTGGCCCCGGTGACGGCGGCCCCGGTGACGGCGGCCCCGGCGGGCGGCGCCGAGCCCCCGCCCGGCCCGGCCGCGGAACCCCCGGCCCCGGACGCCTGACGACGACGAAGGCCCCGCACACCCGTGAGGTGTGCGGGGCCTTCGCGCGGCCGCGTACGTCAGTCGGCGAGGATCGCTTCCGCGTCCAGGGTCACGCCGACGGCCTGGATCACCGAAGCGATCTTGAAGGCCTCCTGGACGGTCTCGCGGGAGACGCCCGCCTTGCGCAGCACCTGCTCGTGGGAGTCGAGGCACAGCCCGCAGCCGTTGATCGCGGAGACCGCGAACGACCACAGCTCGAAGTCGACCTTGTCGACGCCGGGGTTGCCGATCACGTTCATCCGCAGCCCGGCCCGCAGGGTGCCGTACTCGTGGTCCGAGAGCAGGTGGCGGGTGCGGTAGAAGACGTTGTTCATCGCCATCACGGCGGCGGCCGACCTGGCGGCGGTGTAGGCCTCCGGCGAGAGGTTGGCCCTGGCCTCCGGCGCCAGCTCGCGCAGCACGATCGGGGAGCGGGAGGCGATCGCGGTCGCCAGCACCGTGCCCCAGAGCTGCTGCGGGGGCAGCTCGGAGTTGCCGATGACGGAGCCGAGGTTGAGCCGCAGGTCCTTGGCGTAGTCCGGTATCGCGGACTTCAGGGAGTCGAGAGACATCTCAGCTCACTCCCCGGCCAGCAGCTTGACCGGGTCGAGGGTGTTCTCGCCCTTGGTCCAGTTGCAGGGGCACAGCTCGTCGGTCTGGAGGGCGTCCAGGACCCGCAGGACCTCCTTGGGGTTGCGGCCGACGGAGCCCGCGGTGACCATCGTGAACTGGATCTCGCGGTTCGGGTCCACGATGAACACGGCGCGCTGGGCGAAGCCGTCCTCGCCCTCGATGCCGAGGTCGCGCATCAGCTCGTGCTTGGAGTCGGCCAGCATCGGGAACGGCAGGTCGGTCAGGTCCGGGTGGTCCTTGCGCCAGGCGTGGTGGACGAACTCGGAGTCACCGGAGAAGCCGAGGATCTGCGCGTCGCGGTCGGCGAACTCCTCGTTCAGCTTGCCGAACGCGGCGATCTCGGTCGGGCAGACGAAGGTGAAGTCCTTGGGCCACGCGAAGACCACGAGCCACTTGCCCTCGTAGGACTTGTGGTGGATCTGCTCGAACTCCGCACCCTTGTCCAGCGAGACGCAGGCGGTCAGTTCGAACTCGGGGAACTTGTCACCGACAGTGAGCACACGCTCTCCTTGCAGCGAGGGAGTGTCCGGATCGCGGACACTTCCCTTGGGTTGGACGGAGCCGATCGTGGCACAGGGTGCATTGATTCGGGAAATGGCTACACTCGATTGAATTGATCGGAGGTAGCTATCAGTGACTGTAGGTAATTCCAGGGCCAGAAGGCGACCGCCCAGTCTGGCCCAGCTCCGGGCCTTCACGGCCGTCGCCGAGCATCTGCACTTCCGGGACGCGGCCGCGGCCATCGGCATGAGCCAGCCCGCCCTGTCCGGCGCCGTCTCGGCCCTGGAGGAGACCCTCGGCGTCACCCTTCTCGAGCGTACGACCCGCAAGGTGCTGCTCTCGCCGGCCGGCGAGCGGCTCGTCGTCCGGGCCAGGGCGGTGCTCGGCGAGGTGGAGGCGCTGATGGAGGAGGCCGAGGCGGTCCGGGCCCCCTTCACCGGAGCGCTGCGCCTCGGCGTCATCCCCACCGTCGCGCCCTACCTCCTGCCGACCGTCCTGCGGCTGGTCCACGAGCGCTACCCGCACCTCGACCTCCAGGTCCACGAGGAGCAGACCGCCGGCCTCGTGGACGGCCTGCACACGGGACGGCTCGACCTGCTGCTGCTCGCCGTCCCCCTCGGTGTCCCCGGTGTCGTCGAACTCCCGCTGTTCGACGAGGACTTCGTGCTGGTCACGCCCCTCGGCCATGAGCTCGGAGGGCGCGCGGGCATCGCGCGCGAGGCACTCAGGGAGCTCACGCTGCTGCTCCTCGACGAGGGGCACTGTCTGCGCGACCAGGCGCTGGACATCTGCCGCGAGGCGGGCCGCGGGGACGCGCCGGTGACGACCACCGCCGCCGGGCTGTCCACCCTCGTCCAGCTCGTCGCCGGCGGCCTGGGCTGCACGCTCCTGCCGCGCACCGCCGTCACCGTCGAGACCAGCCGCAGCACGCACCTGCTCACCGGCTCCTTCGCCGACCCCGCGCCCGCCCGCCGCATCGCCCTGGCCATGCGCACGGGAGCCGCGAGAGGAGCCGAGCACCGGCAGCTGGCGGACGCCCTCCGGGAGGCGCTGCGGCCGCTTCCGGTGCGGGTGCTCGGGGACGACGACTGAAGTCCGCCAGGGCGCGGCACTCGGTCAAATAGCGTCCCTACGAAGCGATTTGAGCTCCCCGGAGGAGCAACTTCCGTCAGCTGAGGGCAGGTCGGAAATCCCGCGCTGGGCCGTGCGCGCCGGCTGATACACATTCCCTCCTCAGCGCTACGCGTCAGGCGTATGTGCGAGAGGCCCAAGGGGAGTGATGTCGGGCTACGAGCTGCTGGCACGCGACCTCGCCGCGTGCGGCCGGGACGGCTTCACCGGGGAGGTGCGCGTGTCCGGCTCGCCCGGCGGCGCCTTCCATCTCCACGGCGGGCTGGTCGTCGCCGTCGAGTCGCCCGGCGCGCCCGGCCCCGAGGCGCTCCTGCTGCGCTCCGGCCGGATCGGGGGCGAGGAGTGGGCCGCTCTGGTGCGCGAGTCCGGCGGCGCGCGCTGGCCGGCCGCCGGACTGATCGCCCACGGCTACGCGGGGGCCGCCCAGCTCCGGGTGGTCTGCGCGATGTCCCTCCAGGACGCCGCGTTCGCGGTCGTCGCGGGCAGCGTCGACGGCTGCGAACGCGGTCCGGCGGCAGGCCCCCCGCCCGCCGCGGTCGCCGTGGGCGAACCGCCCACCCGGCTGCTCCAGGAAGCGTCCCGCAAGCTGCGCGCGCTGCTGGCGCTGCCGTACCCCGTGCGCCCGGACCGGGAGCGGCCCACGCCCGCCCCCGTCTCCTGCGCGGCGACTCGCCTCGGCGACCTGCGGTGCGAGCTGCTCGCGCACGCCGACGGCCGACGCACCGCCCGCGACCTGGCCTTCCGCACCGGACGCGGCGTCTACACCGTCACCGTCGAGGTGGCTCGGATGCTGGGCGAGGGGCTCCTGGAGTGCGTGGACGCACCCCACCCGATCCCGGTCCTGCTACCGGCGGACGGCGGCGGACTGGGCCCCCGGGAACCCATGGCGCCCGCCGCGCCGCCGCAGGGGCCGCCGGACCCGGACCCGTCCGCGCTGCCCCGGCGGCGCCCCGGCGCCAGCGGCATCAACGAAACCCTCACGCCGGAACCGAACGGCGGCAACGGCTGGAAGGAGTTCTTCCGCCTGCGGAACCCCACGGCGAGATGACCACCCCCACGCACCGACCCCACGCACCGACCCCCACAGACAGAACAACGATCACATGCGATCACAGACAGGGGAGTTGCACACATGGACCACCAAGCCCTCGCGCGGGAGATGCGCGGCCTGCGCGAGCAGGTGACCGGCATCACCGACACCGCGGTGGCGGCGGCCGACGGACTGCTCATCGCCGCCGACACCGCCGACTCCATCGACCCCGAGGGCCTCGCCGCCCTCGCCGCGGCCGGCCTCGGCCTCGCCCGCCGCACCTCCGAGGCGACCGCCCGCGGCGCCCTGCACCGCACGGTGGCCTACGGCAGCCACGGCTGCGCCGCGTTCTACGCGGTGGGCGACACCGCGCTGATGGTCGTGCTCGGCGACGAGGGCATGGACGTGGAGCGCCTGCACACGGCGACCCAGCCCGCCCTGCGCCGCATCGACCTGATCCTCACCCGGAAAGCCGCCGAAGGAGTCTGAAGGGATGGCGACGAAGCGTATGACCCCCGGTTTCTCCGATCAGGTGATGGGCCTGGTCAAATCACTGCGTACGGATGCCCCCGACTGCGTCGCCTCCGGCGTCGTCGACATGGCCACCGGCATGCTGCTGTCCTACGAGACCGTCGACAACCATCCGCCCGAGGTCCTGGACCTGCTGGCGGGAGCGACGCTGGACCTGTTCCAGGGCCGCACGGTGGTGATGATCGAGGACGTGTTCAAGGAGCGTCGCGGCGTCCAGAGCGACAACCACTTCTTCCAGGAGATCCTCGTCAACAGCGAGAACCTCACTCACCTGTTCGTGCGGATGACCGAGCAGCAGGACGTCGTCGCGGTGGTCGTCTGCCGCAAGTCGGTCAACGTGGGCATGCTGTTCGCCCAGGTGCGAAGGGTGGTGCGGGAGTACCAGCTGTGAACGCGGACGGTCCCTCCCCCGAGCGGGGGGAGGGACCGGACCGGACGACCGTGGCGGGCGGCGGCTACTCCGTGCGCAGCCCGTCCGGCCGCAGCAGCCGCAGCAGCGGAGGCAGGCTCAGCAGCGTCACCAGGAGGACGACCGCCGCGCCGATGCCGGTCATCGCCAGCACGCTCGGCCAGTCCACGTCCACCGGGGTGTCCGTCATCCGCAGCAGCACCGCGCCCAGGGTGATGCCCACCGTCGCGGCCAGCAGCAGCCCCAGCACGATCGGGATCGCCGTCTGCCACAGCACGGACAGCCCGAGCGTGCGCCGCCGGGTGCCGAAGGCGACCAGCGACGACAGCAGCTTCCTGCGTTCGCGCAGCTGCTCCAGCTGGGAGACCAGCAGGCTCGCCCCGATCAGCGCCAGCACGGCGGCCGCGCCGACCAGCAGCCCGGTGCGGATGGAGCTGAACTTCGTGTCCTGCCGGGTGGCCGTCCAGTTCATCGGCTGGGACAGCGGGTCGACCCTGAACGCCGTGTTACGGGCGTACTCGTAGGCGTCGGGCACGGACTCGTCGATCGAGAGGTAGATCTCCCCGCTGACCCGCTTCTCGGCCGCCTTGGGCAGCGCGCTCGGCGTCATCAGGAAGCCGTCCCGTTCCCAGTCGGTCAGGCCCTTCACGGCATGGGCCTTCTTGACGCCCGGGGGGACGGTCCACTGGACATCCGGGCTGTGGTCGTCGGAGGACTGTTCGAAGTACAACTTCTTGCCGGGCTTGTTGAGGTGCGCACCGTCGTCGGAGTTTCCGGCGCCGTCGAGGACGAACGTGTCGCCGTCCTCGCAGGAGGGCAGCTCCGCCAGCTCGCGCAGGGCCGGGCAGTCGCCCACGGCCAGCGCGCCGAGCGTGTTCGGGCCGTTCTCGGTCTTCCAGGAGGTGTCGCCGAGGTAGCCCTCCCACAGCGCCGTCACCTTGCGGACGGCCTTGGTCTCGGCGAACTTCCGGGCGGTAGGGGCCAGCGGCGCGCCGTCCGGCACCCCGACCTGCATCTGCGCCCGGCTGACGTCCTGACCGGTGGACTTGGTGTAGTCGCTGTCCACGCCGGCGAACAGCATCTGGAGCGCGATCGCCCCGGCCACCGCCACCGCGATGCCGTTGACCATCCGGGCCGCCGTACCGCTGCTCAGCTGAAGCCGCCGTACCGCCAGTTGCCAGGCGACGCCGCCCGAGCCGAGCCGGGCGACGACCGCCTCCACGAGCCAGGGGAGCAGTGCGGTGATGCCGACGAGGATCAGGATGACGCCGCCGCTCACCAGGTACTGGTTGAAGTCGCCGTTGGCGTGGCCCTGCCCGATCATCGGGTAGAGCATCGCGACGCCGCCCAGGGGCAGCAGCAGCCGCCACCACAGGCGCCGCCGCGCGGGCTTGGCGGTGCGCACCACTCCGAGGGGTTCGATCACCACACCGCGCAGGGCGAACAGGGTGACCAGCACCGCCGCCGTCGGCACCGCCAGGACGACCAGCGCGGCCAGGGCGGGCGAGGGGTCGAGATAGCTGGGCCACACACTCACGCCCACCACTTCGACGGTACCCGCCACCTGACGGCCGATCAGGAAGAACACCGTGCCGAGGACCAGGCCCAGCAGGGAGCCGGCCATGGCCTCGCCCGCCGCGATGCGCCGGGTCATCCGGCTGTCGGAACCGATCAGTCTGAGGGCCGCGAGCCGGCGGTCGCGCCGCTCGCCACCGAACCGCACGGCCGCGGCGATGAACACGGCGACGGGCATCAGCAGCACCACGATGACCACGAGGATCAGCAGGAGCAGCACCGGATCGGTCTTCTCGTGCGACGGGTTCGGGTCCCCGAACGTCTCCAGCCGGCTCACCGAGCCGCCGCCGTTGACGTGCATGCTCAGCCCGGTCGCGCCCGAGTAGTAGGCGAGTTCCTGTGAGCCGACCAGCCCGTTCTCCCCGATGGTCCCGACGACGTGGTACGGCAGCCGTTCCCGCAGCGGCGCCGAGTCGTCGGCGGCCAGCAGTCTCTTCAGCGCGGGCGAGACGAACATGTCGCCCTTCGCCGGGAACCGGCTCACGCCGGGCGGCAGCGGGGCGCCCGAGCCTTCCGGCTCCAGCATCCGGCCGCGGATGTCCTTGTCCCGGAACGTGGTGTCGGACTGCGCGATCAGCAGGGTCTTGTCGGATTTGACCGGCGGTTCGCCCAACGGCCAGTCCAGCCTCGCCTGTTCACGGTCGTGGCGTACCTCGAGCGCGTTGGGCGCCGCGGTCGTCAGCAGCAGTACGGCCACCCCGAGGCCGACGCCGACGGCCGTCAGGACCGCCCGGATCCAGCCCTCCCGCCCGCCGCTGAAGGCGAACCGGACCCCCAGGCCCAGGTCTCTGGACCATTGGCGCAGACTCATATGACGCGCTCCATGTCGCGCGACTTGCCGTCCCGAACGACGATCTCGCGGTCGGAGTACGCGGCCACCCGTGCCTCGTGCGTGACGAGGACGACGGCGGCGTTGGCCGTCCGGGCGGCCTCGGTGAGCAGCTCCATCACGCGTTCGCCGTTGAGGGAGTCGAGCGCCCCGGTCGGCTCGTCGGCGAACAGCACCCGGGGGTTGGTGACGAGCGACCGCGCCACGGCGACCCGCTGCCCCTGCCCGCCGGAGACCTCGCCGGGCCGCTTCTTGCCGAGGTCGTCGACCTCCAGGCGCCGCATCCAGTCCAGCGCGGTGCGCTCGGCCTGCTTGCGCGGGGCGCCGTTCAGCCGCAGCGGCAGCGCGACGTTCTCCACGCAGGTCAGTTCGGGCACGAGCTGGCCGAACTGGAACACGAAGCCGAACTCCGTGCGCCGCAGCTGACTGCGCTGGGCGTCGCTCATGGTGGCGAGGTCCCGGCCGTCGTACATGATCGAGCCGGAGTCCGGCGTCACGATGCCGGCGAGGCAGTGCAGCAGCGTCGACTTGCCGGACCCGGACGGACCCATCACCGCGACGACCTCGCCGGGGTGGATGGAGAACTCGGCGCCGTCCAGCGCCATGGTCGGGCCGTATGCCTTGCGCAAGTCCTCGGCGACGAGCAGGGACCCCCCGGGAGCGTTCACGCGTGCATCGCCGCCTTCAGCTTGTCGAGACGTGCGGCGGCCAGCTCCAGCCAGCGCAGGTCGGCTTCGAGATGGAACAGCGCGTGGTCGCAGATCAGCTGGTCGGCCAGATCGCCCTTGCGCTTGCGGTCGGTGAGGATGCGCATGCTGCGCAGGTGCTCCGAGCGCTGGGTGTCGAGGATGTCGGCGGCGTCGCGGTCGGTGAGCAGCGCGAGGACGATCTTCGTGTAGAGCGTGGACTGCAGATACGGCTCGGGCTTCTCGGGCGTGGCGAGCCACTTCTCGACGTCGGTGATCCCGGCGTCGGTGATGGCGTACCGCTTGCGCTCGGGACCGCCGCCGGCCTCGATGCCGTCGACCTCGACGAGCCCGTTCTTCAGCAGACGCGACATCGTCGAGTAGACCTGGCCGTAGTGCAGCGGCCGGTCGTGACCGAACTTCTCGTCGAAGGCCCGCTTGAGGTCGTAACCGTGGCGGGGCCCGGACTCCAGGAGTCCCAGGAGAGTGTGACCGATGGACATGCGAGGACTGTACCCGCGGTGTATACCTGCCGTGTATACACGGAGTGCGCAGGTGGCAGCGGGGGGTACGGTTCCGCAGGTGACAGCGCATTGTCACCGTTTCGCAACAGGTCCCGCGGGAGGATGCCCGGCGCCGGCCCCTGCAGCTGTCGCCCGCCCGCCCCGGGGCGGGCCCGGCAGGCGGGTCCGTCAGGGCTTCGGGGGCCCGGCGGCGGAGCCGCCCGGGGGGCGGCCGCGGCGGGGCAGCGGGCCGGTGTCACCGGGCAGCCGGCCCGCCTCCTTCAAGGCCCTCCGCAGCAGGAACTCGATCTGCGCGTTGGCGGACCGCAGGTCCTCACCGGCCCACCGGGCCAGCGCCTCGTACACCGCGGGATCCAGCCGCAGCAGCACCTGCTTGCGCTGCGGCCGGCCTTGAGGGGCTGCACCCCCGGGGGGAACCGTCACTGGTAGAGGGTCCCGGTGTTCAGCACCGGCTGGGGCGCCCGGTCCCCGCACAGCACCACCATCAGGTTGGACACCATTGCCGCCTTCCGTTCCTCGTCCAGCTCGACGATGCCCTGCTCGGCGATGCGGCCGAGCGCGGCCTCCACCATTCCGACGGCCCCGTCCACGATCTCCCGCCGTGCCGCGACGACCGCACCGGCCTGCTGCCGCTGAAGCATCGCCGAGGCGATCTCGGGAGCGTACGCGAGGTGGGTGAAACGGGACTCGATGATCCGCACACCGGCCGCCTCCACGCGCGCGTGCAGCTCGACGGCGAGCTTCTCGGTGATTTCCTCGGCGTTCCCGCGCAGCGAGAGCCCGTTCTCGTCGTGCGCGTCATAGGGGTACTCGATGGCGATGTGCCGGACGGCCGCCTCGGTCTGGGTGGCGACGAACTCCAGGAAGTCGTCCACCTCGAAGGAGGCCTGCGCGGTGTCCCGCACGTTCCACACCACGACCGCGGCGAGCTCGATCGGGTTGCCGTAGGCGTCGTTGACCTTGAGGACGGCCGTCTCGTGGTTGCGGACCCGGGTGGAGATCTTCTCGCGGGAGGTGAAGGGGTTCACCCAGCGCAGGCCGTCCTCGCGGATGGTGCCCCGGTAGCGGCCGAAGAGCTGCACCACGCGTGCCTCGCCCGGCGCCACCGTGTTCAGTCCGCACATCGCGAGGAACGCGGCGAGGGCGACCAGCACGCCGACGACGATCAGCGCCGCCTTGAGGCCGGTCGCCGTCACCGCGGTGGCCGCGACGATCATCCCGGCGCCGGCCAGCAGCCCGGCCAGGCCGAGCAGCAGCGCCAGTCCGCCGCCCACGCTGTGCGCGGGGAACTCGGTCACGCGCGGGGCGGGCATCTCGGGTGCGTCGACGGCTTCGGCGGCGGCCGAGGGGCCGGGCGCCGAGGTGTCGTGAGCCGAAGGGTCGTGTACGGACATGGCGGGTCCCCGTTTCTCGTCAGCAGCCGTCAACAGTCTTTTCAGTGATCGGCTGTCTATCTAAGTGATATCACTTAAGCGCGAGATGGCAACCCTCCACCCCTCTCGGACGTCGAATCGGTGGGGAGGTCACGCCGGTTCCGCCGGGCGGGGTGCTGATTCTCACGCCCCCCGAAGACCGGATCGACTGCGCCTCGTCATAGACAGCGGTGTTAGCTTTCTGAGCTGACCTGCCCCTGCCCCCGGGCGCTGGTGTGACTGCCGAGTAGGAAGCGGAGCGAGCGGACTCATGGGACGAGCGGAAGAGAGACGAGCGCGACAGCGCGGTGGCCGCCGCGCGGCGCCCCGGAACCGCTCGACGGAGACGGAGTCCGTGGCGCCCACCGCCCACGAAGCCACCGCCGGGACCGCCACAGCGACCGCGACCACCACGGCGCCCGCGCCCGGCGGCCGCGCGGCCGCCCGCAAGGGCGCGAAGAAGGCCGGCAGGGGCACGAAGGGCAAGGCCGGCAAGAAGGACAAGAGCTTCATACGCCGGCTCTTCACCTGGAAGAAGATCCTCGGCACGTTCCTCGGCCTCTGTCTCGCCGTCATCGGCGCCTTCATCTGGCTGTACGTGAGCACCCCGATCCCCGCGGGCAACCCCGACGCCAACCTGCAGAGCAACGTCTACAAGTACGGCGGCGGCGCGCTCCTCGCCCGTGACGGCGACGTCAACCGGGAGAACGTCGACCTCGCCACGATCCCCAAGCCCGTCCAGCACACCTTCGTCGCCGCCGAGAACAAGTCCTTCTACAACGACAACGGCGTCGACTTCAGGGGCACCGCCCGCGGTGTGCTCAACACCCTGATGGGCAAGGGCGCGCAGGGCGGCTCGACGATCACCCAGCAGTACGTCAAGAACTACTACCTGTCCCAGGAACAGACCGTCACGCGCAAGCTGAAGGAACTGGTCATCTCCCTCAAGCTGGACCGGGAGAAGGACAAGGACTACATCCTCGCCGGGTACATCAACACCAGCTACTACGGCCGCGGCGCCTACGGCATCCAGGCCGCCGCCCAGGCCTACTACCGCGTCGACGCCGACAAGCTCAGCGTCGAGCAGGGCGCCTACCTCGCCGCGCTGCTGCAGGCCCCCAGCCAGTACGACTGGGCCGCCGCCTCCGACACCGGCAAACGCCTGGTCCAGGCCCGCTGGAACTACGTCCTCGACAACATGGTCGGCCAGAACTGGCTGGACAAGTCCAAGCGCGAGGGGATGAAGTTCCCGATCCCCAAGGACCCCAAGGCCGCCCCGGGGAAGCAGGGCCAGATCGGCTACCTGGTCGACGCGGCCAACACCGAGCTCGCCAACCAGCTCGTCGCCACGGGCGTCGCCGACGACTACGAGTCGGCCGCGGCCCTGGTCCGCAAGGGCGGCTGGAACATCGAGCTCAACATCGACAAGAAGAAGCAGAAGGCGCTGGAGACCGCGGTCAAGGAGCAGCTCACCAGCAAGCTGGACAAGAAGAAGCGCCCGGTCGACGGCGACGTCCAGGCCGGCGCGGTGTCGGTGAACCCGAAGACCGGCGCGGTCGAGGCGATGTACGGCGGCACGAGCTACACCGAGCACTACCTCAACAACGCCACCCGCACCGACTACCAGCCCGCCTCCACCTTCAAGCCGGTGATCCTCGCCGCGGCCTTCGACGAGAACGCCGTGACCCAGGACGACCAGAAGATCACCGCCAACACGATCTACGACGGCACCAGCAAGCGCCCGGTCGTCGGCAGCGACATCGGGTTCGCCCCGGAGAACGAGGACGACCAGGACTACGGTCCCGTCACCGTCCAGACGGCGCTGAACAAGTCCATCAACTCCGTCTTCGCACAGATGGGCGTGGACGTCGGCATGGACAAGGTGCTCAAGGTCGCCGACGAACTCGGCATGCACACCAAGGACCTGAAGGCCGTGCCGGCCCAGACCCTCGGCACCATGGGCGCGAGCCCCCTGCAGATGGCCGGCGTCTACGCCACCCTCGACAACCACGGCAAGAAGGTCACCCCGGCGCTCATCAAGTCGGCGGAGAACAGCGCCTACCCGTCCTTCAAGCACACCGCCCCCGTGGGCAAGCAGGTCATCGACCGCGAGGCGGCCGACTCGGTCACCTCGGTGCTCACCGGCGTGGTCGACGACGGCACGGCGAAGATCTCCGTGCGGGACAACCCGCTGCGCAAGGGCCAGAAGGTCGCGGGCAAGACGGGTACCTCCGACAACAACAAGTCGGCCTGGTTCACCGGCTACACCCCCGATCTCGTCACCTCGGTCGGCCTCTTCGGCGAGTCCGCGAAGGCCCCGCACCCCCAGGTCACGCTGACCGGCGCGATGACCGGCATCACCAGCAAAAAGGGCCGGATCAACGGCGGTGGCCCCCCGGCGCAGATCTGGGCGGCCTACACCTTCGGCGTCTCCACCAAGGTCACCAAGTTCGACCTGGAGACCGAACAGGGCGCCGCGGTCCAGACGGCGCCCCCGTCGCCGTCCTCGTCGCCGTCGCCGAGCTCCTCGCCGTCCTCGTCGCCGAAGCCGAGCTCCTCGCCGTCCTCGTCGCCGAAGCCGAGCAACTCCGCGTCCTCGTCGCCGAAGCCGAGCAACTCGCCGTCCAGCTCACCGTCGGGCAACACGCCGTCGGTCCCGAGCACGGACGCCCCCCCGACCGGATCGGGGGAGCCGGACAACCCGCTCCTCGGCCAGTAGCACGACGCCGCAGCCGGCGGCGGAACAGCGAAGGGGGCGCCCGGAGATCTCCGGGCGCCCCCTTCGCGCTGTGCATCGTGCGTCTGCTCCTCGCGTCCGCGCGGCGCCGTCAGCTCCGGTTCAGCTCGAACCAGACCACCTTGCCGGTGCTGAGCCGCGTGGCCCCCCAGCGCCGGGCGAGCCGGTTCACCAGATACAGCCCACGCCCGCCCTCGTCGGTCGCCCGGGCCTGCCGCAGCCGGGGCAGCTGCGGGACGTCGTCCCCCACCTCGCACCGCAGCACGTCGGTCCGCAGCAGCCGCAGGGTGACCGGCCGCGTGGCATACCGCACCGCGTTCGTGACGACCTCGCTCACCAGCAGCTCGACCGAGTCGGACATGTCCTCCATGCCCCAACGGGACAGCGCCCGCCGGGCCAGCCGCCGGGCCCGCCCCGGCGCGGCGTCCTCCGGCTCGAGGATCCAGTAGGCCACATCGCTGGGCGCGATCCCGTCGAACCGGGCGGCGAGCAGCGCGATGTCGTCGTCCCGGTCGCCGGGGCCGAGCATGTCGAGCACCTCGTCGCACAGGGCTTCGAGCGGCGGCGGATGGTCCGGTCCGGTCAGCTGGGCGGTCGCCGCGAGCTTCTCCCGCAGCTGTTCTATACCGGTCGCCACGTCCCGCAGCCGGGACTCCACCAGGCCGTCGGTGTACAGCAGCAGCGTCGCCCCGGCGGGCGCGTCGAGTTCCACCGCCTCGAAGTCGACCCCGCCCACGCCGATCGGCGCGCCCGGCGGGACCCGCAGCACCTCGGCCCGGCCGCCCAGATGCAGCAGGACGGGCGGGGGATGCCCCGCGTTGGCGATCGTGATGCGGTGCGCGACCGGGTCGTAGACGGCGTACAGACAGGTCGCCATGCGGTCCGTGCCCAGCCGCTGGGCCTGCTCGTCGAGATGGTGCAGGACCTCCTGCGGCGGCAGGTCCAGCCCGGCCAGGGTCTGGGCCGTCGTGCGCAGCTGCCCCATGATGGCCGCCGACGTCATGGAGTGCCCCATGACGTCGCCCACGACCAGCGCCACCCGGCTGCCCGGCAGCGGGATGGCGTCGTACCAGTCGCCGCCGACCCGGGCGGTCTCCGCCGCCGGCAGGTACCGGGACGCCAGCCGCACGCCCGTGGGACGCGGCAGCGTCTCCGGCAGCATCGTGCGCTGCAGCTCGTCGGCGATGTACGCCTCACGGTCGTACAGCACCGCCTTGTCGATGCCCAGCGCGCTGTGCGTGGCGAGCTGGGCGGCCACCAGCAGATCGTCGTTCTCGAACGGGAGGCGCTCGGGACGGCGCAGGAACACCGCGGCGCCGATCACCCGGCGCCGGCCCCGCAACGGGGCCAGGACGGCCCGCTGACCGCCCGGGACGATCAAGGTGCTCTCCTCGCCGAGGAGTTCGGGCAGAGCGGCCCGGGCGGCCGGATTGTCCGCGAACACCGGACGCACCCCGCGCAGCACCTCCGCGAGCGCGCCGCCGGGCCGCACCTCGCACATGTCCCCGACCGACGCCGACAGCTCGGCCGTCAGCTCCCCGGGCTCCGGAGGCGGCAGCGCCAGCGCGGCGAAGCCCGTCTCGGTGTCACGCTCCTCCGGGATGCGGTCGGTGCGGCGCAGCCGCAGCATGATGCGGTCCGCCGCGGGCCGCTCGTCGCCGACCGGCAGCGGATCGCGCAGATAGACCAGGATCGCGTCGGAGAAGGTCGGCACGGTGGCCCGGCACAGCCCCATCACGATCTCGTCGAGGTCCAGGCCGCGGGCGATCCGACGGGTCGCCGCGCCCACGAAACGCAGCCGGTCCCCGTCCCGGCGCATCGGCGTGGGCCGGCCGGGCGTCACCGCCACCCCGCCGCGCCGCTCCTGCCCGCCGGGCCCCCGTTCCGGGCGCGCCTCGGCGCCCGGCTGGGCCGGGATGGACTCGGGCGCGGGGCGCGGCCGATGCGTGTCCGGTTCGGAGGACGCCGACGGCTGGGAATGCTCGGTCCCGGAGCCCGCCTCCGGACCGGCCGCCGCATCCTTTCCCGCAGCTCCCTGGCCGCCCATGGTGCCCTTTCCGCCTTTTCCGCAGGTCGTCGTACCCGAGCCGTCGGGCGGTAACGCTGCTGCACCCGGCGCGGACGCCTGGGTATGCAGGAGTGCCCCACGGGGGTCCGTGGGGTCGACGCCCTGGGGGCGTTCGTAGGAGATGGGCTGCTCCGTCACGCGTGTCGAATCCGTCCGTCCGGGGCTGCACGCCGCGCGCGCAGTTGGTCCCGCAGGAAGTCCGATACCCGGAATACGTGTCCCCGGAACGGAATTCCCGCGTGGTCAGAGGTTGTTCCTGTGTCGCCGGTGGACCTCGCGCGACCCTGGGAGCCTACGTGGAACGTCCCGCCGGTGTTTCCCTCGTGCCCCTCGCTCACGTCCTGCCGCCCCTCGGTGACGTTCGGTCAGACCCGGCTCGAACTCCGGGAGTTACCGCCTGCGGTGCCTTGCGGAGGACGATCCTACGTTTGCCGCCCGGGGGCGCATCAAGGGTCTCATGTGGACATGTGCGCGGGGGTGCGGTCCCAGTCCTCCGGCAGCAACGGTACGGCCCAGGACGGATCCGGGCGCCAATGCTGCCATCCCTCGTCGAACGGCGGCCCCCACGCGCGGATCCTCTCCACGGCCCTGCGGCCCGCCTCGCGCACCCGCCGGGCCACCGCCGCGTCCATCAGGCCGTCCTGCTGGGCCTGCGCGAACTCGTCCTCGTCGCGCCAGCCCCAACTGCGGTCCGGGTAGACGCAGATGTCCAGGAAATGGTCCTCGGAGTCCACCCCGCCGTCCCAACGGGCCAGCGGCTGCTCCAGGTTGACGTACCAGTTCTTGAACTGCCACCCCGGCTCCCAGAACAGCCACACCGACCAGGGCTCGCCGGGCCGGGCCAGCTTCAGCACGCCGGTCCCGAACCAGCGGTCGCGCTGCACGGTCCGCGGCTTGGTGTACCGGGTGTGCAGCGGCTCCTGGTGCAGCGGAGTGCCGTCCGCGAGCACCGGCTTGACGCACTCCGTGCCCGGGGCCATCCACACGGCGAGGAGTTCCTCGTCGTCCCGCACGACGGTGACCGGGCGGGCGATGTGGAAGCGCGCACCGCCGTTCTCCCGGTAGCGCCACAGGATCCGGTCCCCCGGCTCCCAGAAGGCCGCCGCACCGCCCGTTCCCACGCGTCTCACCGCTCCGCCGTCTGCCATGGACAGATATTAGGTGCCATGGCCATACGACGCTGCGGCGCGCGTCACGGTTCTCACGCCGGGGGCGCGAAATGTCACGGGCGCGTCATCCGCAGGACATCCAGCGCCTCGTCGAGCTGCTGAAGCGTCAGGTCCCCGCGCTCCACGTACCCGCCGTCCAGGACGACCTGGCGGATCGTCGCGCGCTCCGCCAGCGCCTTCTTGGCCACCTTCGCGGCCTCCTCGTACCCGATGTACTTGTTCAGCGGCGTGACCACGGACGGCGAGGACTCGGCGTACTCCCGGGCGCGTTCACGGTGGGCCACGATCCCGTCGACGGTCCGGTCGGCGAGCAGCCGGGAGACGTTGGCCAGCAGCCGGATCGACTCCAGCACGTTCTTGGCGATGACCGGCAGCATGACGTTGAGCTCGAAGTTGCCCGCCGCGCCCGCCGTGGCCACGGTCGCATCGTTGCCGACGACCTGCGCGGCGACCATCAGCACCGCCTCCGGGATCACCGGGTTGACCTTGCCGGGCATGATCGACGAACCCGGCTGGAGGTCGGGCAGGCTGATCTCGGCCAGACCCGTGCGCGGCCCCGAGGCCATCCACCGGAGATCGTTGGCGATCTTCGTGAGGCCCACGGCGATGGTCCGCAGCTGGCCGCTCGTCTCCACGATCCCGTCCCGCGCGCCCTGCGCCTCGAAGTGGTCCCGCGCCTCGGTCAGCGGCAGCCCGGTGACGCGGGCGACCTCCTCGATGACGGCGGCGGAGAACCCGGGGGGAGTGTTGATGCCGGTGCCGACGGCCGTGCCGCCCAGCGGCAGCTCGGCGAGCCGGGGCAGGGAGGCGGTGAGCCGCTCCACGCCGTACCGCACCTGGGCGGCGTACCCGCCGAACTCCTGCCCCAGGGTGACGGGCGTCGCGTCCATGAGGTGGGTGCGCCCCGACTTCACGACGTCGGCGAACTCCTCCGACTTGCGGGTGAGGGAGGCCGCGAGGTGCTCCAGCGCGGGGATCAGGTCGCGGGTGACGGCGGCGGTGGCGGCGATGTGGAGGGAGGAGGGGAACACGTCGTTGGAGGACTGGGAGGCGTTGACGTGGTCGTTGGGGTGCACGTCCCGGCCCAGGCGCTCGGTGGCGAGGGTGGCGACGACCTCGTTGGCGTTCATGTTGGACGACGTCCCGGACCCGGTCTGGAACACGTCCACGGGGAAGTGCTCGTCCCACCGGCCCTCGGCGACCTCGGCGGCCGCCTCCTGGATGGCGTCCGCGATGTCCTGGTCGACCACCCCGAGCCGCGCGTTCACCTTCGCCGCGGCTCCCTTGATGCGCGCCAGCGCCTCGATGTGGGCGCGCTCGATGCGCTGGCCGGAGACGGGGAAGTTCTCGACGGCACGCTGGGTCTGGGCCCTCCACTTGGCGTTCGCCGGGACGTGTACCTCGCCCATGGAGTCGTGCTCGATGCGGTAGTCGCTCATGCACGGTACAGCGATCGGGGCGGCCCGCTTGTTCCTGGCACAGTCCCCTGGGGAGGGGCCTGTGCCACGAGTGCGGGGACGACGGGGCGAGGTCGCTCCGCCGCCCCCTGAACGTTCACGCGAGGCCGGGACCTCGCACGGGGATGGTGGTGAAGGTGGGCGCGGGCGCGGGGTCCTGGAAGAAGTCGTTGCCCTTGTCGTCGACGACGATGAACGCCGGGAAGTCCTCGACCTCGATCTTCCAGACGGCCTCCATGCCGAGCTCCTCGTACTCGACGACCTCGACCTTCTTGATGCAGTCCTGGGCGAGGCGCGCGGCCGGGCCGCCGATGGAGCCGAGGTAGAAGCCGCCGTGGGCGTCGCACGCGTCGGTGACCTGCTTGCTGCGGTTGCCCTTGGCCAGCATCACCTTGGAGCCGCCCGCGGCCTGGAACTGCTCCACGTAGGAGTCCATGCGGCCGGCGGTCGTCGGCCCGAAGGAACCGGAGGCGTACCCCTCGGGGGTCTTGGCCGGACCCGCGTAGTACACCGGGTGGTCCTTCAGGTACTGCGGCATCTCCTCGCCCGCGTCCAGCCGCTCCTTGATCTTGGCGTGCGCGATGTCACGCGCCACGACCAGCGGGCCGGTCAGCGAAAGCCGCGTCTTGACCGGGTACTTGGTCAGCTCGGCGAGGATGTCGTCCATCGGCTGGTTCAGGTCGATCCGGACGACGTCGGACGCCTCGTCGAGGTGCTCGTCCGTGGTCTCCGGCAGGAACCGCGCCGGGTCCGTCTCCAGCTGCTCCAGGAAGACGCCCTCGGCGGTGATCTTCGCCACGGCCTGGCGGTCGGCCGAACAGGAGACGGCGATGGCGACCGGGCAGGACGCGCCGTGCCGCGGGAGGCGCACCACGCGCACGTCGTGGCAGAAGTACTTGCCGCCGAACTGCGCGCCGATGCCGATCTTCTGCGTCAGTTCGAAGACCTTCTCCTCCAGCTCCTTGTCCCGGAAACCGTGCCCGAGCGGCGATCCCTCCGCCGGGATCTCGTCCAGGTAGTGCGCGGAGGCGTACTTCGCGGTCTTCAGCGCGTACTCGGCGCTGGTGCCGCCGACGACGATCGCCAGGTGGTACGGCGGGCAGGCGGCCGTGCCCAGCGAGCGGATCTTCTCCTCCAGGAACTTCATCATGGAGGCTTCGTTCAGGACGGCCTTCGTCTCCTGGTAGAGGAAGCTCTTGTTGGCCGAGCCGCCGCCCTTCGCCATGAACAGGAACTTGTAGGCGCCGCCGTCGGTGGCGTACAGCTCGATCTGCGCCGGGAGGTTGGAGCCGGTGTTCTTCTCGTCCCACATGGTCAGCGGGGCCATCTGCGAGTAGCGCAGATTGAGGTTCAGGTACGCGTCGTAGATCCCGCGGCTGAGGGCGGCCTCGTCGCCGCCCTCGGTGAGCACGTTCTGCCCGCGCTTGCCCATGACGATCGCGGTGCCGGTGTCCTGGCACATGGGCAGCACGCCCGCGGCCGCGATGTTCGCGTTCTTCAGCAGGTCCAGCGCGACGAACTTGTCGTTGGCGGAGGCCTCCGGGTCGTCGATGATGCGGCGCAGCTGGGCGAGGTGGGCCGGGCGCAGATAGTGCTGGATGTCGTGGATCGCCTCCTCGGCGAGCTTGCGCAGCGCCTCCGGCTCGACCTTGAGGAACGTCCGCCCGTCGGCCTCGAAGGTGGAGACACCCTCGGAGGTCACCAGCCGGTAGGGGGTGGTGTCCTCTCCCTGGGGGAGCAGATCGGTGTACTCGAACTCAGGCATCGGTGCCCATTCCTCACTCGACAGACGGCGACCGCCTCCATTGGCGGGCGCCCACCAGCGTAGGACCTGCCGCGGACGGCGGGTCTGTGAGGTCGGGCTCAGTACCCCTGTTCCCGGACGCGCGGACGGCCGGGAACAGGGGTATCGCGATCTATCGTGTTTCGGTAGGCTGCTGTCGTGGACCTTCAGAAGCAGAGCAGCGCCCCTGCCGCCGCCCCCACCACGGCCTCCGCGCCGGTCGCCGAGCTGCGCGCGTCGGACGCCGACCGCGACCGTATCGCCGACATGCTGCGCGAGGCCCTGGCGGAGGGCCGGCTGACGGCCGACGAGCACGCCGAGCGCGTCGACGGCGTGCTGGCCGCGAAGACGGTCGGCGAGCTGGAGGCGTTCGTCCGGGACCTGCCGGCCGCGCATGAGCGGCGCGCGGCTCCCGCCTCCGCCCCCTCCCGGCCCACCGTCGGCGCGATCCCGGCGGACCCCGACGACAGCGTTGTCGCGATCTTCAGCAGTGCGGTCCGTCGTGGACGCTGGCGCGCGGGCCGACGGATTCACGCCTATGCGGTCTTCGGCAGCGTGGAGATCGACCTCACCGAGGCGCTCTTCGAGTACCAGCAGGTGGTGATCAAGGCGATCTCGGTCTTCGGCAACGTGGAGGTCCGCGTCCCGGAGAACGTGTCGCTGCGCGGCACCGGCGGCGCGGTCCTCGGCAACTTCGAGGTGGACGCGCTGGACTCCCCGCAGCCGGACGCGCCGGTGGTCTACGTCGACGGCTGGGCGGTCCTGGGCAACATCGAGGGCCGGCCGAAGCGGGGCAAGCTCGTGGCGGACATCCTGGACCGGGTGCAGCGCAAGGTCGACAAGGGGCTGCGCAGACACCTGGACCGTTGACGGCGAGAACGCGCCAACGTCGGGGCCGGCGGAGTCCGGCGGTCGCGAACCCTGTGCATAGGCGCGCGTACAGCGGGTAGGCCTTGCTGCATCGTCGCTCGCTCGCGAAGCCGTCGTCAGGAGTAGACCCGTGCTGCAACCGCCGCATTCGTCCCTGCAGGTCGCCGCCGTCCCGGCCCAGCGGGTGCCAGCGCGCGACAGGGACCAAGACGCTCCCTGGCACACCGAGGCGGTGTGCCGCCGGGACGAGGCAGGCCTGTTCTTCGCCCCCTCCAAGGAGCCCACGGCCGCCCGGCTCTCGCGCGAGGAAGCGGCGAAGCGGGTCTGCGCGCGCTGTCCCGTGATGGTGGAGTGCCGCGAGCACGCGCTGCTTCAGCCCGAGCCCTACGGCGTCTGGGGCGGCCTCACCGCGGCCGAGCGCCGCGTGGTCCTCGCCCGGCGCCGCCGCCGGGACGTCGAACTGCAGAAGGCGCGCGCGGCGGGCCGCATAGCGCAGGCCGGTTAGGGCGCGCGTCCGGAGCATGAAAGGGGCGCCCCCCTCCGCACCGGGGGGCGCCCGCAGACCGGAACGAGCCAGGGCGAAGCCGCTTCGTCCGGCGGTGGCGTGCCGCCCGGCCGATGCCGCTTCGCCCGGACCGGCTACTTCGCCCGGTCGAAGTCGACGGCGCTGTAGGCCCGCAGCTTGCTCAGCCGGTGCTCCGAGTCGATGCGCCGGACCGTGCCGGACTTCGACCGCATCACGATCGAGTCCGTGGTCGCCGTCTCCGACCGGTACCGGACGCCCCGCAGCAGCTCGCCGTCGGTGATGCCGGTGGCGACGAAGAACACGTTCTCGCCGGTGACCAGGTCCTCGGTGGTCAGCACCCGGTCGAGGTCGTGCCCGGCGTCGATCGCACGCTGCCGCTCCTCGTCGTCCTTGGGCCACAGCTTGCCCTGGATGACGCCGCCCAGGCACTTCACGGCGCAGGCCGAGATGATTCCTTCGGGCGTGCCGCCGACGCCGAGCAGCAGGTCGATGCCGGTGCCTTCGCGCAGAGCCAGGATCGAGCCGGCGACGTCGCCGTCGGAGATGAGCTTGATGCGCGCACCGGTCGCCCGGATCTCCTCGATGATGCCCGCGTGCCGCGGCCGGTCCAGGATGACGACGGTGACGTCCTCGGGCGTGGCCCGCTTGGCCTTGGCGACCCGGCGGATGTTGACCTCGACGGGCGCGTCGATGTCGACGAACTCGGCCGCCTCCGGCCCGGTGACCAGCTTGTCCATGTAGAACACGGCGGACGGGTCGAACATGGCCCCGCGCTCGGTGGCGGCGAGGACGGCGATCGCGTTCGGCATGCCCTTGGCCGTCAGCGTGGTGCCGTCGATCGGGTCGACCGCGATGTCGACCTCGGGCCCGGTGCCGTCGCCGACGCGCTCGCCGTTGAAGAGCATCGGGGCTTCGTCCTTCTCGCCCTCCCCGATGACGACCACGCCGTTCATCGACACGGTGGACACGAGGGTGCGCATGGCGCGTACCGCGGCGCCGTCGGCGCCGTTCTTGTCCCCGCGTCCCACCCAGCGGCCCGCGGCCATGGCGGCGGCTTCGGTCACCCGGACGAGTTCCAGGGCGAGGTTGCGGTCGGGGGCCTCGGAGGGCACATCGAGTTCGGACGGCAAGTGATGATGCTCGGTCATCGGAGCGCACCTTTCTGACTGATACGACGACGGCCGGATGAGGGTTCGAAGTCCGACTCTATCGTCAGTACGACAAAATGAGCAGGGGACCCCACGGATGAGCGCGCCGGGCACCTGCGACGATAGGGGGCGTGGCAGGTTCGAACGGCAAGCAGAAGACGGCCCGGGACATGATCCTCTCCCTGGGGCTGATCATGATCGCGGCGTGGGTCATCTACCTCTTCATCCCGCACGACGACCGCGCTCCCGACGTCAAGCGGGTCGACTACCGCGTCGAACTCCTCACCGCGCGCCGAGCGGCGTCGTACCCGGTGGCCGCGCCCGAGGGCCTGCCCGACACGTGGAAGGCGACCTCGGTGCGCTTCAAGGGCGACGACTTCGACGCCTGGCACCTCGGCTTCCACGCCCCCGACGGGGAGTACGTGACCATCGAGCAGTCCACTCAGCGCCGCTCGCAGTTCATCGACGAGGCCAGCCAGGGCTCGACCGAGACCAAGGTCACCGAGCAGATCGACGGCCGCACCTGGACCCGTTACACCGGCGGCCGCTACGACGCCCTCGTCCTGCGGGACGCCGCCAAGGGTTCCACCACGGTGGTCGCCGGCACGGGCGGCTTCGGACAGCTGACGACGATGGCCGGCGCGCTGAAGCTGGCGTGAGCCCACCCGTGCGCACGCACCCGGGCGCACGCGCGAAGAGGCCCCCGGCGTGTGTGCCGGGGGCCTCTTCGCGCGTGCGCGGTCTCAGACGGTGGTGACGACCTCGTCGTAGGCAAGGCGCGGGGAGCGCGGGTACCAGGCGTCCTCGCCGGGCCTGCCGATGTTGACGACCATCAGCGGGGTGTGGTCGTCGTCCAGGAACTCCTTGCGGACGCCCTCCAGGTCGACGCCGGTCATCGGGCCGGCGGCGAGGCCCGCGGCACGGACGCCGATGATGAAGTACGCGGCCTGCAGGGCGGCGTTCAGCGCGGCGGCGCCCTCACGGGCCGGACGCTCGCTGAAGAAGAGGTCCTTGGCCTGCGGGAAGGCCGGGAAGAGGGTGGGCAGCTCCTCGTGGAACTCGTTGTCCGCGGAGAGGATCGCGACCAGCGGGGCGGTCGAGGTCTTGGCCTGGTTGCCCTCGGCCATGTGCTGCACCAGGCGCTCGCGGGCCTCGGCGGAGCGGACCAGGGTGATGCGCAGCGGGGTCTGGTTGAACGCCGTCGGCCCGTACTTGACCAGGTCGTAGATCGCCTGGACCTGCTCGTCGGTCACCGGCTCGTCGGTGAAGGCGTTCGCGGTGCGGGCCTCGCGGAACAGCAGGTCCTGGGCGGCGGGGTCAAGAGCGAGAGACATGCGTGGACTTCCTCGGGGTGCGTCCGGATCCAGTACCGGACCGTGGTCCGGATCGGCTGACGTCGTCGACCGTACGTCAGGGAAGTTCAAGGTTCAACGAATGGCGGGGTGGAGTGATCCACTTCACAGTCACCCGGGGCGGTGTGGCGCCGGGGTCGGCGGCGGGTCTGCCGGGGTGACGGGGCGCAGGCGGATCATTCGTCGTCCGCGGTCCCCGTCTCCCCCTCCTCGGCCAGCGCCGCGTCCAGCCGGGCGCGGGCGCCCTCCAGCCAGCGCCGGCACACCTTGGCCAGCTCCTCACCGCGCTCCCAGAGGGCGAGGGACTCCTCCAGCGACGTGCCCCCCGCCTCCAGACGCCGTACTACCTCGATCAACTCGTCCCGGGCCTGCTCGTAGCCGAGCGCCTCGTCCGTCCTGCTCGTCATGCACCCATTCCCTTGCCGGTTCCTGCCTTGCCGGTTCCCGCGCCGCCGGTTCCTGCCGAGTCGTCGACCCGGACGGTGAACTCGCCCTCGGCGACCCGCGCGCGCAACACGTCGTCCGCCGTCACGTCGCCGGGATCCCGGACCACCTGCCCGTCCGCCCTCTGCAGCACGGCGTACCCGCGCTTCAGCGTCGCCGCCGGCGACAGGGCGACCACGCGCGCGTGCGTGTGCGTCAGTTCGGAGTCGGCACGGTCCAGGAGATGTCCGAGCGTGCGCCGCGAACGGTCCACGAGCGAGGCGACGTGATCGGCCCGTTCGTCGATCATCCGGTGGGGATCCTGTATCGCGGGCCGCGCGAGGGCCTGCGCGAGCCCGCGCTCCTCCCGCTCCACGTACGCCTCCACACACCTGCGCGCCCGCCCGCGCAGCATCCGCACCCGCTCCAGCTCCTCGCCGACGTCCGGCACCACCTTCTTCGCGGCGTCGGTCGGCGTCGAGGCGCGAAGGTCGGCCACATGGTCGAGCAGCGGGTTGTCCGGCTCGTGCCCGATCGCCGAGACGACCGGCGTACGGCAGGCCGCGACCGCGCGGACCAGCTGCTCGTCCGAGAACGGCAGCAGATCCTCCACGCTTCCGCCGCCCCGCGCGACGACGATCACGTCCACCTCTTCCAGCGCGTCCAGCTCCTTCACCGCCTGGACGACCTGGGTCACCGCGTGCACCCCCTGCACGGCGACGTTGCGCACCTCGAAGCGGACCGCGGGCCAGCGGTGCCGGGCGTTCTCCAGGACGTCCCGCTCCGCGGCGGAGGCCCGCCCGCACACCAGCCCGATCAGCTGCGGCAGAAAGGGCAGCGGCTTCTTCCGCGACGATGCGAAGAGCCCCTCCGCGGCCAGCGACTTCTTCAACTGCTCCAGCCGCGCCAGCAGTTCCCCGACACCGACCGGTTTTATCTCCACGGCCCGCAACGACAACTGCCCGCGCGGCGCGTACCACTCCGGCTTCGCGTGGACGACGACCCGCGCGCCCTCGCCGACGACGTCCGCGACCGCGTCGTAGACCTGGCGGTAGCACGTCACACCCACGGAGATGTCGTGCGAAGGGTCCCGCAGCGTCAGAAAGACGACGCCCGCCCCCGGGCGCCGTGACAGCTGGGTGATCTGCCCCTCGACCCACACCGCGCCGAGCCGGTCGATCCATCCTCCGATGAGCCGCGAGACCTGGCCGACGGGCAGCGGGGCGTCCGCGGACGTGTTCACAGCCATGCGGTCGAGAGTATCGGCCCCGACCGACAACCCGGGGCCCGCGACCCGGCCGGCGGCGGGGCCCCGATACGCCGACGGGGGCCTGGCACGGCCTTACGATGGGAGGCATGACTGCTTCGCCTGGCCGCCGCCGTGTCCTGCTCGCCGCTCCCCGGGGCTACTGCGCGGGCGTCGACCGCGCCGTGATCGCCGTCGAGAAGGCGCTTGAGCAGTACGGGGCTCCGGTCTACGTCCGGCACGAGATCGTCCACAACAAGTACGTCGTGCAGACCCTGGAGAACAAGGGCGCCGTCTTCGTCGAGCGGACGGAGGAGGTGCCCCCGGGCAACATCGTCATGTTCTCCGCGCACGGCGTCGCCCCCGTCGTCCACGAGGAGGCCGCGCGCGGCCGGCTCGCGACCATCGACGCGACCTGCCCGCTGGTCACCAAGGTCCACAAGGAAGCCGTCCGCTTCGCCCAGGAGGACTACGACATCCTGCTGATCGGGCACGAGGGCCACGAGGAGGTCATCGGCACCTCCGGCGAGGCCCCGGACCACATCCAGCTCGTCGACGGCCCCGAGGACGTCGCCAAGGTCGAGGTCCGCGACCCGTCGAAGATCGTCTGGCTCTCCCAGACCACCCTCTCCGTCGACGAGACGATGGAGACGGTCGACGCCCTGAAGGAGAAGTTCCCGCAGCTCGTCTCCCCGCCGAGCGACGACATCTGCTACGCCACGCAGAACCGTCAGCTCGCGGTGAAGCAGATGGGTGCGGAGGCCGAGCTGGTGATCGTGGTCGGCTCGCGCAACTCCTCCAACTCCAAGCGGCTCGTCGAGGTCGCCAAGCTCGCCGGCTCCCGTGAGGCCTACCTGGTGGACTTCGCGAGCGAGATCGACGAGGCCTGGCTGGAGGGCGTCACCACGGTGGGCGTCACCTCCGGCGCCTCCGTCCCGGAGGTCCTCGTGGAAGAGGTCCTGGCCTGGCTCACCGAGCGCGGCTACGGCGACGTCGAGCTGGTCAAGGCCGCGGAGGAGCACATCACCTTCTCGCTGCCCAAGGAACTCCGCCGCGACCTGCGCGAAGAAGCCGCGGCGCTGGTCGCCGAGCGCGGCGGAAGCGGTGCCGCGGGCTCCTCGGCGGAGTGACCGATCAGTCGGTCGTCGTAACGTAGGGCCATGCAGATCTTCGGCGTGGACATCGGTGGATCCGGGATCAAGGGCGCTCCCGTTGACCTGGACAAGGGCGATCTGGCTCAGGAGCGCCACAAAGTGCTCACCCCGCAACCGGCGACACCCGAGGGCGTCGCCGACGGCGTGAAGCAGGTCGTGGAGCACTTCGGCTGGAGCGGCCCCGTCGGCCTGACGTTTCCCGGCGTGGTCACCGGCGGATCCACCATCCGCACGGCGGCCAACGTGGACAAGAGCTGGATCGACACCGACGCGCGCGCGTTGTTCGGCGAGCGGCTCGGCGGCCTGCCGGTGACCGTGGTCAACGACGCGGACGCGGCCGGCGTCGCCGAGATGTCCTTCGGCGCGGGCCGCGACCGCAGCGGCACGGTGATCATGCTGACGTTCGGCACCGGCATCGGCAGCGCCCTCTTCGTCGACGGGGCCCTGGTCCCCAACAGCGAACTCGGCCACCTGGAACTGCACGGCCACGACGCCGAGAAGCGCGCCAGCAGCAAGGCCAGGGAGGACCACGAGCTGACGTGGGAACACTGGGCGCACCGCGTCCAGAAGTACCTCGCCCACGTCGAGATGCTCTTCTCACCCGAGCTGTTCATCATCGGCGGCGGCGTCAGCCGCAAGTCCGACAAGTTCCTGCACTTCATCGAGGGCATCAAGGCGGAGATCGTCCCGGCCCAGCTCCAGAACAACGCGGGAATCGTGGGCGCGGCGATGAGGGCGGCCAAGCCGGAGTAGGGGACCGGGGCCCCGGTCCCGGCCTTCGGCCCCGGTTCCGGCCGTAGGCGGCTCCCGTCCGTTTGTCGGCGGGCCCTGCCCCGGGCCGGCCCGCGGTCGCGGGCCGGGCGGGCTAGTCGCGGGTCGCGTCGGTTCGTCGGCGGGTCGCTGTCCGGTGCAGACCGCGGGTCAGGATGGTCAGTCCGGCCAGCAGGGTGCCGCCGTAGAGCCAGCCGACCTGCGTGGCCAGCGCCGTCACCAGTCCCGCCAGCCGCTCCCCGGCCCCGTCGCCGCCCCTGGCCACGGGCAGCAGCCCGACCGCGAAGGCGATCGGCACGACCACCGGTGCGGCGAGCAGCTCGGCTCCGCGCACCCAGAGGCCGGTGAGCACGCACACCGGCAGGAACAGCACGCTGTACACCGTCAGCGAGGCACCGAAGAGCAGCTGGTCCAGGCATCCGAGCACGAACATCAGGGCACCGCTGAACAAGCCGCCGCCCAGCCCGGTGAGCCGTGGGTTCGGCAGCCGTCGCACGGCCCCCGGGCCGGTCGCCGCCGCCGACGACGGCGGAGCCGGCCGCCGTCCTGCGGGGCGTGCGGGGCGTGCGGGCCTCGCGGCCGGGCGTGGCGGTCTGCGGTTTGCCTCCCGGTCGGCCTGGGGCGGCAGCGGCTGACCGCCGGGTCGGGTGCCTGGGTTCGGGGGGCGCGTCCTGTGTTGCTCCACCGGACCAACCTAGGTCGGTTTATGTGCTGAATCGGGTGTCGGACACGCCGTGCGGCGATGCTTGGCCATCCGTTCGACAGGGCCGCCGGGCCGGGGCCGGCCACGCCGTAAACTGGTGGATCGGTCAGCCCTCTGGCCCTGGCCCTCTCACTCCGGGAACGGGCCCTTTGGCCCTCTCACCACGGGAAGTCGCAACGTGTCGCTCACGATCGGAATCGTCGGTCTGCCGAATGTCGGCAAGTCGACCCTGTTCAACGCCCTGACCAAGAACGACGTGCTGGCGGCCAACTACCCGTTCGCCACGATCGAGCCGAACGTGGGCGTGGTCGGCGTCCCCGACGCGCGCCTGACCAAGCTGGCCGAGATCTTCTCCTCGCAGCGGATCCTTCCGGCCACCGTCGACTTCGTCGACATCGCGGGCATCGTGAAGGGCGCCTCCGAGGGTGAGGGCCTGGGCAACAAGTTCCTGGCGAACATCCGCGAGTCCGATGCGATCTGCCAGGTCATCCGCGCCTTCAAGGACGAGAACGTCGTCCACGTCGACGGCAAGGTCTCGCCCAAGGACGACATCGAGACGATCAACACCGAGCTGATCCTCGCCGACCTGCAGACCATCGAGAAGGTCCTGCCCCGCCTCCAGAAGGAGTCGCGGATCAAGAAGGACGTCGGACCCAAGGTCGCGGCGGTCGAGGCGGCGAAGGAGATCCTGGAGAAGGGCGACACGCTCTTCTCCGCGGGCATCGTCCAGGGCTCGGGCAACGAGGAGCTCCTGCACGACCTGCACCTGCTCACCACCAAGCCGTTCCTCTACGTCTTCAACGTCGACGAGGACGAACTGGTCGACGAGGACTTCAAGGCCGAGCAGCGCGCCCTGGTCGCCCCCGCCGAGGCGATCTTCCTCAACGCCAAGCTGGAGGCGGACCTCGCCGAGCTGGACGAGGACGACGCCATGGAGCTCCTGGAGTCGGTCGGCGCGGAGGAGCCCGGCCTCACCACCCTCGCCCGCGTCGGCTTCAACACCCTCGGCCTGCAGACGTACCTCACGGCCGGTCCCAAGGAATCCCGCGCCTGGACGATCAAGAAGGGGGCCACCGCCCCCGAGGCCGCCGGCGTCATCCACACGGACTTCCAGAAGGGCTTCATCAAGGCGGAGGTCATCTCCTTCGCCGACCTGGTGGAGACCGGCTCGGTCGCCGAGGCCCGCGCGAAGGGCAAGGCCCGCATGGAGGGCAAGGAGTACGTGATGCAGGACGGCGATGTGGTGGAGTTCCGCTTCAACGTGTAGCGGGTCACCTACCACCGCGCCGTCGATCTGGTGAACATGCAGGTCAGGAAGGGTCTGACTCCGGGGAGTCGGACCCTTCGTTTTTTCCGTGCCCGGATCGTGCTGGGATGAGAGTCGCCGAGGCCGCGCTGCGACAGCATCGCCCCGTGGCCATGCTGACTTCCGATATCGACGGCATGTGCCGAGCTGTGCGGCGAGCGGGTCCGGTTCGTGGCGGTGTGACTTCCCCTGGTCCGTTTTCTGCAGTTCCGTGGACCGCCGATGTCGGTAACCGGCGATCCGCCACGATGTGGCGAGCCAAGGCTCAGTAGGAGCGGGAGGGGCTCCAGTCGCCGAGGAAGGGCTCGAGGTCGTCGCCGAGTGATGCCGTGCCTGAGCGCCACGGCCCCGAACGCCTTCTGAAGATCGTCGAACACGACGCGCAGGCGCTGGTTGAACGCGATGTCGGTGTGGGGGTGTCGGTTGTCGTCATGTCACTCCAGTCCGGCGTCGCGGTCGAGGGGCGGCGCGCCTGAGATCGGACAGCTGTTGTGCACGGCGTGGGTGTGGATCATGGGGTGGGTCATCCTCGGGTGTTCCAGACGAGGGGGGCTCTGCGGATCCAGGTGTCGTCCTCGATCGTCTGGACGAGGAACTGGGCGAGGTCGGCGCGGTTGATCCAGGCGCCGGGCTTTTCGGTGCCGGCCTCGGCTGCCCGTACGGGGCCACCGGCGGGCTTGTCGGTGAGGGCGACGGCGCGGGCCAGGGTCCAGTCGATGCCGGACGAGGCGCGGACGACCTGGTCGAGGCCGGTGTGGTCCTCGAAGCCCGCCTTGATGTTCGACAGCTTGATGAACGCCCTGACCAGCGGGTTGAGCCGGGCCCAGTCGTCGCCCGCGCCCTGCGTGGACGTCAGCACGATGCGGGGTATGCCCTGTTCGCCCATGACGGTGAGCGTGTTGCGGGCGGCGTCGGTCATGAGCATCGGCGGGCTGACCGGCTTGGCCCACGGGTTGTCGGAGGCGCGGGCGTTGGACAGCGCGCTGATCACCCCCTCGGTGCCTTCGGCGGCCCGGCGGATGTCGTCGATGTTCGCAGGGGTGCCCTGGATCAGCTCGACGCCGGCCGGTGCCGGCACCTTGTCGGGGTTGCGGACGAGGGCGCGGACGTGGTGGCCGCGCTGGGCCGCGTGCTCCAGGACGTGGGAGCCGGTGCGGCCGCTGCCGCCGAGGACCAGGAGGTTGCTCATGGTGATCAAACGCCTTTCGGGCAGTTCAGGGTGGAGGGGGGATCAGGCGGCCGGCTGACCGGTCAGGGCAGAGCCCAGGCGGCGGGCCTCGTCGTGCGCCTTCGTCATGGACGCCTCGTGCATCGGCAGCAGCCGGGCCATCATCGGCACGTACGGGGCCATGGTCAGTTCGGGCAGGACCGTCGTCAGGTCGAGGCCGAGGTTGGTCGGGTGGCCGAGGACGGTTTCCAGCGTCGGCACCAGGTGGTCCATGCCGTGCTCGGGGGCGCCGGGGCCGTAGCCGCCGCCGCGTGCGGAGATCAGTACGGCGGGGCGGCCGAGGGTGGGAGGAGGTCCGTCGAAGCTCAGGGTGCGCCCGGCGACCATGATCTGGTCCAGCCATGCCTTGAACACGGACGGCATCGTGAGGTTGTACATCGGCACGGTGAAGAGGTAAGCGTCGGCGCCGAGGAATTCCTCGATCAGTTCGTCCTGGACCGCCAGGGCCTTCGCCTGCTCGGGGGTGTGCTCGGGGGGGTCGGTGGTGCGGGCGGTGATGCCCGCCGCGCTGAGGTGCGGGGCGGGGTGGACGGCCAGGTCGCGGTGGACGACGGCGCCCTTCCACTCGTCACGGAAGGACCGGGCGACCTGACGGGAGACGGATGCCTCGTCGAGCGAGGAGGCGTCGATGTGCAGCAGGTAGGACATGGAGAGTTCAGCCTTTCAAAATGATCGAGGGTGGGTCGGGGAGCGACCGGTGGAGGCCGGCTGCGGTACGGCGCAGCCGTCCGGGCCGCAGACCGGAGCGTCGCCGTCGGTGCCGGGGATGCCGTACCGGCCGTCGACGACGATGAAGGGTGCTCCGGTGGCCCCCAGGCGCCGGCCGCGGGCGGCATCGTCGCGGACCTGCCGCTGGTAGCGGTGCTCGGTGAGCGCCTGACGCGTGCCCTCGCGGTCCAGAGCGATCTCCTGAGCCAGGTCGAGCAGGTCGTCCAGGCTGAAGACCGGGCGGGCCTGACCGAAGTAGGCGCGGAAGATCGCGTCCCAGGCTTCGGGGTTCCTGCCCTCGGCGGAGGCGTGGGCGAGGAACTCGTGCGCCAGGTCGGTGTTGCCGACCAGGTTGTCCAGCACCTGGTAGGGGCTGAGCCCCTCGGACTCGGCCAGCGCCTCGATCCGACGTGTCGACGCCTCGGCCTGGGAGCCGCCCATGCCGTGCCGGTGCAGCAGCGCGTCACGGACGCTGAAGGTCTCGCCCACGGGGAAGGAGCTGCTCAGTGGGAACGAGTGGTGGACGACCTCCACCTCGCCGCCGTGCTCGAACCGCTCCACGGCCCGGTCCAGACGGTGGCTGCCCAGTCCGCACCACGGGCAGGTGACCTCGGCCCAGATCTCGATCTCCATGACGCGCCTCCCATGCCTGCGCTTGATTCCTACTTTTTGTTCGTAGCGCCATGATGGGCCAGTATGGAAGTCGACACAAAAGGCACATCGGTGTTCGTGCCGGAGAGGAATGTTCGTCATGGAGGTCACCGGCAGCCCGGACGGCGCGGCGGCGGTGGGACCCTGTGCCCGCATCCCCGCAGAGCACATGGAGTTCATCCGGCAGGTCCTCGACCGCGTCGGCGACAAGTGGAGCCTGCTGCTCATCGCGGTGGTGGAGGCCGGCCCGCTGCGCTACACCGACCTGCAGCGCCAGGTCCCCGGAATCTCCCAGCGGATGCTCACCCTCACGCTCCGCCGGCTCCACGAGGACGGTCTGATCATCCGCACCGCATACGCGGAGGTTCCACCGCGCGTCGAGTACGCCCTCACCCCGCTGGGGCGCGGCCTCCACGAGATCGTGACGTCCCTGATCGGCTGGGCCGCCGACCATCACGACGAGATCCGCGAGCACCGGGCCCGCGCCGCGGCACCAGCAGCCCGGTCCTGACCGCAGGGGCAGCCGTCGGCTGTCGGCGTCGGGCGGGAAGGCCGTTCTGCGTGGTGAGGACGAGGGTGTGCGTCACCATGCCGACACCGGCGCCGAGCAGGGAGACGCACACGCAGGCGACGGCGATCGGGATGTCGCAGCGCCATGTCCCGAGGGATCTTCCGAAGTTCGGCCTGCGCCTCCGGGCGGAAGACGGTTCGGTGCTCACTCACCGCGCGCCGGCGTCTCCGGCGTGCCCGACGCCTGCCGCCGGGGGCGCGGCCTGCGCGGTGTCGCCTCGCCGGCCGGCCGGCCGATCCGGCGCGGGACGGAACCTTCCCGCGCCCGCCGCCCGCCCGGCGGACCCGCTACAGGCCGTCCAGCACGCTCCCGATCAGCAGGGCGTTCTCCTCGTCGGCCGCTCCGGGTGCCGAGAAGCGGCTGCGCACGTATGCGTAGGCGAGGCCCAGCGCGGGGCTCGCGAACGCGATGGCGCCGGCCGCGCCCCCGTGGCCGTAGGCGTCGGGGCCGAGACGCGGGAAGCGGTCGCCGAAGAGCTGGAAGCCGAGGGCGAAGTGGCTCTCGAACCCGGTGACGACATCCACGCCCTGGGAGTGGATCCGGGTGAACTCCGCGGTCGTGTCCGCGGTGAGCAGCGGAGCGCTTCCGTCGAGTCCGCTGCAGGCCGCCGCGTAGGCGCCGGCCACTCCCCGGGCCGAGGCCACCCCGCCCGCCGAGCCCTGGCCGAGCTCCCGGGTGCGCCGGAAGTTCGGGAAGACGGAGAGGTCCGGCAGATACCGGGTGCTGAAGGCGATCGCGAGCAGCTTCCCGGGCTCCTCCGGGGCGCCGCCGGCCGGGGCGGGCAACTCGGGAGCGGGCCCCACCGGCAGGTAGCGGGGCTCGAGGGTCTCGGGCAGGCCGAGGTAGAAGTCCAGCGCGTGGGGTCGGCGCACCTTGCGCTCCCACCAGTCCTGGAGGCTGCGCCCGGTGGCCCGGCGGACCACTTCGCCGGTCAGCGCGGCGATGACCAGGCCGTGGTACCCGAACGCGGTCCCCGGGCGCCAGTACGGGGCCTGCGCGGCGAGCCGCTCGGCGAGCAGCCGGTCGTCGGCCAGCTCCTCGACCGTGAATTCGTCGGGTACACCGACCAGTCCGGCCTGATGGGCCAACAGCGAGCGCAACGTGATCTCGCCCTTGCCCGCCTGGGCGAACTCGGGCCAGTACGAGGCGACCGTACGGTCGAGATCCAGCACCCCGTCCTGGACGAGGAGCGCCACCACGAGGTGCGCCGCGCCCTTGCTCACGGAGAACACGCCGGTGAGGGAGTCACCGTCGACCCCCGGCCCCGCCCACAGGTCGACCACGCGCCGGCCGTGCACATGCACCGCCAACTGCTGTCCGACCGGCAGCGGCTGCGACTTCACCACCTGCTCGAAGGCCTCCCGCACGCCCTTGAATCCGGCGTCCACCCAGCCCTGCACCATCTGCGGCCCACCCTTCATGGTCATTGCCTCTCAGCATCGGCTGCCTGTGCCCTCAGTGCCCTCTCCAGATCGGCCCGGCATTCAGTGATCATCCGCCGTAGCCTGGCCCCCGGGCGTGCGCTCGCCAGCCAGTCGTCCGTCGCGGCCAGCGTCTCCGGGGAGATCTGCGTACTCGGGTAGAGACCGGTGATGGTCCGCGTACCGGTATCAGGGCTTCGGTTCTCGTAGACGTCCTGGAGGGACGCGAAGTACGCGTCCCTGTACGGCGCCAGGAGCTCGCGCTGGTCGGGCTGGACGAAGCCGAGGATGACGGCATGCTGGAGGGTGTTCGCCAGCTCGCCCTTCTCCACGACCTCCCGCCACGCCTGCGCCTTGGCCTCCGGAGCCGGGCGGGCGGCGCGGGCGGTCGCGGCGTGGCGCTCTCCGGCGGCCGTCCTGTCCCGCTCGTACTCGGCGGCGATCTCCGCCTCGTCGAAGCGCCCGACCACCGCGAGCCGCTGCACGAACGCCCAGCGCAGCTCGGTGTCCACGGCCAGGCCCTCGACGGTCTCGGTCCCTTCCAGGAGTGCCTCCAGCAGGTCCAGCTGCTCCGGGGTCCGAGCGGTCGCGGCGAGGGCGCGGGCCCAGGCCAGCTGATGGTCACTGCCGGGCTCCGCCGTGCGCAGGTGGGCCTGTGTCGCCTCGGCCCAGCGGGTCAGCAGGGACTCGCGGGCGTCCGGGGCGGCGTAGTGGTCGAGCGCGAGCTTGACCTGCTGCTGCACGGACTCCACCACACCGACGTCCGTCTCCTTCGCGACGGTGGCGAGCGCCAGGCCGAGATAGTCGCGGGCCGGCAGCTCCGCGTCGCGGGTCATGTCCCAGGCGGCGGACCAGCACAGGGCTCGCGGCAGGGAATCCTCGAAGTCGCCGAGGTGCTCGGCGACGAACGCCAGCGACTGCTCGTCCAGGCGGACCTTCGCGTACGACAGGTCGTCGTCGTTGAGGAGGAACACCGCGGGGCGGCGCTTGCCGGTCAGTTCGGGCACCGCGGTCAGCTCGCCGTCGACGTCCAGTTCGACGCGGTCGGTGCGGACCAGCTTGCCGGAGCGGGTGTCGAGCTCGTAGAGACCGATCGCGATGCGGTGCGGCCGCAGGACCGGCTCGCCCTCGGCGCCGGGGGGCAGGGGCGGGGCCTCCTGGCGCACGGCGAAGGAGGTGGTGATCCCGTCGGCGTCGGTGGTGATCTCCGGGCGGAGGATGTTGATGCCGGCGGTCTCCAGCCATTTCCTCGACCAGGTCCTCAGGTCGCGGCCGGAGGACTCCTCCAGGGCGCTCAGCAGGTCTGACAGGCGGGTGTTGCCGTAGGCGTGGCGCTCGAAGTAGGCCTGCACACCCTTGAAGAACTCGTCCTCGCCGACGTACGCGACGAGCTGCTTGAGGACGGAGGCGCCCTTGGCGTAGGTGATGCCGTCGAAGTTGCCCATCACGTCGTCGAGATCCCGGATGTCGGCCATGACCGGGTGGGTGGACGGCAGTTGGTCCTGGCGGTAGGCCCACGTCTTGGTGGAGTTCGCGAACGTGGTCCAGGCGTGCGGCCGGCGCGAGCCGGGGGCGGCTGCCTGGCAGGCGACGGAGGCGTAGGTGGCGAAGGACTCGTTCAGCCACAGGTCGTCCCACCACCGCATGGTGACGAGGTCGCCGAACCACATGTGGGCGAGCTCGTGCAGGAGGCCCCGGTCCAGGGTCTCGTGCTCGGAGGGCGTGGCCCTGGACCGGAAGACGTACTGGTCCTTGATGGTGACGGCGCCGGCGTTCTCCATCGCGCCCGCGTTGAACTCGGGCACGAACAGCTGGTCGTACTTCTTGAACGGGTAAGGGCAGCCGAACTTTTCCTGGAACCAGTCGAAGCCCTGCCGGGTGAGCCTGAAGATCTCGTCGGAGTCGAGGTGCTCGGCGAGGGAGGGGCGGCAGTAGATGCCCAGTGGCACGCTCCGCCCGTCCTTCTCGTACACGCTGTGCACGGAGTGGTACGGCCCGACGATCAGCGCCGTGACGTACGACGAGATACGAGGCGTCGGGTCGAAGGTCCAGACGTCGTCCCGCGGTGCCGGCGTCGGCGAGTTGGAGACGACGGTCCAGCCCGCGGGCGCCTTCACCGTGAACTGGAAGGTGGCCTTCAGGTCCGGTTGCTCGAAGGAGGCGAAGACCCGGCGGGCGTCCGGCACCTGGAACTGGGTGTAGAGGTACGTCTGCTCGTCCACGGGGTCCACGAAGCGGTGCAGGCCCTCACCGGTGTTGGTGTAGGCGCAGTCCGCGACGACGCGCAGGACGTTGCGCCCCTCCGGCAGGCCCGGCAGGGCGATGCGTGAGTCGTGCCAGACCCCGGTGGGGTCCAGCGCACCGCCGTTCAGCGTGATCTCGTGGACGGCCGGTGCGACCAGGTCGATGAAGGACTCGGCGCCGCCGCGCGTGACGTCGAAGCGAACCGTCGTCACCGACCGGAACCGGCTTTCCTCCTGCGCTCCGGAGAGGTCGAGTTCGATCTCGTACGAGTCGACGGTGAGCAACTCGCCCCGCTGCCGGGCCTCTTCGCGAGTGAGATTCGTACCGGACAACGGGATCACTCCTGTGGTGAAGCCAAGCCGACCGAGCCGCCGAGCGCCGCCCGCCTGCTGCGAGAGCGTAGCAGCGGGGTGGTGTGCCACCGCGGGGCAAATGCGGACGGACAGTGCGAATTCGGCGCGGCGCGCGGTGAAGCCGCAGAACCGGGCGGTCTCTCCTCATGGCTGGGGGTCGGGACGCGGTGTTTCGATGCCTGGGAAACCGGACGAGGAAGGGCCCCCATGCTTCTCTTCCGTCTGCTGGTCCTCGGCAACTCCGTTTCCGCCTACGGCAGTTATCTGAATCTGGTGGCGGTGAACGTCTTCGTCTACCGGACCACCGGAAGCTCTCTCGCGGTCGGCGCCTTCATGGCGCTCCGGCTGGCGGCGACGGTGGTCTCCGGGTTCATCAGCGGGGAGCTCGTCTCGCGCCACGACCGCAGGAAGATCATGGTTGCGGCCGATCTCCTCCAGGCCGCGGCGCTCGTCGGCGCCCTGCTGACGTCCCGAGAAGCACGGCTCGTCGCGTTGTACGCCTTCGCCCTGGTGACCGGGGCGTGTGCCACGGCCTCGCAGACAGCGCTGCGCAGTGCCGTCCCGGAGATGGTGGGCGCCGCGGAGCGGGTCGGCGCCAACGGGCTGGTGGCCACGGGCAGATCGATCGCGATGGTGGCCGGTTTCTCGTCGGCGGGGGTGCTGACCGCCGCGTACGGCTACTCGGCCGCGCTGGTCGTGGATGCCGGCACCTTTCTCGTGTCCGCCGCCGTCCTGTCGCTGCTGCCGCTGCGCACCCGGGCCGACCAGGCGCTGCCGGGCGCAGAGGGCGAGGCGGGCGAGGCGGGTGGGGAGGAGACGAAGCGCACGGGTCCCGGGGCGCTCGTTCTGCTCCGGGCCTTTCCGGTGGTCGCCGTCCTGATCGCCGTCCGGGGCGTCGACGGGCTGGGGTCCTCCTCCCACAACGTCGCCCTGCCCGTCTATTCGGCGATCCGGGACGCGGCTCACCCGGCCGCGTTCATCAGCTGGTTCTGGGCGACCTGGGCGGTGGGGAACGTCGTGGCGCAGCAGTTGTGCCGGCGCCTCGCGCTGCGGCGCGGCCGGCCGCCCGGCGAGCGGGCCTTCGCGCTGGGCGCGTGTGTGATGTCGGCCGCGTTCATCGCCGTGTTCAGCACGCCGCCGACCGGGCCGGCCATGGGCCTGGCACTGCTCGCCGGCATGGCCGACGGTTTCACCGAGACCGTCTACGTCAGCCGCCTGCAGGAGACGCCCGACCACTGGCGCGGACGGGTCTTCGGGCTGTCCGCGGTCGCCGAGAACACGGGGTTCGGCCTGGGAATGCTGCTGAGCGCCGCCCTGTTGGAGCGGTCCTCCCCGTTCGCCGTGGTGGGCGTCTTCCACGGTCTGGCCATCGCCTTGTGCCTGCTGCTCCTGGCCTGGCTGCAGCAGAGGCGGCGGCGACGCGGCGGTGGACCGGTCGACACCGGCGCCCGCGCGTCGTACAGCGGCCGCACCGTCCGACCGGTACTGACCGAGGGGACGGACGCGTGACGACCGTGAGTTCGGCCCACGTCGCCGTCATCGGCCTGTCGCTCCGCTTCCCGGGCGCCGATTCCCCCGAGCGGTTCTGGGACAACGTCCGCACCGGCACGGTGTCCCTGCGGCACTTCAGGCCGGGGGAGCTGGAGGCGGCCGGTACACCGGCCGCCGTACGGGCCGATCCCGAGTTCGTGGCCGCCGGCGCACCGCTCGGGGACGTCTCCGGCTTCGACGCCGAGTACTTCGGGATGAGCCCGCGGGAAGCCACGATCACCGATCCCCAGCACCGGATGTTCCTGGAGTGCTGCCAGCACGCGCTGGAGGACGCCGGGTACCCGCTGGAACGGGACGGCCTGAGCGTGGGCGTGTTCGCCAGCACCGGACACCACCTCTACTCCATGCAGAACTACCTGCTCAACAACGTCCTTCCGGAGGGGATCCCCGACGACTGGGTCTCCCGTATGCAGACCATGGTCGGCAACTACCCCGACTTCACGGCGACCCGCGCCTCCTTCCGGCTCGGCCTGACCGGGCCCTCGGTCAACGTCCAGACCGGCTGTTCCAGTTCACTCGTCGCCGTTCAGCTCGCCGCCCGGTGCGTCGTCCTGGGGGACGCGGACCTCGCCGTGGCCGGGGCCACCGCCGTCCACGTCCCGCAGACGCTCGGCTACCGCTTCGTGAAGGGGTCGATCCTCTCCCGCAGCGGTGTGCTGCGCGCCTTCGACGCCGCCTCCGACGGCACGGTGGGCGGATCGGGCGTGGCGGCCGTGGTCCTCAAACGGCTGGACCGGGCGCTCGCCGACGGTGACACCGTGTACGGCGTGATCCGCGGCTGCGGTGTCACCAACGACGGTGCCGCGAAACGGGGTTACGCCGCGCCCAGCTCCCTCGGCCAGTACCGGGCCATCCGGCGCGCGTTCGAGGCGGCCGGGGTCGACGCCGCGACCATCGGCTACCTGGAGACGCACGGCACCGGCACGTTCAAGGGCGACCCCATCGAATTCGAGGGCGCGGTACGGGCCTTCCGCGAGGACAGCGATCTGGTCGGGCACTGCGCCCTCGGGGCGACCAAGGCCAACATCGGTCATCTGGACGTGTGTTCCGGGCTCGCCGGACTGATCAAGGCCCTGCTGGTGCTGCGCCACGGGGTCATTCCGCCCCTGGCGGGTTTCACCGCGCCGAATCCGGCACTCGCGCTGGCCGGCAGCCCCTTCTACATCCCCACGGAGGCCCGGGACTGGCCGCGGGGCGACGTCCCGCGCAGAGCCGGGGTCACCTCCCTGGGAGTCGGCGGCACCAATGTGCACATCGTGCTGGAGGAACCACCGGCCCCGGCCCCGCGTGCCTGCGACGCCCCGCCTCCGCCGCCGGTGCTGCCGCTGTCGGGCCGTAGCCGGGCCGCGCTCGCCGCCAACGCCCGCGCGTTCCGGGACCGGCTGCGGCGCACCCCGGAGGTCGACATGGCCGACCTGGTCACGACGGCGGCCCTCGGACGCCGGTCGCACCCTCACCGACTCGCGGTGCGCGGGGCCACTCCCGGGGCGCTCGCGGACGCCCTCGACCGCCATCTCACCGGTGGCGCGGCGTCGGCCGCCACGGGAGTGGCGTCGGAGGGCGCCTTCCCCGGCGTGGCGCTGCTGTTCACCGGGCAGGGCGAGGTGCACCCGGGCACGGCCGGACCGCTGTACGAGCGGTTTCCCGTCGTACGGGACGTGCTGGACCGCTGCGAGGAGCTGTACCGGGCGGAACACGGCGCCTCGCTCCTTCGGTCCATGCGGGCTCCCGGCGCGGTGGAGGGGACATGGCCCTCCTCGTCGGCCCAGCCCGCGCTGTTCGCCCTCCAGTGCGCGCTCACCGCGCTCTGGGCTTCCTTCGGCATCGAACCGGCCGTCACCGCCGGGCACAGCCTCGGCGAGTACGCCGCCCTGTACGCGGCCGGCGGCCTGACACTGACCGACGGACTGCGCCTCACCGCGTGGCGCGGCCACCTGACCGAGCGGCTCGGCGCACCCGGTGGCATGGTGGCCGTGCACACCGACCGGGCGGCCGCCGCGGAGTACGCGGCCCGGGAGCCCGGGGTGGAACTCGCGGCCGTCAACGGGGAGCTGAGGCAGGTGCTGGCCGGTCCCGCGGCCGCTGTGGACCGGTTGTGCCGGACGCTGGACGACGCGGGCGTGGCTCACCGCCGGCTGACCGTGGACCGGGCCTTCCACACGGCGCTCATGGACCCGGTCCTGGAGGAGTTCCGGCATCGGCTCGACGGGCTCGCCTTCCGGCCGCTGCGGGTGCCGTTCGTGAGCGCCGTGGACGGGGCCGCACGACCGGCCGGATGGCTGCCGGACGCCGCCTACCTGCTGAACCAGGCCCGGCGGCCGGTCCGCTTCGACCTGGTGCTGCGGGAGCCCGCCCTGCGCGGCGTCGGCGCGCTGATCGAGGCGGGTCCGCGAGGCACCCTGTGCGCACTGGCCCGGGAGGCGCTGCCGGACGTGCCGGCGCTGCCCAGCCTGCCCCCGCGCGGACGGCTCGAAGCGCTGTGGGAGGCGGTCGCGGCCTTGTACTGCGCGGGCGCGCCCCTCGACTGGCGGACGCTGCTCGACGGCTGTGACGGGCGGCGGATCTCCCTGCCCGGCTACCCCTTTCAGCACAGGAAGTACTGGACAGGACCGGCGCCGGCACCAGACGGCGCCGAGGAATCGACGAAGGACGGGGTCACACCCATGGAATCGTGGTCGGTCACCCAGCGCGTGCGGCGCCGCATCATCGAGGTCACGGCACGTCACCTCAACTACTCCGACGCGGAGATCGCCCCGGACACGTCGTTCTTCGACCTGGGCGCGGACTCCCTGCAGATGATCAACGTGCTGCGGGAGCTGGAGCAGGAGCACCGGGTGAAGGTGACGATGCGTGAACTGTTCGAGGAGGCCACGACGCCTCGGCAACTGGCCGAGCTGATCGTCGGCCGCAGCGAGGGGCCGGCGCCGGAATCCACCGCCGGCACGACTCCGGAACCCGTGCCCGCCACGACGCCGGAACCCGTGCCCGGCACGGCCTCCGTCTCGCCCCTGCGACCGGTGCCGAGCATGTCGCCGTCGCCTTCGCCGTCGCCTTCGCTGTCGCTGTCGCCGGACGCCGTCCCACCCCGGCCGGCCTCGGCCGGCCACGAGGAGTGCGCGTCCCGGCGTGAACTGGTCGACCTCACCCGGCAGGTCATGCAGATCTCCCAGATCCAGCTGCAGCTGATGAACCAGCTGACCCAGATGCTGGCCACCACGACGCCCACGGCCGCCCCGGTCCACGGGAACGTCGTCAGGTGACCGCCCCGACGTCCCTCGGCGCGGCCATCGACCGGGACCTGGCCGCCATGACCGAGCTCGCCCGGCGGATCGACAGCCGGCTCGGCGTTCCCGGCGACCCGGAACCGGGACCGTCCCCCGCGCCGGGCGCCCCACCCGCCGTGCACGGCCCCCGGGTGACCGTCCCCCGTGGCTCCGGGATGGCCGGCGGCTCCGCGTCGCCCCGGCAGCGGGCGCACCTCGACGACCTGGTGCGGCGGTACACGAGCAGGACCCGTCGCTCGAAGGAGCTCGCCGCCCGGCACCGCCGGGTGCTCGCGGACAGCCGGTCGGTGGTCGGTTTCCGCAGCAGCACCAAGGAGATGCTGTACCCGATCGCGGCGAACCGGGCGAGCGGGGCACACCTGGAGGACGTCGACGGCAACCGGTACGTCGACATCACCATGGGCTTCGGGGTACTGCTCTTCGGCCACGAGCCGACATTCGTCACCGAGGCCGTACAGCGCCACCTCGCCCGGGGCATCCGGCTCGGCCCGCGCGCCGAGGAGACCGGCGAGGCCGCGGAGCTGCTGGCCGGTCTCACCGGCATGGAGCGGGTGGCGTTCGCCAACTCCGGTACGGAGGCCAACTCCGGCGCGCTGCGGCTGGCGCGTGCGGCCACCGGGCGCGGCCTGGTGGTGACCTTCCACGGTTCGTACCACGGCCACGCGGACAACGTGCTGGGCCGCGGCGCCCCCGCCCCGGGCGGCGGGCCCACCGTGCCCGTCTCACCCGGCATCCCGCGCAGCGCCGTCGCCGATCTGCTCGTGCTCGACTACGGTACCGAGCAGGCGCTGGCCACGATCGAGGAGCACGCCGACCGGATCGCCGCCGTGGTGCTCGAACCCGTGCAGAGCCGCCACCCCGCGCTGCGGCCCGTCGCGTTCGTGCGCCGGCTGCGGGAGCTGACCCGGCGCCACGGCATCGTCCTGATGTTCGACGAGATGCTGACCGGGTTCCGGCCCGCCCTGCGCGGCGCGCAGGAACTGTTCGGCGTCACACCCGATCTCGCCACCTACGGCAAGCTGCTCGGCGGCGGCTACCCGATCGGTGCCATCGCCGGCCGCGCCGACATCATGGACGGCGTCGACGGCGGGTTCTGGGAGTACGGCGACGACAGCTACCCCCGCACGGACACCACCTTCTTCGGCGGGACGTACATCCAGCATCCGGTGTCCATGACGGCGGCCCGCGCCGTCCTGGCCCATCTCAAGGAGCAGGGGCCGGGTCTCCAGAAGCGCCTGAACGCCCGGACGGACCGGTTCGCGACCGAGCTCAACGGCTTCTTCACGGACGAGGAGTTCCCGCTGCGGCTGGCCCACTTCGGCTCGATGTTCCGGTTCGAGCACCAGGCCGACATGGAGCTGCTGTACCACCACCTGATGCTGCGCGGCGTACACGTCTGGGAGTGGCGGAACTTCTTCCTGTCCACGGCGCACACGGACGAGGATCTGACGGCGGTCACCGACGCGGTCAAGGGCTCCCTGCGCGAACTGCGCGACGCGGGGTTCTTCACCGCCACGAAGCCTCGCCCGCTGCCGAAGCCCCACCCCGAGCGCCTGGCGTCCCCGGCGGCCCTCGCGGCACCCGCGGCTCCGGTGCTGACCGGGGCGGGCGGCGCCACCCCCGACTTCAGTCTCTACTTCTTCGGCGACTATCCCGAGACCTCCAGCCCGCAGGACGGTTTCGAACTGCTCCTGGAGGCCGCCCGGTTCGCCGACGCCCGGGGTTTCCACGCCGTATGGAGTCCCGAGCGGCACTTCCACTCCTTCGGCGGCCTCTTCCCGAACCCGGTGGTCCTCGCCGCCGCCCTCGCCCGCGAGACCTCGCGGATCCGGATCAACGCCGGATCCGTGGTCCTGCCGCTCCACGACTCCATCCGGGTGGCGGAGGAGTGGTCGATGGCGGACAACCTGTCCCGAGGGCGTGTCGGCATCGGCGTCGCGAGCGGCTGGCACGCGGGCGACTTCGTCTTCTTCCCGGGCCGCTACGACCGCCGCAGGGAGACGACGTACGAGCAGGTGGAGGAGGTCCGGCGGCTGTGGCGCGGTGAGGCGCTGACGCGCGGCGGCGGCGACGGGCAGCGCGAGGTGCGGTTGTTCCCACGGCCGGTGCAGCCGGCGGTGCCCATGTACGCGGCCGTCGTCGGCAATCCGGAGTCGTACGAGCTGGCGGCACGGCACGACCTGGGGATCGTCACCAACCTGATGGCCCAGAGCGTGGAACAGCTCGCCGAGAACATCGCGCGGTACCGCAAGGTCCGCGCCGAGCACGGTCTCGATCCCGCCGCGGGCCGGGTGGCCGTCCTGCTGCACACCTATCTGGCCGACGACCACGCGACGGCGCGAGCGGAGGCGTACGAACCGCTGGCGCGCTACATGCGGTCGTCGCTCTCCCTCTTCGCCGGGGTGGCCGACAGCCTCGGCCACCGGGTGGACCCGGACTCTCTCGGCCCCGACGACCTGGACGCCCTGCTGCGCCGCGGATACCGCCGTTACTGCGACCAGCGGGCGCTGATCGGTACGCCCGCCTCGGTCGCGCCGGTCGTCGACGCGGTCGTCGCCGCCGGTGCGGACGAGATCGTCTCCTTGGTCGACTTCGGACTGTCCGCCGACCGGCTGCGCGCCGGACTCGACCGGCTCGACGAGTTGCGCGCCTCGTACGGGCGCCGGGCGGCGGCCCTGAGCGCGGGGGCGCCGCTGTCCGCCGCCCGGCGTGCGGTGTGCTTCGTCGAGCGGATGTTCCCGGGCAGACGGCTGTACAACGAGATCAAGGCCGTACGCCTGGACGGCCCGTTGGACGTCTCCGCGCTGCGTGCGGCGCTGCACGGGCTCGTGGCGCGGCACGAAGCACTGCGGACGGTGTTCCGCGACGTCGACGGCGAGCCCCGGCAGTTCGTGCTGCCGGCCGCGGTGCCGGACTTCACCGTCGTCGAAGGGCCCGTCGAGGAGGCGCTGAGGACGGAGGGGGCGCGCGACTTCGACCTTGCCGAGGGACCGCTGTTCGCGGCCAGGCTGGTCCGGTCGAGCCGGGACGAGCATGTGCTGGTGCTCGTGATGCACCACATCGTCGTGGACGCCGGGTCCGCGGCCGTCATCGCCCGCGACCTGTCGGTCCTCTACCGGGCCGCGCGCACCGCGGAGCCCGCCCGGCTGCCGGAACTCGCGCCCGGTCACGGCGCGGGGGCCGCCGAGCCCGTGGACCACGAGGCGGACCTGGCGTACTGGCGGAAGACGCTGGACGGGGAGCTGCCGGTCCTGGCCCTGCCGGCCGACCGGCCGCGGCCGGCCACGATGACCGGACGGGGCCGTTCCCTGTTCCGCGCCCTCGGCCCCGAACTCAGCCGCGAGCTCAGAGAGTTGAGCCGGCGGCACCGGGTCACCCTGTTCATGACCCTGCTCGCCGGGTACGCGTCCGCGCTCCACCGCGCCACCGGCCAGGACGAACTCGTCGTCGGCACACCGGTGTCCGACCGCCCCGCGGGCGCCGAGGACCTGGTGGGCTTCTTCGTCAACACCGTCGCGCTGCGCCTCGACCTCTCCGGCGCCCCCTCCTTCGCCGAACTGCTGCGGAGGGTGCGGGGCACGGCCCTGGACGCCTACGACCACGCCGCGGTGCCGTTCGAGACGGTCGTACGGGTCGTCAATCCCGTGCGGTGCACGGACCGTACGCCGGTGTACCAGGCGCTGGCCGAGTTCGAGACCGGCGATCCCTTCCGCCTCGACCTGCCGGACGTCCGCGCCGTGCCACTGGAGACCGGGTCCGACCGCGCGCTGACGGACCTGGCGGTGTACTTCACCGACTGCCCCGACGGCGTCCGCGTCCGGCTGGAGTACAGCACGGACCTGTTCGACGAGGCGACCGTGGAGGCGTTCTTCGCCTCACTGCGCGAGATCCTGACCGCGGCCGTACGCGAGGCCGGCCCGCCACCGGGCATGCGTCCGCAGGACCGGGAGGACACCACCGTCCACGGGCTCGTCGCCCGGCGCGCCGCGGCGCATCCCGAGCGCACCGCCGTGGCCGACGGGGCGACGGTGCTGAGCTACGGGGAGCTGGACCGGCGTGCCGGGCGGCTGGGCGCGGTGCTCCGTGCCCATGAGGCGGACGGGCCGGTCGCCGTGCTGCTGCCCCGGTCGGCGGAGCTGGTCGTCGCCCAGCTCGGCGTCCTGAAGTCGGGACGTGCGTATGTGCCGCTCGACCCGGCGCTCGGCTCGGCGCACACGCGGCGGATCCTCGCCGACTGCGGTGCTCGGCTGCTGGTGACCTCGGACGACTTGCGGGAGCCGGCAGGACCGCTGACGGGACTCACCGTGATCGATGTCGCGGAGGCAGGGGACGCCGGGCCGGTGCCGCCCGTGCACGAGCAGCCGTCGGACTCGCCCGACGACCCCTGCTACGTCGTCTACACCTCCGGCACCTCCGGCAGCCCCAACGGTGTCGTCGTCACCCACCGCAATCTGCTCAACCTGTGCCGCTGGCACCACCGGTTCCTGGGCGTCTCGGGCGAGGACCGCAGCGCCCTGGTGTGCAGCCCCGCCTTCGACGCCGCCGTGCTGGAGATCTGGCCGGCGCTGACCGCCGGCGCCTCCCTGGCCGTCGCCGACGAGGCGTCCCGCCTCGATCCGCCGGCCCTGGCCCGCTGGTACTCCGCTGCCGGCGTGACCTTCTCCATCCTGCCCACCCCGCTGGGCGAGGCCGTTCTCCAGCTGGATCCGGCGCGGCAGCCCGCCCTCAGGCAGTTGCTGATCGGTGGGGACGTCATGCGGCGCAGGCCGCGGCCCGGCACGCCGTACCGGGTCTTCAACGTGTACGGGCCGACCGAGGGCACCGTGCTGGCCACCGTCGCCGAGGTCGCCCCCGCGCCGCCCGGCGCCGACGCCGGGCCGGTGCCCATCGGACGGCCCATCGACGGAGTGCGACTGCGGGTGCTCGACGCCGGGGGCGGGCCGGTTTCCACCGGGACCGTGGGGGAGCTGTACCTCGCCGGCGCCGGGGTCGCGCAAGGCTATCTCGGACGGCCGGAGGAGACCGCCCGCCGGTTCCTCCCCGACCCGGACGACCCCACGGGTGCGGGACGGCTGTACCGGACGGGCGATCTGGTGCGGGAGCAGGCCGACGGTGTGCTGGAGTTCCACGGGCGCGTCGACGACCAGGTGAAGATCCGCGGCTTCCGGGTGGAGCCGGAGGAGGTGTCACGGGCCCTGCTCGCGCTGCCCGGAGTCCGGGACGCCGTGGTGACGGCCCGCCGGGACAGCCGGGGGGACGCCTGTCTCGCGGCGTACGTGGTCCTGTCCGGGCCTGCGACCGGGCCGGACGGGGACGAGCGGGCGGCGGCCGACCGGCTGTGCGCCGCGCTGGCGGAGCGGGTCCCGGACCATCTGGTGCCACGGGCCTGGTCGTTCCCTGCCGCGCTGCCCGTCACCGGCAACGGGAAGCTGGACCGGGCCGCGCTGCCGCCGCCCGATCTGGTGGCGTCCCCGGTGGCGGCGGCCGACGTGTCCCTCCCGGTGCGGGCATCGGACGTCAGGTCCGTCCCGGTGCCGGAGCCGGAGGAGACCAACATCGGGTCGACGGAGCTGCGGGTGCGGCTCATCTGGTCGGCGGAGTTCGACGTCGGCGCCGACGAGATCGGGCCCGACACCTCGTTCTTCGAACTCGGCGGCCACTCGATCACGGCCATACGCCTGCTGAACCGGGTACGGGAGGCCTTCGACACCGACTATCCGATGGCGTGCTTCTACCGGGCGCCGACCGTGCGGGCCATGGTGGCGCGGCTCGCCGGTGGCGGCGACGACGGGATCGTGGCCGGTGCGGAGGCGCCGCCCGGCGACCGGGCGGAGACCGGCGAGGGCGCGGGGACCGGCCACGCGGAGTGGACCGGCGAGGAGGGGTGGACCGGCGAGGAGGGCGGCGCCGAGGCGAGGGCCCGCGCGCGTGTGGCGGGCAGTCTGTGAGCCGCCCGGCCGGCGCGGCTCGTGCGGCGGACGCGCCCGGTGGCGCCCCGGCCGACCGGATCACCGAGCTGGTGGTACGGCTAGCCGAGGCCGACGTGCGGCTCTCGGCGGACGGGGCACGGCTGCGGTACGACGGGCCCGCGAGCGCCGTGACAGGGCCGCTGCTGACCGAACTGCGCGAGCTGAAGGACGAGTTGCTGGTGCGGGTCGAGACCGGGCGGGTGCTGCGGAGCGGGGCCGCCAGCCGGGAGCAGACGCGGTACCTGGCCCTGCACGAGGAGCTGCCGCTTCCCCAGGTGCTCAATGTGCCCTTCCGCGTCGACCTGGAGGGAGCGCTGGACGTCGGCGCCCTGCGCGGTGCTCTCGCCCGCCTGGTGCTGCGGCACGAGTCGCTGCGCACCCGGTATCGCCGGAACGGGGCGCGCCGGCTGCAGGAGATCCTCGCGCCGCGCCCGCTGGTCCTGCCCGTCGAGGACCTGACGCGGGACGCCGACCCGGGGGACAGCGCGGGGCGGATCGCGTCGCACGAGGCGGCCGTCGCCTTCGACCCGGGCGCCGGCACCGCGCCGAGGCTGCGGTTGCTGCGCACCGGGCCCCGGGCCTGGACGCTGCTGCTGGTGCTGCACCACTCCGGCTGCGACGGCTGGTCGGTCAGCCTGTTGCTGAGTGAACTGGCAGCGCTGTACACGGCGTTGGTCACGGGTCGGCCGGCCGGCCTGGATCCCCGGCCGCCACAGCCGCTGGAGTACGCGCGGTGGCAGGGCGACCGGGCCGCGGACCCGGCGACGGCGGCCCGCTGCCGCGCCTACTGGGCCGGCCGGTTGGGCGGTCTCCCGGCCGGGCATGCGCTGCCGCTCGACCGGCCGCGGCCGAGGCGACTGAGCGGTCTGGGCGGCACGGAGCTCTTCACCGTGCCGGCCGGGACCCTGCGGGCCGTGGCCGCGTGCGCGGCGCGTCACCGCACCTCGGTGTTCGCGGTATGCGCCGCGGCTTTCGGCATGCTGCTGGGCCGGCTGTCGGGGAGGCCGGAGCTGCCCGTGGTCGTGCCCTACGCCAACCGCGACCGCAGGGAGCTGGAGAGACTCGTGGCCTGCACCACCGCGCCGTTCGTCCTGCGGCTCGCTGCGGGGGAGGAGGCGGATCTCGGCCCGCTGGCGGCCCGCACCGGGCTCGCGGCCCTGGAGTCGGTCGACCGGCTGCTGCCGCTCGGGGAGGTCGAGCAGTGTCTCGCGCCCGGGACCTCCACGGGAGCGGCGCTGCCGATCAGCTTCCACTTCCAGAACTCGCTGGAGATCGGGCCGGAGCTGACCCTGCCCGGCCTGGCCGTGACCGTCACCCCGGTCGCCGGCCCGGCCTCCCGCGACGAGCTGGGGCTCGGACTGATTCCGGTCGGCGATGTCCTGTCCGGGTACGTGGAGTTCACCACGGACCTGTGGGATCCGGCCACCGTGCGCGGCTGGATCCGTGACTACGTGGCGCTGCTGCACCGCGCGGCGAGCCGCGGAGCCGTCTCGTGACGTCGTACGGCGGTCCGGCCCGGGGGCCGGGTCAGCCCTGGCGGCTGAGGGCTCCGGCGCGGCGGACGGCCGGGCTCGACTGCCCGCGGGAGAAGAGGGACCCGGTCACCCTTCGCGCGAAGGCCGTCAGTTCGCTGCGGTCGTTCAGCCCCGTCTTGCGACGGATGACCGCCCGGCACTCCTCCACCGTCCGCACGCCGATGTGCAGCCGGGCGGCGATCTGGCGGTTGGTGAGCCCGTTGGAGATCAGCTCCAGCACGTCCAGTTCGCGCCGGCTCAGCCCGGCGACGGGCTCGACCGGTTCGTCGTAGAGGAGTTGGCCGACGAGTTGCGGGTGGATGTACATGCCTCCGGCGATCACCGCGCGGACCGCGGACTGCAATTCCGCGATTCTGCTGCCCTTGGGAATGTATCCATGGGCGCCGGCCCGTATTGCGGACTGCGCAGTGACGATGTCACCCTGCGGACCGGCGACCAGAATCCGGAGTCCCGGATTTCGGTTGAGCGCATCCGGAATCTCGGCAACGAGATCCATGCCGTGCAGACTGGTTCCCGCGATGAGGAGCCCGGGTGGCGTCGAAGCAAAGCTGCACCGGAGTTCCCGGATGGTCTCCACCTCCGCCACGGCGTCGAATCCACACCGTTCCGCGACGAGGCGCAGACCGTAACGGATGAGCGGCAGGTCATCCGCGACGACAGCTCGTTTTGCCAGGCCGTCTGCCAATTCCGCACCGCGCATGTAGGACCTCACAAGGTGTTTTCTCGTTGAACGTCCGCAGCTTCAATCGTCCGTCACTTCGCTGTCACCGGTCCAGCGCGCCCCGGTGGCAGCAACTGGCCTGCAGTGTCACGCCACTGGCCATCCGGGTCTCCCGACCCTGACACCCCGACCCGACACCCGGACCCGGACACCCGGATCCGGACACCCGGGATGCGGTCGGCCGGTCGGCTATCCGCCCGACTCGGTGAAGCCGAGGTCGGTCACGTCGTCGAGCAGACACCTGCGCTGGGCGACGATGCCGGCCTGGAACCGGCTGTTGACACCCAGGTCCTGCATGATCGCGGCGATGTGCCGGCGACAGGTGCGCAGTGCCATCCCCATGCGCCGGGCCACCGCCTCGTCCGACAGGCCGCGGGCCATGAGTCGCAGGATCGACCTCCTGACCTCCTCGACAGTGCCCTGGTAGCCGAGGTCGGAGGCGTCGAACGGGGTGGCGTCTCCCCATGTCTGGTCCAGCAGGCGCAGCAGATAGGCGACGACGACCCGTTCCCGGACGACGGCGGCTCCGGGCGGACTGTCGCCGTGCGGCCGGTCGGGCAGGAACGCGATCTTGCGGTCGAAGATGATCAGCCGCTCGCCGATCTGCCCGGTGGTGCGCACTTCGGCGCCGCATTTGACGATCTTGCTGACGTAGGACCGGGTCGCCAGGTCGCCGCGCGCGGTGTGCTGGTACAACACCCGCATCCGGACGCCGCGTTCGAGCATGGCGATGTCGCGGGGCAGCGCCTCGGCCAGGATGCGGTGGTTCCTGGCCCCGCCGGGCTGGACCGTGACCACCTCCTCGCGGCACTCGGAGGCCGCGATCCGCAGCAGGCCGCGCACCTCGTCCGCGTCGCTGAACACCTCGACGGCGGACCGGTCGCCGGTCTCGGTCAGCTGTTCCTCGTAGACCGGCAGCAGCGACAGCATCTGCGCGCGCAGCATGCGCAACTGGTTTTCCTGGGCGTGGATTCGCTCTTCGACCGGAGCCGAGAAGTCGGCGGCGGCGATGTCCGGGCGTACCGGAAGCAATGAATCGGTTTCTGTTCCCCGCCGCAGGAGTTTCAGTTCCAGGAGTTGTTCGACGGCACATTTCAGGTCGGCCCGCGCCATCCCAAGATCTTCCGCGGCGTCCTCGAGCCGGATACTCCGGGTGCGCAGCGCGTAAAGATACACCCCTGTTACGTCATCGTTAAGCCCTGCTATTCGAAACAGGCTGCCCTGTCCCATTTTCCCCCTTATGCCCTTAGGGCTGTAAGTGCCGACCACTTGCTGCCATCGCGCAACCCTGGACGAGCCCGTGCGTGACCCGGAAATCTTTTGGCAGCGAGGACGAGCCAACAATTCCGTGGCGAAAAAGGATCCAATTCCGAGGAGTGGAAGTGAACCTCAAGCAAGCGTGGAAGTACCCTTTCGTGGCGCTGGCCCTCACCGCATCGCTCTGGGTCTCCATGGGCACGGTGGCCGGCGGGCCCGCGCAGCACGCCACCGTTCAGGCCGACACGGGGTGGGGCTCGGCCCCGCGGAACCTGGCGCAGGCGCCCGGCGACACGGGCTGGGGCTGAACCTGCCGTCATGTGACGACCGGATGGTGCGGTGTCCGTGACATGGACATACTCTAGCCACGGAGACGGGGCGACGGCATGGATGCCGTCGCCCCGCCCGCGTGAGGTGACTGTCTTCCCTCCGCCTACCGCCGTTCCGGCTCGCTCCCGACCGCGACGGGGGCGTCGGCCGCAGGCCGCGGCAGGCGCTGCGCGGAGCCCAGCAGATCGCCCCGGGACCGTGCGCGTTCCAGCCATATCCCGGCGAGCAGCGAGGTGACGATCGCGGTCAGCACCAGGGTGGTGAACATCTCGGAGCTGACGATCCGTGCGTCGTAGGCGAGCGTCGCCATGAGGATGCCGGGACCGCCGCGGGCGTTCAGGGCGACCGCGAGGTTGACCGCCCCGGAGCGGGGATGGCCCACCAGCCGGGCGCCGCCGTAGACGCTCAGCGCCTTCACCGCGCACGCCAGCACGAGGAAGCCGGTGACCAGGGCCGGGCTGAAGTGGGAGACGAGATCCAGCTTGAGGCCGACCAGGGCGAAGTACACGGGGACGAACAGGCCGTCGCCCAGACCCCTGACCGTGCGCAGGGCCGGCGAGTCGTCGTCGCCGCTGCCGAAACCGACGCAGAGACCCACCGCGAACGCCCCGAAGACCGGAGTGATCCCCAGGAACGTGCACAGCCCGGCGACGGCCAGCAGGAGCAGCAGCAGTACCGGCACCCCGGCGGACGGCAGAACCGGCCGCCGGGGGCGGTCCGCCGCGGCCGCCCTGCCCGCACCCAGCCTCCGTCCGACGAGCGCGACGAGCGCGAGAAAGAGCACCGACACGGTCGCGTGGTACGCGGCGGACTCCCCGCCGGCCCCGACCCCCAGCAGCGCTGCCGCGCCGAACCCGTCGGCGGAGCCATGGTCCGCCATGCCGAGAGCGACGCTCAGCAGCACGTTGAGGACGACGTCCTCCACCACGGCGACCGAGAGCACGACCCGGGCGAAGGCGGTCCGGATGATGCCCAGGTCCAGCATGATCCGGGAGATCACCGGGATGCTGGTCACCGCCACGAAGCTGGCGATGACCAGCGTGAACGCGGTCGCCTCGTGCGCCGCGCCGTAGAAAGGCTCGGCGTCGGCGGCCGTCACCAGGAGACCGCCGAACAGGAACGGCAGCACCATGCCGACGACGGCGATGACCGTGACGGCGGGGGCGTCCTGCCGGCGGAAGACGCTGCGCATCTCGGATCCGGCCATGAACATCAGCAGGATCGCGCCGAGCTGGGAGAACAGTTGCAGCGAGACCGTGGCCGGCCCCGCAGGGGGGAACAGCCACGCCTGCGCGCCGGGCGCCACCGCGCCCAGCAGGCTCGGGCCGAACAGCAGTCCGCCGCCGATCTCCCCGATCACGCGCGGCAGCCGGAACCGGATGAACAGCCGGCCTGCCGCGTGCGCCGCCGCCAGCAGCAGCGCCAGCGAGATCAGCACGTGGAACAGGTCCTCCTGGCCCATCTCCCCCTAGCCCTTCCCCGCCGACACGAGCGCCGGAGCGTCCGGAGCGAGCAGTTCCACGCCGTTCTCGGCCGGCGGCGCCTCCTGGGCCAGCCGGGACGCCACCGCCGAGCGCGACCCGCTGTACTTGCCGCGATAGCCCACCGGTTCACCCTGCATCGACCAGAACGCGAGCTTGCCGATGACCATGCCCGGGTAGACCCGGACCGGGTGGGCGACCTGCATCTCCAGGGTCCAGGGGAACACCGCGCCGCTGTGGCCCAGCGGGGCGGAGAACTGGATCCAGATGCCGAGGGTGGAGGCGGACCGGCAGGCGTACAGGGTGGCCGCGTAGTGCGGGCTGCCCATCGCCTCCATGGTGCCGCCGAGGTAGAAGCGGCCGGGCTCCAGGAGCATGCCCTCGTCGCCCATGGTGGTGTGGTGGGCGGTCGGCGGTTCGAAGCAGTCGATGACCTTGTCGTCGTACCAGAGGATGTCCGGGGCGAGCCGGAAGCCGTAGCTGTTCGGCTCGATGCGTTCGGGGTCGAAGTCGTCGATGTGGACGCGGCCGTTCCGCACCTCGGAAAGAATCTGGGGTCCGCTGAGTATCACAGCCAGCTCCTCAACAAGTCGTGGACGGCGGTGCGGTAGGCATCGAGGTCACCGCTGTTGTCGATGACGGCGTCGGGGGTGATCAGGTCGATCTCCCGGGTGGAGCGGTCGGCGCGGGTGGGATCGCCGCGTTCCGCCAGGCGCTTGAGGCGGACGTCCTCGTCACAGGTGACGCGCAGCACCCGGAACCCGTGCGCGCGCAGCACCGGTGCGTCGACATGCGGGTCCCGCAGGTCGTCGTTGACCACGACCTGCGCCGGCGCCGATGCCAGCCGCCGGGTGAAGTCGTCGGCCAGGGAGGTCGGTCTGATCCGGCGCAGTGCGTCCGCGAGCGCCTCCATCAGGAGCTGGTCCTGGGCCCCCTCGGCCAGCGGCGCGCCGGCCCGCCGGTAGACCTCGGCCTGCAGGTCGTACAGGGGGGCGGCGAGTTTGACCCGCGCGTGGGAGAGGCCCCGGGCGCCGGCGAACTCCGCGATCAGACCGGCGCAGGTGGACTTCCCGGTGCCGGCCGGCGCGACCACCGCGATCCGCAGCGCGCTCATACCGTCGCCCCCGCGCCGGCGTGGTGCGCCAGCACCTCGTCGGGGTCGACGTCCAGCGTGCCGACCAGACGGATCATGGCCACGGAGGGCAGATCCTCCCGGAGCCGGGCCAGCGACCGGTAGAAGTGCTGGTAGTCCGGGACGAGATGGGACTGCCAGGTGAAGAAGGTGGTGTCCACCTGCCGGTCGACGATCTTGTTCAGCTGCGCCCAGCGCTCGTTGCCGTCCGTCACCGCGCGCACCGCCAGTGGCTCGCCGGGCCGCACCTCCGGCAGCAGAATCGCCGCCAGGGGCTTCGGATCGGCGGAGAACGGCGTCCCCAGCCACGACTCGAAGACGTCCGGATCGATGAGGATCTTGTGCGAGTCGGCGTAGGCGTCCAGCCCCGCGTCGACATGCGTGCGCACGAGTTCGGTGAGCCGGGCATGGGCGCGGATGGTGCCGACACCGACATAGGGGTAGTCGCGCCACGGATGCACCACGACCCTGCCGTTCTCGTGGGTGCAGAACAGCTTGTCACCGGTGAAGTAGCGCCACTTGGGGGAGCGGAGCGCGGAGAGCAGGGTGGTGGTCTTGCCCGCGCCCTTCGGCCCGGCGACGATCACCGCGCGCTCTCCGTCGTGGATGCCGGAGGCGTGCAGCACGACGGTGCCGTGGTCCTCCTCGTTGCGGATGACGAGGTCGCGGACGAAGTCGATGATCTGGACGGTGGAGTCGGCGGTGATCCGGATCAGGAACTCGTTGTCCTTGGCGACGTCGACCGGGGCGTCCAGCAGGGTGGCGCGGTTCACGTACAGCCGGCGCCCGCCCTCGTCCACCACGTGGGCGTCGAAGTTGAATTCCCGCGCGTTGCTGCGCCGGATCACCGACAGGGGCAACTGCCAGACCTCCGGGCGCACGTCCGCGCTCGGGTCGTACGGGGCGACCTCGATCCGGAAGGTCGTCTCCCGCCCGGGGCGGTCCTGCGGGCCGTCCGTGATCAGGTGCCGGAAGAACCGCCGTATCGGCGCGAACGCGCTCTCCGCGGCCGGGTCGACGTCGAACCGGACCGTCGTGTTGATGAAGTCGAGCCAGCTGGTCACGGGCTTTCCTCTCGTACGGCCACGGTCAGCGCCCGCAGCAGAGCGTCGGCATGGGCCTGGAACGACTGGGCCCAGATCGGGTCGAGCAGCGGGGCCAGCCCGTCCACTCCGAGGTGGAAGTCCACGGTGAGCGCGACCCGGGAGCCGCCGGGCACCTCGGTCACGGACCAGTCGCCGGACAGCTCCTGGAGATCACCGGTCACCTGCTCGAAGCGCAGCCGAGGGCCCGGTTCGGCGAACTCCCGCTGGCTCCATGTGATCTCACTGCCGTTCAGCAGCACGCGCCACGCGGTTCTGCGGGCGCCGTCGCCCCGGGCCGGCAGCGGCTCCACGGAGCGGACGTGTTCCGCCCGGGAGGCCACCGCCTCCCCCTTCTTGAGTACGGTCCAGGCCTCGTCAGGGTGCACTCCCGGGAGGTCCGTGGTCGCCTGGATCAAAGGCATTACAGCCACCTTTCGCGTCGCACCGGTCAGGCGTCCTTCATGAACGGGGTCAGAAACCCGACGTCCAGCCCGGCCCCCCGGGCCAGCGCGGCCCAGGTGCGCAGGGTCACCAGCATGTCCCGCTGTCCCTGGGCGACCAGCCGGTCCGGCAGCTCGCCGGGGAACGCCGCCAGCAGGCGTTCCCACAGCACGTGGATGTCGTCCACCCGGCAGGAGTCGGCCCCGAACTCCTCGTCCAGGCCGAAGATCTCGATGAGCTCCGGGCCCGACGCGGCGACCAGTTCGTGCAGCCCGTACTCCAGGGCGAGGGCCAGACAGTGTGCGTCACCGGACGGCACCCGGCCGGCCAGCCGCTGGTCGATGTCGGCGAGCTGCTCCAGCAGGCGCAGCCTGGCCGACTGGCGCATCTGCGGCTGCTCGGCGCCTCCCTCCAGGTCCTCGATGTAGGCGCGGCCCTCCGCGAGCATGAGCCAGGCCACCTGGATCCATGTCTCCACGGCGTGTGCGGCGGGCAGCACGTGCCCGGCCCGCACTCCAGGCAGCACCGGCACCTCTCGTGCGGTCTGCGGCCGGGATTCCCGGACGGCGGTGCTCATACGGTCTCCTCCTCGACGTAACCGATCTCCAGCCGGTAGGCGCCCGCCCGCAGGGAGCGCAGCAGCCATGCGGCGCGGTCCGCCCCGAGCTCCGCCAGACCGGACAGCGGGACCGGGTGGGCGAGCTGCCCGGACGGCTCGCCCTCGGACGGCTGCACCAGGCCGCCGCCCGCCGCCAGCAGCACGGAGGCGCCGGGCAGGAACGCATGGGTGCCGACGCCGTCCACGGGGACGCAGCGGACGGTGATCCGTGCGGCGGTCTCCGTCACCCGCACGGCCTCCTCCGCGAGCGACAGGTACTCGGGCGCCATCGCCCGCTCGTCGGTGGAGGCGGGAAGCATGCCGCCGATCTGCTTGCGCAACCGCTCGACCTCGGAGGCGACGGCCTCGGTGCGGGCGTCGCGCCAGCCGGCCGTGCGGACCGTCCGGGTCCAGCGCAGCAGGTACCACTTGCGGGTCGTGTAGACGTCGCCGTGGTGCGAGAGCAGCGCGTCCATGAGGTGCAGCAGCGCGTTGAACGCGTAACCCACCCGGCCGCGCCGCTCGCCCGCGGCTTCCGCGAGGGACAGGTGCACCACCTGCTCCAGCGCGGAGTGCAGCGCGGCGCGGGACCAGACCGTGCTGAGCGCGGGAAGCCAGTCCAGGAACGGTGCCTCGCCGTTCAGCGTGATGCCGTTGACGATCCGCTCGGTCTGCTTGCGGCGCGGCTCACGCTCCTTGTCCCAGCGGCGGAACCCGGCGACCGTGCCGGCCGGTTCGCATCCGGCCAGGGCGGCCAGATGATGCAGGTTCGCCTGCAGTTCGTCCCGCGAGAACGAGACCACCTCCAGATGGTGCCCGCCCTCGAAGATCTTGGTGGAGATCCGGGGGCCGCTGATCGGCTCCTCCTGGATGCGGATGAAGTCCAGGTCGCTCGTCGCGTTGGCGAGGCCGTGCACGGGCGAACTGGTGAGCAGCAGCAGCCCGTCGCCGACGCGCTCCGCCATCAGGCCGGAGAGCCACTGCGGTGCCAGACCTCGGTCGGCGAGGAAGCCGGAGACGTGCGCGGCGCGCCGCGCGACCAGGTCCGTCGGCGGAAGCGTGAGCGGTGATGCCGTACTTGCGCCCAAGACGGGCTCCTTTGCCGAGACGTCGGATACGTGGGGTGCGTGGGATGTGTGGGGTGATGCGGACCCGGGGAGCGCGTGAGGTGCGTGGGATCCGTCCGCCGTGCCGGCTGTTTCCGGCAGGGGCAGCCCCAGCTGTCCGGCGACCAGCCGGGCTGGACGGGTGTTGTCGACGACCGGGGGTCCGCAGGCCGGCGCGATGCCCGGTCCCAGCGCCGCGAAGACCGCGTGCAGCCGGCTGCTGCCGGTGTTGACGACATGGGCGCCGGACTTGGGGGTCCGGCGGACCACGGGTCCGTCGGCACCGGCGGCGGCCGTCGGCTGGTAGTCGTCGGCGAGCGCCACGTACACGGGCCCGCTGTGCTCGGCGGAACCGTCGAGGAGCGGGACGCCGTCCCCGTCCAGGAAACCGGACACCACCGGGGCGCCGCTGTCGGGATCCGTGAGCTGCGCCAGCACGCGCATGGCCCTCGCCAGATCCGCGCCCGGCGCCGTGGACGCCGGCCCGGCCCACAGGGAGCCGTTGTTCGCGGGGTGGTAGTAGACGGCCGAGTCGCGAGGTTCGACCTCCCCGGCCGGGGCCCGGGATGCCAGACCGGCGCGGATCAGCGGTTCGTTGAGATGCACCAGGTGCGTGCTGCCGACCATCCCGTGGTCGGCGGCCAGCACCACGGTGTCGTCCGGTCCGGCCCGGTCGAGAACCCGGGCGAGGATCTCGTCCGCCCACCCGTACACGCGGGTGATCCGCTCCCAGGCGGCGTCCGCGACGTCCGGCCGGTGCGCGGCGCTGTCCCGGTCGCACCAGCCGAGCAGTTCATGGCCGACGTCGTCCGTCATCGGCAGGTAGACGACGACCAGCTGGGCTCCGTGCGTGGCGAGCACCGCGTCCGCGGCCGCGCCGAAGGAGCGCGCCACGCACTCCACGGAGCCGAGGAACACGTCCTCCGCCCGGCCGTCGCCGCCCTCGGCGAGCCGCGGCCCGAAGACCCCGGACCGGTAGAGCGGGCCCACGCCCTCCCCGGCGAACGGCCACGCGGACGCCGACCGCAGCGCGTCCACCACCGGCTCGTCGCCGCCCGCGAACCGCGGCCGCCAGACACCGGTGTGGACGACGAGCGGCCCGTCGGCGCCCTGCACGCACGCCAGCCAGGTGCCCGGAGCCTCCGCTCCCCCGGCGAGGCGCACGGGCCGCCAGCCACCGTCCGGGACGAGGGCGACGGCGGTGCCGTCCGGGGTGCGCACCGTCACCGGCTCGCCCGGCTCGGGGTCCAGGACCTGGAGCGCATAGGGGCCCAGCTCCCAGCGCCGGGTGCGCCCCTCGCCGGGCCGTACCGCGAGCACCGCGTGCCGGACCAGCCGGTCGCCGTACGCCGTGACGGCCCCGTCGACGTACGGGCCGGTGGCGCCGGACCCGTCGAACACCCAGGGCGTGTGGACGAAGGCGCCGCGCAGACCACGCCGGGCGAGCGCGTCCCACACCGGCCGCACCGCGGGGAACTCGGGCGAGAACCCGCTGACCTCGCTCCACGGCTCGCCGCCCCGCCCGCCGGGCACCGTGAACCCCGTCACGCCGTGGTCGCGGGGCCAGCTCCCGGTGAACAGCGTGGCCAGGGACGGCGGGGTCTGGCAGTTGGGCCGGGCCGGGCGGGCCGCCGCGAACAGGCCCTGGCGGCGCAGCCGGCTGACGGCGGGCAGCGCGCCCTCCCGTTCCAGCCGGTCCACCACCCAGTGCGCCGCCGCGTCCCACACCACCCAGTACACGGTCATGCCGCGGTCAACTCCCCCAGCAGGGCGGGCACGTCGGCGATGGAGTCGACGACGTGGTCGGCCCGCGGGTGGCCGCTCTCCGCGAGCTGGTCGGCGTACTTCCCGGTGCGGACCTGGACGGTACGCAGTCCGGCGGCCCGTCCGCCCGCGATGTCCGTGGTCGCGTCGTCGCCGACGACGACGCAACCGCCCGGTTCCGTGCCCAGCGACGCGGCGGCCAGCGCGAAGAACGAGGCCGAGGGCTTGCCGAGGACCCGCGCGGAGACCCCCGCCGCGTACTCCAGGGCCGCAACGACCGCGCCCGTGTCCAGGTGGTCGCCGTCGGCGCGCTTGAAATAGCGGCCGCGCTGCAGCGCCAGCAGCTCGGCCCCGGTGCGGACCGCCCGGAACGCCTCGTCCAGCGACGGGTAGTCAAGGGTGTCCCGGCAGTCGCCGACCAGGACGTGCGTGTACGGACCGCTGTCCGCGGCGTCGAACTCGGCCCGCAGCGCCCGGGACACCAGCGGACGGACCCGGGCGTCCGGAGTGCCCGCGAGGTGGGCACGCGCCGCCGAGACCGGCGTGAACAGCTCCTCCTCGCGCACCTGCAGCCCGAGGCCCGCGAGCATGGCGAGGATGTCCTCGGACGGCTGGGAGTCGGTGTTGGTGAGGAATCGCAGCCCGAGACCCAGCGCGCGCAGGCCGGCCACGGCCTCCGCCGCGCCGGGCACCGGCGCGCCCTCGGCGTACAGGGTGCCCTCCAGATCGAGCAGCACGGCGACGGGAGAGGTGGACGTCACGTCAGCTCACCGCGCCGGACAGCGAGGGGCGGGCCGCCACGACGTCCTTGAGGAAGGTGCGCTTGGAGTAGTAGCCCCGGGTGGCGTCCTGGCCGTGCTCCCGCAAAAAGCCCTCCAGCCAGGAGGCGATCTCCTCCATCTCGGCCAGCGCCGCGGCCTCGTCGGGTTCGACGGCGGTACGGCTGCGCAGATACTCCAGCTCGCACTGGTTGAGGACGACGTCCCGGTCCGCCACCAGGCTGCAGTGGTCGAAGAAGATCCCGTAGACGTGGCCGGTGCGCACGGACTCGAAGTTGATGTCGTAGCGCACCCGCCGGAACGACGGCATCCGTACCGCCTGGACCTTCAGCTCCTCCTCGACGTAACGCTCGAACCCGCCGTCGTCCTCGACCTGCACTCCGTAGGTGTGGGTCTCGCGGCGGTTGAACGTGTCCTCGGCGTACCACTTGCGCTTGACGAGGTGCTTGCCGTCCGTGGTGGGGATGAAGGACACGTACCCGCGCTCGGCCTCGGGCCCGGTCACCTCGAACAGGTGGTTGAGGTAGTCCCACGCCTGGAACTCGTCCCGGTACTCCATGGCGTGACCGGGCAGTTCCCCGCCGCGGACCCGGCGATACAGCTCCAGCGTCAGGCCCCAGGAGTCGACGGGAGGGGCCAGCGTGTACTTGTACTCCAGCTCGTTGCCGCCGAAGCACTTGCGGTAGTAGCGCTGGTGGTTGTTGAGGAACAGGAACTGCTCGGCGTGCGCCTCGACCGCGCCGGCCAGCCAGGTCAGCTCCTCGGGGCCGGCGCCGACGGCGACCGGTTCGGGGGTGACCCGGATGAAGCAGGCGTCCTCGGCGAGGAACCGCACCTGGCTGTGGACATGCACCCCGGCCGCGTCGCCGCTGACGTAGAACAGCGGTACCAGCGGGCCCTGTTCACCGGGCGGGAGACCGGTCACCGCGGTGACCGCGGCTCGCAACGCGCCGCCCGGCTGCATGCCCGGGAAGAGCGCCGCGCCGTCCGCGAGCGCGCTGTGCCGCCGAGATCCGTCGACCGTGCGGGCCTTCAGCTCGACGCCGTCAAGGTCGTTCCAGCCGACCACGATCGTGTTGCTGGGCCAGTCCGTCTCCACCGGGCGGGCCAGCGGAACCAGCACCACGGGGTCCGAACCCCGCAGGGGCGCCGTGCCGTTCAGCAGGTGCAGTCCGCCCAGCACCAGCCAGGCCCGCCGCGCCGTGAGCGTGTTGTCCGTCATCGCCGTTCTCCTTTACGGCCGGCCGTGGTGACCGTTCCGTCGCTGATGACCACTTCGGTCCCGTCGATCGCCCCGCCCGCCGCCACCGCCGGGACGCCGGCCTCCCGGAGCAGGATCGCCAGATGGCCGAGGGTCGAGCCCTGTTCGAAGACGAAGCCCGCGACCCGGCCGATGAGGACGGAGAGCACGGCGTAGGGGCGGCAGGCGTACACGACCGGAGGGCCGTCGCACGCCGCGACCCGGTCGATGACACGGGCCATGGCCTCGTGCTCGCCGACGTCCTGGGACTTGTCCACGCTGACCGCCGGACCGATCGAGAGCCGGGCGAGCAGCTCGTCCTCGTCGTCCAGGCGCAGCAGCGGACCGCGGGCGGTGCCGGGCGAGATGAGCACGCCCCCGCCGGACACGGTGACCGTGTCGTGCGAGCCGAGCAGCGAGTAGTCGACGAAGTACACCTGGTCGCCGTCGAGGACCCACTCCAGGGTGAGCGGACCGTGCGCTTCGTGCATCGCCGTCGTGAACCGGGCGATGCCGGCCAGATGCGGCAGCAGCGCCTCCCCGCCGGGCGCCACGGACACGTTGTCCGGGTCCGTCGGCTCCCGGCCCAGGTCGCGCACCAGGACGGTCTCGCCGCCGGCGGTACCGCGGTTGAGGGCCATGAGCCCGTCCGGAGTGAACTCGACCACCAGACCCTCGCCGGCCGGGCGGGAGATCACCCCGAGCCGTCCGCGGTGGAAGTCGCGGACGACGACCGTGTGCAGTTCCGTGGCCTCTGCGGCGGCGCCGCTGGCCTGCGCCAGACAGGCGACGACCTCCTTCTTGGGCACCACGATCTGCCGCAGCGTGTCGCCGAAGTCCAGCACGCACTCCTCGGAGCCGCCCTCGGCGAGCGTCGCGGACAGGCGGGCCCCGGCCGTCTCGTCGTGCAGGCCGCGCCCGTTGTACCGCAGCACCCAGCCGGCGCCGACCGTGACGCCGTTGTCCCTGGCCAGCCGGTAGGCGGGGCCGCGCTTGGCGACGTACGTGCCGTAGACGGCGGCGACCTCACCGAGGTGGAACCCGGCGGGCAGCTCGTCGAAGTAGAGGCTGTGCGCCTCGATCCGCGGCTCGGGATCGGTGTGCGCGGACCGGCGCGAGGCGGTCACCGGGCGGACCTGCAACAGGTGCACGCCCGTGTCGTCGGCGGCCCATTCGACGTCGACGTCGTGCCCGCGGCTCTCCTTCAGCGCGCGGGCCAGCCCGATCACCTCCTCCAGCACGGCCCGGTGCGGATCGGCGGCCGGGACCGGACGGTCGGAGGTGACGCGCGTCGGCACCGCGACACCGGCGACCAGCTCGTCCGCCAGTCCCTCCAGGTACTCCACGATGACCTGGTCCCCGGTGTCCGCGTCCAGGCCGGTGAAGGCCACCCCCGCGACCGTCGGCCGCACCAGGGCCTGCACGATCACCGCGAGCCGGGGGAGGGGGTCGAAGTTGCCGGCGCGCACCCGGGCCGCGACGGCGGCGGGCTCGTAGTACGACGCCCAGCAGCGCTCCACGGCGGCGGCGGCCTCGTCCGCCCCGGTAACGCCCAGGACGGTGTGATGCACCCCGGCCAGGCTGGACGCCGCGGTGTCCTCCTCGATGCCCGAGGAACGCACGGCCAGTTCGGCGCCCGCCGCGTCCTTGAAGACGTCCTGCAGCCGGGTGGCGAGCAGGGTCCGGGCCTTGTCCGGAAGCCGGACCTGCGCGCCGATCTTGGCGATGCGTTCGACGGAGTCGGTGTAGAAGGCGCCGACGGTGGCCCGCAGATCGACGAACGCGTCCGCCAGGTCCGTCCGCTGCTGCTCGGTCAGCGCATCGGCGAACTCCCCGGCGGGGACGCAGAAGGCCACCGGCACCCGATGCTCGCGGCTGTGGGCCGCCAACTGGGCGAACTTCGGTCCGACTTCGGACACCTCGACACTGGCGCCCAGACCGGGGAACCGCTGCCGGGCGAACTGCTTGTCGATGTCGATGTGGATGTCGCTGGACCGGGGCCCCACGGACCCCTGGTACTTGCCGTCGTACAGCAGGATCTCGCCCTGCGGACGCCACCACATCATCTGGCCGATGTTGATGCCCGGGTACACCCGTACCCGGTTCAGGGTGTAGAGCTGCAGCGTCCACTGACCGGTGAAGCCGATGTCGCCCAGGCTCGCCGAAAGGTTGATGAAGATGCCGAGCCGAGCCACCGAGGAACGTGCCGCGAAGGTCGGCGCGTACACCTTGCTGCCCAGCACCTCGATGGTGTGCGCGAGATACAGCCGCCCCGGCTCCAGTACATAGCCTTCGTCGGGTATCTCGATCTCGTCGAACTCGTTGGTCTGCTTCGCGTCGAGCGGCAGGTTGCGGTAGACCCGCAGGGTGCGCCCGAGGCGGAAGTTGTAGCTGTTCGGATTGACCTGCTCCGGCGTGAACGGCTCAATGGTGATGCGCCCATTGGCCCATTCACGCTCGATCTCGTTGCCCGTCAGAATCACGGAGACTCCTGTGAATGCGAGAGGGGTGCGATCAGGGGGACGGCGGCCGTTCGGTGCTGATTTGTATGCGTGCGGCCAGGTGCTCGGCTCGGGCGACGGCCGCCGGGCCGTCCTCGGCCGTCGCCGTCACATGCCCGGACCGCTGCCAGGAACTGGTCACCGGGTCGATGCGGTCGCCGGGCGCCACATCGATCTCCACCTCGTGGACGCCGGGCAGCAGGGCCGTCTCCTCCCGGCCCGTGACGGCCTGCACGATGCCTGGCGGCGCGGTGAGGAACCGGATGGCGGCCCCGCGGGCCGGCCGGTCGGGCAGCTTGGGCACGCGCCCTTCGAGGACGGCGGCGTAGGCGCGGAACAGACTGGTGTCGTAGGCCAGTCCGATCAGGTGCGGGATGTTGTCGCCGGGCAGGCGGGCCGCGCACTCGACGAGGTGCGGATCGGTGCCGTCGACGAGGATCCACTCCGCGTGCAGCACCCCGCTGCGGAACCCGGTGCCCCGGACCAGGTCGCGGACACCGGCGGCGAGGGCCGCGGTGACCGGTGCGGGAAGGACCGCGGGCACGCCCTGGCCGAGCTCCACCGGTTTGGCGCCGGCCTGGACGGTCTTCGCGGTGACGTTCTCGAAGACGATCCCGCCGTCCTGGACCAGCGCCTCCACGCTGACCTCGGGCCCGTACAGCCGCTGTTCGGCCAGGTAGCGGGCCGCGGGCACCCGTCCGGTGCGGGTGAGGGTCTCGTCCACGTCGACCGTGCTGCGCCAGGCGGCCTCGACCGGGTCTCCCGCGTCGAGCAGGCTGACCCCGAGGCTGGCCTGGCGGTTGGCCGGTTTGAGCACACAGGCGCCGCCGTGCCGGGACCGGAAGTCCTCCACCTCGGCGGGGCCGTCGACCAGCCGCCAGTCGGGCTGCCGGATTCCCGTGTCCGCGACGGCCGTGCGGAGCCGGGCCTTGTCGCGGAAGGCGCGAGCCGCGCGGACACCGGCCCCGGGCAGACCCCAGGCCTCGGCGAGTGCGGCGGCGGCGACGACGGCGTACTCGTTCACGGGGATGACGGCCTGGACCCCGTCCGGGCGGGGGACCTGCCCGATCAGCGCCGTGAGGTCCGCGTCGTCCTCGCTCTGGGTCGGCGCGGGCAGCAGTCCGACGGCGGACGGCAGCGCGGTCACCCGGGCGCCCACCCCGCGGGCGTCGATGATCTCCGGCTCCTCCAGCACCAGCAGCCGGGCGTCGGTGAGATGCCGGTCGAGTTCGGCGGCGAGGTTGCCGAACCCGACGACGACATGGGTGGCCTCGGTCATCCGGTGCCTCCCGCGGGGGCCGTGCGGACCCGCAGCGCGCGCTCGGCGCTGTCGAGGGCGGCACGGCACTTGTCGGCGCCGTCGGCCAGTGCGGTGGCGAAGGCGATGCGCCCGAAGGTGATGCCCTTGGGCGGCGGCGACACGACATCGCCGGGCCGGGCCACGACGACGGCGGAGCTGACCGACGGGGCCAGGGCGTCCTCGTCGAAGGACACCGACTCGATCACGGTGTCGTCGGCCTCCGGGTAGAAGAACCGGATGCCGGCGACGAGCGTCCGGCTGCGCGCGGTGCGCGGCGGACGCCCGCAGGCGACGGCCGCGGCGGCCAGGCCGGGGTCGGTCCCGGTGGCGAGGGCGCCGAGATGCGGGATGAGGTCGCCGCCGAGCCGGCCGTTGACCTCGATGACCTTGGGGCCGTCGGTGGTGAGCTTGAACTCGGTGTGGGTCCAGCCGTCCCGGTAACCGAGGGCCCGGTGGGTGTCGCGCAGCGCGGTCAGAAGGCTCCGGTCGGCCAGCAGCGGGTCGCCGCCGTCCAGCAGATGACCGGTCTCCTCGAAGTAGGGCGGGAACCCGGTCTGCTTGCGGACCACGTACAGCGGCGTGACCTCACCGCGGTGGACGACCGCGTCGACGCTGATCTCGGGTGCGTCGAGATACTCCTCGACCAGGACGGCGCTCTCGTGGCGTGGCGCGTCGGGGACGGTCGCCTCGTGGGAGAACGGGAAGCGGTCGGCCAGCTCGGCCGGGCCGGCGACCAGTACGACGCCGTAACTCGCGGCCGCATTGCGCGGCTTGAGGACCACCGGGTACCCGATGCGGTCCGCGGCGGCCAGTGCCTCGTGCACGTCCGCCACCAGCTGGAACGCGGGTTGCGGCACGCCCGCCCCGGCGAGTGCCCCGCGGGTGAGGAACTTGTCGCGGCAGCGCTCGACGGCGTCCACCTCACCGCCCGGCAGCCCGAGGGCGGCGGCGACGTGCGCGGCCGAAAGGATGCGCGCCTCGTCCCAGGACAGCACACCCGCCACGGGCTCCTCGGCGGCGACCTTCTGCGCGGCCGCCGTCAGCGTCTCCGCGCCCATGTCCGCGACCACGCTGTGCCCGCTCAGGTACGGCGTCTCCCAGGTGGGGCCGGCCGTGTTGAGCAGGTGCAGGCGGTAGCGCGTGCTGATGGACCGGAAGAGGTACTCGCGGAACAGTTGCATCCCGGGACCGATCAGCAGCAGCAGCTCGGGCCGCTCCGCGTCGCCGGGGGCGTGTGTGCCCATGGGGGTTCTCCAGATTCTTCTGAGGTGCCGTCAGTGGCCGGGCGAGGGTTCCAGGTCGTAGAAGCCGGCGCCGTCCAGGTAGCGCGCGGTGGCGTAGTCGCGCAGGACGTAGCCCTCCACCTCGTGCAGCAGGTGGACCAGCATCGGGTAGGTGAAGTCGTTGACGGTCCGGCTGACCGGGCCGCCCGGCCGCACGCGCATCAGCACGTCGTGATAGCTCTCCAGCCCGCGCAGCTCGTCCATCCGCGGCAGCCGTCGCAGGGTTCCGGAAGCGGGGGCGATCATGTTGACGCAGACGGCGTGCCGCTTGATCTCGTACGGGCTGGCCGCCCGCTCCTTGAACCCGTCCGGATCCAGATACGCGTCGACGGTCCACTCCAGCTGGCTCGCCCCGATCGCCTTGCCGGTGAGCACGGGCAGATCCGCCCCGCAGATCCGGGCGCCGGTCTCGACCAGGCGCGGGCCCTTCGGAGTGAGCTTCAGCTCGGTGTGCGCGGGGCCGTTGCGGATGCCGAGGGCGTCCAGCACGGAGAAGGCGTACTCCGTGAGCAACGACTGCTCCGGGCCGGTGCTGGGCAGCAGATGGGATCCGCCCAGCAGGTCGCGGACCCCGTTGACGTCGAGGTGCTGGGTCTTCCAGATGTCGCAGGCGTAGTGGACGCCGTCGAGGCTCACCGAGTTGACGTAGTACTCCACGCCCTCCAGGTACTCCTGGACCACGACCGCCTCGTTGACCAGGTCCAGGGCGCTGAGGTGGCCGACGACCGAGCGGAAGGCGGCCGCCAGTTCCTCCTCGGTGTCGCAGAACGCCACACCGTCGTTGCCGGAGCTCTTGAGCGGCTTGAGGACGACCCGGCCGCCGCCGATCGCGTCGTACCACTCGGCGATCTCGTCCCACGTGGTGGCGCGGATCTGCTCGGCGGCCGGCACCCCGGCCGCCCGCACGGTCTCGACCATGAGGTACTTGTCGCGTCTGGCCGGGCTGAGCGCGGTGCCGTTGGAGCGCAGGCCCAGCGCCTCGGCGAGCGTGTCGGCCAGTTCGACCCCGCTCTCCATGCCGGGTATCAGCACCTCGGGCCCGATCTCGCCGAGGGCCCGCAGAGTGGCCTCGACATCGCCCGCGTGCACGATGTTGGCGCTGAAGTTCTCCTCCAGGAAGGTGTGCCGGACCAGCGGCGGGATCACCGGGGTGCTCTGGACGTGGACGCAGGTGTAACCGCGTTCCTTGAACAGGGGGGCGAGATGGCGCTGGGTGGAGTAGGCGTCGACGATGACGACGACTCGGGCAGGGGCCATGGTCGGTCACTTCTTCCTTCGGACGAGCGGGTGGAGGAGGGCCAGGAACACGAGGAAGGGCAGCCCGACCTTCCAGGCGATGGCGAAGGGGCCGGTGAAGGCGGAGGCGACCAGCACGCCCACGACGAACACCATGGCCGCGACCGTGGAGAACGGCGCTCCCGGAAGGCTGACGGCCGGCCGGGGCGGCCCGTCGGCGGGCCGCCGGGCCCGGAACGCGAGATGGCTGGCGAAGATGATCAGCCAGGTGGCCATGCCGCCGAACAGCCCGATGCCGAGCAGCAGTTGAAACGCGTCGTCGGGCGAGACCGCGGAGACCACGCCGGCGAGCGCGAGCCCGGCGGCCGAGGCCAGCACGGCGGCGGCCGGAGTGCCCCGCCGCCCGACCCGGGCCAGAAGGGCCGGGGCGCACCCGTCCTGGGCGAGCGAGTACACGGTGCGGGAGGCGATGTAGAGCTGGGAGTTGGCGGCGGACAGGGCGGCGGTCAGGACGACGAAGTTCATCACCCCGGCCGCGGCCGGCACCCCGGCCACGTCGAAGAGCCGCACGAACGGACTCTGTTCGACGCCGTGCGCGCCCGCGGCCTCCCGCCAGGGCACGATGGACAGCAGGACGGACGTGGACAGCAGGTAGAACAGCACCAGCCGGGCCACGGTGCCACGGGCGGCGCGCGGCAGATCCCGGGCCGGGTCGCGGGACTCGGCCGCGCTCAGCGCGAACGCCTCCACCCCGCCGTAGCTCAGGGTGACGATGGTCAGGGCGAGGACCACGCCCGTGATCCCGTGCGGGGCGAAGCCGCCGTCGTCGGTCCAGGCGGACACACCGGTCGCCGGGTGCCCCGGAAGGCCGAGGAACACGTAGGCGAGTCCGCAGCCGATGAAGAGCACGATGACCGTCACCTTGATCATCGCGGACCAGTACTCCACCTCGCCGAACAGCCGCACCGAGGCGAGGTTCACCACGAGGATGAGCAGGCCGAAGGCGCTCACGGCCGCCCAGAGCGGAACCTGCGGCCACCAGTAGCGGACGTACAGACCCACCGCGACCATCTCGCTGCCGCTGATGATCACCTGCGTCGTCCAGTAGATCCACCGTTGTACGAAGCCCATGAGCGGCCCGAGATACCGGCGGGTGACGGCGCCGAATCCGCCGGCCTCCGGGTGTGCCACCGTCATCTCGGCCAGGGCGTAGGCGAGCAGGATCGCGACGACGGCGCCGGCCGCGTAGGCCACCACGACCGCCGGACCGGCCAGTGAGATGGCCAGTCCCGAACCGAGGAAGAGACCGGTGCCGATGGTGCCGCCGATGGAGATCATGCCGATCTGCCGGCCGGACAGGGAGCGGCGCAGTCCGCCCGCGTCCGGGGCCGGGACGGCGGTCGAGCGGTCGTCGACGGGTGAGTGAACGCTCATGTCCAGGAGACCACCGTCGTGTCGTCGATGAACCCGAACAGCCCCGAGAGCGTCGTACGGCGCACGTCGGCGGCTTCGCTCGGCTCCACGGCGTGCACGTGCGAGCCGTTGAAGACGTAGACGTCGCCCGGGTCGATCGTCAGCCAGGCGCTCTCGACGCCCGCCAGCGCCTCGACGGGGTACGGGGAGCCGGTGTACACGGTGCCCAGCCGGCGCTTGCTGTTCTCGTCGGGCTGGATGTTCCACACGCCGAGACGGCCGCCGGCCCCGTTCTCCAGGCAGATGTTGAGAGCGCAGATCTGGTGGTCCGCCGTGCGCTGGATCTCGAAGTCCGCCTGCTGCGGCTCGCCGCACTGGCCGCGGTCCTCGTGCGGCAGCAGGGCGAACTCGCCGCGTCCGAACCAGGAGCGCAGCACGCCCCGGCAGGCCTCCCGGCCCTCGTGGGCGGCCCGCCGGACCGTCCCGCCCTCGGGGGCGAGGGCGCCGGCGAGTCCGTCGTAGAACACGGTCAGCGGGTCGCCCTCGACGGCCAGGACGTCGTCCAGGGCCGCCTCGACCTCGGCGCACTCGTCGAGATAGGTCCGCGTGGTCTTGTGGTAGTGGTAGGCGCCGATGTACCGGACGGGAGCCTCGCCGTCCCGGCTGCGGGCCTCGCCGTTTCGCCAGAAACGCTCGGCCAGTTCGGTGCAGACGGCGGCCGGGACCATGCCGCGGAACACGGCGCCGAGGACCTTCCCGCGCAGCACGTCGAGCACCGCCTGTGGCTGATAGCCCTGGTGTTCCTGGAACCGGAAGTAGTCCGCGTCACCGCTCCAGCCGCCGAGGGCGGGGGCGTTCGCGCCGCCGCCGGAGGGGGCGAGGGTGGTGGTGATGGCAGTCAATCTGGTGTCTCCTTCGGACGATCGGTCGGACGGACGGGCGTGCGGTCCGCCGTCCCCCGGGCGTCCGCCCGGCCCGCACGGGTCGGGCGGACGCCCGGGGTCAGGGCGCGGCGTGCTCCTCCACCGGCCAGTGGGAGAAGCGCTGCTGCCCGTACAGCAGGGGGGAGTCCGTCCGCTGCTCCACGTGGACGACCTCGCCGAAGACGACCGCGTGCGTGCCGACGACGGTGGTGGCCGACAGCCGGCACTCCGCGAAGGCGAAGGCGTCCTCTTCCAGCCAGGGCTGCCCGAGCCGCGGCCCCGGCCGCCAGCCGACCCGGGTGAACCTGTCCTCGGCCGGCGAGGAGAAGATCTTCGCCGCGTCCAAGCCGCGCGCGTGCAGCAGGTTGACGGTGAAGGCGCCGCTGTCGCGCAGCGCCCGCAGGGTGCCGCTCGCGGTGTTCAGGCAGACCAGCAGGCTGGGCGGATCGAGGGTGACGCTGCTCAGCGACGTACAGGTCAGGCCATGCGGCCGGCCCTTGCGGTCCACCGCGGTCACCACGGCGACACCGGTCGGGAAGGACCTCATCAGGCCCCGGAACCGGTCGTGTTCCACGGCGTCGGCGGAGCCGGTCACGGTGTGTGTGCTCACCTTGCTCACTCGCCTCTCGGCTCGTCAGGCGTGGAGCGAGGCCAGGTACTGGTAGCAGCTGGGCAGCGCCGCGACCATCTGGTCGGCCTCCTCCTTCAGCCGGGCGAACTCCCGTTCGGCGCCGGCCGGGTCGAGGTGCGCGAGCGCGGGACGCGGCCCGGCCGGCTCCAGGCCCAGGCCCATGAGCATCGCGTTCCACGAGTACGACTCGAAGCCGTGGTAGTACGGGTAGATGGACTCCTCGTCCAGCAGATGCGAACGGGCCGACGCGAGCCGCTCCTTGAGGCCCTCGGGCATGGCCCGGACCTTGGCCTCCTTCCAGTACGGCGTGTCCTCCCGGGTGGCGGCCGCGTAGTGCAGTACCAGGAACTCCTTGACGCCGTCCACGACATGCGCGACCCGGCTGTTGTAGTCGGCCGCCAACTGCGGGTCCCAGTGCTCGTCCGGGAAGTGCTTCACCAGCTGCTCGATGCCGTGCTGGATGAAGAAGATGCCGGTGGACTCCAGCGGTTCGACGAAGGCGCTGGCCAGGCCGATCGCCACGCAGTTCTTCACCCACGACCGGTCATTGCGGCCGATCCGCATGCGGATGTGGTTCGCCTCCAGGTCCTCGTGACCGGGACCGACGAAGTCCCGCAGGGTCTGCTCGGCCTCCTCCGGGGTGATGTACTCGTCCGAGTAGACATAGCCGTTGCCGTTGCGCCTGAAGAGCGGGATCGTCCAGATCCAGCCCGCGTCCATGGCCGTCGCGGTGGTGTACGGGTTCATCTCCGTGGCGTGCTCACGGGGCACCCGCAGGGCCACGGCCCGGTTGTTCGGCAGCACGTCGTTGAACGACTCGAACGTCTCGCCCAGCGTCTTGTTGATCAGCAGGCCCCGGAACCCGGTGCAGTCGATGAACAGGTCGCCCTCGATCCGGCCGTGCTCCTTGGTCGTGACATGGCTGAGCCAGCCGCGCTCGTCCTGACCGACCTCCACCACGTCGTCGATCACATGCCGTACGCCGCGGTCGGTGCTGTACTCGGCGAGGAACTTCGCCACCAGGTCGGCGTCGAAGTGGTAGGCGTACGGGAACTGGGCGCGCTGCTCCTCCAGGGTCGAGCGGCCCAGCGAGCCGTCCAGGTCCATGGAGAACAGGGAGCCGTCCATGAGCCGGGGCGAGCGCTTGGCCTCGCACAGTGCCGTGGTGATGAAGCACTGCCGGTCGAAGGGACGACTGCGGTCGCCGATGCGCAGCCACCAGTCGGCGAGGGAGAAGCCGTCGGCGGACCGCAGCCGCTCGAAGGGGTGGTAGAAGTGCTGGCCGGGGCCTCGCCAGTTCTCGAAGCGGATGCCCAGCTTGTAACCGCCGGCGCACTTCGGCAGCCACTCGCTCTCGTCGAGGCCGAGGTAGTCGAAGAAGTGCCGGACCGTGCTGAACGTGGCCTCGCCGACGCCGATGCGGGTCACCCGCTCGGACTCGACCAGGGTCACCTTCAGACGGTCGTCGAAGGCGGCCTTCAGGTAGGAGGCCGTCATCCAGCCCGCGGTGCCACCGCCGACGATCACTACGGAATCAATCACCGATTTCCCCTTTGCGTTCGCGTGCTCTGTCTGCTGCCGGGCTGCCGGCCGGACGGTTCCCGGCGGCGGCGCGGCGGGGTCATACCGCTTCGAGGAGGTAGAGCCAGGTCGAGGGGGCTCCGAACGGTTCCCGGCGGGCGATCTTCAGTCCGCCCGCCTCGAAGGCGTCCTCGTAGGTGCTGCGGGACTGGAGCCGCACGCCCATGAACGCGTGGGCCAGCTCGAAGCCGAGGGAGAAGACCGGGGGCTGTCCCTGGTGCCGGGAGGCGTCCTGCGCGGCGGTGTCGGCCAGCAGGAAGTAGCGGGCGTCGGGGAAGACCCGGCGCAGCGAACGGACCAACTCGGGATGGTCGTCGGTGGACGCGAACAGGTCGTGCAGCATGAAGATGCTGACGACGAGGTCGACACCGGGAAAGGTGCGGTCCGACTTCAGCAGCTCGATGACATTGGCCTGGACGAAATCGACCTGGTCGGCGAGCCCTCGCTCACGGCTCTGCTCCGTCGCCATGGCGCAGGCGTCGGCGCTGATGTCGATGCCGATGCCCCGGCGCCCGGGGCGCTGCGCGCACAGCTGGAGGAGCCGGGAGCCGTCGCCGCAGCCGATGTCGACCGCGGTGCCGAAGTCGATGGAACCCAGCACCTCGTCCTGGGTCGGGCGCATCAGCGCGCGGTCCGCCTCGGCGCAGCCCAGGGCGACCCGGCCGTCGTCGCGCCGGACGTCGATCCCGAACCGCGCTCCGTCACCCGCGAGTTGGGCCAGCTGCCGCCACACCTCCCCGTGACCGCCCACGCACCAGGTGAAGAAGCCCTGCTGCCGCAGGAGGTCCTGCCCGGTCCCGGTGAGTTCGGCGGTGGTGTCGTCCAGCGTGACGAAGCCGAGGCGGGCCATGGTGACCAGCAGGGCGACGAGCCGGCTCTCCTCGGCCTGCGGGGCGAGCTCGGCGATCTCGGTGACGCCGTCCGCCCAGCGCTCCAGCACGCCGAGTTCGTGCAGCGCGTAGAAGGCGTGGGCGCCGACGTATCCGTTGAACAGCATGGCCGGTGTCATGACCGCGGTGTTCGCGGCCGGTACGGAAGTGGACATCCCTACTCGCTCTCGATGTCGGCGACGGTGTGTGGAACGACGGCGGAAAGGGCCGTGCAGAACCGGTCGACCTGCTCTTCGGTGCCGACGGTCACCCGCAGGTATCCGGGCTTGCCGAGCGGGGCGAGGTCCCGGACGAGCACCCCGTGTTCGGCGGCGAGCCGGCCGGCCACGGCGGTGCTGTCGGCGCCGGTGCGCACCAGCACGAAGTTGGCCTCGGAGGGGACCGGGTCGAGGCCGGCGGCTTCGAGGCCCTTGACCAGCCGTTCGCGGGCGGCCGCGGTCCGCTCGCGAACCCCGGCGAGGAACTCCGGGTGGTCCAGGGCGGTGACGGCCGCCCGCTGGGCGATGCGATTGACGCTGAACGGCATGGACTGCCGGGTGGCGCGGATCCGTCCGACCAGGTCGGCGGGCCCGACGAGGTAGCCGATGCGCAGCGCGGCCAGCCCCCAGGCCTTGGAGAAGGTGCGCATCACCAGGGCGCGCCGGCCGCGGCGTACGGCGTCCAGCGTGACGTCGTGCTCGGGCGCGGCGAACTCGATGTAGGCCTCGTCGAAGACGGCGACGGCCCCGGTCTCCTCGGCGACGTCGATGATCTCCCCGACCTCTGCCCGGTCCAGGACCGTGCCGCTCGGGTTGTGCGGGTTGCAGACGAACGCCAGGCGCGCGCCGTCCCGCAGAGCCTCGGCCATCGCGCTGGGGCAGACCCGGTGGTCGGCCAGGGGGACGGGGCGCGGGTCGGCCCCGGCGACCGCGGCGGCCGCCGCGTACCCGGGGAAGGTCTGCTCCGTGACCGCGACGGTTCCGGCGGCGGGCCGGCCGGAGGAAGGCGTGAGAAAGGTGAGGGAGATCAGCTGGATGAGTTCGTCGGCGCCGTTGGCGACGGCCACCATGTCGGGAGTGACCCCGACGGACCGGGCGATGCGCTCACGGATCTCCGTGCATTCGTGGTCGGGATAATGAGTGTGCAGGCTCCGCAGTTCTTCCGCGGCCGCGTCGAGAGCCTCCGCGGGCGCACCGTAGGGGCTCTCGTTGAAATGGAGCCTGAGTTGCTCGCGGCCGTCGGGGATTTCTCCCTGGGACCCGAGTATTTCACTCGTGGCGGTCAATGCTGTGGCCATGCGGACATCCCCGTTCCTTCCGTCCGTGGGTCGATCGAAGCAGTTGTCCCTGCGGGGCGGCATGAGGGTCGGCCGTCGGATTCCGCGGACTACCCGCAGGACGGCGGGCGTTATGCCGGATTCGGTGGTGCGTCGCGCAACTCGAGGGTGAGGCACTTGACTCCGCCACCGCCCTTGAGGAATTCCGTCACGTCCGTGCCGATGACGTCGAAGCCCCGCTCGCGGATCTGCGCGCCGAGCCGGGCGGCGGCCTTCGCGAGCACGACCGTGCGGCCGTCCGACAGGGCATTGAGCCCGAACGCCGCGGCGTCGTCCTCGTCGGCGAGTACGGCGTCGGGGAACAGCTCACGCAGGGTGGCCCGGCTCTCCGGGGAGAACGCCTGCGGGTAGTAGGCGATCCGCCGTCCGTCCAGTACGGCGATCGCGGTGTCCAGGTGGTAGAAGCGCGGGTCGACCAGCGTCAGACCGACCACGGTCCGGCCGAAGGCCTCGGCGACCTCTGTTCCGGAGGCCGGGTCGGAGCGGAAACCGCTGCCGGAGAGGATGCACTGGTCCAGGACGAGGAAGTCGCCTTCTCCCTCGTTCACCGAATCCGCCTGCAGGGTGGCGAATCCGCGTTGCTCGAACCATTTGAGGAAGGCGGGTTCCTCACCCCTGCGCTCGGGGTTGCGGAATCGCGACACCAGGGCCTTTCCGCCCAGCACGATGCCCGCGTTCGCGGTGAACACGAGGTCCGGCAGTCCGGGCAGCGGGTCCAGCAGTTCGACGGTGTGACCGAGGTCCTGGTAGATGTCCCGGAGTCGCTCCCACTGGCGTACGGCCAACGCGGTGTCGACCGGGATTTCCGGGCGCATCCACACGTTGATCGAATAGTCCACGGTGAACCAGGTCGGCGGGCACATCAGATAGTTGCCCAATGGTCTGCTCCCGTTGGGTGAGGGAATTCTGTGGCTGTTGCCGCAGTGAACCAGCGACGTGCCGTGCCGACCGTCGAGTAACACCGCCGTCTTCTGCGGCTGTTCCGCGACGGGCCGGAAGAAGCGCCGCCGATGTCCCCTTTGTTCAGATCGGTTCGGGGCAGGTGGCGCGACCGCGTCTAGGGTGGGGCGCGTGTTCGTCTTCGCGCAGCTGAGTGACCTGCATCTGGGGCAGAACCGCACCGGGGACGGCGGTGCCAGGGCCGCCGAGCGGGCCCGGCGCGTCCTGACCTACCTGGACCGGCTGCCCGGCCGGCTCGACGCCGTACTGGTCTCGGGCGACCTGGCCGACCACGGCACGGACGAGGAGTACGAGGAGTTCCTGGCGCTCGCCGGGGCGCGGGCCGCCGGCGCGCGGGACAGCCGCCCTCCGCTGCTGGTGTGCCCCGGCAACCACGATGTGCGCGCCCCGTTCCGCCGGCACCTGCTGCCCGGGGACGGCGCGGACCGGGACACCCCGGCCGACCGGGCGCACCGGCTGCCCGGCGCGACGTTCCTGATGTGCGACTCCAGCGTCCCCGGCGAGGACCACGGCGTGCTCACCGCCGAGACCCTGGACTGGCTGGACCGCGAACTCACCGACGACCCGCGGCACGTCCCCGCGTTCGTGGTGCTGCATCACCCTCCGGTGCCGCTGAGCGTGCCCTACGTCGACGAGATCCGCCTCCGGGACGAGGAGTCGTTTGCCGCGCTGCTGCGACGGCATCCGCGCGTGGTCGCGGTGCTGTGCGGGCACGCCCACACCGCTGCCGCCACCACCTTCGCCGGGCGGCCGCTCCTCGTGGCGCCCGGGACCGTGTCGACGTGTGCGCTGCCCTGGGAGGGCGGCGAGCCGGTCGACTACGACCTGCCGCCCGCCGTCGCCTTCCACGTACTGGCCGACGACCACCGTCTGACCACGCACTTCCGCGTCGTTCCCTGACCGCGGGGCCCGCTGCGCGGGTGCTTCTCCTCTGATTCCACGGCCCGGGCCGCCCGCTGCCGTCCGCGTGTCGAACAGGCTCTGCCGGAGACGGCCGTCGAGCCCTTATCGTCCCCATGGACGGAAGCTGCACGGCAGCAAGCTGCCACGGAGTCAGAAAGCGAGATATGAAGGCCAAGTCCCGCATTCCGCAGCAGACGGTGATCGAGGAGACCCTCCAGAGGGTGTACGGCCACGCGCTCAGCCACCCGTTCGGCGACGTCATCGACGTGGAGGCGACGGCCGCCCAACTCGGCTTCCCCGTCACGGACGTGCACGCCGCCGTCGCGGAGCTGACGGACATGGGACTGCTGCGTGACCGGCCGGGACGCGGCCTGGTGGCGGTGGCGCCGGACGAGGCGGTCAGCCGGGTGCTCGGTCCGCTGGAGTTCGAACTGCGCACCCGGCGTGTGCAGATCGAGGAGACCCGGGCGCGGCTCCAGTCCTTCACACCGCTCTTCGAGGCCAGCCGCGGCGTCGGCGGACAGCCCCGGCAGGTGGAGATCATCGAGAACCTCGACGACGTGCGCACCGCCATCACCGAGTTGTCGGCGACCTGCACCTCGGAGATCCTCACCGCCCAGCCTGGCGGCGGGCGCCGGGAGGACGTGCTGGTGGAGGCGGCGCCTCGCGACTACGAGACGCTGCGCAGGGGCGTGGAGATGCGCATCCTCTACCAGCACACCGCCCGCTCCAGCCGGGGCACCCACTCCTACGTCGAGCAGGTGACCCGACTCGGCGCGGAAGTGCGCACGCTGGACGACCAGTTCATGCGTTTCCTGGTCTTCGACCGGGAGCGCGCGCTGATCGCCACGCCCGGCAACCCGGCCGGCGCCGCCCTCGTCCGGGATCCCAACGTCGTCGCGTTCCTGGTCGAGGCGTACGAGCGGCTGTGGCTCTCGGCCGAGCCCTTCGTGGTGGAGGCCGACGCCCAGCCGGAGATCGCGGACGCCCTGAAGGAGGCCATCGTCCGGCTGCTCACGACGGGCCTGACCGACGAGGCCGTGGCCCGGCGCCTGGGGATGTCGGTGCGGACCTGCCGACGCCACGTCGCCGAGCTCATGGCGTCGCTCAACGCCGAGAGCCGCTTCCAGGCCGGCTACCTGCTCGCTCTGCAGGAGCAGTCGGAGTCCGAATAGGGCCTCTCTTCGGGATCTTGCCGGGGTCGCGGGCCCCGGCACACGCCCGCCCCTGCCTTGCAGCCGCACGCACCAGCACCCGCTCGGAGCCGCTACGAGGCGCCGCGGCTGCGCGCGGACCGATCCGAGAGAAAGGCCCTGGCGCCCTCTACATCCGATTTCTCCCCCGGGGCATCAAGCTGCCATGCAGCATGATGCTCACTTCTGCCGCCGCCCAGCGGCCCCCGTTCCTGGCACCGTGATGGCAGCGCGGCGCACCGCCTGCGGGCGGAAGGCGAGTTCCGGCGTCGCAGATCACGTTGAAGTGCATCACTGATACGTACTGGGGGGCGGAAAGTGAAGCGATTCGGCACGTTCTTCTCCGTCGGGGTCATGATCTTCCCGGCCGCGCCGGCGCAGGAAATGGCGGCCATGGTCGAACCGCGGCCCGCATTCACCGCGGCGACCTCGGATCCCGGCGACGACACCGGCTGGGGATGATCCGCTTTCCCCGCGTTCTCACTTCCCGGAATTCCGCGTCCGAACCGAGGATCACGCCCTTGCCGATCAACGATCTCTACAAGAATCTGGCCGAGCATCCGGATCGCCGGATGCGGTTTTTCGCCATCGACGGACGAATGGTCACCAAGACCTTTCCGGAAGTCCACGACGACGTCGTACGGCTCATGGACGAACTGCGCGACCGTGGTGTGGGCGCCGGGGACCTCGTGGGCATCGCCGGCCCGAACTCCTACGAGTGGGTCGTCGCCGACCTCGCCCTGCTGGGGTTGGGGTGCGTCTCCGTGGCGCTGCCGCTGGAGCGCCGCACGGACGCGGCGACCATGGACGAACTGGCCGGCAGGTACGGGCTCTCGGCGCTCCTGCTGACCCAGGCGCCGCCCGGGAACCCGGACCTGCCGCAGGGTGTCGCGTGGCTGGGCCTGCGGCCGCCGGCCTTCGAGCCGAGGCCGGCTCCGGCGCGGCCGGACCTGCCGGACGACGTCTTCTCCATCGCCTTCTCCTCGGGCACGTCGGGCAGCAAGAAGGGCCTGATGATGTCCGCGAAGGGCGTCGAGAACACCATCCGGACCTCCGGCGAGGCCTGGCGGGTGGACGGGGACGACAACCTCCTGATCGTCATGCCCTTCTCCAACTTCCAGCAGCGCTACCTGATCTACCTGGCCGTCCGGTACGGACTCGACGCGACCGTCGTGGCGCCGGAGCGGATGTTCCAGAAGATGCGGGACTTCGAGCCGACCATCGTCCTCGGCCCGCCGTCGTTCTTCGAGGTCGCCCACAACCGGGTCGACTCCGCCGGAGTCCGGGAGCGCTGGCCGGTGCTGCTGGCCGCCGTGCTCGACGCGGTCCTGCCGGACCGGGTCGGCCGCCCCCTGCGGGCCCGGCTGGGCCGCCGCTGGACGGGCATGTACGGCTCCCGGGTACGGCTGATGTTCACCGGCTCCGCCCCGGTGCCCCCGCGCACGGTCCGGCTGTTCCAGCTGCTGGGCGCCCCGCTGCACGAGGTGTACGGGAGCACCGAGGTCGGCTGGATCGCCTTCAACCTGCCGGGGCGCAGCAAGGTGGGCAGCGCCGGCCGGCCCGTCGACGGGATCGGGGTCGAGGTCGCCGACGACGGCGAGGTCGTGGTGCGCACCGACAGCCCGCAGTGCCTCGGCTATGTCTTCGAGGGCACCGAGACCCAGGACACGGTCTTCCTGCCCGGCGGCCGGGTGGCCACCGGCGATCTGGGCCGCTTCGACGAGGCGGGGTTCCTGCGTCTGGTCGGCCGGAAGAAGAACGTGATCATCACGCGCAGCGGGGTCAAGATCAACCCGGAGGAACTGGAACTCGCCGTGGAGAAGGCCTGCCGGGTGACCCGGGCGATGGTCGCGTCGCCCTCCGGGGACGGCTTGCTGACCTGTGTCGTCTGGCTCGACGACTGGCGGTCCCCGGAGCGCACGGCAGAGGTCGAGGCGTACATCGAAGAGTCCAACAGACAGCGCGAAGCAGCCCGCAGGATCTCGGACGTCGTATTCCGGCCCGAGTCCGAACTGACGGTGGAGAGCGGTCTGCTGACGAGAAATTTCAAGGTCGACAGGAGCGCGGTCGCGCGCACGATATTCGGCGAGAAAACCGGGGCGGGACGATGAACAAAGGGCATGTCAGCGACGACGAGATCTGCCGGCTCATCGCGAGCGTCCTCGCGAAGAAGGCGGCGAAGAACGGAGTGTCACCGGAGATGAGCCTGCGCGCCGATCTGGGCGTCGATTCGCTCACCCTCATGAGCATGGTCTTCGTTCTTGAGGAGAAGACCGGAATCGATGCCTTCGGCCGGGTCGAGCAGTTCGTCGGGGCCGAGTCCGTGGCCGACATCATCAAGATCGTACGAGAGAGCTGAGAGGCCCTTTCATGTCCGAATTCGCATCCGGCGCCCACAAGGACCCCGGCGCACCGCGGATCATCGACTTCCACAGCCACATCGCCTCCGGCATGTGTTTTCCGCAGTCCTTCAACGACGGTGTCGTCGACAACATGACGGTCGCTCTGACCAGCCGTGGACTGCCCGTGACCCGCGAGAAGGTCGCGCGGATGCACGCCGGGACCCTGACGGACCCGCTCTGCGACGAACTGGTCGCGCAGATGGACGAGGCCGGCATCGCGGAATCCGTGCTGCTGCTGCCGGACTTCACGTTCGCGCTCAAGGACAGCACGCACACCATCGCGGAACTCGTCGAGCACCACAGGAAGGTCGTGGAGCGTCACCCCGGCCGATTCCGGGTCTTCGTGGGCGTCGACCCCCGGTGGGGCGCGGACGGCCTGGCCCTCTTCGAGCGGGCGATCACCGAGTACGGCTTCGACGGCATGAAGCTGTACCCGCCCTGCGGGTACCGGCTCTCGGACGAGGCGCTCTACCCGTTCTACGAGATCTGCGCGCGATACGGCCTGCCGGTCCTGACGCACATCGGGGCGACATCGCCCGTACTGGACTTCGAGATCGCGCAGCCCATCTACGTCGACAAGGCGGCCAGGGACTTTCCCGGGATCGACTTCGTGCTCGCGCACGGCAGCGTCCACTACCCGGACGAGGTCGCCATGTTGTGCAACAACCGGCCGAACATCTACGTCGACGTCAGCGGTTACGAGGCGTTCGGCGCCGCCGCGCTCAACACGCTGTTCCGGCGCGGCATCAACCACAAGATCCTCTTCGGCACGGACTGGCCGGTGTTCCGGCTCCAGGGCCGGCAGACGGACCTGGTCGAAAAGCTCGACAAGGAGGGCGCGTTCCCCGAGTCGATGACCGATGCGGACCGGGATCTCTTCTTCTACAAGAACGCGGCCCGGTTGCTCGGCAAGAACAAGCTGAAGCCCTCAGAGGTCACTGCCGCTCTCTGAGGTCCCGTTCAATCACAGAAAGGCACCAAGGTGACGGAAGGCCAGACCAAGACGGATTTCCTCGGACTGACCGAGGAGCAGATCGAGTTCTTCAAGGAGAACGGTTTCGTGGGGCCGTTCGACCTCTACTCGGAGGACGAGGCCCCGCTGCTGTGGAACCAGGCCATGATCGAGATGGTCACCTCGGCGAACAAGCCCCACAACTCGACGGTCATCAACTACGACCGGCACCTCGACTGCAACACGCTGTCCGACCACATCAGCCGGCCGGAGATCGTGCACAAGCTGCGCAGCCTCATCGGCGACGACATCCTGTGCTGGAAGACGAACATCTTCAAGAAGGCCCCCGGCGAGGCCGGGACCGGCTGGCACCAGGTGGAGACCTTCGTGGTCGGCGAGACGACCACCTCGGCCACTCCCTCCCTCAAGTACACCGAGGAGACGGACCATCTGACGCAGGAACTGACGGTGTGGACCGCGTTCTCCCCGGCGGGCCGGGAGAACGGCTGCCTGCGCTACATCCCCGGCAGCCACAAGAAGTGGTACTACGACGAGAGCAAGCCGCTCACGTACAGCGTGGAGAGCCGGTCCCACGACTTCTTCGGATACGACTACTCCGAACTCAAGCTCGACAAGGACTGGGACCCCAGCGACGAGCAGGTCGTCGAGATGGAGATGAAGCCCGGCCAGTTCGTCATCTTCCTGGCCAAATGCATCCACGGCTCCCTGCCCAACGTCAGCGACACCACCCGCCTGGGCTTCGCCTCCCGCTACGTCTCGCCGTCGGTGAAGGTGTACGAGGACGTCGACAGCCTCAGTGAGTTCGGCGACACCATCAGCCTCGACTACCACGGCAGCGTCCTCGTCTCCGGTGAGGACAAGTACGGCCACAACCGGATCCACGACAAGAACCTGAACGGACACCCCTTCAAGAAGGCCGACACCGATGAGCACTGACGACTACCGGAAGAAGCTCGCGGACTTCCTCCGGACGCAGCCCACGACCGAGGGCGTGACCCACGAGGACGTCGTCAAGGCGACGACACGCGACGAACTGGGCATCAGCTCGCTCGGCGTCATCCTGCTCCTGGTGACCTACATCAAGGAGCACAAGAACGACTGCGTGCAGCTCAAGCCGGAGTGGGTCTCCCGCCTCCACGACATCGACGGCATCACGTCCGTACTGCGCGAGATCGACGAGACCGACCTGGCGCAGGCCACGGCATGACGTCCACCGGAATGCGTTCCCCGGGTCCGGCGGCCGGCAGCGGCGCGGGACCCGGGGCGGTGAGGGCGAGGCGCGGTGACCACTGATCCCACCGGCATCGGCATCGGCTCGTTCGCCTGCGTCTTCGGCGACCAGCAGCGAAAGCCGCACGACATACCGGGGTTCGAGGCGCTGTGGGACGAGCGGTCCTCCGGCGCGGACTTCTCCGCGATGGGCTGCGAGACCTTCCGGACCATGACCGCCCCGGTCGAGGAGTACGTGATCGAGGCGGTGCGCCGAACCCTGGACGACGGCGCCGTCGCCCCCGCGGACGTCGACTACCTGTTGCTGGCCACCAGCGACGCCCGGCTGACCGCGCTCGGCAGTGACTTCGCCGCCCGCCTTCTGGACGCGCTGGGACTCGTGGACTGCGTCCCGGTGCTGCTCTCCTACCAGCAGTGCTGCAGTTCGCTCACGGCCCTGCGACACGGGCACGACCTGCTCCTGGGCGACCCGGACGCCCGCCATGCGGTCCTGGTCTCGCTGGACTTCACCCCGGACGACGACGACCGGGTGCGCTCCTTCGCCCTGTTCGGTGACGCCGTCGCCAGCTGTCTGATCAGCCGGAGCGGACAGGGCCTGGTACGGCTCCTCGCCTCGGCCGTGCGCGCCGACCACGAAGGGCTGCTGGGACGTGACTCGTTCGTCTCCCGGCAACGGGCCGCGCAGTCGGCGCTCACCCGGGCCGGTGCGTCCGCCGGCCGCCGGGCCACGGACGTCACCAGGGTGTTCCCCACCAACCTCTACGCGCCGATCACCCTGTTCAACGCCTCCATAGCGGGCCTGCACCGCGACCGTCTGCACTTCGCCGGAACCCTCGCCGCGTACGGTCACTGCGGGAACTCCGACTGGCTGATCAACCTCGTCGACCACCATGACGAGACCGGCATCCGCCCCGGGGAGACCCATCTGGCCGTTTCCTCGGCACCCGGATTCTTCGCCTGTGCGCTGTTCGAGGGAATCTGAACCCGGCCCCGCCCCGCGGCCGCGAGGCGACGGCCTCGTCACCCGAGCACCCGGAGGAAAAGGAACACCATGCAGATTTCCGTCGACGACCTCTCCGGCCCGGAGATCGCCTCCTTCCTGGCGGAGCACGTCCAGGACATGCGGGCCGTCACCCCGCTGGAGAGCAAGCACGCGCTCGACCTCGACGGTCTGCGCCGCCCGGAGGTGACCTTCTGGTCGGCCTGGGACGGCGGGGCCCTGGTGGGCTGCGCCGCCATCAAGCGCATCGACGCCGGACACGCGGAGATCAAGTCGATGCGCACGGCCCCGGCCCGCAAGCGCAGCGGGGTGGCTTCCCGCCTGCTCGAACACCTCCTCTCCGAGGCCCGTCGCATGGGGTACTCCCGGCTCAGCCTGGAGACGGGGGCGACGGATTTCTTCGCCCCCGCCCGCGGCCTCTACGAGAAGTTCGGATTCGAGTACTGCGCGCCATTCGCGAACTACAAGGAAGACCCGAACAGCGCGTTCATGACGCGGCTGCTCTGAACCGAGCCCCGAAGGGGGACCACGACCCGTGGATGTGACCTATCCCTATGACAGAGAGCTGTTCAGCCGGCTCTTCCTGAACTGCTCCCAGCGCCAGTCGCTCGTCATGCTCGCCGAACACGAACCGCTGACGCACCTGCTGCTCCAACGGTGTCTGATCAGCACCGACGACATCCTGCGGCAGATCGTCAGGGAGCAGCGGCCCAAGTACGCCTTCGACAGCGGCCTCCTCGACCCCGACGACCTGGCGGACATCGGGGTCGTCGCGGAGGAGACGACGTTCGGCAGCTATGCCGAGGCGCGCGGACTGCTGCTGGACGTGGTCGCTGAGGAGGGGTACGCGATCCTGGTGGGGGACGTCTTCTACTGGCCGCACTGCCCCGAGTACACCCGGCAGCACCTGACGCACAGCATCCTGCTCAAGAAGTACGACGAGGACACGGCCCGCTGGTCGATCGTCGACGACAACCCGGCGAGCCTGCTGTGCGAGTACGCCTACCCGGAGGAGGTGATCGCGGCCGCCTTCGACAACGGCGAACTGCGCCGGGTGCGCTACTTCACCCGCAAGGACTTCGACGCGTCCGAGGCCGCGGCCGCCTCCCGCCGGACCCTCGTCCGGCGGCTCGAGCGGTACGAGGACGGCCTCACCCTGTTCACCGGGGCCGCGGACTTCATCGCCTGCCCCTGGATCGCCCCGGAACGGGTCGTCTCCCTGCTGCACGACGCCTTCTCCCTCTACCAGGGCTCGCGCACCGCACTCACCGAGTACGTCCGCCGCGTCCTCGACGACCCCCGCGCCGAGGACGTGCTGACGACGATCACGCGCCACAGCGCGGAGGTGCAGAACCAGTTGCTGCTCGCCAAGGTCACCGGCTCGCTGGACGCCGGCCCGGTGACGGAGGTCTGCGTCCGGCTCGCGGAGGCCGAGCGGGAACTGCTGCACCGGCTGAGGACCACGTCAGGAGAGCGGGTATGAAGGAGAACCTCGTCTCGCTGCTGATCCTCGACCTCGCTCTGATCATCGCTCTGGCGAAGGCGGCGGGCCGGCTGGCCCGGGCGCTCGGACAGCCACCGGTCATAGGGGAGATCGTGGCCGGGCTGCTGCTCGGCCCCACCCTCTTCGGCGGCGCGCTCTCCGGCACCCTGGTGCCGGTGGAGGTGCGGCCCTACCTCGGCGCCCTGGCCGATGTGGGCCTGGTGCTGTTCATGTTCGCGGTGGGCCTGGAGTTCGACTTCGAGCGTTTGCGCGGCTCGGGCCGTATGGCCGGCGCCGCTGTCGCCGGGGCGGCCCTCGTGCCGTTCGCCCTCGGACTCGGGCTCGGCTGGTATCTGCTGCGCACCTACGAGCCTCCCCACCGCACCGCGTTCCTGCTGTTCATCGGGGTCGCGGTGTCGGTGACGGCCTTCCCGGTGCTGGCCCGCATCCTGTCCGACCGGGGCATGAACGGGACCTGGCTGGGCTCCGTGGCCCTGTCCACCGCGGCGGTCTGCGACCTCGCGGCCTGGTCGATGCTCGCCGGCATCCAGGCCCTGGCAGGCGCGAGCGGGCACCAGTGGCGGGTGCTGCTGGTGGTGCCGTACGCGGCGGTGCTGTTCCTGCTGGTACGGCCGCTGCTCGGGCGGTACCTGGCCGGGGAGGGCGCGGCGGGGTCCCAGCCCGCCGGCACCTTCACCCTCGTACTGGTCGGCGCCCTGGTCTCCGCCGGGGTGACGCAGTGGATCGGCCTGCACTTCGTGATGGGGGCGTTCCTGTTCGGGCTCGTGGTGCCGCGACGGGAGAAGACCTCCGCCGTGCGGGAGGAACTGCTGCAGCGCACCCAGCACATGACCGTGCTCCTGCTGCCCGTGTACTTCGTCGTCGCGGGCTTCAAGGTGGACCTCTCCGACATCGGCGCCGACGGACTGGTCCAGCTGGCCGCGATCTTCCTGGTGGCCGTCACCGGCAAGTTCGCCGGCACCTGGTTCGCCGCCCGGTCCTCGGGCATGTCACCCCGGGGCTCCGCGGTGCTGGCCTGTCTGATGAACACCCGCGGGCTGACCGAGCTCATCGCCCTGGGCATCGGCATGGAGGCGGGGCTGCTCGACCAGCGGCTCTACTCGCTCTTCGTCGTCATGGCGGTCGCCACGACGGCCATGACCGGCCCCGTGCTGCGGCTCCTGACGGGACGCGGCGACCAGGAACTCGAACTGGACTTCATCGTGCCCCCGCCCAGGCGGTCCGTCGAGTCCCCCGCCCCCGCGCGGCGCACCGTCCTGGCGCGTTCCGAGCCGCCCCGCACCCGCTGGTGAGCGGGGCGGCTCCGCCCGCGGGGGAGAAGCGCCCGATTTGCGGCACTCGTTCCGCCGTGCATCAAGATGCCATGCAGCTTCCGCGTCGATAAGGGCGCTCCCTTCGACGGGCCGGTCTGGCACGGTTGTTCCGGGCACCATTACGGAAACCGTCGAGAACTCGGAATACACCACAGTCCGGAAATGATCCGGCGCGGTGGTTCCGTGCGCCCGAAAACCGGCGCGCAGCTATTTCCTCGTGAAGTGAATCCATGAAGGTGATCCGGTGCGAGAAAGCCTCGGATACCTCGATTTTTTTCCAAGGGGTGAAGTCATTGAGCGGCGTGGTGGGGTGGGCCGATTTCCGGCGTGATCTGGGCGACCAGGGTGACGTCCTGCGGGCGATGACGGACACACTGCGTCACCGCGGCCCGGACACCGAGGACGTCTGGCTGTCCGCGCGGGCCGGCATCGGCCACCGGGGCCTGGCGACGACGGGTGAGCCCGACGACGTCCGGCCCGCCCGGGCCGAGACGGACCGGGGCACGGTGTACGTCGCGCACGCCGGTGAGGTCTACGACGCGGACGCCCTGCGACGGGACGTGGAGGCGGCCGGAGGCCGGCCGCGGAACCGCTCCACCGCCGAACTGCTGCTCCAGGCCTACCTGCTGTGGGGCACCGGGTTCGCGGAGCGGGTCGACGGCACCTTCGGCCTCGCCGTCTGGGACGGCCGGGACCGCAGAATGCACCTGATCCGGGACCGGATCGGCATCAAACCCCTCTACTACCACGCGTACCCGGGCGGCGTCCTCTTCGCCTCCGAGCCCAAGGGCGTCCTCGCCCATCCCCGCTTCGAGGCACGCCTGGACCTCGCCAAGCTGCCCGTCGTCCTGCAGCCGAGGCTGGGCCTGCCCGGCGAGACCGCGCTCCAGGGCCTGTACGAGGTCCCGCCCGCCCACGTCGTCACCTTCACCGAGTCGGGCACCACACACCGCCGGTACTGGGAGCTGGTCAGCGAGCCGCACCACGACTCCTTCGAGGTGACGGCGCGCCGCGTGGCCGAACTGCTCGACGACGCGGTGCGCCGGCAGCTCGTCACGGACGTGCCGCTCGCCGCGATGCTCTCCGGTGGTGTGGACTCCACCTCCGTGGCCGCGCTCGCCGTGCGGGCGCTGCGCAAGGAGACCCCGGACCGCGAACTGCGCACGTACTGCGTACGGTTCGAGAGCGACCCGGCGCACTTCGTGGCCACCGAGCTGCGGCCCGACGTCGACGCGCCCTACGCCGCCGAGGCCGCCGACTTCATCGGCACCCGGCACACCACGCTCACCGCCACGCTCCAGGACGTCCTGGACGCCGTCCCGGCCACCCGGCGCGCCCGCGACCTGCCGGGCTGGGGTCAGTTCGACGCGTCGATGTACCTCATTTTCCAGCAGATCGGGCAGGGTGCGAAGGTCGCGTTGACGGGCGAGGCCGCCGACGAGATCTTCGGCGGGTACCCGTACTTCTTCAAGCCGGAGGTCGTCGGACGCGACGACTTCCCTTGGCTGGGCGACGGCCCCCGGCTCTCCCGGTTCCTCAGCCCCGGGCTGCTGGCCGAACTCGACCCGGCCGAGGACGAACGCGCCCGCTACAGCGAGCTGCTGCGCCGGGTGCCGCGGCTGCCCGGCGAGAGCGCCGAGGACGCCCGGATGCGGGAGGTGTTCTTCCTCGGGCTGGCCGGGCCGCTGTCGGTCATCCTCGACCGCAAGGAGCGCATGAGCATGGCGCACGGGCTCGACGTGCGCGTCCCGTTCTGCGATCGCCGGCTCCTGGAGTACGTCTGGAACGTGCCCTGGGCGCTGAAGTCACAGGGTGGGGTGAAGGGCCTGCTCAAGGCGGCCATGGCCGACGCCCTGCCGCCGAGCACGGTCAACCGCAGGAAGAGCGCCTACCCGCATGTGCAGAACCCGGTGTACGACCGGACGCTGATCCGTGAGGCCGCGCGGATCGCGGGCGACCGGCGGTCCCCGCTGTCCGGCCTGTTCGACGGCGCGGCGCTGACCGGGCTGATCGAGCAGATCCGCGCGGGCGCGGTGCGCGGCGAGCTGCCCGGCGGCTCCAACCAGGCCGCGCTGCTGATCCAGCTCGTCGAACTGAGCCACTGGATGGACGAGTACCAGGTGTCCCTGCCCTGACCGGTAACCGCCTGACGTCACGACCGAATTCCCAGGGAGTCCCCACTCATGCTTGAACTGGTCCCCATCACCGACGGCATCGGTACGGAAGTCCGCGGTATCGACGTCTCCGGCCCGATCTCCGACCGCGACTTCGACCGGATCCACCAGGCCTGGATCGACACCACGATCCTGCTGTTCCGCGGCCAGACGATGACGCCGGCCCAGCACATCGAGTTCACCCGGCGCTTCGGCGAGGTCTGCGCCTACACCCGTTCGCAGTTCAACCACGATGAGCACCCCGAGATCCTGATCCTGTCCAACCTCAGCCGCGACGGAAAGCCGATCGGCTCCGCGTACAGCGGGCGGGTGTGGCACAGCGACGGCGCCTATCTGACGGACCCCCCGGTCGGGTCGATGCTCTACGCCCGCGAGGTCCCGCCCGAGGGCGGCGACACCTGGTACGGCAACATGTTCGCCGCCTACGAGGCGCTGCCACCGTCGGTCAAGGAGCGCATCGAGGACCTCAAGGTGGTCATCAGCCGGGTCCGGTCCCGGCCCTACAACTACCCCGACCGCCCCGCGCCCACCGAGCGGGAACGCGCCGAGTGGACCGACGTCATCCACCCGCTGGTACGCGTCCACGAGGAGAACGGCCGCAGGGCGCTGTACGCCGGCGGGAACGTGCCGTGGCACATCGAGGGCCTGTCCGAGGACGAGAGCGCGCCCCTGATCACCTACCTCCAGGAGTTCTCGGTGCAGCCCCGCTTCACCTACCGCCACCGGTGGCAGGTCGGCGACATCATGCTGTGGGACAACCGCAGCGCCATGCACCGGGCCACCTACTACGACCACGTGAAACACCGCCGGCTGATGCACCGTACGACCATCTCGGGGCGGCGCTCATGACGCGCTTCGACTACGTCGTCGTCGGGGCCGGAGCCGCGGGCTGCGTGCTGGCCGGCCGGCTCACCGAGGACCCCGCGATCCGGGTGCTGCTGCTGGAGTCGGGCACCGAACGGCGCAGCCCGCTGCTGACCGTCCCCGCCGCGGAGACGGTGCTGATGGGCAACCCCAAGTACGACTGGTGCTTCGAGACCGACGCCGACCCCACGATCGACGGCCGCAGCCTGAGCATCCCCCGCGGCCGGCTGCTCGGCGGATCCAACGCGATCAACGGCATGATCTTCGTGCGCGGCCAGCGGGAGGACTACGACGACTGGGAGCGGCTCGGCAACCCCGGCTGGTCCTGGGAGGGCGTTCTGCCCTACTTCCGCAGCATGGAGCGCGCCACTGCCTTCGCGAGCGGCAGCCGCGGCCACTCCGGGCCGATCTCGGTCGGCGAGCCGCGCGACCGGGACGAGCTGACCGAGGCGTTCCTCGACGCGGCGGCGAAGGCCGGCTATCCACGGAACCCGGACTACAACTCCGGCGACCAGGAGGGCTTCGGCTACTACCAGGTCAACCACGAGGACGGGCGCCGCTCCTCCGCCCTCGGCACCTACCTCAAGGAGGCCAGGAAGCGCCCGAACCTCACCCTGGTCACCGATTCGCACGTCACCCGGCTCCTGTTCGAGGGCACCCGGTGCACCGGGGTCGCCTTCCGCGACGGAGACGCCGACCGCACGGTCCGCTGCGGCCGGGAGGTCATCGTCAGCGCCGGGGCCGTCCAGTCCCCGCAACTGCTGGAGCTCTCCGGCGTCGGTTCCGCGCAGATCCTGGGCGAGGCCGGCGTACCGGTGGTGCACCACCTGCCCGGAGTCGGCGAGAACTTCCGCGACCACTTCGCCGCCCGCCTGAGGTGGCGGGTGCGCCGGCCGATCACCTTCAACGAGCGCTCCCGCGGACTCGCTCTGGCCCGCGAGGTGGGCCGGTACCTGCGCGAGCGCCGGGGGCTGCTCAGCCTGCCCATCGCCCTGGGCTACGGCTTCGTCCGCTCCATGCCCGAACTCACCCGCCCCGACCTGCAGTTCCACTTCGCGCCGGCGAGCTACGGCGGCGGCAGGAGCAGGCGCCTGGACACCGAGCCGGGCATGACCCTCGGCGTGTATCCGCTGCGGCCCGAGTCCAAGGGGTCCATCCACATCCGCTCCCGCAACCCGATGACCGCGCCGGCCATCCGTCCCCGCTTCCTGGAGTCCGAACGCGACCGGGCCACCCTGATCGAGGGCATGCGCATCGGCCGGCGGATCGTGGAGGGGTCGAGCCTGGACGACTACCGCGCGTTCGAGCTGATGCCCGGCAGCGAGGTGCGCACGGACGACGAACTGCTCGCCTACGCCCGTGAACACGGCGACACCTCCTACCACCCGGTCGGCACCTGCCGGATGGGCGACGACGAGATGGCCGTGGTGGACGCGCGGCTGCGCGTGCGCGGCATGCACGGACTGCGGGTCGTCGACGCGTCCGTGATGCCCGTGATGGTCTCGGGCAACACCAACGCCGCCAGCATGATGATCGGCGAAAAGGGCGCGGCGCTGGTCCTGGAGGACCACCGGGAACGCGACCGCGCCTGACCGGGCAGGGCAGCAACTCCACATCCAGAACAGGAGGTTCCATGTCTGAAAAGCTCACGGCGGACCGTTTCGAACACACCGCCAACGTCGAACGCACCGGTTCGTACCGCGCGCGCCGCAGCGCCTTCTGGCCCCCGTCCGCCTCCTACGCGCTCAGCTGCCTGGACCTCGCCGGGGCGACCCCCGACCTCGGCGACGGCTTCCGCCGGGCGCTGGCCGGCCTCGAGCGCACGATCGAGACCGAGTGGCATGCCGTCAAGGAGATCGGGATCCCGTCCCGCCGCCGCTTCAACGACCCGACGGCGGCCGCCGAGGCCCTGCGCGAGGTCGCCCGGCATCTGCCGGGCGCGGCCGACCGGCGCGCCGCCGAGCTGCGCGCCGACGCGGTCCAGCGCGGCTACGACGACACCATTCTCGAGGAACTCGCTTCGCTGAAGGAGGAGTTCACCGTCGTCGCCGGACAGATCTCCACCTGGTACGGCAAGGACCCCCGGGGCCTGCCCACGGCCTTCGCGTGCCGCGCCGACACGGACCGCCAGGAACACGTCGACCGGGCGCTGGGCCTGCGCGAGGAGGCGGCCGCCTATCTGCGCGGCCTCCACGCCGACCTGCGGCTCGGCGAGATGCCGGCCTTCGGCGCGGCCGAGCTGTTCTTCATGGCCGGTGAGGGCGACCTGCACCCCAAGCACATCGCCTACTTCCTGCCCGAGGACGAGGGCGTGAAGTACTCGCCGTTCAAGAAGACGTACTACTTCGCCAACACCCACCGGGCGCTGCTGGAGACGGTCTCCGCACCGCTGGCCGCCCGCCACCTCACGGCCGGCCCGCGCTTCGACCCGGCCGACGAGAGGTTCGCCGCCATCCCGGTCCTCGGAGTGCTCGGGCACGAACTGGGCCACTTCGTCCACCGGCCGGCGACCGATTTCAAGGACCTCAACGCCGAGGACCGCTGGGCCTCCGTGGTCCTCCAGGAGGTCGCCGCCGACGTCTTCGGCATCCTGATCCTGGCCGAGGTCTGGGCACCGCGGCTGGGCATCGACACCGAGGACTGCCTCGCCTACTACCTCGCCGAGTGCCTGCGCTACCTCGACCGAGGCCTGGGCCACTTCCCGGACAGCGACGGCATGTACCTGCAGCTGTCCTACTTCACGCAACTCGGCGCTCTGGAAACCGACCCGGACGGCGCGCCCCGCCTGACCGGCGAACCCGGCGCCGTCCTGGCCGCCCTGCGCTCGCTGGCGCGGGTCCTGGCCGACACCCTCCTCGCCACGGACACCGGACGGGCGGTCCGCCTGCACGAGGCCTTCGGCCCGGCGACCGCGGCCCCGCTGGCCCCCCTCGTCGAGGGACTGCGCGGTGGGCCGCTGCGCTCCATCGAGTACACCCAAGAGCACCTCCACACCTCCGCCACTGCAGCCTCCTGAAAGCGGGACGACGATGATCACCGGGACTCGGCAGGACCTCGACAGCGTGCGCGACTACTACACCACCCGGCGCGCGGTGGAAGACGGCGAGGCGACCATCTACGCCATCTGGGAGAGGGGAGAGGCATTCAACGACTCGGTCACCCCGTCGACGTACGTGCCCGAGTACCGCTCCCACATGGCGCTCAAGCTGCTCTCGCTCACGCAGGACGGCGCCCGTGTCTTCTCGCTGGGCTGCGGCAACGCCGCCGTGGAAGGGGTCGTCGCCGGCCTCAACCGGGTGGTGCGCGGTATCGACTTCAACGAGGAGGCCGTCGGACTCGCCCGGGACAAGGGCGTGGACGCTTTCACCGCCGACTACTTCAGCCTGCTGCCGTCCGACGTCGAGGGCACCGACCTCATCTACGCCGACGGGTTCTTCGGCCATCTCTTCGACGAGAAGCGGGAGATCGGCCCCGCCCTGGACAAACTCGCCTCCCTGAAGCCCAAGTCGGGCTCCTACCTGGTCGTCTCCAACGACGCACCGGCCGACCCCGACGCGCCGTTCGCCCCGCACGAGCGGGTCCAGGACTTCTGGTTCCTGTCCAAGGACTATCTCCAGAACCGGCTGGCGGACATCGGCTGCACACCGGTGGAGAGCTACTACTTCCCGTACCTGCGACCCCTCAGCGGCATGCGCAACCGCACCGTCTGCGTGGCCCGGGTCCCGTAACCACCATCGGTCGTCCGTCCCGTTGCGAAGGGGAACACCTTGCCCATAGCCGATGGGTTCGAGCGGCGCCTGCGGCCGCTCCTCGCAGATATCGTCGCCGTCTACGGCACCCCGTTCCACCTCTACGACGCCCGGGGCATCATCGACACCCACCGTGCGATGGCCGCCGCCTTCGCCGGCGAGCCCTACCGTCAGCACTTCGCGGTCAAGGCCCTGCCCAACCCCGCCGTGCTCTCCCTGCTGCTGGCGGAGGGCAGCGGACTCGACTGCGCCTCGCCGGTCGAGCTGGAACTGGCCCAGGAGGTCGGGGCCGGCGCCGGCGACATCGTCTTCACCTCCAACAACACCACGCCTCAGGAGTACGAACTCGCCCTGAAAACGGGGGCCTTGGTCACCTTCGACGACCGCTCGCTCCTCGACCGGGCCGACGTCCTGCCGGAGACCGTCGCCTTCCGGGTCTCACCGCACGGGCTGTCCGCCGGCTCCCGCCTCATGGGCGACGCGCAGGCGACGAAGTTCGGAGTGCCGGTGAGCGACCTCGCCGACGCCTACCGAGAGGCCCGTCGGCGCGGCGTCACCCGCTTCGGCATCCACGGCATGACCTGCGCCAACGAACTCGACGTGGGCCGGGCGGCGCGCGCCGCCGCGGACGTGATCGAACTGGGCGCGCGGATCGCCGAGGACGTGGGCATCACGTTCGACTACGTCAACGTCGGCGGCGGCCTCGGCATCCCCTACCGCCCCGAGGAGCGGCCGTTCGACTTCACGGCCTACGCGGACGCCATCCTGGCCGCCCGCCGCCGCTTCTTCCCCCGCACGGCGCCCCGGATCCTGATGGAGTGCGGACGGTACGTCACCGGCCCGCACGGCGTCCTGGTGACCCGCGTCGTCAACCGGTGCCGCAAGAACCGGGAGATCGTCGGTGTGGACGCGTCGATGTCCGCGCTGATGCGCCCCGGGTTCTACGGCGCCTACCACCACGTCAGCCTGCCCTTCGCCGGCGGACGGCCCGAGGCGTGCTACGACGTCGTCGGCTCGCTCTGCGAGAACATGGACAAGTTCGCCGTCGACCGGACGCTGCCCGACCCCCGGATCGGCGACATCGCCCTCGTGCACGACACCGGCGCCCACGGGCACGCGATGGGCTTCACCTACAACGGGCGGCTGCGCCCCGCCGAACTGCTGCTCACACCGGACGGCGACGTCGTCGAGATCCGCCGTGCCGAACGGTACGAGGACTACGTCGCCACCGTCCGCCCGCAGCCCGTTCCCGTCCTGAGCGCACCGGCCCGCCCCGCTGCCCGGGAGCCACACACCGCAGGCGAACAGGAGCCGACGGCATGAATTCCAGAGCGCTCATCGAGGACGCATTCGAGCGCCGCACCGAGCTGACCCCGTCCGACCTCGAAGAGCTCGCCCCGCACATCGAGGCCGGCCTGGCCGCCCTCGACCGGGGCGAACTACGGGCCGCGAGCCCGGTGGACGGGACATGGGTCGCCGACACCTGCGTCAAGAAGCTGATCCTGCTGTCCTTCCTGCTCGGCCGCAGTGAACTCGCCGCGTCCGGCCCCGGCCGGCCCCGGACCTACGACAAGGTGCCGCTGAAGTTCGAGGACTGGCAGGAGGACGACTTCGACAAGGCGCGCATCCGGGTGGTCCCGGGCGCCGTCGTCCGGCGCGGCGCCCATGTGGCGCCGGGCGCCGTGCTCATGCCGTCCTTCATCAACATCGGCGCCTACGTCGGCGCGGGCACCATGGTCGACACCTGGGCCACGATCGGCTCCTGCGCACAGATAGGCGAGCGCTGCCACATCTCCGGCGGCGCCGGTATCGGCGGCGTCCTCGAACCCATCGGCGACAACCCCGTCGTCATCGAGGACGACGTGTTCGTCGGCGCCCGCAGCGAGATCGCCGAGGGCGTACGCGTGCGGCGCGGTGCCGTCATCGGCATGGGCGTGTACCTGGGCGCCTCCACACCGGTCGTGGACCGGGCGAGCGGCGAGGTGCTGCGCGGCGACATTCCGGAGAACGCCGTCGTGGTCGCGGGGGCGCGCACCGACCCCAAGCGGCCCGAGCTGTCCACGTACGCGGCGGTGATCGTGAAGTACGCGGACGAGCGCACCCGGGGGAAGACCGCGCTGAACGACCTGGTGCGGGACTGACCCATGAGCCCGTCCGCCAGCGCCTTCGCCCGGCTGCACACCCTGCAGCACGGCGTGCCCACGCCGCCGGGACTCGACCCCGTCCAGCTCCACCTGGGCGAGGCGCGGCTCGACGCCGGTCTCGACCCGGCCCCCCTGGCCGACGCCGCCGGCTGGGAACGCTATCCGCGCCTGGGCGGCACCGACGAACTGCGCCGTGCCTACCAGGACTGGCTGGGCCGCCGCTTCGGGGTGCGCACAGGCCTGGCCGACGGGCGCCTGGCGGTCGAGCCCACTCCGGGCAGCAAGCAGGCCGTGGCAGTCGCCGTGGCCCGCGCGGTCGCGAACCGGCCGGAGGGTGGCCCGAAGGCGGTCGTCATGCCCAATCCCTTCTATCCGACCTACCATGCCGCGACCCTGGCCTCCGCCGCCCGCCCGGTCTACTACGGCGCCGCCGGCGACGTCGCCGACGGCGTCGCGGCGGCCGTCGAGACGGCGGACGCACCCGTCGCCGCGGTCCTCGTGTGCAGCCCCGGCAATCCGCGCGGTGACGTACTCACCGAGGACGCCCTGCGGTCCGTCGCGAAGACCGCTGCCGCCGCCGGGGCCGTGCTCGTCGTCGACGAGTGCTACACCGACCTCTGGTGCGACCGGCCGCCCCCCGGATTCCTGACGCTGGTGGAGCAGGGGACGGTGGAGCCCGGCCGGTTCCTCGTGCTGCACAGCCTGTCCAAGCGGTCCGGCGCCCCGGGGCTGCGCAGCGGTTGTGCCGCGGGCGACCCGGACACCGTCGCGGAGTACGCCCACTACAACCGGTCCTGCGGCGTGTCCACACCCGCGCCCGTGTGCGCCGCCGCCGCCGCGCTGTGGCGCGACGAGACCCATGTCCGGCGCTCGCGCCGGGCCCTCGCCCGCAACTGGGAGCTCGCGGACGAACTGCTCGCCGCCGTTCCGGGCTACCGCAGGGCGCCGGCCGGGTTCTTCCTGTGGCTGCCGGTCGACGACGACGAGACCACGGCCCGCCGGCTGTGGCACGAGCACGCCCTGTCCGTGATGCCGGGCCGCTATCTGGCCGCCGATCAGCCGGACGGCCGCAACCCGGGCGCCGGGCATCTGCGCATCGCCCTGGTGCACCCCGAACCGGTGATGCGCGCGGCGCTGCTGCGGCTGCGCGACGCCCTGCGGCCGCCCGGCGCACTCCGCCCGACCGCACCACCGAACACCCCTCCACCGACACGAGGACGCCTCCCATGACCCACGCCGAGGAGAAGCCACTGCTGCTGGTCGTCACCAGCGGTCTGCGGCGCTACCGCGAGTACCTGCTGCGGTCGATGGCCACCCGCTACCGGGTCCATCTGATCGACTCCACCGCCCCCACCTGGGAGGCGCCCTACCTGTACGGCTCGACGGTGGTGCCCGACACCGGCGCCCACCATGTGCTCCGGGCCGCCCGGCAGGTCGCGGCGCGCGAAACCGTGTCCGGGGTCATGAGCTGGCACGAGGAGCACATCGTGCAGGCGGCCCTGGTCGCCGCGGAACTCGGCCTCCCCGGCACTCCCGCCGAGGCCGTCCGCCGCTGCCGGGACAAGTTCGCCACCCGCACCGCGCTCGCCGCCGCCGGGCTGCCCCAGCCGCGCTTCGAACTCGCCGGCAGCCGAGCGGAGGCGCTGGCCGCCGCCGAACGGCTCGGCTACCCGGTGGTCATCAAACCGCGCGCCGCGGGCGGCAGCCAGGGCGTCGTCCTCGTCCACGACGCGGCCGAACTCTCCCGGCAGTTCGACACCACCCGGGACGTCCCGGTCCCGCACACCCCCGACTTCGACCGGCTGGTGCTCGTCGAGGAGTACCTGCGGGGTCCGGAGATCAGCGTCGACGCGGTGGTCCGGGGCGGCCGCGTCACCCCGCTCTTCGTGGCCCGCAAGGAGGTGGGGTATCCGCCGTACTTCGAGGAGACCGGCCACCGTGTGGACAGTGCCGACCCGCTGCTCGGCGACCCCGACCTGCTGCGTACGCTGACCCGCATCCACGAGGCGCTCGGCTGCACCGACGGCTGGACCCACAGCGAGCTCAAGCTCGGCCCGCAGGGCCCCCGGCTGATCGAGGTCAACGGACGCCTGGGCGGCGACCTGATCCCCTACCTCGGCCTGCGCGCCACCGGCATCGACCCGGGGCTCGCCGCGGCCGACGTCGCCTGCGGCGCCGTACCGGACACCACCCCGTCGGCCCGGGGAGTGGCGGGCGTGCGCTTCTTCTACCCGGAGCTCAACGACTCCGTCATCGCCTCGATCGGCTTCGACGACAGCGCGCTGCCCGCGGCCACCGACCTGCTGGTGCCCCTGGTGGAGCCCGGCGACGTGGTGTCACCGCCGCGCCAGGGCCTCATCGACGGGCGGGTCGCCCTGGCGACCGCGGTGGCCGGCGGGCGACAGGAATGCGCCGACGCCCTCGACGCGGCCGAGCGCGCGCTGCGCCTGACCGTGGCCGAGCCGTCCTTCGCCCCGGCGCGGTAGGGGAACGCCATGCACATCCTGGTCATGCACCGTGTCCCCGACTCGTTCGTGCACTACGCCGAGCAGATCGACCACGAGGTCCACGACGTCACCTACGTCAGCGCCCCCGACCGGCTCGCCACCCTGCCCGAGGGCGTGCGCGGCCGTCGCATCCGGCGCCGCGGCACCGGCGACACCGCCGACGAGGTGCTCGCCGCCGTGGCCGGACTGCCCCGGCCCGACGCGGTCATCGCCCTTTCGGAGTACGACCTGCTGCCCGCCGCCCGGGTCCGCGAGGCGCTCGGCGTCGACGGCCCCGACGTACAGGCCGTGCTGCCCACCCGCGACAAGGTCGTGATGAAGTCGGCGGTCGCCGCGGCGGGCCTGCGCGTCCCACGCTTCGCCCCACTCGCCACGGCGCTCGCGCAGGGCGCCGACTCGCTGCCCTGGAGCGGGCGCACCATCCTCAAACCGCTCGCGGGCGCCTCCAGCGAGGGCGTCACCGCCTATCCCGGACCCGCCGAGGCACTGGCCGCCGCCGGCAGCGTCGACGTGGACTCCTTCGAGGCCGAGGAGTTCGTCGAAGGGCCGATCATCCACGTCGACGGTCTGCTCGCGGCCGGCGCCCTCGTCGCCGTGCAGGCCAGCCGGTACGTCGGCACCTGCCTGGGCTATGCCGCGGGACGGCCGCTGGGCTCGGTGCAGACCGACACCACGCCCGAGGTGACCGAGTGGACGCTCGCCTGTCTGCGCGCCGTCGGCATCGCGGACGGCCCCTTCCACCTGGAGGGCATCGCCACCTCCGAGGGCCTGGTCTTCCTGGAGGTGGGGGCACGCGTCGGCGGCGCGGACGTGGTCGACACCTTCGAGCTGGCCACCGGGGTGCACATGCCCTCCGTCCAGGTCCGGATGACGGTCGACGGCTCCGCCGCCCTGCCCGCCGCCAGGACACCCGGGCACGGCGAGCGGTACGGCTGGTTCGCCGTGCCCGGTCACACCCTCGGCACCCGTTACTGCCGGATCGAGGGGGAGAAGCCCTTCCGGGACGACCCGGTGGTGCGGCGCTGGGCGCAGCGCTCCCCGCACGAGCCGGTCAAGGACGTGATCACCTACGCCGACGCCGACGTCCCGATCGCGGGAGTGATCGGCCCCGCCCCCACCGACGTACTGGAGCGCTTCCTCACCGACTTCTTCGCATCGGTGCGGATCACCCCGGCAGAGGAGCCCTCATGACCCTGCAACCCCGCCTCGTCGTGGCGGCCCGGACCGAGGACGGCACCTCCGTCGTGGCCGCCGACCACCCCGTCCCGGCCGTCACCGTGGGCGCCTGGCCCGGCTCGCGCTTCCACCTGGCCTGGGGCAGCGAGGACGGCGGCGCCCGGGTCGGCAACGGCACGCCCGAGCCCGTCACCCTGCCCTTCTTCCCCGGACCCGGCGGCACCCGGCTCATCTACGCCCGCTACGAGCCGCAGTCCACCACCCCCGCCCCGGTCGGCGACCCGGAGGCGCTCGCCGCCGAGGTCGAGGAGCGCCTCCCCGGCCTCATGGACGTCTTCGAACCCGGCGGGTCCCCGCTGCACGCCACCGACACCCTGGACTACGGGATCTGTCTGCAGGGCGAGCTGCACCTGGAACTCGACGACGGCAAGGAGACTCTGATCACCCCGGGCACCTGTGTCGTCCAGCTCGGCACACGGCACGCCTGGCACAACCGGGGCACCGAGCCCGCCCTGATGTGCTTCGTCGGGATCGGAGCCGACCGTGACGACTGAGAAGGCGCCCAGGACGGCCGGCCCCCGCACCCCCGTCGCCCTGCTGCGCGCCTGGCTGCCCGCCGGCCGCAGCGCGCGCAGGCTCGTCACCGCGTCGTTCGTCGACTCCCTGGGCACCGGTCTGTTCATCGCCGGCTCGGCCCTGTTCTTCACCAGCGTCCTCGGGCTGACGACCGTTCAGGTCGGCATCGGACTGTCCCTGGCCGGGCTGGCCGGGGTCCTCGGCATGGTGCCGCTGGGCCGGCTCGCCGACCGGATCGGCGGCAAGCGCGCCATCGTGGCCCTCTACACCTGGCGAGGGGTCTGCTTCATCCTCTACCCCTTCGCGCGTGAGCCCGCGGCCTTCTTCGTCCTGGCGTTCCTCATCGGTATGGCGGAGTTCGGCGGCGGCCCCATCGTCCAGCGCATCGTCGGCGCGGTCGAGGGTGAGGGATCCCGGGTGCGGACCATGGCCGTCATCGCCTCTCTGCGCAACGTCGGTTTCAGCATGGGCGCGGTGCTGGCCTCCTTCGCCCTGGCCACGGACAGCCCCACGGCCTTCACGGCGCTCGTCTTCCTCGACGCGCTGACGTTCCTCGGCGCCGCCGTGCTGCTGTCCCGGCTGCCCTCGGCGGCCAACGGCACCACCGGCGGGTCCGCCGACCGCACTTCGGCCGGCGCCGCCGTGCTCCAGGTGCACGACCCCAGGTTCCTGGCCCTGTCCCTGCTCAACGGCGCGCTCTTCCTGCACGCCATCATGCTCACCGCGGCGCTCCCGCTGTGGATCGCCACCAGGACCGAGGCGCCCCCGGCCGCCATCGGCGCCGTCGTCTTCATCAACACGGTGCTCGTCGTGCTGCTCCAGGTCCGCCTCAGCCGCGGCTCCGTGGACCTGCGCAGCGCCGCTCGCCGCCAGCAGTGGGCCGGCTGGGCCCTGGCCGGCTGCTGCCTGCTGACGGCCCTGGCCGCCGACGCCGGGCCCGTCCTGGCGACCGCCCTGGTCGTCGGCGCGACCCTGGCGCTGACCCTGGGCGAGATCTGGCAGTCGGTCGGCGCCTGGCGGCTGTCCTACACGCTGTCCCCGGAAGACCGGCGCGGCTACTACCTGTCGGTGTACGAACTCGGCACCAGCACCGCGTCCGCCGCCGGACCCGCGCTGCTCACCTGGGCGGTGATCGGGAACGGGCAGGCGGGCTGGATCGGACTGGCCGTCTGCTTCGCCCTGGCCGGTCTCGCGGTCACCGTGATCGCGCACCGCGCGGGCCGCGCCGTCGGCGCCTCGGCCCCGGCGACACGGGAACAGGCGCTGTCCTCCGTCCACGAGTCGGCACAGGAGAGGTGAACCATGCGGAGGCTGCTGCTGGTCGGAGTCGGACTGACGGGACGGCCCTACGCCGCCGCCGCCCGTCGGCTCGGGATGCGGGTGCACGCGGTGGAGACCGAGGCCAGGGCGGCGGCACTGGCCGCGGAGGTCGACGAGCTCACCGTGTGCCGGGGCGGCTCGGACGAGCTGTGGTACGAGGCCGCCGCCATGGCCGTGCGCACCGCGCGGCCCGACGGGGTGCTGGCCTTCAGCGAGCCGCACGTGCTGGCAGCCGCTCTGGTCCAGGACGAACTCGGCCTGCCGGGGCCCTCGTTGCGAGCGGCGGCGATCTCGCGGAACAAGGCGTTGCAGCGCGCGCGGTTCGCGGCGGCGGGCATCGGCCAGCCCGAGCACCTGGTGACCGACCGGCTCGCCGACGCCGCCGGCTGGGCCGTGCCCCGGCTGCCGGTCGTCGTCAAGCCGCTGTCCTCGGCGGGCAGCGCGGGGGTCGAACTGGTCGCGGACGAGGCGGGGTTCGCGGACGTGGCCGCGCGTCGCGCCGGTGAGGGCCGGCTGCTGGTCGAACGGGCGGTGCGGGGGCCCGAGTACAGCTGGGAAGCGCTGGTGCGCGAGGGCAAGGCGTGGTTCACCAACCTGACCGAGAAGGAGACCAGCGGGCCGCCGTACTTCGTGGAGACCGGGCACCGCGTCCCGGCCCCGGCCGACGCGGCCACGCGGGCGGCCGCCGACGACCTCGGCGCCGCCGTGCTCGACGCCCTCGGCATGCACACCGGCATCGTGCACCTGGAGTTCCGCAGCACCGAGAGCGGCCCGTCGGTCATGGAGGTCGCCGTGCGCACGCCGGGAGACCGTCTGATGGACCTGCTCGGCCTCGCCCACGGAATCGACTGCTACGAGGCGGCGGTCCGCATGGCGCTCGGCGAGACCGTGCCGCCCCCGCCGCCCGGCCCGGCCCGGCACACGGCGGTCCATCTGCTCGCGGCGTCCCCCGGCACCGTCACCGCCGTGCACGGGCTCGCCGACGTTCTCGCCCACCCCTGTGTGGTGGAGGCCGAGGTGAGTGTCGCGCCGGGCGATGTCGTCGCCCCGGTCCGTTCCTCGGCCGAGCGCGTCGGCCAGGTCCTCCTCGCCGCCGACGACCCGGACCTGCTCACGGCGGCCCTCGCCGACGTCCGCGCCGCCCTTCGTGTCGAAACCCGTCCCGCACCGTGACAGCCGGTGGGGGCCCGCCGGTCGCCGTGTGAGAGCGGCTCGGGGGAGCCCGACGATCCGTGGCGCCCCCTGTCCGGGCTCGGCGAGCCGTGCGACCCCGCGGGCGACTTCGCCGGGCGACCCGAAGGAGGCGGTCGCGGACGGCGGGGCGGTCCGGTGGGGGATGCGAGCATGGACCGGAGGCCGGGTCCGGGTGCGCGAGCGCATCGGGCGGGCGGCGGGTACCGGGGGGACGCATGGCACAGGCCAGGGAGCTGTACGAGGACGGAGCGCGGCTGTACGACGGCGCGCGTACCCTGCGCGCCGACCACGCCCGCGCCCTGGAAGCGGTCCGAGCGGCCCACACCCCGCTCCGGGACGCGTCGGTGGCCGAGGAACTCGGGTCCATCCCGCTCAACCGGCTGAAGGACGTCACCGAGGGCCGGCTGCGCCTCGCGGCGGTGGAGGCGGCCGGGTTCGCGACGGTGCGCGAGGTCCACGAGGCGAGCCGCCACCGGCTCCGCCAGATCCCCGGCGTCGGCGCGCAGACCGCCGACCAGGCCCTCGCCGCCGCCCGGCAGATCGCCCGCGCCGTCGGGGAGACCGTCTCGGTGCGGATCGACGTCGACCGCCCCGAGCCCCGCACCACCGCCCTGGTCACCGCGCTGTACCGGCTCGTCGAGGCGGGCCCCGAGCTGCCCCGCGCGGTGGAGGCCGCCGAGCGGTACGAGAAGAGGCTCGCCGAACTGCTGCCCGCGGCCCGTCCCGCAACCGGCAGGCTGCGGCTGGCGCTCACCGGTCGCTTCCGCCGGGAGGCCGCCCGCGCCGCGCTCGCCGAGCTGCGCGAGCTGACGGCCGAGGCCGCCGGGGCGGACGTCCCGCTGCGACTGGCGCAGGCCACCGCCGACCTGCTGCGCGAACCGGCCTCCGAGATCGAGCCCTGGGTCGATTTCGAGGTCCGCTCGGCCGAGTACTACAGCCGGCTGGCGGAGATCTGCGCCCAGCCGACGGATCTGGCCGCCGCCGAGGGGTTCGTGCCCTCCGAGGTGGCCGAGCGGGTGCACGCGCAGCCCCTGGACGACACCCACCGCCGGGTCTCCCTGCGCGGCTACCAGGCCTTCGGAGCCCGGTTCGCGCTGGCTCAGCGCCGGGTCGTCCTCGGGGACGAGATGGGGCTGGGCAAGACGGTCCAGGCCATCGCCGCGCTCGCCCATCTCGCGGCGGAGGGGCACACCCACTTCCTGGTGGTGTGCCCGGCCGGCGTGCTCATCAACTGGACGCGCGAGATCGGCGCCCGCAGCACGCTCAGGGCGCTGCCGGTGCACGGCCCGGACCGGTGGGACGCGTACGCGGAGTGGCGCGAGCGCGGCGGCGTCGCCGTCACCACCTTCGACGTGCTGCACACCCTGCCCGCGCCCAGGACGCCCGAGCCCGGGCCCGAGTCCGACGGCGGACCGCCCCCCGGGCTGCTCGTCGTCGACGAGGCGCACTACGTCAAGAACCCCGACACCCGCCGGGCCCGCTCGGTCGCGGTGTGGACGGCGCTCTGCGACCGCGTCCTGTTCCTCACCGGCACGCCCATGGAGAACCGGGTCGAGGAGTTCCGCGCCCTCGTGCGCCACCTCCGGCCCGATCTGGTCGCGGAGCCGGGCGAGGGCCACCGCGCGGCGGGCCCGCACGCCTTCCGCAGGGCCGTCGCCCCCGCCTACCTGCGCCGCAACCAGAAGGACGTGCTCACCGAACTGCCCGCGCTGATCCAGGTCGACGAATGGGAGGAGTTCAGCGCCGCAGACGAGGACGCCTACCGCGCGGCCGTCGCCGCGGGGAACTTCATGGCGATGCGCAGGGCCGCCTACGCCGACCCGGAGAAGTCCGCCAAGCTGCAACGGCTGCGGGAACTGGTCGCGGAGGCGGCCGCCAACGGTCTGAAGGCGATCGTGTTCTCGTACTTCCGCGACGTCCTGACGGTCGTCCAGGAAGCTCTCGGCGACGACGTGTTCGGCCCGCTGGCCGGAGACGTGCCGGCCGCCCGCCGACAGCGTCTCGTCGACGACTTCACGGCGGCCGGGGGACACGCGGTGCTGCTCTGCCAGATCGAGGCGGGCGGCGTCGGACTCAACCTCCAGGCCGCGTCCGTGGTCATCCTGTGCGAGCCGCAGATCAAGCCGACGCTGGAGCACCAGGCCGTGGCCCGCGCCCACCGCATGGGCCAGGTCCGCGCGGTCCAGGTGCACCGTCTGCTGGCCGCCGACAGCGTGGACGACCGGCTGCTGCGCATCCTGAGGAACAAGAACCGCCTGTTCGACGCCTACGCCCGGCGCAGCGACACCGCGGAGGCGAGCCCGGACGCGGTCGACGTCTCCGACGACGGCATCGCCCGCCGCATCGTCGAGGAGGAGCAGCGCAGGCTGGCCGTCGAACCCAGGGACGCGCCCGCGCCCTCGCCCTCGCACGGGCCCTGACGGACAACGTCGACCGGCCCGTCGGCCATGGGCGTCCCGGCGGGCGTGGGCATCGCGCAACTGTCGCACGCCGGTTCGGATCCGTTGGCGGAATCCCCTGCCAGACTGACCGGAGCACATGATCGGCCGCCTCGCGCCACCGCCCAACTGCCCAACCGCCTGAACCAGGAGCACGGTGCTCGTGTCCATACCTCCGCCCCCAGGGCCCCACCGGCCCGAGGACCCGTACCAGCCTCCGCAGCCGCCGAACCCCTACCCGCAGGACCCGTTCGCGCCGCCGCAGCGCCCGTACGCACAGGACCCGTACGCACAGGACCCGTACGCACAGGACCCGTACGCACAGGACCCGTACGCGCGGGGGGCGTACGGTCCGCCCGGGTACCAGAGCCCTGCGGGACCCCAGGGCCCGTACCCGCAGGCCCCCTACGGGGCCGCGCCCTACCCGGTCTGGGGGCAGGGTTACAGCCCCTACGGCCGGCTCCCGGCGATCAACGGCCTGGCGGTCGCCGCCCTCGTGCTGGGCATCCTCTGCTTCCTGCCGGCCGTCGGCCTGGTGCTCGGGATCATCGCGCTGGCGCAGATCAGGAAGCGGGGCGAGCGCGGCAAGGGGATGGCGGTCGCGGGCTCGATCCTGTCCTCCGTCGGGCTCGCGCTGTGGGTCCTGGCGCTGGCCACGGGCGGCGCGGCCGACTTCTGGCAGGGGTTCAAGGAGGGCGCGGGCGCGCGCTCCGGCTTCTCGCTGGCCAAGGGCGACTGCTTCGACATGCCGGGCGAGACCTTCGACGGGGACGTCTACGACGTCGACGAGGTGGCCTGCGCGGGCGAGCACGACGCCGAGGTCTTCGCGACGGTCCCGCTGTCCGGCCGCAGCTTCCCGGGCGACGACCGCGTCACGCAGGTGGCCGACGACAAGTGCCACCGGCTCCGTGACGCCTACGCGATGGACCCCTGGGCGCTGACCGACAAGGCGGACGTCTACTACCTCACGCCCACCTCGGAGAGCTGGAACCTCGGCGACCGGGAGATCACCTGCGTCTTCGGTCCCGTGGACGACACGGGCACCCTGACCGGCTCGCTGCGCGAGGACGAGACGACCCTCGACGCCGACCAGCTGACCTTCCTCAAGGCGATGGCCGCCGTCGACGAGGTCCTCTACCAGGAGCCGGAGGACTCCGCCGAGGGCGCGTCGGCGGCCGACCTGACCTGGGCCGGGAGCGCCCGGGACGTCACCGGCGCGCAGGCGGTCGCGCTGGGGGCCCACACCTGGTCCGCGACGTCACGGGGGCCGGTCGCCGCCCTGGTGAAGGACATGCGGACGGAGAGCGAGGAGTGGGCGGCGGCGGCGAAGGCCACCGACGCCGACGGCTTCTACGAGCACTATGAGACCGCCTACGGGTACGTGGACGGCCGATCCACCGTCACCGCACGCGAGGCTCTGGGTCTGGCCACCACGCCGCCCCTCTACGACGACGGCTCCGACAGCGGGGGCGGAGGCACCGGCGGGGGCGACAGCGAGAGTGGCCTCGATGTGTGATCACGTCCACAGCGGGGAGAAAGTGCCTGGGTAAAGCGTTTCGCGGACAGATGTCATCACATCGAGTGATTCTCTGGCCTTTGCTTGCATGGCGGAACCCACGGTTGCCAGGCTGTAGCTGTCTGTACAACCTGATGGGAGTGGCCAGTGACATTCGGTGAGCAGCCGGCGTATCTGCGTGTCGCGGGTGATCTCCGCAAGAAGATCGCCGACGGATCGCTGCCACCGCACACCCGCCTCCCGTCCCAGGCGAGAATCCGCGAGGAGTACGGCGTCTCGGACACCGTCGCCCTGGAGGCGCGCAAGGTGCTGATGGCCGAGGGCCTGGTCGAGGGCCGCTCCGGCTCGGGGACGTACGTGCGCGAGCGGCCCGTTCCCCGCCGGATCGCCCGCTCCGGCTACCGCCCGGTGAGCGGGGCGACGCCGTTCCGCCAGGAGCAGGCCGAGGCGCACACCCGGGGGACGTGGGAGTCCAGCAGCGAGCAGGTCGAGGCGGGCGTCGCCGTCGCGGAGCGGCTCGGCCTCCAGCCCGGCGACCGGGTGATGTGCACGAAGTACGTCTTCCGGGAGGCCGGTGAGGCGATGATGCTCTCCACGTCCTGGGAGCCGCTCGCGGTCACCGGCCGCACCCCGGTGATGCTGCCCGAGGAGGGTCCGCTGGGTGGCATGGGCGTCGTCGAGCGGATGCGGGCCATCGACGTCATCGTCGACAACGTCACCGAGGAGGTGGGGGCACGCCCCGGTCTCGCGGAGGAACTCCTCTCCCTCGGCGGCGTCCCCGGGCATGTGGTCCTGGTCGTGCAGCGCACGTACTACGCCTCGGGCCGTCCGGTGGAGACGGCCGACGTGGTGATCCCGGCCGACCGCTACCGGGTCGCGTACCACCTGCCGGTGAAGTAGCCGCCCGGGGCGGGCGGGGAGAGCGGGGCGGGGGAACGGGCCGAGGGGAAGCGGGGCGGGGCGGCGGAAGGGGCGGGGCGCAGGGCGCCGCCCGATGGAGCGGCCCGTGGTGCGGGTGGAGTGGGGGAGGCGGGGGCGCGGCCAGGGGCCGTAGCGCATGATGTCGAGCGGCGCACACCCTTCCGGCAGTTGCCTCCGGAATTCGCCCCTCCCGGAGCCTGCCGCCCGGCGTCGGAATCCGGTCGTTTCCGCTTGTTCCCGCAGGTCGTCCGGTACGCGCCCGGAACCCCGCCGACCGGACGCGTTGCGGCGCACGCACGGCGCGTTCGGCCTCGTGCGCCCCCTGCGTCTTGGCTGGTTGCGTACCTCTTTGTGCAAAGCCGTGTTCGGTGCGTAAAGGTAAGGCGTACGCTCGGGCATATGCGGATTGCGGTTTCCTTGGCAGGCGGGGCGCGCGGCGCACCGCGGACGGGATCCGGCGGTCGGGCCGGGGCGGGAAGGGGGCGGGAGGCACGATGAACGACAGCACCACCTCTCTGCCCTGGCTCGTCATACGGCAGGACGACAACGGCAACCGCTACCGCGTGGGCAGGTACGCGACCCGGGGCGAGGCCCAGGAGACCGCGGACAGCCTCGACGGGCGCGGACACAAGCAGCTCTACTGGGTCGAGCGCGTGGGCCAGGCCCAGGGGCCGCCGCAGCGCCACCCCCAGACCCCGCATCAGGCTCAGACCCCGCATCAGACGCAGCCTCAGGCCCAGGTGCAGAACGGCGACAGCACCCTCAACTGACCGGGTTCCCCACCCGGGGCGTGCCCCGCCCCGACCTCGGTCCGGGCCGGCCCGGCGCCGATCCCGGGCCCGCCCCGGGTCCCGTAGGCTCCGCCGCATGACGGAACGGATCGTGGTGGTGGGAGCCGCCCTGCTCGACGACGGCCGCCTGCTCGCCGCGCGCCGCAGTGCGCCGCCGGAGCTGGCCGGGCGCTGGGAACTGCCCGGCGGCAAGGTCGAGCCGGGGGAGACGCCCGAGGCGGCCCTCGTGCGCGAACTGCGCGAGGAACTCGGCGTCGAGGCCGAGACCGTCGAGCCGGTCCCGGGGGAGTGGCCTCTGAGGCCGCCCTACGTCCTGCGCGTGTGGACTGCCCGGCTCCGGCCCGGCTCGGCCGCCCCCGAGCCGCTCCAGGATCATGACGCGCTGCGCTGGCTCGCTCCCGACGAGGCGTGGGACGTCGACTGGCTCGACCAGGACGTGCCCGCGGTGCGCGAGACGCTCGCCAGACTCGCCGCCGACGCGCGCTGAGTCCTGGCGGCCCGCCCCGACGCACGGCTGCCGCCCTGGCCCGGCGGGGCGCGTCGGCGGGGCGCGCCGGCAGGGGGAGTGGTGGCAGGCTGTACGCCGTTCGTGCCACTGTGCGCCCTGCCGAGCGGTACTGGCCCATGGATATCGGGTATGTGCCCATTAACCCCACGAAACCGGACATGGGTGTACTCGCTGGGCTGGGAAGTGATCGGCGTGATCGACACCGAGGGCGACCGAGCCGAGTGGTCGTTTCCCGCGGAGCCCGGTGCGGTGCGCACCGCCCGCCGCGCCGTCCGGAACCAGTTGCGGCACTGGGACCTCGACAGCGTGGGCGACATCGCGGCTCTGCTGGTCAGCGAGTTGGTGACCAACGCTCTTCGGCACGCGACCGGTCCCATCGGAGTCCGTCTGGTCCGCCCGGCGCACCTCGACGGCGTGCTGCTGGTCGAGGTGTCAGACCCGTTGCCGGACCCGCCGCGCGAGCGGGTCGCCCGGCTCGATGACGAGAGCGGGCGCGGGCTGCAGCTCGTGGCCTCCTCCGCGCGCCGCTGGGGCACCCGGCCCGGCGGCGCCGGCAAGACCGTGTGGTTCGAACTCGCGGTGCCGGGTTGACGGGGCGTGACGCGGGGATGACCCCCGTGTACGGCGGGGCCCCCGCCGTCACCTGCGCGGTGCGGGTCCGCGACCGGTGCCGAAAGGTGTGGTTCGACCACGTGCCCGCTGGTTAGAAGACTGGAAGTGTTGTCGCGGGACGGGCCAAAAAACGCCTGGACCGTGCTGTGATCGTGAACACCGTGTCGTGCGGACCCGTAGTGCTGGATACTGCGGGCAGCCGCCGCCGGTGACCGGTGCCGGACGCGGTGAGCTGGAGGGGACGGTTCGCGTGAGCGAGATACCAGCGAAGGCCACGGAGTCCGAGGACCCGTCGGGCGGCGCGAGGGCGGAGGCCGCGAGTGCGCTCGCCGGCGACTCCGTGCGCGGCGTCGCGGACGGGCAGGGCGAAGCGGCGACGCCCGGTGACGCCATGTGGCAGAGCAGCCCGCCCGGTTCGATCTACGACTACATCAAGGTCGCCTCGTTCTCCATCGGCCCCGACGGCCTCGTCGACCAGTGGAGTCTGCGCGCCGAGCAGATCTTCGGCATCTCCGCCGAGCGGGCCGTCGGCATGGATCCCATCGACGCGTTCGTGGATCCGGACCTGCGCGAACGCGGTCAGCGCAAGATGGCCGAGATCCTCGACGGGCGGGAGTGGACCGGTGTGGTCCCCTTTCGGATGCCCGATCCGGTGCCCGGCGGCGGCCGGGGCGAGCAGGGCCTCGCCGAGGTCTACGTCATGCCGACGCGCAGTCTGGACGGCGAGAAGGCCGCCGTGTGCATCGTCGTCGACGTCCGCACGCTCCGCAGCATCGAGACGGACCTCGCCGCCTCGCAGGCGATTTTCGGTCAATCCCCGTTCGGCTTCCTGCTGATCGACCCCGACCTGCGGGTCCGCCGTGCCAACCAGCGGTTCGCCTCCATCTTCGGCGGCACTCCGGACGAACATCACGGCAAGGGCGTCCACGACTATCTGCCCCGGCCCGAGGCCGAGCGGGTCAGCGCCACCCTGCGCCGGGTCCTGGAGACCGGCGACTCCATCACGGACATGCACGTCACCGGGTTCGTCCCCGGCTCCGACGAACGCCGGCACTGGTCGATCAACCTGTACCGGGTGCACAGCGGCAGCGGCCGCCCGATCGGCATCGCCTGGCTCGGCACCGACATCACCGCCCGTCGCGCGGCCGCCCGCGAGGCCGCCGCCGCACGGCGCAATCTCGCCCTCCTGAACGAGGCGGGAGCCCGCATAGGGAACTCCCTCGACCTGGAGACGACCGCGCGCGAGCTCCTCGACGTGGTCGTGCCCGGCTTCTGCGACCTGGCCACCGTGGACCTCTACCAGGGGCTCCTGGCCGGCGACGAGACGCCGCCCGGCCTCGCCGACGGCAGCGCGGAACTGCGCCGGGTCGCCTTCTCCTCCGCCGTCTCCGACGCCCCCTTCCCCGGTGCGGGAGCGCCCGTCGCGGTCGGCGCGGTCCACCACTTCCCGTTCAACTCGCCCTGCGCGGACGCCCTGCGCACCGCCCGCCCGCAGAGCATCCCCGGCGAGGAGGGCGGCCTCGTGCAGTCCACCCTCGCCGTCCCGATGGTCGCCCACGACACCGTCGTCGGCCTCGCGCAGTTCTCGCGGACCAAGGGGAGCGAGCCGTTCGGCGACCGGGACCGCGAGCTGGCCGTGGAGCTCGCGGCGCGGGCGGCGGTCTGCATCGACAACGCCCGTCTGTACCGGCGCGAGCACGAAAGGGCGTTGATGCTGCAGCGGTCGCTGCTGCCGCCCGGTGACCCGGTGGCGTCGGGCCTGGACATCGCCTGCCGCTACCTTCCCGGCAACGTCTCGATGGGCCGGCCCAGCGAGGTCGGCGGCGACTGGTTCGACGTCATCGAACTGCCCGGCCACCGCACGGCGCTGGTGGTGGGCGACGTGATGGGCCGCGGTCTGCGGGCCGCGGTCGCGATGGGCGAACTGCGCACGGCCGTGCGCACGCTGGCCCTGCTCGACCTCGAACCGGCGGAGGTGCTCTCCGCGTTGGACGAGATCGCGCGCGGGCTCGGCACCCCGGGCGGCGTCCAGCAGGCCACCCGGGCCGCCCGTCGGCCCCGCGAGGCCGACCTGTCCGAGGTGTACCTCGCGACCTGTGTGTACGCGGTCTACGACTCGGTGACCCGGCGCTGCACCTTCGCCAACGCGGGCCATCTGCCCCCCGTCCTCGTCGAGCCCGGCGAGCCGGCCCTGATGCTCGACGTGCCGCCGGGCATGCCGCTCGGCGTGGGCGGCGAACCTTTCGAGGAGGTGGAGGTCGATCTCCCCGAGGGCGCGCTGCTGGCGCTCTACACGGATGGACTGGTCGAGTCCCGCGACCATCCCCTGGACGAGGGGCTCAACGCGTTCGTCGGGGCGCTCACCGATCCCACGAGGCCGCTGGAGGACGTCTGCGACCACGTCCTCAACACCCTCGACTCGCACCACGGCGAGGACGACATCGCGCTGCTGATGGCCCGGGTGCAGGGTCTGCCCGCCGACTCGGTCGGCGACTGGACGCTGCCCCGCGAGCCGCGCAGTGTGGGCCGGGCGCGGGAGTACGCGCGGGCGCAGTTGCTGTCCTGGGATCTGGAACCCCTCGTCGACACGACGGAACTGCTGGTCAGCGAGCTGGTCACGAATGCGCTGCGATACGGCGAGGGGGAGATCAGACTCCGGCTGCTGCTGGACCGCACCCTGGTGTGCGAGGTCTGGGACGCGGGTCTCGTCCAGCCGCGCCGCCGCCGCGCCCGGGACACCGACGAGGGCGGCCGTGGCCTGCAGCTGGTGGGGCTGCTGTCGGCGGCCTGGGGCTCGCGCCGGACTCCGCGCGGCAAGACGGTGTGGTTCGAACTGCCCCTGCCCGACGGCGAGACGACTCTGGCGGACCCGGCGGAAGCCCTGCTGAGCCTGTTCTGACGCGCGCTCACCCACCGGCGGGGGGCGCGGCCGGTCCGGCGAAGCCCGCGGGCGTCCCGCCGTCGGGGTCCTCGGCCGGGACGACGCCGCCGAGTACGGCCCCGCCGACGCCTGCCGTGTGGTCCGGCCCCGCGTAGGGGTTCCCGTGCGCCCGGACGTCGAGTTCGGCCAGTTCCCGCGCCTCCAGGGCGAAGGCGTCGGCAGGTGCGCGGTCCGCCGGGTCGCCCGTCGCGAGGAGCCGCTGCGCCTCCGCGAGCCGGGTGCGCGCGACCGCGCCCACGGCCCCCCGGTGCGTCTCGACGAAGTCGGCCGCGGCGGCGGTGGCGGTCCGGGCGGCGATCAGGGCGGCGGCCTGCAGCGTCCCGTCCTGCCCTGACGCGATCGGCGCGGTCGCCCGCACGATCCGCCGCAGCACCCCGATCGGATCCCGGTCCGCCTCACGCACCCCCTGCCCAGCGGTGTCCTGACGAGTGATGTCCTGTCCAGCGGGGTCCTGACGAGCGGTGTCCTGCCCGTCGGAGTGCGACCCACCCGGGCCCGGTCCGTCGGAGTCCGGTGTGTGCGAGCCCTGCCGGGGTGAGTCCCGCCGGTGCGAGTCCTGTGCCTCGGGTCGGCTGCCGGGCTTCGGGTCCGGGGGCTGGGGGCCCGGCAGTTGGCGCCGGATCGAGGCGAGCACCGTCTCGGCCTGCAGCAGACGGGCGTGCAGCTCCCCCGGGGAGGCGTCCGACGACGCGACGACCACCTGCCGCCCCGTCCCCGTACCGGCGTCCGCCGCCGCCCCTTCCCCGCCTCCTTCCGCTTCCTCTTTCCCGTGCGCTTCCCCGGCCCGGGCCCGGGCCAGCTCCGCCTCCGCGGCCGCCAGGGCGACCGGCGCGGTGTGCTCGGCGGCCCGCAGCTCGCCGGCGAGCCGGTCGACGCCCTCCAGGAGGACGGCGGCCTGCGTGATGACCCCCTCGGCGGCGCGGAGTTGCCGGGCCGCCTGCTCCGGCTGCCCCGCATCGGCCGACTGCCGGGCCTCGTTCAACCGGACGGTGGCGAACAGAAGCCGGTCCTTCGCCTGTTCCACGTTCCCGAGGACGCCGGTGGTGGCGGTGGGCGTGTACCGGGCCCGCAACTCGGAGAGGACGGCTTCCGCGGCCCCCACCCGCCCGGTCAGCTCCCGGAACCGGCCCTCGGCGACCACCAGGGCCTCGCCCGACGCCCGGCCCGGCTCCCGCAGCCCCTCGAACGCCCCGGACGCCGAGTCCAGCAGCCCCCGCGCCTCCTTGCACCGGCCGACGATCCCGGCGAGCGCGTGGCCCCGGGCGGACTCCTCCTGCGGCACCCCCTCGTCGTACCGCTGCCGCATCCGGAACGCGGCGGCCAGTTCGGCGGCGGCCCCGTCGACGGTCCGGCGGAAGCGCGCGGTGTCCTCCGCCGCGAACAGAGCCTCGGCGAAGCCGAGTTCACAACGGGCCGCCCGGATCCGGTCGTCGGCGGCGACCAGCGCGGCACAGGACTGCTCGTCGAGGGCGGGGGGCTGCGGCGGCGACTGCGCGGCGGGAGGGCTGCTCGCTCCGCCGGGGGTCGTCCGGTCGCGGGTGCGTCTGACCCGGCGTATGTACGCGTAGCCTGCCGCCGCACCTGCCGCGCCGACGGCCACCAGCGGCAGCACCAGATCGACGGTGGACCTCCCGCCGTCCTCGGCGGTGACGGCGACGGCGGCCGTGCTCGCGGCGGGCGTCGGCTCCTTGATCGCAACCGGAACGTCGGCGCCGGACGTCATCCCTGGCAACACCAGCCACACGACCCCGACCGCACCGCCCAGCACGGTTTGGGCCACCCGTACGGACAGGTGCGAGCCGGTTCGCCGGGGCCGGCCTCGACGAGGCTGCGAAGGGGTCACATTTGCGAGCGTATGGCCGCGAATGCGGGCACGCGAGCGGGATGCACCCGACTCGGGGGCCGTGGGGCGGAACGACACGGGAGGGGGCCCGATGGAACGAGCACCGGAACGGACGACGGCACAGACCGAGGCCGAGACCGAGACCGAGACCGAGGGCGAGGGCGAGCGCGATGCCGGGGTCGTGGCCGGCGGCGGGAGCGGGAGCGACGACGGCGGCGGCGAGGGGGCCTCGGGGGGCAGGCGGTGGCGGCTGTGGGTGCGCCGGGGTGCGTTGGCCGCCGTGCTGCTCGTCCTCGTGCCGGTGCTGGTCGCCGAGGCCGCGCTGCGCGTGAACTACCTGGGCGATCCGGCCGAGGGCACGCGCACCCGCGGCAAGGACGCCCTGTGGCTGGGCCACGCCTGGGTCGACGGGCGCAAGACGGACGCCGACGTCCGGGCGCTCGGCCGCCGGCTGCAGAACACCGGCATCCGGGACCTCTACGTGCACGCCGGTCCGCTGGAGCACGACGGCACGTTGCCCGCGTCCGCCTACGCCCGTGCGCGCTGGTTCATCGCCGCCGTGCACCGGGAAGCGCCGAAGCTCCGCGTCCAGGCCTGGCTGGGCGACGTGCTCGCCAGTGAGAGCCCGGACGGCATGCGTCTGGAGCGTGCGGCGACCCGTGCCGCCGTCGTGCGGTCGACCCGGGAGGTCCTCGCGGCCGGCTTCGAGGGCGCGCACTTCGACCTCGAACCCCTCCACTCCGGCGACGGCGACTACCTCGCCCTCCTCGACGCCCTGCGCGCCGTCACCCGGGCCCGGCACGCCCAGCTCTCCGTCGCCGCCCACCAGATCGACCCGGTCCCCGGCTTCCACTCGTTCTGGGGCACGACCACCGGGCACCCCAAGTGGTGGTCGCAGAGATTCTTCGGCGAGGTCGCCCGCCGCGTCGACCAGATCGCCGTCATGTCGTACGACACCATGCAGCCCCTGCAGAGCACCTACGGCGGCTATGTCGCCCAGCAGACCTCGCTCGCCCTGGAGGTCACCCCGGCCTCCACCGACCTGTTGATGGGACTGCCCTTCTACCGCGAGAACCGCTTCGGCCACTGGGCGCACGCGGAGACCGTCGCCGCCGCCGTGCGAGGTGTCCGGCTGGGGCTGTCCCGGACCGACGCGGACCGGGCGAACTTCGGCGTCGCGGCGTACGTCGACTTCGCGGCGACGGAGACCGACTGGCTTTCGTACCAGCGGGGTTGGGTCCGGTAGGCAGACGGTCTCTTTGCGCGCGGACCTCTTGCCGGCGGCGGGATCACGGGGATCATGAGGGCATGTACTGGGCAATGGTGGGCACGGGCGCCGTCTGCGTCGCGATCATGGCGGCGATGGGCGTCGCGGCCGTCGTCCGGGAGTGGGTGCCGCCGCGCGGCGCCGGGCTGGTGCTGCGGCCGAGGCTGTGGGGGGCCGGCGTCCTGATGAGCGCCGTGGGGCTGGGTTCCTTCATGTTCCTGGGCCCGTTGGCCGCCGACCCCCCGGCGGTGAACCGCTACGTCCCGCTCGCCGGGATGGCCGTCAACATCGCCGGGCTCGGCCTCCAGACGTACGCCCGGCGTCCCGGCCGCACGCCCCGGCTGCCCCCGACGTCTACGACGGCCGCCTCCTGATCTTCGATCCGAGCCACACCAGCGGGTCGTACTTGCGGTCGACCGCCCGCTCCTTCAGGGGGATCAGCGCATTGTCCGTGATCTTGATGCCCTCGGGACAGACCTCGGTGCAGCACTTGGTGATGTTGCAGTAACCGAGACCGTGCTCGTCCTGGGCGGCGCGTTTGCGGTCCAGTCCGCTCTCCTCGGCCGCGTCCAGCGGGTGCATGTCCAGCTCGGCGACCCGCATCAGGAAGCGCGGGCCCGCGAAGGCCGTCTTGTTCTCCTCGTGGTCGCGCACGACATGGCAGGTGTCCTGGCACAGGAAGCACTCGATGCACTTGCGGAACTCCTGCGGCCGGTCCACGTCCTCCTGGAACATCCGGTACTCGCCCGGCCCTACCCCTTCGGGCGGCACGAACGCCGGGACCTCCCGTGCCTTCTGGTAGTTGAAGCCCACGTCCGTGACCAGATCGCGGATCACGGGGAAGGCGCGCAGGGGAGTGACGGTGATCGTCTCCGCGCGGTCGAAGACGGACATGCGGGTCATGCACAGCAGCCGGGGACGCCCGTTGATCTCCGCCGAACAGGAACCGCACTTGCCCGCCTTGCAGTTCCAGCGGACGGCGAGATCGGGAGCCTGGGTGGACTGGAGGCGGTGGACGATGTCCAGGACCACCTCGCCGTCGTTGACCTCGATCGTGAAGTCCTCCAGGCCCCCGCCCCGCACGTCGCCCCGCCACACCCTGAAGTGGGCGTCGTAGCTGCTCATTCGTACAGCTCCTCTTCGGTGAGGTACTTGACCAGCTCCTCCTTCTCGAAAAGGGCGAGCAGGTCGGGGCGGATGGGGTCGGTGGTCTCCCGCACGAGCCGGATCTGGCCGTCCTCGGGGTCGGCCACCGGCGGGCCGCCGGCCGGATCGGCCGGCACGCACAGCAGGTTGACGTTGCGCCAGGCGCGTTCCATCGCCGGGTGGTCCTCACGGGTGTGGCCGCCGCGCGACTCGGTGCGTTCCAGAGCCGCACGTGCCACGCACTCGCTGACCAGCAGCATGTTCCGCAGGTCGAGGGCCAGGTGCCAGCCGGGGTTGAACTGGCGGTGACCCTCGACGCCGGCCCGCCGGGCCCGGACCCGCAGCTGCGCCAGCTTGAGCAGGGCCTGCTTCATCTCGCCCTCCCGGCGGATGATGCCGACCAGGTCGTTCATGGTCTGCTGCAGTTCCTGGTGGACCGCGTAGGGATTCTCCGCGGGGCCGGGCGCGGGCTCCTCGCCGGCCGCCTCGGCGGAGAAGGGGCGCAGGGCCTCCGCGGCCGCCGCGTCCACCTGGGCGTCGTCCACCTGGGGCCGCCCGGTCGCCGCCGCGGCGTGCTCGGCCGCGTGCAGGCCGGCTCGCCGGCCGAACACCAGCAGGTCGGAGAGGGAGTTGCCGCCGAGCCGGTTGGAGCCGTGCATGCCGCCGGCCACCTCGCCGGCCGCGAACAGTCCGGGTACCCCGCGCGCGGCCGCCGTGTCGGAGTCGACCGCGATGCCGCCCATCACGTAATGGCAGGTCGGGCCCACCTCCATCGCCTCGGCGGTGATGTCCACGTCCGCCAGCTCCTTGAACTGGTGGTACATCGAGGGCAGCCGCCGGCGGATCACCTCGGCGGGCATGCGCGTCGACACGTCCAGGAAGACACCGCCGTGCGGGGAGCCGCGGCCCGCCTTCACCTCCGAATTGATGGCGCGGGCCACCTCGTCGCGGGGGAGCAGCTCGGGGGGACGCCGGTTGTGGTCCGGGTCCTCGTACCAGCGGTCGCCCTCCTCCTCGGACTCGGCGTACTTCTCCTTGAAGACGTCCGGGACGTAGTCGAACATGAACCGCTTGCCCTCGGAGTTGCGCAGCACCCCGCCGTCGCCGCGGACGGACTCCGTGACGAGGATGCCCTTGACCGACGGAGGCCAGACCATGCCCGTGGGGTGGAACTGCACGAACTCCATGTTGAGCAGGGGGGCTCCGGCGAGCAGCGCCAGCGCATGGCCGTCGCCGGTGTACTCCCACGAGTTCGACGTCACCTTGAACGACTTGCCGATGCCCCCGGTGGCGATCACCACGGACGGCGCCTTCAGGACGAAGAAGCGGCCGGTCTCGCGCTCGTAGGCGAAGACGCCGCTCACCTTGGAACCGTCCTTCAGGACCCGGGTGACCGTGCACTCCTGGAAGACCTTCAGCCGGGACTCGTAGTCGCCGGTCTCCTTGTGGTCCTCCTGCTGCAGCGAGACGATCTTCTGCTGGAGGGTGCGGATCAGCTCCAGGCCGGTGCGGTCGCCGACGTGGGCCAGGCGCGGGTACTCGTGGCCGCCGAAGTTGCGCTGGGAGATGCGGCCGTCCTTGGTGCGGTCGAACAGCGCGCCCCAGGTCTCCAGCTCCCAGACCCGGTCCGGGGCCTCCTGGGCGTGCAGCTCCGCCATCCGCCACTGGTTGAGGAACTTGCCGCCGCGCAGGGTGTCGCGGAAGTGGACCTGCCAGTTGTCGTGCTCGTTGGCGTTGGCCATCGCCGCCGCGATGCCGCCCTCGGCCATCACCGTGTGCGCCTTGCCGAACAGCGACTTGCAGATGACGGCCGTGCGGGCGCCCCGCTCACGGGCCTCGATGGCGGCGCGCAGCCCGGCGCCCCCCGCCCCGACCACGACGACGTCCCACTCCTGGCGGTCGACCACGGACATCAGCAGGCCCCACTCATCAGGTTCGGCAGCATCTAGAAAAACCTCGGATCGTCGAAGACACCGGACGCGACGAGATAGACGTAGAAGTCGGCGAGCGCCACGCTGACCAGCGACGCCCAGGCGAGCAGCATGTGGCGGGCGTTGAGCCTGCCGACGAACTGCCACGCCCGGTAGCGCACGGGGTGCCTGGAGAAGTGCTTCAGCTTGCCGCCCACGATGTGCCGGCAGGAGTGGCAGGAGAGCGTGTACGCCCAGATCAGGGTGATGTTGAGCAGGAAGACGAGGGTGCCCAGGCCCATGTGTCCCCATGCGTAGTGCTCGTCGCGGAAGGAGAGCACCGTGTCGTACGTGAGGATCCCGGCGACGAGGATCGCCGCGTAGAAGAAGTACCGGTGGACGTTCTGCAGGATCAGCGGGAAGCGGGTCTCGCCGGTGTACTTCTGGTGCGGTTCGGCGACCGCGCAGGCCGGGGGCGAGGCCCAGAAGCCCCGGTAGTAGGCCTTGCGGTAGTAGTAGCAGGTCAGCCGGAAGCCGAGCGGGAAGATCAGGATGATGATCGCCGGGGAGATGCCCCACCAGCCGCCGAGGAGGTCGGTGTTCGGGCCGGCGTGCATGGGCCGGCAGTTCTCCGCCAGACAGGGCGAGTAGAACGGCGAGACGTAGGGCGCCGCGTAGTAGTCCGCGTTCGCGAAGGCCCGCCAGGTCGAGTACACGATGAACGCCAGCAGGCCGGCCGCGGTGGCGGCGGGGGCCAGCCACCAGCGGTCGGTCCGCAGATGGGGCGCGGCGATCGCGGCGCGCCCGGCGCCGCGTACGCCGCTCGAAGGACGGGGGTCGGTGGGTGGGGGTTCCGTGCCAGTGGCCAACTCAGGACTCCGGTCGGGTCGAGGCTCGGTCAGGGTGCGTGCCGGTGCCGGGCGCCGAGTCCCTCGTCGTCGGTGTCGATCCACAGGGAGTCGTCGTACGGGGTGTCGGGGATGGTGACGAGCTCGGGCCGGCGCGGCGCGGCGGGCTGGGCCGCGGCCTCGCGCAGCAGCGCGACGCTCTCCTTCAGATGACCGGCGTCGGCGCGGACCCGGCGCATCTCCAGGCCGCCGCTGCCGAGCTGCTGTTCCAGGCGGTCGACGGACCGGGTGAGGTCGTCGAGGCAGCGCTGTACCGCTGTCAGGTCGTCGTGCACGGACATGCCATGACCTCGCTTCCGTGGGCTTCTCGCCCCTGGACGGCAACGTTCATGCGCCTGCGAGTGTTGCGCGTCACACGGGTCGATGTGAAGGCGTGTGCAGCGATTGGCGGATACGGAGGGGGTGCGTTGCTCCGCACGAGTGGCCTTGGACTGCCCCGCCGCCGTGTCGCCGTCGGCAGGCGAACCGTTTCCCTTTCAGTGGGCCGTAGATCTGATCAACACCAAAATACCGCCAAATGTGATCAGAACGCACCGTCAGCGGCTCACCGGAGGTACCAGAGATGTCTCACGACGGCGTCGGCCCGCGCGCGGTGACGCGCTCGGTCGCCTTCCTCACCGCAGGTGTCCTCGCGGTGCCCCTGCTGACGGGTTGCGGCTCACCGGACGAGGCCGGCCGGCCCCTGGCGCGCCAGGACGTCGCCCGGGCCGCCCGCGCCTCGGTCGCCGAGGGCGGCACACTGCGCTGGGCGGTGGACGCCGTCCCGGAGACCTTCAACGCCTTCCAGTCGGACGCCGACGCCACGACCGCACAGGTCGCCCAGGCCGTGCTCCCGTCGATGTACCGGATGGACGCGAACGGGCGGCCGCAGCGCGACGCCGACTACCTGGAGTCCGCGAAGGTCGTCGCCACCGAGCCCAAGCAGGTCGTGCTGTACAAGCTGAACCAGCAGGCCGTCTGGAGCGACGGCCGGGAGATCGGCGCCGCCGACTTCGCCGCCCAGTGGCGGGCACTGTCGGGCAAGGACAGCGCGTACTGGACCGCCCGCAACGCCGGCTACGACCGCATCGAGAAGATCGAGCGCGGAGCCAACGACCTGGAGGTCAGGGTCACCTTCAGCCGGACCTACGCCGACTGGAGGTCGCTGTTCTCCCCGCTGTACCCGAAGGACGTCATGGGCACGCCCGACTCCTTCAACGACGGCGCGCGGCGCAAGCTGAAGGTGACCGCCGGCCCGTTCGCCGTGAAGCAGGTCGACCGCAAGAAGAAGCAGGTCAGCCTCACCCGCAACCCCCGCTGGTGGGGGAAGCCGGCCAAGCTCTCGGAGATCGTGCTGACGGCCGTCCCGAGGGACGAGCGGACGTCCGCGCTGGCCGCCGGGAAGATCGACCTGGCCGAGATCGATCCGTCCGACGCGCAGAGCGTCGACGGCGCCGCGAAGGGCACGGCGGGACCGCCCGCCGGCTCCGGACCCGCCGGCGTGGAGGCCCTGCGCAAGTGGGCTCTCGCCCACGGCATCGACACGGCCCAGGACGCGGCCGACGACCAGGCCGACGACCAGGCCGACGACGAGGCCGACGACGAGTCCGACGACGAGGGGAAGTCCTCGTCCGGGGCCGCGGGCGCGCAGGCCAAGACCCGCGCGAAGCTGATCAAGGCGATCGCGAAGTGGGAGAGCCGGCAGAAGGCGCTGCGCGCGTTCGAGGTGCGCAGATCGCTGGAGCCCGCGTACACCCAGCTGGCCCTGAACGGCTCGCAGGGACCGCTTGCGGACGAGCGGGTGCGGCGGGCCGTGGCCCGCGCCCTGGACCGCAAGGAGCTGGCCAAGGCCGTCCTGAAGCCGCTGGGTCTGCCCGCGGAGCCCGTGGGCAGCCATCTGGCCCTGGCCGGGCAGGACGCGTACGCCGACAACAGCGGAGCGCTCGGCGGCCAGGACACGGCCGAGGCGCAGGCGCTCCTCGCGGACGCCGGCTGGGTGCCCGGAGGCCCCGTCACCGAGAAGGGCAAGGACAAGGGCGAGAAGGCGGCCGGTTCGGCGGGCAGGAAGCCGGACGGTTCGAAGGCCAAGAAGTCCGACGGTTCGAAGAGCAAGAAGTCCGACGACGACGGCACGTACGTCGTCGGCGAGGACGACAAGGCGCCGGTCGAGAGCGGCCGTGACGAAAGACGCCACACCGCGAAGAACGAGGCCGGCGGGCGGCGGCTCGCCCAGGACGGCAAGCAGTACAAGGGGCTGCGCCAGGGAGGCGCCCCCGGCGCCTACGCCCCGAAGGGCACCGCCGCCCCCGAGGCCGACGCGGCACTGCGGGCCGGCGCCGCTCCGAAGGCCGACGCCACGACCGTCGGAGCACCGGCCAAGGCACTGGCCAAGGACGGCAAGGCGCTCGACCTGCGGTTCGTGCTGCCGTCCGGCCCGGGATCGCAGTCCCTGCAGGCGGTCGCCGAGCGGATCACGAAGATGCTCGCGAAGGTCGGCATCCGCACCGAGATCACCAAGGTCTCGGACGCGAGCTACTTCAAGGACCACATCGCGTCCGGCGACTACGACCTCGCCCTGTACTCCTGGCCCGCGTCTGCCTTCCCGGCCACCGACGCCCGGCCCGTCTACGCCAAACCGCGGCCTGCCGCAGACGGCTCCCTGACCGTGGAGCAGAACTACACCAGGGTCGGCACCGACCAGGTCGACCAACTGTTCGCCCAGGCGCTCGCGACCCTGGACCGCGACGAGGCACGCTCACTGATCCGCAAGGCCGACTCGCGCATCTGGGCGGCCGCCGGATCGATTCCCCTCTACCAGCGGCCGCAGCTCACGGCCGTGCGGAAGAACCTGGTGAACGCGGGCTCCTTCGGCTTCCAGACGCCCGTCTACGAGGACATGGGCTTCCTGGAGAAGGGCGCGAAGGCCGCCGGGAGCCCCGCGCGGAAGTGAGCGCGGACCGGGCCCGGAACCGTCGCGGAACCGTCGCGGAACCGGGCCCGGAGGTGAGCGGGAGGTGATCGCCGGATGAACCGTGCGGCCCTGCGGAGGCCTTCCCCCGCGGGGCCACGTACGATGGGGTGAGGCCGTGGCGTGTCAAGCCCGGCAGGGCCCGCGTAACACAGACGTACGCAGCAGGGTCGCCCTCACACTCCGGGAGAACGCCGCTTTATGGCCACGCGCCACGACATTCGCAACGTAGCCATCGTCGCCCACGTCGACCACGGCAAGACGACTCTGGTCGACGCCATGCTCAAGCAGGCCGGCGCCTTCGCGGCGCACGCCGCCGAGTCGCTCGACGACCGCATGATGGACTCGAACGACCTGGAGCGTGAGAAGGGCATCACGATCCTCGCCAAGAACACGGCGGTGAAGTACCACCCCAAGGACGGGGGGGACGTCGTGACCATCAACATCATCGACACCCCCGGTCACGCCGACTTCGGCGGCGAGGTGGAGCGCGGCCTGTCGATGGTCGACGCCGTCGTGCTGCTGGTGGACGCCTCCGAGGGCCCGCTGCCGCAGACCCGCTTCGTGCTGCGCAAGGCGCTGCAGGCCCGCCTGCCCGTCATCCTGTGCATCAACAAGACGGACCGCCCGGACTCGCGCATCGACGAGGTCGTCAACGAGGCCTACGACCTCTTCCTCGACCTCGACGCCGACGAGGACCAGATCGAGTTCCCGATCGTCTACGCCTGCGCACGGGACGGCGTCGCCTCGCTGACCAAGCCGGAGGACGGCACGGTCCCGAAGGACAGCGACAGCCTGGAGCCCTTCTTCTCCACGATCCTGTCGCACGTCCCGGCCCCCGAGTACGACGAGGAGGCCCCGCTCCAGGCGCACGTCACCAACCTGGACGCCGACAACTTCCTCGGCCGTATCGCGCTGCTGCGCGTCGAGCAGGGCGAGCTGCGCAAGGGCCAGACCGTCACGTGGATCAAGCGCGACGGCACCATGTCCAACGTGCGCATCACCGAGCTGCTGATGACGGAGGCGCTCACCCGCAAGCCCGCCGAGAAGGCGGGCCCCGGTGACATCTGCGCCGTCGCCGGCATCCCGGAGATCATGATCGGCGAGACCCTCGCCGACCCCGAGAACCCCGTCGCGCTGCCGCTCATCACGGTCGACGAGCCGGCCATCTCGATGACCATCGGCACCAACACCTCGCCGCTGGTCGGCCGGGGCGGCACCGGCAAGGGCGCGGAGAACAAGGCCGCGGTCAAGGACCGCAAGGTCACCGCCCGCCAGGTCAAGGACCGCCTCGACCGCGAGCTGGTCGGCAACGTCTCGCTCCGGGTCCTGGACACCGAGCGTCCCGACGCCTGGGAGGTGCAGGGCCGCGGTGAGCTGGCGCTGGCCATCCTGGTCGAGCAGATGCGCCGTGAGGGCTTCGAGCTGACCATCGGCAAGCCGCAGGTCGTCACCAAGCTCGTCGACGGCAAGGTCTACGAGCCGGTCGAGCGCATGACGATCGACGTGCCCGAGGAGCACATGGGCGCCGTCACGCAGCTCATGGGCGTGCGCAAGGGCCGGATGGACAACATGTCCAACCACGGCTCCGGCTGGGTCCGCATGGAGTTCGTGGTCCCCTCCCGTGGTCTCATCGGCTTCCGCACCGAGTTCCTCACCGGTACGCGCGGCACGGGCATCGCCCACTCCATCCACGAGGGCCACGAGCCGTGGTTCGGCACCCTGACGACCCGTAACAACGGTTCGCTGGTCGCCGACCGCGCCGGCGCCGTCACCGCGTTCGCGATGACCAACCTGCAGGAGCGCGGCGTCCTGTTCACCGACCCCGGCACCGAGGTGTACGAGGGCATGATCGTCGGCGAGAACTCGCGCTCCGACGACATGGACGTGAACATCACCAAGGAGAAGAAGCTCACGAACATGCGGTCGTCCTCGGCCGACTCGTTCGAGGCGATCGTCCCGCCGCGCAAGCTGTCGCTGGAGCAGTCCCTGGAGTTCTGCCGTGACGACGAGTGCGTCGAGGTGACCCCGGAGGCGATTCGCATCCGCAAGGTCGTCCTCGACCAGCGCGACCGGGCCCGCACCGCCAGCCGCGCCAAGCACGGCTGATCCGCGAGCAGTTCGCGGGCGGGCGCACGCGCTCGCAAGCCCGGGTTCCCTCAGGGGGCCCGGGCTTTTCGCGGCCCGCCGCCCCGTCAGGCCCGTGCGGCCAGGGTGATGATCTCCGGGCTCGTCGCCGTCAACGGCCCCCGGGCCCAGTCCCCGTACTGCGCCTCCACCCGTAGCCCCGCCTCGGCCAGGAAACGGGTCAGGGCCGCGGGGGTGAGGAAGCGCAGGGTCGCGCGGCTGGTACGAGGCTCGGGCCAGTCGTCCGAGTCGAAGCTCTCCGTGAAGGTGACCCGGTCGCCGAAGGGCTCGTCCTCGACCTCGTGCCAGACCCGGACGACACGGCCGTGGGCGTCGGTCACCTTGCGCACCCGGTCCGGGGTCCAGGCCTGCCAGGCCCGCACCGCCGGGTTGCGGGTCTCGAACACGAACCGGCCGCCCTCGCCCAATGCGCACCGCACGGCCCGCAGGGCGGCGCGCAGTTGCTCGTCGCCCAGGAGCGCCTGGAAGGCGTGGCCCGTCATCGTGACGAGGTCGAACTCACCGTTCCACAGCCGGGTGCCCAGGTCGCCGAGCAGCCACTCCACGCCGGGCGCCCGGCGCCGGGCCTGGACGAGCATCGCGGCCGCCGGGTCGAGGCCCGTGAGCCGGCCGGAGTGGCCGGCCGCGGTGGCCCGCGCGAGGAGCCGGCCGGTGCCGCAGCCGACGTCGAGCACCGCGTCGGCCGAACTCACCAGGTCCAGATAGAAGTCGTCGTCCGGGCCCCACGGATTGATGCTGTCGTACAGCGCGGCGAGTGCGAGATCCGCGAACGAATGATCGACCACCGCGGCAGTCTGCCATAGCCCGCCGCACGGGAAGACAAGATCCACGACATGCGGAACCGGCGCCCGGCGCCCGGCGCGACACCCTCCGGACCGGGGCGGGCGCGACCCCGGCGTGAGATCCGCGCCGACGCCCCCGGCGAAACTCCCTCGACAAGCAGACGGGGGCCGGACAGGCTCTGCGCGATGACGAGAACAGACGACATGCCCACCGCCTGGGACGAGCGCACCCAGCTCACCACCTTCCTCGACTACGCCCGGGACACCGCCCGCGCCAAGTGCGCGGACCTCTCCGACGCGGACGCCCGCAAAGCGCCCCTGCCGGGTTCGCCGCTGATGACCCCGAGCGGCCTGATCAGCCATCTGCGCTGGGTCGAGTACTACTGGTTCCGCGTCGTCCTCCTCGGCGAGGAGGACGAGGGACCCTGGACCGACGAGGACCCCGACCGCGAGATGCGCGTCGCCGTCGACCTCCCGCTCGCGCGGCTGCTCGACGAGTACGCCGAACACGCCGAAGCGCACCGCGCGCTGGTGGCCGGACACGACCTGGACACCCGGGCGGTGCGGCCGGCCCGCGACGGCCGCCACGTGGACCTGCGCTGGATCCTCCTGCATCTGATCGAGGAGACGGCCCGGCACAACGGTCACCTCGACATCCTGCGCGAGCTGATCGACGGCACGACCGGCGTCTGAACGCCCAGGGCGACCCACCCCCCCGATCCGCTCGCGATCCCGGCCTGCGCCTGCCGTGGCGACGGAGACCGCCCGAAAAACCCCTCGAAGACCGGCGGAAGACCGACGAGTGACCGACGGAAGAGCGATGAAAGACCGACGAAAGGCCGATGAAAGACCGACGAAAGACTGCTGAAAGACCGACGAAGGACCAGTGAAAGACCACTGAAAGACCGCTGAAAGGCCGTTGAAGGAGCCGGGAAAGACGGCCCACGGAGACTGGTGGTGCGGGGCGGGCGACCGACGGGGGACACGCGGCGCCCGCCCCCGAGCCACCTCCTGCCGCACCGCGCCGCACCACGCGGGCCGCGCCCGGCCCGGACGCCGGCAGTTGGCCGGATCCCGACCCCGGGCGGCCCGGAGGTTCGCGTCGGCGAAGCCCGGCGTTGCTCGGCCGTCGTCGCTGGTCTACGTTCTGTCAATGCTCACCCCACGGCTCCGGTTCCGTCTGCTCGGACCCCTGGACGTCGAGATCGACGGCCGGGCCGTTTCGCTCACCGGACGGCAACGGGCGCTGTGCGCGGTCCTCCTGCTGCACGCCAACCACGTCGTCTCGGTCGACCGGCTGATCCAGTGCCTGTGGGACGACCGCCCGCCCGGCGCCGGCGCGGCCCGCGTACGGGCCCTCGTCGCCGAGGTGCGGCGTGCCCTCGGGCCCTCGGGGACGGACCTGCTGACCACCCGTCGGCCCGGCTACGTCATGCACGCCGGCCCGGCCGAACTGGATCTGCTGGCCTTCGAGAACCTCGTCAGGGACGGCTCGCGGGCCGCGGCCGACGGCGACTGGCGGACGGCCCGGCGCTGTGGTGAGGAGGCCCTCGAGCTGTGGCGGGACGAGCCGCTCGCCGACCTCCCGGAAATGGGCGTGCGCGAGGCGGAGCGTCAACGCCTCGGCGAACTGCACCTGGTGGCCCGCGAGAGCGTGGCCGAGGCGGAGATCGAGACCGGCCGGCACCGGCAGGCCATCGCCGAACTGCTGCGGCTGACCGCCGCCCACCCGCTGCGCGAACGCCCGCACGGCCTGCTCATGGCCGCCCTGCACCAGGACGGCCGCAGCGCCGAGGCGCTGGAGCTGTACACCGCGCTGCGCCGGCGCATGGTGGACGAGCTGGGCATGGAACCCTCCGTCGACCTCAGGGACCTGCATCACCGTCTGCTGGGCGGCGGCAGGACCGGCGCGGTCCTCACCGGCGGACCCGGCGCCCGCCTGTCCCGGTCCCAGTCCCGGTCGCCGTCCCCCTCACCGCTGCAGCCGCAGACGCAGGCGTCGAGCGCGGCTCCCGAGCGGCCCGTGCCCCGCCAACTGCCGCCCACACCGCGCCGTTTCGTCGGTCGCGACCGGGAACTCGACCGCCTCGACTCCTGCCTGCACGGCGCCGAACCGCTCGCCCTCATCGTGGGGCCGGCGGGCGTCGGCAAGAGCGCCCTGGCGCTGAACTGGGCGCACCGGGTCGCCGACCGCTTCCCCGACGGCCAGCTCTTCCTCGACATGCGGGGCTTCGACAACGCCGAGCCGATGACCCCCGACGAGGCGCTGCCGCTGCTTCTGCAGGGCCTGGGCTGCGCCCCGCGCGACATCCCGCTGGGCGCCGAGGCGCAGACCGCGCTGTACCGGACGCTGCTGGCGGACCGCCGGGTGCTGGTCGTCCTCGACGACGTGGCCGACGCGTCCTACGTACGGCGGCTGCTGCCCGCCTCGGCCGGCTCGCTCACGCTGGTGACGAGCCGCGACAAGCTCAGCGGCCTGGTCACCCTGGACGGCGGATACCGGGTGTCCTGCGACGTTCTCGACAGCGCCGCCGCGCTGGAGCTGATCAGCGGCGCGGTCGGCGCGGAGGCCGTCGCCGCCGATCCGGACGCCGCGACCCGGCTCGTCGAACTCTGCGACCGCCTGCCCCTCGCCCTGTGCGTGGCGGGCTCCTGGATCGGTGACCGGCCAGGCAGTATCCGGGCATACGTCCGTGACCTCGCCGACCGGGGGCGACTGGCCCGGCTGCACGTCGAGGGGGAGGAGTCCGTCGCCGTGCGGGCCGCGCTCGACCTGTCCTACGGGACGCTGCCCGACGAGGCCCGGCTGGCCTTCCGCCGGCTGGGCACGCTGCCGGGCACCGGCCGGTCGGTCCCGGCGGCCGCCGCTGCCGCCGGGCTCGACGAACGCCGCCTGGCCGACCTGCTGCGGCTGGCCCAGCGCGTGCACCTGCTGCGCGACGTCGAGCACGGCCGCCCCGCCTGGCACGACCTCGTGCACGAGTACGCCCGCGACCGCACGGCCGCCGAGGACGCCCCCGAGGAGCGGCAGGCCGCCGTCACCCGCGTCCTCGACCACTATCTGCAGAGCGTCGTCAACGCCGCCGCCACGGCGGGCCTGTACGTCATGCGCACCCGCCCGGGCCCCGTGGAGGGCTCGCTGCCACGGGAGTTCAACACGACCGAGGAGGCGTACGCCTGGTTCGACGGTGAGTGGGACGACATCGCGGCCGCGATCGGACACGCCGCCGAGCACGGCCCCGCGCCGTTCGTGTGGTGGCTGGTGGACGCGCTCCAGGACCTCTTCCACCACCGCAGGCCGCTGTCCGACTGGATGCGGCTGGCCACCCTCGCCCGGGAGGTGGCCGCGCGCCACGGCGACGAGGTCGGCCAGGCCTCGATGTGCCTGTCCCTGGGCAGCGCCCGCTGGCGCAACGGGGACCTGCGGGGTGCGCTGGCCGAGTACGAGGAGGGGGAGCAGCTGGCGCGCCGGGCCGGCTGGGCGTACGGCGAGGCCGGCAGCCTCCAGGGCAAGGGCGTCACCCTCAAGCTCCTCGGCGAGCTGCGCCGCGCGCTGCCCTGCTACGACCGGGCGCTCACGCTGTACCGCACCCTGGGGAACGTCAAGAACGAAGAGATCATGCTGATCAACACGGCGTCCCTGAACCTGGCCCTGGGACGGCTGGACGCGGCCGAGGAGGCGGCGTGTTCGGCCCTCGACCTGGTCGGCGACACCGTCCACCACAACCGGGCGATGGCGCTCGTCAGCCTCGCCCAGGTGCGGCAGCGGCAGGCGCGGTTCGACGAGGCGGCGGCGGCGCTGCGCACCTGCTTCCTCGTCTCCCGCGACTCCGGCTCCACCTACACGGAGGCGGTGGCCCTGGAGGCGCTGGGCCGGGTCCGCGCCGACGCCGGCCGGGACGACCTCGCGCTCCTCGCCTACGAGGACGCCCTCGCCGTGTCCCGCCGGGTGGAGAACCGCAACTGCCAGGTCGACAGCCTGGTCGGGATCGCCTCGGTGAAACTGCGCGCGGGCCGCGCCGAGGAGACGGCCGAACACCTCGACGCCGCCTTCGAGACGGCGGAGCGCACCGGACACCGCGCGGGCCTGGTCGAGGTGCTGCTGGCCCGCGCCGACCTGGCCCGCGCTCAAGGCCGGCCCGCCGACGCCCTGGACTGTCTGGAGCGCGCCGAAGGCCTCGCCACCGACGGCACCCCTCTCGCCCTCCCTCGAATCCACCTCACCACCGCCTTGACCCTCCTGAACACCGACACCGACACCGACACCGACACCGACACCGACAGCGACAGCGATACAGAAACGCAAACAGCTACAGACGCAGACATAGTGACCGCCACCGCCACCGCCACAGAGTCCGGCGCCCGGGCCCGGGCCAGGGCCGAGGCGGGCCTGGCCGTCGCCCTGGCCGAGGCATCCGGTCAGCGTCTTCTCCACGCTCACGCCCTCGTGGCCCTGGCCCTCGCTCACGAGGCGTACGGCGACGCCGGTTCGGCGCACACCGCTCGGGCGCGGGCCGAAGCGCTGTACGGGACGATCGGGGGCCGGACCGGGTCCCGGGTGCCGCCGCGCCCCCTGCCGGGGCATCGGCACCGCGAACTTCCCCAGGACGCGGAGTCCCGTCTCACCCTCTATCTGACCGAGCACTTCGACGGCTGACCGCGACCGCCGGCGCGGCCGCTCAGGCGGACGTGGCATACGCGCTGCCGAGCCCGAGCCGGGGGTCGCGGGCGAGGATGCGTTCCTGCAGCGACCGCAGGTCCGGGCCCGGCTCGCAGCCCAGGAGGTCGACCATCCGCAGGCGCAGCAGCCGGAAGCAGTCCAGCGCGTCCGCCTGACGTCCGCCACGGTGCAGGGCGAGCATCAGCAGACCGGCGACCTTCTCGTCGAAGGGGTGCATCTCGGCGAGCCAGTGCAGCTGCGGCAGGCACTCCTCGTGCCGTCCCGCGCGCAGGTACAGCTCGGTGCTGCCGATCAGCGCCTCCCGGTGCTCGCGCCGCAGCGCCGTCCGCGCCGACTCCGCCCAGGGCGTGCGCACGTCGGAGAGCGGCTCGCCGCGCCACAGTTCGAGAGCCCGCCCGTAGAGACCGAGGGCCGTGTCCGTCTCGCCGGCGCGGGCGGTGTGCTGCGCCTGGCGGACGAGGGCGCGGAACCGCGCGGTGTCCACGGACCGCTCGTCGACGGCGAGGACGTACCCGCCCCGTCTGCGGGCCAGTTCGAAGCTCCCGCTCCGCTGTCCGTCGGCCCCCAGCGCCTTTCGCAGCCGGGTGGCCTGGATGTAGAGCGCGTCGCGCGGATGCATGGGCCGTCGCTCCTGCCACACCCGCTCGATCAGCGTCTCGTCGGCCACGAAGACCCCCGGGGTCCATGCCAGCGCCGCCAGCAGCAGTTTGGTGCCGTGCGGAAGCGGCAGCTTGTCACCGGAGTGGGCGCGAGCCTCCACGCAGCCCAGCAACTGGATTTCCATGCCGTACCCCCGTACCTCGAACCACTTGAGTCACCACTGTGTGCGCGGGGTGTTCGGGTGGCGCATGGATGCTGCACGGGTGCGGCGACCGGCTGGGCGCGGGCACCCTCGGTGGGACGGGCGGAGAGGCCGAGGGGGCAGGGAAGACGTAGGGAAAACCCTTCGTCATGGCCATGGAGTCCGCTCCAAGCGGCTTTGCCTACTAGCCTGCTGTGTGAACGGACGGCCTGCGCGGCTTCGAGCGCGCCTCCGTGTGTCTCCGGATGCCCCGTCGCGGGCAGCTCGACACGGCCGATGCACACGGTCGACCCGGGGGCAAGTGAATTTCTTCTCCTCGTTGTCCGCAATACGGACAGCCATCCCCGGTAGATGTGTAACAAGTCCGTTTCGCAGGGATCTTTCTGCTAGCTGTTTGTCCGGATTTTGGAAGAAGTACACATCAGGTGTGATCGAACCGAGACCTTTGGGGTGTGGTTCGCCCTTCGCCCATGGCAGATAGTTAGGCGCGTAGAGCTCGGAATGAACGGGTCACGCGCTGCAGCTGCGGCGACTCGCGAGCCCGGGGGGCACCTGACTGTTTCAGGCACCGGTGACGGTGGTGTCATGTGCCCCTTCATGTGGTGAACCAATGGACTCATGAGGAGGAGCCCCATGCGTGGTGCCAAGAGCGCCAAGTGGGTTGCGATAGCCGCCGTTGTGGCGCTGGGTGCGACGGCCTGTGGCGGTGGCGGGGACTCGGGCAGCTCGGCCAAGGGCGACGGCACCGTGGCGGTGGAGATCGGCGAACCGCAGAACAGCCTGGTTCCCACCAACACGTACGAGACCGAGGGCGGCCAGGTCATCAACGCCCTCTTCACGGGTCTGACCAAGCTTGACGCCAGCAACAAGGTCGTCAACGCGATGGCGGAGTCGATCGACTCCAAGGACAACAAGGTCTGGACGATCAAGCTCAAGTCGGGCTACACCTTCCACAACGGGGAGAAGGTCACCGCCCAGTCCTTCATCGACGCCTGGAACTACGGCGCGAACCAGACCAACGCCCAGCAGACCAACCCGCTGTTCAGCCACATCCAGGGCTACAGCGACCTGAACCCGGGCGAGGGCAAGAAGCCCACGACCGACAAGCTCTCCGGTCTGAAGGCCGTCGGCGACGACACGCTGCAGGTCACCCTGACCGGCGCGTTCTCCGCCTTCCCGTCGCAGCTCTCGTTCACCGCGTTCGTGCCGCTGCCCAAGGCGTTCTTCAAGGACCCGAAGGGCTTCGGCGAGGCCCCGATCGGCAACGGCCCCTTCGAGATGAAGGGCAAGTTCAAGCACAACGAGTCGATCAGCACCACGAAGTACGACAAGTACCCGGACGCCTCGAAGATCGAGGTCAAGGGCGTCAACTTCAAGATCTACTCGAACCTGGACACCGCCTACAAGGACCTCGTCGCGGGCAACCTCGACAGCCTCCTGACGATCCCGACCTCGGGTCTGCCGACGTACAAGAAGGACCTGCCGAACCGCACGATCGACGAGCCCGACTCGGCCGTCGGTTACATCGGCTTCCCGGTCAAGTACAACAAGGCCTTCCAGAACGCGGATCTGCGCAAGGCGATCTCCATGTCGATCGACCGGAAGACGATCTCCGACAAGATCTTCCTCGGCGCCCGTACCCCCGCGGACGACTACATCAGCCCCATCATCGACGGCTACCGCAAGGGCGCGTGCGGTGAGGCCTGCACGCTGAACCCGGCCAAGGCCAAGGAGCTGTACAAGAAGAGCGGCGGGCTGCCCGGCAACACGCTGGAGATCGGCTACAACGCCGACGGCGGCCACAAGGAATGGGTCGAGGCGGTCGCCAACCAGATCCAGCAGAACCTGGGCGTCAAGGTGACGGCCAAGCCGTTCGAGCAGTTCCAGACGATCCTGAACGACCTGGACGCCAAGAAGTACAGCGGCGCCTTCCGGATGGCCTGGAGCATGGACTACCCGGACGCGGAGGACTACCTCCGTCCGGTCTTCTCCAAGGAAGCCATCGCCAACGGCTCGAACTACTCGGGTTACGTCAACGAGGACTTCGAGAAGCTCCTCGTGCAGGGCGACCAGGCCCCGTCGCACGAAGAGGCCGTCAAGAAGTACCAGGCGGCGGACGACGTCCTGCTCAAGGACCTGCCGTACATCCCGGTGTACTTCTACACGATGAACGCGGGCTTCAGCGACAAGATCAAGTCGATGAAGGTCGCCGGTCACCAGATCCTGTGGGACACGGTCAAGCTCAGCTGACCCGAGTCTGAGCAGTTCCGAAACACTGCGGAACAGGGTGAGCAGGGGGGCGCATCACCAGCCTTCCCCTGCTCACCCCTTCTGCCGTCTCCCGTCCGACAGTGCCGCCTTCCCGGCAGCGGGCGGGTCGAGCACCCCCCTCTGGAGTACCGATGGGCCGATACGTCGTGCGCCGCCTCCTGCAGGTAATCCCTGTGGCGATAGGCGTCACGTTCATCATCTTCTGCCTGGTCTTCGCTCTGCCCGGCGACCCGATCCAGGCACTGGCCGGCGACAAGCGCGCCGACCCCAACGTCGCGGCGATCCTCCGCGCGCACTACCACCTCAACGAACCGCTGTACCAGCAGTACTGGCACTACATCAGCGGCGTCTTCACCGGTGACCTCGGCGAGACGTACAACGGGCGTGCCATCACCGACATCGTGTCGGAGCGGTTCCCCGTCACCCTGAAGCTGGGCCTGACCGCCTTCGCCCTCGAAGCAGTCATCGGTGTCGTGGCGGGCATCTTCTCCGCGCTCAAGCGGGGCAAGTTCCTCGACAACGTGGTGCTGGTCTCCACGCTGGTGCTGATCTCGATCCCCGTCTTCGTCCTGGGCAGCGTGCTCCAGCTCGAGTTCGGCGTGAACCTCAAGGCCACGCCCGTGGCCGGCATCCAGCAGGGCTGGCCGCAGAGTTACATCCTTCCGGCCATCGTGCTCGCCGCGACCTCGATGGCGTACATCGCCCGGCTCACCCGGGCGAGCATGACGGAGTCGATCCGCGCCGACTACGTGCGCACCGCGATCGCCAAGGGACTGCCGCAGCGCCGGGTCATCGGTCTGCACGCCCTGCGCAACTCCCTGATTCCGGTCATCACGTTCCTGGGCTTCGACCTCGGCGCCCTCATGGGCGGCGCCATCATCACCGAGCGCGTGTTCAACATGCCCGGCATCGGCGGCCAGTTGGCCCAGTCCCTCTATCTGCGCGAGCGTCCCGTCGTGGTCGGACTGGTCACCCTCCTGGTGCTGATCTACCTGGTGGCGAACCTTCTCGTAGACCTGATGTACGCCGTGCTCGACCCGAGGATCCGCTATGAGTGAGAAGACGATAGAGAGGCCGACCACCGACGAGGCCGCCCTCGCCAAGGAGATCGAGGCCGACGAGAAGGCGGCGGCACGTCAGGCGAGCCTGTTCAAGGACGGCTGGGCGGACCTGCGCAAGCGTCCGATGTTCATCGTGTCGGGGCTCGTCATCGTGTTCCTGCTCGCCCTGGCGGTCGCCCCCGGTCTGTTCACGGCGCGCTCCCCGTTCTCGGACGGCTTCTGCCAGCTCCAGAACTCCATGACCCCGCCCACCTCGGGGCACCTCTTCGGTTACGACGTGCAGGGCTGCGACATCTACACGCGGACCGTGTACGGAGCCCGGAACTCGATCATCGTGGGCGTCGTGACGACCATCGTGACGACCCTCATCGGTGGCCTGGTGGGCATGCTCGCCGGTCTCGTGGGCGGCTGGATCGACGCGGTCCTCTCCCGTGTCACCGAGGTCTTCTCGGCGCTGCCGCTGCTCGTCGGCGGTCTGCTGATCATGTCGATCTGGGGCGGCGGCGACGTGTGGTCGGTGTCGCTGATCATGGCGATCCTCGGCTGGCCGCAGGTATTCCGCATCATGCGCGGCGAGGTCATCTCCAACAAGTACAACGACTACGTGGCGGCCGCCCGGGCGCTCGGCGCGGGACCGGGGCGGATCGCGTTCCGGCACGTCCTGCCGAACACGCTCGCCCCCGTCATCGTCATCACCACGATGAACCTGGGCGTCTACATCGCGGCCGAGGCCGCCCTGTCCTACCTGGGCATCGGCATCCAGTACCCCAACATCTCCTGGGGTCTGATGATCAGCGACGCCCAGGACCGGTTCCTGACCTCGCCGCACGCACTGCTGTTCCCGGCCGGCGCCCTGAGCATCACCGTGCTGGCGTTCATCATGCTCGGCGACGTGGTGCGCGACGCCTTCGACCCCAAGATGCGCTGAGGGAGGCGTACGTGACCATCATCGATCAGACAGACGCCGTCCCGGCTCCGCGTGACGGCGAGAACACCGGTCCGCTTCTCGACGTGCGGGACCTGCACGTCGAGTTCCACACCCGCGAGGGCGTGGTCCGGGCCGTCAACGGCGTCAACTACTCCGTGAGTTCCGGTGAGACCCTCGCCGTGCTCGGCGAGTCCGGCTCCGGCAAGTCCGTGACGGCACAGGCCATCATGGGCATCCTCGACATGCCTCCGGCCCGCATCCCCAAGGGCGAGATCCGCTTCCACGGCAAGGACATGCTCGCCATGTCCGAGGAGGAGCGGCGCAAGCTGCGCGGTGCCCGCATCGCGATGATCTTCCAGGACGCGCTGTCCGCCCTCAACCCCGTGCTCAGCGTGGGCTTCCAGCTCGGTGAGATGTTCCGCGTCCACCAGGGGATGTCCCGCAAGGACGCCAAGGCCAAGGCCGTGGAGCTGATGGACCGGGTGAAGATCCCGGCGGCCGCGGCACGGGTGAACGACTACCCGCACCAGTTCTCGGGCGGTATGCGCCAGCGCATCATGATCGCGATGGCGCTCGCCCTGGAGCCGGACCTGATCATCGCCGACGAGCCGACCACGGCCCTCGACGTGACGGTCCAGGCCCAGGTGATGGACCTGCTCGCGGAGCTCCAGCGCGAGTACCAGATGGGCCTGATCCTCATCACCCACGACCTGGGTGTGGTCGCGGACGTCGCCGACAAGATCGCGGTGATGTACGCGGGCCGGATCGTGGAGACCGCGCCGGTGCACGAGCTGTACAAGCGCCCCGCCCACCCCTACACGCGCGGTCTGCTCGACTCGATCCCGCGTCTGGACCAGAAGGGCCAGGAGCTCTACGCGATCAGGGGCCTGCCGCCCAACCTGCTGAAGGTGCCGAAGGGCTGTGCCTTCAACCCCCGTTGCGACCGCGCACAGGACGTGTGCCGCACGGACGTTCCGCCGCTGGTCCAGGTGACCGAGCGGGACGGGACGGCACTGCCCGGCCGCGCCAGCGCGTGCCACTTCTGGAAGGAGACGATCCATGGCTGACACGACCAAGGCCACCGAGCCCGGGGACGCCACGCCCAACGTCTCCCCGCTGGAGGTCGCCGACGTGCACTCGGTGGAGGAGAAGGTCGCCGCCCTCGACGCGCCCGTCGAGCGAGGCGAGCCGATCCTCCAGGTGCGCAACCTCGTCAAGCACTTCCCGCTGACCCAGGGCATCCTCGTCAAGCGGCAGGTCGGCGCGGTGAAGGCCGTCGACGGCGTCTCCTTCGACCTGTACCAGGGCGAGACCCTGGGCATCGTGGGCGAGTCCGGCTGCGGCAAGTCGACGGTCGCCAAGGTTCTGATGAACCTGGAGAAGGCGACCGCCGGCGAGGTCTTCTACAAGGGCCAGGACATCACCAAGCTGTCCGGGCGGGCGCTGAAGGCGGTCCGCCGGAACATCCAGATGATCTTCCAGGACCCGTACACCTCGCTCAACCCGCGCATGACGGTGGGCGACATCGTCGGCGAGCCCTTCGACATCCACCCCGATGTGGCCCCCAAGGGCGACCGGCGGCAGCGGGTGCGCGAGCTGCTGGACGTCGTCGGTCTGAACCCGGAGTACATCAACCGCTACCCGCACCAGTTCTCGGGCGGTCAGCGTCAGCGCATCGGCATCGCCCGGGGTCTGGCGCTCAACCCCGAGGTCATCATCTGCGACGAGCCGGTCTCCGCTCTGGACGTGTCCGTCCAGGCCCAGGTCATCAACCTGATGGAGCGACTGCAGGACGAGTTCAACCTGTCCTACATCTTCATCGCGCACGACCTGTCGATCGTCCGGCACATCTCGGACCGGGTCGGTGTGATGTACCTCGGCCGGCTCGCCGAGATCGGCTCCGACGAGCAGATCTACGAGCACCCGACGCACCCGTACACCCAGGCGCTGCTGTCGGCGGTCCCGGTGCCCGACCCGGAGGCCCGTGAGGGCCGCGACCGGATCATCCTCACCGGTGACGTGCCGTCGCCGGCGAACCCGCCGTCCGGCTGCCGCTTCCGCACCCGCTGCTGGAAGGCCCAGGACAAGTGCGCCGAGGAGACTCCTCTCCTGGCCGTCCCCGAGCGCTTCAAGGGGGTGGACACGCCGGCGGCCCACGAGTCGGCCTGCCACTTCGCCGAGGTGAAGGACGTCGTCCACGCGGGGTGACCCGCCGGGCGGCACCTGCCCGCACACACGAGAGCGGCCCGCCGGGAATCCCGGCGGGCCGCTCTCGCGTCACGCTACTTCCACTCCAGGCCCCAGACGTTGGCGTCCTTCTTCACCGGAGCGGTGAACCACTTCGCCCACTTCGTGCTCTCGTGGTACTTGCAGTGGCCGTCGTAGTAGTACGTGAACTTCGTGGCCTTGAACTTCTTCGACTCGTGGAACATCGTCATGCGGACCTTGGTCTTGCCCGCCTTGTTCTTCGCCGGAATCGAGTACGTCCAGCTGTTCGACTTCGACCACGACTTGCCGACGGTCACGCTGAACGACGTGCTCGCCTTCGCGAAGATGACCCCGGCCTCGGCCTCGACGCCCGCCGTGCCGCTGGCGCTGACGGTGGCCGTCTTCGTGTGGTTGTAGGTGAGGTTGCCGCCGAGGTTGTCGTACATCCAGTCGCTGTGCAGGTTGGTCGGCTTGCTCACCGTGGACTTGTTGGTGATGTGGTAGCCGGTTCCCGGGCTCGGCGCGCAAGCGGCCGAGGCGGGCGCGGCCGCGCCGGCCACGATGCCGCCGGCGACGACGGCGGTGGTGATCAGGGTACTTGCGATCTTCCGCACGTACTTTTCCCTTCGAGTGAGTAAGTCGGCAGACGGCTCGCACCGGTCTGCCTGTGTGCGCTCCAGGCGGTCTCGACGTACTCACCAGAACCCCCGTGAGGAGCCCGGCCGGCCTGCCGCGGTGGGCAGTTCGGCGGGTGATCACCGGAGCGCGACGCCAGAATCGGCCGTGTGCCGGCGCGGGGCAACCGATATGCCGGATGCCCCGCCGCAGCTCGTCCGACGCCGGCCATTGACAACCGCGAGCGGTGCCGGGCAAAGCGTGCAGACGGGAACACCGGAGGGCACGAACCCGTTCGATTACGCCCTTCTGCGCGATACGTCACCATCACTCGGGCGATATGTCGTGAGGAAGGTCTCATCAGGGAACGCCATGCGGCGGACGGTATGACAGGGCCCCCTCAAGTCTTCCCCAAGCCCGGAACCGCCCGCCGTGGGCGCGGGTCCTGATCGGCAGAGCGCCTCGCGGACCCCTCCGGGCGTGCGCGGGGCGCCGACGGCTCTGACGAACGGGGAGAGTGACGAAGTGTTGGCTGTGACGCAACGCGGAGGGGCCGGCGGCCCGGTGCCGGGCGAGTGGCTCGGAAGACCCTTCGGGGTGGCCGTACGGACCAGGCGGCTGGAGTTGGGGCTGACCCAGGAACGTCTCGCGGGGCAGGCGGGCATGAGCCAGGGGGCGCTGTCGCGTCTGGAGCACGGCCGCGGGGTGCCGACGCTGCCGCTGCTGGAACGACTCGCGGCGGCGCTGTCGTCGAACCTGCTGATCTCGCTGTCGCCGCACGGCGCGGTCCATGTGGTCTTCAAGGCGCCGCCCAGCTGAGCGGACCCCCGTCGACCGACTCCAGGACGTCTCGTGCCGCGAAGGCACGGGACGTCCTCGTCATTCGGAATCCGGACGCGCCCGGAAGGCGGGGCCGCCCGAACGGCCCAACCGGGTCACTCGACGACCGTCTCCTCGGCCCCGACACAACCCGTACGGGTGTGGTGAGGGTGCACGGCTCATGCAATGTGCCGATATTGACTGGCAAAGGATCAAAATCCCGGCGCCGACGGCACTTCGCCGCTCAGGACAGGCGCGCGGTCAACGAGGAGGCATCCATGCGTGGAGCCACGCACGCCAGGTGGGCCGCATTGGCGGCGGCGGCAGCGCTCACGGCGACGGCCTGCGGGGGCGGGGGGAGCGGCAGCGGGAGCAGCGACGGGGGCGCGGTGCTCAGCTCGTCCTGGGGAGACCCGCAGAACCCGCTGGAGCCCGCCAACACCAACGAGGTGCAGGGCGGCAAGGTCCTCGACATGATCTTCCGCAGCCTGAAGAAGTACAACCCGGAGACCGGCGCGGCCGAGGACATGCTGGCCGAGAAGATCGACACCACGGACTCCCAGAACTTCACCATCACCGTCAAGGACGGCTGGACGTTCAGCAACGGCGAGAAGGTGACGGCGAAGTCCTTCGTCGACGCCTGGAACTACGGCGCGAGCCTGAAGAACAATCAGAAGAACGCCTACTTCTTCCAGTACATCGACGGCTACGCCCAGGTGCACCCCGACGGGGGCACGCAGAGCGCCGACACCCTCTCCGGCCTGAAGGTCGTCAACGACAAGACCTTCACCGTCAAGCTCACGCAGAAGTTCTCCACCTTCCCCGACACCCTGGGCTACCCCGCGTTCGCGCCGCTGCCCCAGTCCTTCTTCAGCGACCACGCGGGCTGGCTGAAGAAGCCGGTCGGGAACGGTCCGTACACGATCGACTCGTACACCAAGGGCTCGCAGATGGCCCTGAAGAAGTGGGACGGCTACCCGGGCGACGACAAGGCGCAGAACGGCGGGGTGACGCTGAAGGTCTACACCGACAACAACACCGCCTACACCGACCTGCTGGCCGGCAACCTCGACCTGGTCGACGACGTGCCCGCGGCCCAGCTCAAGAACGTCAAGGCCGACCTCGGCGACCGCTACCTCAACACCCCGGCCGGCATCATCCAGACGCTCGCCTTCCCGTTCTACGACCCGAAGTGGAACGCCGCCGGCTCGGCCAAGGTCCGCACCGGTCTGTCCCGCGCGATCGACCGCAAGCAGATCACCGAGACGATCTTCCAGAACACCCGCACCCCCGCCACCGACTGGACCTCCCCGGTGCTCGGCGAGGAGGGCGGCTTCAAGCAGGGCCTGTGCGGGGACGCCTGCGACTACGACCCCGCGGCGGCGAAGAAGCTCATCCAGGAGGGCGGCGGCCTCCCCGGCGGCCAGGTCAAGATCACGTACAACGCGGACACCGGATCCCACAAGCAGTGGGTCGACGCCGTCTGCAACTCGATCAACAACGCCCTCGGCAACGACAAGGCCTGCGTCGGCAACCCGGTCGGCACCTTCGCGGACTTCCGCACCCAGATCGGCGAGAAGAAGATGAGCGGCCCGTTCCGGGCGGGGTGGCAGATGGACTACCCCCTCATCCAGAACTTCCTCCAGCCGCTCTACTACACGAACGCCTCGTCCAACGACGGCAAGTGGTCGAACAAGCAGTTCGACTCGCTCGTCAACCAGGCCAACACCGAGACCGACACCGCCAAGGCCGTGCAGACCTTCCAGAAGGCCGAGGAGGTCGTCCGCGACAACATGGCCGCCATCCCGCTCTGGTACCAGAACGGCAGCGCCGGCTACTCCGAGCGGCTCTCGAACGTCAAGCTCAACCCGTTCTCCGTCCCGGTCTACAACGAGATCAAGGTCGGCTGACCCGCCATGGGCCGGTATGTGATCCGGCGTCTGCTCCAGATGATCCCGGTGTTCATCGGGGCCACGCTGCTGATCTTCCTCATGGTGAACGTGATGGGCGACCCCATCGCGGGTCTGTGCGGGGACCGTCAGTGCGACCCGGCCACCGCCGCCCAGCTGAAGAAGGAGTTCGGCCTCGACAAGCCGGTCTGGCAGCAGTACCTCACCTACATGGGGAACGTCTTCACCGGAGACTTCGGTACGGCGTTCAACGGCCAGCCGGTCACCGAGCTGATGGCGTCGGCGTTCCCGGTCACCATCCGGCTGACGATCGTCGCGATCCTCTTCGAGATCGTCATCGGCATCGTCCTGGGCGTCGTGACGGGCCTGCGCCGTGGCCGGCCCGTCGACACCGGGGTGCTGCTGCTCACCCTCGTGGTCATCTCCGTCCCCACCTTCGTCACCGGCCTGCTGCTGCAACTGCTGCTCGGCGTCGAGTGGGGCTGGATCAAGCCGTCGGTCTCCACGGAGGCGACCTTCGGCGAGCTGATCGTGCCGGGCCTGGTGCTGGCCTCCGTCTCCCTGGCGTACGTCACCCGGCTGACCCGCACGTCCATCGCGGAGAACAAACGGTCCGACTACGTCCGCACGGCCGTCGCCAAGGGACTGCCCCGGCGCCGGGTCGTCACCCGGCATCTGCTGCGCAACTCGCTCATCCCCGTGGTGACGTTCATCGGGACCGACATCGGCGCCCTGATGGGCGGCGCGATCGTCACCGAGCGCATCTTCAACATCCACGGCGTCGGCTTCCAGCTCTATCAGGGCATCCTGCGCCAGAACACCCAGACCGTCGTCGGCTTCGTGACCGTCCTCGTCCTGGTCTTCCTGGTGGCCAACCTGCTCGTCGACCTGCTGTACGCCGTACTCGACCCGAGGATCCGCTATGCCTGAGCCGACGCCGCCGGAGCATCACCTGCCGGGCGCGGGCCGCACCCCGGAGGACGGCGCCATCGCCGACACCGGCATGGGCGGGGCGATGGACCTGGCCACGGCGGAGGGCGAGACCCTGGAGAGGAGATCCGGCGGGCCGCCGGGCACGGGACCGTCGGGGCGGGACGCGGGAGCGGCCTCGGGCGAACGGGCCCGGTCGCTGTGGTCCGACGCCTGGCGCGACCTGCGCCGCAACCCGGTCTTCATCATCGCCGCCCTGGTCATCCTCTTCCTGGTCTTCATCTCCCTGTGGCCCGGTTCCATCACCTGGCTGAGCCCTCTCAAGTGCGACCTCGCCAAGGCCCAGGAGGGCTCCCAGCCCGGCCACCCGTTCGGCTTCGACGGCCAGGGCTGCGACGTGTACACACGCGTCGTCTACGGCGCCCGCACGTCCGTCACGGTCGGCGTCCTGGCCACGCTCGGCGTGGCCCTGCTCGGCAGCGTGCTGGGCGGTCTCGCCGGCTTCTTCGGAGGGACGTCGGACTCGCTGCTCTCCCGGATCACCGACGTCTTCTTCGCCATCCCGGTCGTCCTCGGCGGACTCGTCCTCCTCTCCGTCGTGACCAGCAACACGGTCTGGCCGGTCATCGGGTTCATGGTGCTGCTGGGCTGGCCGCAGATCTCCCGCATCGCCCGCGGCTCGGTGATCACCGCCAAGCAGAACGACTACGTCCAGGCCGCCCGCGCCCTGGGCGCCTCGAACTCCCGCCTCCTGCTGCGTCACATCACCCCGAACGCCGTCGCCCCGGTCATCGTGGTGGCGACCATCGCGCTCGGCACGTACATCGCGCTGGAGGCGACCCTGTCCTACCTCGGCGTCGGTCTGAAGCCGCCGACCGTCTCCTGGGGCATCGACATCTCCGCCGCCTCCCCCTACATCCGCAACGCCCCGCACGCCCTGCTGTGGCCCTCGGGCGCCCTGGCGGTCACGGTCCTGGCGTTCATCATGCTCGGCGACGCGGTCCGCGACGCCCTCGACCCGAAGCTGAGGTGACGGTCGGATGCTGCTCGAAGTGCGTGACCTGCACGTGGAGTTCCGCACCCGGGACGGGGTAGCCCGGGCCGTCAACGGCGTCACCTACGGCGTGGACGCGGGCGAGACCCTCGCCGTGCTCGGCGAGTCCGGCTCCGGCAAGTCCGTCACCGCCCAGGCGATCATGGGCATCCTCGACATGCCGCCCGGCCGGATCACCGCCGGCGAGATCGTCTTCCGGGGCCGGGACCTGCTCACGCTCAAGGAGGAGGAGCGCCGTAAGGTCCGCGGGGCCGAGATGGCGATGATCTTCCAGGACGCCCTGTCCTCCCTGAACCCCGTGCTGTCGGTCGGCGACCAGCTCGGCGAGATGTTCGTCGTGCACCGCGGCATGTCGAGGAAGGACGCGCGGGCCAGGGCCGTGGAGCTGATGGACCGGGTCCGCATCCCGGCCGCCCGCGAACGCGTCCGGGACTACCCGCACCAGTTCTCCGGGGGCATGCGCCAGCGCATCATGATCGCGATGGCCATGGCCCTGGAACCGGCGCTCATCATCGCCGACGAGCCCACCACAGCCCTGGACGTCACGGTCCAGGCCCAGGTCATGGACCTGCTCGCCGAGCTGCAGCGCGAGTACCACATGGGCCTGATCCTCATCACCCACGACCTGGGCGTGGTCGCGGACGTGGCCGACCGCATCGCGGTGATGTACGCGGGCCGGATCGTCGAGTCCGCCCCGGTGCACGACATCTACAAGGCCCCGGCGCACCCGTACACCCGCGGCCTGCTCGACTCGATCCCCCGCCTGGACCAGAAGGGCCAGGAGCTCTACGCCATCAAGGGCCTGCCGCCCAACCTGATGAACATCCCGCCGGGCTGCGCGTTCAACCCGCGCTGCCCGATGGCCCAGGACGTGTGCCGCACGGACGTGCCGCCGCTCTACGAGGTCACCGGGGGAACCGAGGCGGCCCGGGTCGCCGGGATCGACGAGTCGCCCGCGGACCGCACGAGCGCGTGCCCCTTCTGGAGGGAGTGCCTGCATGGTTGAGCCGATTCTGGAGGTCAGCGGGCTGCACAAGCACTACCCGCTGACGCAGGGGATCGTCTTCCGCAAACACGTCGGCGCGGTGAAGGCCGTCGACGGCGTGGACTTCACGCTCGGCCGGGGCGAGACGCTGGGCATCGTGGGGGAGTCCGGCTGCGGCAAGTCGACCGTCGCCAAGATGCTGGTCAACCTGGAGCGGCCCACGCAGGGGCAGATCCGTTACAAGGGCGAGGACGTCACCAGGCTGTCGGGCCGGGCCCTGAAGGCCGTCCGCCGCAACATCCAGATGGTCTTCCAGGACCCGTACACCTCCCTCAACCCGCGCATGACGGTCGGCGACATCATCGGGGAGCCGTACGAGATCCACCCCGAGGTGGCGCCCAAGGGCGACCGGCGCCGCAAGGTCCAGGACCTGCTGGACGTCGTCGGCCTCAACCCCGAGTACATCAACCGCTACCCGCACCAGTTCTCCGGCGGCCAGCGCCAGCGCATCGGCATCGCGCGCGGACTGGCCCTGCGCCCGGAGGTGATCGTCGCCGACGAGCCGGTGTCGGCGCTGGACGTGTCGGTCCAGGCGCAGGTGATCAACCTGATGGACCGGCTGCAGAGCGAATTCGACCTGTCCTACCTCTTCATCGCGCACGACCTGTCGATCGTCCGGCACATCTCGGACCGGGTCGGGGTGATGTACCTCGGACGGATCGTGGAGATCGGCCGCGACGCCGAGATCTACGACCACCCCACGCACCCGTACACCCAGGCCCTCCTCTCCGCGGTCCCGCTGCCGGACCCGGAGGCGCGGGAGCGCCGGGAGCGGATCATCCTGGCGGGCGACGTGCCGTCCCCGACGAACATCCCCTCCGGCTGCCGCTTCCGCACCCGCTGCTGGAAGGCGCAGGAGCGCTGCGCCCAGGAGGTGCCGGCGCTGGCCGTCCCGGCGCAGTTCCGGCTCGCCACGGGTCCGGCGGCCCATGCCTCGGCATGCCACTTCGCCGAGGAGAAACAGGTGGTCCCCCCGGAGGAGCGGGAGAACTGACCAGGGCGGCGCACACCTGTGCATTTGCACAGCAACCGCGTTAACACGCAGGCAACTTGGCCGACCCGGTTCCGATATACGGACGCGCCAGGCTGGACAGCGTACGGCCGTGCGGGTGCCGTAAACGGGCCGGGGCGTCTCATGTCGCCCCGGCCCGTTGCCGTGTCAGGTCCGCGCGAGGCCCAGGGAGCGGCGGAGGAAGTCCAGCTGCAGGTGCAGGAGGTTCTCGGCGACCTGCTCCTGCGGGGTCATGTGGGTCACGCCGGACAGGGGCAGCACCTCGTGCGGCCGGCCGGCGGCGAGCAGCGCCGAGGACAGCCGCAACGAGTGGGCGACCACCACGTTGTCGTCCGCCAACCCGTGGATGATCAGCATCGGGCGGGCCGGTTCGACGGCGTCCACCAGGCCCTCGTCGTCGATCAGCGAGTTGCGCCGGTAGACCTCGGGGCGCTCCCCGGGGTGGCCGAGATAGCGCTCCTGGTAGTGCGTGTCGTACAGGCGCAGGTCGGTGACCGGGGCGCCGACCACGGCCGCGTGGAAGACGTCGGGGCGGCGCAGCGCCGCGAGTGCGGCCAGGTACCCGCCGAAGGACCAGCCGCGGACGGCCACCCGGGTCAGGTCGAGCGGGAAGCGTTCGGCGAGCGCGTGCAGGGCGTCCACCTGGTCCTCCAGGGTGATCGCGGCGACGTCGTCCCGGATCGCCTTCTCCCAGGCGGGGGAGCGGCCCGGCGTCCCCCGGCCGTCGGCGACGATCACCGCGAAGCCCTGGTCCGCGAACCACTGCGAGGTCAGATGCGCGTTGTGGGCGGCCAGCACCCGCTGTCCGTGCGGCCCGCCGTAGGGGTCCAGGAGGACCGGCAGAGGGGCGTCACCGGGGTAGTCCGTCGGCATAAGCACGGCGCACGGGATGCGTCGTGCGCCCCCTTCGGCGAAGGTCACGCGGGGGGTCAGACCGGGATCCTCCGCATACGACCGGACGGTTGTCGCCTGCTTCCCCCCGCGCAGCACCCGCGCCACGCTCCCCGGCCGGTCCGGCGTCGCCGACACCATGACCGTCACCGACCCCGAGCGCACCGCCGAGTGCACCCCGGGCTCCTGGGAGAGGCGTTCCACGCCGAGCTCGTTGACGCGGTAGACGTGGATCTCGCCGATCTCCGGCGCGGCCGCGTCCTCCCCGGCGGAAGCCGAGACCAGCACGTCGTCCGACGTCACGTCCAGCACCGCCCGCACATGCAACTGAGCTCCGGTGAGCGGGCGTTCGCCCACCGTGAGCACCCGCGCCCCGCCCTCGTCCGCGATCCGGACGAGCTGTCCGGAGGGGCTCCAGCACGGCACCCCGGGGAAAAGTTCCAGCCAAATCCGATCTTCGTCGGCATGCACCATCCGGGTCGTCCCGGAGTCGGTGTCCACGGCCAGGAACAACTGACTGCGCTGGTCGCGCGCCTGTACGAGCAGCAGCGGCGCCCCCGCCCCTGACCAGTGCACTCGCGCCAGATACGGGAAGCGCGAGCGGTCCCAGGAGACCTCCGTGCGCACCCCGTCGAGCCCGAACACGAACAGCCGCACCTCCGCGTTGGCCGTCCCGGCAGCCGGATAGGGCACGTGTTGTGGGTCACGTTTCGGCTGGGCCGGATCCGAGATCCACCAGCGCTCCACCGGCGTGTCGTCCACCCTCGCGACCAGCAGCCGATCCGACTCCGGAGCCCACCAGAACCCACGCTGGCGGCCCATCTCCTCGGCCGCGATGAACTCGGCCAGCCCATAGGAAACCGTGTCCGATTCCGGTTCCGCCACCGCCCGGTCGTCCTCGCCCCCGGCGCCCACCACCCGCAGAGCGCCTCCCGCGACGTACGCCACGAGCCGTCCGTCGGGAGACGGCCGGGGGTCGATCGCCGGCCCGGCGACCGGGAGTTCGGCGGCCGTCCCGGCCCGCAGCTCGGCCGTGAAAAGCCGTCCTGACAAGGCGAAAGACGCCAGCTCAACGGCATCGTCGGTGGCGTAGCCGACGATGCCGGCGCCACCCTCGCGGCTGCGTTCACGGCGCGCCCGCTCCTGGGGCGAGAGGTCCTCCGAGGCGCCGCCGAGCAGGGTGCCCGGGTCGGCGGCGAGGCGTTCCGTACCGTCGGCCGGATCGAGGACCCACAGGGCGCCCGCACGGTCCGTGCCGGAGCCGGACCGCAGGAACACGACCCGGGAGCCGTCGGGGGCCACCGTGAACGAACGCGGCGCGCCGAGGGTGAAACGCTGGGTGCGGGCGTGCCTGCGGGGGAAGGAGCCGGAGTCGGTCGTCATCCCCCGACCATATTGGCCATGCTCCCCCCTTGTGCGGCTGTGCGCCGAGAGATGCGCGCCCACACATAGTTATGATCACTAGCGCTGCGTGGGTATGAACCTGCTGGCTGATGTATGGATTTACCAGTTCCCTCGATCTGTTGTCCCCCACGTTCCCGGGTCCTTGGAGGTGAGCCGCCGTGGCACTCTCGATTTCGGCGGTGGTGCTGCTGGCGATCGTCGTCTTCCTGCTGGTCAAGAAGTCGGGACTGAAGGGCGGTCACGCTGTCGTCTGCATCCTGCTCGGCTTCTACCTGGCCTCCTCGACGATCGCGCCCACGATCAGCGATCTGACGACGAGCGTGGCGAGCATGATCGGCAGCATCAAGTTCTGACGTGTGGCGGCACGGGCTCCGCCCGGCGGCCGCCCGGAACGAGTTCACGGCCGTCGCCCGCTTCCTCGGCGGCGAGGTCGAAGTACCGGGGGTCGAGGTCGAGCAGACCGTCAGCCCTCGGGCACGTATGCCACGACGTCCGCCCGTGCCTCGGGTGACGACGTGAAGCGCGGGCTGCCGTCGGCGCACTCGCAGTCGCGGACGTGGGCGGCGCCGGGGGTGGTGGCCGTCTCGACGCAAGAGACCCCCTCGGCGCCGCCGCCGTTCCCGCTCCTGAACCAGGTTCGTCCGCCTCAGCCCTGAGCCGGACCGGCGGCCGTTCACCTGCGCCCTGCCGCGCCCTTCCGTGCCCTTCCGTCACCCGGACCGAGGGCGTTCGGAGCCGCCACGACCCCTGACCGCCGGAAGACCACCCGCTGCCGTGACTGCGGGGACGGGTCGGCGGCGGCATCGACGACGAGGGGTGACGGGCGGGCGGGGGCATGACCGGGGGAGGGGGGTCGCCTCGTAGGGTTGGCCTCATGACGGAACTGCCCTCCCTCGACCTCCGGCCGGAGGGACCCCCATCTCGCGCCGCGCGGCGTCTGCTGCTGGTGCACGCGCACCCGGACGACGAGTCGATCAACAACGGCGCGACCATGGCCAGGTACGCGGCCGAGGGCGTCCACGTGACCCTGGTCACCTGCACCCTCGGCGAGCGTGGCGAGGTCATCCCGCCGCAGCTGCGGGAGCTGACCGGAGCCGCCCTCGGGGAACATCGCGGAGGCGAGCTCGCCGCCGCCATGGCCGAACTCGGCGTCGACGACTTCCGGCTGCTCGGCGGTCCGGGCCGCTACGGCGACTCCGGGATGATGGGCCTGTCCGACAACGACGATCCGGCGTGCTTCTGGCAGGCGGACGTCGACGACGCCGCCGCGTCTCTCGTCGAGGTGATCCTGGAGGTGCGCCCCCAGGTCCTCGTCACCTACGACGACGACGGCGGCTACGGCCACCCCGACCACATCCAGGCCCACCGCGTCGCCATGCGGGCCGTGGAACTGGCCGAGGCCGCCGGATGGCGCATCCCCAAGGTGTACTGGAACCGCGTCCCGCGATCCGTCGCCGACGACGCCTTCGCCCGGCTCCGTGACGAGCTGCCGGCGCTCCCCTTCACCCGCAGCGCCGTCGTCTCCGACGTGCCGGGCGTCGTGGACGACGACCGCGTCACCGCCGAGATCGACGGCACGGGGGCCCCCGCCGCCGCCAAGGCCGCCGCGATGCGCGCGCACGCCACCCAGATCGAAGTCGCCCCTGGGGACCGGTACTTCGTCCTGTCCAACGAACTCGCCCAGCCCCTCTTCCCGACCGAGTACTACGAGCTCGTGCGCGGGGAGTCCGCCGGGAAGAGGGAGACCGACCTCTTCGCGGGCGTCGACGACGCGGAGGGGGCGGCCTGATGTCCGACCGTGGCTCGATGCTCGCCCAGCCGCTGCGGATGCCCCCCGCCGGACGGATCGCCGCTTATACGGCACTCCTGTTCCTCGGCGCGGTCGTCGGCGTCGCCGGCGCGCTCGTCCAGGCCGGCTCGTTCCCCGGCGGCCTGCTCCTCGCGCTCGTGGGCGCGGCCGGGCTGTTCATCGGCGGCGCGCGGGCCCTCGACACCCGTGCCGGGGCCGTCGCGCCCGCCGTCGGATGGATGCTCTCCGTCGTGCTGTGCACCGCGGGGCGCCCCGAGGGCGACTTCCTGTTCGGTGCGGGAGGCGGTTCGTATCTCTTCCTGCTCGGCGGCATGGCACTTGCTGTGATCTGCGCCACCATTGGTTTGGGGCGGCAACCGGTCGGCGACGACGTCCGACTTGGGAAGTGACGTACCACTTCACCGCGGCCCGCCCGTGGGAGTCCCGTGTGGGTTTCCCCGGCGGTCGTGGGATACGGGCCAGAAGTGGCCAGTATGGTGGTGCGCGCCGCCGAGCTGCCCGTGAGGTCGTGGCGGGCGGCGGAGCCAACCTGGAGAACCTGCCTTGAGTCGTGAAACTGACAGTCCGTCCTCCGGGCCCAACGGGTCCAACGGGCGCGGCGGAGCCGCATACCCCTCGGGCACGCCGCCGTACGGCACCCCCGTGGTGTCCGACGGCGGCCCCGACGCGGGCCGTTCGGCCGCGCGGCCGGAGGAACGCAAGACCGAGACCACGCTGACGACGCGGATCCGCATCAACATCCCCGGATCGCGGCCCATTCCGCCGGTCGTCGTGCGCACGCCCGTCGGCGACGCGGACCACGCGGGCGACGAGGGATCGGGCGGCAAGCCCGATCGCGGCGTCGACGCGCAGCAGGCGGCGCCCCCGGGCGCCGTCGGCCCGACCTCGTCCGACACCGGCTCGTTCGAGCTGCCCGCGGACCCCGCGACGGGCGCCGAGGACAAGACGAGCGACTGGTTCGCGCCGCGCAAGTCCGCGCCCGGCAAGCCCGGTCAGGGCGGCGGCGGGACCAACGGAGCCGGTCTTCCGGGCGGTTCGGCCGCCGGGACCGGCACGCCCGACGGCGCCCCGGCCGCAGCACCCGCCCCCGGCGGCACGCCCGCCTCCGGCGGCGCACGGTCGGGCGCCGGGCGTCCCGGCGGCGTGGTCGGCTCCATGAGCGTGCCCGGCGGCGCCCGCTCCGGCGGCACCAACGGCGCGGGACTCCCCGGGGCCACCGGCGGTCCCGTGGCTCCCGGTCACGGCGGCGGCACGGGCTCCTTCGACGTGACCGAGGCGCTCGCCGCGGGCCCCCTCGGCAACGGCTCGCGTCCCGGCCAGGGGCAGGGCCAGGGGCAGGGCCAGGCGCAGGGTCAGGGTCCGGCGCAGACGCCGGGCCAGGGCGGCGCCGACTCGAGCCGCGACAACCTGCCGTACTTCTCCGGCACCGGACCGAACGGCCTCCCCGGCCCCAACGGCGGTCCCGGCGGCCCGAACGGCCTCCCGGGCGGTCCTCACGGCCTTCCCGGCGGCCCGGGCGGTCAGGCGGGCCTTCCGGCCGGTCCGGGCGGCCCCGGCGTCCCGGGCGGCTCCTACGACTTCAACGGCCCCGACGGGCCCGGCGGTCCCGGAGGCCGAGGCGGCCCGCAGCGCGGCCCCGCCGGCCCGACCACCGGACCGGTCACCGGCGACGGCCCGATGGTGCCCCCGGTGAACGGCGGCGCGCCGGGCGCGACGCGCGCTCCCGGAGCTCCCGGCGGCCCCGGCGCGCCGTCCGGCCCGGGCGGTCCCGGCGGTCCGCGGTCCGCCGCTCCCGGCGCCGGCGCCGGTGTCGGCCGGCTCCCGGGCGGGGGCCTGAGCGACGACACCGCGATCCTCACCCCCCAGAAGCCCGCCCCCGAACCGGGCGCGGGCGGTTACGGCGGCCGTCCGGCGGACAACGTCTCCGGACACACCGTCACCAGCGGTATCCCCGTGGTCCCGGCCGGCGGCAAGGGCGGCCCGGGCGGACCCTTCACGGGCGGCGCGCCGGCCGACGGACCGCTGCCGCACACCCCGCCCAAGGCGTCGGAGCAGGGCAGGCAGAGCCCGCCCGCGGGCGACTCCAAGAAGAAAAAGAAGAAGGGCCGCAGCAAGCTCCCGCTGCTCGGCGGTCTGGTGGTCGTCGCGGGAATCGGGCTCTACGGCGCCGGTCTGCTGATGAACCACTCCGACGTGCCCAAGGGCACCACCGTCCTCGGCGTCGACATCGGCGGCGGCACCCGCGACGACGCCGTCAAGAAGCTCGACGACGCCTTCGGCAAGCGGGTCGCGCAACCGCTGAAGCTGTCCGTCGACAGCGGCTCCGTCACGCTCAAGCCGGACCAGGCCGGTCTGCAGTTCGACTTCCAGGCCACGGTCGACGACGCCGCCAAGAGCGACTACAACCCGGTCTCCGTGGTCGGCTCGCTGTTCGGGCAGCACCGTGAGGTCGAGCCCGAGATGCCGGTCGACGAGGAGAAGCTGCAGGCCGCCCTGCAGAGCGCGGCGGGCGGCTCCGGCTCGTCCACCGACGGCACCATCAAGTTCGAGTCCGGCAAGGCCGTCCCCGTCTACGGCAAGGCCGGCAAGGGCATCGACGCGGCGAAGGCACAGGACGCCGTGGTGGCGGCCTACCGCACCCAGGTGGAGACCGGCACGGCGGCCGGCGTGAAGGTGCCGACGACCACCAGGCAGCCGACGGTGGCCGACGCCGAGGTCGACCGCATGATGAAGGAGTTCGCCGAACCGGCGATGTCCGGCAAGGTCACCGTCATGACCGACGCCGCGCACGCGGTCTCCTTCACCCCGAAGAACTCCCTGTGGAAGTTCCTCAAGGTCAAGGCCGTCAACGGCAAGCTCGTCGAGAGCTACGACCAGGCGGCGCTGACGGAGCTGTACGGCGGCACCTTCAACGGCGTCCTGATCACCCGCGGCACCGGTCAGAAGACGGCCGTCACCGTCCAGGACGTCATCGGCGCGCTGCGTCCCGCCCTCAAGAGCGAGACGAACCGGACCGGGGTCATCGACACCGACCCCAGCTGACGCGTTCGGCGGTGCCGCATGACATCTGTCATGCGGCACCGCGGACGTCCGACACTGCCGCCCCGCGGGCCGTCCGCGCGACGATGACCGTCATGACGACGCAGACAGCACCGGCGGTCGGGTTCGACCAGGTGAGCAAGAGCTTCGGGAACGTACGGGCCGTGGACGGCCTGACGCTCTCGCTGCGCCCGGGGGAGACCGTGGCGCTGCTGGGACCCAACGGGGCGGGCAAGTCCACCACCCTCGACCTGCTCCTCGGTCTCAAGCAGCCCGACAGCGGCGCGGTCCGCGTCTTCGGGGTCACCGCGCGCGAGGCGATCGTCGCCGGCCGGGTGGGAGCGATGCTGCAGAGCGGCGGACTGATGGACGAGGTCACCGTCGCCGAGATCGTCGGCCTCGCCTGCGCCCTGCACCCCAAGCCGTACAAGGCCTCCGAGGTGATGGCCCGCGCGGGCATCACGCAGATCGCCTCCCGCAAGGTGAACAAGCTCTCCGGCGGCCAGGCCCAGCGCGTCCGGTTCGCCCTCGCCACCGCCGGCGACAGCGACCTGATCGTCCTGGACGAGCCGACCACCGGCATGGACGTCACCGCCCGTCAGGCCTTCTGGGCCACCATGCGAGAGCAGGCCGACCAGGGCCGTACCGTCCTGTTCGCCACGCACTACCTGGAGGAGGCCGACGCCATAGCCGACCGGGTGCTGGTCCTGCACCGGGGCCGGCTGCTGGCCGACGGCACGGCGGCCGAGATCAAAGCGAAGGCGGGCGCGCGGCGGATCGCCTTCGACCTGGAGGGCGAGATCGACGAACGGGCCCTGCGCGAGCTGCCCTTCCTCACGGTCCTCGACGTGTCCGGGCACACCGTGCGCATCCAGTCCGCCGACGCCGACGCCACCGTCCACGCGCTGTACGGGCTCGGCCTCTACCCCCGCAACCTCGAAGTCGCCGGGCTCGGTCTCGAGCAGGCCTTCGTCGCCATCACCGCCGCCGAGGAGGCGAAGACCAAGTGAACAGCCTGATCAAGCTGGAGCTCGCCCGCGCCCTGCGCAACCGCAAGTTCCTGTTCTTCTCCGTGATCTATCCCTCGGTGCTGTTCCTGCTGATCTCCAGCACCTCCGACACCACCACGAAGGTCGACGGGACGGGCCTGACCCTGCCGACGTACATGATGGTCTCGATGGCCTCCTTCGGCGCTCTCACGGCCGTCCTGATGGGCAACAGCGAGCGCATCGCCAAGGAACGAGAGAGCGGCTGGGTACGGCAGCTGCGGCTGACCACGCTCCCGGGCCGCGGATACGTCCTCGCCAAGACCGCCAGCGCGGCCGTGGTCAGTCTCCCGTCCATCGTCGTGGTGTTCGTCTGCGCCGCGGCCCTGAAGGACGTCCGGCTGGACGCCTGGCAGTGGGCCGCCCTCACGGCCGCGATCTGGGCCGGCAGCCTCGTCTTCGCCGCCCTGGGGGTCGCGATCGGCTACCTCGCCGACGGGGACGCCGTCCGCCCGATCACGATGATCACCTACTTCGGGCTGTCGATCCTCGGCGGCCTGTGGTGGCCCACGGCCACCTTCCCGGGCTGGCTGCGGGACATAGCCGAGTGGGCTCCCACCCACGCGTACGCTGCCCTGGGGCAGGCGATCGAACAGAGCCAGGCCCCGCACGCCAAGGACATCGCCATCCTGGTCGCCTTCTTCGCCCTGTTCACGGGCGGTGCGGCCTGGCTGTACCGGAAGGACACGCTGAAGGCGTGAGCGTCATGACGCAGGACCAGTCGAACGAGTCCCGGCGGGAGCCCCGGATCCTGCCGGGCATGCCGGCCCGTGACCAGCGCGAGCTGTGGCGCCGCAAGCTGCTCTGGATCGGCGTCTGGCTGGTGTTCCTCAGCTCGCCGGTGCACGACCTCGTCGCCGGGAACCACACCACCGGCGCGACCGTGGCCGGCTGGCTGGGTCTCGCGGTGTTCGTGGGCGTCTATCTCGCCCTGCTGTTCCGGAACATGGGGGACGCGCCCTTCGTCTCCACGCTGGTCGCCGCCCTCATCGGCTCCATGGCGGTGCTCGCCACCGTCCTGGGCCTCACCATGGGGTCCGCCTGGCTGGGCCTGTACTGCTACGTCTCGGTGGCCTGCGGGAGCGCGCTCCCGATGCGGGCGGCGTTCTGGACGATCCCGGGCACGGGCGCGGTCATGCTCCTCGTCGGTCTGCGCTCCGACGAGGAGGAGGCGCTCAACCTCCTGCTGCTGGTCCTGCTCATCGGGTTCGCGATGACGGGCGTGAGCCAACTGGTCCGCACGACGGTGGAGTTGCGCAAGGCCCGCGCGACGGTCGCCCAACTGGCCGCCAACGAGGAGCGGCTGCGGCTGGCCAGGGACCTGCACGACCTGCTCGGCCACTCGCTGTCCCTCATCACGCTCAAGAGCGAGCTGGCCGGCCGGATGCTCCCCGACCACCCCGGCAAGGCCGCCCAGCAGGTCGCCGACATCGAACAGGTCAGCCGACAGGCCCTGGTGGACGTCCGCGAGGCCGTCACCGGCTACCGGCGTCCCCGGCTTGCATCCGAACTGGCCGGCGCGGAGGTCGCGTTGACGGCGGCCGGCGTCGTCGCCGCGATACCCGCGGAACCGGACCTGGAGGGCGTCCCCGAGGAGAGCGAGTCCGCGCTGGCCTGGGCGCTGCGCGAGGCGATCACCAACGTCGTACGGCACAGCGGCGCGACCCGCTGCACGGTGGACGTCGTACGGCGTCAGACCCTCGACGGCCCGGTCGTCGAACTCTCCGTCGAGGACGACGGCTCCGGCGGCTCCGGCAAGGGCCCCGGCAACGGTCTCACCGGCCTGACCGAACGGCTGGAGAAGGCGAGCGGCACCCTGGACGCGGACCGCCTGAAGAAGGGCTTCCGGCTGACCGCCCGGGTCCCGGCCGGCCCGGCGTCCGACATAGGATCCCGCTCATGAGTGGTGGCACGATCAAGGTCCTGCTGGCCGAGGACCAGTCGATGGTCCGCGAGGCCCTGGCGGCCCTGCTCGGCCTGGAGGACGACATCGAGGTGGTCGCCCAGGTGGCGCGGGGCGACGAGGTCCTCGCGGCCGCCCGCGCCCACGACGTCGACGTGGCCCTCCTCGACATCGAGATGCCGGGCGCGACGGGCATCGAGGCCGCGACCCAACTCCACCGCGAACTGCCGCGGTTGAAGCTGGTCGTGCTCACCACCTTCGGCCGCCCCGGCTATCTGCGCAGCGCGATGGAGGCGGGCGCGGACGCGTTCCTGGTCAAGGACGCCCCGGCCGCCCAGCTCGCCCAGGCGGTCCGCAAGGTCCTCGCGGGCGAACGGGTCATCGATCCCACGCTCGCGGCGGCGGCCCTGGCGGAGGGCGCCAACCCCCTGACCGACCGTGAGCGGGAGGTCCTGCGGGCGGCGGCCGACGGCTCGACCAACGCGGAACTCGCCGTCGACCTGCACTTGTCCCAGGGCACGGTCCGCAACTACCTGTCGACGGCCATACAGAAACTCGCGGTGCGCAACCGGGCGGAGGCGGTCCGCACCGCCAGGGAGAAGGGCTGGCTGTGAGGCCCGAGCCGCGGCCGGCGTGACCGGCGGGGTCTCAGTTCAACAGGGCCCGCGCGGCGAACGCCTCCTTGCGCACCCGCTCCGCCGTCGCCTCGTCCACGACCTCCACCAGCGACGCGTACTCCTCCAACTCGACGGCCCCGCCGACGAAGTCGCCCCGCTGGACCATCAACTGCCCCTTCTCGTAGCGCAGTCGCGCCGGATGCGAGGGCACGGCCAGCCCCAGTTCCACGGCCCACAACGCGACGTCCGACCGCTCCGGACGGGCCGCGGCCCACGAGCGGATGTTGTTCAGGATCCGCATCACCACGTCCAGCGGCTCCGCCGGTTCCCGCATCGACGGCTCCAGCCGCGCCCCCGTCGCCCCGGTGACCAGCTGCTCCGCATCGCCGCCGCTCAGCACGCGGCCGCCGTCGAAGGGGTCGACGAGCACCTGGTGCCCGATGTCCCCGGGCGGCCCGAACCCCACCACGAAGTGCCCCGGCAGCGCGACCCCGTACACCGGGGCCCCGGCCCGCCGCGCGACCTCCACCCACACCACGGACAGCAGGATCGGCAGCCCCCGCCGCCGCGTCAGCACGGAGTGCAGCAGCGACGACTCCAGCCGGTCGTAGTCCGGGGCCGACCCGCCGAAGCCGTACCGCTCGCCGAGCAGCTCCCGCAGCGCCACGGCCCACGCGTGCGGTCCGCCGGGCCGGAAGGGCAGCTGCCCCGCCAGCCGGTCCAGCTCGATCTGAGCGGCGTCCAGACCGGCCTCGTCCAGCCGCGGATCAGCCGCCGCGCCGATCAGCAGACACAGCAGGGCCAGATCGGGCCGCTCGGCCCGCGCCTCCTCGGCGAACCGCCGCCGCACCTCCGCGCGGTCGATCCCGCTCCCGGCCTCGCTCACGACGCCCCTGCCGAGGACTCCCGCGACGGCTCCCGGTAGTGGTGGTAGGCGTGATGCGCGGCGAAGCCCATCCCGGCGTACAGCGTCCGCGCGCCCGTGTTCTCCTCCTCCACCTGCAGCCAGGCCGCCGAGGCTCCCTCCGCCAGCGCCTGCCGGGCCAGCGCGGCCATCACGGTCGTGGCGAGGCCCTCGCGCCGCCGCGCCGGATCGACCTCGACGGCGGCGAACCCGGCCCACCGCCCGTCCACGACGCACCGCCCGATCGCGGTCGGCGGCCCGCCGTCCGGTCCGGGCACGGACGCGAACCACACCGACGGCCCGTCCCCGCTCCCGGCTCCGCCCGAGCCGGGAGACCCGCCGCCCAGCACCTTGAGGGCCGCCTCGCCGACCCCCTTGCGCTGATACCGCGCCAGCCACGCCCGGTCGGCCTCCCGGGCCAGCACCACGCCCGTGGCCTCCGCCCGGTCGGCGACCGGCGCCAGCGCCCCGATCCACAGCTGAGCCGTCACCTCACGCACCCAGCCGCGCTCCTCCAGCCGGGCGCTCAGCAGCTCCTCCGCGCCCTCGGCCCCCGTCGCCGTCTGCACATAGGCGGGCAGCCCGCGCCGGCCGTACCAGCCCCGTACGACGTCCAGGGCCGCGTCGAGCGGCATCCCGGGGTCGCCGAGCGGCAGCACCGAGTTGGCCCGGCGGGTGAAGCCCGCGGCGGCCCGCAGCTCCCATGCGCCGAGCCGCTCGCTCTCCACGGGACGCCACGCCCGCGCGGCGACCCGGGCGAGCTCCGCGTAGGAGGCGGCGGGCCCGCGCCGGCGGGCGGGGGCGGGCGGCACGACCTTCCCCGCGACCAGCGAGGAGACGTCAACACGGACGCTTTCGCCGCTCTTCCGTGTGATCACGAGCACATCGTCGTCCCATGATGTGAGAACACCTACCGTGTCGGTGAATTTGTCCCCCATGGACGCGGCACCGCTCAAGCACCGGACGGAGACACGTTTGCCCACGTCAGCGGCGGTGATACGGACCTCCATGCGTCCGGCGGCCGAGATTTCCACAGGTCGGTTCACCCCTCCTGTTCGGATCATGCCCAAGAACGGAGATACTAGGGGCGGGCATCGACGACGCCGCGCTCCCGCGCGCCAGGCGGCGGAGCCTGAGGAGGCCCGCCGGCGCCCTATCGAGGAGGAACGACAGCGTGACCTACGTCATCGCGCAGCCTTGTGTCGACGTGAAGGACAAGGCCTGCATCGAAGAGTGCCCGGTCGACTGCATCTACGAGGGCCAGCGGTCCTTGTACATCCACCCGGACGAATGCGTCGACTGCGGTGCCTGTGAGCCGGTCTGCCCGGTCGAGGCGATCTTCTACGAGGACGACACTCCGGAGGAGTGGAAGGACTACTACAAGGCGAACGTCGAGTTCTTCGACGACCTCGGCTCGCCCGGCGGCGCCAGCAAGCTGGGTCTGATCGAGCGCGACCACCCCTTCGTCGCCGCGCTGCCGCCGCAGGCGGCCGAGTAATCCGCAGCAGCGGCCCGCACTCCGTGCCGCCTCGGTCCCGTACGGCCTGATCGCGCCGATCGCCGTACGGGACCGAGGCGTTTGCCGTCCGTACGAAAGTGAGCCAGTCACCGTGTCCTCCGCAGTCTCCGACCGTCTTCCCACCTTCCCCTGGGACAAGCTGGAGCCGTACAAGAAGACGGCCGCAGCGCACCCGGACGGCATCGTCGACCTCTCCGTCGGCACCCCGGTCGACCCGGTTCCCGACCTGATCCAGAAGGCCCTGATCGACGCTGCGGACTCGCCGGGCTACCCGACCGTCTGGGGCACCCCGGCCCTGCGGGACGCGATCACCGGCTGGGTGGAGCGCCGTCTGGGCGCCCGCGAGGTCACCCACCGCCATGTCCTGCCGATCGTCGGCTCCAAGGAGCTGGTGGCCTGGCTCCCGACCCAGCTCGGGCTCGGCCCCGGCGACCGGGTGGCCTTCCCGCGGCTGGCCTACCCGACGTACGAGGTGGGCGCACGGCTGGCCCGCGCGCGGTACGAGGTCTACGACGACCCCACGACCCTGGACCCGACCGACCTCAGGCTGCTCTGGCTGAACTCGCCGTCCAACCCCACGGGACGGGTCCTGTCCAAGGCGGAGCTGACCTCGATCGTCGCCTGGGCGAGGCGTCACGGGGTGCTGGTCTTCTCCGACGAGTGCTACCTGGAGCTGGGCTGGGAGGCGGACCCGGTCTCGGTCCTCCACCCGGACGTCAACGGCGGCTCGTACGAGGGCGTCGTCGCGGTGCACTCGCTCTCCAAGCGATCGAACCTGGCCGGCTACCGGGCGGCCTTCCTGGCGGGCGACCCGGCCGTCCTCGGGCCCCTGCTGGAGATCCGCAAGCACGGCGGCATGATGACCTCGGCGCCCACCCAGGCGGCGGTCGTGGCGGCCCTCGGCGACGACGTCCACGTCCGCGAGCAGCGCGAACGCTACGCGGCCCGCCGCACCCTGCTGCGCGACGCACTGCTGTCCCACGGCTTCCGCATCGAGCACAGCGAGGCCAGCCTGTACCTCTGGGCGACGCGGGACGAGTCCTGCTGGACCACGGTCGCCGACCTGGCCGCCCGGGGCATCCTGGTGGCCCCCGGCGACTTCTACGGCGAGGCGGGCGAGCGGTTCGTGCGCGTGGCCCTCACGGCGACGGACGAGCGGGTGCGAGCGGCCGTGGAGCGCCTGTAGCCGTTTCCCGCGAAGCGACGGGGCCCGGGGGCGAACCCCCGGGCCCCGTCGCAGCTCACGCGGTCGGGCCGGGCACTAGCCGAGCGGCAGGCTCTTCACCGGCAGCGTCTGCGCGCCGGGCAGCCCGCCCTTGGTGAGGGAGTCGGTCGGCAGCCCGCCCTTCGTGGCGGTCGACGCGGTGTCCCCGAGGAGGTCCCCGGCGGAGCCCGCCGCCTCGCCGGCCGTCTTCTGCGCCGCCGGCGCCGCCTTCTGCACGGCCTTGCCGCCGGTCTTGCCCGCGGCCGGGACCGCCTTCTGCACGGTCTTGCCGCCGGCCTCACCCGCGAGTCCGGTCACGTTCTGCGCCGCGCCGTCGACCGTGTTGCCGACGCTCGCCCCGTCCAGGGCGGTCAGCCCGCCGAGGTTCGGAGCGGCGGGAAGGCTGGGGGCCGCACTGGCGGAGCCGGCCACACCGACCCCGGCGGCCGCTCCTGCAGCGACGAGCAGCGCGGCACGGGCGATCCGGCGGGTCAGGGGGAGAGACATGATGCTCCTTCGACGGGAGAGAACAAGGACTGTCTGTGACTGCTGTGACTGTCTGTCTGTCCGGGCCCGGACGCAGTGACTACCGCTCGGAGCCCGCGAAGGTTGCGCACGGCCGACGTAAAGAGTTGGCAATGCGTCGCATTATCGGCTGCGGATAAAAACGGGCAAAGACCGCCCGATGTGAAAGTCCGCCAAACCGGTGCGGCCCTTTGTCCTCAAGGGATTCCCGGCCTGCGGGGGTGACGGCGCGAAAACCTGAGCACCCGGCCGTACGAACCCCCCGCACACGACCCGGACGGGTGAAGACCCGTACTACTGCTCGGTGACGATCCGCACGCTGTCCGCCCCGCCGCCCGCCGCCGAACCCCCGGCGGCCTCCGCGCTGGTGGAACCGGTCGCCCGCCACCGGCTGTCGGTGTTCCCGGAGACCCACTCCCGGCCCGCGTACGCGACGCGCTCGATCCGCAGCGCCGAGGCGTTGGCCACCGCCCAGTGGGCCAGCTGCCAACCGCGCTCGCCGACGCTGCGCCCGCCCGCGGTGGTGTCCTCGGACACGGGCAGCGTCAGGACCCGCCCGGAGGTCTCGGCGAGGGGGACCCCGGCGGCGGCCGACGAGGTCTTCCGCGCGCCCGCGCCCGCGCCGGTCTGCGAGCCGGTCTTCGCGCCCTCCTGCCGCAGCGTGCCGCGCCCGAAGTCACGGGTCAACGCCGCCCGCACCGCCGCCGGTCCGGTGGCCGCCGTGGCCCGCGAGCGGCCGTCACAGGTGAGCGTCGCCGCCGAGGTCCCGGTCAGCGCGGCGGCCAGCAGCACGGCGTCCTGCTCGTGCTTGGCGTACGCCTCCGGGTACCCGCTGCGCTGCACGCGCTGCGCGGCGACCGTCAGCGGGAGCTCGGCGTAGTCGTGGACCTTGGCGAGGTGCTTGTAGAAGACGTCCGCCGCGTACGCCGGGTCCGTGACCTGCTGCTCGGTGCCCCAGCCCTGCGAGGGCCGCTGCTGGAACAGGCCGAGCGAGTCACGGTCGCCATGGGCGAGGTTGCGCAGACCCGACTCCTGGATTGCGGTCGCGAGAGCGATGGCCACGGCCCGCTCGGGCATGGCCCGGTCGGTGCCGACGGCGGCGATCGTGGCCGCGTTCACCGCCTGCTCCGGCGAGAACTCGTACGTCGCCCCGCCGGCGTCGCCGGAGACGACCCGGCAGCCGGGATCTCCCGTCCCGCCGGAGACGTACTGGACCACGGCGTAACCCGCGACGGCGGACAGGACCACGCAGGCCGCCCCGAAACGGAGGAGGCGGCCGCGGCGCTTGGGGGAAGGCGACGGCTCTGGCACGCGTACAAGGTACTGGAGAGTACGCAGGAGCAGGAGGGGTGTGCGCACGGGCGGGGAAGAGGGGGCGCTCGACAGGCGCGTTAGGGTCGACCGCATGGCCGACACCCCGCTTGACCTCACCCTGGACGCCGCGGCGCTCACCGCGTGGCTCGTCGACTTCCGTTCGGAGAGCGGCGACGAGAAGCCGCTCGCGGACGCGATCGAGACCGCACTGCGCGCACTTCCCCACCTGACGGTGGACCGCCACGGCAACAACGTGATCGCCCGCACGAACCTGGGCCGCGCGGAGCGCGTCGTCCTGGCCGGCCACATCGACACCGTGCCGATCGCCGACAACGTCCCGTCGAGGCTGGACGAGGACGGGGTCCTGTGGGGCTGCGGCACCTGTGACATGAAGTCGGGGGTGGCGGTCCAGCTGCGCATCGCGGCGACGGTACCGGCGCCCAACCGCGACCTGACCTTCGTCTTCTACGACAACGAGGAGGTCGCCGCCCACCTCAACGGCCTCAAGCACGTGGCCGAGGCCCACCCCGAGTGGCTGGCCGGCGACTTCGCGGTGCTCCTCGAACCCTCCGACGGGCAGGTCGAGGGCGGCTGCCAGGGCACCCTGCGGGTCCTGCTGAAGACCAAGGGCGAGCGGGCCCACTCGGCACGCGGCTGGATGGGGTCCAACGCGATCCACGCGGCCGCCCCGATCCTGGCCCGCCTGGCCGCCTACGAGCCGCGCCACCCCGTCATCGACGGACTGGAGTACCGCGAGGGCCTCAACGCGGTCGGCGTCACGGGCGGCGTCGCCGGCAACGTCATCCCCGACGAGTGCGTGGTCACCGTCAACTTCCGCTACGCGCCCGACCGCAGCGAGGAGGAGGCCGTCGCCCACGTCCGCGACGTGTTCGCCGACTGCGCGGTGGCGGAGTTCGTGGTCGACGACCACAGCCCCGCCGCGCTGCCCGGCCTCTCCCACCCCGCGGCCGCCGCCTTCATCGAGGCGGTCGGCGGAACCCCCCTGCCCAAGTACGGCTGGACGGACGTCAGCCGCTTCTCCGCACTGGGCGTGCCCGCCGTCAACTACGGCCCCGGCAACCCGCACTTGGCGCACAAGCGGGACGAACGCGTGGAGACGGCCAAGATCCTGGCCGGCGAGGAGCGGCTGAGGGCCTGGCTCACCGCCTGAGCCGGCGCCGGCCGAGGGCGGTTCGCGGCGGACACGCCGACGTCCCCCGCCCGTAACCCGCGTGGATCTACGCTGAGGTGGAACGAACGAAGCGGAGGGAGTTCACCATGCCTACAGGGAACCCCGAGGGAAAGAAGCAGCCACCGGACGAACAGCGTCTGGGCCCCGTCCTGCGACGCCGGGACCAGGTGCAGGCGAGCACGACGGACCAGCGGCTGCTGGACGAACGGGCCCCCTCGGACTGGGTGCACACGGACCCCTGGCGAGTGCTGCGGATCCAGTCGGAGTTCATCGAGGGGTTCGGCACCCTCGCCGAACTCCCCCCGGCGATCAGCGTGTTCGGCTCTGCCCGCACACCGGTCGGCTCCCCGGAGTACGAGGCGGGCGTACGGCTCGGCGGCGCCCTCGTCGACGCCGGCTGGGCCGTGATCACGGGCGGCGGCCCGGGCGCGATGGAGGCGGCCAACAAGGGCGCGAGCGAGGCGGGCGGCACGTCCGTCGGCCTCGGCATCGAGCTGCCCTTCGAACAGGGGCTCAACCCCTACGTCGACATCGGCCTGAACTTCCGCTACTTCTTCGTCCGCAAGATGATGTTCGTGAAGTACGCGCAGGGCTTCGTCGTCCTCCCCGGCGGCCTCGGCACCCTGGACGAGCTCTTCGAGGCCCTCACCCTCGTCCAGACCCAGAAGGTCACCCGCTTCCCCATCGTCCTCTTCGGCACCCAGTACTGGGGCGGTCTGATCGACTGGCTCAAGAACACCCTGATCGCCCAGGGCAAGGCGGCCGAGAAGGACCTCCTCCTCTTCCACGTCACGGACGACGTGGACGAGGCCGTGGCCCTGGTCTCCAAGGAGGCCGCCCGCTAGGGCCTACGCGAGCCCCCGGCGCGCCACCGCCGGGGGCCGGTGGCCCGCGATCGACGCGACCATGTCGAGCACCTGCCGCGTCTCCGCCACCTCGTGCACCCGGTACACCTGCGCCCCGAGCCACGCGGACACCGCGGTCGTGGCCAGCGTGCCGACCACCCGCTCCTTCACCGGCCGGTCCAGCGTCTCGCCGACGAAGTCCTTGTTGGACAGGGACACCAGCACCGGCCACCCCGTCTCCACCATCTCCCCGAGCCGCCGGGTCGCCTCCAGGCCGTGCCGGGTGTTCTTGCCGAAGTCGTGCCCCGGATCGATCAGGATCGACTCCCGCGGCACCCCCAGCCCCGCGGCCCGCTCCGCCAGCCCCACCGTCACCCGCAGGATGTCGGCCATGACGTCGTCGTACGTCACCCGGTGCGGACGCGTCCGCGGCTGCGCGCCGCCCGCGTGCGTGCACACCAGGCCGGCCCCGTGGCGCGCCGCGACCTCCGCCAGCCGCGGATCCACCCCGCCCCACGCGTCGTTCAGCAGGTCGGCGCCGGCCTCGCAGACCGCCTCCCCGACCTCCGCCCGCCAGGTGTCCACGCTGATGACGACGTCCGGGAAGCGCCGCCGCACCTCGGCCACGAAACCGACGGTCCGCCGGGCCTCCTCCTGCGCGGTCACCTCTTCACCGGGCCCGGCCTTCACCCCGCCGATGTCGATGACGGCCGCGCCCTCCGCCACCGCCTGCTCCACGCGCGCGAGGGCCGGTTCGTCCCGGAAGGTCGCACCCTGGTCGTAGAAGGAGTCCGGGGTCCGGTTGACGATCGCCATGATCACCGGCTCGTGCGCGCCGAATTCACGCCTGCCCAGCCTGAGCATCCCCTGTGACCTCTCCTAGTACGTCCTGCACTTCCGCCGCCTGCGACCCTAACTGTCGGACCCGCATGGCACGATCGGACCCACACACATCCGCTCCGAGCACACCGAGTGTGGAGACCCACCGATGGTTATGTTCCTGTTCCTGGTCATCGCGCTCGCCGTCGTGGTCGCCGCGGTGACACTCGCCGTGGTGGGCGGCGGCGAGGGCACCGGCCCGCTGCCGGAGGTCGCCCCCGAGCGTCTGCACGACCCGCTGCCCGCGGACCGCCCGGTCGACCGTTCCGATGTCGACCGCCTGCGCTTCCCGCTGAGCGCCCGCGGCTACCGCATGGCCGACGTCGACGACGCCCTGAACCGTCTCGCCGCCGAACTCGCCGAGCGCGACGCCCGCATCGCCGACCTGGAGTCGGCCCTGGCCGGCGCGCAGGCCCCGGCCGCGCCCCACGTCTCCATGGAGAAGCAGACCCCCGAGGACCAGCAGTGAGCGACGGCACCGCCCTCGCGGGGGCGGACGGCGCGCTGCGCTGCCCCTGGGCCCTGTCCACGCCGGACTACGTCACGTACCACGACGAGGAGTGGGGCCGCCCGGTCCACGGCGACGACGCGCTGTTCGAACGGCTCAGCCTGGAAGCCTTCCAGTCGGGCCTGTCCTGGATCACGATCCTGCGCCGCCGCGCCGGGTTCCGCGCCGCCTTCGCCGGCTTCGAGATCGCCTCGGTCGCCGTCTTCACCGACGAGGACCGCGAACGCCTCCTGACCGACCCGGGCATCATCCGCAACCGGGCCAAGATCGACGCCACCCTCGCCAACGCGCGCGTGCTGGCCGAGTGGGCGCCGGGCGACCTGGACGAGCTGATCTGGTCGCACGCCCCCGACCGGGCCGGCCGGCCGGCGCCGAAGACCCTGGCGGACGTCCCGGCCGTCACGGACGAGTCGACGGCCCTGTCCAAGGCGCTGAAGAAGCGGGGCCTGCGCTTCGTCGGGCCGACGACGGCGTACGCGTTGATGCAGGCATGCGGTCTGGTCGACGACCACCTGGCGTCTTGCGTGAGGAGAAGCGCCGCCTGACGGGGGCGGGCGACCGTCCCATGCCCACCCCCGCGACGGCAGCCGGCGTCAGCGGCCCAGGTACTTCGGGGTCTCCTTCTGGACGAACGCCCGCACCGCGATCGCGTGGTCCTCGGAGGCCCCGGCCCGCGTCTGCAGCTCGTCCTCCTTGTCCAGCGTCTCGGAGAGGGTGTGCGCCGACCCGTAGGCGACGGCCTCCTTGATCGCCGCGTAGGCCACCGTCGGCCCCGCGGCGAGGGCCCGGGCCACCTTCTCCGCCTCCGCGCGCAGCGCGTCCGCAGGCACGATCCGGCTCGCGATGCCCAGCTCGTACGCCTCCTGGGCCTTGATGCTGCGCGGGAAGAGCAGCAGATCGGCGGCGCGGCCCGGCCCGATCACCCGGGGCAGCGTCCACGAGACGCCGGAGTCGGCGGTGAGCGCGACACCCGCGAAGGAGGTGTTGAAGGACGCCGTGTCGGCCACGACGCGGTAGTCCGCGGCCAGCGCGAAACCGAGGCCGGCGCCCGCGGCGACCCCGTTGACCGCGGCCACCACCGGCTTCGGCGCCTCCGTCAGCGCGCGCACGATCGGGTTGTAGTGCTCCGCGACCGTGCTCATGACCTGCTTCGAGCCTTCGGCCAGCAGACCGATGTGCTCCTTGAGGTCCTGCCCCACGCAGAACGCCCGCTCGCCGGCGGCGGTCAGCAGCACGGCCCGTACGGCGTCGTCGGAGGCCGCGGACCGCACCGCGTCCCGGAGGGCGACCTTGGTCGCGATGTTCAGCGCGTTCATCGCCTCGGGGCGGTTCAGCGTGATCGTCGCGAGCCCGTCACTCACCTCGTAGAGCACGGTGTCGACCATGGCGTTCTTCCCCTCCGTGTCGCGGCTGGGACGTCCTACCGGTCGGTACGCCCCTTGTACGAGGACAGCATGGCGGAGATCACCGGCCGAGGACCGGACCCGACGTGTGACCTGCGTCAAACAATTCGGGACGGATTCCGGCGGCCGGAAGCGCGTGCGGCCGCGCAGTATCGCAGCCACATCGCCGAATTGAGTGGTTTTGCTCGCGCGCGTTGCCCAAGCGATGCCGACTGATGTTGGTCATCGGGTCCTGAGATGCGGGATAATGGCCTGGAAGCAATGTGTTCGATGCCGGTGCCGCGGGTCCCACGCTGGATCGCGGCTGCCCTTCAGGGGCCGTCGGCTTTGGCGATGAGCTGGTTTCAGGAAGGGGAACGAGCATGGCGGCCATGAAGCCGCGAACGGGTGATGGCCCGCTCGAGGTGACCAAGGAGGGGCGGGGCATCGTCATGCGCGTTCCGCTCGAAGGCGGCGGGCGGCTCGTCGTCGAGCTGACCCCTGACGAGGCCGACGCGCTCGGCGACGCCCTGAAGAAGGTCGTCGGCTGACGCGAAGCGACCCTGCACTTTCGACCGCTCCGGTGTCCTTCTCGGGTACCGGAGCGGTTGTTTTTCCCGGGTTCCCACCAGGGTCTTCACCGGGGATTTCCAGGAGCCTTCCTAGGGATTTCCCGGGGTCTTCCGGGGTTCGCCGTGGCCGCTCGGCCCGAAAGGCCCAACGCCCGGGCCCGAACCTCTCAGCGCCTCAGCGCTTGACCGCGCACAGGAGCCCGTCGCCCACCGGCAGCAGCGACGTCACCAGCTCCTGGCTCTCGCGCACCGCCCGCAGCAGCTCCCGGATGCGTATGACCTCCGTGGGCTGCGGCCCCGAATCGACCGTGCGGCCGTTGGCGAAGACGCCCTCGAAGACGACCAGCCCACCCGGACGCAGCAGGCGCAACGATTCAGCGAGGTACTCCAGCAGCTCCAGCCGATCACCGTCACAGAAGACCAGGTCATAGCCGGAGTCCGCGAGACGGGGCAGGACGTCGAGCGCGCGGCCCGGGATGAACCGGGCCCGGTTGCTGGCGAAGCCGCAGGCGCGGAAGGCCTGCCGGGCGAACTGCTGGTGCTCCGGCTCGGGGTCCACGGTCGTCAGGACGCCGTCCGGGCGCATACCGTGCAGCAGGTGGATCCCGGAGACGCCGGTGCCGGTGCCGATCTCGGCGACCGCCTTCGCGTCCACGGTGGCGGCGAGCATCCGCAGCGCGGCGCCCGTGCTGGGCGACACCGAGCGCAGCCCTGCCTCGCGGGCCCGGTCGCGGGCCCAGCGCAGCGCTTCGTCCTCGGCGGCATAGGCGTCGGCGAACGCCCAGCTTGCCTGCCGGTTGCCGGTAATGACCCTCTCCTGTCCCCGTGGTTGCCTGGGCGTGACTGTATCCGTTGCCGCCGGGAACCCGCAGATGGGACCGGGCGTTTGAAGGGGTGGGAACGACTACGGGGGGACACGGTTGGATCACGACGTGGGACAGGGCGCCGAGCAGGTGCTGACGCAGTCGCACGAGCGGTGCGGGCACAGATCAAATTCTCGTAAAACCGCTTATCCGGAGCTAACGGGCGAGGTGGCTATGGTAGGGGCTCCACTGGACACCACCAATGCCGACAGGGGAGGTGCGGCCGCACCTGTGGATCGGGGAGGAGTGCTGCGGCGCTTTCTCGGGTCGGCAGGCAGGCCGAGATCCGTGAACGACACCGCTGCTGACCCCAGCCACTCCGCCGGCATCGCCGTCGGCCCAGCCCAGACCGCGACCTTCACCACCGACGCGGACGGGCAGGCGTGGACTCCGCCCACGTGGGAGGAGATCGTCAGTATGCACAGCGGCCGGGTCTACCGGCTCGCCTACCGGCTGACCGGCAACCAGCACGACGCCGAGGACCTCACCCAGGAGGTCTTCGTCCGCGTCTTCCGTTCCCTGTCGACGTACACGCCGGGCACCTTCGAGGGCTGGCTGCACCGCATCACGACCAACCTCTTCCTGGACATGGTCCGCCGCAAGCAGCGCATCCGCTTCGACGCGCTCGGCGACGACGCGGCCGAGCGGCTGCCCAGCAAGGAGCCCACCCCGCAGCAGGCCTTCAACGACGCCCACTTCGACGCGGACGTCCAGCAGGCCCTCGACACCCTCGCGCCGGAGTTCCGCGCCGCGGTCGTGCTGTGCGACATCGAGGGGCTCTCCTACGAGGAGATCGCCGCGACCCTCGGCGTCAAGCTGGGCACGGTCCGCTCGCGCATCCACCGTGGCCGTTCGCAGCTGCGCAAGGCCCTCGCACACCGTGCGCCCGAGGCCCGCGCCGGACGTCGTTCCTTCGTGGCCCGTGTGCCCGCACTGGGAGGAGGGGGCGCGACCGCGTGAGTGGATCCCGACACGACGCAGCCGAGCGGCTCCTCGCGGAGCAGCATCTCGGCGACCGGCTCTCGGCCCTGGTGGACGGCGAGCTCGGTCACGACACCCGCGAGCGGGTGCTCGCACACGTGGCGACCTGCCCGAAGTGCAAGACGGAGGTCGACGCCCAACGCCGGCTGAAGAACGTCTTCGCCGAGGTCGCCCCGCCCGCCCCCTCGGAAAGCTTTCTGGCCCGCCTTCAGGGGCTCCCCGCGGGAGGCGACTCCGACGGTGGTGGAACGCCGCTGGGCGGGGGAGGCTTCGCCGACGGAGTCTTCGGAGTGAGGGGCACGAGACGGGACGAGCCCTTCGAGTTCCGCTATGCGCCTCCTCGGGCCCATGGCTCCGTCCTCTCTCCCGCCTCGGACCGCGGCTTCCGCATCCATCCCGTCGGCCGCGCAGGCGACCGGCACGACGCCGAGCGGTCGCGAGGCATGCGGTTCGCGTTCGTCGCCGCCGGCGCGGTGTCGCTGGCCGCGATCGCGCTGGGCGGCATGACCACTGTCGCCCCGGTCGACACGACCGCGGACGGCCGTGCCGGGTCGGGCTCCGGAAGCAATGTGACACCGGCCCGCACCCCGGGCGCGGGCTCCGCGACGGCGGAGACCCAACGCCGCCGTGCCGTCGGCCCTCTGCTCTCCCAGGGCGGCCAACTCGGCGACACCCCGGTCAGCCCGACGGAGGTGTCGGCGCCGCTGCTGCCGGGGATGCCCGCTCAGCCCGGCGGTCCGGTGGAACAGGCCCTGCACCGGCTGACCACGCCCATGGTGGCCGGCGCCGCGGTCATGTCTCCGTTGATACGTCCGCTCGACACGAATTCCCCGGTCTCCCTGAGCGCCTGGACCGCCACCGGCGCCAAGCTCGCCGGTCCCGGTCTGCTCGCCGCACCCGTCCCCCTCACCACGTCCGCTCCCAGCCGCTCTTCTGCCCTCCCTCCCGGGCGGCACACCCGCTGACCCGCACTCTGCGCCGCGCCCGGCGAACCTGGTTGAATCGCGTTGGACCGCGTCCTGCCAGGCAGCCGGGCGCGACGGCGGAGTGCGCCGGGCGGGGCCGAGGGCGCGGTGCGCCACCGGTTCGACGCCGTGGTCGGCTCGAGTGGGGGAGAGAGCATGGACGAGGGAAAGCCCACGAAGGCGAAGTGGTGGAGCCTGCCTCGACAGCCGTCGCCGACACGACAGGACTCTGAGGACCGCGCCGACGACCCGAGGGCCGAGTCCGCGAGCTCGGTGCCCGGCCCGGCCGACGGCGACTTCGAACTGGCCCGCCCGAACCCCGCCCCCGCCCCCGCCCTCACCCCCACCCCCACCCCCGCCGCCGTCGACGACGGCGACTACGAACTGAGCCGCCCGGCGACTGTCCCGGAGACGAGCGGCGTCCAGCACACAGCCGACCCGGACGACATCGAGCACTCGGAGAGTCCGAGGGACACCGAGGGCGCGGGAATCGCGGAGGGCGGGGCGATACCGGGCCCGGTGGACCCGGAGAACGGGGTCGACCCCCGTGCGGGCGGCTCCCCCGCCGCCGACTCCGCCGGCGGCGCCCTGGTAGACGCGGGTTCCGCCGACGGCGAGGGCGCCCCGTCCGGGCCCGTCCTCGCTGATGCCCTCCCCGTGGACACCCGCGATGTGCCGGCTCCCGACGCTCCCCACGCTCCCGACGCTCCCTGCGATCCTCTCGACCCTGCCCCGGGAGTGGGCGCGCGGGGCAGGGTGGGGCCGTTGCACGATCCCGATCCCTACAGCACCCCGCCGTACGGGGAGCCCGGTCCCTGGGCTCCCGCACCCCCGGTGCAGCACCCGGCGGTCGCGTCCGTTCCCGTTCCGGCGCCCGGGACCGGGGACCCGGCCCCCGGAGCCGAGGTCGCACCCCACGCGGCCGCGCATCCCGCTGGACCGGAGGCACCGCCAGGGCCCCTGCCCATCGGGCCCCCCGCCCCTGCACCCGATCCCGCGCTCCCCTCTTCCCCCGCCCCCTCTACCTCCTTCGCTGCCGCAGGTCCCTGGCGGCGTTACGACCCCTGGTCCGCGGAACCGTTCGCGGGTTCCACCGGGGTGGAGTCCGTCGGCGAGGCCCAGTGGCGTCGGCAGGCGCGCGGGAAGCTCGTCGTCGGTGCTGTGGCCGTCGCGCTCGTCGCCGGCGGGCTCGGCGGAGCCGTCGGCACCTATCTGGAGCGCAACGGCGGGCTGCGCCCGATACGGCTGCCGCAGGCCTCCCCGGAACCCACCGGGCGGGCCGCCGACGGCGTGGCCGGGGTCGCCGCGCGGGCCCTGCCAGGCGTCGTCACCCTGCACGTCAGCGGCGGCGACGAGTCCGGCACCGGAACCGGGTTCGTCCTCGACTCCCGCGGCTACATCCTCACCAACAACCACGTGGTCGAGTCGGCCAGGAGCGGCGGCGGGATATCCGTCGTCTTCGACGGCGGGCAGACCGTCAAGGCCGAGGTCGTCGGCCGGGACAGCGGCTACGACCTGGCCGTGGTGCGGGTGACCGGGGTGAAGGGCCTCAGGCCCCTCTCCCTCGGCAACTCCGACGACGTCCGGGTCGGCGACCCGGTCGTCGCCATCGGCGCGCCGTTCGACCTGGAGGGCACGGTCACCTCCGGCATCATCAGCGCCAGGGAGCGGCCCGTCGTCGCCGACGGCGGGAGCGGCGACACGAGCGACGTCTCGTACGTGGACGCCCTCCAGACCGACGCGCCGATCAATCCCGGCAACTCCGGCGGCCCCCTCCTCGACGCGCGGGGCCGGGTCATCGGCGTCAACTCCGCCATCCGGTCCGGCGCCGACGGCACCGACACGTCCGACGCCCAGGGCGGTTCGATCGGCCTGGGTTTCGCCATCCCGATCAACCTGGGCAGACGCGTGGCGGAGGAACTGATCAACACGGGCAGGGCGATCCACCCGGTCATCGGAGTCAGCCTCGACCTGGACTACACCGGGGACGGCGCCCTCGTCAGTGCCACGGGCACCGACGGAGACTCCCCGGTCACGCCCGGCGGCCCCGGCGACCGGGCCGGGATCAAAGCGGGCGACGTCATCACCGAGGTCGACGGCCGGCGTGTCCACACCGGTGGGGAGCTGATCGTCAGGACCCGCGCCCACCGTCCGGGCGACCGTCTGGAGCTGACGGTCGAGCGGGCCGGGCGGGAGCGCACGCTCAGCCTCGTTCTCGGCTCGTCCGACGGCGGCTGAGGCGGCGACGGACGCGAACATCACAGGTCGGACCCCGAAATCCGGCCCCGCAAGGCAAACAACGCGGAAACTCGGCCGTGTACACCCGGTCGGAGGCCTCGGGACGGTACCGGTCGGACAGGTGTGACAGGTACCGTGGACCCGGCCCGGACCGCGGAAGACCCGAACTGACCACTGAGGGCCGAGGGCCGAGGACCGCGGACATCGCAAGGAGCTTCAGGTGTTCAATGACATAGGACCGCTCGAGCTGGTGACGATCATCGTCCTGGCCGTGCTCGTCTTCGGTCCTGACAAGCTCCCGAAGGTCATCCAGGACGTGATGCGCACCGTCCGGAAGATCCGTGAGTTCTCGGAGAGCGCCAAGGCGGACATCCGCAGCGAACTGGGCCCGGAGTTCAAGGACTTCGAGTTCGAGGACCTCAACCCCAAGACGTTCATCCGCAAGCAGCTGGACAACGACGAGCTGGGGCTGAAGGAGATCCGCAACGGCTTCGACCTGAAGAAGGAGATGGCCGACGTCACGGACGCGGTCCACAGCCGCGACACGGACGCCCCCTCCGCGTCGGGTTCCGCGGGCGCGTCGGGCGGCGCGCGCGTCGACATGACCAAGCGCCCCGAGAAGCCGGGCGAGGACGACCGTCCGCCCTTCGACGCGGACGCCACCTGAGCCGTCGGCGATCCCCGATGTGAGGGGACGCACGCTCCACGCGCCGGGTGGATTCCCGGCAGCCCGGAGCGGGGTGGCTATGCTGCCTGGTTGTTGTGCGGAGCGGACGAGTACGCCCGAAGGGGGGCGGGCCGGCCGTTCCGTCGAGAACGAGGAGGCGTCCGGGCACATGGAGACGACGAGTCGGGCAGTCGCGCAGACGCCGGCCGCGGAGGACGGGCAGCAGGTCCCCTCCGCACGGCGCACGGTCGACGGCTACCTGGAGGCACCCTTCCCCTGGTACGGCCTCGACGAGGCCTTCACGGGGCCGCGCTGGCTGATGCAGGTGGGCACGGCCGCCGACGGGGCCGTCGAGCACGGTTCCATCGGGCACGGGGACGAGCCCTCGGTGCGGCACGAGACGGCCGGCGAGGACCGCGGGAAGTTCGCGGTCGTCGTGACCGTCGCCGCGAACCCGGTACGGCGCAGTGCGGACGGCACCGGACTGCTGGAGGCGACGTCCGTGTCGTCGGCGGCCTGGCTCGCCGGGGTGGGCCTGCTGTCCTTCACCTGGCCGGGCCAGATGGACCACAGCCTGCGCGACGACTGGCTGGACCAGCAGACCGAGACGGCGTGGGTCCTCGCCGACGACCTCGCCGGCCCGGACTGGTCCACGCTGTCCCTGCCGGTCGACGGTGTGCCGACCCCGTTCCACTACCGCGAGTCCGAGTTCGGCTGGGTGCTGGCCGGTTCGACCTCGCAAGGGGTGCACGTGGGCGCGTACGGCAGGGGCATGAGCGCGTACGGCCTCGGCTTCGCCATGATCAAGGACATCGAGACGTACGCCTGACGGCGGTACGCCCGAGCCCTGTGACAGTGGGGGCGCCGTCCCTGCACGGACGGCGCCCCCACTGTCGCGAAGCGGAGCGAAGGACGGGGACCCGCGAGCGGGCCGGGTCCTTCCAGAACTCGTCGCGCTAGAACTTGTTGCGCGGGGTGATGCCCAGCGACAGGCCCGACAGGCCGCGCTGCCGGCCGCCCAGCTTGCCGGCGATGGCGCGCAGCGCTGAGCCCGCGGGGGACTCGGGGTCGGTCAGGACGACCGGCCTGCCGTCGTCGCCGCCCTCGCGCAGCCGGACGTCGATCGGGATGGAGCCGAGGACCGGGACGTTCGCGCCGGTCGTGCGGGTCAGGCCGTCGGCCACCGTCTGGCCGCCGCCGGTGCCGAAGACGTCGACCATCTCCCCGCAGTGCGGGCAGGGCAGGCCGGACATGTTCTCGACCACGCCGACGATCTTCTGGTGGGTCTGCACGGCGATGGAGCCGGCCCGCTCGGCGACCTCGGCCGCCGCCTGCTGCGGGGTCGTCACGACCAGGATCTCGGCGTTCGGGACCAGCTGGGCCACGGAGATCGCGATGTCGCCCGTGCCGGGCGGCAGGTCCAGGAGGAGGACGTCCAGGTCACCCCAGTAGACGTCCGCGAGGAACTGCTGGAGCGCGCGGTGGAGCATCGGGCCGCGCCAGACGACCGGGGCGTTGCCCGGTGTGAACATGCCGATGGAGATGACCTTCACGCCGTTCGCGGACGGCGGCATGATCATGTTCTCGACCTGGGTGGGACGGCCCTCCACGCCCAGCATGCGGGGCACGCTGTGACCGTAGATGTCGGCGTCGACCACACCCACCTTCAGGCCGTCGGCCGCCATCGCCGCCGCCAGGTTCACCGTCACCGACGACTTGCCGACGCCGCCCTTGCCGGAGGCGACCGCGTACACGCGGGTCAGCGAGCCCGGCTTGGCGAAGGGGACCTCGCGCTCGGTCTGGCCGCCGCGCAGGGCGTTCGCCAGCTCCTTGCGCTGTTCGTCGCTCATCACGTCGAGGGTGACGTCGACGCGGGTGACGCCCTCCACCGCGGAGACCGCGTCGGTCACCCGCTGCGTGATCGTCTCGCGCATCGGGCAGCCGGAGACCGTCAGGTACACGGTGACCGCGACCGCCCCGTCCGCGGCGATCTCCACCGACTTCACCATCCCGAGTTCGGTGATGGGCCGGTTGATCTCGGGGTCGTTCACCGTCGCCAGTGCCTCGCGCACCGCGTCTTCGCTAGCCATAGAGACGATGGTACGGCGACCTGCGGGAACCCCGGTAAGCCCATCACCGGTCGTCTACGTCACGTCCCCGCGACCGTTCTGCCGGGAATACGGCATGTTCGCGGTGACCGTCCCACCGTTCCTCCAGCTCCTTGACCATGTCCTGAAGTTCGGAGCGGATCCAGTCCCGGGTGGCGACTTCGCCCAGACCGATGCGCAGGGCGGCGATCTCCCTGGTCAGGTACTCGGTGTCGGCGATGGACCGCTCGTTGGACTTGCGGTCCTGTTCCAGGTTGACCCGGTCGCGGTCGTCCTGCCGGTTCTGCGCGAGCAGGATCAGCGGGGCCGCGTAGGAGGCCTGCAGCGACAGCATCAGGGTCAGGAAGATGAACGGATAGTTGTCGAACCGCAGATCCGGCGGGGCGAAGATGTTCCACAGGACCCAGGCGATGATGACGACCGTCATCCAGACGATGAACCGGCCGGTGCCCAGGAAGCGCGCGATGCGCTCCGACAGCCGTCCGAAGGCCTCCGGGTCCCACTCGGGCAGGATCCGGTGCCGGGGCGACCGCGGCTGGTCCAGCCGGGCCCGGGTGCGGCCGCTCGCCGTGGCGCCCGTGGGGGTGCGCTCGCGGCCCGCGCCGGCCTGGGCGCGCTCGCGGCCCGCGCTCTCGCGTTCAGGAGCCATGCGGACCGGCCCCCTCGGTCTCGGGCTCGGCCGCCGGCTCGTTCTCCAGGTGGAACTCCGTCTCCCGCCAGTCCTCCGGCAGCATGTGGTCCAGGACGTCGTCCACGGTCACCGCACCGAGGAGCGAGCCCGCCTCGTCCACCACGGGCGCCGCGACCATGTCGTACGTCGCGAAGAACCCGGCGACGACCGGCAGGGCGGCGTCCGGCGCCAGGGCCTGCAGATCGTCGTCGAGGATCGAACTGACCAGCGTGTACGGAGGATCGCGCAGGAGCCGCTGGAAGTGGACCGTGCCCAGGTACTTGCCGGTCGGGGTCTCGTCGGGCGGGCGGCAGACGTAGACCTGCGCGGCGAGCGCGGGGGAGAGGTCCGGGTTGCGCACCCTGGCAAGGGCGTCGGCGACGGTGGCGTCGGGGCGCAGGACGATCGGCTCGGTGGTCATCAGGCCGCCCGCCGTGTGCTCCTCGTACGCCATCAGGCGCCGCATGTCGGCCGCGTCGTCGGGCTGCATCAGACTCAGCAGCCGCTCCTTGTCCTCCTCCGGGAGCTCGGAGAGCAGGTCGGCCGCGTCGTCGGGGTCCATCGCCTCCAGGACGTCCGCCGCGCGCTCCTCCTTCAGCTTGCCGAGGATCTCGATCTGGTCGTCCTCCGGCAACTCCTCCAGGACGTCGGCCAGGCGGTCGTCGTCGAGGGCGGCGGCCACCTCGGCGCGCCGCTTCGCGGAGAGGTGGTGCAGGACGTTGGCCAGGTCGGCGGGGCGCAGCTGCTCGAACGTGGCCAGCAGACTCTCCGCGCCCTGCCCGTGCTCCTCCAGCGAGAACCCGGTCACCGCCGACCACTCCACGGTCAGCGTCTCGCCCTTGGCCCGCCGGAAGGCCGTCGCCTTCTTGCCCTTGCGGACGAAGACCCGGTCGATCTCCCAGTCGCGGCGGGCCGGCAGCTGCTGCACCGACACGTCGAGGACGGTGACCTCCTCGCCGGTCTCGACGAGCGTGACCCGCCGGTCGAGCAGCTCCCCGAACACCAGACGCTCGGTGGGCCGCTGCTCGAAGCGGCGGACGTTGAGCACGCCGGTGGTGATGACCTGACCGGACTCGACGCCGGTCACCCGGGTCATGGGCAGGAAGATCCGGCGCCGGGTGGACAGTTCGACGACCAGCCCCAGCACTCTCGGCGGCCGCCGCCGCACGCGCAGCACGACGACGAGTTCGCGCACGCGGCCCACCTGGTCGCCGTTCGGATCGAACACGGGGATGCCCGAGAGATGCGAGACGAAGATCCGGGGGGCTCCCGCTGCCATGACCGCCCCTCCTTGTCGTTCGCGCCGGTGCGCGCTGTTGCCGGTGATGCTCTTTTCCCAATTGCCCGCTCGTGCGGGCTTCAGGCTAGCCCGTCCCGATCGGATACGCCCTGGTGGGGCGTCCGGACGGACTGGCTCCGCCCGGCCTCCGCGACCCCGGTACGCTGCCGTACGCCGCTCGGCACACCCCCGCAGAAAGGCAGCCTTCCCTGTGACTGCGATCCCCCAGGGCCGTACTCGCCGGACCCCGCTGGTGAGCGCGATGTGCGCACTGGTCGTGGGCATGGGACTGGCCGGGTGCAGTGAGGATCCGGACGAGGGGACGAACGGGGTGGGCAAGCTGTCCGCCGCGCAGATCCAGGAGAAGACCAAGGCGGCCGCCGGTTCCGTGGACGCGGTGCGGATGTCGGGGAGCGTCGTCACCAGCGGGCGCACGTACAAGCTCGAGATGAGCCTGAAGGCGGACGGAGGCGCCGGGTCGGTCACCGCGCAGGGGGCCACCTTCCATCTGCTGCGGGTAGGCGAGCAGCTGTTCCTCAAGGCGGACGCGGCGTTCTGGAAGAAGGAGGACGGCACGTCCGGCGACGGCTCCGACGCGGCGGCCGCCGGCAAACTCGACGGCAAGTACGTCAAGGTGCCGACGGGCGACCCCTCGTACAAGAAGTTCAGCGGGTTCACGGACAAGGACCTCCTCCTCGACGGTCTGCTGACGCTGCACGGCGCGCTGGCCACCGACGGTCACCACGAGCAGTCCGGGGTGCGCACGATCCGCATCACCGGCGACGGCGGCTCCGGCGGCACGCTGGACGTGTCGCTGGAGGGCAAGCCGTATCCCCTGCTGCTGGAACGCGCGGGCGGCGCCGGGACGCTGCGCTTCTCCTCCTGGGGCAAGGACTTCGCCCTGGAGGAGCCGGCGAAGGACGACACGGTGGACTACGGCAAGCAGCTCCCGACGTCGTGACCGGCAGCTCCCGACGTGAGCGGCAGCTCCCGGGGTCGTGAGCGGGTGACCGCTACTTCCGTCTGCGTCGGCGCAGGAGCAGCTTCGGCAGTCCGGCGGGCGCCGGCTCGCGTGTGGTGGCCGGGGTGGGGACGGGCCGGGCGGCGAGACTCCCCTGCGGGAGCGGCGAGGTGGCGCCGGTCGGCTCCAGGCGGAGCACCCGGCACTCACGCGCCCAGCGTTCGGTCATGGCTTCGCCGTCGGGCGCGTTCAGCCGCTTGCCCTTGAGCTCGGCGACGGCCGCCTCCCAGGCTTCGGAGCCGGGCGCGAGCTCGGCGACCTTCGCCGTCCAGGTCACCAGCCGGCCGCCCTTGTCCTTGCTGCGGACGGTGACCTCGGCCGAGCCGCCCTCGACGAGTCCCGGCAGCGGCTGCTCGCCGGGCCCGTCGCCGACCAGACAGGCGGCGCCGTCGTGCCACACGTGCCACAGTGCCCGCGCGGCCGCCCCGTCCGCGCCCCGGACCCAGACGAGGCCGGACTTCTTGGTGGCCTCCTCGAGGAGGGTCCGGTCGACGAGGGCCTGTCCGAGCAGCTCGCTTGTCATGCCGCCCAGCCTATCCGTGGGCCGTCCGGGCGGGTCCTCGGCGATGTCCTCACAGCCAGCCGTTGCGCTTCAGCGTGCGGTGGATGCCCACACAGAGGGCCACCATGGCCGACATGACCACGGGGTAGCCGTACTTCCAGTGCAGTTCCGGCATGTAGTCGAAGTTCATCCCGTACACCCCGCACACCATCGTCGGCACGGCGATGATGGCGGCCCAGGACGTGATCTTGCGCATGTCCTCGTTCTGCGCGACGGAGGCCTGTGCGAGGTTGGCCTGCAGGATCGAGTTGAGCAGTTCGTCGAAGCCGATGACCTGCTCCTGGACCCGGGCGAGGTGGTCGGCGACGTCCCGGAAGTACTTCTGGATGTCGGGGTCGACCAGCCGCATCGGCCGCTCGCTCAGCAGCTGCATCGGCCGCAGCAGCGGCGACACCGCCCGCTTGAACTCCAGCACCTCGCGCTTGAGTTGGTAGATCCGGCTCGCGTCCGTGCCGCGCGGGGTGCCCTTGCGGCCCGGCGAGAACACCTCGGTCTCGACCTCGTCGATGTCGTCCTGCACGGCGTCCGCGACCGCGATGTAGCCGTCGACGACGTGGTCGGCGATCGCGTGCAGCACCGCCGAGGGGCCCTTGGCGAGGAGCTCGGGGTCGTCCTGCAGGCGGTGGCGCAGTGCACGCAGCGAGCCCTGGCCGCCGTGCCGGACGGTGATGAAGAAGTCCTTGCCGGTGAAGCACATGACCTCACCGGTCTCGACGACCTCGCTGTTGGCCGTCAGCCGGTCGTGCTCGATGTAGTGGATGGTCTTGAAGACGGTGAAGAGGGAGTCGTCGTAGCGCTCCAGCTTGGGCCGCTGATGCGCTTGCACCGCGTCCTCCACGGCCAGCGGGTGCAGCCCGAACTCGCTGGCGATACCGGCGAATTCGGCCTCGGTCGGCTCGTGGAGGCCGATCCACACGAAGCCTCCGTCGCGCCGCACCTGGCGCATGGCCTCCTGCGGGGTCGGCGCCTGCGGGAACGCGACGCGCGATCCGTCGCGGTAGACGGCGCAGTCGACGACGGCCGACGGGGTTCCGGGGTCGCGGGTGGTGTCGTAGGCGCCGGTGTCCGTACGCCCGCCCCCCTTGCGCAGGGAGGGGCGGGCGGGGCGGACGACGGCACGGAGGTCGCGGATCATCGACATGGCAGGCTCCTTCGCGACGAGCAAAGAAAGACCGCCACGACGGATGGAACTGCCCGGAATGGGGACGTCCTGACTGGGAGTCTCCCCGGCCTTCAGGCTGGGAAAGGGTTTGGCACGTCCACAAAGCGGGGAGCACCGCTCCGTCGCGGTGGCGAGCTTCGCTGCTGAATCAGACCGGAGTGATCTGGCAGATCGGATCGGTCGGACCGATCGGGCAGATCAGGCAAAAAACGAAACGAAGTGCTCTTCCGCATGAAGACGAAGGCGACAGACGGCGACCAGCCGGAGGCGAAGAGGCCAGAGCAGCGGTATCAGCGGCGGGAAGAGCGAGTGGTACTGCACGGGTGACTTCGATCCATGACAGCCCCACCTCCTCCAGCCGGTCCCTCGTAAGGGAGTCTCGTCTGCGTCGAGGCGAGATGGCCGCCCTCTCAGTGCCTTGAAAGCCTGTGAGGTGCCTACCGCGTCCTGCCCCGAACCACCGGGCCAGAGTACCAGTCGCCTGAAGTGTCAAGGCGCTGCTTTGCCCCGCGCTGACGAGTTCTATGCTCGCCGCATGGTTGATGTTCTCCCTCTGGTCGAGGCTCGTTTGCGCACCGCGCTGGGCGAGCCGGACGCCCGCGCCGCGGTCACCTTCCTCGGCACGGACCGCGTCGAGGTGCTGCGCTTCCACGAGGGCGATGTCGTCCGCTACGCCACGCTCGGCATGTCCGCGCAGCCGATGAGCGACCCCACGGCGGTGCTCGCCGATCCGCTCCGGGGCCCGCGCGCCGAGCTGCTCCTGTCCGTGCGGCCGGGTGGCGTCGACACCGGCAAGGTGCTCCGTCCGCTCGCCGTGCTCGCGGCGTCCCCGCAGGTCGAGGGGGTGGTCGTGGCTCCAGGGGCGTCCCTCGACGTGGGCGAGCCGCTGTGGCCCGGGGCTGCGTTCACCTCGGTGCTGGTCGCCGAGCCGGGCGGTCTGGTCGAGGACCTCGACCTCGACGAGCCCCTCGACCCGGTCCGTTTCCTGCCGCTGCTTCCCATGACGCCCAACGAGGCCGCCTGGAAGCGCGTCCACGGCGCCCAGGCGCTCCAGGAGCGGTGGCTGACGAACGGGACGGACCTCCGGGACCCGTCCCGGACATCCGTCCCGCTCGACTGACGCTTCGTGAGGAACGTCACCAACACGCTTCCGGGAGAGATCAGTTGACCGGACCGGGGTGCGGATCTCAGTTCGCGAAGACCGTGACCCCGTCCTCCGTCGCGTGCTGCGGTTCCAGTTCCTGCGCGTCGTGGGTCAGCGCCGTGCGCCGTACGAGGACCACGACCGCACCGAGCACCGCCGTCACCGCCGCGACCACGAACGGCATGTGGATGTCGCTCCACTCCTCGATCTTCGGCGCGAAGTAGGGCGCGGCCGCGGCCGCGAACCACCGAACGAAGTTGTAGCCGGCGCTCGCCACCGGGCGCGGGGCGTCCGACACGCCGAGCGCCAACTCGGTGTAGACGGTGTTGTTCACGCCGATGAACGCGCCGGACAGGATCGTGCAGACGACCGCCGTGGTGTGGTCGCCGTAGCCGAGGGCGAGCACGTCGGCGGCGAGCAGCACCAGTGAGCCGCCGAGCACCTTCAGCGAGCCGAACCGCTTCTGCAGACGCGGCGCCACGAGCACCGAGAAGACGGCGAGCAGCACGCCCCACGCGAAGAACACCGCGCCCGACTTGTAGGGGGTCATGTTCAGCACGAACGGGGTGAAGGCCAGCACGGTGAAGAACGTGTAGTTGTAGAAGAACGCCGAGGCCGCCGCGGAGGCGAGCCCGCCGTGGCCGAGCGCCTTGAGCGGGTCGAGCAGCGAGGTCCTGCGGGCCGGCTTCGGCTGCTCCTTCAGGAACGCCGTGATGCACAGGAAGCCGACGGCCATCAGGAACGCGGTGCCGAAGAACGGGTAGCGCCAGCTGGCGTCGCCCAGCAGGGCGCCCAGCAGGGGGCCGCAGGCCATGCCGAGGCCGAGGGCGGACTCGTACAGCAGGATGGCGGCCGCGCTGCCGCCGGCCGCGGCGCCGACGATCACCGCGAGGGCGGTGGAGACGAAGAGCGCGTTGCCCAGTCCCCAGCCGGCCCGGAAGCCGACGAGTTCGGCGACCGAGCCGGAGGTGCCCGCGAGGCCCGCGAAGACGACCACCAGGGCGAGGCCGAGCAGCAGGGTGCGGCGCCCGCCGATGCGACTGGAGACGAAGCCGGTGACCAGCATCGCGAGGGCGGTGATGAGGAAGTAGGAGGTGAAGAGCAGGGAGACCTGACTGGCCGTGGCGTTCAGGCCCTGGGCGATGGACGGCAGGATCGGGTCGACCAGGCCGATGCCCATGAAGGCGACGACGGACGCGCCTGCCGTCGCCCACACCGCCTTCGGCTGCCGCAGGATGCTTCCGGCTCCGGCGTCGAACGTGTCCATGGTTCCCCTCGTCCCGGTAGATGGTTGGTATATACACACAGTAAGTTAGATCGCCTAATGAATGCAAGTTACATCTACATCTTTCCCGGGCGTCGCTCCTTGGTCGGATTCCGTCCGGACGGGTGATCGTCCTTGACGTGGGCGGGCTCGGGTAGGACCGTGGGGCCCTATGAGGGGCGAACCCAGTTGCCCGAAGTGTGGTGGCCGGGTCAGGGCTCCCGGACTCTTCGCCGATTCCTGGCAGTGCGATGTGCACGGGACGGTGCATCCGCTGCAGCCCGTGATCCCGCCCAGCGTCGAGGCCCTCAGCGTCGTCGTGCACCGCACGCAGGTGCCCGTGTGGATGCCGTGGCCGCTGCCGGTCGGCTGGCTCTTCACCGGCGTGACGTACGCGGGCGACGACCGCAGCGGGGGCCGTGCCACCGTCGTGGCCTGCTCCGGGCCCGGTCCGCTCGGCGGCATGGGTGAGCTGATCCTGGTCGCGGAGGAGCTGGGCGTCGGCCTCGGGGCGCGGTACGCCGGCGTCGACGGGCCCGATCCGGGGCCCTATATGAGCGTCGAGAAGCCCCCGCAGGCCAAGGTGCTCGCCGCCGGCCGTCCGACTCCCCTCTGGCATGTCTCCGCCACCCCGGACGATCGCGCGGTGTTCGCGGGGGAGGCCCGGGGGCTGTGGCTGTGGGCGGTGGTCTGGCCCGAGCAGTCCGGGCTGCTGATGTACGACGAACTCGTGCTGACGGACCTGCGGGACGCGGGGGCCGAGGTCGAGCTGGTGCCCTGCGGGGCACTGTCGCCGCGCCTGCTCAAGCCGTAGCGCTCCGCCGGGGCGGACTGCCCGGGGCGGAGTGCACCGGGCGGAGTGCACCGGGCGGAGTGTGTCTGGGGTGCTTTCCAGGTCCTTTTCGGGGAGTCGCGAGCGCGCTATGTGTAGGGGGTGCTCGTGGGTTTCGGGTGTGACAGAGGCTGGCTGATTACCGGCTATGCTGGAGCGTCCCCGTCCGTCCGTCACCGTCTGGAGCCCGCGTCGTGCGCATCGACCTGCACTGCCACTCCACGGCGTCCGACGGCACGGACACCCCGGCCGAACTGGTGCGCAACGCGGCCGCCGCCGGTCTGGACGTCGTCGCGCTGACCGATCACGACACCACCCGTGGATACGCCGAGGCCATCGCCGCGCTGCCGTCGGGGCTCACGCTCGTGACCGGCGCCGAGCTGTCCTGCCGGATCGACGGCGTCGGCATGCACATGCTGGCCTATCTGTTCGACCCCGAGGAGCCCGCCCTCCTCGCCGAGCGCGAACTGGTGCGCGACGACCGGGTGCCCCGGGCGCGCGCGATGGTGGCCAAGCTGAACGCGCTGGGCGTGCCGGTCACCTGGGAACAGGTCGCGCGGATCGCGGGCGAGGGGTCCGTCGGGCGGCCGCATGTGGCCGCCGCCCTGGTCGAGCTCGGCGTCGTCCCCACCGTGAGCGACGCCTTCACCCGGGACTGGCTCGCCGACGGCGGGCGCGCCCACGCCGAGAAGCACGAGACCGACCCGTTCGAGGCGATCCGGCTGGTCAAGGGCGCGGGCGGGGTCACCGTCTTCGCCCACCCGGCCGCCGGCAAGCGGGGGCGTACCGTGCCGGAGTCGGCGATCGCCGAGCTGGCCGCCGCCGGCCTCGACGGCATCGAGGTCGACCACATGGACCACGACGCGGACACGCGGGAGCGGCTGCGCGCACTGGCGAAGGATCTGGGGCTGCTGGTCACCGGCTCCTCGGACTACCACGGCAGCCGCAAGACGTGCGAGCTCGGCGAGTACACGACCGACCCCGAGGTGTACGGGGAGATCACCCGGCGCGCCACCGGGGCGTTCCCGGTGCCGGGGGCCGGCGGAGCCTGAGGCTCTTCCCGCGTGTCCCCCTTCTGACCTCTTCCCCGCAAGGCTCCTGCACTGATGTTCGACGTCGCCGTCTTCGGCTCCCTGTTCCTCACCCTTTTCGTCATCATGGATCCCCCGGGGATCACCCCGATCTTCCTCGCACTGACCGCCGGACGCCCCGGCAAGGTGCAGAAGCGGATGGCCTTCCAGGCGGTCTGCGTGGCCGGCGGTGTGATCGCCGTCTTCGGACTGCTGGGCCACCAGATCCTCGACTACCTGCATGTCTCCGTGCCCGCGCTGATGATCGCGGGCGGGCTGCTGCTCCTGCTGATCGCGCTCGACCTGCTCACCGGCAAGACCGACGAGCCGAAGCAGACCAAGGACGTCAACGTCGCGCTCGTCCCGCTGGGCATGCCCCTGCTGGCCGGGCCGGGCGCGATCGTGTCCGTCATCCTCGCCGTGCAGAAGGCCGACAGCGTCGCCACGCAGGTCTCGGTGTGGGCGGCGATCCTCGCCATCCATGTGGTGCTGTGGCTGGTGATGCGGTACTCGCTGCTGATCATCCGGCTCATCAAGGACGGCGGCGTGGTCCTGGTGACGAGGCTCGCGGGCATGATGCTCTCCGCGATCGCCGTACAGCAGATCATCAACGGAGTCACCCAGGTGATCCGGGCGGGCTGAACGCGCCCCGGCGCACACAGAGCCCCCCACGGCATCGCCGTGGGGGGCTCTGAAGTCTGTGCGGGACCCGTTATGAGGCCGAGGCGTCGGCCGGACGGATCCACAGCCGCTGCCCGATGGCGGCGGCCTGCTGAACGATCCGGTTGACGGAGGCGGCGTCCACGACGGTGCTGTCCACGGGCGTGCCGTCGACGTCGTCGAGTCGCATGATTTCGAAGCGCATAGCTTCTCCCTTCGTCTGGTCATCCCCCTCGCGGGGGATTGCTGTGCCTGCTGCTACATGAGTAGTCAACGCGGTGCGTGTTACAAACATTCCCTACGCTAAAGAAATTTTTCGAACGACTAATTACTAGCGAGTAAGGTTTTGCCGGGACTGAACGGGACCGGTTGTGTTCGCAGCGTGACCACCGGGACAATGGGGGGCGATGAACGACGACCTCCCGGCCCTCGCCGCCCGTATCGACCGCACGAACGAGCTGCTCACCCGCATGCTCGCCGAGGTGGCCAAGACGCCCTCGACCCACGCGATCTTCGTCGACGCGGGATACCTGTACGCGGCGGCGGGACGCCTGGTGGCCGGGACCGAGGACCGCCGGGCCTTCGACCTCGACGCCGAGGGCCTGATCGAGGCGCTCATCGACCGCGCCCGCTCGATCTTCGCCGACAGCCGGCTGCTGCGCGTCTACTGGTACGACGGCGCCCGGCGCCGCATCCACACCGCCGAACAGCAGTCCATCGCCGAGCTGCCGGACGTCAAGGTGCGGCTGGGCAACCTCAACGCCAACAACCAGCAGAAGGGCGTCGACTCGCTGATCCGCTCCGACCTCGAGTCCCTGGCCCGCCATCGTGCCATCAGCGACGCGGCCCTGCTGGGCGGCGACGAGGACCTGGTCTCGGCCGTGGAGGCCGCACAGGGGTACGGCGCCCGCGTCCACCTGTGGGGCATCGAGGCGCCGGACGGCCGCAACCAGGCCGAGCCGCTGCTCTGGGAGGTCGACAGCCAGCGCACCCTCGACCTCGACTTCTTCAAGCCGTACGTCTCACGGCGCACCGCCGCCTACGAGGCGCCCGGCGCGAGCCGCCCCACCCGGGAGGCCGTTCGCTTCGTCGGCGCGCAGATCGCGGCGAAGTGGCTGGTGGCCCGGGGCAGGGAGACACTGGCCGAGCTCCTGCCGGGCCACCCCTATCTGCCCGGCTCGGTCGACCAGGACCTCCTGGTCGAGGCCGAGGGCATCCTGCAGTACTCCCTGCGTGGCCAGGCGGACCTCAGGCGCGCGCTGCGCGACGGCTTCTGGGAGCACGTCCGGACGCAGTACTAGCGGCCGCTCGCCGGCCGGGCCGACGGCGCGCGCAGCCCCGACGGCGTCGGTTCAGCGGTCCCAGAAGTCGGCGAGCGCATGGGCCATCGGCAGCGGCTTGTCCAGGTTCGGCGAGTGCTCGGCGCCCGGCACGACCGTCCGGTGCGCGCGCAGGTCCACGGCCATGGCGTCCAGCAGGGGCACCGGCCAGGTGTCGTCCCGCGCGCCCGACAGGACGTGCAGCGGCAGCGGCACCGCCGCCAGTTCGCCGACACGGTCCGGTTCGGCGCACAACTGGCGTCCCGTGGCGAGGAGTTGAGCGGGTTTGTGATTCAGCCAGCGCAACCGCATCTGATCCAGCTTGCCGAAGCCGCGGGCCGGACCGCCGACCTCCTCGGGCGGGCCCATGGCCAGGATCGCCGCCCACACCTGCGGCATGGACATCACCGCGAGCGCGTCGTGCAGCAGCTTCACCCGCTGTTTCTGGGACTCCGAGATCTCGCCGGGGCCCGAGGAGACGAGCGTGAACGAGACGAAGGGGGAGTGGTCCAGCAGAACGGCGGCCCGGGCGATCTGACCGCCCAGGGAGTGCCCGACCAGATGCACGGGAGCATCGAGGGCGGCCGCCTGCGCGAGCACATCCCTGGCCAACTCCTCCTGGGCGTAGGGTGATTCGTCATGTGCCGGACCGTCGGACTCGTTCTGGCCGCGCCCGTCCACGGCGACGCTCCGGTAGCCGCGGGCCGCGAGCGGCTCGTGCAGCCGGTGGAAGTCCTCCTTGCTCCCGGTGAAGCCGGGCATCAGCAGCGCGACGCCGCGCGGCTCGACACCGGCGGGCACGGGCGCGTCGACGACGGCGAACTCACCGCGCTCGGTCCGCAGCGCGTAGGCACGCGCGCCGGGAGGGGGCGGGAAGGGGGTGGCGATGCTCGGCCTGGTCACGTGCCGAGGCTACCGGCAGGGCTCGCCGCGCGCCCTCGCCGGGACCCGCGGCGGGGAATGCCGACGGCCCGGCCCCTCACGAGGAGGGACCGGGCCGTCGGGCGATGCCGTGCCCGTTCGATCAGCTGTCCGCGGGCTCCGCGGCGGCCGTCGCCTTGCGGGCGCGGCGCACCCGGGGCTTCGCCTCGGCCGCGGCTTCGGCCTCGGCGGGTGCCGGGGCGGTGGCGGCGGTCTTGCGGGCGCGGCGCGGCTTGGCGGGTTCCGCTTCCTGGGTGGCCTGGGCCGGGATCTCGGCGGTGGTGGCCGTCGTCTCGGGCTGGGCCGCCTTGCGGGTGGTGCGGCGGCGCGGCTTGGCCTCCGTGCCCTCGGCCGTG
>NZ_MJAJ01000060.1 GCF_001746365.1 Streptomyces sp. LUP30
CCCCGGCCGCGGAGCCGCCCCCGCCGCCGAGCCCGCCGCCCCCGCCGAGGCGGGCGCGGTCGTCCGACGTCCCGCCGCTCCCGCGCAGCGCCCCTCCGGACATTTCGCCGTGCCGACCGCCGTGGCCGTCGTCCCGGCCGCCGAACCGCTACGGCGGCCGACCGCCGAAGGCGGCTTCGACTTCTTCGGCACCAAGAGCGACGCGGACCCCGACGCGTTGGAGGCGGTGCAGAACGAGGACCTCGCCGACGTCGTCGGTCAGGAGGCCCTCGCGCTCCACAAGGCCGAGTCCGAGGCGGAGTTCAAGCCGGCGGACGAGGCCGCGCGCGGAGTGGGCCAGGTCATCGACCTGACCGCGCACGACGAGACGGAGCACATCGACCTCCAGGGCCTGCGCAGCGCCGTCTCCTGACCGCCTGTCCGGGCCGTCTAAGCCATCCACCGGTCGGGCCGGGCGTCCAGGCGCCCGGTCCGTGATCGTTCGGCCTGGCCGCCGAGCAGCTCCGCCGCCTGCTGTGCGTCCCGCAGGCGTGCTGTGACGGTCTTGCCCGCCCCTGTGTCCACATGGACGTTCGCGAGCCGCCAGAGGCGCTGCCAGGGCCCTTGCGTCAGTCGCACGCTCTGGACCTTGGCGTGCGGCACGAGCGTCAGTCTCCGGCGCAGCAGTCCGTGCCGGGTGGCGAACACGGCGTCGGTGACGGCGGTTCCGTAGCCCCGCCACCACACCGGCACGCACCGTCCGGCCCGTCGCGGCGGGCGCGAGAGCGAGTCCGCGGCCGGGACGCTCACCCCCGGCAGCACACGCGCGACGACGGCTTCCGCGGCCTCGCGCGGAGCGACCGGCACGAGCACGGAGTTGGCGGAGCCGGCCACGTCCAGTTCGACGCGCACCCAGCCGAGCCGCCGCCACAGCAGCGGCTGGACGATGCGCACGGTCTGCACCCGGCCGGGGGGCACCGTCTCGTGCGTACGGTCCAGGAGCCCGCGGTCGATGCGCAGGCCGTCCGGCGACTCGCCGACCGTCCAGTCGTACTCGCCGACGAACCGTCCCGCACTCGTCGCGCCCGCCGCGCCCAGCAGCGGCACTCCGGTCGCCAGGACCGTCCACACGCTGTGGGTGGCCAGCCACAGGACCGGCGGCACGACGAGGGCGGCGGCCAGCGCCCCCCAGGTCGCGCCGGTCAGCGCCAGCGCGATCGCGAGCTTGCGCGGTGGCACGCGCAACAGCTCGCGCGCGGGTGCTTCGCCCACTTCGTGCGCCGTCTCCGGCGCGAATCCGGCCGCCCGCGCGAGCAGCTCGGCCCGCAGCGCGCGGGCCTCCTCCTCGCCCAGGAAGGCCAGTTCGTCCTTCTTCTCGGCGCCGACGACGTCGAGCCGGAGCTTCGCGACGCCCGCTATCCGGGCCAGCAGCGGCTGCGTGACGTCGATCGCCTGAATGCGTTCCAGCCGGATGTGCGCGGCACGCCGGAACAGCAGGCCGGTGCGGATGCGCAGTTCGCTGTCCGTCACCGCGAAGTGGGTGAACCACCAGGTCAGGAAGCCGTACAGGGAGGCCGCCGGGACGAGGACGGCCAGCGCGATCAGCAGGGTGGTCGTGGTCAGCCGGGTCAACTGCTCCTGCGCCTGGTTCGGGTCGTGGACCGCCCAGCCGACGAGGACCGCGATGGGCGCCCAGGCCCGCCGGAACGGCGTGAAGGGATGCAACCGCCGCTCGATGACGGCCCGCCCCGAGCGACCGGCCCCGGCCGTCCCGGACTCCCCGGCCGTCCCGGACTCCCCGGCCGCCCCGGACACTTCCGGACCACCCGGCTCGTCCGGTGCGCGGGGCTCGTCCGGCAGGCCGGAGCCGTCCGGTGCCTCGTCGTCGACGTTCGGGGTCGTCACAGGCCCGCCGATCGGGCTTCGCCGAGGGCGGTGAGGCGGTCTCTGAGCCGTTCCGCCTCGGACGGGTCCAGGCCCGGGATGGCCGCGTCGGTCGCGGCGGCCGCGGTGTGCAGCTGGACGCTGGCCAGCCCGAAGTAGCGCTCGACGGGTCCGGAGGTGACCTCGACGAGCTGCATGCGCCCGTACGGCACCACGGTCTCCTCGCGCCACAGCACGCCGCGGCTGATCAACAGGTCGTCAGCGCGCTCGGCGTACCGCCAGGAGCGCCAGTTGCGGCCGAGCAGGACCCAGCCCCAGGCGACGCCGGCCAGGGGCAGCAGCGCGAACGCCGCCCAGGCAGGGCCGACGATCAACCCCAGCAGCAGGCCCACTCCGATGGCCACCAGTCCCAGCCACACCACCAGCAACAGCCGCCGCATCCGCAGCAGCCCCGGCGGCAGCCCGCTCCACACCGCTGCCACCGCCGTCGTCTCCGCGCCCCCCGGGCTTCCCGGGCTCCCCGTCTCCATGGGGTCAGCGTACGTAGGGGAGACTGTCGCCATGACTCCTACGACGGAGACCACGGTCGGGATCGGCGGTGCCGCGGAGAGCACCGACATGGTGCTCAACATCGGGCCCCAGCATCCCTCGACGCACGGCGTGCTGCGGCTGCGGCTCGTGCTGGACGGCGAGCGCATCCGGCACGCGGAGCCGGTGATCGGCTACATGCACCGCGGCGCGGAGAAGCTGTTCGAGGCGCGCGACTACCGCCAGATCGTGATGCTGGCCAACCGCCACGACTGGCTGTCGGCGTTCTCCAACGAGCTCGGCGTGGTCCTCGCGGTGGAGCGGATGCTCGGCATGGAGGTCCCCGAGCGGGCCGTGTGGACGCGCACGCTGCTCGCCGAGCTGAACCGGGTGCTCAACCACCTCATGTTCCTGGGGTCGTACCCCCTGGAGCTGGGCGGCATCACGCCGGTCTTCTACGCGTTCCGTGAGCGCGAGGTGCTGCAGAACGTCATGGAGGAGGTCTCCGGCGGGCGCATGCACTACATGTTCAACCGCGTCGGCGGCCTCAAGGAGGACCTGCCGGCCGGCTGGACCTCCCGCGCGCGGGAGGCCGTCGCCGCCGTGCGCTCCCGGACGGACGTGTACGACGACCTGGTGCTCGGCAACGAGATCTTCCGCGGGCGCACCCGTGACGTGGGCGTTCTCGCACCGGAGCATGTGCACGCGTACGGCGTGAGCGGTCCGATCGCGCGCGGTTCGGGCGTCGACTTCGACCTGCGCCGGGACGAGCCGTATCTGGCGTACGGGCAGCTGCAGGACACGCTGAAGGTGGTCACCCGGACCGAGGGCGACTGCCTCGCGCGTTTCGAGTGCCTGCTGGAACAGACGCACAACGCGCTCGACCTCGCGGACGCCTGCCTGGACCGTCTCGTCGACCTGCCGCCCGGCCCGATCAACCAGCGGCTCCCGAAGGTCCTCAAGGCGCCCGAGGGGCACACGTACGCGTGGACCGAGAACCCTCTCGGCATCAACGGCTACTACCTCGTCAGCAAGGGCGAGAAGACGCCGTACCGGCTGAAGCTGCGCTCGGCGTCGTACAACAACATCCAGGCGCTCACCGAGCTGCTGCCGGGCACCCTGGTCGCTGACATGGTGGCGATCCTGGGGTCGATGTTCTTCGTGGTGGGAGACATCGACAAGTAGGCCCCGGCCGGGCCGCCGGTGACCCTCGGACGGCGTCAGACGATCACCGGTGGGTCGGTGGCCGGTCAGTCGACGGCGGTCAGCCGGCGGCCCGTAAGTCGATGGCGGTCAGTCGGCGGCCGCGTCCTGGTCGCGTCCGGTGCCGAGCGGGTCCGCGATTCCCACCGGCTGGAGCAGCCAGCCGAAGTCGCCCAGGCCGCCCCGCGCGGTGAGCTCCGAGGCCTGTGCGGCGCCCGCCAGCGCGCGCAGGTACCTCGAGGGGTCCGTGGAGGCGAGCGCGAGCGGTGGGCGGGTCCCGGTGACGCCCAGGGCGTGGAGTGCGGCGCGTTGGCCGAGCAGACGCGCGCGGGACGTGGCGGACGGCCCTCCCGTGGTGGCCTCCGCTGTCGCCTGCGCGCACGCGTCCAGGGCGACGTGGGCGGTGATGTCGCACGAACCGTCCGGCACCGGCGCCGTCCCACGCCCCTCCCGGAAGCCGGTGAGCGTCCCGAACGGGGGGCGCGCGCCGGCGGAGTGCGCGTAGTCCACGGCCACCGCGAGCCCGCGTACGACGCAGGCCACCGCGGACGCCCACGCCGTGTCCCGGGGGAGCCCGATCTCCGCCCGCAGCCCTTCCTCGCCCGGCAGCGGCCACCACCGCGCGAGCCACCGCGCCTGAGCGCCGGAGACCGGCTCGCCGAGCCGCTCCGCCCCGTCGTCCCGGACGAGCACCAGGCGCGGCACGCCGGCGGAGTCGACCTCCGCGACGTCGAGGGGGACGTTGTCCAGCCACTCGTTGGCGAAGAGCAGACCGTTGATCTCCTCAGGCGGATCGGGCAGCCACTCGATCCGCTGAGCGAGGCCGTCGGGGCGGTCGGCGATCTCGACGGCGCACGCGCGCGTGCGGGCGGCCACGTCGGCGGGGAGCGCCGCCAGTACCCCCGTGACCAGCTCGCCCCGGCCGGCGGCCATGTCGACGAAGTCGAGCGAAGGGGGCCGTCCCAGTGCTTCGTCGACCCGGCAGAGCAGACGGGCCACGGCCTCGGCGAAGAGCGGCGACGCGTGCACGGACGTACGGAAGTGCCCGGCGGGCCCCTCGGGGCGCCGGTAGAAGCCGCCCGGCGTGCGCTGCTCGCGCGGTGCGTCCGCGCCGGTCCGCGCGGCCGTGCCGTACAGGGCGTCCTGCATGGCTGCCCGCCAGCCGCGCCACCCGCCCGAATCGGTCACCTGGTCCACCGTCCGTCGTTCACCACCCGGTCAGACTAGGCGTACAGGTGATCACGGCATCCACCTTGCGGAGTACGCCCGCCCGGACCGGATCGGCCCTCCGGTTGACCCTGCACGCATCGGCCTTCCCTACGCTGGGTTACGTGCAGCGCCTCTATGACTTCCTTCGCAGACACCCGACCAGGGTCGACGGCTTCTGGGCCCTCGTCCTGTTCGGGATCTCCGCCGCTGCCGGAACCGCCGGGCAGGACCGGGGCGGCACCGACTCCATGGCGTTGCTGGTGCCGGTCGTCTTCCTGCTGTGCCTGGTCATCGCGTTGCGCCGGCGGATGCCCGAACAGATGCTCGTGCTCGCCGCCGTGCTGGGAACAGCGCAGCTGGTGCTGGACGTCGGGGTCACGGCAGCCGACTTCGCCCTGCTGGTGATCGTCTACACGGTCGCGGCGACCGGCGCCGGCTGGGCCTCGCGTCTCGCCCTGGTCATGGCGCTGAGTGCGGCCACCCTGGCGCAACTGCGCTGGCCGCACGAGAACGCGAGCGTGCCGGGCCAGGTGGCGGTCATCGTCTTCCAGACGGTGCCGTTCGCCCTGGCCTGGGTGCTCGGCGACTCCATGCGCACCCGGCGCGCCTACTTCGCCCAGCTGGAGGAGCGCGCGGCGCGCCTGGAGAAGGAGCGCGAGGCGCAGTCGAAGGTCGCGGTCGCCGCAGAGCGCGCCCGGATCGCGCGTGAGCTGCACGACGTCGTCGCGCACAACGTGTCGGTGATGGTGGTGCAGGCCGACGGCGCCGCCTATGTCCTCGACGCCGCGCCCGACCAGGCGAGGAAGGCGCTGGAGACGATCTCCTCGACCGGCCGCCAGGCGCTGGCCGAGATGCGGCGCCTGCTGGGCGTGCTGCGCACCGGCGAACACCAGGAGGGCGGCGAGTACGTGCCGCAGCCTGACGTCGAGCAGATCGAGGACCTCGTCGAGCAGTGCCGCGGCTCCGGCCTGCCGGTGGACTTCAAGGTGGAGGGCACCGCGCGGCCGCTGCCCAGCGGAGTCGAGCTGACGGCGTACCGCATCGTGCAGGAGGCGCTGACGAATACGCGTAAGCACGGCGGACCGAACGCCGGCGCGAGCGTGCGGCTGGTCTACTTCGACGACGGTCTCGGGCTGCTCGTAGAGGACGACGGCAAGGGCGCCCCGCACGAGCTGTACGAGGAGGGCGGCGCCGACGGCGCGGGCCACGGCCTGATCGGCATGCGCGAGCGGGTCGGCATGGTGGGCGGCACCCTGGACGCGGGCCCGCGGCCCGGCGGAGGATTCCGCATCAGCGCGCTGCTCCCGCTCAAACCAGCGCATTGACGCCGATGCACGCCCCGCGTTGACACCTGTCACGCCCCCTGTGACGTCCCCCCGGGCACTGCCCGCACCGCCCGCCCGCACCGCCCGCCCGAATCGTCCGCCAGAACCGCCCGGCCGCCGGAGACATTCGGCGGAATCAGAAAAAACGGAAGAGGACCCGATGACGATCCGCGTGATGCTCGTCGACGACCAGGTGCTGCTGCGCACCGGGTTCCGGATGGTGCTCGCCGCCCAGCCGGACATGGAGGTCGTGGCCGAGGCGGGCGACGGCGTCGAGGCCCTGCAGGTGGTCCGCTCCACGGCGGTCGACGTCGTGCTGATGGACGTCCGTATGCCGAAGCTGGACGGCGTGGAGGCCACCCGGCGCATCTGCGCCGAGCCCGACGCGCCGAAGGTGCTGATCCTGACCACGTTCGATCTGGACGAGTACGCGTTCTCCGGGCTGAAGGCGGGCGCCTCCGGGTTCATGCTCAAGGACGTGCCGCCGGGCGAGCTCCTCACCGCCATCCGCTCCGTGCACAGCGGCGACGCGGTGGTCGCCCCGTCCACCACCCGCCGTCTGCTGGACCGGTTCGCGCCGATGCTGCCGAGCACCGGCAAGGAGCCCCGGCACAAGGAGCTGGAGCGGCTGACGGAGCGCGAACGCGAGGTCATGGTGCTGGTCGCCCAGGGGCTGTCCAACGGGGAGATCGCGGCCCGGCTGGTGCTGTCCGAGGCCACCGTCAAGACCCACGTGGGCCGCATCCTGACCAAGCTGGGGCTGCGCGACCGGGTCCAGGTCGTGGTCCTGGCGTACGAGACCGGGCTCGTCCGCGCGGGCGGCCTGTGAACCCGCGGGAACGAGCCGCCCGCGAGTCCGGCGGCCACTAGGGTCTGCGCATGCTCCTGTGGATCAACGGCCCCTTCGGGGGCGGCAAGACACAGACCGCACACGAGATACGACGCAGGCTGCCGGGCAGCGTCGTCTGCGACCCCGAGCACGCCGGGTTCGGGCTGCGCCGGATGCTGCCGCCCGACCTGCGCGGGGACTTCCAGGACCTCGCATCGTGGCGGCAGGGCGTCGTCGAGGTCCTCGACCTGGCCCTCGGCGCGCACGACGGCGTGATCATCGCCCCTATGACCGTCACCGATCCCCGGTATTTCGACGAGACCGTCGGCCGGCTGCGTGAACTCGGCCACGACGTGCGCCACTTCACGCTCCTCGCCGAACGCGAGACGGTCCTGAAGCGGCTATGGGAACGCGGTCTCGGGCACCTCCTCGGGTTCGCCATGGGCAAGAACGCCGGTCTGCGCCGGGAGAGTTGGGCCGTTCAGCAGCTCGACCACTGCCTGGAGCGGCTGCAGGAGCCGGAGTTCGCCGAGCATCTGTGGACGGACCACACGACCGTGCCGAGGACGGCCGACCGCATCGCCGTCCTGGCCGGGCTGACGCTCAGCCCCAACACCGAGGGCGCGCTGCGGACACGGCTGCGACAGGCCGGGGTGGGCGTGCGGCACATCCGGTTCGACTGACCTTCCGGGAGTCGGCCCCCCGCGCGGCGACCGTGACACGGCCGTCGAGCCTCAGCGGAGTATCCCTTCCAGGAAGTCGCTGCCCAGCCGGGCCACCACCGTCACGTCGAGCTGGTGCAGCACATAGCGGCCGCGCCGGCGGGTGGTGACCAGACCGGCCTTCTTCAGGACGGCGAGGTGCCGGGATATCTCGGGGGCCGTCCTGCCGTGCACCTGGGCCAGCTCGGTCGTGGTGTACGCGCTGCGTGCCAGCAGCCGGCAGATCCGCATCCGGACGGGGTGGGACAGCGCCGTCATCCGCAGGGTCAGCTGTTCCACCGACGGGGGCGACGCCAGCTCGGGCGAGCCCACCGGGTAGTGCAGCACCGGCTGCCAGCCGTACCGGTGCAGCACCATGAGATGCGGCCAGCCCAGACTCGTCGGCACGAGCAGCAGGCCGCCGTCGCCGGTGGAGCTCCGGCCCTGGACCAGTTTGTCCACGGTGATCCGAGTGCCGCTCTCGTCGAGCGTCACGGCAGAGGACACCGAGGTGAGCGTCTCCGCCAGGCCCTTGTGGCGCAGGAGGTCCGTCTTGTGGCGGGCGTCGGCGGCGAGCGGCAGGCGCACCCGGGCCCAGACGTCGGCGAAGAACTCCTCGTCGCAGTCCTCCAGGAACTGTCGCAGCCAGCCACGCACGCGTGGCGGGTCCTCCAGCAGTCGTCGCGTGAACCGCACCTGCCGCGGCCCGCGCGTGGCGGCCAGGTCGAGCGCGCGGCGGCACAGCTCCGGATGGGAGAGCAGGGTCGGGCCCGGCAGGTCGTACCCGGGCGCGCAGGTGAACTCCAGCGCGGAGTCGACGAACTGTTCGTCCGTCAGCTTGTCCAGCAGGTCGAGCTCCTCGGCGAGCGTGGCGCCGGGGAGCGTGCTGCCGCCGGGGATGCCCGCGTACGGCAGGAAGAGGTCCGAGAACGTCGTCCGCCACAGGAAGTCGGCCTCGCACATCCGGTCGGCCAGGTGCGAGTCGAGCCGGGCGGTCACGGAGGTGACCCAGCCCTGCAGGCCGGGATGGTGCCCCGGCTCGGACAGCGCGTGCAACGCCATGCCGAGCTCGGCGAGTGGCGAGGGCACGACGGCGACCCTCTCCGGCCGCAGCCCCGCGATGTCGATGCTCAGACTCATGCCCACATGGTGCACCCGGCCACTGACAAAGCCCGGCCCGGCCCGGCCCGGCCCGGGCGGGATGGGGTGGGTGCGGTGCGCTGCGGTGCTCCCGGCCCGCCGGGCGCCCGGCGGGCCGGGAACACGGCGGGCCGATCCCGGCCGTTCCCCGGCGCTCAGGGGCCTCGGCCTACCGGGCCCGGGCCGCCTCGGCCGCCCGGGTCGCGAAGTCCGCGACCGCCGCCTTCACGTCGTCGGCCGTCCAGGTCAGCCCGGCGGCGCGGACGGTGACCTCGGTGAAGGACAGTCCCGGTCCGCCGCGGTCCCACGCACCGGCGAAGAGCATCGTCTTCGTCTCCTCGGCCTGCGACGCGGCCGCCTCGGCGAGGACGTCCGGCTCGTACGGCAGCCAGACCTGGAACTGGTGTGTGTGCGGGACCTCGGGATGCACGCGCGCCCACGGCATGTCCGTCCCGGCGAAGCCCTCGCGCAGGGCTGCGGCCACCACCCGCGCGTGGGCCACGTACTCCGGCAGCCGGGGCAGCTCGCGCTCCAGGCCGACGAGGGCCGACAGGGCGGTGGGGAACTGCTGGAAGACGGTGCCGCCGTAGCGGTGCCGCCACGCCTTCGCCTCCTCCACCAGGGTCTTCGGACCGGCGAGCGCGGCGCCGCCGAAGCCGTCGAGCGACTTGTAGAACGACACGTAGACGCTGTCCGCCAGGTCCGCGATCTCCTGCAGGCCGCGGTCGAAGTGGTGGGTCGTCTCCCATAGGCGTGCGCCGTCGAAGTGCACCACCGCGTCCCGCTCGCGGGCCGCCTCCACGACCTCGGTGAGCTCCTCCCAGGAGGGCAGGACGAAACCGGCGTCCCGGAGGGGCAGCTCCAGCATCAGGGCACCGAAGGGCTCGTCGAACGTGCGTATCTCCTCGGCCGTGGGCAGCCGGGGCTCGCGCGTCACCCGGACCGTGCGCAAGCCGCTGACGGCGCCGAACGCGCCCCGCTCCCACACCTCGGGATGGCTCAGCGCGTGCAGCGCGACGGTCTGGTTGCCGGTACGGCCGGCCCAGCAGCGCAGGGCGACCTGCTGGGCCATCGTGCCGGTGGGGAAGAACGCGGCGGCCTGCGTCCCCAGCAGCCCGGCGACCCGCTGCTCCAGGGTCTCCACGACGCCGTCCCCGTAGACGTCCGCGGGTTCGTCCAGGTCGTGGACCTCGGAGGCGGCTTCCTGCAGCACCGCGAGCCGGTCCCGCAGCGTCCCCTGGAACCCCGCGCGGGACAGCACGCGCTCCGCCTTCCGGTGGGCGAGCGCCCGCCGCTCCCGCAGGCGCTGCTGCGCCGGCTGTTCCTCGCTGTGCTCCGCCGTGTACGTCATGCCCCGGATGATGCCGTGCGGCGCCTCGTGCGGACACACGCGCGTACCGCCCCGCCGTTGCCTCGTCCCGGTCTCCCCCTGACGCGTCCGCGTCCCGGTCCTGACACGACACCGCACCGGCCCTTGGCCGCGCGCGGAAAACGGGTGGGAAAACCCACAGCCTGTGGACAACCGGGCTCCCCCGGAACCGATCGCGTTAACATGACGAGAAATCGTCCGGTACCCGGAGCGGACTGGAACGGAAGGCCGCCGTCGAGTGAGTACACCCCAACAGCCAGACCCCAGGGACCGTCCCGCGCGGCTCGCCGTCGGCGTAGTCGGCGCCGGCCGGGTCGGGCCCGCCCTGGCCGCGTCGCTCCAACTCGCCGGGCACCGGCCGGTCGCCGTCTCGGGCGTCTCCGACGCCTCCAGGCGACGAGCCGCGCTCCTGTTGCCCGACGTGCCCCTGGTGCCGCCCGCCGAAGTCCTCCAGCGGGCGGACCTGGTGCTGCTCACCGTCCCCGACGACGCCCTGCCCGGGCTCGTGGAGGGCCTCGCCGACACAGGGGCCGTACGGCCGGGCCAGCTCCTCGCGCACACCTCCGGGCGTTACGGCGCGAAGGTCCTCGACCCCGCCCTGCGCGCGGGTGCGCTGCCGCTGGCCCTGCACCCGGCGATGACCTTCACCGGCACCCCCGTGGACGTCCAGCGGCTGGCCGGCTGCTCCTTCGGCGTCACCGCGCCCGAGGAACTGCGGCTGGCCGCCGAGGCGCTCGTGATCGAGATGGGCGGCGAGCCGGAGTGGATCGCCGAGGAGAGCCGCCCGCTCTACCACGCCGCTCTCGCCCTGGGCGCCAACCACCTGGTCACGCTGGTCGCCCAGTCCATGGAGCTGCTGCGCGTGGCCGGCGTGGAGGCCCCCGACCGGATGCTCGGCCCGCTCCTCGGCGCCGCCCTGGACAACGCCCTGCGCTCCGGCGACGGCGCGCTCACCGGCCCCGTCGCGCGCGGGGACGCCGGCACGGTCGCCGCGCACGTCGCGGAACTGCGCGAGCACGCCCCGCAGGCCGTCGCGGGCTATCTGGCGATGGCCCGCGCGACCGCCGACCGCGCGCTCGCCCACGGACTGCTCAAGCCCGAACTGGCCGAGGATCTCCTGGGGGTGCTCGCCGACGAAGCCCAGCGCGTCCCCGGTGCTCCCGGCTCGGGGGGCCCGGACGGCACGGACGGTACGGACGGCACCGAAGGAGACGCGGGATGACCACCGCCCTGCTGCGCACCGCCGACGAACTGCACGCACGCACGCGTGGCGGCCGCCGGACCGTCGTGATGACCATGGGCGCCCTGCACGAGGGCCACGCCACTCTCGTGCGCACCGCCCGCGAACTCGCCGGACCGGACGGCGAGGTCGTCGTCACGGTCTTCGTGAACCCGCTGCAGTTCGGCCAGGGCGAGGACCTCGACCGCTACCCGCGCACCCTCGCCGCAGACCTCGAGATCGCCGAACAGGCGGGCGCGGACGTCGTGTTCGCCCCCTCCGTGGACGAGGTCTATCCCGGTGGGGAGCCTCAGGTCCGCGTCACCGCGGGCCCGATGGGCGAGCGTCTGGAAGGAAGCTCCCGCCCGGGACACTTCGACGGCATGCTCACCGTCGTCGCGAAGCTGCTGCACCTCACCCGGCCCGACACGGCTCTGTTCGGGCAGAAGGACGCCCAGCAGCTCGCCCTGATCCGCCGCATGGTGCGGGATCTGAACTTCGGCGTGCAGGTCGTCGCCGTGCCGACCGTGCGCGAGGAGGACGGGCTGGCTCTGTCGAGCCGTAACCGCTACCTGTCCGCCCCGGAGCGACGCACCGCGCTCGCGCTGTCCCGGGCGCTGTTCGCCGGCCGCGACCGGCATGCCGCACAGGAGGCGCTGCGGGCCCGCGCGCGTGAGGTGCCCGCCACCCACGCGCGCGCCGAGGCGCTCAGCGCCCTCGGCGAGTCCCGCGCGGCCGCCGACGCGCACGCCGTCGCCAAGGCCGCTCCCGGCGACCCCGCGGGCGTCCGCGCGGCCGCCCGCACGGTCCTCGACGAGGCGGCCCGTCTCGTCCCGCCGCTCGAGCTGGACTACCTCGCGCTCGTCGACCCGTCCGACTTCACCGAGATCGAGGACGGCTTCACCGGCGAGGCCGTCCTCGCCGTCGCCGCCCGGGTCGGCACGACCCGGCTGATCGACAACCTCCCCCTCACCTTCGGAGCCGCCTCGTGACCAGCACAGGCATACGACTGCACGCGCCCGCGCCCGGGTGGAACATCGACGCGGACGTCGTGGTCGTCGGCTCCGGCGTGGCCGGTCTGACCGCGGCTCTGCGCTGCGAGTCCGCCGGCCTGACGACGGTCGTCGTCACCAAGGCCCGCCTCGACGACGGCTCCACGCGCTGGGCGCAGGGCGGCATAGCCGCGGCCCTGGGCGAGGGCGACACACCCGAACAGCACCTGGACGACACGCTGGTGGCCGGCGCGGGCCTGTGCGACGAGGACGCCGTGCGCATCCTGGTCACCGAGGGCCCCGACGCCGTGCGCCGGCTGATCGCGACCGGCGCCCACTTCGACGAGTCCGAGGAAGGCGGCCTGGAGCTCACCCGCGAGGGCGGTCACCACCGTCGTCGTATCGCGCACGCGGGCGGTGACGCGACCGGCGCGGAGATCTCCCGGGCGCTCGTCGAGGCGGTCCGCGCGCGGGGCATGCGCACGATCGAGAACGCCCTCGTCCTGGATCTCCTCACGGACGCCGAAGGCCGTACCGCCGGCGTGACCCTGCACGTCATGGGCGAGGGGCAGCACGACGGCGTGGGGGCCGTGCACGCCCCCGCGGTCGTCCTCGCGACCGGCGGCATGGGCCAGGTGTTCTCCGCCACCACCAACCCATCCGTGTCCACCGGCGACGGCGTGGCGCTCGCCCTGCGCGCGGGCGCGGAGGTCTCCGACCTGGAGTTCGTCCAGTTCCACCCGACCGTGCTGTTCCTCGGCGCGGACGCGGAGGGCCAGCAGCCCCTCGTCTCCGAGGCCGTGCGCGGCGAAGGCGCCCACCTCGTCGACGCGGACGGTGTGCGCTTCATGGTGGGACAGCACGAACTCGCGGAACTCGCGCCGCGGGACATCGTCGCCAAGGGCATCATGCGGCGCATGCAGGAGCAGGACGTCGAACACATGTTCCTCGACGCCCGGCACTTCGGCGCCGCCATGTGGGAGCACCGCTTCCCGACGATCCTCGCCGCCTGCCGCGCCCACGGCATCGACCCGGTCACCGAGCCCGTCCCGGTCGCCCCGGCCGCCCACTACGCGTCCGGAGGCGTGCGCACCGACTCCCGCGGCCGGACCACCGTGCCCGGGCTCTACGCGTGCGGGGAGGTCGCCTGCACCGGTGTGCACGGCGCGAACCGGCTCGCGTCGAACTCCCTCCTGGAGGGCCTCGTCTACGCCGAGCGCATCGTGACCGACATCGCCGCGAGCAGGGCGGGCGACGCTCTCCACGCGCGGGTGCCCGCGCCCGTCGAGCACCCCGAGAGGCCGGCGCACCCGCTGCTCGCCCCCGAGGCCCGGTTCGCCATCCAGCGGGTGATGACCGACGGTGCGGGCGTCCTGCGCTCCGCCGAGTCCCTGGAGAAGGCCGCCGACCAGCTCCAGCGACTGCATTCCGAGGCACGCGACGCCCTCGACGAGAACGGCAAGACGGCCGAGCCGGGCGTCGACACCTGGGAGGCCACCAACCTCCTGTGCGTCGCCCGCGTCCTGGTCGCCGCCGCCCGGCAGCGCGAGGAGACCCGGGGCTGCCACTGGCGCGACGACCACGCAGACCGCGACGACGCGAACTGGCGCCGCCACATCGTCGTACGACTGAATCCGGACCGCACGCTCGCCGTACACACCACCGATACCGCAGACTTCCCCCCGACCCGGCAGCACCACCAGGAGCAGTGACAGACGTGAGCACCCCCGACCTTCCCCTCGCCCGGAGCGGCGGCTGCGGCGACGGCTGTGCCTGCGGCGCCGACGCAGACGCCGAACGCACCGACGAGGGATACGCCGAATACGAGGAGTGCGGGCTCGATCCCGCGCTCGCCCAGCTCCTGGCCGACGCCGGGCTCGACCCGGTCGAGGTGGAGGACATCGCCAACGTCGCGATCGGGGAGGACCTGGCCCACGGCGTCGACGTGACGACCGTCGCGACCATCCCCGAGGAGGCGGTCGCCACCGCCGACTTCACCGCGCGCGAGGCCGGCGTGGTGGCGGGCCTCAGGGTCGCCGAGGCGGTCGTCTCGGTCGTCTGCACGGAGGAGTTCGAGGTCGAGCGGCACGTGGAGGACGGCGACCGGGTGGAGGCCGGGCAGCTGCTGCTGTCGGTCACCACGCGCACGCGTGACCTCCTCACCGCCGAGCGCAGCGCGCTCAACCTGCTGTGCCGACTGTCCGGCATCGCCACCGCCACGCGCGCGTGGGCGGACGTCCTGGAGGGCACCCGGGCACGCGTGCGCGACACCCGCAAGACGACGCCGGGTCTGCGCTCGCTGGAAAAGTTCGCCGTCCGCTGCGGCGGCGGCGTCAACCACCGGATGTCGCTGTCCGACGCGGCCCTGGTCAAGGACAACCACGTGGTGGCCGCGGGCGGCGTCGCCCAGGCCTTCGAAGCCGTCCGGGAGGCCTTCCCGGAGGTGCCGATCGAGGTCGAGGTGGACACCCTGCACCAGCTGCGCGAGGTGATCGACGCCGGCGCCGATCTGATCCTCCTGGACAACTTCACCCCCGGTGAGTGCGAGGAGGCTGTGGGCATCGTCGGCGGGCGGGCCCTGCTGGAGGCGTCGGGCCGGCTGACCCTGGACAACGCCAAGGCGTACGCCGACACCGGCGTGAACTTCCTCGCCGTCGGGGCACTGACGCACTCCTCGCCGATCCTGGACATCGGTCTGGATCTGCGAGCGGCTGAGTAGGGAACGGGAACCGGCCATGCTGCTGACGATCGACGTGGGCAACACGCACACCGTGCTCGGTCTGTTCGACGGTGAGGACATCGTCGAGCACTGGCGCATCTCGACCGACCCCCGTCGTACCGCTGACGAACTCGCCGTGCTGCTCCAGGGCCTGATGGGCATGCACCCGCTCCTCGGGGACGAGCTGGGCGACGGCATCGACGGGATCGCGATCTGCGCGACCGTGCCCTCCGTGCTCCACGAGCTGCGCGAGGTGACGCGCCGGTACTACGGCGACGTGCCCGCCGTGCTCGTCGAACCGGGCGTGAAGACGGGCGTGCCGATCCTGTTCGACAACCCCAAGGAGGTCGGCGCCGACCGCATCATCAACGCGGTCGCGGCGAATGAGCTCTACGGCGGCCCGGCGATCGTCGTCGACTTCGGCACGGCCACCACGTTCGACGCGGTCAGCGCGCGCGGGGAGTACGTCGGCGGCGTCATCGCCCCCGGCATCGAGATCTCCGTGGAGGCCCTCGGGGTCAAGGCCGCACAGCTGCGCAAGATCGAGGTGGCCCGGCCCCGGAGCGTGATCGGCAAGAACACGGTCGAGGCCATGCAGTCCGGGATCGTCTACGGGTTCGCCGGCCAGGTCGACGGCGTGGTGACCCGGATGGCCCGCGAACTGGCGGACGACCCGGACGAGGTCACGGTGATCGCGACGGGCGGGCTGGCGCCGATGGTGCTCGGCGAGTCCTCGGTGATCGACGAGCACGAGCCGTGGCTGACGCTGATCGGCCTGCGCCTGGTGTACGAACGCAACGTCTCGCGCATGTGAGCCGCGCCGCCTCCCGCGCGGGGCGGCGCGGACGGGGTGCGGGCGGGGCTGCGGGCCGACCCGGCGGTCGAGCCCTCGGCCGGGTCCTCGGACGGCAGTCGGGCCGGTCCGGGGGCGGCAGCCGGGCCGGACCCCGTGCGAGGCGGGCAGGCCCTGGGCCATCGGAGGGTGAGCGGTGGGCCACCAGGGCGGATCCGGGCGCGCCGCGGTCAACCCTTATGTCGAATTTGTCTGATTAGCGCGTATCGTCGCCGCATGCCCACGCCCTATCGATCCCGCGGCGGCCTGGCGTTCGGCGCGGAGGAGCTGCGTGTGCTCCGCCGCGCCCTCGCCATCGCCCTCCACCCCGGCCCCGTCTCCGCCGAGGACGTCCAGGACTGCCATCGCCTCGCCGAGTCGCTCGACGAGGCGATGGGCGAGGCCGCCCGGCTGCGGGCCTTCCTGGTGGCCGACCTCGGCCGGTACCGCGCAGCCCTCCCCGGCACCGCCGCCGGCTATCTCACGCTCCTGGAGGAGGTGCTGGCCACCGGCTACCGGCCCGAGCCGGACGATCTCGCCGCGCTGCGCGCCCTGCGCGGCAACCCGACCGCCGCCGCCCTCCTGGACCGCTGCCAGGTTCTCGCCGAGCAGGACGTACGCGCCCGTCTGGCGCGGCGTGCGGTCCGCCGGGCCGCATCGGCCGTCCCCACCGTGCCCGCGTCCCGTACGCGGCTCCAGGCCCTTCCCGGGGGCCTCTCCGGTGCGCGCCGCACCGGCCTCGCGCTCGCGGTCGCCGCCGAGGAGCCGCCGACCGGGATGCCGGGAGCCGACGAGTCGGGGAAGAAGCCGGACCCCGCGCCGCGGAAGGAGCCCACCGAGAAGCCGGCCGCTCCTGCGCCCGGTCCGGGGCCCGTCCCCGTCAAGCCCGACACGGAGCCGGCCCGCCGACCCGTCCCCACGCCCGGCGAGGTCTTCCCGCGACGCAAGCCGACCCCGCCGCCCCCCGAACAGCACCAACGGCTGGCCGTCGGCTGACCCGGCCACCCCCGCCCCCGGATCCGGCCGCCCGCCCCCGTCCCCGCATCCGGTTCCCGGCTGGCTACTCTGGAGCCATGGACTACGTCTCCGCGCTCGTGCCTCCCGTCGTCATGGCCGTGTTCTTCGTCGGCCTGATCAGGGTGATCGTGAAGACCCAGGGCGGGGCCAACAAGGCCAAGGAGGACGCGGCCGTCGACGCCGCGCTCGCGCGCGCGGAAGGCGCCCGCCGGGCCCCCGCCGGCCCGGACGCCTGACGACCCGCCACGCCGGCACGACCCCGCAGGGCGTGCGTCTCCTTTCGGAGCCGCACGCCCTTTTTGCTCCTGTTTGATGACGAAGGTGCACGTCCGGCACGCGATTGGCGAGATCTCCCACTATTGTTCTGAACTGTGCCTCGCCCATTGGGAGAACTCGAAGACGCGGTCATGACGCGGGTGTGGAAGTGGAACCGCCCGGTGACCGTTCGAGAAGTCCTGGAAGACCTTCAGCAGGAACGGTCCATCGCGTACACCACGGTGATGACCGTTTTGGACAATCTCCATCAGAAGGGCTGGGTACGCCGTGAAGCGGAAGGCCGGGCCTATCGATATGAGGCGGTCTCGACCCGGGCCGCCTACGCCGCCGCCCTGATGAACGACGCATGGTCCCAGAGCGACAACCCCGCCGCGGCTCTCGTCGCCTTCTTCGGGATGATGAGCGACGAACAGCGCGGTGCGCTGCGCGACGCCGTACGCATCGTCCAAGGTCCCGAAACCGCCGAACCCGCACCCGCCGAACCTGCAACTGCCGCAAGTGCCGAGAGCGCGGGGAGTGGGGCGGCCAACGGCAGTGCCGGGGAGAACCCCGCCTCGGCATCGGAGGGCGGCGGGCGATAGCGTCCGCACATGTCAGCAGAGAGTCCCTCGGCCGAGAACCTCGAAGTCACCGCTAAAGCCATCACCGTCCGGCGGGCCCGGACCGGCGATGTCGCCGCCGTGCGCCGTCTCCTTGACGCCTACGTCCGCGGCGGCATCCTGCTCGACAAAGCGACGGTGACTCTTTACGAGGACATCCAGGAGTTCTGGGTCGCCGAACGCGACGACAACGCCGAGGTGGTCGGCTGCGGCGCCCTGCACGTCATGTGGGAAGACCTGGCCGAAGTGCGCACTCTCGCGGTGAAGCCCGGGCTCAAGGGAGCCGGCGTCGGCCACCAGTTGTTGGAGAAGTTGCTCCACACCGCACGCTGGCTCGGCGTTCGCCGTGTTTTCTGTCTGACCTTCGAAGTGGACTTCTTCGGCAAGCACGGCTTCGTGGAGATCGGTGAGACGCCGGTCGACACCGATGTCTACGCCGAGCTGCTGCGTTCCTATGACGAGGGCGTCGCGGAGTTCCTCGGACTCGAACGAGTGAAACCGAACACCTTGGGCAACAGGCGGATGCTTCTGCATCTGTGATCGTCCCCGCCCATTCCGGTCGGCCTGCCTTGCCCGGGTTCCCTATGTCCGAAACGCGCACGTTTCCGGGCGGGGGCCGGGCTGCGGGTCTCTGCCAAGGGTTTGTGTTTTCCCAGCAAAAGCGGTTTGCTTTCCGACGTACTGCAGTACTGCATATAACAGGGTGCGGCTAAACGGCGGACGCCGCGGACCCCCGGCCCTCACGTTTTCGATGAAAGGAAATCCGGTGGCACAGAAGGTTCAGGTCCTTCTTGTCGACGACCTCGACGGCGGCGAGGCGGACGAGACCGTGACGTTCGCGCTGGACGGCAAGACGTACGAGATCGATCTCACGACCACCAATGCCGACAAGCTGCGTGGACTTCTCGAGCCCTACGTGAAGGGCGGCCGTCGTACCGGCGGACGTGCTTCCGGCGGGCGGGGAAAGGCGCGCGCCGCGTCCGGCGGCAGCCAGGACACCGCTCAGATCCGCGCGTGGGCGAAGGAGAACGGTTTCGAGGTCAATGACCGCGGCCGAGTTCCGGCGACGATTCGTGAGGCCTACGAGAAGGCCAACGGCTGAGCGCACGCGCGCCGCAGTCGGACACGGTGACAATGAGTCGCCAGCGTGTCCACCAGCCGTACGAGATCGGGGGCGCGCCCAGCGGCCCCCCACGCCGACATCGTCGGCAGCGAGGCCTCGACCTCGCACCCTGCCACGGGGGGCCGCAGCCAGACGGCGGCCCCCTGCACCGGCCCGGGGCGGCGCGGTCCCGGAGCGCGGCCCTGGTCGCGGTCCGGCAGGCGAGCGGGAGGCGGCGGCGCCTCGACGGTCCCGCCCGCGCCGATCGCCGTCAGGTCGAGTGGCACTGCGCCCCACTCCAGCCACTGCAGGATCCCCGGCACCTCCTCCGCGCCGCCCGCCGCCACCAGCAGCCGCATCCGGTCGCCCCGCACGGCCACCGGCGACTCCGGCGCCAGGCGTCGCAGCGCCGCGAAGCCCGCCTCGGCCGGCACGTCCAGGACGTCGAAGCGCTCACCCACCGAAAGTCGTACCGGCGACCCGGGCACGGTCGTCCAGCCCAGTTCGTTCTCGTACCAGCCGCGGATCCGGTCGTCCGGGTCGAGAGGCCGTCGAGGGAGGGGAACGGTGGTGATCGCGGCGGCGGCCGAACGAGCTGCCGGGGAAACTGAGCCAACCATGCCGAGTGCAACCGCCGAAAAGCCCCGCGAGTTACGCTGGGTGTTTCTGTGACTGCACGGTGTTCCGACCGGGGAGGCGGGTGCGGGTGCGGGGAGACGCAAGGTTGTTCGCCCGTAGCGGAGGGAACGGGCGCGCACGGCATGGAGTGTCAGTCCCGGCGGGTAAGACATCCCTAGTGGGAGGGGGCGACACGCAGGAAAGGCCGTCTCACGTTCGCCATCGGCGTACTGGCGACTGGGGTATCTGCCTGGCCTGCGGGAACATCGTCTCGCACCATCGGGTTGGAGCAGATGTCGGCGTTCGGGGTCAGGAGGCCATCGACGGTGTCGGCAGTTGGAATGAGCGGTCCCCGCTTGCGGGACTAAGCTGCGGAAGGACAGGGAGGGGAAGTTCCCCCCACTGCCTGACCGCTCTGAGGAGCGATTAACGATGTTCGAGAGGTTCACCGACCGCGCGCGGCGGGTTGTCGTCCTGGCTCAGGAAGAAGCCCGGATGCTCAACCACAACTACATCGGCACCGAGCACATCCTCCTGGGCCTGATCCACGAGGGTGAGGGTGTCGCCGCCAAGGCCCTTGAGAGCCTCGGGATTTCGCTCGAGGCGGTCCGCCAGCAGGTGGAGGAGATCATCGGGCAGGGGCAGCAGGCCCCGTCCGGGCACATCCCCTTCACCCCCCGTGCCAAGAAGGTCCTGGAGCTGTCGCTCCGCGAGGCCCTTCAGCTGGGCCACAACTACATCGGCACGGAGCACATCCTGCTCGGCCTGATCCGTGAGGGCGAGGGCGTCGCCGCCCAGGTCCTGGTCAAGCTGGGCGCAGATCTCAACCGGGTGCGGCAGCAGGTCATCCAGCTGCTCTCCGGTTACCAGGGCAAGGAGACCGCCACCGCCGGCGGGCCTGCCGAGGGCACGCCCTCGACGTCCCTGGTCCTCGACCAGTTCGGCCGGAACCTCACCCAGGCCGCTCGTGAGTCCAAGCTCGACCCGGTCATCGGGCGCGAGAAGGAGATCGAGCGGGTCATGCAGGTGCTGTCCCGCCGCACCAAGAACAACCCGGTCCTGATCGGTGAGCCCGGCGTCGGCAAGACCGCCGTCGTCGAGGGCCTCGCCCAGGCCATCGTCAAGGGCGAGGTGCCCGAGACCCTCAAGGACAAGCACCTCTACACCCTGGACCTCGGCGCCCTGGTCGCCGGCTCCCGCTACCGCGGTGACTTCGAGGAGCGCCTGAAGAAGGTCCTCAAGGAGATCCGCACCCGCGGCGACATCATCCTGTTCATCGACGAGCTGCACACGCTGGTCGGTGCGGGTGCCGCCGAGGGCGCCATCGACGCCGCTTCGATCCTGAAGCCGATGCTGGCCCGAGGTGAGCTCCAGACCATCGGCGCCACCACGCTCGACGAGTACCGCAAGCACCTGGAGAAGGACGCGGCCCTCGAGCGCCGCTTCCAGCCCATCCAGGTCGCGGAGCCGTCGCTGCCGCACACGATCGAGATCCTCAAGGGTCTGCGCGACCGGTACGAGGCGCACCACCGTGTCTCCATCACGGACGAGGCCCTCGTCCAGGCCGCCACCCTGGCCGACCGGTACATCTCGGACCGCTTCCTGCCGGACAAGGCGATCGACCTGATCGACGAGGCCGGTTCCCGGATGCGCATCCGCCGGATGACCGCTCCGCCGGACCTGCGCGAGTTCGACGAGAAGATCGCCGGCGTGCGCCGCGACAAGGAGTCCGCGATCGACTCGCAGGACTTCGAGAAGGCCGCCTCCCTCCGTGACAAGGAGAAGCAGCTCCTGGCCGCCAAGGCCAAGCGCGAGAAGGAGTGGAAGGCCGGCGACATGGACGTCGTCGCCGAGGTCGACGGCGAGCTGATCGCCGAGGTCCTCGCCACGGCCACCGGCATCCCGGTCTTCAAGCTGACCGAGGAGGAGTCCTCGCGTCTGCTGCGCATGGAGGACGAGCTCCACAAGCGGGTCATCGGCCAGGTCGACGCCGTCAAGGCGCTGTCGAAGGCGATCCGTCGTACGCGTGCGGGCCTCAAGGACCCGAAGCGTCCCGGTGGTTCGTTCATCTTCGCCGGCCCCTCCGGTGTCGGTAAGACCGAGCTGTCCAAGGCGCTCGCCGAGTTCCTCTTCGGCGACGAGGACGCGCTGATCTCCCTCGACATGTCGGAGTTCAGCGAGAAGCACACGGTGTCGCGTCTCTTCGGTTCGCCCCCCGGTTACGTGGGCTACGAGGAGGGCGGCCAGCTGACCGAGAAGGTCCGCCGCAAGCCGTTCTCCGTCGTCCTCTTCGACGAGGTCGAGAAGGCCCACCCGGATATCTTCAACTCGCTGCTGCAGATCCTGGAGGACGGTCGTCTGACCGACTCCCAGGGCCGGGTCGTGGACTTCAAGAACACGGTCATCATCATGACGACCAACCTCGGCACCCGGGACATCTCCAAGGGCTTCAACCTGGGCTTCGCGGCCTCGGGCGACTCGAAGACCAACTACGAGCGCATGAAGAACAAGGTGTCGGACGAGCTCAAGCAGCACTTCCGCCCCGAGTTCCTCAACCGCGTCGACGACGTGGTCGTCTTCCCGCAGCTCACGCAGGCGGACATCCTGCGGATCGTCGACCTGATGATCGGCAAGGTGGACGAGCGGCTGAAGGACCGGGACATGGGCATCGAGCTCTCCCAGTCCGCCAAGGAGCTGCTGTCCAAGAAGGGGTACGACCCGGTGCTGGGTGCGCGTCCGCTGCGTCGCACCATCCAGCGCGAGATCGAGGACACTCTCTCGGAGAAGATCCTCTTCGGCGAGCTGCGCCCCGGTCACATCGTGGTCGTGGACACCGAGGGCGAGGGTGACACCAAGACGTTCACCTTCCGCGGCGAGGAGAAGGCGGCGCTGCCCGACGTCCCGCCGATCGAGCAGGCGGCCGGCGGAGCCGGACCGAACCTGAGCAAGGAGGCCTGACCCTCCCGGGTCGAGCCGAAGAAGGGGGCCGGTGCTTTCCAGCACCGGCCCCCTTCGCATGCCCTGAGGGTGGTGAGACATCCGCCCGTGCGGCTATGAGGCGTCCGCTGACGGCCGGAGGGTCAGGAGAGCTGACCGTCGTAGTCCGGCAGCTTGTAGGTCGTCTCGGCGTGGCCGCCGGAGAGGTCGGTGGCGCTGTTGCCCACGTTCGCGATGATCGTGTAGCCCTTGGACTCGATGGCGACGCGCTGAGCGGTCTTGTAGGCGGCGACGTCCTTGAAGAGGTCGAGGAAGCCGCGCACGTAGAGGCCGGAGACCTTGTAGCCGACGTTCTTGAGGTTGTAGTCGGTCACCCCGGAGATGATGCCCGGGCGGGCGGTGACGAAGAACAGGGAGACGCCGTGGTCCTGGGCGTACTTGGCGACGTCCAGGACGGGCTTGTTGGCCGGCTGCGGGTAGCTGAAGCCGAAGTCGGTCTCCAGGGTGGTGTTGTCGACGTCGAAGACGATGGCCTGCTTCTCGCCCGGCTTGACGGCGGCGATGCGCTGCTTCAGGGCCGGCAGCGCCTGGTTCATCACGGCCTGGCAGTCCTGCTGCCAGGTGGCGTAGTCGACGTCTTTCGCGGCCGTCGCGGTGGAGGTGGCGGTGGCCGCTGCGGAGGTGGACACGGACGGGGTGCCGGTGGCCGTCGCGGCCTCGGCGCCGGCCGGGACGGCCAGTGCCGTGACGGCCGCGGTCGCCACGGCGGTCAGGGCTGTGCGGCGCGTCCAGGTGCCTCTGGTCATGGGTGGGGGTCCTCTCGCGTCCTTGCGCTGCTGGTGTCGTGGGCATGCTCATCGTTGGGGGTGGCCTGAGGGGAACCAGCGGGTTACTGGACGGTAGAGGTGGATGAGAGGCTGGTCACAGACCCGTGCACGCGACGTGACGGGTGTCACAAGTGCCTTGCGTGGTACGGGAGTAGCCGCCGTCACATTCCGAAGTCCCTTGAGGCGGGCGGCCGGTGACATGCCGCACAGGCGGTTCGGGGCCTACTAGGCGGGATAGTCACTGCGCGAATGCTGACAAATAGGACACAGGGTCCGGAGTGCCGGTCCGGGAGGCCCTTTGGGGCGGGCCGATGTCGAAAGTGTCCGGTACAGGCGATCTGTCAAGGACTGGGAAGTTTTGCGGTGAAGTACTAGCTTTCGTCGTAGATCACACGTTTGGGGGTCTGTGGACCTCGGGGTTACCAAGGGATGGCCACCTCGGCGGACGTTCTCGCCAGGTGGTTTCCCCTGTCCCCGTTCCCATGAGGTCTTCGATGTTCCAGCGCGTCACGTTCCGTTCTTCCCGTACGTCCCTGCTCCGCACCCGCGTGGCCGTCGGGGCCGCCGCAGTGGGCGCCTCGGTCGTCCTGGGGACCGGAGTGGCGTCCGCCGCCGCCCCCGCAGCCGCGCACACCGCCAAGACGGCCGTCTCCGCCGCTTCCTGGATAGACCCGGTGAAGAAGTACACGCTGTCCGCCGGGTTCGCCCAGGCCGGCAAGATGTGGCACTCCACCCACAGCGGTCAGGACTTCGCCGTGCCGAGCGGCACCAAGGTCATGGCCGCGCACGGCGGCACCGTGGTCAAGGCCGGCGGCAACGGCGCCGGCGACGGCCCGGCCTACGGCAACGCCATAGTGATCAAGCACGCCAACGGCGTGTACTCGCAGTACGCCCACCTCTCGCGCATCGAGGTGAAGATCGGCCAGGTCGTGAAGACCGGCCAGAAGATCGCGCTGTCCGGCAACACCGGCAACTCCAGCGGTCCGCACCTGCACTTCGAGATCCGCACGACCCCCAACTACGGTTCGGCGATCAACCCGGTCACCTTCCTGCACGCCAAGGGCGTGAAGGTCTGACCCGTGCGTGATCGGGCGGCGTGACACCGGTGTGCGATCGGCCGCCGTGGCGCGGCCGTGCGATCACCCGCCGTGATGCGCCTGCGTCACCAGATCGACGGCGACTTCCAGGACGGCTGCCCGCTTCTCCTCGGGGTCGCCGTCGAGGTCGGTCAGGAAGAACATCCCGGCGTGCAGCGTGAAGATGGCGCTCACGCAGCGGACCTGGTCGATGAGGGGGGCCTCGGGATCCATGATGATGTCGCGCAGGCCCCGCATGCGGTCCTTGAACGAGTCGCCGATCTGGAGTTCGCGCACCGTCGCCTGGTTCTCCTGCATGAAGCGGAAGAGCGGGGCCGCCTCGGAGAGGGCCTTGCTGTAGCGCCGGACGAGCTCGTGTTTGGTCTCCAGCGTGTGCGGCTGCTCCTTGCCCCACTCGATCAGGTCTTCGATCGGCTTCGTCAGATCCGTGAAGATGCCGACGATGATCTCTTCCTTGGTCTTGAAGTGGTAGTACAGGGCGGCCTTGGTGACCTCCAGGCGTTCCGCGATCTCGCGGAGGGAGGTCTTCTCGTAGCCCTGTTCGGCGAAGAGTTCGAGGGCCACGTCCTGGATGCGCTGGCGGGTGTTGCCGCGACGCTGCTGCTTGGTGCCGTCCATGGTGCGGTCCATCCTCGTACTCCTAGGGTTCCCGCGAAAACTTACTTGCCGTCCGGCTAGTTCGACACCAGTAACTTACTTGACGACCGGCTAGTGACGGGTCTACCTTCCCAGTGTACTGAACTAGCCGGGCGGCAAGTAAGTAGCCGACCGGGGCGGGACCAGGGGAGTGGGAACGATGGCGGACACGAAGACACCAGAGACCGAGCCGGAGAAACAGCCCAGGAGCGTGCGGGTCGTCCTGCTCGCTCTCATGATCACGATGATGCTCGCGATGCTCGACAACATGATCGTGGGCACGGCGATGCCGACGATCGTCGGTGAGCTCGGCGGCCTCGAGCACCTCTCGTGGGTGGTGACCGGGTACACCCTGGCGACCGCCGCCTCGACCCCGATCTGGGGCAAGATCGGCGACATGTACGGGCGCAAGGGCGCCTTCATGACGTCGATCGTGATCTTCCTGATCGGCTCCGCGCTGAGCGGCATGGCCCAGAACATGGGTGAACTCATCGGGTTCCGCGCGATCCAGGGCCTCGGTGCGGGTGGTCTGATGGTCGGCGTCATGGCCATCATCGGCGACCTGATCCCGCCGCGGGAGCGCGGTAAGTACCAGGGCATGATGGCCGGCGTCATGGCGCTCGCGATGATCGGCGGACCGCTGGTCGGCGGCACCATCACCGACAACTGGGGCTGGCGCTGGTCCTTCTACATCAACCTGCCGCTCGGCGTGGTGGCCCTCACCGCGATCAGCGTCGTCCTGCACCTGCCGAAGAAGCGTTCGCAGACGCGCATCGACTACCTCGGCGCGGGCCTGCTGACGCTCGGCATCACCTCCATCGTCCTCGTCACCACCTGGGGCGGCTCGGAGTACGCCTGGACCTCCGCGCGGATCATGGAGCTCATCGCCATCGGCGTCGCCTCGCTCATCGGGTTCGTGTTCTGGCAGACCAGGGCCGCGGAGCCGATCGTGCCGCTGCACATCTTCCGCAGCCGCAACTTCACCCTGATGTCGCTCATCGGCTTCATCACCGGCTTCGTGATGTTCGGCGCCACCCTCTTCCTGCCGCTGTACCAGCAGTCGGTGCAGGGCGCGTCCGCGACCAACTCCGGTCTGCTGCTCCTGCCGATGCTCGGCGCGATGCTGGTCACCTCGATGGTGGCCGGGCGGGTGACCACGAGCAGCGGCAAGTACAAGGTCTTCCCGGTCGCCGGCAGCATCCTGATGGTCATCGGTCTGTACCTGCTGTCGACGATGGACACCGGGACCAGCCGCCTCACCTCCGGCGTCTTCATGGCCGTGGTCGGTCTCGGCATGGGCTGCCTGATGCAGATCACGATGCTGGTCGCGCAGAACAGCGTCGAGATGAAGGACATGGGCGTCGCGTCCTCGTCCACCACCCTCTTCCGCACCCTCGGCTCCTCCTTCGGCGTCGCGATCATGGGCGCGCTGTTCAACAACCGGGTCCAGGACGTGATGTCCGAGCGAGCCGGTGCGCTGGGCTCGAAGATCACCGAGCAGTCCGCGCAGCTGGACGCGGCCAGCCTGGCCAAGCTGCCGGCGGCCGCCCGGGAGGCCTACCAGCACGCGGTGTCCGCCGGCACCCACACGGCGTTCCTGCTGGGCGCTGTGGTGGCGATCGCCGCGCTGGCGGCGGCGGTGTTCGTGAAGGAGGTTCCGCTGAAGGGGGCGGGGCCGCAGAAGGCGGACGAGGCGACCGACGGCACCACCGTCGCGCCGCCGCCCATGGTCGAGGCAGTCTGACCTCGCACTGAACGAAGGCCTCCGGCGGTGTCCGCCCCGGGGGCCTTCCTCATGCCATGGCGAAGAAGCCCTTGGAGCTGGTGACGATTACGGCGACGGCGACGGCGACAGGCGACAGGTGAAGGGCGTCGGGGACGGCGCTGCGACGGAAGCGGCGCGACGGCCACAGCCGGGCGACGAGCGTCACGGCATCGTGGAATAGCTCCCGGTGTTGGTCGGCGCGTGCTCGGGCAGCCACAGGACGGCCACGGCGCCCTCGGACGGTATGTGCTCCGGCGCTCCCGCGGGCCGCACGTTGCGGAAGGTCAGCCGGGCGCCGAGGACGCGGGCCTGGCCCGCCGCGATGGTGAGCCCGAGCCCGTGTCCGTGCCCCGCGCGGTCGGCGCTGCCGGTACGGAAGCGGCTCGGCCCCTCGGCGAGCAGGTCTTCGGGAAACCCGGGGCCGTGGTCGCGGACCCGGATGACCCGGCCCTCGACGGTGACCTGAATGGGCGGCTTGCCGTGCCGGGCGGCGTTGGCCAGCAGGTTGAACAGCACCCGCTCCAGGCGGCGCGGGTCGGTCGTGACCATCGACTCGTGCACCACCCGCACCTCGACGTCAGGGTCCTTGGCGGCGACCCGGCGGGACACGAACTCGCCGAGCACGATGTCCTGCAGTTCGGCACGCTCCGAGGCGCCGTCGAGGCGGGCCACCTCCAGGACGTCCTCGACGAGGGTGCGCATGGCCTTGGCCCGGTCCAGCACCAGTTCGGTCGGCCGGCCGGGCGGCAGCAGCTCGGCCGCCGTCAGCAGTCCTGTCACCGGGGTGCGCAGTTCGTGCGCGATGTCCGCGGTGACCCGGCGCTCGGCCTCCAGCCGCGCCTGCAGGGTGTCCGCCATGGCGTCCACGGCGCTCGCCAGGTCGTCGGTCTCGTCCCGCACGACCCCGCCTATCGCGTCCCGGACGCGGACGTCCGTCTCGCCCCTGGCGACCTGGTTCGCGGCGGCCGCCGCCTTGCGCAGCCGGCGCGACATCTGGCCGCCGATGAGCACACCGAGCGCGCTGCCGCCGAGGACGACCGCGATGGAGCCGATCACCAGGGCCTGGTCGAGATCCTTGAGGATGTCCGTGCTGCGGTCGGTGAACCCGGTGTGCAGGGACAGCACATGCCCGTCCTTGACCGGCACGGCCGCCCAGATGTCCGGCACACCGCCCCTGCGGTCGGTGACGAACGTGGCCCGGCGGCCGTCCCGGACCTTCTCCCGCAGCGCGGGCGGCAGGCCGGAGTCGTCGATCTTTATGTTGGGGAAGTTGGGCCGCCCCGACTGCTCGTAGTTGCGCTGGGCGATCTGGACGCGCTCGTCGGCGAGATCGCGCGCGTTGTCCAGCATGGACACCCGCGCGGCGTTGTGCACGACCAGGCTGAGCGCGATCGCCACCAGTGCGCCGACCAGCGCGATCGCCGCGCTCAGCTTCCATCGCAGACCCGTGCGGAGGTTCATGCCCTCCGCGCGAGCCGGACGCCGGTACCGGATCATCCCCCGCATACTTCTGTCTCCGCCCCGCTCAGGCCTTCAACTTGTAGCCGAAGCCGCGGACCGTCTCGATGCGGTCCTGGCCGATCTTGGTGCGCAGCCGCTGCACATGGACGTCGACGACCCGGGTGTCTCCGCCCCAGCCGTAGTCCCACACCCGCTCCAGCAGCTTGTCCCGCGACAGGACGGTGCCCGGAGCGGAGGAGAACTCCAGCAGCAGGCGCATCTCGGTCGGGGTCAGCGCCACCGGCTGCCCGGCCCGGCGCACCTCCATGCCCTCCGTGTCGACCTCCAGGTCGCCGAAGGTCAGCACACCGCCGGCGGGGGCGGAGTCCGGCTCGGTGCGGTCGCCGCCGCCCGCGTGACCGAACCGGCGCAGCACGGCACGGATCCGGGCGACCAGGACGGCGCCGTCGAACGGCTTGGTCACGTAGTCGTCGGCGCCGGCCTCCAGACCCAGGACGACGTCGATGGAGTCGGCGCGCGCGGACAGCATGATCACCGGCACGGTGGACTCGTCCCGGATGCGCCGGCACAGGCTCACGCCGTCCAGGCCCGGCACCATGACGTCCAGCAGCGCGATGTCGGGGCGGTCGGCGCGGAACGCCTCCAGGCCGGACAGGCCGTCGGGCATCGCGGTGACCACGAAGCCGTCCCGCTCCAGGGCGAGCTGGGTGGCCTCGCGGATGACGTCGTCGTCCTCGACGAACAGAACGTGGGTCTGGTCTGCCATCCCGGTGCTCTCAGTTCTCGTTGCGTACTCGTGTGCGTGTCGGCGGGGGCGCCTGCCGGCCGCCGGACTGTCGGTCAGCATTCTGCTGGCGTCCAGCCGGCGGGTCGGTCGGCAGTCCGCCGGTCGTCAGCCTGTCGATCGTCGGTCTGCCGGGGGTCAGTCTGTCGGATTTCTGTCCGCGCGCTGTCAGGACCGCCCCTTGGGGGGACGCATGGAACGCCGCGAACGTTCACTGCCCACGGGTCCTCGACCGCTCGCACCCCTCCAGCAGATGATCGGAACGGAGGGCCCGATCGGTTCACGCCGACGCGATTTTTCTTCGCCCGGGTCCTCCTGGGCAGGTCAGCCGGTCGTCGGCGTCGGTGTGGGCTCCCCGCCGACGACGCTGCTGTAGTCGTTGTGCCAGCTGAACTCCTTGAGGAAGCGGCCCGCGACCCAGCGGTAGGTGACCACGTTCTCCCCGGAGGGGCTGGAGACAGGGTCGCCCTTCTCGTACACCTGCTTGGTCACCACCAGATCGCCGCGGTCTATCTCCGCGTAGACCGGGGGCTCCTCCGCCTTGAAGACGTTCGCGTAGCCGTCGCCGTCCTCCCGGTAGACGTAGGAGCCGACGCCGACGGCGTCACCGCAGGTGAGCACGTTGACGATGAGGTCGTCGCCGGAGCCGCCGGTGAGGTGCCCGTACGACACGTCGACGGGGTACTCGTCGCCCACGCAGGGCTTCAGCGCGCTCTTGACCTCCGCCGAGACCGCGGGGTCGTCCTTGACGAGGCGCACCGCGTCCGTCCGGTCCGGGGGGCCGGTGGCGGCGGCCGAGAGCGAGGCCGCGGAGCCCACCCCCGCGTCGGCGTGGGCCGGACCCTCGTCGCGGGCGCCGGTGCCGCCGGTGCCGCAGGCGGAGACGAAAAGGCCGAGGGCGGCGAGCACGGTCATCGCCGTGATCACCGCCTGGATGGTGCCTCGGGCCGGTGTGGGCCCGGCCTGGGTCAGGCCGCCGCGCAACGCTCCCGCTCCTCACGCTCCAGCGCGCGTGCGTCCAGATCGCGGGCTTCCAGCTCCTCGCGGAGCCGGGCGAGCGCCCGGTGCAGCGTGCTCTTGACCGTTCCGGCCGACATGCCGAGGGCGGCGGCCGTCTCCTCCGTGGACATCTGCTCCCAGTGTCGCAGCACGACGACACTCCGCTGCTTGGGTGCGAGCACCTTCATCGCGTCCATCAGCAGGGCGCGGTCGGCGTGCTGCTCGGTGGAGTCGTCCACACAGGCGTCCGGAAGCTGCTCGGTCGGCACTTCCTCGAGCTTGCGCGCCCGCCACCACTCGGTCCGCGTGTTGATCATGACCCTGCGCAGGTAGGCGTCCGCGAGCCGCTTGTCCGCGATGCCGTCCCAGCGGCCGTACGTCCGGGCCAGCGCGGTCTGCAGCAGGTCCTGGGCGTCGACCGGGTCCGGGACGAGCCGGCGGGCGCTGCGCAGCAGCGCGTCCTGCCGCGTGCGGACGTATTCCTCGAACTCGAGCACCTCGCCCTGCGCCATGGTCAACCGCCTCCGATTCCCCGTTCCGACGGTGGTCGCCGCCGGTTCACTGCTTGTGGTCTGCGTCCCGTCGTCGTGTCTCCGCCGGGTACGCAGATGAAGCTACGGAGGTGTTGTCACGGCGCTGTCCGAAGCAGCCTTCGGCTAGCGCTCAGCTGTCCGTCGGTTGTGTAACGGCCGTGGGTTCGGGGTAAGGGGATAGGTTGAATCGCAGAACTATGAGGAGATTCGTCCATCTGCCGGCCGTGACAAACGCCCGACTACGGCCGTGACGAACGCCGACGACGGCTGTGACGAAGCCCGTTGACTGTGAACTGACTGTGCGTCAGGTCAGGGGCAGGCGGTACAGGCCGCCCGGCAGCGGCTCCACCAGTCCGTCCGAGACGAGCCCGTCCAGCGCACGCGCACGTTGCACCGGCTCGTGCCACACGCGATCGAGGACGGCCTGCGGCACGGGCGCGTGCGCCTCACGCAGAACGGCGAGCAGCTTGCCCCTGACCTGTCGGTCGGTGCCGGCGTACGTCTGGCCGCGGCGCGGCGGGCCGTCGTGCTCCGGCTTGCCCGCGAGCCGCCAGGCGCACTGCGCGGCGATGGGGCACCGTGCGCACGTCTCGTTCCTGGCCGTGCAGACGAGCGCGCCGAGCTCCATGGACGCGGCGGCCCAGCGCGCGGCCGTCGAATCGTCGTCCGGGAGCAGAGCGCGGGCGAGCTTGCGTTCGGCGGCCGTGGTGGCGTTCGGCGGGTACTGCACACCCCGGACGGCGCGCGCGAAGACGCGCCGGACATTGGTGTCCAGGACGGCGTGTCGCTGGCCGTACGCGAAGGAGGCGACGGCCGCGGCCGTGTACTCGCCGATGCCGGGAAGCGCCAGGAGCTGCGCGTGGTCGGACGGCACATCGCCGCCGTGCCGTTCCGTTATCGCCACCGCGGCGCCGTGCAGCCGCAGGGCGCGACGGGGGTAGCCGAGCCGCCCCCACGCGCGCACGGCCTCGCCGGGGGCCTCCGCGGCGAGGTCGGCGGGGCGCGGCCAGCGGGCGAGCCACTGCTCGTAGACCGGAAGGACACGGCTGACCGGCGTCTGCTGGAGCATGAACTCGCTGACCATCACACCCCACGCCCCGGCCTCGGGGCGCCGCCACGGGAGGTCGCGGGCGTGGTCGTCGAACCAGTGGATCACCGGGGCGTGCAGATCCGCCCCGGTGGCGCCGGCGTCGGCGCCGGCGTGGTCGGAGGCGGGGCTGCTGCTGTGCGGGGGCTTCGTGGGGGCAGTCATGGCCCTACCGATCCTGCCATGCGCACCGGGGCACGCGCGCGTACCGCCACTCCGCCGGGCCGCGCCGACGGCGCTTCCCGGGCGAGCGACGCGGCCATGGCCAGAGCTGCGACGAGTGCGATCGCCGACGGGAGCCCCGCCCCTGGAGACGAAGTCGGGGGCGGGGAGAGCGGTTTCCGAAATGATGATCCGGAAAAGTTGTGTTCCGGGCGGCGGGTGCGGCCGGCGAACGCGTCGATCTCTCGTACAGTTTGGGCCGTGGGATCACTGCGCAATCCGGTCGGGCCGCTTCCCTCCTCCATCTACTGGCGACGGAGGGCCGTACTGCTGTCCGTGTTCGCCCTGTTGGCCTTGCTGGTCCTGTGGGTGATGACGTCGGGCGGAGGCGGCGGTAGGAACGGCGCCGACGGGGGTGGCGGCAAGAACCCCGCGTCCTCCATCACGCCGGGACCGTCCGGGTCGGGGCCCGCGATCAGCCAAAGGCCGGGCGGGCGAGACGAGTCGAGCGCAGGGGCCACCGGTGGGTCCGGCTCGGGCACGGGATCCGGTGCGGGCTCGGGCGGCGGCGCCGGAACCGGTGGCTCGGACGGTGGTCCGGCCGGTTCGGGCGACCTCGACGACGGCGTCAACGGCAGCGCGAGCGGCAGCGGCGGCGCCGGGGCCATCGGGGGCGACGGCGGCACGGCCACGACGCTGCCGGCCGGGACGACGCTGCCCAACTGCACCGCGAGCGCGGTCACGTTGACGCTGCGCAGCGATCGCAACGCGTACTCGCCTGACGAGCCCCCCACGTTCCGGCTGACGGCCAAGAACAGCTCGGCCGCCGACTGCAAAGTCGATCTCGGGCCCAAGGCCGCGGTGTTGACGATCACGAAGGCGGACGGCGACGACGACTACTGGTCGTCGGCGGACTGCCCCAAGGGGGCCGGAAGCCTGCTGTACCGGGTGCCGGCCGGAAGCAGCTTCACGTACATCCTGAAGTGGGACCGCAAGCCGAGCGCGCCGCAGTGCGCCACGCCTCCGGCGGGGACGGCCGGGGCGGGCACGTATCTGGTGGAGGCCCAGGCCCCGGGGTTCGCGAAGGCGCAGACGTCTTTCGTGCTGAAGAGCGACTGAGGCGCCTGAGCCACCGGTAGGCCGGAAGTCCGGCGGACCGCGTCGGCCGTGCCGGCCAGGCCGGCCGGTCGATTCGCCGGTCAGGCCGGACTCGCCGGGCCGGCCCGCCAGGCCCACCGGGCCGGCCGCCGGACCGGTCGGACATGCGGGCCGGGCCGGTCGGACGGATCGGCTGGCTCTGTCGGTCAGAGGTGCCCGGTCAGAGATGTGGGTCAGAGGTGTCGGTCAGAGGTGTCGGTCGGGGCTGCCGGTCAGACGTAGCGCTCCAGGATCGACGACTCCGCCAGCCGGGACAGGCCCTCGCGGACGCTCCTGGCGCGCGCCTCGCCCACGCCGTCCACCGTCTGCAGGTCGTCGACGCTCGCGGCGAGGAGCTTCTGCAGGCCGCCGAAGTGCTCGACCAGGCGGTCGATGATGGCGCCGGGGAGACGAGGCACCTTCGCCAGCAGGCGGAAGCCGCGGGGGGAGACCGCAGAGTCGAGCGCCTCGGGGGAGCCGGTGTAGCCCAAGGCTCGGGCCACGGTGGACATTTCGAGCAGCTCGGCGTGGGAGAGCGCGTTCAGCTCGTAGAGCGCCTCGTCGACCGTGCGGGAACGCTTGGCCGTGGGCTCGGGAACGTAGTCGCGGACCACCAGCTCGCGCTCCGGCTCCACACCTGCGATCAGCTCGTCGAGCTGAAGGGCGAGCAGACGCCCGTCCGTGCCCAGTTCGACCACGTATTCGGCGATTTCGGTGGCGATGCGACGGACCATCTCCAGGCGCTGTGCCACCGCGGAGACGTCCCGGACCGTCACCAGGTCCTCGATCTCCAGCGCTGACAACGTTCCCGCCACCTCGTCCAGGCGGAGCTTGTAGCGCTCCAGGGTGGCCAGCGCCTGGTTCGCGCGGGACAGGATCGCCGCGGAGTCCTCCAGCACGCGGCGCTGTCCGTCGACGTACAGGGCGATCAGGCGCATGGACTGGGAGACCGAGACGACCGGGTAGCCGACCTGCTTGCTGACCCGGTCCGCCGTGCGGTGCCGGGTGCCCGTCTCCTCCGTGGGGATCGTGGGGTCCGGCACGAGCTGGACGCCCGCCCGGAGGATCTTCGACAGGTCGGAGGAGACCACGATGCCGCCGTCGAGCTTGCACAGCTCACGCAGGCGGGTGGCCGCGAACTCGACGTCCAGGACGAACCCGCCCGTGCACATCGCCTCGACCGTCTTGTCCGAGCCCAGCACGATGAGTCCGCCGGTGTTGCCGCGGAGGATCCTCTCCAGGCCGTCGCGCAGGGCCGTGCCGGGGGCCACCGCGCTCAGCGCGGCACGCATCAGGCCGTCGGCGCCGGAACTCCCACCGGACTTTCCGGGAGCTGCCGCCCGGTCGTTGGCTGCCACTGCACTCCTCCGGTCACAGGTCTGGGATGCTCCCGTTTCGCGCACTCGTTTCGTACGGACGGGCGAGACCAGGGCAAAGTCTACCGGCGGTCCTCGGACTCCCGGGGGGCGTCTCGGCGACGGGAGCGCGGCAGGACCCGCAGCGCGTCCCCTATGTCCGCGACTTCCAGGACCTTCATGCCCGCGGGGATCTTGCCGGGATCGCTCGGTACGAGCGCGTGGGTGAAGCCCAGGCGATGGGCCTCGGAGAGCCTGCGCTGAACGCCCGTGACCCTTCTGACCTCGCCTGCGAGGCCCACTTCGCCGATCGCGACGAGGTTCTTGGGCAGCGGGGTGTCGCTCGCGGCGGAGGCCAGGGCGAGGGCGATCGCCAGGTCCGCGGCGGGCTCGGAGAGCTTCACCCCGCCGACCGTGGCCGAGTAGATGTCCCGTTTGCCGAGGGCGCTGATCCGGCCGCGCTGCTCCAGGACGGCCAGCATCATGGAGACGCGGGAGGTCTCCAGGCCGGACGTCGTGCGCCGGGGGGAGGGGATCTGGGAGTCCACGGTGAGCGCCTGCACCTCGGCGACCAGAGGGCGGCGGCCCTCCAGGGTGACCGTCAGACAGGTGCCCGGGACCGGTTCGTCACGACGGGTCAGGAAAAGTCCGCTCGGATCCGTAAGGCCGGTAATGCCCTCGTCGTGCAGTTCGAAGCAGCCGACCTCGTCGGTGGCGCCGTAACGGTTCTTGACGCCGCGCACCAGGCGCAGCCGCGCGTGCCGGTCGCCCTCGAAGCTCAGGACGACGTCCACGAGGTGTTCGAGGAGGCGGGGGCCGGCGATCGCGCCGTCCTTGGTGACGTGGCCCACCAGGAGCGTGGACATGCCGCGTTCCTTGGAGGCACGGATCAGGGCGCCCGCGACCTCGCGGACCTGGGCCATTCCGCCGGGCGCTCCGTCGATCTCCGGAGAGGCCACCGTCTGTACGGAGTCCACGATCAGCAGGGACGGCTTGACGGCGTCCAAGTGGCCGAGGACGGCCGCCAGATCGGTCTCGGCGGCCAGGTACAGATGGTCGTCGATGGCGCCGATGCGGTCGGCGCGCAGGCGGACCTGCGACGCGGACTCCTCGCCGGTGACGTAGAGCGTGCGGTGTTCGTCGCTGGCCGACTTGGCGGCCACGTCCAGCAGGAGCGTCGACTTGCCGACGCCGGGCTCCCCGGCCAGTAGCACGACCGCGCCGGGCACGAGTCCGCCGCCCAGGACGCGGTCCAGCTCGGGCACGCCGGTGGGGCGGGCGGTGGCCTGGCGGCCGTCGACCTGGCCGATGGGCAGCGCGGAGGTGGTGACCCGGCCCGGCGCCGTCGTGCGGACCGCGGGCGTGCCGTACTCCTCGACCGTCCCCCACGCCTGGCACTCGGGGCAGCGGCCGAGCCACTTGGCCGTCTGCCAGCCGCACTCCGTGCAGCGGTAGGACGGTCGGTCCTTGGTGGTCTTCGTACGGGCAGCCATGGGGGAAACCGTAACCGCCGCCACTGACAGCCGGACGCGCCTGTGGGCGACCGGGCCGCCGCGAGACCCCGCGGCGCCGCTCCAACCGCGGCCCGCGCACGGGGGCGCGCGCCGGGGGGAGGGGCGACGCCCCCTGTGATCCGGCCACGCCCCGTCACGAACGAGCCATGGGACCCCCCTCCGCTGTCCCCTTATGAGGGATCGTTTCACCCGTACGGATTAAAAGGACTCAAGGGACAAGTGGACCTAGTTCCGAGCCGCCTACGGTCGCACGGGTGATGAGCAGCAGCCCGGAAACCTCGACCCGCACGACCGGCGCGCACCGGGCGCACCGGGAGGCGCGCGACACCGCTGCGGCGCGCACGCTCGCGCAGCGGCCGCCCGCGCGCTACGAGCCGTACCTGGACGGCCTGTTCACCTACTGTCTGTCCGTCCTGTGCGACCACGAAGCGGCCATCGCCGCCCTGGGGGACGCCCTTGCGTTCGCCGAGCGGCGCGGACAGCGGATGCCGGACGCGGCGGGCGACCGCCGGGCCTGGCTGTACGCGCTGGCCCGCTGGGCCTGTCTGCGCAAGCTCGGCGAGGCCAAGCAGAAACGTCGGAGCACGCACGCCGCGCGGCAGGACGGCCGCTGCCGGCAGACCGGGAAACGCCCCGCGTCCCCCGCGTCCCCGGCGCCCGCAGCTCCGACCGCCACAGCCTCGTCCGCCACCGCATCCGCCGCCTCGCCTCCTTCCCTCGCGTCACCCGTCCGCGACGAGCCCCAGGAGCGGCGGCGGCGCGAACTCGCGCTGCTCGCCTGGCCGGAGGCCGCCGGCACCTCCCCGGAGCAGCGCGAGGCGCTCGAACTGGCCGTGCGCCACCACCTTGCCGCGCACGAGGTCGCCGCCGTGCTCGGCAGGGATCTCGCGGCCGCCCGCGAACTGCTCGCCTCCGCGGCCTGCGAGGTCGAGCGCACGCGCGCGGCGCTCGCCGTCGTCGAGACCGGCGGCTGTCCCGGTGTGAGCCGCCTCGCCGGTGAGAACCAGCTCGTGCTGAGCGCCGCCCTGCGCCGCGAGCTCGTCCGGCACGTCGACGACTGCCCGCACTGCCGCCGCGCCGCCGAGCGCGCCGTCCCCGGCCGCTGGCCCGGCGCCGGCGTCACCCCCGCCGAGCTGCCGATCCTGGAAGCGCCCCGCGCGCAGCTGCACGCCGCCATGGCCCGCCTCGCCCGCGCGCGGGGTGTCGCCGTGCCGCGCTACGACCGGCGCGGCTTCCCGATGGACCCCAAGGACCGCGCGGCCCGCCGGGAGCGCCTGCGCGCGCGTGCCGTCACGACGACCGTCGTCGCCACCGTCGTCGCCGCCCCCGTGATCGCCCTGTGGGCCGCCTATCGCGGCACGCCGACGGGGGAGGGGGCCGAGGGCCGCTCGGCCAGCGCCGGCGAGGCGCACGGCCCCGGCAGCTTCGACGGCGAGACGGGGGGCGGGTACGAGAACGCCGGGAACGTGAGCACCCGCCCCGGCGCCGATCCGTCCAGAGGCGGCGGGCCGGACGTCTCCGTGGAGGTGATCAGCGTCGGCGGACTGGGCCACGGCGCCTCCGGCCGGCTCTCCGTGACGGCCGTCACCAGCGGCGACACCACCTTCATCACCCTCGCCGCGTCCCCGGAAGCGGAGAGGCCGATCCACTGGTCGGCCACCACCGCGGCCCCCTGGCTCTACCTGAGCCGTTCCACGGGCACGCTGAAGCCCGGCGAGTCGGTGACGGTCCGGGTGTACGTCGACCCCCTGCGCGAACCCTCCGGGCACTGGCACGCGCGTGTGGCGATCGCCCCGGCGGGCGCCGTCGTCTCCATCGAGGGCTACGGCACCGCCCCCGGCCCGTCGCACCCCGGCGACGGCCACGGGCACGGCCCCGGCGGTCCGCCCCCGACGTCGGACCCGGAGCCGACCCCGACGGCCCCGCCCTCCGCGGACCCCACCCCGACGGCCCCGCCCACCTCTGCCGATCCGGAGCCCACCCACGGCGATCCCTCCCCGTCCGCCCCGGACAGCCCGTCCCCGACCGCCGACGGAGACCCGCCGAACCCGGCGACGTCGTAGACGCAGCCGCGGGTCTGTCGCCGGGCGTGACGTCCGGCGACAGGCCCGCGGCGCGCTCAGTCGACCGGCTTCACCGGGGCGACGGGCTCCACCGGACCGACCGGGCCGACCGGGTCCGCCGGATGCGGCGCCAGCAGGGGGAGCTGTGCGGCGAGGCGTTCCTCGCACAGTTCGACCAGGCGGTCGTAGCCGGCCTTGCCCATCAGCTCGGTCAGTTCCGGGCGGTACGACACGTACACCGGGTCGCCCGCGCCGTGCGCCGAGGTCGCCGACGTGCACCACCAGTGCAGGTCATGGCCGCCCGGGCCCCAGCCGCGCCGGTCGTACTCACCGATCGACACCTGCAGCACGCGCGTGTCGTCGGGCCGGTCGATCCAGTCGTACGTCCGCCGCACCGGAAGCTGCCAGCAGACGTCCGGCTTGGTCTCCAGCGGCTCGCGGCCCTCGCGCAGGGCCAGGATGTGCAGGGAGCAGCCGGCGCCGCCCGCGAACCCCGGACGGTTCTGGAAGATGCACGAGCCGTTGAACGGGCGGGTCTGGCGGGAGCCCTCCTCGTCCTGCGAGACCCAGCCGCCGCGCTCGCCCTCGGCCTGGTGCTGCCAGATGTCCGGGGTGAGCCTCGCCACATGCCCGGCGACGCGCTTCTCGTCGTCCTCGTCGGAGAAGTGGGCGCCCAGCGAGCAGCACCCGTCGTCCGCGCGGCCCGCCTGGATGCCCTGGCAGCCGCTGCCGAAGATGCAGTTCCAGCGCGAGGTCAGCCAGGTCAGATCACACCGGAAGACCTGCTCGGCGTCGGCCGGGTCAGGGAACTCCACCCACGCGCGGGCGAAGTCCAGGCCCTTCTCGTCGGCAGCCGGAGCCTTCGCGGCCGGGTCCTTCCTGGACTTCTTCGGCGGCTTCACCGGCTTGGCCCGCGAAGGACCGGCGGTGGATTTGTCGGCCTTCGCCTTGTTCGTCTTTGGCACCCGTCCAGGGTAAGTCGCCGGGAGCCGCTTCGGGGACCTCGCCCGCCGCCCGGCCAGCACCTTCTCGACCGGCCGTTTCGCCCCGCACAACCGGGATCGCCCGGTGGGCAGTAGCGTTCCCTGCATGAGACTCGGTGTCCTCGACGTGGGATCGAACACAGTGCATCTGCTGGTGGTGGACGCACACCCGGGCGCGTGCCCGCTGCCCGCGCACTCGCACAAGGTGGAACTGCGCCTTGCCCAACTCCTCGACGAGGACGGAGCGATCGGCCCCGAGGGCGTCGACAAACTGATCGCCGTCGTCAAGGACGCCCTCCAGGCAGCCGAGGACAAGGGCGTCGAGGATCTGCTGCCCTTCGCGACCTCCGCCGTGCGCGAGGCCAGCAACGCCGACGACGTCCTCGCGCGCGTGCAGACCGAGACCGGCGTCGAGCTCCAGGTCCTCACCGGCGCCGAGGAGGCCCGGCTCACCTTCCTCGCAGCCCGCCGCTGGTTCGGCTGGTCGGCCGGAAAGCTGCTGGTCCTGGACATCGGCGGCGGTTCCCTGGAGATCGCGTACGGCATCGACGAGCAGCCCGACGCGGCCGTCTCGCTGCCGCTCGGCGCGGGCCGGCTCACCGCGGGCTGGCTGCCCGGCGACCCGCCCGCCGCCGAGGACATACGAGCCCTGCGCCGCCACGTCCGCGCGCAGATCGCCCGCACGGTCGGCGAGTTCGCCCGCTTCGGCGCCCCCGACCACGTGGTCGCCACGTCGAAGACCTTCCGGCAGCTCGCCCGCATCGCGGGCGCCGCCCGGTCCGCCGACGGCCCGTACACCCAGCGTCAGCTCAAGCGCGAGTCCCTGGAGGCCTGGGTGCCCCGCCTGGCCGGGATGACGTCGGCCCAGCGGGCGGAGCTCCCCGGCGTCTCGGAAGGCCGTGCGAGCCAGCTCGTGGCGGGCGCGCTGGTGGCCGAGGGCGCGATGGACCTGTTCGGCGTCGAGACGCTGGAGGTCTGCCCGTGGGCGCTCAGGGAGGGCGTCATCCTGCGCAAGCTCGATCACATGGCGTCGACCTGACGGACGGGGCCGAGCTGACGGACAGGGTGCACCCGTCGAACGCGATGAACGACACGGACGGGGCGGACGGCAGGGGGACGTGACGGACCCGACAATGCGGCGGTCGCGGCGGCGGGACGGCACGCGGGACGGCGCGACGGCACAACTGCGCGCGGGCGTCCGGGGCGCAGGTGCCCCGCACCCACCCGATCCCACCCCGTAACCTGTCCCCCATGGCAGAGCCAGTCGTGCGGATCCCGGATGCGAAGGTCGCCCTGTCGACTGCCTCGGTCTATCCGGAGTCGACGGCGACGGCCTTCGAGATCGCCGCACGCCTCGGATACGACGGCGTCGAGGTCATGGTCTGGAACGACCCGGTCAGCCAGGACATCGACGCGCTGCGCAGACTCAGCGACTTCCACCGGATCCCCATCCTCGCCGTGCACGCCCCCTGCCTGCTCATCACCCAGCGGGTGTGGTCGACCGACCCGTGGACCAAGCTCCAGCGGGCCCGCGCGGCCGCGGAGAGGCTCGGCGCGAGCACCGTCGTCGTCCACCCGCCGTTCCGGTGGCAGCGCCAGTACGCGCGCGACTTCGTCACCGGCATCTGGCGGATGGCGGACGAGACGGATGTGCGGTTCGCCGTCGAGAACATGTACCCGTGGCGCTACCGCGACCGCGAGATGCTCGCGTACGCGCCCGACTGGGACGTCACGAAGGACGACTACCGGCACTTCACCATCGACCTCAGCCACGCCTCGACGGCCCGCACGGACGCGATGCAGATGGTCGACCGCATGGCCGACCGCCTGGGCCACGTCCATCTCGCCGACGGAAACGGTTCGGCGAAGGACGAGCACCTGGTGCCCGGCCGCGGCTCCCAGCCCTGTGCCGAACTGCTGGAGCGGCTCGCGCTGACCGGCTTCGACGGGCATGTCGTCATCGAGGTCAACACCCGGCGTGCGATGTCCGGCGCCGAACGGGAGGCCGATCTGGCGGAGGCTCTGGCCTTCACGCGCCTGCATCTCGCATCGCCCTCGTCCCCTTCGTCGCCCGCGCCCCGGTCCGCGCCCCGCGCCCCGGCCTCGTCGCAGTCCCCGGCCTCGTCGTCCCGGCGGTCTGCCCGGTCGTCGCGCTCGTCGGCGAAGGCGCGCCGCCGGTGAGCGGCGTCACCGCCCGAGGGCGCGGCCGGCCCCCGCGGGCCGAGTCGGCCGACACCCGCGACCTCATCCTGACCGCCGCCCGCGAGGAGTTCTCCGAGCGGGGCTACGACAAGACGTCCGTGCGCGGGATCGCCAAGGCGGCCGGCGTGGATCCGGCGCTGGTCCACCACTACTTCGGCACGAAGGAGCAGGTCTTCGAGGCCGCGATCGAGGTGGCCTTCGCGCCCGCGCTGAACGCGCCGACGGCGGTCGCCGACGGGCCGCCGGACCAGGTCGGCGAACGTCTCGCCCGCTTCATCCTCGGCGTGTGGGAGAACCCCACCACCCGCAAGCCGCTGCTGGCGATCGTGCGCTCCGCCGTCAACAACGACACCGCGGCCGCCGTCTTCCGCCGCCTGGTCGCCTCCCAGCTGCTGCGCCGCATCGCCTCCCAGCTCGACCTGCCGGACGCCGAGCTGCGCGCCGAGCTGGCCGCGGCGCAGCTGGTGGGGTGCGCGATGCTGCGGTACGTGATCAAGGTGGAGCCGCTGGCCTCGGCCGACCTGGAACAGATCATCGCGCGCGTGGCGCCGGTCGTGCAGGGGCATCTGACCGGGCCGTGACGGCGGCCGGCGCCGAGACATGCGTCCCGCATTCCGGACACCTCGTCCCGCCCCCTGGATGACCGGCGTACGCTCATTAACAGCCCCATCCGTCTGAAGGAGCGAGCGACGATGCCCGAGCTGAGGTCCCGCACAGTCACCCACGGACGCAACATGGCGGGCGCCCGCGCCCTTATGCGCGCCTCCGGTGTACCCGGTGCGGACATCGGCCGGAAGCCGATCATCGCGGTGGCGAACAGCTTCACCGAGTTCGTGCCCGGCCACACGCACCTCCAGCCGGTCGGCCGGATCGTCAGCGAGGCCATCCGGGAGGCCGGCGGCATCCCGCGCGAGTTCAACACGATCGCCGTCGACGACGGCATCGCGATGGGCCACGGCGGCATGCTCTACAGCCTGCCCTCCCGCGACCTGATCGCGGACAGCGTGGAGTACATGGTCGAGGCGCACTGCGCGGACGCCCTGATCTGCATCTCCAACTGCGACAAGATCACCCCCGGCATGCTGAACGCGGCCCTGCGGCTGAACATCCCCACGGTGTTCGTGTCCGGCGGCCCGATGGAGTCCGGCCGCGCCACGCTCGTCGACGGCACGGTCCGCACCCTCGACCTGGTCGACGCGATCTCCGACGCCGTCAACGACAAGATCTCCGACGAGGACATCCTCCGCATCGAGGAGAACGCCTGTCCGACCTGCGGCTCCTGTTCCGGCATGTTCACCGCCAACTCGATGAACTGCCTGACCGAGGCCATCGGCCTCTCCCTCCCCGGCAACGGTTCGGTCCTGGCCACCCACACGGCCCGCCGGGCGCTGTACGAGGACGCCGGCCGCACGGTGATGGACATCACCCGCCGCTACTACGAGCAGGACGACGAGACGGTCCTGCCGCGCAACATCGCCACCATCGCGGCCTTCGAGAACGCGATGGCCCTCGACATCGCGATGGGCGGCTCCACCAACACGATCCTGCACCTCCTCGCGGCCGCCCAGGAGGCGGGCGTCCCGTTCGGACTGGAGGAGATCAACGAGGTCTCGCGCCGCGTGCCCTGTCTGGCGAAGGTGGCGCCGAACGTCGCGAAGAACCGCACGTACTACATGGAGGACGTGCACCGTGCCGGCGGCATCCCCGCCCTGCTCGGCGAACTGCACCGCGCGGGCCTGCTCAACGAGGACGTGCACTCGGTCCACAGCCCGTCACTCGGGGACTGGCTGAAGACGTGGGACGTCCGCGCCGGCTCGCCGTCCCCCGAGGCCCTGGAACTCTGGCACGCGGCCCCCGGCTGCGTCCGCTCCGCCGAGGCCTTCTCCCAGTCCGAGCGCTGGGAGGCGCTGGACCAGGACGCCGAGGGCGGCTGCATCCGCTCCGCCGAGCACGCCTACAGCAAGGACGGCGGTCTCGCCGTCCTGCGCGGCAACCTCGCCGTCGACGGCTGTGTGGTCAAGACGGCCGGCGTCGACGAGTCGATCTGGACCTTCGAGGGCCCGGCGGTCGTCTGCGAGTCGCAGGAGGAGGCCGTCGAGAAGATCCTCAACAAGCAGGTGACCGACGGCGACGTCGTCGTCATCCGCTACGAGGGTCCCAAGGGCGGCCCGGGCATGCAGGAGATGCTCTACCCGACGTCCTTCCTCAAGGGCCGCGGCCTGGGCAAGACCTGCGCGCTGATCACCGACGGCCGCTTCTCCGGCGGCACCTCGGGCCTGTCGATCGGCCACGCCTCGCCCGAGGCGGCGTCCGGCGGCACGATCGCCCTGGTCGAGGACGGCGACCGCATCCGCATCGACATCCCGAACCGCACGATCGAGCTCCTCGTCGACGACGCCGAGCTGGCCCGGCGCGAGGCGGCCCTCGGCGGCGTCTACGCCCCGAAGAACCGCGAGCGCAAGGTGTCCGCCGCGCTGCGCGCCTACGCAGCCATGGCGACGAGCGCCGACAAGGGCGCCGTGCGGGACGTGTCGAAGCTCGGCTGACGTCCGCCCGATGTTCCCGTGAGGGCCGTCTCCGCACGTCGGAGGCGGCCCTCGGCCCGTCCACCGCCAAGGGCGACCGGAGGGCGACGCCGACGCCGACGCCGACGACGGCCATCGGGGTGCAGGGCCGCCGGGGTGGTGCGGCCGCGTCTCACCAGCCTGCCGGATCCCGCCCGTCCACCGCGAAGACGGTTCCGTCGGGAGCGCCGGCGTAGACCCGGCCGCCGACCGCCTCGGGCGCGGGCAGCGTGGCCACCACCCGGTCCGAGTGGGCGCCGAGCCGCAACGCCGTCTGCCCGACGAGCCTGCCGTCCTCCGCGTCGACGGCGAGGAGACGGCCGTCGGCCGCGCTGAAGTAGACGTGCCCACCGTCGGCGGCCGGCGCCGAGCCCCGGCTCACGGCCGTCTGCAGGGACCACACCTGCTTCTCGGCGGCCGTGTCGACGGCCGCCAGCGTCCCGTCGAAGGCCAGCAGATACACCTGGTCCCCGTGCACCGCGGCCTGCGCCTCCTGCAGCGCGACATCGAGCCGTACCCGCCGCGCCGCCCGGTCCGCCGGGTTGTAGCGGACCACGGCGTCGACCGTGCCGTAGTCGCTGCCCTGGGACACCAGGATCGCGCTCCCGGCGTTGGTGCCCACCAGTTTGAGCGCGCCGCCGAGCCGTTCCTTCCACCGCACCTTGCCGGTCACGGGATCCACCGCCGTGATCCTGGTGTGCCCGTCGTCCGAGACGCTCGACGCGTACGCCAGCGGATCGCCGGGGAACGACGTGAAGTAGGGCTCGCTCACCCCCGGGATCCGGCGGCTCCAGGTCTTCTCGCCCGTCGCCGCCGCCACGCCGGTGACCGTTCCGTCGGCCGCGGACAGCAGCAGGGTGTCGCCGGCGGCGCGCAGACTCTCGTACCCCGACAGGTCCTGCTGCCAGCGCACCGCGCCCGACGCCGGGTCCAGCGCCTCGACCAGCCTGCCCGCGTGCGTGACCACCAGCGCCACGCCGCCCGCGAGCACGGGCGCCTCGCCCGGCCGGTCGCCGTCGGCGAGCACATGCCGCCACAGCACGCGCCCGTCGTCGGCGCCCAACGCGGACACCAGCCCCGACTGCGCGCAGACCAGCCGCTTCGCGCCGGACGTGCACAGCGGCATGCCGCCCGGAGCGGCGCCCGCGGCCACGCCGGTTCCGGCCTTGGCCGGCCGGGTGCTCCAGGGGCTGAAGGCGGGCGCCGCGGAGTGCGACCCGGCCGCGCCTCCCCGCGCACCATGGCCTGCGTCGCCGTCGCCGAGCAGCCACGTGACGCCGAGCCCGCTGCCCGTCAGGACGACGACCAGCGAGCCGACGGCGAGAGCGACCCGTCTGCGCCGCCCCCGGACCCCGGACCGAGCCCGCGCCCACGGCCCGGGCCGCGGGTCCGCCCCCGGCTCGGCCCCGCCCGGCCGCTCGGACTCCGCCCCCGACGGCTCACCGGGAGCCCCGGGAGCAGCCGAAAGCCCCGAAATCCCCGGAAGCCCCGAAAGCTCCGGCGCCCCCGGAGCAGCCGAAGCCGGTGGGTCCGCCGGGCCGCCCACGCCTGCGGGATCCGTCCGTTCGTCCCCCAGCGTTCGCTGTGACGGTATGAACGACTGCGTGTCGTACGAGGCCGCCACCGACCGCAGCTCGCGCATCAACTCGTCGGGAGTGGGCCGCTCCTCGGGCTCCTTGGCGAGGCAGCGCGAGACCAGCGGCGCGAGGTTGTCCGGCACGCCGGTCAGATCCGGCTCGTCATGGACGACCTGGTAGGCGACGACATAGGGGCTGTCGGAGTCGAACGGTCCGCGCCCGGTCGCCGCGTGCACCATCACCGACCCGAGCGCGAAGACGTCGGCCGCCGGGCCGACCTCACGGGGCCGCCTGAACTGCTCCGGCGCCATGAAGGGCGGTGTTCCGATCAACTTGCCGGTCTCGGTGCGCAGTTCGCTGTCCTTCGGCCGGGAGATGCCGAAGTCGATCACCTTCGGGCCGTCCTCGGCGAGCAGTACGTTGCTCGGCTTGAGATCCCGGTGGACGACCCCGACGCGGTGGATGTCCCGCAGCGCCTCGGCGAGCCCGGCCATCAACCGCCGCAACTCCCCGGATCTCATGGGGCCGTTCCGCTTCACCTGCTCGGCGAGGGTCGATCCGGGAATGAACAGGGTCGCCATCCAAGGCCGTTCGGCCTCCGGGTCGGCGTCGACGACGGGCGCGGTGAACGCGCCGCTCACTCGCCGAGCCGCGGCCACCTCCTGCCGGAATCGTCCTCTGAACTCGGGATCGCGGGCGAAGCGGGCGTGCACGACCTTCACCGCGACCTTCATCCCGGAGGTGCTGTGAGCCAGGTGCACCACACCCATGCCACCGGAGCCCAGGCATTCCCGCAGGCGGTAGTGGCCGGCGTACTCCGGAAGTTCCGCTTCCGCGCCCGCCCCGGTGTTGCGCTGTGGCGACATGGACCACCCCCGTGCTGTTCAACCGCGCGCGCGACGCACGGAGCCTAGTCGATGCCGCGTGAGAGACAGAGGCGGCTTGCTAGCCTGCGCGTACGAATTCTGCACAGGTGTTTCATTGCGGGTTTCGGGGGAATCAACGGGACCCCATGGCAGTCATGGGGTCCGACGGGGGAGGTTTTTTCATGTCTGTGGACCGTGTGGAAGAGGTCGAAAGCGCCGAAACAGCGGTGGCCGTCACGGCGGCGGACCTCAAGACGGTGGCCCTCACGTACTACCCGGTTGCCCCGGGCGTCCGGCTGAACGTGCGCAGCGGTCCGGGCACCGGCTACCCGGTCGTCAAGGTCCTGGCCGAGGGCGTCAAGGTCCCGATCTTCTGCCAGACGCCGGGCACCTCGGTCTCCGGCCCGTACGGCACGACGAGCATCTGGGACAACATCGGGGACGGCCAGTTCGTCTCGGACGCGTATGTGCGCACGGGCAGCGACGGCTACGTCGCCTCGCGCTGCGGCTGATCCGACGCCGACGGGCTGCGCCTGATCCGACGCCGACGGGCTGCCCGGAGTCTCCTCGGGGAGGCTTCGGGCAGCCCAGCCGGAAGCCCGCGCCCGCCCGGAGCCATAATCGTCCCGTGAGCGACGAAAACGGCACCCCGGACACTTCGACGGGCTCCCCGGGCGCCCCGACCAGCCAGGCGGCCGGAACCTCCGCCGCGGGTACCGGCTCGGGGACCGGCCCCCTCCCGGAGCCCCTCCGCTTCTTCGGCACCACCTGGGTGGACCACGATCCCGGCCCCCGCGGTTACGCGGCCCGCCGGGTCGCCGCGGCCGCCGGCTCCCTCGTCGCCGCGGCGGTCTCCTGCGTCGTTCTGCGCCTCGCCTACCAGGGCATCGCCATCGCCGACCTCGGCGGCTTCGTGACGCTCCTGGTCGTCGTGATGTTCGCCGTCTGCAGCGCCCTCGCCTTCCGCCACACCTGGGACGGCTTCGCCAAGCGCCCCGACCCCGACCGCCAGGCCTCCCTGCGCGGCCTGCTGGCCATCGGCTTCGTGGGCTCACTGCTCGCCTACTTCTTCCGCACCCTCACCGAGGCCCCCGGCGAGAGCCTGCACCGCAGGGAACTCGAAGAGGCCCGCCGCCGCCACACCGCCCGCACCGCCCGCCGCACCGGCAACCCCTCGAAAAAACGCCGCTCCAACTGACGACCGCTCCAGCCCCCGGGGTTCCGGGCCGGACCCGGCTTCCCGCCACCCCTGACGCCACAGGTTCGCAAACCCGTTCCCCTCCCCGCCCGCCCCCCGCGAGCATGGCCCCATGACGGTCTCCTCCCACGCAGCCCGAGCCCACTCCTTCAACTCCGCCGCGGCCCAGTACGCCGCCAACCGCCCTTCCTACCCGGCCGCCCTCCTCGACGCGATCGAGGAACTCGCCGGCCGCCGCCTCGCCGGTGCGCGGGTCGCGGACGTCGGGGCGGGCACCGGCATCTCGACCGCTCTCCTGCACGCTCGCGGTGCGGACGTCGTCGCCGTCGAACCCGGGGAGGGCATGGCCGCGCAGTTCCGCCGCGTCCTCCCCGAGGTGACGGTCGTCCGAGGCGACGGCAACCACCTCCCGCTGGCCGACGCCACCTTCGACTTCCTCACCTACGCCCAGTCCTGGCACTGGACCGACCCGTCCCGCGCGGTCCCGGAGGCCCTGCGCGTGCTGCGTCCGGGCGGGGCGCTGGCGCTCTGGTGGAACACCGACGCCCCGGAGGTGCCCTGGCTCGCCGAGCAGGGACGGCGCATCGAACGGGCCTTCGGGGAGGGCGTCCCGGCCGCCGACAGGAACGTGAGCGACCGCACCGTCGATCCCACGGGCCGCCTGGACCTGGTCCGCCGCGAGGTGCGCTGGAGCCGCCGCGTCCCCGTCGACACGCACCTGGCCAACATCGGCAGCCACTCGATCTTCCTGGTCCGGGGCGAGGAGGCGACCGCGGCCTTCCTCGCGGAGGAGCGCGAGCACCTGATGCGGGCGTTCCCCGACGGACTCGTCGAAGAGGTCTACGACGTCATCCTGCTGCTCGCGACCAACGCCCGACCCTGATCCTCCCCGCACGGGCCGACCTCTTCCCGCGTCGGCCACCCCCTCCCGCACCACCGGCCCACCTCCTGACCTCACCCCGCCCCCCCGACACCTGCTCCCGTGCGGCGGCCCGTCCCCAGGGCCGCCGCGCACGCATGTTCGGCACGCCCGCGCCACTTGACGCCTCACCGCCCCGCGAGCATTATTCATCACATGATGAATTTTAGGTCCGGCTCCCGTCCGCCCGACCGGGAAGCGCGGCGAACCGAGAAGCAGAGCCCGCTCGGGAGCGCCCCCGGCGACTCCGGCGCTCACGGCAACCCCGCAGAGACCGCCGCCGACGCCGTACGCGCCCACGACCTCACCGTGGTCCGCGGCCCCCGCACCGTGCTGCGGGCCCTCGACTTCACTGTCCCGCGCGGCCAGATCACCGGCCTCCTGGGTCCCTCCGGCTGCGGCAAGTCGACCCTCATGCGCGCCGTCGTCGGCACCCAGGCGAAGGTCACCGGCACGCTGGACGTCCTCGGCCGCCCCGCCGGGCACCCCGCCCTCCGCACCCGCATCGGCTACGTCACCCAGGCCCCCTCCGTCTACGACGACCTGACGATCCGCCAGAACCTGGACTACTTCGCGGCGATCCTCGACCCGGGCCGGGCGGCGGCGGACCGACGCCACGAGAACGTCACCCGCGCGATCGCCGACGTGGACCTGACCGCCCACGCCGACGCCCTGGCCGGCAACCTCTCCGGTGGCCAGCGCAACCGCGTCTCCCTGGCCGTCGCCCTCCTGGGCACACCGGAGCTCCTGGTCCTCGACGAGCCCACCGTCGGCCTGGACCCCGTCCTGCGCCGCGACCTGTGGAACCTCTTCCACGAGATCGCCACGAGCCGGGGCGCGACACTCCTGATCTCCTCCCACGTCATGGACGAGGCCGAGCGCTGCCACCGTCTCCTCCTCATGCGCGAGGGCCGGATCCTCGCCGACGCGACCCCCGACGCCCTGCGCACCAGCACTGGCGCCGACACCGTCGAGTCGGCCTTCCTGCACCTGGTGGACGCCGCCACGCAGACGGCCCGAACGAAGGAGAGCACCCGATGAGCACGAGGACGAGCACGACGACGAGCAGCCAGGCGCCCCCCGTCCCGCCCGTCACCCCGGCCCCCAGCAGCGCCCTGAACGCGTCCCGCACCACTGCCACCGCGGCCCGCGTCCTGCGCCAACTGCGCCACGACCCCCGCACGATCGCGCTGCTGATCCTCATCCCCTGCGTGATGCTGTTCCTGCTCCGCTACGTCTTCGACGGCAGCCCCCGCACCTTCGACAGCATCGGCGCGTCCCTCCTCGGGGTCTTCCCGCTGATCACGATGTTCCTGGTGACGTCCATCGCCACCCTGCGGGAACGCACCTCGGGCACCCTCGAACGCCTCCTCGCCATGCCGCTGGGCAAAGGGGACCTGATCGCCGGCTACGCGCTCGCCTTCGGAGCCCTCGCGATCATCCAGTCGGCCCTGGCCACAGCCCTGGCCGTGTGGTTCCTGGGCCTCGACGTCACGGGCAGCCCCTGGCTCCTGCTCCTGGTGGCCCTACTGGACGCGCTGCTCGGCACCGCTCTCGGCCTCTTCGTCTCCGCCTTCGCGGCCTCGGAGTTCCAGGCAGTCCAGTTCATGCCGGCGGTGATCTTCCCCCAGCTGCTGCTGTGCGGCCTGTTCGCCGCCCGCGACACCATGCACCCCGCCCTGGAAGCCGTCTCCGACGTCCTCCCCATGTCCTACGCGGTCGACGGCATGAACGAGGTCCTCCACCACACGGACATGACGGCGACCTTCGTCCGGGACGTCCTCATCGTCGCCGGCTGCGCCCTCCTGGTCCTGTTCCTGGGAGCGGCGACGCTACGACGCCGAACCCCCTGACCGCGCCCGCTCCGATCCCGGCCGGAGCCCGTCCGCCCACCGGACACCCGGACCCGCCCCCCGCCCCCGGTGCGAGGATGATCCCGGACGACGGACGACGCACCCCCGGAGGACCCTCCAGCCATGACCCAGAAAGTCGCAGTCCTCGGCACCGGCAAGATCGGCGAAGCCCTCCTCAGCGGCATGATCCGAGGCGGCTGGCGCCCCGCCGACCTCCTCGTCACCGCCCGCCGCCCCGAGCGGGCCGAGGAACTCCGCGCCCGCCACGGGGTCACCCCGGTCACCAACGCGGAGGCCGCCAAGTCCGCCGACACGCTGATCCTGACGGTCAAGCCGCAGGACATGGGCGCCCTCCTCGACGAGCTCGCCCCGCACGTCCCCGCCGACCGCCTGGTCATCAGCGGCGCCGCCGGCATCACCACCGCCTCCATCGAGGAGCGCCTGGCCGCCGGCACCCCGGTCGTCCGCGTCATGACGAACACCCCCGCCCTCGTCGACGAGGCCATGTCCGTCATCTCGGCCGGCACCCACGCCACCGCCGGCCACCTCGCCCACACCGAGGAGATCTTCGGCGCGGTCGGCAAGACGCTCCGCGTCCCCGAGTCCCAGCAGGACGCCTGCACCGCCCTGTCCGGCTCCGGCCCGGCGTACTTCTTCTACCTGGTCGAGGCGATGACGGACGCGGGCATCCTGCTCGGCCTGCCCCGCGACAAGGCCCACGACCTGATCGTCCAGTCCGCGATCGGCGCCGCGACGATGCTCCGCGACAGCGGCGAGCACCCGGTCAAGCTCCGCGAGAACGTCACCTCTCCTGCGGGCACGACCATCAACGCCATTCGCGAACTCGAGAACCACGGCGTACGGGCCGCCCTCATCGCCGCCCTGGAGGCCGCCCGCGACCGCAGCCGCGAACTGGCCGCCGGCAACAAGGACTGACCTCGACTCCTGGCACGCCCCAGGGCAGCCACCCGCTGCGACCGCCTGCTGCGACCGCCTGCTGTGACCACCTGCTGTGACCACCTGAGGCGGCCGTTCATCCGGCCGCCGAGGCCACCAGCTCCTCCGTGGTCACCACCCGCGCGAACCCGCCCCCGTGCAGCGAGACCGCCGAGGCCTGCGCGATCTCGTCCGCACCGCGCCGCCATCCGAACGGCCCCTCCAGATCGAACGTGTAGGTCGCGTCGTACGCGAACAGCACGTCGTACCCGAGGTTCCCGCCCATCCGCGCCGTCGTCTCGGCGCACATGTTCGTCTGGATCCCGGCCACCACGATCTGCGAGATCCCCTGAGCCGTCAGCCAGGCCCCCAGGTCCGGCGTCCCCAGGAAGGCCGAGTTCACGGTCTTCGTGACGAACAGCTCGGCCCCGGCGCCCTTCCCCCGCCGCCCCTCCACGTACTCCTTGAACTCGTTCCCCTCGTACCCCAGCCGCAACGGCGACCCCGGCTTCACCGAATCGTGCCGTACGAACACGACCGGCCGCCCCGACCCCTGCCATACGTCGATGAGGGCGGCGATGTTGTCATCCGCCGCCGGATTGTTCCGCGCCCCCCAGTACTCCAGCTCCTCGAAGCCCTTCTGCACGTCGACGACCACCAGCGCTGCGTTCTCTGCGATGTCCATGCCCACGATCCTGCCGCCGGGCCGAGCCGCACCCCAGAGTCCGCAAAGCCATCGGTCGATGGTTTACTGCCAGCCATGAAGCCTGCGTACCGGGTCGCCCTCGTCGCCTTCCCCGGCATCCGCGCCTTCGACGTCTCCGTCATCACCGAGGTCTGGGGCACCGACCGCACCGACCGTGGCGTCCCCGACTTCGACCTGCGCCGAGTCGCCGCCGACAGCGCCCCCATCCCGATGCGTGGCGGCCTCGCCCTCCTGCCCGACCGCTCCCTCACCTGGCTCTCGCGAGCCGACCTCGTCCTGGTCCCGGGCCTGGACGACCACCTCACCCCCGCGCCCGCCCCCGTCCTGGACGCGCTCCGCCGCGCCCACGCCCGCGGCACCACCCTCGCCGCTCTCTGCGGCGGAGCCTTCACCCTCGCCCAGGCCGGCCTCCTCGACGGCCGCCGGGCGATCACCCACTGGAACCTCATCGATTTCCTGCGCACCCAGCACCCCCAGGTCACCGTCGTCCCCGACGCCCTCTTCATCGAGGACGACAACATCTGGACCGCCGCGGGCACGGCCGCCGGCATCGATCTCTGCCTCCACCTGGTCCGCCGTGCCCACGGCGCGGAGACGGCCGCCGCCATCGCCCGCTCGATGGTCACCGCCCCCTTCCGCACCGGCAGCCAGGCCCAGTTCATCGAACACCCCACCCCACGCGCGGACCGGGACGCCGACGCCCTGGCCGCCGTACGCGAACACGCCCTGCGCCATCTGCACGAGCCGCTCACGGTCGCCGACCTGGCCGCGCACGCGGGCATGTCCCCGCGCAGCTTCGCCCGCCACTTCACCTCGGCGACCGGAGCCACCCCTCTGCGCTGGCTCCTCGACCAGCGCGTCGCCGCCGCGCAGAAGTTCCTCGAACGCACCGACCTCCCCATGCCCGAGGTCGCCAGGCGCGCCGGTTTCGGCAGCGAGGTCACGATGCGCCAGCACTTCGCATCGCGCCTCGCCACCAGCCCACGCGCCTACCGCGCCGCGTTCAGCACCTCGGCCGCCCCGGACCCGGCCCCGGACCCCGTCCCGGACTCCGCCAGCGGCGGAAGCAGCCCGATCGCGCGATAGGCGGTGTCCACGACGGGCCGGGCCATGGCCCGCGCCTTCTCGGCCCCGTCCCGCAGCACCTGCTCCACGTAGACCGGGTCGGCGCACAGCTCCTGGTGCCGGGCCCGCAACGGCCGCAGGACCTCCACCACCGCGTCGGCCGTGTCCTTCTTCAGATCGCCGTACGACGCGTACCCGGCGCTCAACGCCTCCGGATCCCCGCCCGTGCACGCGGCGAGGATCTCCAGCAGATTCGCCACCCCGGGCCGCCCGGCACGGTCGTACACGACCTCCCGCCCGCTGTCGGTGACGGCCCGCATCACCTTCTTGCGGACGACGTCGGGCTCGTCCAGCAGATAGACGATCCCCGGCCCGAAGTCCTCGCTCTTGCCCATCTTCGACGCCGGCTCCTGCAGGTTCATCACCCGCGCCGCCACCGCCGGAAGCGTGGCCTTCGGCACGACGAACGTGTGCCCGTACCGCTGGTTGAACCGCGTCGCCAGATCCCGCGCCAGCTCCACGTGCTGCGCTTGGTCGTCGCCGACCGGCACCTCATCGGTCGCGTAGGCCAGGATGTCCGCCGCCATCAGCACGGGATACGTCAGCAAGGACAGCCGCACGCTGCCCCCGCGCTCCCGTTCCCGCGCGGCCTTCTCCTTGTACTGGATCATCCGCCGCATCTCGCCGTCCGTGGCCACGCACTCCAGCAGGTACGACAACCGCGCGTGTTCGTCCACATGGCTCTGGACGAACACGGTGCACAACCGGGGATCCAGTCCCGCCGCCAGCAACAGCGTGGCCGCCTGCCGACTCAGCCGGCGCACCCGCGCCGGATCGTGCTCGACGGTCAGCGCGTGCAGATCGACCACGCAGAACAACGAGTCCGCCCGATGCTGGTCGACCTCGGCCCACTGCCGAAGCGCTCCCAGGTAGTTCCCCAGTGTCAGGTGCCCGGTCGGCTTGATCCCGCTGAAGACCCGCTTCATCTCTCCACCTCCTGGTCGAGACCGCCGCCCCGGCCGGCCGATCCCCTGAAACCCTGGAGGGAGATACGAGAACGGCCGCCGAAGCGGCGGCCGTTGAGTGCATACGTGAGCACGGCCGCCGTCAGGCGGCCCACCACAGCTGGGCGCACGTACGCGTAGTCATGTCGGCCAGAGTACGCCTCGGGGGTGCCGTCGGGGCATGAGTTGACACGCCCCGACCGCATACGTAGTGTTCTCCGAGTTGTCCGACGTGAGCGCCGACTCCGGTCGGTCCCCGGACAGCCATTCCGCAGGTACCCACCACTTCTCGACGTGCAGACCATCAATCTGCCGTCGCGTCGACAGGCGCGTGTATTCGCGAAATGAGGAATCCGCGTTCGAAAGGGCGCAGGACCCCGATTGGCTTCGGGGGCCGGGAATCCGCTAAAGTCTCACTCGTCGGAACGGCCCAACAGCCGGGAAGGCAACCCGCTCTGACCGGGAATCAGCGCCGAAAGGATCTGATAGAGTCGGAACCGCCGGAAAGGGAAACCGCGAAACAAAAGCGGGAACCTGGAAAGCACCGAGGAAATCGGATCGAGAAAAAGATCTGATAGAGTCGGAAACGCAAGACCGAAGGGAAGCGCCCGGAGGAAAGCCCGAGAAGTTCGGGTGAGTACAAAGGAAGCGTCCGTTCCTTGAGAACTCAACAGCGTGCCAAAAATCAACGCCAGATATGTTGATACCCCGTCCCCGGCCGTGAAAGCCGAGGATGAG
>NZ_MJAJ01000061.1 GCF_001746365.1 Streptomyces sp. LUP30
GGCGACCGTCCGGGATTCCGTCGCGACGACCGTGGCGACCGTCCCGGCTTCCGCCGCGACGATCGCGGGGACCGTCCGGGATTCCGTCGTGACGACCGTGGGGACCGTCCCGCCGTCCGTCGTGACGACGATCGTGGGGGGAGCGGCAGGCGCGACGACAACCGCGGTGGCGGTTACGGTCGTCGGGATGACAGTCGTGGCGGTGGCTTCGCTGGTCGTGAGCGTGACCGTGGTCATGATGGCGGCGGTTTCGGCCGCCGGGACGACCGTCGTGATGATCGGCGTGACGACCGTCGTGAGGGGGACCGGGGGTCCCGGCCCGCGTTCCAGCGGGACGACCGCGGCGACCGTGGGCCGCGTCGGGACGACCGCGGTGGCGACCGTCCGGGCTTCCGTCGTGACGACCGTGGCGACCGGGGCGACCGCCCTGCCTTCCGCCGCGACGACCGTCGGGACGACCGGCGCGACGACCGCCGCGACGACCGTGGCGACCGTCCGGGATTCCGTCGCGACGACCGTGGCGACCGTCCCGGCTTCCGCCGCGACGATCGCGGGGACCGTCCGGGATTCCGTCGTGACGACCGTGGGGACCGTCCCGCCGTCCGTCGTGACGACGATCGTGGGGGGAGCGGCAGGCGCGACGACAACCGCGGTGGCGGTTACGGTCGTCGGGATGACAGTCGTGGCGGTGGCTTCGCTGGTCGTGAGCGTGACCGTGGTCATGATGGCGGCGGTTTCGGCCGCCGGGACGACCGTCGTGATGATCGGCGTGACGACCGTCGTGAGGGGGACCGGGGGTCCCGGCCCGCGTTCCAGCGGGACGACCGCGGCGACCGTGGGCCGCGTCGGGACGACCGCGGTGGCGACCGTCCGGGCTTCCGTCGTGACGACCGTGGCGACCGTCCCGGCTTCCGCCGCGACGATCGCGGGGACCGTCCGGGATTCCGTCGTGACGACCGTGGGGACCGTCCCGCCGTCCGTCGTGACGACGATCGTGGGGGGAGCGGCAGGCGCGACGACAACCGCGGTGGCGGTTACGGTCGTCGGGATGACAGTCGTGGCGGTGGCTTCGCTGGTCGTGAGCGTGACCGTGGTCATGATGGCGGCGGTTTCGGCCGCCGGGACGACCGTCGTGATGATCGGCGTGACGACCGTCGTGAGGGGGACCGGGGGTCCCGGCCCGCGTTCCAGCGGGACGACCGCGGCGACCGTGGGCCGCGTCGGGACGACCGCGGTGGCGACCGTCCGGGCTTCCGTCGTGACGACCGTGGCGACCGGGGCGACCGCCCTGCCTTCCGCCGCGACGACCGGCGCGACGACCGCCGCGACGACCGGCGTGACGACCGGCGTGACGATCGTGGTGGGTTCCGGGGGCGGGACGACCGTGGCGCTGCCCCTCGCGGTCCCCGCCGGGACGACCGTGGTGGACGGCCCGGTGGTTTCCGCGGGCGCGACGGGCGTGACGACCGTCGGGACGATCGCGGCGGCAGCCGTTTCCGCGACGACCGGGACCGGGACCGCGAGCCGATCAAGCGTCTGCCGATCCCCGAGGACGTCACCGGCGAGGAGATCGACAAGGACGTACGGCAGGAGCTGATGAGCCTGCCCAAGACGCTCGCCGACGACGTCGCCAAGAACCTGGTGATGGTCGCCCGGCTGATCGACGAGGAACCCGAGCGCGCCTACGCGTACTCCAAGATCGCCCTGCGGCTCGCCTCGCGGGTCGCCGCCGTCCGGGAGGCCGGCGGATTCGCCGCGTACGCCAACCAGAAGTACAGCGAGGCGCTCGCCGAGTTCCGGGCTGCCCGGCGGATGAGCGGCTCCGCGGAGCTGTGGCCCGTCATGGCCGACTGTGAGCGTGGGCTCGGGCGGCCGGAGAAGGCTCTGGACATGGCCGGCGCTCCCGAGGTGAACAAGCTCGACAAGGCGGGACAGGTGGAGATGCGGCTCGTCGCGGCCGGCGCCCGCCGTGACATGGGACAGCTGGACGCCGCCATCGTGACGCTGCAGAGCCCCGAGCTGGCGGCCGGTTCCGTCCAGCCGTGGACCGCGCGGTTGCGGTACGCGTACGCCGACGCCCTGCTCGCCGCCGGGCGTGAGGGCGAAGCGCGGGAGTGGTTCGCCAAGGCCGTCGAGGCGGACCGGGACGGCAGCACCGATGCCTCCGACCGGCTCGCCGAGCTGGACGGGGTGGACTTCGTCGACGCCCTGGACGAAGAAGGGACCGACGGGGGCGACGTGGCTGACGAGGCCGTCGCGACCGTTGGGACCGACGAGGTCGCCGTGAAGAAGGCGGCGGAGGCGGAGGACGTCGAGGACGCCGCCGACGACGCGAAGGTCGAGCGCGACGAGGACTGACGGCGAGGACTGACGTACGACGAGGGGCGGGATCCGGTGTCACCGGGTCCCGCCCCTTCGTGCGTCCGGGCTCAGGCGTCGAGTGCGCGCAGGACCAGTCCCGAGGCCGGCTTGGGGCCGAACGACGTCGACTTGCGGGGCATGGTGACGCCCTGGCGGGCCAGGTCGCGGACGACCTCCTCGCGGACGGGGTGCAGCAGGACCGCCGTACCGCCGTGGCGTTCCGCCTTCCGCACGGTCGCCGCGGTGTCGTGGATGTAGGCGATGCGGGCGGGGTCGTCCTCCGGGATGTCCCATATGTGGTCGAGGAGCGTGGCGTGCAGGACCGTCGCGTCCAGGGTGCGCCAGGCCTCCGGGCGGTCGGTGGGGATCGTTCGGGCGAGGAGGGACGGGTCCGGGCGGTCGACGAGGTGGAAGGCGCCGTCGCCCGCGAGAAGGAACGCGTTGCCCGCGCAGGCGGCGTCGGCCAGGACGTCGAGGGCCTGCGGGAGGGCGACGTCCAGGGGCCGGACGCGGAAGTGCGCGTCGAGCGCGGCCAGGGCCTCGGCGACCGGCAGGCCGTGCAGGAGGCGGTGGATGGCGCGTACGCGCAAGGGGTAGCGCGCCGTGTCCACCAGGAGGACGAGACCATGGTCCCAGGGACCGGGTTCGGTCTGCTCGGCGCGCAGCCTGAGATACGTCGCCCAGCGGTGGTGGCCGTCGGCGATAAGGGCCTGGCGGCGGGAGAGGTCCTGCTGGACGCGGGCCGTCTCGGCGGGGTCGGTGATCGCCCAGAGCCGGTGGCTGTAGCCGTCCTCCGTGGTGGTGGACAGGAGCGGGGGGAGGGCGGCCGCGCGGTCCACGGCCTCCGCCGCGGCGCCGTCGCCCCGGTAGGTGAGCAGGAGGGGTTCGAGGTTCGCGTGGGTGGCGCGCATCAGGGCGGCGCGGTCCGCGACGATGTGCGGCATGACGTCCTCGTGGGGCAGGACGACGCCCTCCGAGGGCTCCGAGACGCGCAGGGCGCCGATGAGGCCGCGCTGGAGCATGCCGTCGGCGTGGCGCTGCTCGTAGACGTACAGGGCGGGCTCGGGGTCGGCCGTGAGGACGCCCTCGGAGAGCCAGCGGCGCAGGGTGTCGGCGGCCTGTTCGTTGCGGGCGGCGGGGGTGGCGGCCTGAGGGAGGATCAGGCGGACGATGTTGTACGGGTCCGCGTCCTGGAGGTGATGCAGGCCGTCGGGGCGTACCACGACGTCGTACGGCGGAGAGGTGACGGCGGCGAGACTGCCGACCCGGTCGGGGTCGTAGCGCAGGCCTCGGAACGGGGTGAGTTCCAGGCCTCGGGGCGCCGTCGCCTCGGAGGGACCTGCTGTGTTCATCCCGGCATCGTACGTGTGTCGGTGGCGTGCGGGATGATCGAGGGAAAGCGGATCGAGCGAGGAGCGATGTGGAATGAGCCGGAGCGTCAGGACGAAGCCCGAGGGCAGTGGGCAGGCCCTGAGCGAGGCGTACGACACGGCTCTGCTCGACCTCGACGGGGTGGTGTACGCCGGCGGGAACGCGATCGAGTACGCCGTCGACTCGCTCGCCTCCGCGCGGGCGGGCGGGATGCGGCTCGCGTACGTCACGAACAACGCGCTGCGCACGCCGGACGCGGTGGCGGGTCATCTGTCGGAGCTGGGCATACCGACGGGGGCGCAGGACGTCATCACCTCGGCGCAGGCGGTGGCGCGGCTGATCGGCGAGCAGGTGCCGGGCGGGTCGCGGGTGCTGGTGATCGGCGGGGAAGGGCTGCGGGTCGCGTTGCGTGAGCGGGGGCTCGTGCCGGTGGAATCGGCGGACGACGACCCGGCGGCCGTGGTGCAGGGCTTCGGCGGGCCGGACCTGCCGTGGGGGCGGTTCGCGGAGGCGTCCTACGCCGTCGCGCGCGGGGTGCCGTGGTTCGCGTCCAACACGGATCTGACGATTCCCAGCGGGCGTGGCATCGCGCCGGGCAACGGCGCGGCGGTGGAGGTCGTGCGGATCGCGACCGGCGCCGAGCCGCAGGTCGCGGGCAAGCCGCTGCCTCCCATGCACCGGGAGACGATCCTGCGCACGGGCGCGGAGCGGCCGTTGGTGGTCGGGGACCGGCTGGACACGGACATCGAGGGCGCGTTCAACGGTGAGGTCGACTCGTTGCTCGTCCTCACCGGCGTCACCGACGGGCCGCAACTGCTCGCCGCGCCGCCGCAGCACCGGCCGACGTTTGTCGACGCCGATCTGCGCGGGCTGCTCGCCGGGCAGCCGGAGGTCGCCGCTGAGGGGGACGGGTTCCGGTGCGGCGGCTGGACGGCCACGGCGGGGGCGGAGCGGCTGGAGCTGTCGGGTGAGGGCGAAGCCCTGGACGGGCTGCGGGCGTTGTGCGCGGCGGCCTGGACGGCGGCCGGGGACGGAGCCTGTGAGCTGGACGGGGGGAAGGCGCTGGCACGGCTCGGCCTCTGACGCGTGTCGACGTGACGGACCGGGACCCCGGCGGCGTTACGAGGGTAGGCTAACCTAACTGCGTGTTGGTCGACAGTGTTCCCGTATCGCGCGCGGAGACCGCCCCCGCGCCCCCGAACCGCCGGGCGGTCCGCTCCGTCGGACTCCTGGCCGCCGTGGCGGTGCTGCTGCTGGTGGCGCTGGCGAGCATCGCCGTCGGGGCCAAGGAGTTGTCGGTCGCGCAGGTCTGGCACGGGTTGTTCCACGGCTCGGGGACCTACGCGGACGTCGTCGTCGACGAGCGGTTCTCGCGGACCGTGCTCGGGCTGCTCGTCGGGGCCGCGCTCGGCCTGTCGGGGGCCGTGCTGCAGGCGCTGACACGCAATCCGCTGGCCGATCCCGGACTGCTCGGGCTCAACGCGGGCGCGTCGGCCGCCGTCGTCACCGCCATCTCCTTCTTCGGCGTGACCAGCCTGAGCGGCTATGTGTGGTTCGCGTTCTCCGGAGCGGCCGCGGTCGGGGCGCTGGTCTGGTTCCTGGGCGGCAGCCGGGGGGCCACCCCGGTGCGGCTCGCGCTCGCCGGCACCGCGATCAGCGCCGCGCTCTACGGATACCTCCAGGCCGTGATGATCCTGGACGACGCGGCGCTCGCCCGGATGCGTTTCTGGACCGTCGGCTCGCTGTCCTCGGCGACCGACGAGACCATCCGGCAGGTGCTGCCCTTCCTCGTGGCCGGCACGCTCCTGGCGTTCGTCCTCGCCCGGCCGCTGAACGCCGTGGCGATGGGCGACGACACGGCCAAGGCGCTCGGCGCGAACCTGAACCGCACCCGGGCGCTGTCGATGCTCGCCGCGACCGTGCTGTGCGGCGCGGCGACCGCGGCCTGCGGACCGATCGTGTTCGTGGGGCTGATGGTCCCGCACGTGGTCCGTTCGTTCACCGGGCCCGACCTGCGCTGGATCATGCCGTACGCGGCGATCCTGTCGCCGGTGCTGCTGCTCGGCTCCGACGTCGTCGGCCGGGTCGTGGCCCGGCCGTCGGAGGTCCAGGTCGGCATCATCACCGCGATCATCGGCGGCCCGGTCTTCATCTTTCTCGTACGACGGCGGAGGACGGCCCAGCTGTGAAGAGTGCGCAGAAGAAGAATGCGCAGAAGCCCCCTCGCGGTCCCCGTGCGCTGCGCACCCCGGGCGGGCTGTCCGTCCGGCTGGAGCCGCGGACGCTGACCGTCGTCGTGCTGCTGGCGGTCGTCGCGCTCGCCGCGGGCGTGGTGCTCATCGGCACCGGCGACTTCCCGATCCCGGCGGGCGACGTCGTGCGGACCCTGTTCGGCGGCGGCGACGCCGGACAGGAGTTCGTCGTCAACGAACTGCGGCTGCCGCGGGTGCTCGTGGGACTGCTCGTGGGGGCCTCGCTGGGGCTCGGCGGTGCGCTGTTCCAGGCCGTTTCGCGCAACCCGCTGGGCAGCCCGGACGTGCTGGGGCTCGGGCAGGGGGCGACGGCCGGTGCGCTCGTGATGATCGTGCTGTTCTCCGGGAGCGCCGCCCAGGTGACCGTGGGCGCGCTCGTCGGCGGCCTCGTCACCGGGGCCCTGATCTACCTGCTGGCGTGGCGGCGGGGCGTCCACGGGTACCGGCTGGTGCTCGTCGGCATCGGCGTCTCGGCGGTCGCGACGGCGGTCAACGGATACCTCCTCACCAAGGCCGACTTCGTCGATGCGGCCCGCGCCGTGGTGTGGATGACGGGCACGCTCGACGGCCGTGACTGGAAGCAGGTCTGGCCGCTGCTCGTGCTGGCCGGTGTGCTCGTGCCGCTCGTCCTCTCCCAGGCGCGCGGGCTGCGGATGATGGAGATGGGCGACGACGTCTCCCACGCGCTGGGCGTGCGCGTGGAGCGCGTACGGCTGGTGCTGATGGTGTCCGCCGTGCTGCTGACCGCGGCCGCCACCGCCGCCGCCGGACCGGTCGGTTTCGTGGCGCTCACCGCGCCGCAGCTCGCCCGCCGGCTGACCCGCTCGCCCGGACCGAACCTCGTGGCGTCCCTGTTCATGGGCGCCGCCCTGTTGGTGAGCGCCGACTGGGCCTCGCAACGGCTCTTCGGCGACGGGCAGTTGCCCGTGGGCGTGGTCACCGGCGTGCTCGGCGGCGTCTACCTGCTGTGGCTCCTCGTCACCGAGCGCAAGGCGGGCCGTATATGACCGCCGCGGTCGACCGCCCCGGCGGCTCGGACGAACAGAACAACCGAAGGAGCACCGTGAACCGCCTGTCCGCCGAGGACGTCACCCTCGCCTACGACCAGAGGATCATCGCCGAACAGCTCTCGGTGGAGATACCGGACAACTCCTTCACCGTGATCGTCGGACCGAACGCCTGCGGCAAGTCGACGCTGCTCCGGGCGTTGTCGCGGATGCTGAAGCCGAGCCGGGGCCGGGTGCTGCTGGACGGGCAGGTCATCCAGTCGATGCCCGCGAAGAAGGTGGCGCGGACGCTGGGACTGCTGCCGCAGTCGTCCGTCGCGCCCGACGGGATCACCGTCGCCGACCTGGTGGGCCGCGGCCGCTACCCGCACCAGGGGGTCCTGCGGCAGTGGTCGGCCGAGGACGAGCGGGTGGTGCGGGAGTCCATGGCGCAGACCGGGGTCGCCGGGCTCGCCGACCGGTACGTCGACGAACTGTCCGGCGGCCAGCGCCAGCGGGTGTGGATCGCGATGGCCCTCGCCCAGCAGACCCCGCTGCTGCTGCTCGACGAGCCCACCACGTACCTCGACATCCAGCACCAGATCGACGTCCTCGACCTGTGCGCCGAGCTTCACGAGGAGCAGGGGCGCACGCTCGTCGCGGTGCTGCACGACCTCAACCACGCGGCCCGGTACGCGACCCATCTGATCGCCCTGAAGGGCGGTGAGGTCGTCGCTCAGGGCGCGCCGGGCGAGATCGTCACCGCCGGTCTCGTCGAGGAGGTCTTCGGGCTGCGCTGCCAGGTCATCGACGACCCCGAGACGGGGACGCCGCTGGTGGTGCCGGCGGCGCGCAGGGCGCGGGCGGGAGCCGGGAGGGTCGCGGCTACAGAAGCTTCCTGAGCTGGAACAGGTCCTTGAGGCCGGCCTCGAGCTTCACCCGGCCCGAACCCCACGCCTTGGCGAAGTTCAGCTCGCCGTCGACCAGCGCCACCAGGTCGTCGCCGGTCATGGTCAGTCTGATCTGCGCCTTCTCCACCGGCGGGCCCTGAAGGGTGTCCTGCACCACGATCCGGCCGCCCGTCATGCGGCCGACGAACGTGACGTCCAGGTCGGTGATCCGACAGCTCACCGAGCGGTCCAGGGCCGTGGCCGTGCGGACGTCCCCTTCGGCGCTCTGCATGGAGTCGGAGAGCTTCTCGAGTGCGGCGCGGCACTCCTCGGTCGTGGCCATCGCGCACGACGGTACCCCAGGTGTTCGAGGTAGCGTCTGGGCATGAGCGACACAGTGCCGGAGACCGCGATGGAGGCGCCCGAGCCGCCGTCGGCGGCGGTGCCCGAGGAGCGCGGGCCGGAGCGGCGGCAGACACACGGGGAAGAGCACGAGCAGGAGCGGAAGCAGGAGCACGACCCCGCAGCTCCCGCGCCGCTGGCCGTGCCCCGCGCCTCCACCGGGCACGCCGAGGTGGACGCGCATCTGGAGCGGCTGGCGGACGCCGACCACCTCGCCACCGACGGACACGTCGAGGTGTACGAGGATGTACACCGGGGGCTGCGCGACGCGCTCACCGCGCTCGACGCCCGCCCGGGACCCCCGGCGCCCGCACCGTCGCACGACCTGCGGACGCCTTCACCCTCGTATGGCAGTAGGAGCTGAACCGAACGTGGCAGGAGTCGCACGTCGCCGTCTGGACGCGGAGCTGGTCCGCCGCAAACTCGCGCGTTCGCGTGAGCACGCCGGGCAGCTGATCGCGGCCGGCCGGGTCAGCGTCGGCAAGACCGTCGCGACGAAGCCGGCCACGCAGGTGGAGACCGCCGCCGCGATCGTCGTGGCCGTGGACGCCGACGACCCGGACTACGTCTCCCGGGGCGGGCACAAGCTCGCCGGGGCCCTGGAGGCGTTCGTGCCCCAGGGGCTCGCGGTGCGGGGGCGGCGCGCGCTCGACGCCGGCGCCTCCACCGGAGGGTTCACGGACGTGCTGCTGCGGGCGGGCGCCGCGCACGTCGTCGCCGTGGACGTCGGATACGGACAACTCGCCTGGTCTCTGCAGAGCGATGAACGCGTCACCGTCAAGGACCGTACGAACGTACGCGAGTTGACGCTTGAAGCGATCGATGGGGAGCCTGTGGATCTTGTCGTGGGGGACTTGTCCTTCATCCCGCTCGGGCTGGTGCTGCCGGCCCTGGCACGGTGCACCGGACCGGACGCGGACCTGGTGATGATGGTCAAGCCCCAGTTCGAGGTGGGGAAGGAACGGCTCGGCAGCGGGGGCGTCGTGCGCAGTCCGCAGCTGCGGGCGGAAGCCGTTCGGGGCGTGGCCGCGAAGGCGTGGGACCTGGGACTCGGGGTGCGGGGGGTCACCGCCAGTCCGCTGCCCGGGCCTTCGGGCAATGTCGAGTACTTTCTGTGGCTTCGGTCCGGGGCGCCTGCCCTGGACCCGGCCGACGTCGACCGTGCAGTTGCGGAGGGGCCGCGTTGAGTCAGAACCGAGCTCGTACTGTTTTCCTGCTGGCGCACACCGGGCGGCCCGCGGCCATCCGCAGCGCCGAGCTGGTGGTCAAGGGGCTGCTGCGCGAGGGCATCGGGGTGCGCGTACTGGAGTACGAGGCGTCCGACCTGCATGTGCCGGACGACGTGGAACTGGTCGCCGAGGCCACCCCGCAGTGCCTGGAGGGGTGCGAGCTGCTCATCGTCCTCGGCGGTGACGGCACGCTGCTGCGCGGCGCGGAGTTCGCACGGGCGTCCGGGGTGCCGATGCTCGGCGTCAACCTCGGGAGCGTCGGCTTCCTCGCGGAGGCCGAGCGCGACGACCTCGACAAGGTTGTCGACCGGGTGGTGACCCGGGCGTACGAGGTCGAGGAGCGCATGACCGTCGACGTCGTCGTGCATCGCAACGGGGACATCGTGCACACCGACTGGGCGCTGAACGAGGCGGCCGTGCAGAAGGCGGGCGCCGAGAAGCTGCTCGAGGTGGTGCTGGAGATCGACGGGCGGCCGGTCACCGGGTTCGGGTGCGACGGGATCGTCCTGTCGACGCCCACCGGCTCCACCGCGTACGCGTTCTCCGCCGGCGGGCCCGTGGTGTGGCCCGAGGTCGAGGCGCTGCTGATGGTGCCGATCAGCGCGCACGCACTGTTCGCGAAGCCGCTGGTGACCTCGCCGAACTCGGTGCTCGCGGTCGAGCTGCTGCCGCACATCCCGCCGGGAGTCCTGTGGTGCGACGGGCGGCGGACCTTCGAGCTGCCTCCGGGGGCCCGGGTCGAGGTGCGGCGGGGCGCGGTGCCGGTGCGGCTCGCCCGGCTGCACCACGCCTCGTTCACCGACCGGCTGGTGGCGAAGTTCGCGCTGCCCGTCGCGGGCTGGCGCGGGGCGCGGAACTAGCACGCAGCGGAGGCCGGGGAGGCGCGTCCACTCGCGCGGGTGACAGGGTGCCTCGCACTTTCCCTCCCCGACCTCGTAAGGTCGTCTCCGTGTTGGAGGAGATGCGGATACGGTCGCTCGGAGTCATCGACGACGCTGTCGTCGAGCTGTCGCCAGGCTTCACCGCCGTCACCGGTGAGACGGGCGCGGGCAAGACCATGGTGGTCACCAGCCTCGGACTGCTGCTGGGCGGACGCGCTGATCCCGCCCTCGTGCGGATCGGTGCGGAGAAGGCGGTCGTGGAGGGGCGGATCACGGTGCCTCCCGGCGCCGCGGTGGTCCTGCGGGCCGAAGAGGCGGGCGCCGAGCTCGACGACGGGGCGTTGCTCATCAGCCGTACCGTTTCCGCCGAGGGGCGGTCGCGGGCGCACGTGGGCGGGCGGAGCGTGCCCATGGGCGTGCTCGCCGAACTCGCCGACGAGCTGGTGGCCGTGCACGGGCAGACCGACCAGCAGGGGCTGCTCAAGCTGTCCCGGCAGCGGCAGGCGCTCGACCGGTACGCGGGCGACGCGGTGACCGTGCCGCTCGCCAAGTACACCGAGGCCTACCGGCGGCTGCGGGCGGTGGCCGTCGAGCTGGACGAGATCGTCACCCGCGCGCGTGAGCGGGCGCAGGAGGCCGACCTCCTGCGCTTCGGGCTCGACGAGATCGCCGGCGTCGAACCGCGCGCCGGAGAGGACGTCGAACTCGCGGAGGAGGCCGGGCGGCTCGGGCACGCGGAGGCGCTGTCGTCCGCCGCCACGGTCGCGCACGCCGCGCTGGCCGGGAACCCCGAGGACCCCGAGGGCATCGACGCCGCCACGCTGGTCGCGGGCGCGCAGCGGGCCCTGGAGGCCGTCCGGTCGCACGACCCGGCGCTGTCCGCGCTCGCCGACCGGATCGGGGAGATCGGCATCCTGCTGGGCGACGTCGCGGGCGAGCTCGCCGGGTACGCCGACGACTTGGACGCCGATCCGCTGCGGCTGTCGGCCGTGGAGGAGCGGCGGGCCGCGCTCACCGCCCTCACCCGCAAGTACGGGCAGGACATGAACTCCGTGCTCGCCTGGGCCGAGCAGAGCGCCGCCCGGCTCACCGAGCTGGACGGCGACGACGAGCGCATCGACGAGCTGACCGCCGAGCGGGACGCGCTGCGGGCCGAACTCGGCGGGCTGGCGCAGGCGCTCACCGATGCGCGCGCCGACGCCGCGGAGCGGTTCGCCGCGGCGGTGACCGCCGAGCTGGCCTCGCTGGCCATGCCGCACGCGCGCGTGTCGTTCGACATCCGGCAGACCGAGGACCCGGAGGGCGTCGAGGTCGGCGGCCGTCCGGTCGCCTACGGGCCGTCCGGAGTCGACGAGGTCGAGCTGCTGCTCGCCCCGCACCCGGGCGCCCCGCCGCGACCCATCGCCAAGGGCGCGTCCGGCGGTGAGCTCTCGCGCGTGATGCTGGCCGTCGAGGTCGTGTTCGCGGGGACGGATCCGGTGCCGACGTATCTCTTCGACGAGGTCGACGCGGGTGTGGGCGGAAAGGCGGCCGTCGAGATCGGGCGCCGGCTGGCGCGGCTCGCGAAGACCGCGCAGGTGGTGGTCGTCACCCACCTTCCGCAGGTCGCCGCCTTCGCCGACCGGCAACTGCTGGTCGAGAAGACCAACGACGGGTCGGTCACCCGGTCCGGGGTGAAGGTCCTCGAGGGCGAGGAGCGCATCCGCGAGCTGTCCCGCATGCTGGCGGGCCAGGAGGACTCCGAGACGGCCCGGGCCCACGCGGAGGAGCTCCTCGCCACGGCTCGCGCGGACGGGTGACGGCACCCGGCGGCGAACCGCACGGCAGGCACTGACTGCGCGACAGGCACCGACCGCACGAAGGCACGACAGGCACGGGGTGCGCGGAGGGCGCGCACGGCGGATGCGGGGCGGGCGGCGCGGGGCGACTCGCACCGGCCGCCCCGTCGGCTGTCCGGCGGCCGCCGGACAGCGTCACGGGCGCTGAGGCTAGCGCGGCGGGACGTGACGCGACGGGGTGCGACGCGAAGCGACGGGTGCGGCGAGGTCCGGTCGGGGCCGGAGAATCGAACAAGGGGCCGGACGGCTTCACCCGCGTGGGTGAAGCACGGGGGTCTGCGGGCCGTCGGCAGGAGGCTGGAGGGCACGGAACACCCGTACGTCCTGGCATCCTTGGGCGTAATACGTGGAGGAACGCCAGCGGTCCACCCCTCCGCCCGGCCCTTCTGTACGTTTCTTCGTGACCGTCCGACGCCGAACCAGGAGCCCCGGCCACGTGAGCAGCCACTCACCGTACGGCCAGTCGTCGCTGTGCACCGTGCAGGTGCTGGGCGGCGGCAACGCCGGCAGCAGCGCGCACGTGCGCTCCCTGACCGCGGGGCTCGTCGCGAGGGGCGTGCGGGTGACGGTGTGCGCCCCCTGTGACGCCGATGACACCTACGACTTCACGGGCGCCGGCGCCGAACACGTGCACGTACCGCGCAGCAGTGACCCGGGTTCCGTGGCGGCGCTCCGCGCTGCCTGCACGAACGCCGACCTCGTCCACGCCCACGGACTGCACGCCTCCTTCCGTGCGGTCCTCGCGCTCAGCGGCCGACGCACCCCGCTCGTCGTCACCTGGCACAACCGCGCGCACGCCGAGGGCGCCCGCGCCCATCTGCTGCGGCTGCTGGAGCGGCGTGTCGCGAGGACGGCCGCGGTCGTCCTCGGCGTCACCTCCGACCTCGTCGACCGGGCCCGCCGCACGGGCGCCCGCGACGCGCGGCTCGCCGCGGTGGCGCTGCCCCGCCGCCGGGCGGGCGAGGGGGCGCAGGAGGAGTGCGAGCAGCCGCTGCCCAAGCTGCGCGCCGAACTCGGCGCGATCGGCCGGCCCTTGCTCATGGCCGTCGGCTCACTGGACCGGCACCGGGGGTACGACCTCCTGCTGGACGCCTCGCGCGCGTGGCGCGAGCTGGATCCCGCCCCCCTGGTGGTGATCGCGGGGGAGGGGCCGCAGCGGGCCGAGCTGCAGCACCGCATCGAGGACGAGGAGCTGCCGGTCCGGCTCCTCGGGCTGCGCGACGACGTCGGCGAGCTCCTGGCCGCCGCCGACCTGGCGCTGCTGCCCGGCGGCGGCGAGTCGCGGTCGGTGCTCGCACAGGAGGCGCTGCACGCGCGCGTGCCGCTCGTCGCGGCTCTGGCCGACGGCGTCCGCGAACTCGTCGGCGACGCGGCCGAGCTGGTGCCGCCCGGAGACGCGAAGGCCTTCGGCGCCGCCGTCGTGCGGTTGCTCGACGACCCCGAACGGGCCGAGCGCCTGCGGGACATGGGCGCCCGGCAGGCGGCCACCTGGCCCACCGAGGACGAGACCGTCGCCCAGGTGCTCAGCGTCTACGACGAGCTGACGCAACCCCGCCCGATGATCTGAGCCCGGAGGAACAGCTGCCGGACCGATGACGCGGCGGACCGACCGAGCACGGTCGACGGCCCCGGCGGACCGCCCCGGCGGTCCACAGTGGCGTTCCCGGGGTCACGGCACGTGACGTCGCGCCCGTAGCGCCAGGCTCAACGCCAGGACGGTCTGGGGGTCGTCGAGGTCGGTGCCGAGCAGTTCGCCGATGCGCGCGAGCCGGTTGTAGAGGGTCTGGCGGTTCAGGTGCAGCTCGCGGGCCGTCTCCGCCTTGCGGCCGGCGTGCGCCAGATACGTCTCCAGGGTCGGCAGCAGCGGCGGCTTGGAGCGCTGGTCGTGATCGCGGACCGGGCCGATCGCACGGTCCACGAACGCCGCCAGGTCGCGGTGGTCGCGCAGCCGCCACAGCAGCAGGTCGATGTCCAGCCGACGGGCGTCGTACCAGGGGCGGTCCGGCAGGCCCTGCGCGGCCGTCGCCGTCTCCGCGGCGTGTCGGAGCCCCGCCGAGGCGGCCGCCCAGCCGCCCGCCATCCCCACGACCACCACCGGGGGCGCGGCACCCGGCCGTTGCATCCCGGCCCGCTCCACCCCGGCCCGCAGCGCCGCCGCGACCCGGTCCGCCACCGCGGGCCGCTCCGACTCCGAGCGCAGGCCCAGCAGCACCGGCACCCGGCCCTCCACCGGCCGCACGCCCAGCAGCACCGGCACGCCCACCGATGTCAGCTCCTCCGCGACCGCCCGCGCCAGCACCGCCCAGCCCCCACCCGGGGAGATGCCGTCGCCCAGCCGCATGACGACCGGCAGCAGCGGGCCGGCGGCCGGCCGGAAGCCGAGGACCCGCGCCTGCGCCGGGGCGTCCTCCGCGGCGATCCGGCCCTCGGCGAGGTCGGTCAGGAAGTCGCCCCGGCCCCGCGCGGCGAGCTCCTCCTCCTGACGGGCCTGCATCAGCACCACCGCCAGGACCCCGGCCGCCCGTTCGGCCGCGATGCGGTGCACGGGAGCGAGCGGGGCGCGCACGGGCAGCTGCACCAGCCGGGCGCGCACGGCCCCGGCCCCCGGCCCGCCCCCGGGCACGTCCACCAGCACCGAACCGGCGGGCGGCGGCGCGTCCTTGTGCGGCCCGCGCAGCCCCTCCCACACCTGGAGCGGATCCGCGCCCCGAGGGCCCTCGCCGGCCGCGTACAGCAGCCGTCCGTCGGTCGTCTCCAGGAACACCGGGTTGTCGCCGAAGTCGGCCAGGATGCCCAGCACCTGCGGGATCCCGCCGCCGCCGAGCAGGGCCTGCGTACAGCGCCGGTGCACCTCCTCGGCCTGCTGGAGAAGGGCGTAGTGCCCGTTGACGATCTCGGTGTGGACCTCCTCCGTGACCGTCACGAACGCCACCTCGCGGTGCAGTTGGACGAGGGGGAGCCCGGTCGTGCGCGCCGTCTCCACCAGGGCCGCGGGCAGCCGGTCGAAGCGCGGTCCCAGCTCGATCACCAGGGCCGCGATGCCCCGCTCGGCCAGGGTGCGGACGAACGCCCGCTGCTCGGCCGGACGGGTGCCGAGACCGTAGCCCGTCGTCAGCAGCAGTTCCCCGCCCTTGAGCAGCGAGGCGATGTGCGGGACCTCGCCCGCGTGCACCCAGCGCACCGTGCGGTCCAGCCGCTCGCCGCCCGCGAGGACCTCGGGCAGCCCGCTGCGCAGTCCGGGCAGCTCCAGGGCGCGCTGCACGGTGATACCGGCGCTCCGGCTGTCGAATCGGTGGTCGGGGCGGCTGTCCATGCAGCGGACGCTACCTGCGCGGACCTTCCGGCGGCATCTGCGTGGTGGTCTCAGGCGGGCCTGATGTTGTGATTGAAGCGGAACACGTTCTCGGGGTCGTAGCCGCGCTTCACGTCGGCGAGCCGGCGGGCGTTCGCCTCGCCGACGCCCGCCACGACCCGGTCGGCGCCCTCGTCGCCGATGAAGTTGAGGTAGACCGCCCCGGTGCTCCACGGCTGTGCGTCGGCCCGGACGTCCCGGACCCACTGGACGCATCGCTCGTCGTCCGCCGGGTCCGCCCACAGCCCGAAGGGGTGCACGGCCCAGGGCGCGTCGCGGTACGGCACGGGGTACTCGTGCGGGCCGGCGCCGATGGCGCCGCCCTGCGGGAACAGCGTGTGCATGGTGCCGGTCGGTACGGGCATGGCCCGGCCGCGGGCGCAGTACACGTCGACGAAGTCGTCCGGGGCGCCGGTCAGGTACTCCGCCGACCAGTAGTTCCGCATCCCGGGCGGATCGTCGAGCATGCACTGGACGTCGGCGTACGGCATCGCCCCGACGACCTCGGCCTCGTGCGGCAGCGCCAGCAGGGGCTGCGCGAGCTTGCGCAGGTCCTCCTCCGGGCCGGCGTACGTCAGCAGCACCCCGCACAGCAGTGAGCCGACCAGGTGCGGCGGGACGAACTCCGCGGGCGGACCGGTGAAGTAGATGACGGCGCCGCCCGCCTCGTCCGGCCCGGCCGTGATCACGTCCCGGTAGGTGCGGGTGACCTCGGGGCCGAACTCCGGCAGGTGGAGCAGCAGTGCGATGGAGAACTCGGGCATCTCGTGCAGCTCGAGGGTGAGCGCGGTGGCGATGCCGAAGTTGCCGCCGCCGCCGTGCAGCGCCCAGAACAGGTCCGGGTGCTCGTCGGCGGTCGCGCGCACCTGCCGGCCCTCCGCGGTGACCAGCTCGACGCCGAGCAGGTTGTCCACGGCCAGGCCGAACCGGCGGTCCAGCCAGCCGGTGCCGCCGCCGAGGACGAAGCCGCCGACGCCGGTGGTGGAGGCCCGGCCGCCGGTCGTGGCCAGCCCGTGGGGCTGACAGGCGCGGTCCAGGTCGCTCATGGTGGCCCCGCCGGCGATCCGTGCCGTCCCGGCGCCGGGGTCGACGGTGACGCCGCGCATGTGACGCAGGTCCACCACCAGGGCACCGTCGCCGAGGGCCATGCCCGCGACGCTGTGTCCGCCCCCTCGGACCGCGACGGGCAGGTCCAGGTCACGGGCGAAGCGCAGCGACCGAACGACGTCGGACTCGTCGACGCACTGGGCGATCACGGCCGGACGGCGGTCGATCATCGCGTTGAAGACGGCCCGGGCCTCGTCGTAACCCGGATCCTCCGGGGCGAACACGTCGCCGACCAGTTCCTCGCGCAGCGCGGACAGCGCCGCGCCCGCCTTCGATGGGGAGGCCATGTGGCGCCCCCTTCCGTGCAGGGGCAGATGGCTCCAGCGTAGGTGGGCGCGGCCGCCCGGTCCTGTTCGGCGGCCGCACGTCACCGGTCCGTAAGACCTGGGCCCGGGAAATCAGCCCCCGGAGTTCGGGCTCCGGAGCTCGGCCCCCGGAGCTCAGCCGCCGTACGCGCCCGACGCCGTCAGCCGCAGCGCCGTGTCGATCAGCGGGACGTGGCTGAAGGCCTGCGGGAAGTTGCCGACCTGGCGCTGAAGGCGCGGGTCCCACTCCTCGGCGAGCAGACCGAGGTCGTTGCGCAGGGAGAGCAGCTTCTCGAAGAGCTTGCGCGCCTCGTCGACCCGGCCGATCATCGCGAGGTCGTCCGCCATCCAGAACGAGCAGGCCAGGAACGCGCCCTCGTCGCCCGGGAGGCCGTCCACGCCCTCGTCGCCGCCGGAGGTCGGGTAGCGCAGGATGAAGCCGTCCGGGGTGGACAGCTCGCGCTGGATCGCCTCGATGGTGCCGATCACCCGCTTGTCGTCCGGGGGCAGGAAGCCCATCTGCGGGATGAGCAGCAAGGACGCGTCCAGCTCCTTGGAGCCGTAGGACTGGGTGAAGGTGTTGCGCTCCTTGTCGTAACCCTTTTCGCACACGTCGCGGTGGATGTCGTCGCGCAGCTCGCGCCACTTGTCCAGCGGGCCGTCCGCGTCGCCGGACTCGATCAGCTTGATGGTGCGGTCGACCGCGACCCACGCCATGACCTTGGAGTGCACGAAGTGGCGGCGCGGGCCGCGCACCTCCCAGATGCCCTCGTCGGGCTCGTCCCAGTGCTGCTCCAGGTAGCGGATCAGCTTGAGCTGGAGCAGGGACGCGTAGTCGTTGCGGGCCAGGCCGGTCATATGGCCCAGGTGCAGGGCCTCGGTGACCTCGCCGTAGACGTCGAGCTGGAGCTGGTGCGCGGCGCCGTTGCCGACCCGGACCGGGCCGGAGTTCTCGTAACCGGGCAGCCAGTCCAGCTCGGCCTCGCCGAGCTCGCGCTCGCCGGCGATGCCGTACATGATCTGCAGGTTCTCGGGGTCGCCGGCGACCGCGCGCAGCAGCCACTCGCGCCAGGCGCGGGCCTCCTCGCGGTAGCCGGTGCGCAGCAGCGAGGACAGGGTGATCGCCGCGTCGCGCAGCCAGGTGTAGCGGTAGTCCCAGTTGCGGACGCCGCCGATGTCCTCCGGCAGGGACGTGGTGGGCGCGGCGACGATGCCGCCGGTCGGGCCGTATGTCAGCGCCTTGAGCGTGATCAGGGAGCGGATCACCGCCTCACGGTAGGGGCCGTGGTACGTGCAGTGCTCGACCCACTCGCGCCAGAACTCCTCGGTCGCCTCCAGGGACTGCTCCGGCTCCGGCAGCGGGGGCGGCTCCTTGTGCGAGGGCTCCCACGAGATCGTGAACGCGATGCGGTCGCCGGGCGCGACCGTGAAGTCGGCGTACGTGGTCAGAGACTTGCCGTAGGTCTCGCAGTCGGTGTCGAACCACACCGAGTCCGGGCCGGCCACGGCCACCGTGCGGCCCTCGTGCTTGTGCACCCACGGCACCACCCGGCCGTAGGAGAACCGCATCCGCAGCGTCGAGCGCATCGGCACGCGGCCCGAGACGCCCTCGACGATCCGGATCAGCTGGGGTGCGCCGTCACGGGGAGGCATGAAATCGGTCACCCGGACCGTGCCGCGCGGGGTGTCCCACTCGGACTCCAGGATCAGCGAGTCGCCGCGGTAGGTGCGCCGGGCCGCGCGCGGCGGCGGCGCGTCGGAGGCGTGCGCCGGACCGAGGCGCCAGAACCCGTGTTCCTCGGTGCCGAGCAGACCGGCGAAGATCGCGTGCGAGTCGAAGCGGGGCAGGCACAGCCAGTCCACTGTCCCGTCACGGCAGACCAAGGCGGCGGTCTGCATGTCTCCGATGAGTGCGTAGTCTTCGATGCGCCCGGCCACGTGCAACTCCAGTCGAACGGCCACGTCACCCCCATGGGACACGGGGGCTGTCGCTAGTGCGGTCAAGGGGTCGTTTGTAATGCGTCGTTGAGCGCTGAAGCAAAGCAGCCGCTCGGCCCTGAGGGCAAAACGCCGATTATTGCTCAACGAACTGACGAGCTCTCGTTGTTCCGGTGGGGGACGGGCGGGGGTGTGCCGTCTTGCCGACCGGGCTCGGCAGTGAGTGTCCGAGCAGGATACGACGCACGTAGATGATCTGCGTGCCGCTCCCGGCAACGCGGGTGGGCCGAACGGGTGAGCAACGGGTGAGAAACCGGTGCTGGAACGGCCTTCCGTGTCGGGCCGTACGCGGAGCGTGGCCGGGAGCCATCTCTCCGAGGCGCTGATACCCTGGTAGCCCGTGGACCGGTGGTCTCGAAGCCCCCGAACCGCACACCCCAATCGCGACCACGGGAGCCCCCTCTTGGCCATGACGCCCAAATCCACGACGACCAAGCACATCTTCGTCACCGGGGGTGTCGCCTCCTCGCTCGGCAAGGGTCTGACGGCCTCCAGCCTCGGCATGCTGCTCAAGGCGCGGGGACTGCGCGTCGTGATGCAGAAGCTCGACCCGTACCTGAACGTCGACCCGGGCACGATGAACCCCTTCCAGCACGGTGAGGTGTTCGTCACCAACGACGGCGCCGAGACCGACCTGGACATCGGCCACTACGAGCGCTTCCTCGACCGCGACCTCGACGGCTCCGCCAACGTCACCACCGGTCAGGTCTACAACACGGTGATCGCCAAGGAGCGGCGCGGCGAGTACCTCGGCGACACCGTCCAGGTCATCCCGCACATCACCAACGAGATCAAGCACCGCATCCGCCGCATGGCGACGGACGAGGTCGACGTCGTGATCACCGAGGTCGGCGGCACCGTCGGCGACATCGAGTCGCTGCCGTTCCTGGAGACGGTCCGCCAGGTCCGGCACGAGGTCGGCCGGGACAACGTCTTCGTGGTGCACATCTCGCTCCTGCCGTACATCGGCCCCTCGGGCGAGCTGAAGACGAAGCCGACCCAGCACTCCGTCGCGGCGCTTCGCAACATCGGTATCCAGCCGGACGCGATCGTCCTGCGCTGCGACCGCGAGGTGCCCACCGCGATCAAGCGCAAGATCTCGCTGATGTGCGACGTCGACGAGGACGCCGTGGTGGCCTGCCCCGACGCGCGCTCGATCTACGACATCCCCAAGACCGTGCACGGCGAGGGCCTGGACGCCTACGTCGTCCGCAAGCTGGACCTGCCGTTCCGCGACGTGGACTGGACGACGTGGGACGACCTGCTCGACCGCGTCCACAACCCCGACCACGAGATCACCCTCGCGCTGGTCGGCAAGTACATCGACCTGCCCGACGCCTACCTCTCGGTCACCGAGGCGCTGCGCGCCGGCGGTTTCGCCAACAAGGCCCGCGTGAAGATCAAGTGGGTCACCTCGGACGACTGCAAGACCCCGGCGGGCGCCAAGGCGCAGCTCGAGGACGTCGACGGGATCTGCATCCCGGGCGGTTTCGGCGACCGCGGTGTGCTCGGCAAGGTCGGCGCGATCCGCTACGCCCGTGAGAACAGGATCCCGCTGCTGGGCCTGTGCCTGGGGCTGCAGTGCATCGTGATCGAGGCCGCGCGCAACCTGGCCGACATCGGCGACGCCAACTCCACCGAGTTCGATCCGGCCACCGCGCACCCGGTCATCTCCACGATGGCCGAGCAGCTCGACATCGTGGCGGGCGAGGGCGACATGGGCGGCACGATGCGTCTGGGCATGTACCCGGCGAAGCTGGCCGAGGGCTCCATCGTCCGTGAGGTGTACGACGGCAAGGAGTACGTCGAGGAGCGCCACCGGCACCGCTACGAGGTGAACAACGCCTACCGCGCCGAGCTGGAGAAGAAGGCGGGCATCCTGTTCTCGGGCACCTCGCCGGACGGCAAGCTCGTCGAGTACGTCGAGTACCCGCGTGACGTCCACCCCTATCTGGTGGCCACGCAGGCGCACCCGGAGCTGCGGTCGCGGCCCACGCGTCCGCACCCGCTGTTCGCCGGCCTGGTGAAGGCGGCGGTCGAGCGGAAGGTCGCCGCGGGGCAGACTTCGAAGTAACACACCAGTTGTACGGTGGCCGGGGTGCAAACCTTCAAGGGTTTGCACCCCGGTTTCGTTTGCGCAGGTGGCACGGTGGAAGGACGCAAGGCATGACGATCAAGGACACTCCTCAGGCGTGGGAGATCCGGGCCACCCAGACCCCCTTCGTGGGCAACAAGACCTCGGTGCGCACCGACGAGGTGGTCATGCCCGACGGCTCGGTGGTCCGCCGGGACTACCAGGTCCATCCGGGTTCCGTGGCGGTCCTCGCCCTCGACGACGAGGACCGGGTGCTGCTGATCAAGCAGTACCGCCACCCGGTGCGGCACAAGCTGTGGGAGATCCCGGCCGGTCTGCTCGACGTGCCCGGCGAGAACCCGCTCCACGCGGCCCGGCGCGAGCTCTACGAGGAGGCGCACGTCAAGGCCGAGGACTGGCGCGTTCTCACCGACGTGTACACGACCCCCGGCGGCTGTGACGAGTCCGTGCGGATCTTCCTGGCCCGGGGGCTGTCGGAGGCGGACGGGCAGCGCTTCGCGGTCGAGGAGGAGGAGGCCGACATGGAGCACGCGCGGGTGCCGGTCGCCGACCTGGTCCGGGCCGTCCTCGCGGGCGACGTGCACAACAACTGCCTGGTGGTCGGCGTGCTGTCGCTGGCGGCCGCCCGCGCCGGCGAGGGCGTCGACGCGCTGCGCCCGGCGGAGGCGCCCTGGCCGGCCCGTCCGTTCGAGGCCTGAACCCGCCCGTCACCCGCCGCCCGTCACGCCCGTCGTCCGGCACCCGTCACGGGCCCGCACGCGCCCGTGCCGCCTTCCCGCTCGCAGGCCTGAATTCACCCCTCCCGCGCCACCCGCACGGGCCTGGATCCACCCGTCGCCCGCTGCGGGTCCCCGGTCACCCGCGCGCGAGTCCGGCGCCGTCCGCGTCGGCCCGCCCGCGACCCCTCCGGCCGCTCGCGGTGTGACGATCGGCTGATCCGATCGGGGGAGTCCGGCCGCGCCCCGCCGTGCTCCTCCCGGAACGTCGCAGAGCGTGAACTAGGCTCTGGAATCACCCGATCCGGAGTCCCGGCGGGTTGCGTGCGCGGTGGGACGGGAGTGTGGCCCGTGACGGATCAGGCAGTGGACACAGGCGGCGCGCAGCTGTCCGGACACGCTGCGACAGAGGGCCATTTCCTGGGCCGCACCCGGGAGTTGAAGGAACTGCGCGCCGACATCGAGCGCGCGGGGCTGGACACCATCTCCGGCCGGAAGGCCCCTCGCGCGCGCGTGCTCCTGATCGCCGGCCGGCCCGGCTCCGGCCGGACCGCGCTCGCCGAGGAACTCGTCCGGCAGGTCGCCGACCGCTATCCCGACGGAGTGCTGCGCGCCCGTCTCGCCGAGCCCGACGGCACGCCCGTGCCGGTCGAGCGCGCGGCCCGGGAGCTGCTCGCCGCGCTCGACGTGCCGTCCCCCGCCGGCGCCGACGAGGACGACCTGGCGGCCCTCCTGCGCGCCTCCCTCGCCCGGCGACGGGTGCTGCTCCTGCTCGACGACGCCACCGGCGCCGAACAGGTCGACGCGCTGCTTCCCGACGCCCCCCAGTGCCTGCTCGTCGCCGTCTCGTCCGGACCCCTCACCGGCATCGCGGACGTCCGCCCCTGCACCCTGGGCGGCCTGGACACGAAGTCCGCCCTCGAACTGCTGACCCGGTACACCGGCTCCGTCCGCATCACGGTCGACCCGCTCTCCGCCGAGGGGCTCGTGGAGGCCTGCCAGGGCGAGCCCGCCGCCCTCACGCTGGCCGGCGGCTGGCTCGCCGCCCGTCCGCAGGCCGCCGTCGCCGACTTCGCCAGGCAACTCCACGCGGAGATCGACGAGGGCTCGCCGCTCAGCCGGGTGTTCGGACTCGTGCACGCCGCGTTGCCCGCCCCGGCCGCCCGGGTGCTGCGGCTGCTGTGCCTGGCCCCGGCCGGCCTCGCCGACCCGCACACCGCCTCCGCGCTGGCCGGCTGCTCGGTGGTCGCCGCCCGCACCACACTGGACGACCTCACCGCCCTCGGGCTGCTGCGGGCCGTGGACTCCCCGCTGCCCCAGTACGAGATCCCCGGCTGTCTGCACCCTCTGCTGCGCGCCGCCGCCGAGTCGCACGACCGTCCGGCCGAGCTCCAGCTGGCCCGCGCCCGCATGCTGGAGCGCACGGTACGGCTGCTGCAGTCCTGCCGGGCCATCACCGAGACCGACAGCCCCCAGGCCCGCGAGAAGCTCCAGGGCATGCCCCGTGCCCTGCGCTTCCCCACCCCGCGCGCGGCCGCCGACTGGCTGAGCGTGCGCCGGCCCGCCCTGCTGGCCTCGGCCCGCCTCGCGGTCGCGGACGGCGAGCTGGACACCCTCGCCCGCCGGCTGATGTCCCAGCTGGTGCGGGCGATGGTCGCGCACCTGGGCACCCAGGCGGCCGCCCCGGACCTCTACGGCGTCCACCAGCTCGTCCTGGACGTGGCCGAGCGCCGCGGGCTGCCCCGGGAGAAGGCCGCGGCCCTGCTGAACCTGGCCGACGTCGACGCCCGGACGGGCCGCACCGCGGAGGCGCTGGTGCGCTACCGGGCCGCACTGGACGCCGGACGCGAGGCGAACGACCCGTACGCGACCGGCCGCGCGATGGAATCCGTAGGCGGCGCCCACCTGGAGCTCGGGGACTACGAGCGGGCCGCCGACTGGTTCGGCCGGGCCCTCGCCCAGCGCCTGGCCCGCGACGAGCGCGCGGACGCCGCGCGTGTGTACGGCCGCATCGCCACCGCGCACACCTACGCAGGGCGCTACGGCGAGGCCCAGCGGGCCTGGCGGGCCGCCGCCGCGGGGCATCGCAAGAACGGCGATGTGGCCGCGCACGCAAGGGCGTTGAGCGAGCTGGCCCGGGTCCAGGAGTACGCGGGCCGCCCCGAGGAGTCGTTGCGCACCTGCCAGGAGGCGGTGGAGTGGGCCAGGCGCGCCGAGGACACCCGGCTGCAGGCCGCGGTGCAGCTGAGACTGGCCGACACCCTGGAGCGCCTGGGCGACCCGGCGGCGGCCCGCCTGCACCGGGGCGCGGCCGAGCGCATCCTGGAAGAGGAGCCCTCGGACGGCGATACGGGGCCCGAACAGCCGGAACACGCCGCTAACGCCTGCGAAATCCGCAGTACATCCGCTGAAGATTGATGCAATGAAAGGCTAGACAGAGGGAACGCCTTCATTAGACTGGCTCTGCCGCACGTTCTCCTGCGGTGCGTCCCGGTGTGTCCTGTACCTCCGGGAATGTCTTCGCTGTACCCCCACACCCTCTGAGCCAAGGACCGTGATCGACGTGAAGGTCGGCATCCCCCGCGAGGTCAAGAACAACGAGTTCCGGGTGGCCATCACCCCCGCCGGTGTGCACGAGCTCGTGCGCCACGGCCACCAGGTCGTCGTCGAACGAGGCGCCGGTGTCGGCTCGTCCATCACGGACGGGGAGTACGTGGCCGCCGGCGCGCAGATCCTGGAGACCGCCGACGAGGTGTGGGCCGCGGCTGACCTGCTGCTGAAGGTCAAGGAGCCGATCGCCGAGGAGTACCACCGCCTCCGCAAGGACCAGACGCTCTTCACGTACCTGCACCTGGCGGCGTCCAAGGAGTGCACCGACGCCCTCGTCGAGTCCGGCACCACCGCGATCGCCTACGAGACCGTCGAGCTGCCGAGCCGCGCGCTGCCGCTGCTCGCCCCGATGTCCGAGGTCGCGGGCCGGCTGGCCCCCCAGGTCGGCGCCTACCACCTGATGCGCGCCAACGGCGGACGCGGTGTGCTGCCGGGCGGCGTCCCGGGCGTGCTGGCCGCCAAGGCCGTCGTCATCGGCGGTGGCGTCTCCGGCTGGAACGCGGCGCAGATCGCCATCGGCATGGGCTTCCACGTGACCCTGCTCGACAAGGACATCAACAAGCTCAAGGAAGCCGACAAGGTCTTCGGCACGAAGATCCAGACGGTCGTCTCCAACGCCTTCGAGCTGGAGAAGGCGTGCCTGGAGGCCGACCTCGTCATCGGCGCCGTGCTCATCCCGGGCGCCAAGGCCCCGAAGCTGGTCACCAACGAGCTGGTGTCCCGGATGAAGCCCGGAAGTGTCCTTGTCGACATCGCGATCGACCAGGGCGGCTGCTTCGAGGACTCCCGTCCGACCACGCACGCCGAGCCGACCTTCCCGGTCCACAACTCGGTGTTCTACTGCGTCGCCAACATGCCCGGCGCGGTCCCCAACACCTCCACCTACGCGCTCACCAACGCCACGCTGCCCTACATCGTCGAACTGGCGGACAAGGGCTGGGTGGAGGCGCTGCGCCGCGATCCGGCGCTGGCCAAGGGTCTCAACACCCATGACGGCAAGGTCGTTTACCGCGAGGTCGCCGAGGCGCACGGCCTGGAGCACGTCGAGCTGGACTCGCTGCTCGGCTGAGCCGACCGGCGTCCGGGGGCACCGGGGAACCAAGTCACCTTTTCGTAAAGGCGATACGTCAACAAGGCGCGTCAACCGCGTCCACCTGGCCGGACCTTGCCCGACAAGGTCCGGCCGGATGTGTGTATGGTCACTTTGCGGCTCTCGGTCAACTCGCCTCGAACGTAACTCTTCGACCGATTCGCACACCCGTGAAACCTGCCGTGCGACGGCCGTACGCCCTTGACAGAGGGATGTTTCATTGCCGACACATCGGGCCGGGTCCGGCGGATTGTGTTGCTGCGAACGCCCGACACGCCATAGAGTCGCCAACCGTCGGCATGGTGCCACGCTGACCTTGTCTAGAAGTTTCCTGGTCACCAAGGAGGTAAGACGACTTGTGAATGAGTCGACATTTGCTCCCGGGGGTGGTCAACCAGGAATGCCTACGCGGGACCCGGGTTCCGCGGGGCTCGAGGCTGTCGGCTCCGTCGCTGTCCGAACCTTCGCAGCCCACCAGAGCCAGCGCAGTCCCCATGTGGCTCTGTCAGCACACCAGAGCATGGATGGCCATCACGTGAACGCCATGGCCGGCGACGGAAGTGGCGCGCCCCGCAACCACTTCGCCGACTACGACGAACTGCCCGACGGGCACTTCTACGATCCCGATGCCGAGTACGAGCCGGACCCGGAATACGCGGCCACGCTCGCGCCCGACGCGGCCCGACAGCGCCGAGAGCGCGTCGGTCCGACCGGACGCCCGCTGCCGTACTTCCCGATCCCGGGCCCGCTGACCGAGCACGGCCCCGCGAAGATCATCGCGATGTGCAACCAGAAGGGCGGCGTGGGCAAGACGACGTCGACCATCAACCTGGGTGCCGCGCTCGCGGAGTACGGCCGGCGGGTGCTGCTCGTGGACTTCGACCCGCAGGGCGCGCTGTCGGTCGGTCTGGGCGTCAATCCCATGGAGCTCGACCTCACCGTCTACAACCTGCTCATGGAGCGGGGCATGGCGGCGGACGAGGTGCTCCTCAAGACGGCGGTCCCCAACATGGACCTGCTGCCCAGCAACATCGACCTGTCGGCCGCCGAGGTGCAACTGGTCTCCGAGGTCGCGCGCGAGTCCACGCTCCAGCGTGCGCTCAAGCCGTTGATGGACGACTACGACTACATCGTCATCGACTGTCAGCCCTCGCTCGGTCTGCTCACCGTCAACGCCCTCACGGCCGCCCACAAGGTGATCGTGCCGCTGGAGTGCGAGTTCTTCGCACTGCGCGGTGTGGCGCTGCTGACCGAGACCATCGAGAAGGTCCAGGAGCGGCTCAATCCGGAGCTGGAGCTCGACGGCATCCTGGCGACGATGTACGACTCGCGCACCGTGCACAGCCGTGAGGTGCTCGCGCGGGTCGTCGAGGCGTTCGACGACCACGTCTACCACACGGTCATCGGACGCACGGTCCGCTTCCCGGAGACCACGGTCGCCGGTGAGCCGATCACCACGTACGCCTCCAACTCCGTCGGCGCCGCCGCCTACCGTCAGCTCGCCAGGGAGGTGCTCGCCCGGTGTCACGCCGAGTGAGTCTGCCGGGGGCCGACGAACTCTTCCGTACGACAGGGGGAATGGCGCTTCAGCCGTCCGCACCCCGGCGCCCCGCCAACGGCGAGGCCCGGGTGCCGGCGCCGGCCGGCGAGAGCGACGCGGTGGCGGCCACCGGTGCGGAGGACGCGCCGCAGGCCGTACCCGCGCAGGGCGGTGACGGCGAGGGCGCCGAGCACGCGGCGGCCGACTCCGTTCGGACCGACGCCGGGGAGTCCCGCACCAGGGGCGCCTCGGGGGAGCGTCCGGAGCGGCGTCAGGGCGCGCAGGAAGGTTCTGCCGCGGGCGCCCCGGACGACGGCCAGCAGCGCAAGCGCGGGCGGGCGGCGGCTCGCCGGCCCAGCGGGCGTGAGCGCCACGACGAGAAGATCACCGTCTATGTCTCCGCCGAGGAGCTCATGGACCTGGAGCACGCCCGGCTGGTGCTCCGCGGCGAACACGGACTCGCCGTGGACCGGGGGCGCATCGTCCGCGAGGCGGTCGCCGTGGTCCTAGCCGACCTGGAGAGCCGCGGGGACGCCAGCATCCTCGTACGACGACTTCGCGGGCGGTAGCGGTAGCCTGCGAGGGCCATGACCTCGAACGACGTTCCCGCCCCCGCCCCCGGCGGCGCATCCGGCCGCCGGCGCGTGCTGGGGCGTGGACCGGGGGCGGCCCCGCCGTTCGCCGAACCGACCCCCGACCCGCCCGCCCCGGCCGCTCCGGAACCGCGACCACAACCGGATGCGGCAGACACGGACACGGCGGACCCGAACGCCGGGCGACCGGACGCGACGGCCTCGGAAGTCCGTGGGTCGGACGTGCCGGGGAACGCCGTCCGGGAACCGCGTGCGGCGGAGCCGGACGCGGGGCGACCGGATGCGGCGGAGCCGCTCCCAGCGGTTTCTGACGCCACCGCCTCGCGGGATGTGGCCGACGGTGTCTTCAAGGTGCGGCTCGCCAACTTCGAGGGGCCTTTCGACCTGCTCCTCCAGCTGATCTCCAAGCACAAGATGGACGTCACCGAGGTGGCGCTGTCGAAGGTCACCGACGAGTTCATGGCCCACATCCGGGCGATGGGCCCCGACTGGGACCTCGACCAGACGACCGAGTTCCTGGTCGTGGCCGCCACACTCCTCGATCTGAAGGCCGCGCGGCTGCTGCCCGCCGCCGAGGTCGAGGACGAGGCCGACCTGGCGCTGCTGGAGGCCCGCGACCTCCTCTTCGCCCGACTGCTGCAGTACCGGGCCTACAAGCAGATCGCCGACATCTTCACGCACCGCCTGGAGAGCGAGGGCCGCCGCTACCCCCGCACCGTCGGCCTCGAGGCGCACCACGCCGAACTGCTGCCCGAGGTGGTCATCAGGATCGGCGCGGAAGGGTTCGCGAAGCTCGCGGTCAAGGCGATGCAGCCCCGGGCCGAGCCGCAGGTGTACGTCGACCACATCCACGCGCCGCTGGTGAGTGTGCAGGAGCAGGCCGGGATCGTCGTCGCCCGGCTGAGGGAGCTCGGCGAGGCCAGCTTCCGGGCGCTGGTCGAGGACACCGACGACACCCTCACCGTCGTGGCCCGTTTCCTCGCGCTGCTGGAGCTGTACCGCGAGAAGGCCGTCGCCCTGGACCAGGAGACCGCGCTGGGCGAGCTCGTGGTGCGCTGGACCGGCGGGGACGGGAACGCGCAGCCGACGGTCACCGACGAGTTCGACCGGCCGCCGGAGGAGCCCGGGAAGGAGACACGGAAGTGAGCGAGGAGACCGTCGCCGCACTGGACCTGAAGCCGGCCCTGGAGGCCGTCCTGATGGTCGTCGACGAGCCCGCGACCGAGGAGCATCTCGCGAAGATCCTCCAGCGGCCCCGGCGGCAGGTCGCCGACGCGTTGCGCGAGCTGGCCGACGAGTACACCGTGCAGCGACGCGGCTTCGAGCTCAGGCTCGTCGCGGGCGGCTGGCGTTTCTACACCCGCCCCGAGTACGCGGCGGCCGTCGAGGGCTTCGTCCTGGACGGCCAGCAGGCCCGGCTCACCCAGGCCGCGCTGGAGACCCTCGCGGTCGTCGCCTACCGCCAGCCGGTCAGCCGCAGCAGGGTCTCCGCGGTGCGCGGAGTGAACTGCGACGGGGTGATGCGCACGCTGCTCCAGCGCGGTCTGGTGGAGGAGGCGGGCGCGGAACCCGAAACAGGTGCGATCCTGTACGTGACGACGAACTACTTTCTGGAGCGGATGGGCCTGCGAGGTCTGGACGAGCTCCCGGAGCTCGCGCCCTTCCTCCCGGAGGCGGCGGCGATCGAGGCCGAGACCCAGGAGGGCGTGCCGTCGTTCGATCCGGACGCTCCGGATTCCGAGGACGCAGACGACAAGACGGAAATTTGATGCGAAGCAGCAGCGGCAGGAACAGCAGCGGAAACAACGGCGGGAGCCGTGGTGGCAACAGCGGCGGCCGCGGCGGGAGCAGTGGCGGCCGCGGCGGGAGCAGCGGTGGCCGCAGTGGGGGGAGCGGCGGCCGCGGTAGTCACCGCGGCGCCGGGAACGCCCGCGACGACCAGCAGGGCGGCCGGCCGAAGAACCCGCGCCCGGAGGAGCGCCGCTACGACGTGGGCCCCGGCGGCACCCATGAGGGCCCGAAGTCCGGCCGGGGCGCCTCGGCGCGCGGCGGCGCCAAGGGCGGCCCCAAGCAGGGCCAGGGCACCGGGCGCGGCCGTTCGGTCCCGGCGACCTCACGCGAGTACGAGGCGAGGGCCGAGGAGCGCAACCGCGAGCGGTACGCGGGCAAGAAGGACGTCAAACTGCCCAAGACCTTCCCGGGCGCCGAGCAGGAGGGCGAGCGGCTGCAGAAGATCCTCGCGCGCGCGGGCTACGGCTCCCGGCGTGCCTGTGAGGAGCTGATCGAGCAGGCGCGCGTCGAGGTCAACGGCGAGATCGTCCTGGAGCAGGGCAAGCGGGTCGACCCGGAGAAGGACGAGGTCAAGGTCGACGGCCTGACGGTCGCGACGCAGTCGTACCAGTTCTTCTCGCTGAACAAGCCGGCCGGTGTCGTCTCCACGATGGAGGACAACGAGGGCCGTCAGTGCCTCGGCGACTACGTCACCAACCGTGAGACGCGGCTGTTCCACGTGGGCCGGCTCGACACCGAGACCGAGGGCGTCATCCTGCTCACCAACCACGGCGAGCTCGCGCACCGGCTGACGCACCCCAAGTACGGCGTGAAGAAGGTCTACCTCGCGCACATCGTGGGCCCGATCCCGCGCGACCTGGGCAAGAGGCTCAAGGACGGCATCCAGCTGGAGGACGGTTACGCGAAGGCGGACCACTTCCGCGTCGTCGAGCAGACCGGCAAGAACTACCTGGTCGAGGTGACCCTGCACGAGGGCCGCAAGCACATCGTGCGCCGGATGCTGGCCGAGGCCGGCTTCCCGGTCGACAAGCTGGTGCGCGTCGCCTTCGGGCCGATCACCCTGGGCGACCAGAAGTCGGGCTGGCTGCGCCGGCTGTCCAACACCGAGGTCGGCATGCTGATGAAGGAAGTCGACCTCTAGGCAGTTCCGGGCCCCGCAGGGCTTGTGCGCACGAACACCTCCTTTTTATAGTCGTGGTGACTATTAAGAGGGGGTGTTCGTCATGCGGGACCGCGACGGGCACACCCACGACGGACACGCGTACGACAAGTACGCCTACGAACCCTTCGCCGTCACCGTCGACCTCGCCGTCCTCACGCTCCGCGCGGGCGCCCTGCACGTCCTGCTCGTAGAGCGGGGCCAGGAGCCCTACGCCGGCCGCTGGGCGCTGCCCGGCGGCTTCGTGCTGCCGGACGAGTCCGCGGAGACCGCCGCCCGGCGCGAACTCGCCGAGGAGACCGGCCTCAAGGACGTCTCCGGCCTCCACCTGGAGCAGCTGCGCACCTACAGCGAGCCCGGCCGCGACCCCCGGATGCGGGTCGTCTCCGTCGCCTTCGCCGCCCTGCTGCCCGACGCCCCCGAGCCCACCGGCGGCGGCGACGCCGTCCAGGCGTGCTGGCAGCCCTACGACGACGTCGGGCCGCTCGCCTTCGACCACGACCGGATCCTGGCCGACGCCCACGACCGGGTGGGCGCCAAGTTCGAGTACACCTGCCTCGCGACCGCCTTCTGCCCGGCCGAGTTCACCCTCGGCGAGCTCCAGCAGGTCTACGAGACCGTGTGGGGGACCGGCCTCGACCGGCCCAACTTCCGCCGCAAGGTGCTCGCCACCCCGGGCTTCGTCGAGCCCGTGCCCGGCGGCGCGCGCCTGACCGGCGGCCGGGGCAAGCCCGCCGCCCTCTACCGCGCGGGCGCCGCCACCGCACTCCACCCGCCCCTGCTGCGACCGCCCCGGGAAGGACGTTCCGCATGACCACCTCGACCACCGTGAGGAAGCGCGCCACCGGGTCCCTGCTGGGACTCGCGCTGGGGGACGCGCTCGGATTTCCGACCGAGTTCAACGACGTCCCCTCGATCCTCGCCGAGTGCGGGCCGTGGCGGGAGATGGAACTGCCGAAGCGCGCCTTCGTCTCCGACGACACGCAGATGACCCTCGCGGTGGGGCGCGCCCTGCGGACCGCCATGGACCGCGGGCTCCTCGTGCCGACGTCGCTGGCGCGGCCGCTGCGCGAGGAGTTCGTGGACTGGTACCAGTCACCCGACAACAACCGCGCCCCGGGCCGGACCTGCCTGACCGCCTGCAACCTCCTCAAGGACGACAAGCGCCTGTGGCAGGACGCCAGTCAGATCGGCTCCAAGGGCTGCGGCGCCAACATGCGCGTCGCCCCGATCGGCCTGGTCCCCGGCCTCAGCGACGAGCAGCGGGCCGGCGCCGCACAGCTCCAGTCCGCCCTCACCCACGGGCACCCCACCGCGCTCGCCGCCTCCGACCTCACCGCCCACGCCGTACGCGTGCTCGTCCAGGGCGCCGAACCGGCCTCCCTGGTCGGACTGCTGCGCTCGTACGCCCTCGACAACCGCTCCCGCTACCACCACCGCTGGCTCGGCGACCTGTGGACCCGCAGCCAGGACCCCACCCCGGAGCACTTCATCGCGCGCGGTTGGGACGAGTGCCTGGGCGTGCTGGAGCGCCTCCAGGAGACGCTGCGCGACCCGTCGCCCGAGGCCGACCCCTGTCTGGCGGCCGGCGAGGGATGGATCGCCGAGGAGGCCATGGCCGCCGGCCTGCTGTGCTTCCTGCTCTTCCCCGACGAGCCGATGACCGTGCTGCGCCGGGCCGCCTGCTCGTCCGGGGACTCCGACTCCATCGCCTGCCTGGCGGGCGCCTTCGCGGGCGCGTACGCCGGAGCCGACGCCTGGCCGACGGAGTGGGCCGACCGGATCGAGTACCAGAGCGAGCTGATGACGCTCGGGGCGCTGTGGGACCAGTGAGCCGGTGACCCGGCAGGCGCTCAGGCCAGGCTGATCGAGCCGCGCGCCACCGTGATCTTCTCGGCGGGCAGCGGTCGGGGCGCCGGGCCGCCGGCCACTGATCCGTCCGTGATCCGGAACTCGCTCTGATGGCAGGGGCAGTGGATGATCCCGTCGGAGATGTCGGAGACCGTGCAGCCCTGGTGTGTGCAGACCGCGGAGAACGCCTTGAAGTCGCCCTTCGTCGGCTGGGTGACGACGACCTTCTCGTCGGCGAAGATCTTGCCGCCGCCGACGGGGATGTCGGCCGTCTTCGTCAGTTCCTGGCCGGCGGCGGCGTTCGACGACTTGTCGGACGACGACGAGCCGTTGTCGCCGTACTTGCTGCAGGCCGCCGTGAGCGCCGCTGCCGCGCCGCCCGTCGCCAGGAGAACGGTGCGTCGTGTCGCGGGGAGGGTCATGTCGTCACTCCGAAGGTGCGGAAGAACCAGAGGGCGGAGGTGAGCCAGATCACCGTCAGTACGGCGAGGACGAGTCCGCCGACGATCGGCAGCAGCCATCCCGGGAGCCGCTCCCAGCGGAGCAGCAGCATCTTGGCACTGAATGCCCCGAAGAAGAAGCAACCCAGGACGGAGTGCCACATCACGCGTGTTTCGTACGTCTGATACCCAAGCGCGTACAGGCAGTGCACCGCAACCGGGACCGCGATCAGGAAGGCGGCGCGGCCCGACCAGCGGTGCAGCGCGGCGGACCAGGCGGGGCCGGGCAGCTTCCCGTACAGCATCAGCGCCGAGACGAGCTGGACCAGGGCGAAGAACATCGCGGCCGACGCCATCCAGGCCTTCACCGCGCCCGTGCTGCTGAAGCCGGCCAGGTCGAAGGCCGTCCCGGCCGGGTCGTGCACCTTGCCGTACACGCCCAGGCCGACCGCCACGGCCCCCGCGACGAACGCCGGGACCAGATAGCGGGCCGGACGCGGGCCGCGCCCCGCGGGCTCGGGGAAGCCGCGGGTGGCGGCGTTCGGGTCGACGGTCATGAGGGCTCCCTGCTCGTACGGGGGTCAGGGGGTGGCGGGGCGGGCCGTGAGACGCTGCCCGTCGACCGTCACCGCGCCGGTGTGCGGGTCGATGCGGGGAGCGGGGGAGGGCTTGTCGTCGCGGGTGAGGACGCCGACCTGGCTGCCGTCCCGCAGGACGATCCAGCCGCCGTCGATCTTCGCGGAGCGCACGGTGGCCGTCGCCCGCCACGGTCCGGACGGCTTCTTCGCCCGGTCCGCGGTGAAGGCACGGGGCCTGCCGCCGACGCCGACCGTGCCCTCGATCCGCGCGCCGTCCCGCAGCGTGGCCGCGAGCCGCGCGCCGTGCCGGCCGGTGAGGCGCAGGGCGCCGTCGTCGTTCACGTCGCCCTTGAGCCAGGCCTCCTGGGTGCGGCCGTCGCAGAAGTACGCGAGCGCCCTGCCGTCGCGAACGGAGACCGCGATCGCCGCCGCGCCGTCGTCGGTGCGTCCTGCGTAGTCGCCGTCCGGGGCGCGGGAGGGGGTGGCCGCCGGGCCGGGAGCCGGGGAGACCGGGCTCCGGACGGGAGCCGGACCCGGCGAACGGTCCCGGTACGGGGAGGTGGGGGACTTCGTGCTCGTCGTCGCGTCGAGCGCCAGCAGGGACAGGCCGAGCACCAGTCCCGCGAGAAGGGTGAGCAGGGGTCCTGGACGCTTCATGTCGGGCCTTCCCCGATGCGGGTGTCCTGCCGTCAGAGTGTCATGACAGCGCAGGCCGCACCCTTCGTAAAGGGCGTACGGGGGCGTCGCCGTCTCGGCACGCGGGCGGCGCGCACCGGACCGCCACGGGCTGACTAGGCTGGATGCGTCAAGCGTCGTAGCCCAGCCCATCGGCATACCGGCACACCGGTACCTCGACGCATCAGCACATCGGTACACCAGCGCATCAGCGCATCAGCACACTTCAGCGAGGAGCAGCGCCGTGGCGGTACGAGCGGTCCGGGGAGCCGTCCAACTCGAGCGGGACGAGGCCGGCCACATGGACGAGCAGGTGGGGGCTCTGCTCACCGCCGTGCTGGAGCGCAACTCGCTCGGCGCCGACGACCTGATCAGCATCTGGTTCACGGCCACGCCCGACCTGCACAGCGACTTCCCGGCGGCCGCGGCCCGCAAGCTCGGCATCGTCGACGTACCGCTGATCTGCGCCCAGGAGCTGGACATCGAGGGCGCCATGCCACGGGTCGTGCGCATCCTCGCGCACGTCGAGTCCGACCGACCGCGCGCCGAGATCAGCCACGTCTACCTCGGCGCCGCGGCCGCCCTGCGCAAGGACATCGCCCAGTGAGGACCGCGCTCGTCATCGGAACCGGGCTGATCGGCACGTCCGCCGCCCTGGCCCTGGTCCAGCGGGGCGTCACCGTCCACCTCGCCGACCACGACCGTGAGCAGGCCCGCACCGCGGCCGCGCTGGGCGCCGGCTCCGACGAGGAGCCCGAGGGCCCGGTCGACCTCGCGATCATCGCCGCCCCGCCCGCCCACGTGGCCGGCGTGCTCGCCGACGCGATGCGCCGGGGAGCGGCCCGCGGATACCTCGACGTGGCCAGCGTCAAGGGCGGGCCGCGCCGCGAGCTGCAGGCGCTCGGCCTCGACCTGACGGCGTACATCGGCACGCACCCCATGTCGGGCCGGGAGAAGTCGGGGCCGCTGGCCGCCACCGGCGACCTCTTCGAGGGCCGCCCCTGGGTGCTGACGCCGACCCGGGACACCGACACCGAGGTGCTGAACCTCGCACTCGAGCTGGTCTCGCACTGCCGGGCCGTCCCGGTGGTCATGGACGCCGACGCCCACGACCGCGCCGTGGCGCTCGTCTCCCACATGCCCCATCTGGTCTCCAGCATGGTCGCCGCGCGCCTGGAGCACGCCGAGGAGGCCGCGGTACGGCTGTGCGGACAGGGCATCCGGGACGTCACCCGGATCGCCGCCTCCGACCCACGGATGTGGATCGACATCCTGTCCGCCAACCCCGGACCGGTCGCCGACCTGCTCACCGAGGTCGCCGCCGACCTGGAGGAGACCGTCCAGGCCCTGCGCGCCCTGCAGTCCTCCGACGACGCCAAGCGGCGCGAGGGGGCCGGCGGCGTCGAGGACGTCCTGCGCCGCGGCAACGCGGGCCAGGTCCGTGTCCCCGGCAAGCACGGGGCGGCTCCGCGGGCCTACGAGGTCGTCGCGGTGCTGATCGACGACCAGCCGGGGCAGCTCGCCCGGATCTTCGCCGACGCCGGGCAGGCGGGCGTCAACGTCGAGGACGTCCGCATCGAGCACGCGACGGGACAGCAGGCCGGCCTGGTGCAGCTGATGGTCGAGCCGAAGTCGGCGCCGGTCCTCTCGGCCGCGTTGCGGGAGCGGGGCTGGGCCATCCGTCAGTGACGCCCGACGCCGGGGGACGCCGCTTCGGGGCGCCGATCCGGCCGCCGAGGAGGCCCGGCGCGGCCGCCGGAGAGGGGCCGGACGGCGCCGACGGAGGGCCGAGGCCGGCCGGGCGGCCCCCGTGCGGCCGGACGAGTGACGTGCGGCCGGTAACCTTGTACGGGGCACAGTCGCGCCCCGTACCTCCACCGCCTCGCACCAGGAAGGTGTCCCCCCGTGGAAAACGGCGCCGCCCAGCCCGTGATCGTCGCCATCGACGGTCCGTCCGGCACCGGCAAGTCGAGCACGTCCAAGGCCGTGGCCGGCCGGCTCGGGCTGAGCTACCTGGACACCGGCGCCCAGTACCGGGCGATCACCTGGTGGATGGTGAACAACGGGATCGACATCGAGGACCCGACCGCGATCGCGGCCGTCGCGGGCAAGCCCGAGATCGTCTCCGGCACCGACCCCGCCCACCCGACGATCACGGTGGACGGCGTCGACGTGGCCGGCCCGATCCGCACTCCGGAGGTCACCTCCAAGGTCAGCGCGGTGAGCGCCGTGCCCGAGGTGCGGGCCCGGATCACCGAACTGCAGCGCTCGCTGGCCGCCGACGCGGAGCAGGGCATCGTCGTGGAGGGGCGGGACATCGGCACGACCGTGCTGCCCGACGCCGACCTGAAGATCTTCCTCACGGCGTCCCCCGAGGCCCGCGCCGCCCGCCGCAGCGGCGAGCTGAAGGGCGCGGACGTGCACAGCACCCGTGAGGCGCTGATCAAGCGCGACGCCGCCGACTCCTCCCGCAAGACCTCCCCGCTCGCCAAGGCGGACGACGCCGTCGAGGTGGACACCACCGCCCTGACGCTGACCCAGGTCATCGAGTGCGTCGTCACCCTCGTCGAGGAGAAGCGGGCCGCCCGGTGACCTCGACGACGACCGTGCCCTCGGAGCGGGGCGCCGAGGTCGGGCGACGTATCGGCGTCGGCCTGATGTACGGGCTGTTCAGGCCGCGCGTGCTGGGCGCCTGGAAGGTGCCGGCGAGCGGCCCGCTGATCTTCGCGATCAACCACTCGCACAACATCGACGGCCCGATGGTGATGGGCGTGGCGCCCCGGCCGACGCACTTCCTGATCAAGAAGGAAGCGTTCATCGGCCCGCTGGACCCCTTCCTGACCGGCATCGGCCAGCTCAAGGTCGACCGGGACACCASCGACCGCACGGCCATCACCCGCGCGCTGGGCGTGCTGGACAACGGCGGGGTCCTCGGGATCTTCCCGGAGGGCACCCGGGGCGAGGGCGACTTCGCCGCCCTGCGCGCCGGGCTCGCCTACTTCGCCGTGCGCGGCGGGGCGCCGATCGTGCCCGTCGCCGTGCTGGGAAGCACGGAGCGCCGCGGACGGTTGGTCAAGGCGCTGCCCCCGCTGCGCTCCCGCGTCGACGTCGTCTTCGGAGACGCGTTCGAGGCGGGCGACGGCAGCGGACGGCGCACCCGCAAGGCGCTGGACGAGGCCACCGAACGCATCCAGAAGCAGCTCGCCGCGCACCTGGAAAACGCCAGGCGCCTGACGGGACGCTGAGCGACACTGAATAACCGAGTAGTGGATCAACCCGGACAGAACGGGTGCTCCACCGATCACCACGAATGAACGACGAGGTACGGACTTCATGAACGACCACATCCAGCCCGACGGCTCGGACTCCTTCGAGCACGACCACGGGGCGCTCGGCGACGCCGAGTACGCGGAGTTCATGGAGCTCGCCGCGGTCGAGGGCTTCGACATCGAGGACGTCGAGGGCGCCATCGAGGAGGCCGGTCACGGGCCGCTCCCCGTGCTCGCCGTCGTCGGCCGGCCCAATGTCGGCAAGTCGACCCTGGTGAACCGGATCATCGGCCGCCGCGAGGCGGTCGTCGAGGACAAGCCGGGCGTGACCCGCGACCGCGTGACCTACGAGGCCGAATGGTCGGGCCGCCGCTTCAAGCTCGTCGACACCGGCGGCTGGGAGCAGGACGTCCTCGGCATCGACGCCTCGGTGGCCGCCCAGGCCGAGTACGCGATCGAGGCGGCCGACGCCGTCGTCTTCGTCGTCGACGCCAAGGTCGGCGCGACCGACACCGACGAGGCGGTCGTCCGGCTGCTGCGCAAGGCGGGCAAGCCCGTCGTGCTGGCCGCCAACAAGGTCGACGGCCCGAGCGCGGAGGCCGACGCGGCCTACCTGTGGTCCCTCGGCCTCGGTGAGCCGCACCCGATCTCCGCACTGCACGGCCGAGGCACCGGCGACATGCTGGACGCCGTCCTGGAGGCCCTGCCGGAGGCTCCCGCGCAGACCTTCGGCGCCGCGGTGGGCGGCCCGCGCCGCATCGCGCTGATCGGCCGTCCGAACGTCGGCAAGTCGTCGCTGCTGAACAAGGTGGCCAACGAGGAGCGCGTCGTCGTCAACGAGATCGCGGGCACCACCCGCGACCCGGTCGACGAGCTGATCGAACTCGGCGGCGTCACCTGGAAGTTCGTCGACACGGCGGGCATCCGCAAGCGCGTCCACCTGCAGCAGGGCGCCGACTACTACGCCTCGCTGCGCACTGCGGCGGCCGTGGAGAAGGCCGAGGTGGCGGTCATCCTGATCGACGCCTCCGAGTCGATCTCGGTGCAGGACCAGCGCATCGTGACGATGGCCGTGGACGCCGGGCGCGCGCTCGTCATCGCCTACAACAAGTGGGACACCCTCGACGAGGAGCGGCGCTACTACCTGGAGCGGGAGATCGAGACCGAGTTCGCGCAGGTGGCGTGGGCGCCGCGGGTGAACGTCTCGGCGCGCACCGGGCGGCACATGGAGAAGCTGGTACCGGCGATCGAGGCCGCCCTGGCAGGCTGGGAGACCCGTGTCCCGACGGGCCGTCTGAACGCCTTCCTCGGCGAGCTGGTCGCGGCCCACCCGCACCCGGTCCGGGGCGGCAAGCAGCCGCGCATCCTGTTCGGCACCCAGGCCGGCACCAAGCCCCCGCGGTTCGTGTTCTTCGCCTCCGGGTTCATCGAGGCGGGGTACCGGCGCTTCATCGAGCGCCGGCTGCGCGAGGAGTTCGGCTTCGAGGGCACGCCGATCCACATCTCGGTCCGGGTGCGCGAGAAGCGCGGCAGCAAGAAGAAGTGACGACACGGCTGGAGGGCGGCGCCCATCGCGGGCGCCGCCCTCCAGCCGTCTGCGTATCCGTCTCGGGATCCGTGTCGGGATCCATCCGGGGATCCGCCTCGGGATCCGCTCAGAAGGTTCTGCGGGGGGCCGGCGGAAGCGCCGCCGGGACGTGGTGCATCGTGGCGGGCGCGGGCTGCTGCTGACCGATCTGCCCGACCCGCTGCCACTGGGACTGCTGCCCCGTCCCGTGCCGGGCGCTCTGCGCCCCGGCGCTGTAGGCGCTGTACGAGCTGCTGAACGACCCCGGGCGCGGCGCCGCGTACGAGCCCGTGTGGTACGGGATGTTCCCGAAGGCGGTGAACCCCAGATCGTCCTCCCCGCTGCGGTCGCCCGGCAGCGAACGGAACGTCTTGACGTACTCCGCGTAGAGCGCGTCGTAGATCGGCGTGGCCGAAGGGCCGCCCTGGGAGTCCTGAGCCGGTCGCGCGGACGGGATCGACGGGTAGGACGGGCGGCGGGGAACGTCGTAGGTGTGCACGTATGTCCAAACGACGCGACACGGGAAGGGATGCGGCACAGCGGGCGTCTGCGGCGGACGCGGGGCCGTGGGCCGGCGGCGGCCGCGCCGCGCCGTACGGACCCCGGCCCCCGCCCGAGGCGGACTCAGGTCCCCGCGAGGGGGAGGGCCGCGCCGACCAGGTGCCCGTTCGCGGCGGCCTTGTCCAGCGCGTCCCGCAGGAGGTCCTCCCGGGGCTGGCGTCCGATGGAGCCCACCGGCGCCGCGAACATCAGCACCTGCTGGTGCTTGTTGGCCGCGGCCCGCCATCCCTCCGTCACCTGCAGCGGCTGGTGCGCCTGCCACCAGGCGATCGGCTGGCCGCCGGTGGACGACGGCTGCAGCACGGCGTGCAGCTGCCCCATCGCCAGCAGCACGGACCAGCCGTGCTGCACCGGCGGCACCTCGGTCAGTTCGCTCAGCGGCATGAAGCCCTGCTCGATGAGGAGCGGCAGGAAGTCGTCGCCGGCGCCGGTCGTGCCGGGCCGCACGATGGGCGCGGTCGGCTCCACGACCAGGGCGGGGTGCAACTCCCCGGCGATCAGGACGAGTCCGCTCGTCACGCCGAGCACCGCCTGCTCGGGCACGACCTTGTCGGGGTCCAGGTCGACGGTGTCGCCGCTGATGGAGCGCACCGCGCCCTGCAACTGCTCCTCGGTCACCTGGACGACCTGGGAGGGCAGGCAGGTGGCGTGGGCGAAGGCGAGGACGGCGGTCTCGTCACCGATGAACAGGACGGTGCTGGTGTGCTCGTTGTCGGAGTCGCCCGGGGTGCGGCAGGACGTGCAGTCGTAACTGCCCGGGGCGTTGTCTCCGGCGAGCAGCCGGTCGGCTTCTTCGTCGCCGATCTCGGCGCGTACCTCGTCGCTGACGTCGAGCATGCGCGGCACGGGGGCTCCCTCGGATGCGGTGCGTGGGCGAGGCCGGGTGACTCCGGCTCGTGGTCCGGGTGGGCCCCGGCTCATGAAGATGACAACGGGCGATCTGTGGCGGGAGTCACGCTGCAGAGCGAACGGAATCGAACCGACCTGCGTCGGCGATGACTCTGTGTGCGGAATCGATCACTTCATGTCAAGTAACGGGGAGGTCACGACAGTTGGGTCGGTGACCTGGCTCACAGGGTGAGTGCTTCCTTGCTCGACAAATCATGAAAAGTAGGAATGAACTGGGTGGCCGGAATTCGCCGCTACCTAAGGTAACTGCCAACTGGCCTGCGGGAACGGCGTGTTGGTTGATAACGGGGCGTCAGGTTCCCTAGATTGCTCCGCCGTGTGCAACGAGCACCGCTCGGGAACGTCCGCCGGCCGCGCAGAGCCAGACAGCGCGCAGCACCACCGCCGACGGACGGGGCGGAGTGCGCCGACCGCGTCCCTGCGCGGCCGCCGCGCTCCGGTCAGGGGGAGCCCGGGTACGTAGAGAGGGATCTACATGTCCGAATGTGCCGATCACCACATCCGCAAATCGTCGCGCAAGACGGCGGTCCTCGCCGGGGCGGTTCTTCTCGCTCCCCTCGGACTGCTCTCCGCCACCAGCGACGCGGTGGCGGCCGACAGCGGGGTGTGGGACCGCATCGCCCAGTGCGAGAGCGGCGGCAACTGGCACATCAACACCGGCAACGGTTACTACGGCGGGCTGCAGTTCTCCGCCGGTACCTGGCGCGCGTACGGCGGGGCCGCCTACGCGTCGACCGCCGACAAGGCCAGTAAGGCACAGCAGATCTCCGTGGCCACCAAGGTGCAGAACTCCCAGGGGTGGGGCGCGTGGCCGACCTGTTCGGCGCGGGCGGGAGCGGCCGGCAGCGCACCGGGGGCCGGCGGGTACTCCTCCGACGAGTCCGGCTCGGCCGGGTCGAGCTCCTCGAAGTCGGGCTCCGCCTCCTCGAACGGCTCGAAGTACGCGAGGTCCACGAACTCCGCCGGGTCCGGCTCCGCGACGTCCGAGTCCGGGTCGTCGAGGACGCGGTCCTCCGTGGCGCCGGAGCGCGCGACGGGCCAGGCCTCGCGCGGCACGTCCCGCGGCGACTACACCGTCCGCCAGGGCGACACCCTGAGCACCATCGCGGCCCGCAACGGGATGACCTGGCAGCGGGTCTACGCCGGCAACCAGGCCGTCATCGGCGGCGACCCCGACCTGATCGTCCCCGGGCAGCGCCTCACGCTCTGACCCGTCCCCGCTCCGTGACACGGCGGCCCCAGCCGGTGAGACGACCGGCCGGGGCCGCCGCGTCCGTTGGGAGGACGTGTGGAGGGGTCGTGTATTTCCTATGTGCCGTCAGCTTCCGGGCGATGGGCCGAAAACGAAATGAAATGGCCTCCGGAGGCGCTTCACCGACCTCTTTCCGACGGGTTATCGGCGGCACTCGGACAGGTGCGGCGAATTGCGTTCGAATATGCGGGGAAGGCCTCCGAAACCGCTCGTACGTGTGACGGTCCGCTGTGCACGGATGGCCGAACGGCGGTTGAAACGCATGTCGGGATCCTGTGACAGAAGTGTGACCGGGGGGTTCCGCATCTCCGGTTCGGTGTTCCTGGGATGCGTCGGGGCCTAGCGTGGAGGTATGGCACCGAATACCACTCCGCCGACGGAGCCCCAGGACAGTCCGGACGGCTACGTCGGCCTGGAAACCGCACAGGCCGAGCGGCTCGCACGCGAACGGGGGTGGTCGACGGTGCGCTCGCTGGCACCCGGGACGATCGTCACCATGGAGTACCGCTTCGGGCGGCTGAACCTCGAGGTGCGGGACGGCCGCGTCACCCGCGCCTGGAAGGGCTGAGACGGCCCGCCGGGGCGCGTACGCGTACGGCACCGCTACGAGCACGGCGCGCGGCCGGAGGCGAGCGGGGGCCACCACGGGCCCGCGTGGGGCGCATCAGCGCCATGAGCACGGCGAAGGCCCCGGCCCGCGGAAACGGCGAAGGCCCCGGTCCCTGAAAGGGGAACCGGGGCCTTCGGCGGTGCGGGACCGGGGATGCGTACCGGGGTTCCGCCGCGATGCGGGGGCCTTCGCCTGGTTCAGCCGCCGGCCAGGGGGCGGGCCGAGGCCGCGGCGCCGCGCGGCAGGCGGTCGGAGTGCGGTGGGCGGCGGCTGCCGACCGGGGTGACGGGGGTGCGCTCGGAGCGGGTCGTGTGCGGGCCCGGCGCCAGGTAGGCGGGCGAGCGGGGCGCGCGCGCCGGGGAGGCCGGCTCGTGCGGCGCGGCGGCCTCGTCCTGGGCCGCGGGGAGCTGCGCGAGCACGGGCACCGCGACGGGGGTGGACGGCGACGGGGCCGGGGCGGGGGCGGCGACCCGGCTGCGACGCTCGCGCAGACGGTCGCGCAGCGCGAAGATCGAGACCTCGGCGCGGGCGATCAGCGGCTCGCACCAGGGCAGCGCCAGCAGGATCAGCAGTCCGGCGGCCCAGCCGAGCACCACGTCGCTCAGCCAGTGTGTGCCGAGGTAGACGGTGGTGAGGCCGACGCCGAGGGAGACCACCGCGGAGACGGCGGACAGCCAGCGGCGAGCCCTCGGCGTGGAGGCCAGATACGCAAGGATTCCCCAGGTCACGACCGCGTTGGCGGTGTGGCCGCTGGGGAATATATCGCCGCCCAGGCCCATCTCGTTCGAGCCGATGGTGATCGCGTAGTGCGGTCCCAGCCGGCCCATGCCGAGCTTCGCGGCGCCCACGGTGATGTTCAGCAGCAGCAGCGAGGCGCCCAGAGTGAGCAGCGGGCGCAGGGTGTGCTGGCGCCACGACCTCCAGCCGAGCCAGGCGGCGACCATCACGGCGGTCGGGCCGCGCTGGCCGAGGACCACGTAGTAGTCGAGGAAGGCGTGGATCTCCGGCCACTGCTGGTACGGCCGGAAGAACATGACCTGCCAGTCGAGGCGGACCAGCCACGAGGTGATCACCACGAGCCATACGATCGCCAGATAGAAGGCCAGGGTCGCCAGCAACAGGGCGACCCGGTGCCTGCTCATCTTCGGCACATCGATGTGGGCCGGTCGTTCCGGCTCACGGTCGAGCCTGGCGAACACCCGGTCCAGACGGGTGAGGTTTTGGTCGGTACGCACCTAAACGACGTTACAGCGAGTGAGCTGTGGACCCGGCCGAATCCGCTGGTTTGTGATGACGATGTGATGTGGGATTGCTCTCAGAACCCTGTTTATCCCCATGGAATCCCTAATCGGCGAACGCCGCTTCCTTCAATTCCTTTGATCATTCCTAGGGATAGTTTTAGGGAAATGATGAAAGGCTTCACTGAAAAGCGGGACGTCGCTCACGGGGGACCGGAACCGTTCAGCCACCACGCCCCGTACACGGCCGAGACCGTCGCCACGCACCCCACGACCAGCGCCGCCCTGCTCGTGCGCAGCCGGGACAGGGCCAGGGCGAGCGGCAGCACCAGCGGGAAGGCCGGCAGCAGCAGCCGCGGCTTCGAGCCGAAGTAGCTCGACGCGCACAGGGCGAGCGCGAGGACCGTGCCGCTGTAGACCAGCAGCGGGAGCGGCTGACCCTGCCGTACACAGACCGCGTACAGCCACAGCAGGAGGGCGACACCGACGATCAGCCCGACACCGGCGAGGGCCGAGGGGAACGAGGTGAACTTGTCGCCGACGAACCGGGCGAAGGCGTAGCCGCCGTCGAAGCCGTTGCGCCAGCCCGCCTGGACGTCGAGATAGCCGAGGGGACCGCGGCCGGTGCGGTGCCCGACCCACAGGACGTACGCGGCGGCGCCGAGGGGCGCGAGGAGCATGGCGAGGGCGCGCGGGGCGAATCGAGGCTCCACGGTCGTTCGTTCGCGCCCCGCGGGGGCTTCGGCCGACGGGCCGGGGGCGTGTACGGGGGCGTGCGCGCCGGACGCGGGCGCTGTGCTGCGGGTTCCCGCGATCGAGACCTCCGGGACGACCGCACGGTCACGGAGGAGGGACGCCAGGCCGGCCGCCCACACCGCCGCGACGACCGCGAGCCCCACCGGGCGGGTCAGACCGGACAACGACGCGAGGGCCCCCGCGGTCACCCACCGGCCCGTGAGCACCGCGTAGAGCGACCAGGCGGCCAGCGCGGTGAACAGCGACTCGCTGTACGCCATCGACTGCACGATCCCGACGGGCAGGACGGCCCACACCAGAACCGCGCAGACCCCGGCCCGCCGTCCGTGGAGGTGGTCGGCGACCGCGAAGATCCCCCAGGCCGCCGCGAGCGAGGCGACCAGGGACACGACGAAACCGGCGTCCGCGTATGAGAGCGGGGTCGCCGCGTGCAGCAGCCTTTCCAGCCAGGGCAGCAGCGGGAAGAAGGCCAGATTGGAATGCACGTCGCCGTTCGGCAGGCGGACCTCGTAGCCGTATCCCAGCTCGGCGACCCTGGTGTACCAGAGGGCGTCCCAGCGGGCGGTGAGCAGCGTGTACGCGCTCTTGTCGCGGGCGGCGCTCCACAGGGCGAGGCCGAGCAGGCCCAGGGCGCGCACGGCCGCGTACCCCAGGAGGGCGGGGGCCGCCCTGCGCGGGGCCGCGGAGCCGGGGGGCGTCACACGGGTCTGGAGATCGGTCACGGGCTCGATTATCGACGGGCGCCCAGGTGCCCGGGGCCGCCGAGGGCGGCCCGGGCGCGCAGAGCGGGGTGCGCCGGTCGTGCGCCACGGGGCGCGAGGCGGGTGCGGAAGGGGGGGCGGACGGGGTGGATCGGACAGGGGGAGCGGATGCGGGACACGGCGGTGGACGGGGTAGAGCGGGTGAGGGGCCGTGGTCGGGGGCGGGTGCGGGGCCCGGGTGTGGAGCGTGCGGCGGACCCGGGTGTGTAGTGGCATACGCCACACGGGTCCTTCTGAACGGTGAGATGTCCGCCACGTGGCCCTGGCGCGAACTCGCGTACGCTGCGTGTCACTCGTGTTCGTTTGCGCGGGCCGGAGACCACCGCTCCTCTCCGGCCGAGTCGCGGGGATCCCCACCCCGCGAGCCCGCCGGACCGAGGGATCACCTGGGAGGTACGTGCATGTCCGGGACGACCACGGCCGCCGCTGGGCTGCGCCGGAGGACGGCCGGGGCCGGTGCCAACCGCTGGGTCGTCCTGGTGGTGCTGTGCGTCAGCCTGCTCCTGGTCGCCGTCGACGCGACCGTGCTGCACGTGGCGGTGCCCGCCGTCACCGAGGACCTGCGGCCCGGCGCGATAGACCTGCTCTGGATCGTCGACACCTATCCACTGGTCTGCGCCTCGTTGCTGATCCTGTTCGGCACGCTCGGCGACAAGGTCGGCCGCAGACGGATCCTGCTGCTCGGATACGCCCTCTTCGGCGTCGCCTCCGCGCTGGCGGCGTTCGCCGGGAGCGCGCAGACGCTGATCGTGGCGCGGGCGCTGCTGGGGGTGGGCGGCGCGATGATCATGCCCGCGACGCTGTCGATCCTGCGGCAGGTGTTCCCGGACCGGCGCGAGCGGGCGCTGGCGATAGGCATCTGGAGCGCGGTGGCGGCGGTGGGCGCGGCGATCGGACCGCTGCTCGGCGGTTTCCTCCTCGAACACTTCTGGTGGGGCTCGGTCTTCCTCGTCAACATTCCGTTGATGCTGGTCAGTCTGCCCGTGGGACGGCTGCTGCTGCCCGAGTCGCGCGGCACGGAGGACGGTCCCTGGGACGTGGTGGGCGCGCTGATGGCGGCCGTGGGACTGTTCGGCGTCGTGCTGGGCGTGAAACGGCTGGGCGGCGGCGAGGTGGGGCCGGTCACCGTGCTGCCGCTGGCGGTGGGCGCGGTGCTGATCGTCCTCTTCGTGCGACGTCAGCGGCGGCGCACGCACCCCCTGGTGGACCTCGGGATGTTCGCGCGCCCGGCGTTCAGCACGTCGGTGGGATGCATCGTGCTGGCCATGCTGGCGCTGGTCGGACTCGAACTGATCGCGGCGCAGTATCTGCAGCTCGTGCTGGGCCTGTCTCCCCTGGAGACGGGGCTGCGACTGCTGCCGCTGACCTTCGCCGCGATGGCGGCGGGGCTGGCGGGGGCGCGGCTGCTGCGGGGGTTCGGGCCGCGGCGGATGGTGTGCGGGGGGTTCGTGCTCACGGCGGTGGCCGTCCTGGTGCTGACCGCGATGGGCGGATCGGACAACACGGGGTTGCTGCTGTTCGGGTTCCTGCTGCTCGGATTCGGGCTCGAGACGACGTTGTTCGCGGCGTACGAGTCGATGCTGAGCGAGGCCCCGCAGGAGCAGGCGGGTGGGGCGGCGGCGATCGGGGAGACGTCGTACCAGCTGGGGGCGGGGATCGGGATCGCGCTCCTGGGGAGCGTGATGAACGCCGCTTACGCTCCCGGGCTGTCCTCCGTGCCCGGGGTGCCGGCGTCGGCGTCGGCGGCCGCGGGGCATTCGCTGGGCGAGGCCTATGAGGTGGCCGGGCAGTTGGGCGGGCCGGCCGGGGTGGCGCTGCGGCGGGTCGCGAAGGACAGCTTCGTGCACGGGCTGCATGTCACGCTGCTGGTGAGTGCGGGGTTGTTGATGCTGGGCGCGGTGATGGCGTTGCGGTTGCCGCGGGTCATGCAGTGCGAGGCGTCTTCGGCGGGCGTGGGGCTTCCCGCACCCCGCGAGGTCGTGGAGTCCCGCGTCTCGGCCTGACCTTCGCCCGCAGTCCACGCGCCGCCCGCCCGCCACGCACCGCCCACCCCGCCCACGCGCCGCCCCTCACCCGCCCGCGCACCGCCCGTGGCGGTCGGGGGAGCGGTGGACGGTGCCCGTGGGGGCCACTGGACGTGTGGGGTGGGGGGCCGTAGGGTCGGGCGGGAGAGTTTACTAGCGGTGCTAGTTTTAAGGTTCTGTCGGAGGCTGTCGTATGTCCGCGTCCTCGAAGTTGCCCCCGTTCGACCCCGCCGACCCGCTCGGGATCGACGACCTGCTGGACGCGGAGGATCTCGCGATCCGTGACACCGTGCGCGGCTGGGCCGCCGACCGGGTGCTGCCGTATGTCGCCGAGTGGTACGAGAGCGGGGAGCTGCCGGTCATCCGGGAGCTCGCCCGGGAGCTCGGCGGGATCGGGGCGCTCGGGATGTCGCTCAGCGGATACGGGTGTGCGGGCGCGAGTGCCGTGCAGTACGGGCTCGCCTGTCTGGAGCTGGAGGCCGCCGACTCCGGGATCCGCTCGCTCGTCTCCGTGCAGGGATCCCTTGCCATGTACGCCGTCCACCGGTTCGGCTCCGAGGAGCAGAAGCGTGAGTGGCTGCCCCGCATGGCCGCCGGCGAGGTCATCGGGTGCTTCGGGCTCACCGAGCCCGACCATGGATCCGATCCGGCCGGCATGCGGACGTACGCCAAGCGGGACGGCTCCGACTGGGTGCTCAACGGGCGGAAGATGTGGATCACCAACGGGTCGGTGGCCGGCGTCGCCGTGGTGTGGGCGCAGACCGAGGAAGGGGTCCGGGGATTCGTCGTGCCGACCGGCAGCCCCGGTTTCTCCGCCCCGGAGATCAAGCACAAGTGGTCCCTGCGGGCCAGTGTGACCAGCGAACTCGTGCTCGACGACGTGCGGTTGCCCGCCGACGCCGTCCTGCCGGAGGTCACCGGGCTGCGCGGCCCGCTCAGCTGTCTGTCCCACGCGCGCTACGGCATCGTCTGGGGCGCGATGGGCGCGGCCCGGTCGTGTTTCGAGACCGCGGTCGAGTACGCGAAGAGCCGGGAGCAGTTCGGGCGGCCCATCGGGGGGTTCCAGCTCACCCAGGCCAAGCTCGCCGACATGGCGGTCGAACTGCACAAGGGGATTCTGCTCGCCCACCATCTGGGGCGACGCATGGACGCCGGCCGCCTGCGTCCCGAGCAGGTCAGCTTCGGCAAGCTCAACAACGTGCGGGAGGCGATCGAGATCTGCCGGACCGCCCGCACCGTCCTCGGCGCCAACGGGATCTCGCTCGAATACCCCGTCATGCGGCACGCGACCAACCTCGAGTCGGTCCTCACCTACGAGGGCACCGTCGAGATGCACCAGCTCGTGCTGGGCAAGGCGCTCACCGGACTCGACGCCTTCCGCTGATCCGGCCCGGGGGCCGAGGCAGGGCCGACGAGCGGCCCTGCCTCAGCTCTGGTTGAAGAAACCGTCCGTCCGATGCGCGGACGGGTCCCCGTTCACGATCTCCGTGTTGGCGGGGCTCAGCAGGAACACCCGGGTGGACACCCGCTCGATCGAACCCCGCAGGCCGAAGATCAGCCCCGCCGCGAAGTCGACGACTCGCTTGGCGTCGCCGGCCTCCATGGCGGTGAGGTTCATGATGACCGGCACTCCCTCGCGGAACAGCTCCCCGATCGCCCGCGCGTCCCGGAAGCTGTCCGGGGTGACGGTGCCGATGCGGCGGCCCTTCTCCTCGGCCGTGTCCGCCGCCACCTTCACGCGCGGGTCGGTGACCCAGGCGTCCTGCGAGTCGGTCCCCTCGGAATAGTCGTCGTCGTAGTAACGCTCGTCTTCGTTGTCGTCGACGAGGCCAAGCCAGGCACTCGCCTTGCGCACCGATCCCATGGACGCCTCCTCTCACAGCGGTCTTTCTGCTTTCCGCATTCCCCATGGTCGTCCATGATGCGGATGTCGCGCCAAGTGGTTAGACGCCGCGCGGGGGGTTTGTGACGGTACTGGTGCACAGCTAATACGTCGAGAGCCCGCGTCTCCCAAGGGTCGCACCGCATACGGCTGCTGACTGTGAGTGAAATATGATTCTTCGTGGCGGACGGGTGACGGACGGTGCGTCCGGGTGAACCGAGTGCCCCCGATCCGGCATGACAATCGGTCGATAGCATGCGGCAGCTCAATGTCCCAAGGACGACGGGGGTTGTCGTGTTCGGAATCGTCAGGCCGTGCAGTCATCGGCTCGGAGAGAGTCTCAGGACCCAGTGGATGGCCCACCTGTGCGGGCTGTGTCTCGCGCTGCGCGGAGATCACGGGCAGCTCGCGCGGGTCGTCACCAACTACGACGGGCTGCTCATCTCGGTTCTGACGGAGGCTCAGGCCGAGCGCGTCACCGCCGGCGGGTGGCGGCGCACGGCGGGGCCGTGCCCGCTGCGGGGCATGCGCACCGCCTCGGTCGCGCAGGGGGAGGGCGCGCGGCTCGCGGCCGCCGTCTCGCTGGTGCTCGCCTCGGCCAAGGTGCGTGACCACGTCGCCGACGGGGACGGGGTGCTGGCGCGGCGGCCGGTCGCCGTCGCCGCGCGCCGGGTCGCGGCGAGCTGGGGGCGGGCCGGGGAACGCGGCGGAGCCGCCGTCGGGTTCGACACCGCCGTCCTCGTCGACGCCGTGGAGCGGCAGATCGGCATCGAGGCGCTCGCCGGGCCGGGCACCCCGCTGCTGACCGTCACCGAGCCGACCGAGACCGCCACCGCCGCCGCCTTCGCGCACACCGCGGTCCTGGCGGGCCGGCCGGCCAACGCGGCGCCGCTCGCCGAGGCCGGCCGTCTCTTCGGACGGCTGGCGCATCTGCTGGACGCCGTCGAGGACCAGGCGGCGGACGCGGCGGCCGGGGCCTGGAACCCGCTGACGGCCACGCACACCCCGCGCGCCGAGGCCCGCCGGCTCGCCGACGACGCCCTGCACGGCATCCGGCTCGCCCTGCGGGACGTCGAGTTCGAAGAGGGCAGGCTGGCGCATCTGCTGCTCGCGCACGAGCTGGGGCGGTCGGTGGACCGGGCCTTCAACACGCAGTCCTGCGGCCACGCGCACGGGCCGCAGAGCGGGCCCGCGCCGGAGGCCGCCGGCGGGGCGGAGGGCGCGTTCGGGCCGCCCACCGGTCCGTACGCTCCGCAGAACCCGGCGGATCCGAACGCTCCGCACCCGCCCGGCAACCCCTACGGCAACCCCTATGGCGGCGAGCCGCCCCGCCCGCAGAAGCGGGGCTTCCTGGCCGGCTGCGCGGTCGCGATCGGACTGTGCTGCACCTGCAAGGCGTGCTGCGCCGACGAGTTCGAGGGCCCCTGGTCGCGCAAGAGGCGCGAGGGCTGGTGCAACGACTGCGGCGACTGTGACGGCGGCTGCTGCGACTGCTGCGACGCGTGCGAGTGCTGTGAGTGCTGCGCCTGCGACTGCTCCTGCTGACGCGCCGTCACCTGCCGTGCGCGCCCGCTCATCGTCCGTGCCGGCCGCCCGCACGGTGAGCGGCGGGCGTCTTCGGGCCGTATCTTCCGCCAAGGATGCGGATGCTCGAAAGGACCAGGGACCATGCCCGGGCGTTCTGATCAGACCGTGCCGCTCGCCGTGAAGATCGTCGTGAGCGGAGGGCTCGGGGTGGGCAAGACCACCTTCATCGCCGCCGTCTCCGAGATCGAGCCGCTGGACACGGAGGCGCCGCTCACCCAGGTGTCGGTGGGCGTCGACTCGCTCGACGGCGTCGAGTCCAAGACGACGACCACCGTCGCGCTCGACTTCGGGCGCATCAGACTCGATCCGACCATCGCGCTGTACCTGTTCGGGACGCCCGGGCAGGGCCGCTTCTCGTTCCTGTGGGACGACCTGGTGGAGGGCGCGCTGGGAACGGTCGTCCTCGCGGACACCCGGCGCATCGAGGAGTGCTACCCCGCTCTCGACTACTTCGAGGCGCAGGGCGCGCCGTTCGTCCTCGCCGTGAACCGCTTCGACGGGGCCGTCCGGTTCGAACCGGACGAGGTCAGGGAGGCCCTGGGACTGGGCGCGGACGTTCCCGTGCTGGAGTGCGACGCGCGGGAGCGGGGGTCCGTTCGGGATGTGCTGGGGGCCTTGATGGACCGGGTCATCGGATCCCGGGCCGTGCCCGGGCGCCGGGCGGTGGCGGCGCAGGGGTGAGGGGAGGCCGGGCAGAGGGTGCGTGGGTGAAGGCGGAGCTGGCGAGGGGAGAACGCGAAGGGGGCGCCCCGGAATCCGGGCGGGCGCGCAGGGGGTCGCTCAACAGGAACAGGACCACACTCGACCGAAGTCGATGTGGGAGCGGGTGACCAGCCACTGCTGCCGATGCATGGCCCAAGTGGAACAGGTCTCCGATTACCCGTCAACCGATCCGAGACACACCGCTCACAGTTCGGACAGCCTTGACAGTGAGGGGAAACACCGCCGTACTCTCGCTGCACGGCCCTGCTGAGGGGCTCGGCCGTGTCTGCTGCCGTGTGGTGAAGGCCCGTCCGTGTCACGGAGCCCTCGCATGCCCTCCGAGCCCCCTGCCGAACCTTCGGCGCCCCGCCCTGCGTCCCGTCCGGCGAGACCGTCCCTCGTGATCGTCGGGGCCGGCCCGCGCGGGACCGGTCTCATCGAACGGATCGCCGCCAACGCCCCCGGGCTGTACGCCGGTTCGGCGCTCGACATCCATCTCGTCGACCCGCATCCACCGGGCGCCGGGCGCATCTGGCGGGCCGCCCAGTCCCCGTTGCTGTGGATGAACTCGCACGCCGAGGACGTCACCATGTTCACCGACGAGACGGTGCGGATGGCCGGGCCCGTGCGGCCCGGGCCCACCCTGCACGAGTGGGCCGGCCTCGACGGGCGCGTCTTCGCCGGCCGGCGGATCCAGGGCGCGTATCTGCGCTGGGTGCACGAGCAGGCCGTCGCCGCGCTGCCGCCGGAGATCACCGTGCACCGCCACCCGCGGCGGGCGCTGCGGGTGAGCGGTTCGCGCCAGGAGCGCCAGCAGGTGTGGCTGGAGGGCCGGTCCCGGCCCCTCCCGGCCGACCTCGTCGTCCTCGCCCTCGGCCATCTCGACGCCGAACCGGACGAGGAGCAGAAGGCGTTGGCCGCGTACGCCCGTGAGCACGGGCTCGTCCACCTTCCGCCGGACTTCACCGCCGACAGCGACCTGTCCGCACTCGGGGCCGGTGAACCCGTCCTGGTGCGCGGCTTCGGACTGGCCTTCGTCGATCTGACGGTGCTGCTCACGGAGGGGCGCGGCGGACGGTACGAGGGGGACGTCTACGTGCCGTCGGGGCGTGAGCCGGTGCTGTACGTCGGCTCGCGGCGCGGTGTGCCGTACCACTCGAAGATCGGCTACGACTGGACCGGCGAACGGCCGCCGCTGCCCCGGTTCCTGGGGCCGGCCGAGATCGACGGCCTGCGGGCGCGGCCCGGGGGCCTCGACTTCCGGCGGGATGTGTGGCCGCTGGTGGAGAAGGAGCTGGGTTTCGCCCACTACCACCGGCTGTTCACGGTCCACGCCGAGCGGACCGCGATCGCCTGGACGGACTTCGAGGAGAAGTACGCGGCCGCGGCCGAGGGGCCCGAACGCGAGGCACTGGTGGCCTGCGCCGTGCCCGACCCGCGGGACCGGCTCGACCTGGCCGCGCTCGACCGGCCGCTGGACGGAGTGACGTACGGGTCCTTCGAGGAGTTGCAGGAGGCGCTGCGCGGATACGTCGAGGACGACCTGGGCCGCCGTCACGACCCGGCGTACAGCGCCGACCTGGCCGTCTTCCTGGGGTTGCTGTCCGTCTACGGGCAACTGGTCCGGCTCGGGGGCACCGGCTCCTGGTGGCACGGGTTCTTCAGCTGCCTCGCCTCCGGGCCGCCCGGCCCCCGGCTGCGGCAACTGCTCGCGCTGTCCCGGGCGGGAGTGGTGAAGTTCGTCGGCGCCGACATGACCGTACGCGCCGAGGACGGCGTGTTCCGGGCGTCCGGCGCGACCGTGCCGGGCGCCTCGGTCGAGGCGCGGGCGCTGGTGGAGGCGCGGCTGCCGGAGCCGACGCTGCGCCGCGCCCTCGACCCGCTGCTGCGCGACCTGCACGCCGACGGAGCCGGCGAGACCGCGGACGGGCTGCTGCGGGTGGACCACGCGGACGGGCGGGTCCTGGACCGGAGCGGCCGGCCCCATCCGCGGCGGTTCGCGCTCGGGCCGCACACCGACGGACGCACGCCGGGCGCGTTCACCCGGCCACGCACGGGCGGTCCCGCGTTCCGGCAGAACGACGCCACCGCGCGGGCCGCCCTGGTGTTCCTGCGGGACCTCGGCGCCGACGCCGTCGGGTGAACCGGTCTCCCTCCGACGCGCCACAGAAAGGGTTCATCCCCATGACCTCATCGCCCGGCCGGGGCCTGCTGCACCTGGCCGCCGCCGTCGACCGGCCCGAGGGCCACGACGTCGGCCCGTACGCCGAGCTGGCGCGGCTCGCCGAGCGCGGCGGCCTCGACTTCGTCACGCTGGACGAGGCCTTCGCCCGGCCCGGATTCGACGCGTCGGCCGTTCTGTCACGGGTGGCGCCGGCCACGCGGCGCGTGGGGCTGGTGCCCACGCTCACCGCCGCCCCCGCCGAGCTCCTCCCGGTCCCGGCGGCGATCGCCGCCCTGGACCGGGTCAGCCGGGGCCGGGCCGGCTGGCGGACCGACGACTCCGCCACGCACGAGGAGGCCGTGCCCGCCGACCGCCCCGACCGCACCGCCGCACCGCCGGACGCCCGGTGGCGGAAGGCCGGCCAAGCCGCCGGGACGGCGGCGGGGTCGCTGGACGCCCGGACGGAC
>NZ_MJAJ01000062.1 GCF_001746365.1 Streptomyces sp. LUP30
CGTCCACTGTGTTGGTTCTGAAACCACGAACAGCCCCATGCCATGGTCACGGTGTGGTGCGGCTGACAGTTTCATAGTGTTTCGGTGGTCATAGCGTGAGGGAAACGCCCGGTTACATTCCGAACCCGGAAGCTAAGCCTTACAGCGCCGATGGTACTGCAGGGGGGACCCTGTGGGAGAGTAGGACACCGCCGAACAAATTTTACGGGGAACCCCCGCACCTATGGTGCGGGGGTTTTCTGCGTTATGTGGCATTGTCGCCACGAGATTTTCGGGCTCTCCTGCTGGAGAGCCCGTTTTGTTTTACAGGCGTCCTGCTGCTTTCAGCGCGAGGTAGGCGTCTGCCAATGCGGGGGCGAGGTCGTCCGGTGTCGCGTCGACCACGGTGACGCCCTGCCGACGGAGTTGTTCGGCGGTGTGGTGGCGTTCGGCCTGGGCCTGGGCGGCAGCCGCGGCCTCGTAGACCGCGTCGGCGTTGCCTCGGGAACCGGCCATGCGGGCGATGCGTGGGTCGGCGACCGATGCCACGAGCACTGTGTGGCGTCGGGTGAGCTGAGGGAGGACGGGAAGGAGGCCCTCTTCGACAGGGCTGGCGTCGAGTGTCGTCATCAGGACGATGAGGGAGCGGCGGGGTGCCGTGCGGAGAGCCGTGGCGGTGAGGCCGCGTGCGTTCGTTTCGATCAGCTCGGGTTCGAGGGTCGCCATGGCGTTGACCAGGGACGGGAGAACGTCGCGTGCGGTGCGGCCCTGGACGAGGGCGCGTACGCGCCGGTCGTAGGCGAGGAGGTCGACCCGGTCGCCGGCGCGGGAGGCCAGGGCGCCGAGGAGGAGCGCGGCGTCCATGGAGGCGTCGAGGCGGGGGGCGTCGTCGACACGTCCTGCCGAGGTGCGGCCGGTGTCGAGGACCAGGAGGATGTGCCGGTCCCGTTCAGGGCGCCAGGTGCGGACGGCGACCGTTGAGTGGCGTGCTGTGGCTCGCCAGTCGATGGAGCGGGTGTCGTCGCCGGGGACGTATTCGCGGAGGCTGTCGAACTCCGTGCCTTCGCCGCGGGTCAGGACGCTGGTGCGGCCGTCGAGTTCGCGGAGACGGGCCAGTTTCGACGGGAGGTGCTTGCGGCTGGAGAAAGGGGGCAGGACGCGCACCGTCCACGGGACTTTGTGGGCGCCTTGGCGGGAGAAGAGGCCGAGTGGGCCGTAGGAGCGGATCGTGATGCGGTCGGAGCGGTGATCGCCTCGGCGGGTGGGGCGTAGACGGGTGGTGATGCGGCGGCGTTCGCCGGGTGGGACCGTCAGGCGGTAGCGGGAAGCCTCTGATTCCGTTCCCGGTTGCCAGCTGCTGGGCGGCCAGGCGTCGCGGAGCTGGGCGCGCAGGGGGCGGCGGGAGGGGTTGGTGACGGTGAGGGTGATGTCCGCCGGGTCGCCGAGACGGGCGGTGGTGTCGCCCGAGCGGGCCAGGCCCAGCCGGCGGACCGGGGCTGCCAGGGCGAAGTCGCAGGCGCAGGCCACGGCAAGGGGTGCGTTGACGGCGAGGATGCCTGCCCAGCTGGGGTCCCAGATGCCGACGGGGAGCGAACCGAGGGCCGCGAGGAGCGCGGTGCGTCCGGTGAGCGCCATCAGCGCGGGACGGGGACGTGGGCGAGGACGGCGTTGATGACCGAGTCCGCGGTCACCCCTTCCATCTCCGCCTCCGCTCGGAGCTGGACGCGGTGGCGGAGGGTGGGGAGGGCGAGGGCTTTGACGTCGTCCGGGATCACGTAGTCGCGGCCGGTGAGCCACGCCCAGGCGCGTGCGGTGGCCAGGAGGGCGGTCGCGCCGCGAGGGGACACGCCCAGGGTGAGCGAGGGCGATTCGCGGGTGGCGCGGCAGATGTCGACGACGTAGGCCGTGATCTCGGGGGAGACGGTGGTTTTGGCGACCGCTGCGCGGGCGGCTTCGAGATCGGCGGGGCCCGCGACGGGGCGTACGCCGGCGGCGTGCAGGTCGCGTGGATCGAAGCCCCCGGCGTGGCGGGTGAGGACGTCGATCTCCTCCTGGCGGGAGGGGAGCGGGATGGTGAGTTTGAGGAGGAAGCGGTCCAGCTGGGCTTCGGGGAGGGGGTAGGTGCCCTCGTACTCCACGGGGTTCTGGGTCGCGGCGACCAGGAACGGGTCGGGAAGGAGGCGGGGGGTTCCGTCCACGGTGACCTGGCGTTCCTCCATGGCTTCGAGGAGGGACGACTGGGTCTTGGGAGGGGTGCGGTTGATCTCGTCGGCGAGCAGCAGGTTGGTGAAGACCGGGCCGGGCTGGAAGGAGAACTCGGCGGTGCGGGCGTCGTAGACGAGGGAGCCGGTGATGTCGCTCGGCATGAGGTCGGGGGTGAACTGGACGCGTTTGGTGTCGAGTTCGAGTGCGGAGGCGAGGGCGCGGACGAGCAACGTTTTGGCCACTCCGGGGACGCCTTCGAGGAGAACGTGTCCGCGGCACAGGAGGGCGACGACGAGGCCTGTCACGGCGGGGTCCTGACCGACCACGGCCTTGGAGATCTCGGCGCGCAGGGCTTCCAGGGAGGCGCGGGCGCGGCCCGGGTCCCCGGTGCTCCCGGCGTTGTCAGTGGTCGGGTCCATCATGGACGGCGTACCTCTCTTTCGAGGGCGTCGAGTTGGTCGGCGAGTGCGGTCAGGGCCGTGTCGTCGCCGGGTGGCGGGCCGAAGAGGAGGGAGTGCAGGGCCTGTTCGTCGCCGTGCAGGTGGGCGGACAGGGCGGGCAGGAGTGCCTCGGGTGCGTGCGCCTGGGGGACGGGGACGCCCAGGAGGGGGGCGAGGCGGGTGCGAGTGGTGGAGCGAAGAGCGGCGGCCGCGCGGTCGCGGGCGGCCGCCTTGCGGTAGAGGCGGGCGCGGCCTTCGACGGTTTCGGAGGCGCGGATCGCCACGGGCAGGTTTTCGGGCACGAGCGGGCCGAGTCGGCGTGCTCGCCAGAGGGCGGCGAGGGCTGCCGCGATGAAGAGCTGCAGTGTGCCCCAGAGCCAGCCGGACGGGAGCAGGTCGAGGAAGCCTTTTTCGTCGTCCGGGGTGGTGGCTGAGGCGTCGGAGAGCGAGGGGAGGTACCAGACCAGATGGGCGCGGGAGCCGAGGAGTTGGAGGGCGAGCGAGGCGTTGCCCTGCTTGTCGAGGCGTTCGTTGTAGAGGATGTCGGGCGCGCCGAGGACGACGGTGTCGCCGTCGCCGGAGGCGTCGGGGATGCGGAGCAGTGTGGCGAGGCGCTCGCTGGGGTAGCACTCGTCGGCATCGGGGCGGTGGGTGCTGTAGCGGATGCCGCCGGTTTCCGCGGCGCCGGCGCCGCGGGCGGCGGGCAGTGCGCAGTCGGGGGAGAGCACGGAGCCGCGGCTGTTGGCGGGGTCGGCGCTCACGCCGGGGGCGAGGGTGTTCACGGAGGGGCTGCCGGGGGCGACGAGGACGGTGCGGCCGCCGGAGTTCGCGATCGACGAGTGCAGTTCCCTCTGCTGAGGTTGCGTCAGGAGATCGGGGGCGGCGACCAGGAGGGTGGTGTCGGAGCGTGCCGCGGTGCGGGCCTCCGCCAGGGACGTGACCACGCGGGTGGACACCCCGTGGTCGGCGAGGAGTTCGGCGACGGCCCGGCTGCCGGAGGGGTCGGCGGAGCGTGGGTCGAGGGCGCCGTGGCGGGCCTCGGACTGGAGCACGGCGAGCGTGACGGCCCCCGCGAGGAGGAGGACCAGGGCGAGGGTGAGTCCCCGCGCGCGGGTCCACAGCTGGTGCGCGGTGGGGGACGCCGAGGTGGTCGGGGGCGGGGCCTCGGTCGTCATCCGTCGGTTCCCTGGCGGGCGGGACGGGCCGTGGCGCGGGGGCTGCTCTCCGCCGGCCGGGGCGTGGTGCGTTCCACGTCGAGGTCGAGCTCGGCCATGCGCCGGTACGTCTGCTCGGTCGCCCGGCGGCCGCCGTATGTGACGTCGTCGAAGTCGCGGGCGGCGGTGCGCAGTCGGTCGGTGTGCGCGGGCAGGGTGCGGCCGGCTTCGGCTGCGGCCTCGTCGGCTGTGCGGCCGGGGCGGATGTCGAGGAGGGCCCGTTCCTCCAAGGCGCGGACGACGGCGCGCATGCGTTCCTGCAGGGCTTGGTTCCAGTGGCCCTGGGCGGCGTGCGCCTCTGCGGCCGCACGGTGCTGGGCGGCGCTGCGGGGACGGTCACCGAACAGGGCGGCGGCGGACGAGGGCCGGCGGCGGGGCGCTCCCAGGCGCCACCACAGGGCTGCGACGACGGCCCCGACGGTGAGGACGACGACCAGCAGGCCGAGTGTGCCGCCGGGGGTTGCGGCCGACGCGCCGGCGAACAGGTCGCCGATCCAGTCCCACAGGGTGTCCAGGGCACGCTGGAGGAGGCTCGGGTCGTTCTGGTGGTACGGGTCCCTGGACAGCTCGCGGCGGGCCGCTTCCCGGGCGGGGTCGCGGGGCACGGTGACCGGGGGCCGGTCGCCGGAGCGGGCCAGCGCGGGCACCGCGCTGTCGCCCGCCCGCACCAGGGCGGTCAGAGCCCTCTCGGCGGCCCGGGACAGGGCCGAGGACGCGCCGTCGGCGAGGCCGGGCAGCGACTGCGGGGGCAGGCTGCCCGGGTGCTGCGCGATGAGTGCTCCCCCCGTGAGGCTCACCGCATCAGCTCCCCGTAGTGGCACCGGGGGCGGGGGATCCGTAGCCCTGGAGGCCCGCGGCGCGGGCCAGGTCGAGGTCGAGGGCCTCGCGGCGGATGCGCTGGTCGATGTAGAGCAGCACGATGACGCCGGCCGCGATCGGGAAGGTGATCATGGAGCCGAGGACCGAGCCGACACCGCTGACGATCAGGTAGGTCCAGCCGTACTCGGCGCCTGCCTGGGTCATGCCGCTGACGCCCCCGTCGCTGAGCGCGGCGCCGAGGAGGGCGAACGGCACGACGATGATCATCGAGACGATGTTGGCGATGAGCAGAGCGAGCAACTGGATTCCGAAGACGCGCCACCAGGAGCCGCGGGTGAGCTTCGCGGAGCGGCCGAGCGCCTTCTTGACGCCCTGCTTCTCCAGCATCAGCGCGGGCGAGGCGAGGGAGAAGCGGATCAGCAGCCACAGCACGAGGCCGAAGGAGGCGAGGATGCCGAAGGCCTGCAGCGGGGCCCCCGCGTCGTCGTCGCCGAGGGCGCTCACCAGGATGCCCGGCAACAGGCACACGGCGGCGGTCGCGGCGGCGATGAGCACCACCAGGAAGATCAGCCCGAACAGCTTGGGCACCTGGGGGCGGGCGTCGCGCCACGCCTCCTTGAGGGTGACCGGTTTGCCGAGCACCGCCCGGCTGGTGACGGCCGTCAGCAAGGCGGTCGCGGTGATGGTGCCGAGGAGGGTGATGAGGAGGATGGGCCCGGTGGCGCGCATGGCGTCGCCCATGGCGTTGAGCTGCTCGTCGACGGTGGCGCTGGGGTCGCCGAGGGCGGTGGTGTCGGTGGAGCCGTTCAGGATCAGGCCCTGCAGGAGGACGACGAGGACCTCGGTGATGACCGCGACGGTCAGCGAGATGCCCAGGACGGTCCGCCAGTAGGTGCGCATGGTGGCGACCGCTCCGTCGAGGATCTCGCCCACGCCGAGGGGGCGCAGCGGGATCACGCCGGGCTTCGCCGCCGGCGGGGGGCCGCCCCAGCCTCCTCCCCAACCGGTGGGAGGGCCATATCCGTGGGGCCCGCCGTAGCCGCCGTAGCCGCCGTAGCCGCCCTGCGGGCCCGGGCCTACGGGTCCTGAGGGGCCGCCGGGGTGTCCGCCGCCCGGTCCGGCGGGCGGGGGGCCGCCCCAGCCCGCTCCGGGAGACGGAGGCGGTGGGGGCGGCGGGGCCTGGCCGGGGCTCCGGGGGCCTGCGGGCGCGGACCACTGGCCGGGTGGCGGCTGTTCTTCGGACCACTTCGTGCCGGGGTTCTGCGGGCCGGCGTCCGGCTGGTCCGCGGGCTGGGCGCCGTCGGGGCGGTCGGCGGGGCGGTCGGCAGGCCCGGCAGGGCGGGACGAGCCGGGCTCCTGTCCGTCGGAGGGGGCGGATCCGGGCGAGGCCCAACCCGGAGTGTCGTTCATCGTCGCTCCTTCACGGTGCCCGTCCGCGGTCGCGGCGGCAGGTTGGGAGCCATCGTGCCACGGTGGGCCGATCGGTGGACCGGCCGCGGTATGGGCTGCACACCTTCAATTGTCCGCCGGATCGGGGGCAGACTGATCGCATGGCTGATCAGTACGCGCAATCCGGCGAGGACAAGCGGCCCAGCGAGATTCCCGCGATTCGATGGGAGGAGCCACCCGAGGGTCCCGTGGTGGTTCTTCTCGACCAGACGAGACTGCCGGCCGAGGAAGTCGAGCTGGTGTGCACCGACGCGTCCGCGCTGGTGGAGGCGATCCGGTCGTTGGCGGTGCGCGGTGCGCCGTTGCTCGGCATCGCGGGAGCGTACGGCGTCGCGCTCGCCGCCGTACGCGGCTTCGACGTGGACGACGCCGCCGACGCGCTGGCCGGGGCCCGGCCGACCGCGGTGAACCTGTCCGTCGGCGTGCACCGGGCCCGGGCCGCCTACCGGGCGGAGGTCTCGGAGGGCGGCGATCCCGCGCAGGGCGCGCGGGCCGCGCTCGCGGCCGCACGGCAGCTCCACCGCGAGGACGCCGAGGCGAGCGCCCGGATGGCCGAGCACGGGTTGGCGCTGCTCGACGAGCTGCTGCCGGGCGGCGGGCATCGGGTCCTCACGCACTGCAACACCGGAGCTCTGGTGTCGGGCGGGGAGGGCACCGCGTTCGCGGTGGCCCTCGCGGCGCACCGGGTCGGGCGGCTTCGCCGGCTGTGGGTGGACGAGACCCGTCCGCTGCTGCAGGGAGCGCGGCTGACCGCGTACGAGGCCGCGCGCAACGGCATGGGGTACACGCTGCTCACGGACAACGCGGCGGGATCGCTGTTCGCGGCGGGAGAGGTGGACGCCGTGCTGGTGGGCGCGGATCGCATCGCGGCCGACGGGTCCGTGGCGAACAAGGTGGGCACCTATCCGCTCGCCGTGCTCGCGCGCTACCACCACGTGCCCTTCATCGTGGTCGCGCCGTTGACGACGGTGGATCCGCAGACGCCGGACGGGGCGTCGATCGAGGTCGAGCAGCGGCCCGGTTACGAGGTGACGGAGGTCAGCGCGCCCCAGGCGCCGGTGACGGGAGCGGGCGGAGGCGTTCCGGTGGCGCCGCTGGGCACCCAGGCATACAACCCGGCGTTCGACGTGACACCGCCCGAGTTGGTGACGGCGATCGTCACGGAGGAGGGGGCGATCTCGCCCGTGACGGCGGAAGCGCTCGCCGAGATGTGCGCCAGGGCGAACCGGGTCGGGGAGCGGCCCTGAGGGGCACCTGTCGGCCGGCCGGCCGACGGGCGGAGGGATTGCGAGGTCGGCCATGAGCGGGCGCGTCGGCCGGCGATCAGGAGGGCCGTGCCGGCGGGCCGGAAGTCCGGTCCGGCGCTGAGGCGGGCGGCGGTCCCTCTGGCGTCGGCCGGGAGGACCGGGGCCACGCCGTGCGCCCGGGCGTGGGCGGCGCGGGCCGTCCTCACGGTGCTGCGTACGCAGCCCCAGCCGCTTGCGGCGTGCCGTGGCCCGGTTGCCGATGCCGCCGATCTCCGTGGCGCCGGGCCCGCCGGGAGGGTGCCGGTGGCCAGGAGGGCGTCGTCCGGGGCGGGAGGGGCGATGAGCGTCTTGCGCCAGGCGCGCAGGCGCGCAGGCGCGCAGGCGCGCAGCGCACTGCGGCCCCAGGTGCCGTGTCCACGGCCAGCCCACGGCAGGCTCCGGCGGCCCGCCACTCGGCCCGAGACGGGCAGGCCGTCCCGCACGAGGGCAGGTGAGGCAGGGGCAGGGCGGCCGACGGCGCCGGATCGTCCGCGGTGAGCGCACGCGGCGTCACACCGTCCAGCGAGGCCGGCAGCCGGTGGGGCGTCGAGAGCCGTCGGCGGGCGCCCGAGCACACCCGGGCCGGCGGTCTCGGTACGGGCGCGCGGAGTCGGCGCCTGCTCTGCCGGCCGGTCGAAAGCCTCCGGAACGGTGAGCTCACGCTGCCGGGCGCGCACCCGGGCGAAGCCGTCGGTGTCGATGCGGGCCGCGTCCCTCCGGTGGGCCGGGTATGCCCAGGCCCGCCGCGGTACGGCACACCCGGCTCCTTGCGCACGCACGGACGCCGCGGACCGAAGCCCTCGGCCTCGGCGAACCAGGAGCGGGACGGTGGCGTAATACTCGTAGGACGCGGTCGTGCAAGCCGTCGCTCATGCGGCGCATCCCCCCATCGGCCGACCGCCCGCGCACCGGGATTTCCGGCCGGGATCACCGCTGACACCCGCCGCAGACGTCGGCGTCGGAGGGCCGGGGCAGACAGTGACGGCCGCGTACGACTATCGTCACGGGCCAGTGACCCTGCTCACCAGCGCCTCTGTCACTGTTACGAGAATGGGATGATGTCGTTTATGAAGGGACGAGTCCTTGTCGTCGACGACGACACCGCACTGGCCGAGATGCTCGGCATCGTGTTGCGTGGTGAAGGTTTTGAGCCGTCTTTCGTAGCCGACGGCGACAAGGCGCTGGCTGCTTTCCGTGAGGCGAAGCCCGACCTGGTGCTGCTGGACCTGATGCTGCCCGGACGGGACGGCATCGAGGTGTGCCGCCTGATCAGGGCGGAGTCCGGAGTGCCGATCGTGATGCTCACGGCCAAGAGCGACACCGTCGACGTGGTCGTCGGGCTGGAGTCCGGCGCCGACGACTACATCGTGAAGCCGTTCAAGCCGAAGGAGCTGGTCGCCCGCATCCGGGCCCGGCTGCGGAGGTCGGAGGAGCCCGCGCCCGAACAGCTCACCATAGGCGACCTCGTGATCGACGTGGCGGGTCACTCCGTGAAGCGCGACGGACAGTCGATCGCACTGACCCCGCTGGAGTTCGACCTGCTGGTCGCGCTCGCCCGCAAACCCTGGCAGGTGTTCACCCGCGAGGTGCTCCTGGAGCAGGTGTGGGGCTACCGCCACGCCGCCGACACCCGCCTGGTCAACGTGCACGTGCAGCGACTGCGCTCCAAGGTCGAGAAGGACCCGGAGCGACCGGAGATCGTGGTGACCGTCCGTGGCGTCGGATACAAGGCAGGGCCCAGCTGACATGACCGGGGACAGCGCCGCTTCGGCTCCCGGACGGTCCGGGGCCCGTCCGGAGCGGCCTGTCGGCCGTGACACGCCGGGATCACGCTCCGCCCGCCTCCTCGGACGAGGACTGCTGCGGGGCGGGATGCGCAACAGCCCCGTCCTGAGGCTGCTGCTGCGCTGGGTGCGCAGACCGCTGCTGCCCGTCATGCGGCTGTGGCGGCGCAACATCCAGCTCAAGGTCGTCGCCACGACCCTGCTGATGTCGCTGGGCGTCGTCCTGCTGCTCGGCTTCGTGGTCATCGGGCAGGTCCGCAACGGACTGCTGGACGCCAAGGTCAGGGCATCCCAGAGCCAGGCCACCGGCGGCTTCGCCGTGGCCAAGCAGAAGGCCGACGAAGCCGTCGGCTCCCGCCCCGGCGCCGACGGCACCACCCCGGCGGGCGGCCGCGGCTCGCAGAACGTCACCGAATGGATGAGCGAGCTCGTCCTGTCGCTGTCCAGCGGCGGACAGGGCGCCTTCGACGTGGTCACCCTGCCCCCCGTCGACGACAGCGGCGGCGGCCGCGGGCCGCGGGCCTCCGGCTTCGTCGACCCCAACAAGAGCGTCCCGGAGAACCTGCGCGAGCGCGTCAACAGCGGCGCCGGCGCCGTGCAGAGCTACTCCCGCATCATGTACCTCAGCGACAAGGAATCGCAGCCCGCACTCGTCATCGGCAAGCAGATCAACGACCCCAACGGCGAGGCCTACGAGCTGTACTACCTCTTCCCGCTCACGCAGGAGGAGAAGTCGCTCAGCCTGGTCAAGGGCACCCTCGCGACCGCCGGACTCTTCGTCGTCGTCCTCCTCGGGGCCATCGCCTGGCTCGTCGTGCGGCAGGTCGTCACACCCGTGCGGATGGCCGCCGGAATCGCCGAGCGGCTCTCCGCCGGACGCCTGCAGGAACGGATGAAGGTCACCGGCGAGGACGACATCGCCCGCCTCGGCGAAGCCTTCAACAAGATGGCGCAGAACCTCCAGCTGAAGATCCAGCAACTGGAGGAGCTGTCACGGATGCAGCGCAGGTTCGTGTCCGACGTCTCGCACGAACTGCGCACCCCCCTGACCACCGTCCGCATGGCCGCCGACGTCATCCACGACGCCCGCGTCGACTTCGACCCCGTCACCGCCCGGTCCGCGGAACTGCTCGCCGACCAGCTCGACCGCTTCGAGACGCTCCTCGCCGACCTGCTGGAGATCAGCCGCTTCGACGCCGGCGCCGCAGCCCTGGAGGCCGAGCCCATCGACCTCAGGGAGGTCGTCCGGCGCGTCGTCAGCGGAGCCGCGCCGCTCGCCGAACGCAAGGGGACCACCGTCCGCGTCCTCGGCGACCAGCAGCCCGTCGTCGCCGAGGCCGACGCCCGGCGCGTGGAGCGCGTACTGCGCAACCTGGTCGTCAACGCCGTCGAACACGGCGAGGGCAAGGACGTCATCGTCAAACTCGCCGCCGCGGGCGGAGCCGTCGCGATCGCCGTGCGCGACTACGGCGTCGGACTCAAGCCCGGCGAGGCCACCCGCGTCTTCAGCCGCTTCTGGCGCGCCGACCCGGCACGCGCGCGGACCACCGGCGGCACCGGCCTGGGCCTGTCCATCGCCCTGGAGGACGCGCGACTGCACGGCGGATGGCTGCAGGCCTGGGGCGAGCCCGGCGGCGGCTCGCAGTTCCGGCTGACCCTGCCCCGGACCGCCGACGAACCGCTGCGCGGCTCGCCGATACCGCTGGAACCCAAGGACTCCCGCCGCAACAGGGGAGAGCTCGACGACGCCGGCGTGCCACGCGGCGGTGGCCAGAAGAGCGCGACCGTCCCCATGCAGCCCGCCACGGAACAGTCGTCGGCCGCCCGCACCCCGCTCACGCCCCGCACGGGCACGACGTCGGCAACGGCCGACCCGACGGCGCTGCCCGGCAACGGCGCACGCGTGGTGTCCCGGCCCGCGCCGGGCCCGGGCGTCGCACGACAACAGGACGAACCCGCCCCCCGGACGACGGCAGAGAGCCGGAGCCCGGACCGGGCGGACACCGCGGGCACCGGCGCTCCAGGCGACCCGGGCCCCGCGGACGGCGTCGCACACACGGCGTCCAGGGGGAACCGGGACCGGTCGCATGCCGGCGCGGAGGGCGTGGACGAGCAAGGGGAGGCATTTCGTGGGCGCTGAGCAGCGCGGGGGGAGAACCAGGACCGGCCGCACGCCGGGGCACGCGATGGCGTACGCCGCCTGCGGTGTCGTCCTGCTCGCAGGATGCGCCTCGATGCCCGACAGCGGTGATCTGCGCAACGTCGAGTCCACCCCGCGCCAGGACACCCAGGTACGGGTGTTCGCGATGCCGCCCCGGGACGACGCACCGCCCGCCGAGATCGTCCAGGGCTTCCTGGAGGCGCTCACCAGCGACGACCCCGGCTACTCCACGGCCCGGCAGTACCTGACCGACCGGGCGGCCCGCACCTGGGAGCCCGAACGGTCCACCACCGTCCTCGCGGACGGACCTGCCACCGAGACCGGCCCCGCCGGAACCAGGGAGGGCGGCGACGGCTTCTCGTTCGTCCTGACCGGCACCCGCGTCGCCACCGTGGACGCCCAGCAGTCGTACGCGCCCGCCTCGGGCGGCTACGGGCAGCCGGTGCACCTCACCCGCGACAAGAAGACCGGCCAGTGGCGCATCGACACGCTCCCCACAGGCGTCGTCATGGGCAAGTCCGACTTCCAGCGCAACTACGTCGCCGTCAACAAGTACTACTTCGCCTCCAACACCAAGACGGACGCCTCCGGGCAGCCCACGGCCGTCGCCGACCCCGTCTACGTGCGCGAGCGGGTCGACCCCATGACGCAGATGGTGCGCTCCGTGCTCACCGGCCCCACCAGCTGGCTCCGCCCCGTCGTCAGATCCAGCTTCCCCACCGGCGCCGCCCTGCCCAAGGGCGTCGGCTCGCTGACGCCCGACGACCAGAACAAGATCACCGTGCCGCTGAACGACAAGGCGGCCCACATCGGACAGGGCAAGTGCGAAGAGATGGCGGCCCAGCTGCTGTTCTCCCTGCAGAGCCTGACCCCCACCGTCGACGAGGTCGCGCTGCGCGCGGGCGGAACCCAGCTGTGCTCCCTGAACGAGGAACGCGCCGCCACCGTCGCCGCGCGCGGCTCGCAGAACAGCCCCGGCTACCTCTACTTCATCGACGGCCAGCACCGTCTCGTACGGATGGCCAGCGGCAGCGGCGACACCAAGGCCGACCCCGTGCCCGGAGCGTTCGGCGACGGCGCCAAGGCGCTGCGCTCGGTGGCCGTGGCCCACGACGAGCACAGCGCGGCCGGCGTCGCCCTCGACGGCCGGAGCCTCTACGTCGCCTCCACCCTGTCCGGCAACTCCCTCGGCAACCCCGTCCTGGTGAGCAAGGGCAAGACGGAGACCGACCGGCTCACCACACCCAGTTGGGACGCCCGCGGCGACCTGTGGGTCGCCGACCGCGACCCCGCAGACCCGCGGCTGGTCCTGCTGGAGAAGGGCGGCGGCGAGCCTCTGAAGGTGCTCACCCCGGGCCTGGACGGCCGGATCAACGCCGTGCGCGTGGCGGCGGACGGGGTGCGCATCGCGCTCGTCGTGGACAAGGGCGGCAAGCAGTCCCTGCTCATCGGGCGGATCGAACGAGGCGTCGGAGACGGAACGCGACCCGCCATGTCGGTTCAGGAACTCCGTTCCGCGACACCGGAGTTGGAGAAGGTCACGGCCATGTCGTGGGCCGGGGACAGCCGGCTCGTGGTGGTCGGTCGCGAGGCCGGCGGCGTGGAGCAGGTCCAGTACGTCCAGTGCGACGGCTCGTTCCCCGAGGCGGGCACGCTCCCGGGCCTCACGGAGGTCAGGAGCATCGCCGCGTCCGAGGACAGCAGCCTCCCGCTGTTCGCGACCTCCAAGGACGGGCTGCTGTGGCTGCCCGGAGGGAGCGGGTGGCGCACGCTGAAGGAGACCGCCTCGGTCGCGTTCTACCCGGGGTGAACTCTCTTTCCCGGCCGGTCGGGGAGATTTCTCCGGGACCGGGCGTAGTTCCTTGCGCGTACGACGGGCCGTGGTTCTCTTCGGTTACGGGTCAGTAGTTACTGCGAGCATGCGGCGTGAAGTGAGGCTCCGAGCGGGCCTCGCCTCCTCGGCGGTCCGGTTCCGTGAGCGGCGAAGCCCTCGCGCCCTTTGCGTTTTGCACGTGCCTCAATTGTCCGCCCGATCGGCTGCGACCGCCTTCCCGACGCCTTCCGACCCCCGGACCCACGTTGTCCACAGCCCGCCCCGGGCGGTTTTCCACAGGGCTGGTGAGCCGCCCCCGCCGCTGGCACAGTGATCTGCGTGGAAGGCGTTCGCAGGTGGTGGCAGGAGCTCGCCGGCCTGGTACTGCCCGGTGAGTGCGGGGGCTGCGGAAGGGCACGGACGGTGCTCTGCCCGCAGTGCCGTACGGCGCTGTGCGGGACCGAGCCGTTCCGGGTGCGGCCCGTGCTCGAACCGCCCGGGCTGCCCGCCGTGCACGCGGCGGCCCACTACGCGGACGAGGTACGGGCAGTGCTGCTGGCCCACAAGGAGCGGGGCGCGCTGGCGCTCGCGCGGCCCCTGGGAGCGGCACTGGCGGGTGCGGTGTGGGCGGGGCTGCGGGAGGCGGAGGAGGGGGTGGAGGGGGTGGGGGAGGGGGAGGGCCCCCAGGAGGGCCCCCGGCCCCCCAACGGCGTCCTCCTCGTCCCCGTCCCCTCCGCACGTGCCGCCGTCCGGGCCCGGGGTCATGATCCTGCGCGGCGTATCGCGCTGGCTGCGGCCGGGGAGTTGCGGCGGAGCGGCGTGCCGGCGCGGGTGGCCGCGGTGCTGCGGCAGCGGCGGCCGGTGGCCGATCAGGCGGGGCTTGACTCCCGGGGGCGGCTGGACAATCTGGTGGGCGCGCTGGCCGTCGTGCCCGGGGGCGTGCGGGTGTTGTGCGGTGCGCCGGTGGTGCTCGTCGACGACCTGGTGACGACGGGCGCTTCGCTGGCGGAGGCGGCTCGTGCGGTGCGGGCGGCGACGGGGGCGGGGATGGGGGCGCCGATGCCGATGCCGGTGCCGACGGGGGCGGGGACGGGTCGGGCTGGTGCGGATGTCCCGACGGGCCTTGCGGGGCGGGGGGTTCGGGATCAGTGGGTGGCGGGCGGGGAACGGCCGGGGCGGCCGGATCGAGCCGGCTCGGAGGACCCGGAGGACCCGGAGGCCCCGGGGGGCTCAGCAGTCCAGTGGGACCCGGTGGGCCCTTCGGTTGCGGTGGACCGGTGGGTCTCGGTGGATCGATCGGGCCCGTCGGCCGGCGTGGCGCAGGTGGGGCGGATGGACGGCGGCGGCGCGGGTACGGGGGGCGTGAGGGACCTCGGGGAGGCGGAGGGTGGGATGTGTGGCGGTGGCGTCGGGGCCGTGTACGCGGGTGTGACTCGGGAAGGCAGAAAGGTGAAGCCGTCCGGTGCGAGGGAGGAAGGTGGAGGCGGCGCCCCGGTGCGGGCGTCGGGTTCGGGCGGTCCGGGTGTCGTGCTGTGCGCGGCCGTTGTCGCTGCACCGCCGGACTCATTCGAAATAAACCGGAACTGATGGAGAACTTGCGTCGTTGCAGGTAATGAGAGAGTCAATTCACCTGAACGGAGGTACGCCGCAGTAGAGGGTGACGACATCCGTCCGGGCGAGATATGTTCGGTTGTGAGGGAAAGCCGCAGGCCACACCTCTCAAATCCGAATGCCGTGCTGCGGGTTTTCGTAATCCCCTGCAGCACCTGGGGTGTAGATCTCGCCCATGGGGGAGGAGGAGGTGGAAGTCACCAAGTCGGAGGTTCCGGTACTCACCGGGACCTGGTGCAAAAGGGAGACGCTCCGCCTGCGAAGCGGAGTGATCCGGGAACGGAGTTCTGCGTGGACATCGTCGTCAAGGGCCGCAAGACCGAGGTGCCCGAGCGGTTCCGCAAGCACGTGGCCGAGAAGCTGAACCTGGAGAAGATCCAGAAGCTCGACGGCAAGGTGATCAGCCTCGACGTCGAGGTGTCCAAGGAGCCCAACCCCCGACAAGCCGACCGGTGCGACCGAGTGGAGATCACGCTCCACTCCCGCGGCCCTGTGATCCGGGCGGAGGCGTCGGCCAGCGACGCGTACGCGGCACTCGACCTGGCTTCGGAGAAGCTGGACGCGCAGCTGCGCAAGCAGCACGACAAGCGATACACGCGCCGCGGTTCCCGCAGGCTGTCCGCGGCCGAGGTTTCCGACCACGTCCCGGGCGTGGCGACGCTCAACGGCGACGGGCAGCCCGTCCCGTCCGGCGAGGCGAACAGCGTGCCGACGAAGAAGATCGGCTCCCTCGAGGTGCAGGGCGACGGCCCCCTCGTGGTGCGCGAGAAGACCCACGTAGCCGCTCCGATGACACTCGACCAGGCCCTCTACGAGATGGAACTGGTCGGACACGACTTCTACCTGTTCGTCGACTCCGAGACGAAGCAGCCCAGCGTCGTCTACCGGCGCCACGCCTACGACTACGGCGTGATCTACCTCGACACCGACCCGATGGTGGCCCAGGCGCACGCACCCGAGGCGGGTGGCACGCTGGGCGGCTGATCCTGCCCGGTGACAGTTGAGCGGTGTGCCCCTGGAGCGCGTGTGCGCCCCCAGGGGCACCCGTGCGCGACCCCCGGGGGCCTCGCTCTGTCGCCGCGTTGTCGTCCGGGCATGGAATCATGGCAGGGCGGCTCAACCGGTGGGTCGTTGCCTTGGGTTGGCGATGGCTCAGGACCACGGCCACAGCCTTCAGGGGGAGGAACGATGGCGGACACCTTCGGACCGATGCGGGACGACGATGCCGACGACGGCGTCGTCGGCATGGGCCCGGACGGGGGCACTTCACGCAAGGAGCCGATCAGGGTTCTTGTCGTGGACGACCATGCTCTGTTCCGCCGGGGACTGGAGATCGTGCTCGCGGCCGAGGAGGACATCCAGGTCGTCGGTGAGGCGGGTGACGGCGCCGAGGCGGTGGACAAGGCGGCCGATCTGCTGCCCGACATCGTGCTGATGGACGTCCGGATGCCCAAGCGCGGCGGTATCGAGGCCTGCACCTCCATCAAGGAGGTGGCCCCAAGCGCGAAGATCATCATGCTGACGATCAGCGACGAGGAGGCCGACCTCTACGAGGCGATCAAGGCGGGTGCGACCGGTTATCTCCTCAAGGAGATCTCCACGGACGAGGTCGCCACGGCGATCCGCGCGGTCGCCGACGGACAGTCGCAGATCAGCCCCTCCATGGCGTCGAAGCTGCTCACCGAGTTCAAGTCGATGATCCAGCGGACGGACGAGCGCAGGCTCGTACCCGCGCCGCGGCTGACGGACCGGGAGCTGGAGGTGCTGAAGCTGGTGGCGACGGGGATGAACAACCGTGACATCGCCAAGGAGTTGTTCATCTCCGAGAACACCGTGAAGAACCATGTCCGCAACATCCTGGAGAAGTTGCAGCTGCACTCCAGGATGGAGGCGGTGGTGTACGCGATGCGGGAGAAGATCCTCGAGATCCGCTGACTCCGGTCCGAGCCGTCTTCGCGGTCCGAGCGGTCCGGGGGCGTGGTGGGGGCGGCGCTCGGTGGCCCCCGGGCCTTCCGGACGGACTGGCCCGAGGGGGAGTCCGGTCGGTCAGGCGAGTGCGCGGGCGAGTTCCCGGCTGAGCGGCTCGCGCAGCTCCGGGGCGTCCACGCGTTCCACGCGTACGTCCGTGCAGTCCACCCAGGTCGCCGCTTCGAGCAGGGCCTGTGCCACCGCCGGGACCGCCTTGGGGCCGTCCAGGGTGACCTGCTTGGCGACCAGGGTGTGTCCCTCGCGCGCCGGGTCCACGCGGCCGACGAGCCTGCCGCCGGCCAGGACGGGCATCGCGAAGTAGCCGTAGACCCGCTTGGGTTTGGGGACGTAGGCCTCCAGGCGGTGGGTGAAGCCGAAGATCCGCTCGGTGCGTGCGCGTTCCCAGACGAGGGAGTCGAAGGGGGACAGGAGTGTCGTGCGGTGGCGGCCGCGCGGGGGTGTGTCCAGGGCCGCGGGGTCGGCCCAGGCGGGCTTGCCCCAGCCTTCGACGGTGACCGGCACCAGGCCCGAGTCGGCGATCACCGCGTCGACCTGTTCGCCCTTGAGCCGGTGGTAGTCGGCGATGTCCGCGCGCGTGCCCACGCCGAGGGACCGGCCGGCCAGGCGGACGAGGCGGCGCAGGCACTCGGCGTCGTCGAGCTCGTCGTGCAGCAGAGCGGCGGGGACGGCTCGTTCGGCGAGGTCGTAGACGCGCTTCCAGCCGCGGCGTTCGACGCAGACCACCTCGCCGTACATCAGGGCGCGTTCCACGGCGACCTTGGTGCCGGACCAGTCCCACCACTCGCTGGTCTTCTTCGCTCCGCCCAAGTCGGTGGCGGTGAGCGGGCCTTCGGCGCGGAGCTGTTTGACGACCTGGTCGTACGTGCCTTCCGGGAGGTCGTGGTTCCAGTGCGGGCGGTTGCGGTAGGCGCGGCGGCGGAAGGCGAAGTGGGGCCATTCCTCGATGGGGAGGATGCAGGCGGCGTGGGACCAGTACTCGAAGGCGTGCGTGTCCTGCCAGTAGGCGTCCTCGACGTTCTTGCGGCCGACGGCGCCCAGGCGGGCGTAGGGGATCAGCTCGTGGGAGCGGGCCAGGACCGAGATGGTGTCGAGTTGGACCGCGCCGAGGTGGCGGAGGACGCCGCGGACGCCGGCCTTGCGGTCGGGCGTGCCGAGGAAGCCCTGTGCCCGTAGGGCGATGCGGCGGGCTTCGTCTGCGGAGAGCTCGGTGGCGGGGCGCGGGGTCGTCATGGCTCGCACGATAGGGGGTGGGTCTGACAGTGCGGGGTGGGCCGGGGGCGTCAGCTTCGGGACGGGGCGGCGGGCGGGGATGCGGGGAGATACGGAGCGGTGGACGGCAGTCCGAGGTCGGAGGGGAGCAGGGCGGCCAGCCAGCAGTCGCGTCGTACGCCCTTGTTGTCGATGGCGGAGCGCAGGGTGCCTTCGGGGGTGAAGCCGGCGTTCTCCGCGACGGCGCGGGAGGCTTCGTTGCCGACCTCGGCCCGCCATTCGACGCGGTCGACGCCGAGGTCGGTGAAGGCCCAGCGGGAGGCGGTGAGGGTGGCCTCGGTGGTGTAGCCGTGGCCTCGGTGCTCCTTGGTCGCCCAGAAGCCGACCTCGGCGGTGCCGGGGGCGCGCATGGTGAGGCTGAGGACGCCGGTGAGGGGGCCGTCGGGGAGGAAGACGCCGAAGGTGAACATGGAGCCGGTGGCCCAGCCCTCGGGGGCGAGCAGTTCGATGAAGCTGCGGGCGTGCTCGCGCAGGTAGGGGGAGGGGATCGTGGTCCAGCGCTGGACGTCGGGGTCCTGGGCGGCGGTGTACACGGCGTCGGTGTCCCGTGGGTCGAGGGGGCGCAGGACCAGGCGGGCGCTGGTGAGGGTGCGGGGGGCGGGCTCCATCGGCCGATTCTGCTCCGGGGCCGTGTCGGACGCCAATGTTTTGCGGTGGGTGAGCGTGTGATCACGATTCGCGCAATTCGTCCGGTGGAGGCGGCACCATCGGCGGCGTCCGGCCGTTGTCCCCTGTGAAGAAGATTTCAGGAGCAGTGCGCAGCAGTGTGCGGTCCTCGTCCCGGCAGGCCTCCCGGCGTGGTGGGGTCCTCGCATACGATGGCCGTTGCTCAGTAAGTCAAAGGAAACCGACCGGCCCAGGCCCGACCGGCAAGGAGACCAACCCCCGTGTCCGTCCTCTCGAAGATCATGCGTGCAGGCGAAGGCAAGATCCTGCGCAAGCTGCACCGCATCGCGGACCAGGTCAACTCCATCGAAGAGGACTTCGTCGACCTCTCCGACGCCGAGCTGCGGGCCCTCACCGAGGAGTACAAGCAGCGGTACGCCGATGGCGAGACCCTGGACGACCTGCTGCCCGAGGCGTTCGCCACCGTGCGTGAGGCCGCCAAGCGCGTCCTCGGTCAGCGTCACTACGACGTGCAGATCATGGGTGGCGCGGCGCTGCACCTCGGCTATGTGGCCGAGATGAAGACCGGCGAGGGCAAGACCCTCGTCGGCACGTTGCCCGCGTATCTGAACGCGCTGTCCGGCAAGGGCGTTCACCTGATCACGGTGAACGACTACCTGGCCGAGCGCGACTCCGAGATGATGGGCCGCGTTCACAAGTTCCTGGGGCTGGAAGTCGGCTGCATCCTGGCCAACATGACGCCGGCCCAGCGGCGTGAGCAGTACGCGTGCGACATCACGTACGGCACCAACAACGAGTTCGGTTTCGACTACCTGCGCGACAACATGGCGTGGGCGCAGGACGAGCTGGTGCAGCGCGGTCACAACTTCGCCATCGTCGACGAGGTGGACTCGATCCTGGTCGACGAGGCGCGTACGCCGCTGATCATCTCGGGTCCGGCCGACCAGGCCACGAAGTGGTACGGCGACTTCGCCAAGCTGGTGACGCGGCTGAAGAAGGGTGAGGCCGGCAACCCGCTCAAGGGCATCGAGGAGACCGGCGACTACGAGGTCGACGAGAAGAAGCGCACGGTCGCCATTCACGAGGTGGGTGTCAGCAAGGTCGAGGACTGGCTGGGCATCGACAACCTCTACGAGTCGGTGAACACCCCTCTGGTGGGCTACCTGAACAACGCCATCAAGGCGAAGGAGCTCTTCAAGAAGGACAAGGACTACGTCGTCATGGACGGCGAAGTCATGATCGTCGACGAGCACACCGGGCGCATCCTCGCCGGCCGCCGTTACAACGAGGGCATGCACCAGGCGATCGAGGCGAAGGAAGGGGTGGACATCAAGGACGAGAACCAGACGCTCGCCACGATCACCCTGCAGAACTTCTTCCGCCTCTACAAGCGGCACAACCACGACGGCAAGGAGCAGCCCGGCCTCTGCGGCATGACCGGTACGGCCATGACCGAGGCCGCGGAGTTCCACCAGATCTACAAGCTCGGCGTGGTGCCGATCCCGACGAACCGGCCGATGGTCCGCAAGGACCAGTCGGACCTGATCTACCGGACCGAGGTCGCGAAGTTCGAGGCGGTCGTCGACGACATCGCCGAGAAGCACGAGAAGGGTCAGCCGATCCTCGTCGGCACGACGTCGGTCGAGAAGTCCGAGTACCTGTCGCAGCAGCTGTCCAAGCGGGGCATCCAGCACGAGGTGCTGAACGCCAAGCACCACGAGCGTGAGGCGTCGATCGTCGCTCAGGCGGGCCGCAAGGGCGCCGTGACGGTCGCCACCAACATGGCCGGTCGTGGTACGGACATCAAGCTCGGCGGCAACCCGGACGACCTCGCCGAGGCGGAGCTGCGTCAGCGGGGTCTGGACCCCGAGGAGCACATTGAGGAGTGGGCGCAGGCTCTGCCCGCCGCTCTGGAGAAGGCCGAGCAGGCGGTCAAGGCCGAGTTCGAAGAGGTCAAGGAGCTCGGCGGTCTCTACGTCCTGGGCACCGAGCGGCACGAGTCGCGTCGTATCGACAACCAGCTGCGCGGTCGTTCGGGCCGTCAGGGCGACCCGGGGGAGTCCCGGTTCTATCTGTCGCTGGGTGACGACCTGATGCGGTTGTTCAAGGCGCAGATGGTCGAGCGTGTGATGTCGATGGCGAACGTGCCGGACGACGTGCCGATCGAGAACAAGATGGTCACGCGGGCGATCGCGTCGGCGCAGTCCCAGGTGGAGCAGCAGAACTTCGAGACGCGTAAGAACGTTCTGAAGTACGACGAGGTTCTCAACCGGCAGCGTGAGGTCATCTACGGCGAGCGCCGTCGGGTCCTGGAGGGTGAGGACCTGCAGGAGCAGATCCACCACTTCATGGACGACACGATCGACGCGTATGTCGGCGCGGAGACCGCCGAGGGCTTCCCCGAGGACTGGGACCTGGACCGGCTGTGGGGCGCTTTCAAGCAGCTCTACCCGGTGAAGGTCACCGTGGAGGAGCTGGAGGAGGCGGCCGGAGACCGGGCGGGGCTGACGGCCGAGTTCATCTCCGAGTCCATCAAGGACGACATCCGCGAGCAGTACGAGTCGCGGGAGTCGCAGCTCGGCTCGGAGATCATGCGTGAGCTGGAGCGCCGGGTCGTGCTGTCGGTGCTGGACCGCAAGTGGCGCGAGCACCTGTACGAGATGGACTACCTCCAGGAGGGCATCGGTCTGCGTGCGATGGCGCAGAAGGACCCGTTGGTGGAGTACCAGCGTGAGGGCTTCGACATGTTCTCCGCGATGATGGACGGCATCAAGGAGGAGTCCGTCGGCTATCTGTTCAACCTGGAGGTCCAGGTCGAGCAGCAGGTCGAGGAGGTCCCGGTGCTGGACGCCGAGCCGGTCGACATGGACAAGCAGGACGTGGTGCCGGCGCAGGCGGGTTCGCGTCCGGAGATCCGTGCGAAGGGGCTGGACGCTCCGCAGCGTCGTCAGCTGCACTTCTCGGCGCCGACGGTGGACGGCGAGGGCGGCACGATCGAGGGCGACTTCGAGGACGACGAGGAGCCGGTGCGTTCGGAGGCCGACGGTCTCACGCGCGCGGAGCGTCGCAAGCAGGCGAAGGCCGGGCGGCGTCGCAAGAAGTAGTCGTGGAGCGCCTGCCCGGAGCGTTCTGGCCGGGTGGTGTGTGAGGGGTCGCGCAGCGGCTCGAGGGGCCGGGTCACCTGGGGTGGCCCGGCCCCCTCGTGTGTGGGTCCGTTCGGTCGTCCGGGGTGTCGTCCGGGGCGTTCAGTCGTCCTGGGCGGGGGTCCGGCGGTGGCCGTCGAGTTCGACGGCGGTGCAGCGCCAGCGGCGGTCCCTGCCGAGTTCCAGGCGGAAGGCCATGGCGCGCAGGCGGTCGCCGGCGCCGATCCGGGCGAAGGCCTCGATGGCGCCGGGGCGGGGGACGTAGTAGCCGATGTCGCGGACGACGGGTTGCGTGCCGTGGGCGGTGCGCAGGGGGCCGCGTTCGGCGAGGTGTGCCAGGTCGTCGTAGGCGGCGCCGAGGGTGTGCCGCAGCATGTAGTGAACGGGGCGTCGGCCGCTCAGGACCGCGAGGAGCCGGTCGGCGAAGAGGTCGGTGGGGCGGGGCTGGGAGAGCGGGCGGCCTTGGGCCTGGGGGTTCGGCGGTCGGCGGTCGGCGGGACGGGTGGAGGGTCCGGCGCCGGGCGGACCGGGCGGGCGGCCGTCGGCGGGAGCCGTCCGCGGGGAGCCGCCGCCGGGGGTGYGCGGGGGTGTGCCTGCGGGGCGGCGGGTGTCACGACGGCCGGGCGGGCGGGCGCCTGCGGGGCGGGCGCCGGGCGGGCGGGAGCCGGGGTGGTGCTGCGTCCTCGTCATGACTTTGTCCATGGGGGTCCCCGTTCGGTGGGCCCGGCTCTACCGGGCGGTAACCTGCCGTTGTGGATCTTGTACGGGGTCCCGGTCCGTGACGGCAAGCGGACGGTGCGCCCGTGTCGAGGGCTCGCGAAGTTCACCTATCAGGGGCGGTCCGGGGTGTCCGGAGGCCGGTTTCTCGGGGTCGGCCCGGGTGAGTTCCGGGGTGTCGGGTCGACGTCCGCGCGGGGGTGGGCGGGGGCCCGAAAGGGGACGCCCGCACGTATCCTGAAGGCCCCCGGGGAGGCGCGCAGCCGTCCCCTCGGAGGCGCCGAGTCCGATCCACCGACCACGAAATGAGCGGCCCGCCATGCGCGTCTACGTCCCCCTGACCCTCCCCGGTCTCGCCGAGGCGCACAAGACGGGTGAGCTGGGGGCCGAGCCGACCGTCGCGTACGCCGTCACGCCCGCGCTGCGCGAGTGGTACCTCTCCGACGACATCGAGGAGCTGGAGTACGCGGCGCTCAGCAGGGCCGCCCTCGCCTCCCTGCGGCTGCTGGCGGCGGACCCGGGCGTCCCGCGGCGCCGCGTCGTGGTCGCGGTGGACGTCCCCGACCGCGCGGCCGCCGTGGACCCCGACCGGGGGCTCGATCCGGCGGCGCTGGGCGAGGTGCGGGTGACGGGCGTCGTGCGGCTGGCCAAGGCGGCCGCGGTGCACGTCGACGCAGGGGACGCGGAGGGGGACGTCACCGCGGCGGCGCAGGCCCTCGCGGCGGCGGACGGCGGGGACGACGACGCGCAGTTCGTCGTGGACGGGGCCGAGGACCACGAACTGCTGTGGTTCGCCCCGCAGGAGATCCCGAACCTGCTGGGCTCGGGCGACTGAGAACGCCGCCTGCGCGGCCGCTCACTTGACTGTCGGTGGTGGCGGGTACGTTTGCAGGTATGGGGAAGCACGAAGCGGCGCACATCGTCTGGGACTGGAACGGGACGCTGTTCCACGACAACGACGCGATCGTCGGGGCCACGAACGCGGCGTTCGTCGAGCTGGGCCTGGCACCGATCCCGCTGGAGCAGTACCGGGCGCTGTACTGCGTGCCGGTGCCGAAGTTCTACGAGCGGCTGCTGGGAAGGCTGCCCACCGACGCCGAGTGGGAGGTCATGGACGGGGTCTTCCACCGGTACTACGCCGAGCACCGGGTGCGGTGCAGGCTGACCGAGGGCGCGGTCGAACTGCTCGCGGGGTGGCGCTCGGCGGGGCACAGCCAGTCCTTGCTGAGCATGTACGGGCACGATGAACTCGTCCCGCTGGTGCGCGGCTTCGGGATCGAGTCGCACTTCGTCCGGGTGGACGGGCGGACCGGGCCCTCCGGGGGCAGCAAGGCCGAGCACATGGTGCGGCACCTGCGGGAGCTCACCGGGGTCGAGCCGGCGCGCACCGTCGTGATCGGGGACGCCGCCGACGACGCGGTGGCCGCGTTGCACGTCGGGGCGCGGGCCGTGCTGTACACCGGCGGGTCGCACAGCCGGGCCAGCCTGGAGGGCGTCGGGGTGCCGGTGGTGGACACGCTGGGCGAGGCCGTGGAGCTCGCGGGCCGTCTGGCCGCGGCCGCGTGACACACGTCGAGGCGGCTTTGGCCGGGCCGGCTGGACACGACTGCGGGGTCCGTCCGGCCTGAGCCGCCGGTCGGGCCTGGCGGCGGGGACCGGTGGCGGCCGCGGCGGCCGGCAGCAGGGCGGCCGGACCACCCACGTCGGTTCGGCCCAGGTCGGTTCGGCCCGGTTCGGCTCAGGTCGCCGGGGCCTTCGCGCGCAGTACCGTCAGGAACTCGCGCATCCAGGCCGGGTGGTCGGGCCAGGCACGCGCGGACACGAGGGCGCCGTCGACCACCGCCTCGGCGTCCTGGAAGGTCGCCCCGGCCGACTGCATGTCGATCTCCAGCGCCGGATAGGCGGTGACGCGCCGGCCGCGGAGGGCGTCGGCGGCCGCGGTGAGCAGGGGACCGTGGCAGATCTGGGCGACGGGTTTGTCGGCGTCGAAGAACGACTTGAGGATCTTGCGGAGCTCGGGGTCGTTGCGCAGGTACTCCGGCGCGCGGCCGCCGGGGATGACGACGGCGGCGTACGCACCGGGGTCGACCTCGGAGAAGGCGAGGTCGGCGGGCCAGGTGTATCCGGGTTTCTCGGTGTAGGTGTCGAAGCCGGGTTCGAAGTCGTGGACGACGAACCGGAGCTTCTTGCGGGCGGGCGCGGCGATGTGGACCTCGTAGCCCTCCTCGCGGAGGCGTTGGTAGGGGTAGAGGACTTCCAGGGATTCCGCCGCGTCGCCGGTGACGATGAGGATCTTCTCGGTCATGGTGGACGGCTCCTCTCGGGCGGGCGCTGTCATGGACAACGTGCCTCCGGCGGGTGGGTCTGCCAAGAGGGGGCGTTCCCAGCCTCCCGCGGGTCCGGGCCGGCGTCGACTTTTCCGACCGCTCCCTCTCGCGCCTCCTCCTCGCCCCGCCGTCCCGCCGTTTCGCCGCCCCGCCGTTTCGCCGCCCCGCCGCCCCGCCGTCCCCGTTCGTCCCACGGGTCCCCATAGCCGTCCGACCGGCTTCGCGAGCTGTGCAGAACGTCAAAGTTCCGACCCGCCTTTTGTACACATACGGCTCATGACGGCGGCCCGGTGGGGAGCGATAGCCTTGTGGCGTGATCAGCGCGATAGCTCGCGGGGGCACTGCCGCCCCCGCCTTGCGCCCGGCGTGTGCGGACCATCTCCGCTACCGGGCGGCGGTCGCTGATCGGCGCGGGCGGGACGGGGTCGCAAGGGACCCCGGAGCGGCGTGCACACCCGGGACGCAGGCGACGCGGAGAGCAGCGTCACACCCCGGAGTGGTGCCGAGAATGGCTGATAACCCCCCGCTCGTCTCACCTTGCGGCATAGCGTCGGAGCAGTCCGGAGATCCCGGGCCGTGGCGTCGAGTCGCAGGGGAAGAGCCCGTACTTCCTTCTACGTCACGCAACGGCGCGCGACAGGAGTCAGAGGACAATGCAGACCAAGCTGGACGAAGCCAAGGCCGAGCTGCTCGAGAGGGCGGCGCGGGTCGCTGAGAACAGCCCGGTCGGGGGGCACCTACCGACTGGGACGACGGGCGAGGGCACTCCGGGGACCCCGGACCACGCCGCCCTCCTCGCGTTCCTCCATCGCTACTACCTGCACACCGCGCCGGAGGACCTGAGCGGCCGCGACCCGGTCGACGTCTTCGGAGCCGCGCTGTCGCACTACCGGCTGGCCGAGAGCCGTCCGCAGGGCACCGCCAACGTGCGGGTCCACACGCCCACCGTCGAGGAGAACGGGTGGACGTGCAGCCACTCCGTCGTCGAGGTGGTCACCGACGACATGCCGTTCCTCGTCGACTCGGTCACCAACGAGCTGACCCGTCAGGGCCGGGGCATCCACGTCGTCATCCATCCGCAGGTCGTCGTGCGGCGCGATGTGGCCGGCAGGCTGATCGAGGTGCTCAGCGTCCCGCCCGTGGCCGGGGACCTGCCGCACGACGGGCACGTCGAGTCCTGGATCCACGTCGAGATCGACCGGGAGACCGACCGGGCCGACCTGAAGCAGATCACCGCCGACCTGCTGCGCGTCCTGTCCGACGTCCGGGAGGCCGTCGAGGACTGGGAGAAGATGCGGGACACCGCGCTGCGGGTCGCCGACGAGCTCCCGGCGGAGCCCGTGCCCGGCGATCTGGAGCGGCCCGACGTCGACGAGGCCCGCGAGCTGCTGCGCTGGCTGGCCGCCGACCACTTCACCTTCCTCGGCTACCGCGAGTACCAGCTGCGCGGGGACGACTCCCTCGCCGCCGTCCCGGGGACCGGGCTCGGCATCCTGCGTTCCGACCCGCATCACGCCGACGGCGACGCCCACCCCGTCAGCCCCTCCTTCGAGCGGCTTCCGGCGGACGCCCGCGCCAAGGCGCGTGAGCACAAGCTGCTGGTGCTGACCAAGGCGAACAGCCGGGCCACCGTGCACCGGCCGTCCTACCTCGACTACGTCGGGGTCAAGAAGTTCGACGCCGACGGGAACGTCGTCGGCGAGCGGCGGTTCCTGGGGCTCTTCTCCTCCGCCGCCTACACCGAGTCCGTGTCGCGCGTGCCGGTGGTGCGGCGCAAGGTCCAGGCCGTGCTGAAGGGCGCCGGGTTCTCTCCCAACAGCCACGACGGGCGCGACCTGCTCCAGATCATGGAGACCTATCCGCGCGACGAGCTCTTCCAGACGCCGGTGGACGAACTGCGCGCCATCGTCACCAGCGTGCTGTACCTGCAGGAGCGGCGGCGGCTGCGGCTCTATCTGCGCCAGGACGAGTACGGGCGCTACTACTCCGCGCTCGTCTACCTGCCCCGCGACCGCTACACGACAGGCGTGCGGCTGCGGATCATCGACATCCTCAAGGAGGAGCTCGGCGGGACGAGCGTCGACTTCACCGCGTGGAACACCGAGTCCATCCTGTCGCGGCTGCACTTCGTGGTCCGCGTCCCGCAGGGCACCGAGCTGCCGGAGCTGTCCGACGCCGACAAGGAGCGCATCGAGGCGCGACTGGTGGAGGCGGCGCGGTCCTGGGCGGACGCGTTCTCCGAGGCGCTCAACGCCGAACTCGGCGAGGAGCGGGCGGCGGAGCTCTCGCGTCGCTACGGCGGCGCCTTCCCCGAGGGCTACAAGGCCGACCACACCCCGCGTGCCGCGGTCTCCGACCTGGTCCACCTGGAGCGGCTCGGCGAGGAGCAGAGCTTCTCGCTCAGCCTGTACGAGCCGGTGGGCGCGGCTCCCGACGAGCGCCGCTTCAAGATCTACCGCAAGGGCGACGCGATCTCCCTGTCCGCGGTGCTGCCGGTGCTGAACCGGCTCGGCGTCGAGGTGATCGACGAGCGGCCCTACGAGCTGCGCTGCTCCGACCGCACCCACGCCTGGATCTACGACTTCGGCCTGCGCATCCCCAAGGCGCTGGCCGGCCCCGGCGGCGACTTCCTCGGCGACGACGGGCGTGAGCGGTTCCAGGAGGCGTTCTCCGCGACCTGGACCGGCAAGGCGGAGAACGACGGGTTCAACGCGCTGGTGCTCGGCGCCGGGCTGGACTGGCGGCAGGCGACGGTGCTGCGCGCGTACGCCAAGTACCTGCGGCAGGCCGGTTCCACCTTCAGCCAGGACTACATGGAGGACACCCTCCGCACGAACGTCCACACCACGCGGCTGCTCGTGTCGTTGTTCGAGGCGCGGATGTCGCCCGACCGGCAGCGCGCCGGGCTCGAGATCGTCGACGCCCTCCTGGAGGAGCTCGAAGCGGCGCTCGACCAGGTCGCCTCGCTCGACGAGGACCGGATCCTGCGCTCGTTCCTGACGGTCATCAAGGCGACCCTGCGCACGAACTTCTTCCAGCGGCGCGCGGACGGCCGGCCGCACGACTACGTGTCGATGAAGTTCGACCCGCAGGCCATCCCGGACCTGCCGGCGCCCCGGCCGGCGTTCGAGATCTGGGTGTACTCGCCGCAGGTGGAGGGCGTGCACCTGCGCTTCGGGAAGGTCGCGCGCGGCGGTCTGCGCTGGTCCGACCGGCGTGAGGACTTCCGTACGGAGGTCCTCGGCCTGGTCAAGGCGCAGATGGTGAAGAACACCGTCATCGTGCCGGTCGGCGCCAAGGGCGGCTTCGTCGCCAAGCAGCTGCCCGACCCGGCGGTGGACCGCGACGCGTGGCTCGCCGAGGGCATCGCCAGCTACAAGACGTTCATCTCGGCGCTGCTCGACATCACCGACAACATGATCGGCGGCGAGGTCGTGCCGCCGGCCGACGTCGTGCGGCACGACGAGGACGACACCTACCTGGTGGTCGCCGCCGACAAGGGCACCGCGACGTTCTCCGACATCGCCAACGAGGTCGCCCAGTCCTACGACTTCTGGCTCGGGGACGCCTTCGCCTCCGGCGGCTCGGCCGGCTACGACCACAAGGGCATGGGGATCACCGCCCGCGGCGCCTGGGAGTCGGTGAAGCGCCACTTCAAGGAACTGGGCGTGAACACGCAGACCGAGGACTTCACGGTCGTCGGCATCGGCGACATGTCCGGTGACGTGTTCGGCAACGGCATGCTGCTCAGCGAGCACATCCGGCTCGTCGCCGCCTTCGACCACCGGCACATCTTCATCGACCCCGAGCCCGACGCGGCGACCTCCTACGCCGAGCGCCGCCGGCTGTTCGAGCTGCCCCGTTCCAGCTGGGCCGACTACGACACCTCGCTGCTGTCGTCCGGCGGCGGGATCTTCCCCCGCACCGCCAAGGCGATCCCCGTCAACGCGCACGTCCGCGCGGCCCTCGGCATCGAGGCGGGCGTCGCCAAGCTCACCCCGGCCGACCTGATGAAGGCGATCCTGCGGGCGCCGGTGGACCTGCTGTGGAACGGCGGCATCGGCACGTACGTGAAGTCCTCCACGGAGTCGAACGCGGACGTCGGCGACAAGGCCAACGACCCGATCCGGGTGGACGGCGCCGATCTGCGCGTCAAGGTCGTCGGCGAGGGCGGCAACCTGGGCCTGACCCAGCTCGGCCGCATCGAGTTCGCCCGGCTCGGCGGCAGGATCAACACCGACGCCATCGACAACAGTGCGGGCGTGGACACCTCCGACCACGAGGTGAACATCAAGATCCTGCTCAACGGTCTGGTGACCGAGGGCGACATGACCGTCAAGCAGCGCAACAAGCTGCTCGCGGAGATGACCGACGAGGTAGGCGCGCTCGTCCTGCGCAACAACTACGCGCAGAACACCGCGATCGCCAACGCCCTCGCCCAGTCCAAGGACATGCTCCACGCCCAGCAGCGCTTCATGCGCCACCTGGTCCGCGAGGGGCACCTGGACCGCGCCCTGGAGTTCCTGCCCACCGACCGGCAGATCCGTGAGCGGCTGAGCGCCGGCCAGGGCCTGACCGGTCCGGAGACGGCCGTCCTGCTGGCGTACACCAAGATCACGGTGTCGGACGAGCTGTTGCACACCTCGCTGCCCGACGACGACTACCTGCGCGGCCTGCTGCACACGTACTTTCCGACGGCGCTGCGCGAGCGGTTCCCCGAGGCCATCGACAGCCACCCGCTGCGCCGGGAGATCACCACGACCGTCCTGGTCAACGACACGGTCAACACGGGCGGTACGACGTATCTGCACCGGCTGCGCGAGGAGACGGGCGCCTCGCTCGAGGAGATCGTGCGGGCGCAGACCGCGGCCCGGGCGATCTTCCGCGCGGCGCCGGTGTGGGACGCGGTGGAGGCCCTCGACAACCAGGTCGAGGCCGATGTGCAGACCCGGATCCGGCTGCACTCGCGGCGGCTCGTCGAGCGCGGGACGCGCTGGCTGCTGAACAACCGGCCGCAGCCGCTGCAGCTCGCGGAGACGGTCGGGTTCTTCGCCGAGCGCGTCGAGCTGGTGTGGTCGCAGCTGACGAAGCTGATGCGGGGCGCGGACCTGGAGTGGTGGCAGCGCATCTACGACGAGCTGACCGCCGCGGGCGTCCCGGACGAGCTGGCGACCCGGGTGGCCGGGTTCTCCTCGGCGTTCCCGGCGCTGGACATCGTCTCGGTGGCCGACCGCATGGGCAAGGACCCGCTGGACGTCGCCGAGGTCTACTACGACCTCGCCGACCGGCTGCGCATCACCCAGCTGATGGACCGCATCATCGAGCTGCCGCGCGCCGACCGCTGGCAGTCCATGGCCCGCGCGTCCATCCGCGAGGACCTGTACGCGGCGCACGCGGCGCTGACGGCCGACGTCCTGGCGGTCGGCAACGGTACTTCGACACCCGAGCAGCGCTTCAAGGCGTGGGAGGAGAAGAACGCGGCGATCCTGGGCCGGGCGCGCACCACGCTGGAGGAGATCCAGACGTCGGAGACGTTCGACCTGGCCAACCTGTCGGTGGCCATGCGGACCATGCGCACACTCCTGCGGACGCACTCGTAGGCGTCGTAGCGGTACATGCCGTCCGCCGGCCCGAGTCCCTGTCGATCTGAGCGGTAGCTAAGGCAGAAGGCAGAAGGCACCACACGAGAAGGGCGCCCCCCGGGAATCGGGGGGCGCCCTTCTCGGCTGTGCACGGTGTGGCATGTGCTCGGGGTCGGGGCGGGCTGCCGCGCCTGCGCCGCCTGCTCTTCGGCTACGGCACGGCGGGCCCGGCCTCGGGCCGCCCGTTGCGCGTTGCGGCTACTTCGCCTTCTTCTTGCCGCTGGTGAACTCCTCGTAGGCTTCGAGGACCTCTTCCGTGGGGCCGTCCATGCGCAGTTCGCCGCGCTCCAGCCACAGCACGCGGTCGCAGGTGTCGCGGATCGCGGCGTTGCTGTGGCTGACCAGGAAGACGGTGCCGGCGTGCTGGCGCATCTCCTGGATGCGCTCCGCCGAGCGCGCCTGGAACCGCGCGTCACCGGTGGACAGGGCCTCGTCGATGAGCAGCACGTCGTGGTCCTTGGCGGCGGCGATGGAGAAGCGCAGCCGGGAGCCCATGCCGGAGGAGTAGGTGCGCATGGGCAGGGAGATGAAGTCGCCCTTCTCGTTGATGCCGGAGAAGTCGACGATCTCCTGGTAGCGCGCCTTGATCTCCGCGGGCGTCATGCCCATGGCCAGGCCGCCGAGGTAGACGTTGCGTTCGCCGGTCAGGTCGCCCATGAGCGCCGCGTTGACGCCGAGGAGCGAGGGCTGGCCGTCGGTGTAGATCTTGCCGTTCTCCACGGGCTGCAGGCCCGCGATGCCCTTGAGCAGGGTCGACTTGCCGGAGCCGTTGGTGCCGATGAGGCCGACCGCTTCGCCCTTGTAGGCGACGAAGCTGACGTTCTTGACGGCGTGCACCGTGCGCATGCCCGAGGCCTTCTCGGCCTGCTTGGGGCGCAGGATGCGGTTGAGGGCGGCGGTGGCGCTGCCCCGGCCGCTGCCGGTGCCGTTGATCCGGTAGACGATGTCGACGCCGTCGACGATGACGGTGGGAGCCCGCTCGTCGACGGGCTCGGTGAGCGCGGTGTGCGTTGCGTTGTCCTCAGCCACGGCCGTACGTCTCCTCAGCCTTCCAGAAGTAGATGAAGCCGCCGACGCCTGCGACCACGGCCCAGCCGGTCGCGACCAGCCACACGTGGGGCGGCAGCTGACTGGCGTGGAAGGTGTCGATGAGGGCGAAGCGCATCAGGTCGATGTAGACGGCCGCGGGGTTGGCCCGCAGGGCGTCGGCGACCCAGGACGGCATGCCGTGGTGCTTGGAGATGAGGTTGTCGATGCTCCACATGACGCCCGAGATGTACATCCAGGTGCGCAGGATGAACGGCATCAGCTGGGCGATGTCCGGCGTGCTCGCGCCGAGCCGGGCCAGGATCATCGAGACGCCCGCGTTGAAGACGAACTGCAGCGTCAGGGCCGGCAGGACGAGGATCCAGGAGGGGGCCGGCGGCACGCCCACCGCGAACAGGATGATCAGCAGGGCGGCCATGGAGAACAGCAACTGCTGGAGCTGCTGCAGACAGAACGAGATCGGCAGCGTGGCCCGGGGGAAGTGCAGCGCCCGCACCAGGCCGATGCTGCCGGAGATGGCCCGGGTGCCCGCCATGATCGAGCTCTGCGTGAACGTCCAGACGAACACGCCCGTGACCAGGAAGGGGATGAAGTCCGCCACGCCCTTCTTGGTCTCCAGCAGGACGCCGAAGATGAAGTAGTACACCGCCGCGTTCAGCAGGGGGGTCATCACCTGCCAGACCTGCCCGAGCTTCGCCTGGCTGTACTGGGCGGTGAGCTTGGCGGTGGCGAACGCGGTGATGAAGTGGCGGCGCGCCCAGAGCTGGCGGATGTACTCCGGCAGGGGAGGACGGGCGCCGCTGACCGCGAGGCCGTACCTCTCGGCGAGGGCCGCGAGGTCGCCGTGGCCGTGGGCCGGTGTCTTGGGCGGTGTGTGGAGGACCTGACTCACATCCGCTGCTTTCACTCGGGGGAGGGGGGTGCGTGCGGTGGTTCCGAAGTCGTCCGACATTTTCTCACGCATCTCTTCACGTTTTCTCACGTCGGGACGGGTCCGTATCGTCGCAACGTGAGAGTAGGCCGAATTGACGTCGGGACGCAACCGTTTCGTCGTAACGCCCTATGCTGGTTCGCATGACGACTGACGCGACGAACACCGACGGACCCCAGGTGCGCCCGCGTCGCAGGGCCCCCGCCGGCGCGGCCGTGCTGCGTGAGGATGTGACGGAAGCCATCCGGGCCGCCGTGTTCGAGGAGCTCGCGACCGTCGGTTATGCGCGGATGTCCATCGAGGGCATCGCCCGCCGCGCCGGTGTCGGCAAGACCGCGGTGTACCGGCGCTGGCGCTCCAAGCTGCACCTGGTCCTCGACATCGTCTCGGTGATCGCCGTGCAGGGCCTGCCCGCCCCGGAGACGGGCAGTCTGGAGGGCGATCTGCGCATGCTGTACGAGGTGACCTCACGGGCGCTGCGCCACCCGGTGGCCTCGCAGATCATCCCCGACCTCCAGGCCGAGGCGGCCCGCAACCCCGACATCGCCGACGCGTTGCAGAAGGCGCTGAAGGAGGGGCAGGAGGAGGTCGCCCTGAAGATCGTGGCGGCGGCCGAGCGGCGCGGCGAGATCCGTGCCGGACTGAACGAGGAGCTGGCGCTCGACCTCATCTCCGGTCCGCTGTACTGGCGTTCGGTCGTGATCCGCAGCCCGAAGCTGCCCAAGGGGTATCTGGGCGCGCTGGCCCGGGCGACCACGGCGGCGATCAAGGCGCTGTAGGCGGACGGACCCACGGGCCGCCGTGGCCGGAGCCGCCGCCCCGGGCGCGAGGCGCCGAACGCCATGCTCCTGGCCGTGCCGTTCGCAACGTCCGTGCCGTCCGGCCGCACGCCGCGTGGACCGGGTCGCCCCGTGGCTTCAGGAACCGCGACTGCGGCCGTCGGCCGGACCGTGCGCGCGTCTCACAGTGAAGCGGGGGTCCGGCTCGTGTGCCGGGCCTGGGGGCAGCTCCTCGCGCCGGGGCCGACCAGGGGCGTCCCGGAGCGCCACAGCCGCAGGTAGGACAGCCCGGCGGCCCAGGCCAGCAGGCCGTTGCGCACGACCATCAGCGTCGTGCCGGTCCAGGAGCAGCTGATGACCTCCCAGTAGTGCAGCGGGTAGATCACCGTGCTGACCGCGGTCGCCGCCAGCAGGAGTACGGCCACCGGGCGCTGGGTGGTGTGCCGTGAGGTCAGGCAGACGGCGGCCAGGCCGAGCAGCCAGATCATGTACTGCGGGCTGATCACCCTGCTGGTGACGGTGAAGAGCAGGACGGCGCTCAGGGCCGCGTCGTACGGGGTGGCCTGGGTCCGTCGGCGGGCCCGGACCCGCCACAGGACCAGAAGGCCGAAGGCCACGGCCGTGAGCGCCAGCGAGGCGTGGGTGACGGAGGAGACGTAGGGGCCCACGAACTCCATCGCGCCGTACCGGTAGCGGGCCACGCCCGGCCACCCGGCGTGCGAGGCGAGCGAGAGCGCCGTGCCGCCCAGGGACTCGATCTGCACGCCCCGCGCGCCCTGTTGGAGCAGAAAGGAGAGGGGGTCGCGGAACGCCAGGGCGAGAAGCGCCAGCGAGGAGGCGCCCGTCACCGCCGCCGACCGCCATGCCGGCGCGCTCTCCCGCCCCCTCGGCGTCCCCAGCAGCACCAGCGCCGGCCATACCTTCACCAGTGCTCCCAGGGCCGCGAACGTGCCGCCCGCGCGCGGGAAGCGCGACAGCGTCACCAGGGAGACGACGGCGAGGGCCGTGACCTGCACGTCGTAGCGTACGAGGGGGATGTGCAGCAGCAGGGGAAGTCCGCCCGTCCACAGGGCGGCCCCGAGCAGGGAGCGGCCGGGGCGGGCGCCCGCGCCGACCAGCGCCAGCACGGTCACGGCGTCGGCGGCGAGGGTGAGGGCGACGAACGCCTGGAAGTACGTCAGGCCCGGCAGCAGCGCGGGCGACAGCAGGACCGCGCCGGCCCCCGGCGGGTACTGCCACAGCGGGTCGTGCGCAGGAAGGCCGCCGTGGACGAGGACGCCGTACCAGTGGTGGTACAGGCCCCACACCTCGCGGGCCACCCGTCCTCCGCCCAGCAGCGGCGAGGCGCTGTGGGCGAGCAGCCACAGCATGAGGGCGCGGGTGGCGAGCCACGTGAGCGCGAGAGTCAGGAGACGACGTTGCTTCGCGGTGTCCATCAACGCGGATGGTAAGCATGATGAATGTCTATTTTGCTCCATTACATACCTAATGCGCCGTCAATCGCCGTGATGGGGGGCTCTGCCCAGCAGAATCGGCGTCGTGGTGTGTGGACGCTCGCAGAAGACAGCCCGTACCGAAGTCCTGGCCGTCGCCGTCCCCGCGGCCGTGATGTCCGCCGTCGGGTTGTGGGGCCTCGACCGGGGCGGCATATGGCGTGACGAGGCCGTCACCTTCCAGGTCGCACGGCGTACGGTCCCGCAGATCTGGCGGCTGCTGCACGGGGTGGACGCGGTGCACGGCCTCTACTACCTCTTCATGCACGTCGTCCTCGCGGTCCACCCGGGCGAGGTCGTCCTGCGCCTGCCCTCGGTCTGCGGGGCCGCCGCCGCCGCCGCTCTGGTCGCGGCCCTCGGGGCGCGGCTGGCCCGCCCCCGGGTCGGCCTGTGGGCCGGACTGCTGTACGCGGTGACCCCGCTGGCCGGCCACTACGCGCAGGAGGGGCGCTCCTACGCGCTCGTCGCGGCGGGCGCGGCGGGTGCGACGCTCCTGCTGGCGCGGGCGCTGGACGAGGGGCTGCGGGGGCCGTCGGGGCGCACCTGGTGGGCTTACGGGGGTGTCGTCGCCGTGACCTGTGTGCTGCACGAGCTGGCGGTGTTCGTGCTGTGCGCGCACGCGCTCACCCTCGCGCTGCTGCGTGCGCCCCGGCGGGTGTGGGGGTCCTGGGGGCGGGCGGCCGGTGCCACGGTCGTCGTCCTGCTGCCGCTGGTGCTGGTCTCGCGCGGACAGTCCCAGCAGGTGGAGTGGCTGCCCGTGCCGCACTGGGGGAGCGCGGAAAGGCTGCTGCGCAGCTTCGCCGCGGGGCCGCGCGGAGCGGTGTTCTGGGGCTGCCTGGCCCTGATGGCCGTGGGCATCTCAGCGGGGCGTGTGGCGGCCTTCGCGGCGCCGCTGATGATCGTCCCGCCGGTCTTCCTGATGCTGCTCTCGCAGGTCAAGCCGCTTTACCATGACCGCTATGTGCTCTACGCCCTGGCGGGGGCGCCGCTGTTGATCGCGGCCGGCGCCGACCGGCTGGCCGAACTGGCCGGTCGCCGGTCGCGGTCCTGGGCGGTCACCGCGGCGGGCGTGTCGGCCGTCGCCCTGGTCTTCCTCCATCTGCTCCCGCTGCACCGCGAGTACCGCACCCTGGCCCACCGGCCGGACGACCTCGCCGCCGTCTCCGCCCTGGCCACCCGTGAAGTCCGCCCCGGTGACCCGGTGTTGTTCCTGCCCTCCCTCGGGCGGCGGACGGCGCTGGCGTACCCGAAGGGCTTCCGGGGGGTGCGTGACCTCGCGCTGAAGGCGCCCGGCCCCGAGTCGGGCACGCTGTACGGGCGTGAGGTCGGTCCCCGGGAGCTGCGGCGCAGGCTCGCCTCGGTGAACCGGCTCTGGGTCTTCGCCGAGCCGTACGCCCTGCGTTCCCGCTGGTTTCCCGGCGAGCCCACCGAGCGCCTCAAGCTCGTGGAGGTGGAGGAACGGTTCGTCCCCCGCTGGGAAGGTGAACGCGACGGGGTGACCCTCCGTCTCTACGTCCGCCGTCCTGCTACGGCCTCCCTGGCTCCTCCTGCGCCGTCGCCGCGTCCAGCGCCGAGGTGAGCTCGTCCAGACGCTCGCGCAGCGCGCCGATCTCGGCGAGTTCGAAGCCGGTGGCGGCGACGATCCTGCGGGGCACCTCGAGGGCCCGCTCGCGCAGGTCCGCGCCCGCCTCGGTGGGGCGGACCTCGACCGATCGCTCGTCGCGGGCGCTGCGCTCCCGGCGCACCAGACCGGCTGTCTCCAGCCGCTTGAGCAGCGGGGAGAGCGTGCCGGAGTCCAGGCGCAGGTGCTCGCCCAGCCGCTTCACGGGCAGCGGGCCCTGCTCCCACAGGACCAGCATCACCAGGTACTGCGGGTAGGTCAGCCCGAGGTCCTTGAGGATCACGCGGTAGACGCCGTTGAAGGCGCGCGAGGCGGCGTGCAGGGAGAAACAGATCTGCCGGTCCAGACGGAGCCAGTTCTCGGTGGCGTCCGCGGCAACCGTCGGGCTCGTGGCGTCCGTGGCGCCTGTGGCGTTCTCCTGGCCGACGAAGGGCAGTGGGGCGGTCATGTCTCCAGGGTAACCCTGACGCGCCATTTGGTTGTGCCCAATTTAATTGTGTGCTCTACTTATCTCCGTGAGGCGGCCGGACCGGGCCGTCGGAACGACCTGAGAGGGATGGTTTTCCATGGACGCGCTCTACACCGCTGTCGCCACCGCCACCCACGGCCGTGAGGGCCGCGCCGTCTCCTCCGACGGCAAGATCGACCTGGCGCTGGCCATGCCCGCTGAGCTGGGCGGCAACGGGCAGGGCACCAACCCGGAGCAGCTGTTCGCCGCCGGTTACGCCGCCTGTTTCGGCAGCGCCCTGGGCCTCGTCGGCCGTCAGGCGAAGGTGAACGTCAGCGACGCCGCGGTGACCGCCGAGGTCGGCATAGGCCAGCAGGGTGAGGGCTTCGCGCTGAAGGTGACCCTGCGCGTCGAGCTGCCCGACACGGTGGACGAGGCGACCGGCCGCAAGCTCGTCGAGCAGGCCCACCAGGTCTGCCCCTACTCCAACGCCACCCGCGGCAACATCCCGGTCGAGCTCGTCATCGAGTAGTCGTCGGGCGATCGCCGGGGGGAGCGGGCCGGCTCCCCCCGGCTTCGTGCGTCATCGCTGACCGAGGGCCCGTTTCGAGCGCCGGGCCGCCAGCAGCAGCGCGGGCAGGCCGATCAGCACCAGCCACACGTGCCAGGGAGCCCCTTGCCGCAGCGGCTCGCGCACCAAATCCGTTCCGGGGTCCCCGGCCGGGGCGAGGAGGCCCACGGACCGCCGGAAGCACAGGGCCGTCGCCGGCGCCACGACCGTCAGCGCCCACCGGCCCGCCACGGCCCGCCCCTCGCGTTCCCATCCCGCGACCAGGGCCAGCGCCCCGGCCGCGGCCACGGCGAACGTGACCGGGTCCACGAGCGCGATCAGGGCGTACAGCGTGCCGAGCCAGGCGTACCCCCACGGGCTCCTGAGGCCGCCGGGACCGACGTAGCGGACGCGGCAGCGCACCGCTCCCGCACGCGAGCCCGTCGCCGCCCAGGCCCAGAAGGACAGTCCGACGGCGAACGCGGACAAAGGAGCGAGGCCGCCCCCCGTCGCCCCGGCCGCCCACCCGCCCGCGGGCACCCCCGTGAGGTGGCCGCCCCACAGCCACGCCACGGCGAACAGGCCGAGGACGGGCGCCCATGGGCGGTCCGTCAGCATGCGGGTGAAGCGGCCCGTCCCGGTCATCAGCACCAGCAGGCCCACCGGCCCGGCCACGGCCGCGCGGTCCGGCGGCTCGCGCCAGTACGCGAGCGACATCCCGAGCCAGAGCAGGGCGCCCAGGAACCGGTACGGCGTCGGATGCCAGAGGGCGCGGACGGTGGGGCGCATTCCTCGCGCATCCCCTCTCCCGGGGCCGTGTTCTCGGCCGCTAGGCCGCACGGTGGATCCCGACTTTCGTGACCACGACGCGGTTCATACCGGTCGATATCGTGCTGAAACGCATGATAGGCCAGGTGACCATGTGGAGAACTGACCGGCTCCGTCGACCGACGTCCCCGCCGAACGACCGACGCCTGCTCCTCTTCTGGTTCTTCGTGTTCGCCCTGCTGTTCGCCGGCGCGCAGTCGGCCCAGACGCAGGGCCGCGCGGCCATGGACACCCGTCAGTACCTCGCGCACAGCTACATGCTGCAGGGGCTCGGCCGGGAGGAGGCCTCCCGGCGGGCGCTGGACTACTTCTGCGACAGCGTGCGGGTCAGGTCGGCCCAGCGGGACAGCGCGGACCTCGCCCGCTACCGCGAGCACGACGACGGCCGGACCGCCGAGCGGGAGTGCAGACGCACGATGGGGGAGCACGTCACGCGCAACGCCGGGCGCACCGACGTCACCGGGTACATGGCGCTGTTCAGCGACCCGCGGATGTCCGAGATCTTCGCCACCAGGCCCGGCTATCCGCTGTACACCGTGCCCTTCGTCCGCGGCTTCGGGCCGGTCGTCGGCCTGTGGCTGGCCTCGCTCGTGGCGACCGTCGCGGCCAGCGGCCTCGTCGTGCTCGTCCTGCGGACGCTGGGGGTGTCCGTGCCGCTCGCCCTGACCGGACAGGTGCTCTACTACGCGCTGCCGACGGGGAAGGAGGCCATGCTGCCCCTGTGCGAGGGACTGCTGCTGTGCCTGCTCCTCGCCGCCGTCCTGGGCTGCGCCCGGGTGCTCCGGGGACGCGTCGTGTCGGGGACGACGATCGCCGTCCTCGCGTTCGCCGGCGCCGCGGTCGTCAAGTACGCGCAGACCCTGCTCGCCGTCGCCGGGATCGCCGTCATGACCGCGCTGCTCCTGTGCGCGCGCCGGCTGCGGGGGGACGACCCGGTGCGCCCGGAGCGGGTGGTCCTCCTGACGACCGCTGCGCTCGCGGCCGCGATCCAGCTCGTCGTCCTCGCCTACGGACTGCCCAGCACGCAGGCCAGCCTCCAGGAACTGCTCTCCGTCCACTACACCAGAAGCCCGGTCGGCGACCCGGGGCCCGAATTCTGGCGCCTCAGCCTCGCCTTCTGGCGGGAATGGCTGCGCGACGCGCTCGCACAGCCCCTGGTGCTGCTGCTGCTCGCCTGCGGAGCGTGGGGCGCCTTCCGGCACCACCGGCCGTTCGCCTGTCTGCTCGTCGGCGTCGCCCTCGCCGGCCTGGCGAACCAGGCCGGACACCCCGAGGTGTCCGTCGGGCCCCGGCTGATGGTGATGGCGATGCTGCTGCCCGTGTGCGGGATCCCGCTCCTGGTCGAGAGCCATGTGCGCCGGAGCGCCGCGCGGGGGCGGGACCTGGCCCCGCCTCCGCGCGCGGGCCGGCGCGTCCCGGCGCCGGCCTCCCGCTGACCTCCGGTCAGCTGTACTCCGGCAGCCGCGCCGAACGGTCCACGGCCCCCGGGATCCTGACGACCGCCTCGCCGTCGTCACCGCCCGACGCCTCGCCCAGCAGGATGCGCCGGACGACGCGTTCCGCGGCCCGCCCGTCGTCGTACTCGCAGAACCGCTCCCGGAACGCCGCCCGCAGACGGGCCGACTCGGCGTCCCGCCAGGCGCCGGAGGCGAACGTCTTCACCAGCTCCTCGTCCGAGCGCGTCACATGCCCCGGCGGCTCGGCCGTGACGTCGAAGTAGGCGCCCCGCGCCGCACGGTAGGCGGCCCAGTCGTCGGCGTGCACCACGATCGGCCGGTCCAGGAGCGCGTAGTCGAACATCAGCGCCGAGTAGTCGGTGATCAGGGCGTCCGCGGCGAGCAGGACGTCCTCCACGTGCCCCTCGTCGGTGACGTCGGTCAGCGCGCCGCGCCGGTGCAGGTCGCGCAGGACCAGCGCCCGTTCGTGATGGCGGGCCAGGCTGGGGTGCAGACGCACCAGGAGCCGGTGCCCGGGAGCGAGCGAGGCGGCCAGATTCTCCAGGTCGACCCGCCAGACATGCCGGCCCCTGCGGTAGTCGCGCGGCGTCGGCGCGTACAGCACGACCGACTCGGACGCCCCGATGCCCAGCCGCGCCCGCAGCTCCGCCCCGCGCTCGCCCCCGCCCCGCACCAGGACGTCGTTGCGGGGACTCCCGCTGCGCAGCGACGCGAAGTGACAGGGGTAGGCCCGCTGCCAGACCTCCTCGGAGTGCCGGTTCGCGACCAGGCTGACGTCCCAGCGGTCGCTGCGCCGGAGCATGCCGCGGACGTTCGTGCCGTGCCGGGCGCCCGGCCGGTCGAGGAGGTCCAGCGCCATGTACTTCAACGGCGTGCCCCGATGCGTCTGGACGTGCACCGAACCGGGGCGTTTCACCAGGTCGCCGGCCCAGTTGCAGTCGTTGACCCAGTACTTGGCACGGGCCATCACCCGGTAGTAGCGCCAGGAGCCCGTCGTCACGAAGTCGGTCCCCCGCGGCACCTGGTCCACCGCGTCGGGCTGGACGACCCACACGCCCCGCATCTGCGGCGCGAGTGCGGCGGCACGGGCGTGGATCGCGAGCGGGTCGCCGGTCACGGCACGGCTGTGCCCGGCGGAGTAGGCGACGAGCGCCGGGTCGAGCCGCCGCCGCAGCTGGAGCCGGTACCAGCACCGCTTGACCTGCCGGGCGAGCAGCTCGCGCAGCCGGGCCGCCTTGCGTCCCGCCGCGTTGGCGCCGCGCCGCCACAGGCCCAGACAGAGGTGGGCCCGGTGGTAGGGGGCGAGCGTCAGCAGCCGGATCTCCGCGCGCCGGCTGTCCGGCGGCGGCACGAAGCGCGGCGGCACGTGCCGGCGGTAGAAGGCCCGGATACGGCGGTGGAACTCCTTGCGGTCGCCGCGCAGCACCCGTTCCGGGCGGGCCACCGTGAACAGCATGTGGTCCAGCGCCCGTTCGAACAGCAGCGGCCGCGCCCAGTCGAGGCCGGGCCGTTCGGCGAGGTACGCGAACAGTCCCTCGTACTGCTCGAAGATGTCGAAGTGCTTGCGTCCGGGGGTGCGGGTGATCGCGCCCTGCCGTCGCTGCCGGTATTCGACGCCCACCCGGTCCAGACAGGCGATCCGCTCGGCCGTGACCATCGTCTGGTAGGTGACGGGCGCGTCCTCGTACAGCCCCGGCCGGTACGCGAAGCCGTGCCCGACGAAGAAGTCCCGCCGGTAGGCCTTGTTCCAGGCGACCAGGAACAGCCGCAGGTACTCGGGGTGCTCACGGACGGAGAAGGTGTCGTCGCCGGCCTGTTCGAGGAGGTCCGCCGCGTCGCTGCGGCCCGCGCGGCCCCACCAGTGGGTGCGGACGTGGTCGAAGACCAGGATGTCGGGATCGCGGGTCGCGTCCAGCCGGTCGGCGACCGCCCGCAGCAGCCCGGGCGTGTAGCGGTCGTCACTGTCGAGGAACAGGACGTAGTCGCCGGTGGCGTGCGGCAGACCGGCGTTGCGGGCACGGCCCAGGCCGACGTTCTCCGGCAGGTGGACGGCCTTCAGCCGCGGGTCGCGCGCCGCGTACTCGTCGAGGATCGCTCCGCAGCCGTCGGGCGAGCAGTCGTCGACGGCGATCACCTCGATGTCGTCGAACGACTGGCCGAGCACGGAGTCGAGGCAGGGGCGCAGGAATCCCTGCACCTTGAAGACGGGGACGATGACACTGAAGCGGGGCACGAAGGTCAGCTCCTCGAGGAGGTCGGCACGGCGGCGGGCGCGGGCGTACGCCGCGGGAGCGGAACGGCGGGCTCGATGCGCTCGGCCGGCTCCCCGAGCAGCACCCGGCGCACGACGCGCTCGGCGGCGCGGCCGTCGTCGAACTCGCAGAAGCGGGCACGGAATCGGGCGCGCAGCTCGTCCGCCTCGGGACCGGCCCAGCGGCCGGAGCGGAAGACCTCGGCCAGCTCCCCGGGGGTGCGCGCGACCGGGCCGGGCGGGGAGCCCAGGAAGTCGAACGTCACCCCGCGCGTCTCGCGGTACACGTCCCAGTCGTCGGCGTACACGACGACGGGCCGGTCGAGGTTGGCGTAGTCGAACACGATCGACGAGTAGTCCGTGACGAGGGCGTCCGCCGCGAGGCAGACGTCCTCCGACGAACGATGCCCGGTGACGTCGATGATCCGCCCGTCGCGCGCGCGGGCCCGGTCGTCGTCGTGGAAGTAGTGGGCGCGCAGCAGGACGACGAAGTCGTCGCCGAGGGCGTCGCACAGCGCCCCGAGGTCGAGGCGGGTGTCGGAGCCAGCGTCGTGGTCGCGGTGGGTGGGGGCGTACAGGAGCGCGGTACGGCCCTCGGGCACGCCGAGCTCGCGGCGCACCCGGCACACGTCGTCCGCCGACGCGGTGTAGTAGACGTCGTTGCGCGGATAGCCGTACTCGAGCATCTCGTACGACGACGGGAAGGACCGCTCCCACACCTCGGTGGACAGCCGGTTCGAGCTGAGGTTGTAGTCCCAGCGGTCGATCCGGCCGAGCAGCCGGTCGAAGCTTCCGGTGGCGGCGGCGACCACCGGGTGCTCGGCCTGCTCGATGCCCATCTTCTTCAGCGGCGTGCCGTGCTGCGTCGACAGGTGCACGCTGCCGCGGCGTTTGACGACCGCCCCCTCGAAGTTGGCGTTGTTGACCAGGTACTTGGCGCGGGCCAGCAGCTGCCAGTAGCGGCGGCTGCCGATGACGGCGTGGTCGACGCCCTCCGGCAGGGTGTGCGCCTGGTCGGCCTCGACGAGGAACACCGAGCGGATGTGCGGGGCGAGTTCGGCCGCCTTGGCGTGGATCGCGGCCGGATTGCAGGCGTAGCCGCGGCCCCAGTAGGCGCAGTACACGGCCAGATCGGGGTCGATGCGACGGATCAGCTGGCTCCGGTAGTACAGACGGGTGCGCAGGGTCCGGGCGCGGGGCACGCGCCGGGCGACGGCCGCCGCCTTCCGGTTGGCGCCGCGCAGCGCCCGGAACGCCGTGTACGCGCCGGTCGCCAGCAGCCGGTGCTGCACGCCGAGGCTGCCGGCGGGGCGGCGGAACCCGGCCGGGCGGTGACGCCGGTACAGCCTGCCCGCGCGCCGGAAGAAGGCCCGGCGGCGTCCGGCCAGCCGGGTGGGGTGCGCCGCGGTCTTCAGGACGACCGCGAAGAGCTGCTCGAACAGCGGGCCCGACCGGTCCTCGGTCAGCCCGGCCTCGGCCGCCCGCGACAGCACCTGCCCGACCCGCTCCAGCAGCTCCATGTGGTGCGCGCCCGGCTGGTTCAGCGGATCGCCCTGCCGCCGCAGCAGATGCCGTACGACGACCGACCGCAGCACCGCGATCCGCCCGGCGTGCACGCTGACCAGACCGCCGAAGCCGAGGTCGGTGAAGTGACCGTCGGGAAGGACGAGTTCGTGCTCGGTGAGGAACGACCTGCGGTAGAGCGTGCCCCACACCGGCAGCTGCACCCCGGTCACATGCGGGGCCTCCACGGGTGAGAAGGCGTCCGTCGGCGTCTTCGCCAGCAGCGGCGCCGCCGGGTTCGCCGCCTCGCCCTCCCACCAGGGGACGCGCTCGTGCTCGGCGTACAGGACGTCCACGTCGCCGGTCTCGGCGAGGCGGGCGTCCAGCGCCGCCAGGGCGCCCGGGGCGAGGGTGTCGTCGCCGTCGAGGAACAGCAGGTACACCCCGGTCGCCGCCCGCATTCCGGCGTTGAGCGCTCCGGCGCGGCCCTGCGACGGCCGTGACCGCACGGGCGTGACCCGGGTGTCGCGCCGCGCATGGCGGGCGGCGACGGCGGCGGCCACCGAGTCGGGCGCGTCGGCGACCGCGATGACCTCGAAGTCGTCGTAGGACTGGGCGAGGACGGAGTCCAGCGCCAGGGACAGCCGGCCCTCCCCCACTCTCGTGTCCACACGGCCGGGGGGACCCCCGTCCCCGTAGGACGGGACGATGATGCTGAAGCGGGGCATGCTGCTCTTTCTGTGTCTTCTCGGTGCGGTGCCTGGTGCTCAGGCCGGACGACCGCGGCCCGGGCGTCCGGTCGGGCGCCAGGTGGACGGCCGGGTGGGGGTGGGCCGCGACGAACCGGTGGGCATGCGAACTCCCGTGGGGCGGACGGCGGATCAGCGGCGGTCGACGACGGAACGCGGGCCGGCGGGCTGCGGCACGACGGCGAGCGGCGGGCGCCCCGACGACTCCCCCGGCCCGACGGCGGACCCGGCGGCCGTCTCGACGGGCGAAGCCCCAGGAGCCGGAGCCGGAGCCGGAACGGAAACCGACGGTGAGACGGCCGCTGCCGTCGCCGCCGCCGAAGGCGCGGGCCGGCGCTCGGCGAGCGGTGTCGCCGGGGGCGGCTCCGGCTCGCCCAGCACCACCCGTCGCACGACGCGCTCGGCGGCGCGGCCGTCGTCGTGCGGGCAGAACCGCTCGCGGAACGCGGCGCGCAACTGGGCCGAGCGGGAGCCGCGCCAGTGACCGGTGGCGAAGATGTCGATCAGTTCGTCCTCGCTGCGCGCGACCGCGCCGGGCGGGAAGGAACGCAGGTCGAAGTAGGTGCCACGGGCCGCCTCGTACGCCTCCCAGTCGTCGGCGTGCACCACGATCGGGCGGTCCAGGTTGGCGTAGTCGAACATCAGGGACGAGTAGTCGGTGACCAGGACGTCCGAGGCCAGGCAGAGGTCCTCCACGCTCGGACGGCCGCTGACGTCGATGATTCCGGGCACCGGGCGGTCGACGAGCGGGCCCTGCCAGTAGTGGGCGCGGGCCAGGATCACGAAGCGCGGGCCCAGCCGGCGCAGGACGCGCTCCAGGTCGAGAGGGCAGCGCTGGGCGCGGCTGTAGTCGCGGTGGGTGGGCGCGTACAGGACGGCGATCGCGTCGCGGGGGATGCCGAGGGACTCGCGCAGCCGGGCCACGTCCTGCGCCGTCGCCCGCTGGAAGACGTCGTTGCGGGGGTAGCCGTACTCGAGCGTCTCGTAGCCGCCCGGGTAGACGCGCTCCCAGGTGAGGGTGGTGTGGCGGTTGGCGGACAGGACGTAGTCCCACTTGTCGACGCCCCTCAGCAGCTCGTCGAAGTCCATGCCCCGGGCGGCCGCCGGACGCTCCTGGAGGTCGAGGCCCATGTGCTTGAGGGGGGTGCCGTGCTGGGTCTGGACGAAGACCTGCCCGGGCCGCTTGACCAGCCGCCGGTCGAAGTTGACGTTGTTCACCAGGTACTTGGAGCGGGCCAGCGCCGTCCAGTAGGCGGCCGTGCCCGGACGCACCCGGCGCGGACCCGGCGGGACGGCGTCCTGGTGCTCGGGGCGGGCGATCCACGCCGTGCGCACCTGCGGCGCGAGGGCGCGGAACGCGGCCTCCAGCGCGCCCGGGTTGCAGCCGTGTCCTCGGCCCCAGTACGCGGCGAACACGGCACGGTCGGCGCGCAGCGGCAGCCGCAGCTGGATGCGGTAGTGGGCCTGCAGCAGGGCCGCCCGCAGGGCGCGGGCGAGTTTCGAGACCGCCTTGTGGGTACGCCTGCGCAGGGTCATGGACGCCTCCAGCGCCCGGTAGGTGCGGTGCACGCCGAAGTGGACCAGGGTGTGACGCAGCCGGCAGCGCAGCGAGACCGCGGCACCCGGGGTGCGGTAACGGCGGTAGTGCGCACGGGCCTTGCGCAGGAACTCGGCGCGCGAGCCGCGCGGCAGGCGGTCCCGCTTGGTGAACACCGTCGACAGATGGTCGACCATGCGACGGAACAACACCGGCCGCCACCGCGCCAGTTCGGGCCGCTTCTCCACAAAAGCGAAGACCCGGTCGTACTGTTCGAAGACGTCGAAGTGTTCCCGGCTCGTGGTGGACAGGATGCTGCCCCGCCGGCGCTGGCGGTAGTGCACGCAGACCCGGTCCAGCGTCGCCAGCGTGCGCGCCGCCATCAGCGCCGGGTACGTCCACGGCGCGTCCTCGTAGTAGCCGGGCGGGAACCGCAGGCCGGTGCTCTCCACGAACTCCCGCCGGTAGGCCTTGTTCCAGGCCACCATCAGCACCCTGAGCAGTCCCGGACGGTCCTGGAGCCGGAAGGGCGCCGGACCCTCCTCGCTGAGCTGCTCGGCGAACCTGTTGCGGACGGCCTCACCCGTCCAGTACGTGCTCGCGTAGTCGTAGACCAGGACGTCCGGCTCGCCCGTCGCCTTCAGCCGGTCGGCGATCGCGCGCAACGCGTCCGGGGTGAGGGTGTCGTCGGAATCGAGGAACAGCAGGTAGTCGCCGGTGGCCCGCTCCAGACCGGCGTTGCGGGCCTGCCCCAGACCGACGTTCTCCGGCAGGTGCACGGCCCGCACCCGCGTGTCCCGGGCCGCGAACTCGTCGATGATCTCGCCACAGGCGTCCGGCGACCTGTCGTCGACGGCGATCAGTTCGAGATCGGCGTACGACTGGGACAGCACCGATTCGAGGCACTCGTGCAGGTACGCCTGAACCTTGTACGCGGGGACGATGACACTGAACCTGGGCAAGGGACATCCATGGGTCGGCGCGGGCGGTAGACAGGGCCTTGCCCGGAAACGGCCGATGGAGTGACTTGGTTACGGTTTCTGCGGCATACGGGGGATTGCGGGTGAACGGACAGGGGCGGGCCGATGACCCGGCCCGCCCCCCGTTCTCCCGGCCGCCACCCCCTACTTGACGGCGCCCGCCATCACGCCGGACACGAACTGCCGCTGGAACGCGAAGAACACGGCCAGCGGGATCACCATCGAGATGAACGCGCCGGGCGCCAGCACGTCGATGTTGTTGCCGAACTGCCTCACCTGCGTCTGCAGGGCGACGGTGATCGGCTGGCTGTCGGCGTTGGTGAACACCAGCGCGACCAGCATGTCGTTCCACACCCACAGGAACTGGAAGATGCCCAGGGACGCGATGGCCGGCCCGCCCAGCGGCATCACGACCCGTGCGAACAGCCGCAGTTCACCCGCCCCGTCCAGGCGCGCCGCCTCCAGCAGCTCACGCGGGATCTCGGCGAAGAAGTTGCGCAGCAGGAACACCGCGAAGGGCAGTCCGAACCCGACGTGGAACAGGATCACGCCCAGGATGTTCCCGAACAGGCCGATCTTGCCGAAGAGTTCGGCGATCGGAATGAGCGCCACCTGCACGGGCACCACCAGCAGCCCGACGACGCCCAGGAACCACCAGTCCCGCCCGGGGAACTCCATCCACGCGAACGCGTAGCCCGCCAGCGAGCCGATGACGACGACCAGCACCGTCGCCGGCACCGTGATCAGCACGGTGTTGACCAGGGAGCCGGTGATGTCGCCGTTCTCCAGGAGCTTCTGGTAGCTGTCGAAGGTGAGTTGGGAGGGCTTGGAGAACACCTCCCACCAGCCGCTCGCGCTCATGTCCTCGGGAGCGCGGAGCGAGGAGATGAGCAGCCCGACGGTCGGCACCAGCCAGAACAGGCCGACGACGATCAGGAAGACGCGCACCAGCCCGCCGTTGAGCTTGTTCATGACCCATTCGAGTCGCCCGGTCACCGCCGCACCTCCCGCCGCAGCCTGCGTACGTTGAACCACATCACCGGGATCACCAGGAGCAGCAGGAACACCGCGATGGCGCTGGCGATGCCCGGCTGGTCCTCGGAGAAGCCCTTGCGGTACAGCTCCAGGGCGAGCACGTTGGCGTCGTCCTGCGAGGAGCCGGGGGCGATGATGAACACCAGGTCGAACACCTTCAGCACGTTGATCATCAGCGTGACGGTGACCACCGCGAGGACCGGTGCGAGGAGCGGGACGGTGACCCTGCGGAACACCTGCCACTCGGTGGCGCCGTCGACCCGCGCGGCCTCCAGCAGTTCCCGGGGAACGCCCGCCAGACCGGCCGCGATCAGCACCATCGCGAAGCCCGCCCACATCCAGATGTAGGAGCCGATGATCGCCGGGGTGACCAGCGACGGGCCGAGCCAGTCCAGCCCGTTGTACGCCTCCTTGAAGTTGGCCGCGGGCAGCCTCAGTTGCGCCCCGTCCGCCGTGGCGGGGAGCGTGAAAGTGCCGTCGTCGGCCGCCTTCGTCGACGCCACGACCTTGCCGTCCTTCACCGCCTCGATCTTCATCCCGGCGTAGCCCAGTTCGGTCGGGTCGGGCACGCCGAGGGTGCCGACGCCCTTGCCGCGGGTGAAGTCCTGCCAGGCCGTGCCGGTGACCGCCCCCTGTTCGGGCCGCGCCTTCACGGCCTTCCCCGCGTCGCCGGGCATCTGGTCGGGGGCGACGCCGACCAGGGGCAGCGACACCGGGACGCCGGTCCGGACGGGCTCCTTGGTGATGAAGCCGCCCCCGTCGGCCTCGAGCGGGGATTTCCGGCCCGGGTGCGCCTTGGGGAACGCGGACGCCTCGGCGAACGTGTCGTGCACGCCCACCCAGACCGCGTTGGCGACGCCCTTGTCCGGGTCCTGGTCGTAGACCAGCCGGAAGATGATGCCGGCCGCGAGCATGGAGATCGCCATCGGCATGAAGACGACCAGCTTGAACGCGGTGCCCCAGCGCACCCGTTCGGTGAGCACCGCGAAGATCAGACCGAGCGCGGTCGCGACCGTCGGCGCGAACACCACCCAGATCACGTTGTTCTTCAGAGCGGTGCGGATGCCGTCGTCCGTGAACAGGGCCTTGTAGTTGTCGATGCCGGCGAAACCGTCGCCGGACTGGTCGTAGAAGCTGCGGACGACCGAGTACCCGATCGGGTAGACCACGAGCGCGCCGAGCAGCACCAGGGCCGGCAGCAGGAACAGCGCTGCCACGGCCTTGCGCGTTCCGGTCACGCTCCTGCGCGAGCGAGGAGGGGCGGGGGCTCCGGGAGCCCCCGCCGCCTTGGATGTCGTCATGCCGGGTCAGTTCCCGTACGCGGCCGCGGCGTCCGACTCCAGTTTCGCCTGGATGCCGGCCACGTCCGACGGGTTCTTCAGGAAGTCCTGCAGGTCCTTCCACTCGCCCTTGCCGGGCGTGCCGCCGAAGGCCTGCGGGGCCTGGTCGGACATGTCGAAGCGGAAGTCGTCGCCCGCCGCGACCAGCGCCTTGGCGATCGTCCGCTGGACGTCGTTGGGGTACACGGAGACGTCGACGTTCTTGTTCGGCGAGAGGTAGCCGCCGAGCTTTGCCTGGATCTGCGCCGCGTCCGGCGAGGCCAGGAAGGTCGCCAGCGCCTGGGCTCCCTTGGAGTCCTTCAGGATGACCGCCGCGTCGCCGCCCGAGACCACCGGCGCGGTGCCGCCGACCGTCGGGAACGGGAACACCTTGGCGTCCGTGCCCACCTTCGACTTGGTGTCGGCGACGTTGACCTGCACGAAGTCGCCCTCGTAGACCATGGCCGCCTTCGGCTGGTCGCCGCCGGTGAACGTCTGTGTCACCGAGGCGGGGAACTCGGTCTGCAGCGCGCCGCTCGCGCCGCCCGCGATCCAGTCCTTCTTGCCCCAGACCTGGGCGAGGGTGGTCAGCGCCTCCTTGACGGAGGGGTCCGTCCACTTGATCTTGTGCTGGGCCAGCTGGTCGTACTTCTCCGGACCCGCCTGCGAGAGGTAGACGTTCTCGAACCAGTCGGTGAGCGTCCAGCCGTCGGCGCCGCCGACCGAGAACGGGGTGACGCCGGAGTCGTACACCGTCTGCGCGGTGGCCAGCAGGTCCTTCCACGTCTTGGGCTCGGAGGCGCCCGCGTTCTCGAAGACCTTGGCGTTGTACCAGATCAGCGACTTGTTGGCGGCCTTGTAATAGACGCCGTACTGCTTGCCGCCGACCTTGCCGATGTCCTGCCAGCCCTGGGAGTAGTTCTTGGTGAGCTGCGCCTGGGCGTCGGCCCCCAGCGGTTTGGCCCAGCCCTTGTCGGCGGCCTGCTTGATCGCGCCGGGCTGCGGCAGCATGGCCACGTCCGGCGGAGAACCGCCCGCGATCTTCGACCCCAGGAAGTTGATGATCGGGTCCTGCGCGGGCACGAAGGTGATCTTCGCGCCGGTGCGCTTCTCGAATTCGGCGAGCACCTTCTTGAAGTTCGCCTGCTCCGTGCCGGTCCAGACGGCGGCCACCTCGAGGGTGGTGCCGTTCAACTTGGGGAGGGCGAGGGTGTTTTCGGAGTCCTTGGTGCCGGTGCCGCCGTCGGTGCCGTTGCTCTTGTCGTCGTCGCCGCCGCATGCGGTGAGCGAGAGCGCGAGGGCTCCCGCCAGGAGCATGGCGGCCGTTTTCACGGTCCTGCGTGTGCGGATGGTGCTGCTCGTGCTGCGCATCACTGCCCCGTTCTTCGTTCCTCGTCGAACGTTGAGCGCTGTCCCGTGGCACTGGTCTACGCCGGGTGCCGGGGGTGGGCAAGAGCGCCCGCCCTGTCGAGCGGGGGATCGTGACCGCGTCGTGATCAGTGCCGTGGCGTGCCGGGCTCAGTGGACGCCGGACGGGCTCGGGTGCCGTGCGGCCCGTTCCAGGGCGCTGGCCAGCAGGGCCAGGTCCGTGGGCCCGTTGCCGAGCTCCCGTACCGGCCTGCGGGTCGGCGGGTCGCCCATCCGGGCCCATTCCAGGGGGACCACCGTGGGGCGGAGGGTCGCCGTCCGGGGTATACGTCCCGTGACGCGGCCGGCCTGGAACGGGGTGAGGCGGCCGTCCGCGCCCTTGAGGCGACCGCGGCCCGGCGCCGGTTCGTCCGGTCCGGAAACCGGAGGTTCGAGCGTGATCCGGACGGTGGAGCGACGGGCCGGCTCCGACTCCGCCGTGCGGCCCCCCGGGCCGGTCGCCGCCACCAGGTGCACGCCGAGCCGCTCGCCCTCGCGGGCCACCGCCTCCAGCGCGCGCATCACCGAGCCGGCGGCGGGCCGGCCGGGGGAGCCGAGGGCGGGGGAGACCAGCGCGTCCAGATCGTCGACCACCACGACCAGGCGGGGCAGCGGCGGCGTCGCCTCGGCTTCCTGACGTGCCGCCGCCCCCGGACGCAGCCGCAGGGTGGAGCTGGGCGGGGCGTCGAGGTCGGCGGCGCCGCCTTCCGATCCCGCGGCCGGTGCGTTCGACGCGCTCGCGGCACGCTGCGGCTTAGGGGTGCGCTGCGGGACGATGCGGCCGGACACCGCGCGGCGCGTGTGCCACTCCGCGAAGTCGGAGCGGCCCAGCAACTCGGCCCGCCGCTTCAGCTCCGCGCTCAGCGACTGCGCGAACTCCCGCATACGGACGGGGTCGTTGGCGGTGAGGTGGGTGGTGACGTGCGGCAGGTCCGTACAGACCCGCAGTCCGTCGCCCGGTCCGCCGCCGCCCTTGCCGACGGTGTCGCGGCCGTCCAGGAGGATGACGCTCAGCCGGTCGGGCCGCTCGGCGGCGGCCAGCGAGGCGACGACCGCCCGCAGCAGTTCCGTGCGACCGCTGCCCGTCGGGCCCTCGATCAGCAGGTGGGGGCCCTCCGTCGCCAGGTCCACGCCCACCGGGCCGCGCGGGCCGGCGCCCAGCACGGCCCACGCCCGGCCGCCGAGCGCGTCGGCGTCGTCGGCCGCGTCCGCCCAGCGGGCCATCAGGGAGGCGGGTGTGGCCCGGGCGAGGCCCTGAACAACTCCTGGGTCGCGATCACGCCGGACAGCCAGTGGATGCTCTCGGGCGAGTGGGGCACCATGACCCGGTTCCTCGTCTTCCCGACCCCCGGC
>NZ_MJAJ01000063.1 GCF_001746365.1 Streptomyces sp. LUP30
CTCCCCGCCCCGGCGGACGGCGCCCCCGGGGAGCCGGCGCCGGGCGCGGTCAACGGCTCCGCGCCCCAGGACGTCCCGCCCGCTCGGGACATCCCGACCCCCGACCCCACCGCCCTCCCCTGGGGCACGGCCCTGCTGGCCGTCGGGCTTGCCGTCGAGGCGTACGCCGACCGCGGACCCGACGTCGGCGGGCTCCCCCTCCCCGGGGGTCTGCCCGCCGGCCCCGCGGCCGTCCTGCTCGGCTGGACGCTCACCGCCGTGGGCCTCGCGCTCGCCGGCCCCGGCCTCACCCACCTGTGCGGCCGTCTGCTGCAGGCGGCCCGCCCCGGCGCCCTGCGTCTCCTCGCGGGCCGCGGACTGATGCAGGAGGCCTCCCGCATCGGCCGTCCGCTGGGCGTGGTCTGCGCGGTGGCCTCCGGCGCGTTCACGACGGCCCGGCTGTACGACCCGGCCGACCCCTCCTTCGGCCCGCTCACCACCCTCGGCGCCCTGGTCGTGGCCGGCTGCACCCTCGCCACGCTGCTGACCGCGGCCGTGGAGGCCAGACAGTCCCGCGCCGACACCACGGCCGCCCTCCTGCGTCTCGGCGCTCCGGCCAAGACGCTCCGCAGCGCCGCCGCCCTGCGCGCCGGCGCCCTGCTGGCGCTGTTCGTCCCGCTCACCCTGGCCGTGGCCGAACTGGCGGCCCTCCCGCTGATGCGCTGAAGCGCTCCCGCACCGCGCCGCACCGCGCCGCACCGCAGGAAGCCGCGCGGAGAACAGCGGCCCAGAAAAGATCTCCCCGGGCCGATGAGTTCCGGGCGGCGCCCCGGTCTACCCCACCGACAACGCACACAGCGGCTGACGATCCTCCGGGAGAGACCAGATGAGCACCTCGGCCTACCAGCAGATGATCTTCGTGAACCTGCCCGTGAACGACCTCGACGCCTCGAAGAAGTTCTTCACGGAGCTCGGCTACTCGATCAACCCGCAGTTCAGCGACGACAACGCCGCCTCCGTGGTGATCAGCGACACGATCGTCGCGATGCTGCTCACCAAGCCGTTCTACTCGACCTTCACCAAGAAGGAGATCGCGGACTCCGCGACCACCAGCGAGGTGCTGATCGCACTGAGCGCGCCGAGCCGCGAGAGGGTCGACGAGCTGGTCGACAGGGCGCTCGCGCTGGGCGGTTCGCCGAGCGGCGACACCCAGGACCACGGCTTCATGTACGGCCGTTCCTTCGACGACCTCGACGGCCACACCTGGGAGGTCGTCTGGATGGACCCGTCGGCCGTCCAGGGCTGACCGGAGCCGACCGGCGCCGAGGGCGTGACGGGCTCGGGGCCGGAGGCGGAGACCCGGAATCCGGGGACGGCCCCGATCGCCGGCGCGGCAGTGCCTAGCATGGGCGGGTGCATCCGACGACACCCGCCCAGCCGTTCGACGGTTCCCACGACCGTGAGATCGAGTCCCTCTCCGAGTTCGACGAGGTGGTCGCCGCTCACGGCACGCTCTCCCACTTCCGCGTCCAGTCCGTCGACCTGACGGACCGTACGGACGCCCTGCTCTCCCTCGACTCCTCGGGCGCCGTCTTCCTCGGCTGCCCGATGGACCCGGCGGCCGCCGCCCGAACCCGCGCCTGCGGCGCCCTGGTCTTCCCGCCCGTGCCGGGCCTGTCCTTCGACCCGTACCGCGGCTTCGTCTACTCCCCTGACGAGCTGTTCGCGTCTCTCGACGAGGGGTACGAGGCGACCCCGGACGCCCGGACGTACGCCTGGTTCCAGCGCACGAAGTCGGACGGCGACATCTTCGGCTCGATGCTCCGCTCGATCCACGACGACGCCGTCTCGGACGCCCTGGACGAACTCCTCGTCGGCGCGCGCGTGGTGGGCGTGATGGGCGGTCACGCGATGGCGCGCGGCACCGAGGAGTACGCAGGCGCGGCCCGGCTCGGCCGTGAACTGGCCCGCGCCGGACTGACGGTGGCCACGGGCGGCGGACCGGGCGCCATGGAGGCGGCCAACCTCGGCGCGTACGCCGCGCCCTTCGACGCCGGGATGCTCACCGAGGCCCTGCGGATCCTCGCCAAAGCGCCGAAGTTCACGCCCTCGGTCACCGACTGGGCGCGGGCCGCGTTCGAGGTCCGCGCGAACTGGCCCGGCGGCGGGCCCTCGGTCGCCGTGCCCACCTGGTTCTACGGCCACGAGCCGCCGAACCCGTTCGCCGCGCACATCGCCAAGTACTTCTCCAACGCCACCCGCGAGGACGGCCTGTTGGCCCGCTGCACCGCGGGCGTGGTGTTCCTGCCGGGCGCCGCGGGGACCGTACAGGAGATCTTCGACAACGCGACGCCCAACTACTACGAGTCGCGGGGCGAGCCGACGCCGATGGTGCTGGTGGACCGTGCGCACTGGACGGAACGCCTGCCGGCCTGGCCGCTCCTGCGGTCTCTCGCCCGGGAGCGGTCGATGGAGTCCCGCATCACCCTGGTCGACCGGATCGAGGAGGCGCCGGAGGCCCTGAAACGTCTCGGTGGTTAATAAGCGGGCAAAACCAACCGCTCAGAGGGGTCGCCACATTGACACTGCTTATGAAACGCTTATAGACCTGTGAGCCTGCTGGGGATGGTGACGCACTCGGCTCACCCGGGGGCGCCATCTCCCCCTCCACCCCCCGCAGTTGCGCTTCCCGTAAAGGACAAACGTGTCCCTTTCCCGCCGTACCGCCGCCCGTTCGGTGCGCATGCTCGGTGTCACCGCCGCCTCCGCCGCCCTTGCGCTCAGCGCCGCCGGCACCGCACTGGCCTGCGACATCACCGAGTTCTCCGCCGCTGCCGCCTGTGACGGCGCGAAGGGCGTCATCACCGTCACCGACAAGGACGGCACGCGCGTCCCGGCCGTCATCACCGTTTTCCTCGAGAACAACGGCGCCGACCTCAGGCAGGTCGGCACGGCCCAGACGGTCACCGGCTCGAAGAAGGGCGTCACGGTCTCCTTCGCCGAGGCCTGGGAGCCGAACGCCGAATACCGGGTCCACGTCCTGGCCGTCAAGGGCAAGAAGACGTTCGTCGACGCCGACATCACCCCGAACGTGACCACCCCGTCCAAGGCCTGCACCGCCGACGACACGTCGACGCCGTCCACCGCCCCGTCCTCGACGCCGTCCTCGTCGACGTCGCAGACCGCTTCGCCGCCGGCCGGGACGACCGCCCCGGCGCCTTCCCCGTCCGACTCGGCGGGCGACAGCGCCGCTCCCCCGGCCCCCGCGAGCAACGCCCCGTCGCCCGCGGCCCAGGAGTCCAACCTCGCCGAGACCGGCGCCAACTCCAACACCGGCCTGATCATCGGCATCGCGGCCGTCCTCGTCGTCGTCGGCGGCGGCGCGGTGTTCTTCGGGATGCGCCGCCGCGGGGCCAGCCACCGCTGACCCGCACGGCCGCCCGCCAGGAAGCGAGCACCGACGGCCCGCCCCCGATCCGGGGGCGGGCCGTCCGCTCGTCCGGGCTCAGCCGAACTTCGCCTTCTCCAGCCAGAACTCCAGCACCTCGCGCTCGCCGAGCACCTCGAGCCCGGGGCCGTCCAGCGGCAGCCGGCCGTAGAAGGCGAGCAGCACGGAGGTGAGCGGGCCGCGCAGGGTGACCGCCGTCTCCTCGTGGCCTGGGCGCCAGACGACGCCCCGCTCGGTGAGTTCGACCACCCTGCCCCACGCCTCGGCCGGAGGTACCGCCGTCCCGCCTGGTCCGGCACCCGGCTCGGCGGGCGCGTCCGTGGCGTGCAGCCGGATGGCGCGGTCCGCGACGAGCAGTTCCCCGGCCGCCGCGTGCGGCTCGTGGCGCTGCACCCACTGCACGAGCTGCAGCCACTCGTCCACGGCGTCGGCGGCCACGTCCGGCGCGACCTCGTAGGGCAGCCCGGCGGCGAGTGCGGCGTCGGCGCGGTGCACGGTGATCTCATGGGTCATCCGGCGTGCCCAGAAGCCGCTGGCGGGCACTCCGGCCCAGCTCCACACCTTCGCGTCCGGGCCGGCCTCGCGCAACGCGCCGACGACCAGTTCACCGCTCTCCGCGAGCCAGTCGTCGAGCGCGGCCGCGTCGCCCACGCCGTCCGGTCCGCCGAGCAGCGGGATCCGCTCGTCCGGGATGTTCTCCTGCGCGCGCGTCCGCACCAGCGCGTCCACCCAGCGCAGGGCGCCGCCCATGTGCCGCACGAGCTGCTCCAGCGACCAGTCGGGGCAGGTCGGCACGGTCGCCGCCAGATCCGTCCCGGAGGTCACGACCGTCCTCAACTCACCGACCTGATGGGCGATTTCGTCACAATACCGGTCATGGGAGAGAACAGTCATACCGAGCACCCTAGGGGCCGGCCGCTCAGTCCAGCACCACGATTTCGGCCGGGTCGAAGGACACCCCCACCGCGCTCCCGACCTCCGGCGCGTCGCGCAGCGCGCACGCCGCCTCAAGCCTCGGTGCGCCCTCCGGCTGGAGGTGCACGGCGACATGCGTGCCCCGGAAGGCGCGAGCGGCCACCGTGCAGCGCAGCCCGTCGTCCGCGTCCCCCAGGCGCACGCCCGCAGGCCGGACCAGCAGGGTGCGCGCCCCCTGGCCGGACCCGGCCGGCACCGGCGTCTTGCCCCACGGCGTGACCGCGACCTCGCCCGTGACGGTGGCCTCCACCACGTTGTCGAATCCGAGGAAGCGGGCCACGAACGCGTCCGCCGGCCGCTGCCAGACCTCGAGCGGCGTACCGGACTGGGCGATCCGGCCGTCCCTCATCACCACGACCCGGTCGGCCAACGCGAACGCCTCCCCTTGGTCGTGCGTGACGGCCAGCACCGTGGTCCCCAACCGGCCGAACAGTTCGCGCAGTTCGACCACCAGCCGCTCCCGCAGCGACCGGTCGAGCTGACCGAGCGGCTCGTCGAGCATCAGCAGCCGGGGGCGCGGCGCGAGGGCCCTGGCCAGCGCCACCCGCTGCTGCTCACCGCCGGAGAGCGAGGCCACGGCCCGTCCGGCCGCGCCCGGCAGCCCGACGAGTTCGAGCAACTCCCCCACCCGCTCGCCCTGCCGGCCCCGGGGCATGCCGTGCATCCGCAGTCCGAAGGCCACGTTGCCGCCGACATCGCGCTGCGGGAAGAGCTGGTGGTCCTGGAACATCAGCCCGAGCTCGCGCCGGTGCGCGGGCACCCCCGACTGGTCGCGTCCGTCCAGCACGACCCGCCCCGAGTCCAGGGGCTGCAGACCGGCCACGGCCCGCAGCAACGTCGACTTGCCGCTGCCGCTGGGCCCCAGCACGCACACCACCTCATGCTCGGCGACCGCCAGATCGACGGCGTCCAGCACCGCCCGCCCACCGAACCGCACGGTGGCCCGCTCCAGTTCGAGCAGTCGCATCAGAACTCCCCCGCCCGGTCGGTCCGCAGCCGCTCCAGCACCAGCAGGGCCACCGCGCACACCACCATCAGAATCGTCGAAAGGGCCATCGCCTGGCCGTAGTTGAGTTCACCGGCCCGGCCGAGCAGCCGTGCCACGGCCACCGGCAGGGTCGGGTTGTCGGGCCGTGCGATGAACACCGTCGCCCCGAACTCCCCCAGCGACACCGCGAAGGCGAACCCGGCCGCGACCAGCAGCGCCCGGCGCACCATCGGCAGGTCGACCTCGCGCCACACCCGCCAGGGCGAGGCCCCGAGCACGGCCGCCGCCTCCCGCAGCCGGTGGTCCACCGCCCGCAGCACCGGCAGCATGGTCCGCACGACGAAGGGCACGCCGACCAGCGCCTGGGCCAGCGGCACCAGGATCCACGTCGCGCGCAGATCCAGCGGCGGCTCGTCGAGGGCGATCAGGAACCCGAAGCCCACGGTCACCGCGGAGACGCCCAGCGGCAGCATCAGCAGCGCGTCGAAGCCCCGGACCAGCCGTCCGGCGTCCCTGCGGGTGAGCGCGGCCGCGGCGAGGCCGCCGACGACCACGGCGATCGCGGTCGCGGCGACCGCGTACTGAAGCGAGTTGCCGATCGCGTCGATCGGCGGGACCAGGAAGACGTTCCCGTCGTCCGCGGTCAGCGCCCGGTAGTAGGCGAGCCCGGGCGCGTCCAGCGAGCGCTGCACCAGCACCGCGAGCGGCAGGACCAGCAGCACGGCGATGCTCGCGAGGACCCCGGCCAGCAGCGCCCACTGCCCGGTCCCGCGCGGCCGGCGCGCCGTTCCGGCCGCGTCCACCAGCCGCAGCGCGGTCTCCCGCCGCCGCACCGTCCAGGCGTGCACGGCGAGGATCGCTCCGACGGCAGCGAACTGGACGATCGTGAGGACGGCGGCCGTGGACAGGTCGAAGATCTCGGAGGTCTGCCGGTAGATCTCCACCTCCAGGGTGGAGAAGGTGGGCCCGCCGAGGATCTGCACCACACCGAAGGAGGTGAAGGTGAAGAGGAAGACCATCAGCGCGGCCGCGGCGACGGCGGGCCCGAGCGCCGGCAGGGTCACCGTGCGCCAGGCCCGCAGCCGGGACGCGCCCAGCATCCGCGCCGCCTCCTCCTGCCTCGGGTCGAGCTGCGCCCACAACCCGCCCACCGTCCGTACCACTACCGCGTAGTTGAAGAAGACGTGCGCGAGCAGGATCGCCCACACGGTGGTGTCGAGACGCACCCCCCACAGCTCGTCGAGCAGCCCGCCGCGTCCGACGAGCGCGAGGAACGCCGTGCCGACGACGACCGTCGGCAGCACGAACGGAACGGTGACGACGGCGCGCAGCGCCTGCCTGCCCGGGAAGTCGAGACGCGCGAGGACGTACGCGCCCGGGAGCGCGACCAGCAGTGTGAGCGCGGTGGAGGCGAGCGCCTGCCAGGTGGTGAACCACAGCACATGCCGGATGTCGGACTGCCCGAGCACGTCCCGCAGCCGCCCGAAGCGCCACGACCCGTCGACGTGGAGTCCCCGGGCGACGATCGCGGCGACCGGATAGGCGAAGAAGACCGCGAAGAACGCGACGGGCACGGCCAGGAGACCGAGCCTGGCCGCCGCGCTCCCCTTGGCTCCCTTGCGCGGGGCTACTTCAGTACGAGCGAGGTCCACGACTTGACCCACTGGTCGCGACGGTCGGCGATCTTCGCCGGGTCCATGGTCTCGGGATCCTTGGCGGCAGGCCCGAACCGGGTGAACTCGGCGGGCACGGCGGCGCCCTTCACCACCGGGTACACGAACATGTTGAGCGGCATGTCCTCCTGGAACTCCTTGCCGACCAGGAAGTCGATCAGCGCCTTGCCGCCCTCGCTGTGGCCGGCGTTGCTCAGCAGGCCCGCGAACTCGATCTGCCGGAAGCAGGTGCCGGTCGCGACGCCGGTCGGGGCGGTGGCCGGCTTCGGGTCGCCGTAGATCACCTCGGCGGGCGGCGAGGAGGCGTACGAGACGACGAGCGGCCGGTCGGCCTTCGCGTTCTTGCCGCCGGCGGAGCCGGAGAACTCCTCGTTGTAGGCCTGCTCCCAGCCGTCGACCACCTTCACGCCGTTGGCTTTGAGCTTCTTCCAGTACCCCTCCCAGCCTCCGTCGCCGTACTTCGCGGCCGTGCCGAGCAGGAAGCCGAGGCCGGGCGAGGAGGTGGAGGCGTTCTCGGTGACGAGGAGGTTCTTGTAGGCGGGCTTCAGCAGGTCGTCGAAGGAGGCGGGCGGGGCCAGCTTGTGCGCGGCGAAGTACGCCTTGTCGTAGTTGACGCAGATGTCGCCGAAGTCGACCGGCGTGACGCGGTGCTTCTTCGCGTCCAGCTGGTACTGGCCGCCGACCTGCGCCAGCCCCTTGGCCTCGTACGGCTGGAACAGCCCGTTGTCGAGGGCGCGGGACAGCAGGGTGTTGTCGACGCCGAAGAAGACGTCGCCCTGCGGGTTGTCCTTGGTGAGGATCGCCTTGTTGACGGCCTGCCCGGCGTCGCCGTCCTTGAGGACCTTCACCTTGTACCCGGACTGCTTCTCGAAGTCGGCGAGGACGCTCTTGGAGACGGCCCACGAGTCGTGGCTGACGAGGGTGACGGTCTTGGACTCCGTGGACCCCGCCGCCCCCTTGCCGTCCGTGGACCCGCACGCGGACAACGCGGGCGCCGCGACCAGGCCGAGCCCGACGGCCACGGCCACGAAGGTCTTGTTCTGCACTGGTTTTCCTCCTGGGTTGACCAGGAAGAGACGCGGCCCCGCCCGGGTCCGCACGGGACTCCGGGCAGGGCGCAACAGCTCGAGTGATGACCGAACTTCCTACCCAGAATGACCTGGGCGAGGTTCAGAGGGTCTGCGGGCCTGGGTGCCGCACTCTCAGCGCTGTGGCGCTCCCCTGTCGGAATATGAAGATGTGTACGGTCCTCAGACTACCGCTCGGTGGCCGCGAGCTGACCGCACGCCCCGTCGATCTCCTGACCACGGGTGTCCCGGACGGTCACGGGCACCCCGTGCGCGGCGATCGCCTCGACGAAGGCCTTCTCGTCCTCCGGCCGGGAGGCGGTCCACTTCGAACCCGGCGTCGGGTTCAGCGGGATGAGGTTGACGTGCACGGGCTTGCCGCGCAGCAGCCGGCCCAGCCGGTCACCTCGCCAGGCCTGGTCGTTGATGTCCCGGATCAGCGCGTACTCGATGGACAGCCGGCGGCCCGACCGCTCGGTGTACTCGAACCCGGCGTCCAGCACCTCGCGCACCTTCCACCGCGTGTTCACGGGGACGAGGGTGTCGCGCAGCTCGTCGTCCGGAGCGTGCAGGGAGATCGCCAGCCGGCACTTGAAACCCTCGTCGGAGAACCGGTGGATGGCCGGCACCAGCCCGACCGTCGACACGGTGATCCCGCGCTGCGACAGTCCGAGCCCGTCCGGAGCCGGGTCGGTCAGCGCGCGGATCGCGCCGACGACCCGCTTGTAGTTGGCGAGCGGCTCGCCCATCCCCATGAAGACGATGTTGGAGAGCCTGGCGGGTCCGCCGGGCACCTCCCCGTCGCGCAGCGCCCGCATCCCGTCGACGATCTGGTGCACGATCTCGGCGGTGGACAGGTTCCGGTCGAGCCCGGCCTGTCCGGTCGCGCAGAACGGGCAGTTCATCCCGCACCCCGCCTGCGAGCTGATGCACATGGTCACCCGGTCCGGGTACCGCATGAGCACCGACTCCACGAGCGTGCCGTCGAACAGCCGCCACAGCGTCTTGCGGGTGGTCCCCTGGTCCGTCGACAGATGCCGGACCACGGACATCAGATCCGGCAGCAGCGCCTCACGCAGCTTCTCGCGGGCGCCGGCGGGGATGTCGGTCCACTCCGCCGGGTCGTGCGCGTACCGGGCGAAGTAGTGCTGCGAGAGCTGCTTGGCACGGAACGGCTTCTCCCCGATCTCCGCCACGACCTCCTTCCGCTCGGCGGGCGAGAGGTCGGCGAGATGCCGCGGCGGCTTCTTGGCTCCGCGGGGGGCGACGAAAGTGAGTTCTCCGGGCTTCGGCATAACCCTTCCAGTGTCGCAGATCGAATCCGGCCCCCAGGCCGGAGCGGGGTGGGGGCGGTCACCCCGCAGCTTCGCCCGCCAGCGGGGGTCGACCTCGCCCGGCCCAGGACTCGCCCGGCCGTGCCCAGGCAGCGGCGGTTCCGCCCGCTTCGGCCCCGGCGAGCCCGGCGAGCCCGGCGAGCCCGGCGAGCCCGGCGAGCCCGGCGAGCCCGGCGAGACGACGTTCGACCGGACTGCCGGGAGAAGACCCTGCGGCGGGAGACGACGACGGGGGAGTCAGACCTCCGGGCCGTCGATGTCGGCCGCTCGGTCATCCGGGTGGACGGCAGGACTGCCGGTACTGTCCCGGTCGTCCAAGCGGACGTGGCCGTCCAAGAGGTGGCTGCTGCCGAGGCCGTCCAGGAGGTGGCTGCTGTCGAGGACGTCCAGGAGGTGGCTGCTGTCGAGGCCGTCCGGGCTGACGCGGCTGTTCGGTGGCTCCGGGCAGCCCGGGCCGTGTCCCAGCAAGTCGAGGAGACAGCCGTCCTTCAGGACCTCGCTGAGGTCGTTCACGCAGCAGGTCAGTTTCTTGACGTGCAGCGAGGCCACCGCCTGCCCCACTGTTTTCGTGAAGTCGTCCAGAATGAGCAAGGGCGTGGGGTGCACGAAATACTTGCCGACCTTGACCCCCCGCTCCAGTTTCCCGTTCCCCTCTGCCGCCCTGTTGACGAGCTCTATCGCCCACCCCTCCGCGGGGGCCGTCGGCAAGGTGAGTTTGCCCAGGGCGTCGAAGCCGGCGGCAGTCCCCCTCTCCCCGACGTTCTCCGCCCTCACCGCCTCGTCCCCAGTTCCCGGACTCAGCACCTCGTCAGGCCAGTTGTAGGCCCGCAGGAGTTTCGCCAGGTCCTCCGCGCACCGGATGAATTCCTCCTGGTGATCGGCGTCCAGGGGGACGGGGTCGGGCAGCTCCGGCAGCAACCGCGCAACCGCCCTCCACAGTTCCTGCACCTGGTCCGCGAGCTCGTCCGGGTTCCGTCCGTCCTCGAGGAGACGGGCGGCGGCGCGAGCCGTGCGCAGCACCTTGAGCGCCCGCCCCTCACGCTCCCGCGTCGTCATCGGCGCGAAGTCGACGTCCCGCTCTTCCCCGCCCACGGTCATACCGGTCCCCTCGCGATGCCCGAAATCGACTTGTCGACACGTGAGGGTCGACGGCCCTGACGGTCGACGGTAACGGCTGTCCGGCGTGGGCGGGTGAGCGATGCGCACCGCGGGGCGAGGAGTGCGCGAGCGGCGAATGAGCCGGCGAAAGCGGCCGGGATCGACCCGCGCGCTGAGGGATGTCCGCCCATCCGCCCACCGGAGAAGGAGCCTCGGGCGCTATGCCGACCGGTGCTCCAGGCGGTCCTTCAGCAGACGTTCGTTCACCGGGAACTCCTTGCGGACCTGACGCCGGACGACGAGGGGCACGAGGAGCTTGCCCATGCCCTTGCCCTCGAAGTCGAGGTCCATGATCACGCGGGAGCGGCGGCCCTCGTCGATCGGGAGGATCTCGCCGTGGAAGTGGCCGCGCACAGGCCCGTCGACGCCCTGAAGCGCCCAGGCGTGCGGCGGGTCGTACTCGGTGTACTCCATGGTCATCGGCATTTCCCGGTTGCCGACGTGCCGCGTGACCCGCACCCGGGAGCCGACACCGGCCGGCCCGGGGTCCAGTGGCTCCGCCGAGACCGCGCTCGCCTGCCATTCGGGCAGGTGGGAGGGGTCGATGACATAGGCCCATACGTCATCGGGAGTGGCGTCGACGTCGATCGATTCATGGAAGTCGGACATACAGCCCGCCCCCTTTCAGGGCGATCCCCCCTGCGGCCTTCACCAGAATCGTCCCACCGGCCCGGCCCCGCGACCACGGCAGCGGGCCCCCGTCCCGACGATCAGGACGAGGGCCCGCAGGAGCCGGTGTGCGCGCGGGTCAGCCGGAGCCCACGAACAGCACGAGCAGCAGCCAGACGACGGGCGCCGTGGGCAGCAGCGAGTCCAGCCGGTCCATGATGCCGCCGTGGCCCGGAAGCAGCGTTCCCATGTCCTTGATGCCCAGGTCCCGCTTGATCATGGACTCGCCGAGGTCGCCGAGCGTGGCGCTGGCCGCGACGGCGAAACCGAGCACCAGCCCCTGCCACCACGCGCCGTCGTCGATGAGGAACTGCATGCACAGCGCACCGACGACCATCGCGAACGCCACCGCGCCGAGCAGGCCCTCGCGGGTCTTGCCCGGACTGATGCGCGGGGCGAGCTTGGTCCTGCCGAAGCGCCAGCCGACGGCGTACGCGCCCGTGTCGCTGACGACCGTCAGGACCAGGAAGGTCATGACGCGGAACGCTCCGTCGTCGGCGGTGAGCATCAGGGCGACGAACGTGGCCAGGAACGGGACGTAGAAGGCCGCGAAGACGCCGGCCGTGACGTCCTTGAGGTAGCCCTCGGGCGGTTCGGTCATCCGCCAGACCAGCACCGCGAGCGCGGTGAGGGCCATGGCGACCCAGGCGCCCTCGGTCCCCCGGACGTATCCGGCGACCACCATGGCGGCGCCGCCGACCGCGAGCGGCACGAGCGGCGCCTTGATGCCCTTGCGCTCCTGCAGCCTGCTGGTCAGCTCCCACAGGCCGACGACGACGGCGACGGCCACCACACCGACGAACACGGCCTTGACGACGAACAGCGACGCGACGATGACCGCGCCGAGCCCGACCCCGACCCCTATGGCCGCGCCCAGGTCTCGGCCCGCGCTCTTCTTCTGCGGCGCGGGCGCCGGGTGAGGGGCGTCGGGCATGGGCTCCGGATTCTGCGGCGCCGCCGCAGGGGGCTGTGCCGTCGGGGTGTCGTCGCCGTGGGCGGCGAGGCCGTGGGGCTCGCCGCCGTAGGGCGCGTTGCCGTACTTCTCGTCGTGGAACAAGGGGCCGCCCAGCCGTGCGGCCCCCCGGTCGTCATCCTGGTTTCCGCCGTGTGCGGGTACGTCGGGGACGATGGGCATGGGGCGAGTCTGCTGCGCCTCAGGCGCATCGTACGCGGGACCCGCCGGGGCGGCCCCCTGGACAGGCCCCTGGTCGGCGGGCCCCCAGTACCCGGCCCGCGACCCGGCGTGTGGCGGTGAGCCCCAGGAAGAGTCGTTCATCAGACCTCGAGCAGCTCCGCTTCCTTGTGCTTCAGGAGCTCGTCCACCTGGGCGACGTACTTCGCGGTGGTGTCGTCGAGTTCCTTCTCGGCACGGCGGCCCTCGTCCTCGCCGACCTCTCCGTCCTTGATCAGCTTGTCGATCGCGTCCTTGGCCTTGCGGCGGACCGCGCGGATGGACACCTTGGCGTCCTCGGCCTTGCCCTTGGCGACCTTGATGTAGTCGCGGCGGCGCTCCTCGGTCAGCTCGGGGAACACCACTCGGATGATGTTGCCGTCGTTGCTCGGGTTGACGCCCAGGTCGGAGTCGCGGATCGCCTGCTCGATGTTGCGCAGGGCGGTCTTGTCGAACGGGGTCACGACGGCCATGCGCGGCTCCGGCACGGAGAACGAAGCCAGCTGGTTGATCGGCGTCGGCGCGCCGTAGTAGTCGGCAACGATCTTGTTGAACATCGCCGGGTGCGCACGGCCGGTGCGGATCGCGGCGAAGTCCTCCTTGGCGACCACGACGGCCTTCTCCATCTTCTCCTCGGCCTCGAGGAGGGTCTCTTCGATCACCACTTGCTCCTGCGTGTCTTGAGTAGGCCCGGCTGCGGATCCTTGCGAGGGCGGCGGCCGGCTGCGTCGCGTCTTCTTCCTGCACGGTTCCCGACCGGCAGGACATTGTCCATCCTGCGACCGGGGTCCGTCCCCCGGTCAGACGTTGTCGTGGAAAACCGGGATGGCGCCGGTCAGGACCGGCCGCCTTGCTCACCCACGAGCGTGCCGATCTTCTCACCCTTGACCGCGCGGGCGATATTGCCCTCGGCGAGAAGCTCGAAGACGAGGATCGGCAGCTTGTTGTCGCGGCACAGCGTGATCGCGGTCATGTCGGCGACCTTCAGGTCCCGGGTGATGACCTCGCCGTACCCGAGGGCGTCGAACTTGACGGCCGCCGGGTTGGTCTTCGGGTCGGAGTCGTAGACGCCGTCCACACCGTTCTTGCCCATGAGCAGCGCCTCGGCGTCGATCTCCAGGGCGCGCTGGGCGGCGGTGGTGTCGGTGGAGAAGTAGGGCATGCCCATGCCGGCGCCGAAGATGACCACGCGGCCCTTCTCCAGGTGCCGCACGGCCCGCAGCGGGATGTACGGCTCGGCGACCTGCCCCATGGTGATCGCGGTCTGCACGCGGCTGTCGATGCCCTCCTTCTCCAGGAAGTCCTGGAGGGCGAGGCAGTTCATGACCGTGCCGAGCATGCCCATGTAGTCCGAACGGGCCCGGTCCATGCCGCGCACCTGGAGCTCGGCGCCGCGGAAGAAGTTGCCGCCGCCGATGACGACCGCGATCTCGGCGCCGTCGCGGACGACGGCCGCGATCTCCCGGGCGATCTTGTGCACCACGTCGGGGTCCACGCCCAGGCCTCCGCCGCCGGAGAATGCCTCACCGGACAGCTTCAGCAGAAACCGGCCGTGCAGTTTGCCGTCGTCGCTCTTCTGGGCCTTGGTGGTCATGGGAGATCCCGCCTCTTTCACGTGGTGCACATACGAAGAAGGCCACTGCCGGTGGGGTGTCGTGGGCAACCCGTGCGCGGCAATGGCCTCCTCGTCAGATCTGCTGTCGTCCGCCACGCGTGCGCGTGACGGCGTACCGGACGACTGCACCCGACCCTATCGGGCCGACGCGTCGATCGCGGTACGGACTCAGATGCCGACCTTGATGCGCGTGAAGCGCTTCAGGGTGACACCGGCCTCGTCCAGGACCTTCTGGACGGACTTCTTGTTGTCCAGCGCGTACGGCTGACCGAGCAGCGTGGCGTCCTTGAAGAAGCCGTTGAGGCGACCCTCGACGATCTTCGGCAGGGCGGCCTCGGGCTTGCCCTCGGCGCGGGTGGTCTCCTCGGCGACGCGGCGCTCGGACTCGACGACCTCGGCCGGCACGTCGTCCTTGGAGAGGTACTTCGGCGCGAAGGCGGCGATGTGCTGGGCGACGCCCTTGGCGATCTCCGCGTTCGGCTTGTCCAGCTCGACGAGGACACCGATCTGCGGGGGCAGGTCGGGCATCGTGCGGTGCATGTAGGCGCTGACGTAGCCGTCGGTGAACTGCGCGAAGCGGTCCAGCACGATCTTCTCGCCGAGGTTGGCGTTGGCCTCGTCCACGAACGCCTGGACGGTCTTGCCGGCCTCGATCTCGGACGCGAGCAGCGCCTCGAGGTCGGCCGGGGAGGTCTTGGTGACGTGCTCGGCGATCGCGGTGGCGACGGCCTGGAACTTGTCGCCCTTGGCGACGAAGTCCGTCTCGCACTTCAGCTCGACGAGGACGCCGGAGGAGTTGTCGTCGGCGATGATCGAGACCACGGCGCCGTTCTCGGCGGAGCGGCCCTCGCGCTTGGCGACGCCCTTCTGGCCCTTGATGCGGAGCGCCTCGACGGCCTTGTCGACGTTGCCCTCGGCCTCGTCCAGCGCCTTCTTGCAGTCCATCATGCCGGCGCCGGTGAGCTCACGGAGCTTCTTGACGTCAGCGGCGGTGTAGTTCGCCATGATCTGTGAATCTCTCTCGGAGTTCGAAGTCTCGAAGATCTACGAAGATCTGGGGGCTGTGGGTGAACGGCGGGCGGCGCACTCGGCGCCCCCCGCCGTCACTTCATCCCTGAGGCCGTGCGGACGCGACGGCGACCGCACGGCTCACGGCCTGAATCAGGCCTGCTCGCCCTCGGCGGCCGGAGCGGCCTCGGCGGCGGGAGCCTCGGCGGCCGGAGCCTCGGCCTCGGCCTCGGCGGCGGCCGGAGCCTCGGCGGCGGGGGCCTCGGCAGCGGCCTCGGCGGGCTTCTCGGCCTCGTCCGCGGTCTCGGCGTCGGCCTTCTTCTCGCCCTCGAGGAGGTCGCGCTCCCACTCGGCCAGCGGCTCGGTCGCGGCCTTCTCGCCCTTGTCACCGGTGGCGACGCCGGAACGGGAGATGAGGCCCTCGGCGACGGCGTCGGCGATCACGCGGGTGAGCAGGGTGACGGAGCGGATCGCGTCGTCGTTGCCCGGGATCTTGTAGTCGACCTCGTCGGGGTCGCAGTTGGTGTCGAGGATGGCGACGACCGGGATGTTGAGCTTCCGGGCCTCGCCGACCGCGATGTGCTCCTTCTTGGTGTCCACGATCCAGACGGCGCTGGGCACCTTGGACATCTCGCGGATACCACCGAGGGTCTTCTCGAGCTTGGCCTTCTCACGCGAGAGGACCAGGAGCTCCTTCTTCGTCAGACCCGAGGCGGCGACGTCCTCGAAGTCGATGAGCTCGAGCTCCTTGAGGCGCTGGAGGCGCTTGTAGACGGTCGAGAAGTTGGTGAGCATGCCGCCCAGCCAGCGCTGGTTGACGTAAGGCATGCCGACGCGGGTGGCCTGCTCGGCGATGGCCTCCTGCGCCTGCTTCTTCGTGCCGACGAACATGACCGTGCCGCCGTGGGCGACGGTCTCCTTGACGAACTCGTAGGCGCGGTCGATGTACGACAGCGACTGGAGCAGGTCGATGATGTAGATGCCGTTGCGCTCGGTGAAGATGAAGCGCTTCATCTTCGGGTTCCAGCGACGGGTCTGGTGACCGAAGTGGACGCCGCTTTCCAGCAGCTCCCGCATCGTGACGACGGCCATGGCCGTTCTCCTTGTTTTTCTCGGTTGTGCCGCGGGGGCCGGACGGCTCCCGCGCCTGACGCCCGCGATGCGCCGAGCCACTGAGGACCGAGGGGCGCGGGTATCGGAGAACCGACCGGAGCCGGTCCCCGTTACCGGGGCGTGCGAAGTCGACCCGGTGACCCGGATCGCCAGAAGAAGTGTACGGGACCCGGGGGGCGTCGGGTGACGCCGCTGTCCACAACCGGCGTCGGGTGACGCCGCTGTCCACAACCGGCGTCGGGTGACGCCGCTGTCCACAACCGCCGGGCGGTCCACAGGTCCGGACCGTGACGGACGGAATGCGGAACGGTTCTCGCATGCACGCGAAACGACTCCTCGGCGGCCTCGCGCCGCTGCTGACGATCATGATCCTGGCGTCCACGGGCTGGGCGGCCCCGCTGCCCCCGCCCCGAGCCCCCGTACCCTCTCCCGGCCCACCGGCGTCACCGGCGTCACCGGCGTCACCGGCGTCACCGGCGTCACCGGCCACAGTCAACCCGGCCGCCCGCGCTGTCCCGGGCGCCCCGGCGGTCCCGGGCGCCCCGGCGGTCCCGGCGGTCCCGGCGGTGGCCCGGGTCTGGCCGGTGGGCTCGCGCCCGCCGGTGGTCCGGGGCTGGGAGCCACCGGCGACGCCGTACGCCCGCGGCCACCGCGGGGTCGATCTGGCGGCGGCGCCGGGCGCCCCGGTACGGGCGGTGGCCGCCGGGAGGGTGTCCTTCGCCGGACCGGTCGGGGGGAGAGGTGTCGTCGCGCTGGAACTCTCGGCCACCGGCGAGCCCCCGCTGCGGACGACGTACGAGCCGGTACGGGCGTCTGTGCGCCAGGGCGACATGGTGGTCGCGGGCCAGGTCGTCGGCACGGTCGAACCCGCGGGCTCGCACTGCGACGGCGGCTGCGTGCACTGGGGACTGCTCAGAGGCGAGACCTACCTGGACCCGCTGTCACTGCTGCCGCCCTGGCTGAGGCGAAGGCTCCCGGCCCGACTCCTACCGGTCCTCGGCGTGCCCCCGCCGTGAGCCGGGCCAGCCGCTCCCGGACCGCGGGCCCCTGCCGTGAGCGGTGCGTCGGCCCCGCCCGTCCGGTCCCTCAGCCGCGGACCCCGCGCAGGGCCATCGCCACCGCCGCATCCGTGATCGCCGTGGGTTCCTCGGCGGCCCCGAGTTCGATGCGCCGCACCGCCGCGTCGACGACGCCCTGCAGGAGCATGGCGGTCAGGCGGGGTTCCGCGTGCCCCAGGTCGGCCAGCGCCTCGCCGATCATCGTCACGAGCGCGCCGTGCGCCGCGCGGATCTTCTCCCGGGCGCCCGCGTCCAGCTCGCTCGCCGAGATCGCCACGACGGCCCGGTGGCGCCGGTCCCCGACCAGCGCGAGCTGCCGGCGCACATAGGCCTCGACCTTGGCCTCCGCCCCGTCGGCCGCGGCCATCGCCGCCTCGACCTCCGCCGTCCACACGGGGAAGTCGACCTCGCACAACTCCTCGACCACGGCGGCCCGCGACCGGAAGTACTCGTACACGGACGAACGCGCGAGACCCGTCCGCTCGGCGAGGGCCGGGAAGGTCAGCGCGTCCGTCCCGCCCTCGGACAGCAGGGTGCGCGCCGCGTCCAGGAGGGCGGCACGCTGCATCGACCGGTGCTCGGCCACGGAGGCCGCTCGAATCCTTGGCACGTCGACCACTTTACGGACGCGCCGCCCCCGACGGGAGCGACGCCGACCGCGTTCGTGTCGTCCGTCCGGGTCAGCGACCGAAGCTCGCCAGTTTCGCGCGCAGCTGGAGCACGGACTTGGTGTGGATCTGGCTGACCCTGCTCTCGGTCACCCCCAGCACGTTCCCGATCTCCGCGAGCGTCAGCCCTTCGTAGTAGTACAGCGTGACGACCGTCTTCTCGCGGTCGGGCAGCGTGTTGATCGCCCGGGCCAGAAACCGCCGCAGCTCCCGGTCCTCGGCCACCTCCACCGGGTTGTCGGCGGCGGTGTCCTCCAGCGTGTCCATGAAGCTGAGGCCGTCGCCGTCCTCACCCCCGACGTGCAGCAGTTCCTCCAGTGCCACCACGTTGGCCAGCGACAACTGGCTGAACACGGCGTGCAGTTCTTCGACCGCGATGCCCAGCTCGGCGGCCACCTCGCACTCGGTGGGCGTCCGCCGCAGCCGCGCCTCCAGCGTGGCGTAGGCCCGCTCCACGTTGCGCGCCTTCTGCCGCACCGACCTCGGGATCCAGTCCAGCGCCCGCAGTTCGTCGATCATCGCGCCCCGGATCCGGGTGATCGCGTACGTCTCGAACTTGATCTCCCGTTCGACGTCGAACTTCTCGATCGCGTCGATCAGTCCGAAGACCCCCGAGGAGACGAAGTCCGCCTGCTCCACATTGGGCGGCAGACCGACGCTCACCCGTCCCGCCACGTACTTCACCAGTGGCGAGTAGTGCAGGATCAGCTGCTCGCGCAGCCGCTCGTCCCCTGTCGCCTTGTACGACCGCCACAGCTCATCGAGCGTCGAGGGAGCGGGCGGCCGCACGCTGCCACCGTCACGGGCGGCTGGGGGGATCGCCGCCCGGTCGGACCCGGAGGTGTGCTGGGGCATTCGTCGCCTTGTGCCGTTCTGCCGTGAAGTGCGTGTGGTCGGTACCGCATGGTGCAGTGGTCCGGTCTGTGCCGGAATTCACGTGAGCGTAGCGTGACTGGGGTGTCGCGGTGAGCGAAGAACGTGCCCGGACCGGTACGCAGATACGTTCCGCTGAGCGCACTCCAGGGGCACGGCGGTCGCTGCGGGTGACGGTCGAGCGGGTCAACTACCTGAATTATCAAGGCTTTCGGCGTTCCCCCGGACGGCCGAACACCTCCGGTCAACATCGGGGCCGACCCCCTCGAACGGAGACCATCGCCTGGCGTGTCAACTTCCAGCCGTCGCCGTGTCGTTCGACGTAGCCGAGAGCTCTGAGTTCGTACAGCCGGGCGATCGCGTCGTCCGGTGTGGTGCCGGCCTCGCGGGCGATCTCGCGCGGCGCGGCGGGCCGCCGGGCGGGGAGGGCGGCCAGGACCCGCCGCGCGTCCGGCTCCAGCAGATCGCGCGGCAGCTCCGGCCCGCGCCGGTCCGGGGCCAGCTCCCCCATGTCGCCGACCAGTTCGACGACCTCCGCGGCGTCGGTGACCAGCACCGCCTCTCCCCGCAGCAGTTCGTGGACCCCGGCGGACAGTCCGCTGGTGGCCGGGCCGGGGACGCCCATGGTGTGCCTGCCCAGCCGTTGCGCCGCCCTCGCGGTGACCAGCGAGCCGCTGCGGTGGGCGGCCTCGACGACGACCGTGCCCCGGGTGAGCGCGGCGATCACCCGGTTGCGCAGGATGAACCGGCTCGGCGTGGGGTGGTCGCCGGGCGGCAACTCCCCCACCACCAGACCCTGTTCCGCGATCCGGCCGATCAACTCCGTGTGGCCGCTCGGGTAGGGCCGGTCGACCCCGCAGGCGAGGACGGCGACGGTGGCGCCGCCCGCGCCGAGGGCGCCCCGGTGGGCCGCGCCGTCGACTCCGTAGGCCCCGCCGGACACGACCACCCACCCTCGTTCGGCGAGGCCGCAGGCCAGGGTGGCGGCCATGTGGGCGCCGTACTCGGTGCAGGCGCGGGCGCCGACCACGGCGACCGACCGCAACGCCCACATGCGCAGGCTGGGCCGCCCTCGCACCCACAGCCCCAGCGGCCGGGCGTCTCCGAGCTCGTCCAGCGTGCCCGGCCACTCGGCGTCGCCGGGACAGACGTAGCGGACCCCGGCTTCCCGCGCGACGGCGAGATCGCGTTCCGGGTCGGCCTGCGCGGCCCTAGCCAGCAGCCCGGCCCAGCGTCGGGCGGTCACCCCGGGCAGCGGCTCCCCGTCACCGCGCAACCGGCGCACCACCTCCGGCACGCCGCGTTCCCGCACCCACTGGCCGCTCACCTCGTCCCCGGGCTCGACGACCCGCCCGAGGAAGATCCGGGCGAGCCGGTCGTCGGCCGGGGCGCCGCCGGCGTTCACGTCAGCGCCCCGAGGGCCATCGGGACTCCGCGCGGCACCCCTGTGCGCAACTGCAGGGCCAGGGCCACGTCCATCGCGTCCGGCCGGTCGTGACCGACGAGGTCGGCGACGGTCCAGGCGACGCGCAGAACACGGTCGAGGCCTCGCGCGGTCAGCACCCCGCGCTCCAGGTTGCGCTCCGCCTCGTCCATGGCCCCGGCAGCGGCGTGCCAGCGGTTGCGCAGCTCACGGCCGGGCACTTCGCTGTTGGTCCGCCACGGGGTGCCCGCCAGCCGGACCGCGGCGCGCTCGCGGGCGGCCCGGACCCGGTCGGCGACGGTCCGGGTGGACTCGCCGCCGGGTCCGCGGTGGGCGAGCTCGGCCCGGCTGACCGGGTCGACCTCGACGCGCAGGTCGACCCGGTCGAGCAGCGGGCCGGACAGCCGTGCCTGGTAGCGGCGGATCGCGGAGGGCGGGCACTCGCACAGGGAGTCGCGCTGCGAGAAACGGCCGCACGGGCACGGGTTGGCGGCGAGCACCATCAGGAACCGAGCCGGGAACCGCACCACGCCCGCGCTGCGCGCGATCACCACATGGCCCGCCTCCAGCGGCTGCCGCAGGGCGTCGAGGGCGTGGCTGCCGAATTCCGGGGTCTCGTCGAGGAAGAGCACCCCGCGGTGGGCCAGTGAGACGGCGCCGGGGCGGGCGACGCCGGGGCCGCCCCCGACCAGCGACTGCATCGTGGCCGAGTGGTGCGGCGCGCAATAGGGGGGCACGTCGATGAGGGGCTTGCCCGGCGGCAGCAGCCCGGCCACCGAGTGCACCGCGGTGACCTCCAGCGACTCCTGCCTGCTCAACCGGGGCAGCACCGCGGGCAGCCGCTCCGCGAGCATGGTCTTGCCCGCGCCCGGGGGCCCCTCCAGGAAGAGGTGGTGTCCGCCGGCCGCGGCCACCTCCACGGCGGTGCGCGCCGAGCGCTGTCCGACCACGTCCGCGAGGTCGTGCTCCTGGTCCTGCTGGGCGGCGCCCATGCTGTGCATGCCGGTGGCCGCGCCGGTGCCGGGCATCCGCAGCCCGGCCAGGAGCGGATCGGGGCGGCCCGCCTCGTCCGGCTCCTCCTCGGGCACCGGCTCGTCCGCGAGGACGGCGATCAGCTGGCGCAGGCTGCGCACGCCGAGCACGGAGACGCCCGGCACCAGCGAGGCCTCGGCGGCGGCGCACTCGGGCACGACCACCTGCTCGTATCCGGCGTCGGCGGCGGCGAGCACCGCGGGGAGGATGCCCCGCACCGGGCGGACCCGTCCGTCCAGGCCCACTTCCCCGATCATCACGATGTCGGCGAGCACCCTGGGGTCGATGCGTTCGGCCGCGCCGAGCACGGCGCAGGCGACGGCGAGATCGAAGCCCGACCCGCCCTTGGGCACGGAGGCCGGGCTGAGGCCCACCGTGAGCTTCTTCTGCGGCCACTCGGCGCCGGAGTTCACCACCGCCGCCCGCACCCGGTCCCGGCTCTCGCTCAGGCTCTTGTCCGGCAGTCCCACCAGCGTGAAGGCGGCCACCCCCGGTTCCAGGTCGGCCTGGACCTCGACGACGACCCCCTCGACGCCGACCAGCGCCACCGAGCACGTACGCGCGAACCCCATCTCAGGCCACCCCCCGCGCGTGCTCGACGACGGGCGCCCCGCGGTGGGGCAGGACCACGCCGACGAGGTCGATGCGGACGCCGCCCGGTGGGGCTCCCCCGTGCGCCTGGATCCATCGCGCGGCGAGAGCGCGCAGCCGTTCGGCCTTCTCCGGCGTCACCGCGGCCATCGGGTGCTGGAATCCGCCGCCCCTGCGGGTCTTCACCTCGCAGACGACCAGAACGTCGCCGTCCCGGGCGACGATGTCGATCTCACCGGTCCTGCCGCAGCGCCAGTTGCGCTCCAGGACCGTCATCCCGGCCTCGGCGAGCCGTCGCGCGGCGAGATCCTCGCCGTACCTGCCGAGTGCTCCCCGGGCCAGGTCCGTGTTCGTGCTCATGTGGGCACCACCTCCGGCACCCACGCTCACGCATCCGCCGCCTAGGAAAGGATCTTGGTGGACGATCCGGCGGCTGTGGAAAACTCCGCCACCCACATGGGCGACGCAAGGGGAGACCGCGCAGGACTCAGCTGCTCGGGAGCTCCAGATCGCTCTTGTTCAGCTCCTCGATGTTCACGTCCTTGAACGTGAGCACCCGCACCTGCTTCACGAACCGGGCCGGCCGGTACATGTCCCACACCCAGGCGTCCGCCATCGACACCTCGAAGAACACCTCGCCCTGGACCGAGTGCACCTGCATCTCGTAGTCATTGGTGAGGTAGAAACGCCGCTCGGTCTCGATCACGTATTTGAACAGACCGACGACATCGCGGTACTCCCGGTAGAGCTTCAGCTCCATCTCGGTCTCGTACTTCTCGAGGTCCTCGGCGCTCATGGCATGTTCCCCTTCAGCCGTGCGATCTCCCCATTGTGCGCCAGTCCCGTGCGCCCCTAGACGATTTCCGTGTCTAGGGTCACCGGTCCGGCCGGGAGACCTTCGTCGAGCAGCGTGCTCAGCAGCTCGGCGAGTCTGGTCGGATACACCGTCTCATGTGCCTGGGTCAGTTCCCGACACGTCCACCAACGCGATCCGGCGACACTGCGCCGCTCCAGCTCGGTCAGGGCCGTCGCCCGGATCACCGTCTGCGTCGTACGGGCCAGGTAGTACCACTCGTCCTGGTCCCAGCGCCGGCCCGCGAAGGGGAACGAGCACACCCGCCGCCACAGCACCGGGCCCAGCTCGACCTCGGTGATGCCGGTCTCCTCGGCGAGTTCCCGCAGGGCGGCCTCCTCACGGGTCTCGTCGCCCTCCACGCCGCCGCCGGGCGTGAACCACCAGTCGTCGGCGGGGTCGTCCGGCTCGTGGCCGTGCAGCAGCAGGATGCGGTCCCGGGGGTCGAGGAGGACGACGCGGGCGACCTTGCGCAGCCCGCCTCCGTGGGAGTCGACGCCCGTCCCCGTCGGCTCGTCCGCCGTCTCAGCGGGCACCGGCGGGCTCCGGCCGGGCCCGGCGGCCCGACGTCCGCTTGGCGATCGGGCCGTAGGCCCCGCCGCCGAGGACCAGCACCGCTCCGCCGACGATCAGCCAGCCGATCGTGCCCAGCGGGCCCGGCTGGGAGAGGCCGCCGAGCGTCTCGAAGCCCGTGGGCCGCTTCAGCATGCCGTTCATGGGCCAGACGACGGCGTCGACGCGGGCCTTGACGGCGCTGCGCGCGACCGTGCCCTGGGCGGCGTCGGTGAGGTGGGCGGTGGAGTCCAGGGAGCCCTCCCGCTCGTCGCCGAGCAGGAACAGCCGGCCGTCCGGGACCTTCACGGTCGGGATGTTCTTGTTCTCGGCCAGGCTGCCCGCGGGGAGATACGGTTCTTCGATCTGCTTGCCGTTGACGGTCAGCTTGCCGTCGGTGCAGCAGGAGACCGTGTCGCCGCCGACCGCGACCACCCGTTTGACCACGGGCGCGTTGCTCACCCAGGTCTTATCGGTGAAGACGACGACGTCCCCGCGCCGCACCTCACCGCCGTCGACCCGCTCGGCCAGCACCCGGTCGCCGGCGGCGATCGTCGGGCTCATGGAGCTGGTGGGCACGGTGTACGGCCGGTAGACCAGGGCTCCCCAGCCGAAACCGCCGAGGAACAGCACGAGGCCCAGTGCGACGGCCAGACCGGACAGGCGTTGTCCGGTCCGGCTGCCCACCGGGCCACTGCTGGTGCCGCCGCCGCTGTGCGGGGCCGTACGCGTAGTGCTCTCGCCACCCATGGATCCGCACCCTACCCGGCGGTACCGAACCGGGTCAGCCCTTCGCCCCCGGAGTTCCCCGGCCTCGGTCACAAGCTTGGGAAAGGGTTTGCACGGCGGAGAGGGAGAGGTCAGCGGGTGTCGGCGTCCCCGACCCGCCGGCGACGCCACAGGACGACCGGCACGGCGCCCACCAGGGCGAGGCCTCCCGGAGCGACCGTCAGCGCCGCGGAGGCCGCGGACTGGTCGTTCAGGCCGGTCTGGTCGAAGGTGTCCGGCACCGGCAGCGTGCCCCAGTGACTGATCGGCCAGGCCTTGACGATGGCGCGTCCGACGACCTGGTCGACGGGGACCATGCCGTGGTTCTTGTCCGACTGGTTGTAGCGCGAGTCGCGCGAGTTCTGCCGGTGGTCGCCCATGACCCAGACGAAGCCCTTGGGGACCTTCACGGTGAACTGGCCGCCCTGGTCGTCCTGGCTGCACGGGGTGTTGCCGGGGTAGACGTAGGGCTCGTTCAGCGCCTTGCCGTTGACCGTGAGCGGGCCGGTGCCCTTGCAGGAGACGGTGTCACCACCGACGCCGATGACCCGCTTGATCAGGTCCTTCTCCTCCGCGGACGGCATCAGGCCGATCCAGCTGAGGACGGTCTGGAAGGCGTTCGGTTCGGCCGTGTTCTCGCCTGCCAGCCAGTCGTCGGGGTCGTGGAAGACGACGACCTCGCCACGCTCGGGCTCGGAGCCGAACCACGGGGTCAGTTTGTCCACGAGGACCCGGTCGCCGATCTTCAGGGTGTTCTCCATCGACGCCGACGGGATGGAGAAGGCCTGCACCAGGAACGTCTTGATCAACAGCGCCAGGACGAGCGCGATGCCGATCAGGATCGGCAGCTCCTTCCAGAAGGAGCGGGGCTTCTTCGCCTTCGGCGCCGGACCGCCCGAACCCTCGCCGCCGGTCCCGGGCGGCTCGCTCGACGGCGGGCCGTCGCCGCCCGCCGCAGGGTCACTCCCGGAGGTCACGCCGTCGTCCGGCGCCCGGTCGGCGGCTTCCACGGGGTGCCCGCGGTGATCCTCGCCGTCGTGCCCGGACCGTGCGCCAACCGCCACATCCCCCACGCCAACTCCTCACTCTGTGCCGCTGCCTGCCCCATGTACGACGCAGGCCCACCACTCCCATAACGAGCGGGAGTTCCGCAGGGCTCGGGAGTTGTCGAATCGATCCGTTCGGATCGCCGGGAGCAACACTATGCGACAGCCGGGCGGACGCGGTCGCCCCGGCGGCCGAGCCGGTCACGGAGGAGAAAGTTTGCGGTTCCTTGAGGCGCACCCAGTGGCCCAGCGGCCAGGCGATGACCATGGCCCGGCCCACCACCTCGTCCTCCGAGACGGTGCCGCCGTAGTCGGTGTTCTGGTGGAAGCGGGAGTCGGCCGAATTGGCCCGGTGATCGCCCATCACCCACAGCCGGCCCGGGGGGACGGTGATGTCGAACGGGGTGCTGGAGGGCGCGTTGCCGGGATACAGATACGGCCCCTCCTCCAGCGGAGCGCCGTTGACGGTCACCCGCCCCTGGGTGTCGCAGCACACCACCCGGTCGCCACCCACCCCGACGACGCGCTTGATGAGGTCCTTCTCGTTGTCGGACGGCAGCAGGCCGATGAAGGTGAGCCCCTCCTTGACCTGCTTGACGACGACCGGGTCCTTCTTCTTCGCGGTGGTCTGCTCGTCGTTGAGCCAGCCGCCCGGGTCCTTGAACACGACGACGTCCCCGCGCTCGGGCTTGGAGCCGAACCACGGGGTGAACTTGTCGACCAGGACGCGGTCGCCGATCTGGATCGTCTGCTCCATGGAGCCGGACGGGATCACGAAGGCCTGGACGAGGAACGTCTTCAGGACGAGGGCGATCAGAACGGCGACGCCGACCAGCAGGGGAATCTCCCGGACGGCCGACCGCCTGCGCTTGCGCTTGACCTTGCGCTGCAGTTTGCGCCGCTCCGCGCGCGAGCGCCCGCCGCTCGGAACGGCGGTCCGCCGCGAGCCCGTGGGCAGCAGGTTGTCCGCCGGTGACGCGGGTACGCCGCGCGGTCTGCCGCGGTTACCCATGGGCGCCCTCCGCGCCGGGCACACGCGCGTAGGCGCTCGGGCGGGACAGCCGGGTCAGGTGCGCGAAGGGCCAGACGATCCAGTCGGCGCGGCCGATCACGTCGTCGACGGGGATCATGCCGCCGCCCGGTGAGCCGAGGTGGTCCCGCGAGTCGCTGGAGCGGCCGCGATGGTCGCCGAGGACGAAGAGGGTGCCGTCGGGCACGACCACGTCGAAGCCGACCGTGGACGGGCTGTCGCCGGGATACAGGAACGTCGACTCGTCGACCGACCGGCCGTTCACCTGGATCCTCCCCTCCTTGTCGCAGCAGACCACTCGGTCTCCCCCTACCCCCACGACGCGCTTGACGTAGTCGGAGTTCCCGAAGTAGCCGGTGCCGTCGAACACGACGACGTCGCCGCGCCGCGGCTCGGCACCGAAACGGTACGCCAACTTATTTACGAGAACGCGGTCGCCGATCCTCAATCCGTTTTCCATGGATCCGCTGGGAATCTGGAACGGTTGTGCCACGAAAGCGTTGAGGACCAGCAAAAACACCAGGCAGATCAGCAAAGTGAGACTGACCCGGCCGCCAGGCAGCCACCCGGAGATCCGCCCCGCGAACGCGAAACGCGACCGCCCCTCCGGTCCCTCCGGGCCCGGGGTCTCCTGGGAGACGTCCTCGGGTGCGGAAGGGCGGGAGGAGCGGTCGCGCTCCGTCGGCTGAGCTTCGGTGTCCATCGGGGCCAGATGCTATCCGGCCCCTCTGTGAACTCCGGAAGGCGCTCAGTTGTCGCGCTTCTCCTTGATCTTCGCGGCCTTGCCGCGGAGCTCACGGAGGTAGTAGAGCTTGGCGCGACGCACGTCGCCGCGGGTCACGAGCTCGATCTTCTCGACGATCGGGGTGTGCACCGGGAAGGTGCGCTCCACGCCGACGGAGAAGGAGACCTTGCGGACCGTGAAGGTCTCGCGGACACCGGCGCCCTGACGGCGGATGACGACGCCCTTGAACTGCTGCACACGGGAGCGGTTGCCCTCGATGACGCGGACGTGGACGTTGACGGTGTCACCCGGGCGGAAGGCCGGGACGTCGCTGCGCAGCGACGCGGCGTCGACGGAGTCGAGCAGGTGAGACATTTCGTCTGCTTTCTTCGCTGATGCCACAGGTCATCAACGGAACTAGATGTTCGAGGATTGAGTGCCGTGTGCCCGTCGAGGCGGGCGTCGTGTCCCCCTGCGGCAGGGGCGCACACCGGACGGCGCACAACAGCGGCCTATTCTTCCACGCCCTCGGTCCTGCGCCAAAATCGACCGTAGGGCTCACCCTCGGGGTCGGGCGCCCAGCCGAGGATGGAGAGCATCTCGCGGTCCTTCTTGTCGAAGGCCTTCGGCGCGCAGCGCTCTATCAGGTCGGGCCGGTTGGCGGTCGTGCGGCGCAGTGCCTCGTCGCGTCGCCAGCGGGCGATCCTGCCGTGGTGTCCGCTGAGCAGCACCTCCGGGATCTCCCGGCCTCGCCACGCGGGCGGCTTCGTGTACACGGGGCCTTCCAGGAGGTTGGCCATGGCGCCGGGGGCGAAGGAGTCGTCCCGGTGGGACTCGGCGTTGCCGAGCACGCCGGGCAGCAGACGGGCCACCGCCTCGGTGACGACCAGCACGGCGGCCTCCCCGCCGGCCAGCACGTAGTCGCCGATGGAGACCTCGTAGACGGGGACCCGGGCGGCGTACTCGTCGACGACGCGCCGGTCGATGCCCTCGTAGCGGGCGGGCGTGAAGATCAGCCAGGGCCGCTCGGAGAGTTCGACGGCCAGTTCCTGCGTGAAGGGGCGCCCGCTCGGCGTCGGCACGACGATCGCCGGGGAGTGCGCGCCCGTCTCGTAGCCGTCGGCGAGGACGGTGTCGAGGGCGTCGCCCCAGGGGTCGGTCTTCATGACCATGCCCGGACCGCCGCCGTAGGGGGTGTCGTCGACCGTGTTGTGCCGGTCGTAGGTCCACTCCCGCAGATCGTGCACGCGCACGTCCAGCCGGCCACGCGCGCGTGCCTTGCCGACGAGGGAGACGTTCAGCGGGTCGAGGTACTCGGGGAAGATCGTGACGACGTCGAGGCGCATCAGGACTCGTCCCCGGCCGAGTCGCGGGCGGAGGCGATCTCGGCGCGGTCGTCGATCAGACCGGGCGGCGGGTCGATGACCGCCCGCTGCTCCTCCAGGTCGATCTCGGTGACGATCGACTCGACGAACGGGATCATCACCTCGCTGCCGTCGGGCCGCTCGACGATGAAGAGGTCCTGGGAGGGGAGGTGGGAGATCTCGGTGATCCGGCCGATCTCCTCGCCGTCCTTGGTGACCACGTCCAGGTCCATCAGCTGGTGGTCGTAGTACTCGTCCTCCTCCTCGGGCAGCTCCTCGGGATCGACCTCGGCGATCAGGAGCGTGTTGCGCAGGGCTTCGGCGGCATTGCGGTCGCGCACTCCCTCGAAGCGCAGGAGGAGACGGCCGCTGTGCACCCGGCCGGTCTCGATGGTCAGCGGGCCGGTCGAGGCCGGGTCCGTGGACAGGACGGCGCCGGGCGCGAGCCGCAGCTCCGGCTCGTCGGTGCGTACCTCGACGGTGACCTCGCCCTTGATGCCGTGGGCGCGGCCGATCCGTCCGACTACGAGCTGCACTTCTCAAGATCTCCTGTCGTGCCTGTCATGCCTGCCGTGCCTGTCATGCCCTGTCGTGACCCTTCACGCCTGGTCACGAGTACGTCATGCCCGGGGTCACGAGTGCCGGAACGACTACGGGCCGGGGACGGCCCAGTGGCCCTCCCCGGCCCGAGCCGGTGCTGCGAAACGCGTCAGCGGACGTGATCCACGTCGACGAGGTCGACGCGGACGCCCCGGCCGCCGATGGCGCCCACGACGGTGCGCAGAGCGCGTGCGGTGCGGCCGTTGCGGCCGATCACCTTGCCGAGGTCGTCCGGGTGGACCCGGACCTCGAGCACGCGCCCGCGGCGCAGGTCACGCGAGGCGACCTGCACATCGTCGGGGTTGTCGACGATGCCCTTCACGAGGTGCTCAAGCGCCTCTTCGAGCATGCTGCTCAGGCCTCGGTCGACTCGGAGGACTCGGCGGCAGCCTCGTCCTTCTTCTCGGCCTTCTTCTTCTGGGTGATCGCCTCACCCTTGCCCGAGTCGTCGCCGCCGAGGGCCTCGAACGACGGGCGAGCCTTCTTCGGCTCGGCGACGAGCAGCGGCGCCGGGGCGGGCTCGCCCTTGAACTTCTGCCAGTCGCCGGTCTTCTTCAGGATGGCGAGCACGGGCTCGGTCGGCTGCGCGCCGACACTCAGCCAGTACGCCACACGGTCGGCGTCCACCTCGATGATCGAGGGGTGGTACGTCGGCTGGTACTTGCCGATCTCCTCGATCGCACGGCCGTCACGACGGGTACGGGAGTCGGCGATGACGATGCGGTAGTGAGGCGAACGGATCTTGCCCAGACGCTTCAGCTTGATCTTGACTGCCACTGGAGTGGGTTCTCCTGGTTTTGACGTGATTGGGCACGGCGAAGTTGCCGCGTGGGGTTGCGGTACCCGAGTGCCCGATGGACGCGTCAGCCGGAGGAGAGAGGGGTCCTGTGCGACTGTCGAGTACAGCTAGCCATTGTGCCACACCCCGCGGGTCGCCTCGGGCCGAGGGGGCCTGGCCGCCGGGGCACACCCCATCGGCGCCCGGCGTCACGGACGCTCTTCGGGTGCGCGGCCGGAGCCGGTGCCGTATGCCCCGGCCGCACGCACCCCTGCCTTCCCGTCGTCGACCGGCAGCCACGAGATGCCGGTGCAGGACCGTCCGGAGTTACGCCGCCCCGGCGATCTCCGGGATCCGGAACGGTTTGCCGCAGCCCCCGCACACGATCGGCGCCTGGGCCAGGACCGAGGGCACGACCCGCACGTTGCGCCCGCAGTCGCAGACGGCCTTGACCCGGACGCCTCCGCCCGAGGAGCCGTGCCGGGCCGCCGGACCGCGGAAGGTGCGGGCGGTGTCGGCGGAGGTGGCCGCCGTGTGGGCCTTGAGGGCCCGCTGGAGGCGCTCGATGGTGGGCCGGTAGCGACGCTTCGCCTCCGGGTTGAGCGTCACCAGGGAGAACCCGCTGCTGGGGTGGGGCTCCTCGGGGTGGTCCAGCCCCAGTTCCTCGGCGATCGCGAGGAATCTGCGGTTGTGGTAGCGGCCGGCACGGGAGGTGTCGCGGACGCCGCGGGCGGCGGCGATGCCATGGACTGCCTCATGGAGCAGTCGCTCGAAGGAGAGCTCGTGACCGCAGGCGGACGACGACTCCCCGATCAGGGACTCTGGCGCGGCGAGATCCGGCAGTTCGGGGTGGTACCGCTGAATGTCGGCCCACGCCTCTGCCAGCTCTGCGGCGAGAACTGGTGGTGTCTGTGTCGTGCTCACGTAATGACAACGAGCGGGGGTGCCCCTGTGTTCCTATTCCGGGGCATCCCAAATAATTTGCACGTACCCGTCAGTTGGCACTGATGCGTCCGGACGAGGGCGGGTGCGCTGATCTGCGGAGAAGCCTCACAGCTCATACCAAGCTGGTGCGTAGTCCTCGCTACGACCCGGCGCGTAGACCAGGTCCGCGCGCCGGGGTGCGGATGTCCCGCCGGGGCGCAAGAGGCGTTTCGGTCGCTCTCGCCCACGGAAGGCGCTGCTTCAGTAAGCGCGTGCGACGACCGCGACGTTACCGGGAGCGTCCCCGGCGTCCGGCACCGACCCGTCCTCGGCGACCAGACACCGTACGGTCAGCGACCGCTCGGCCAGTGCGGCCTCCCCCTCCTCGCCGAGGACCGCCCACGGGATGCGCGCCCAGCCCCCGGCGAGGGCCGCCTCGGCCGCCTCCTCGATCGTGGACACGTCCGTCGTGCGGGACTCGCGGCGCTCACGGGACTGGCTCAGGAGCAGCGCCTGGTCCTCCTCCAGGACGTCGGGCACCAGGCCCACCAGCCGGTCGATCGGCACCGCTTCCTTGCGCCCGGCGATCCGGCGGACCAGCACCGCCGTGCCGCCGTCCAGGTCACGGGGCCCGATCTCGATCCGGACGGGCACGCCCTTGAGCTCCCAGTCGACGGCGCGCCGCCCGAAGGGGACGTCGGTGCGGTCGTCCACGTGGACGCGGACGCCCGCCGCCTTCAGCCGCTCGCCCAGCTCGTGGACCTCGGCCAGAACCGCCTCGTCGTCCTTGATCGCCAGGACGACGGCCTGCACCTGCGCCAGCCGCGGCGGCACCCGCAGCCCGTCGTCGTCGCCGTGGGTCATCACCAGCGCGCCGATCATGCGGGTCGTCGAGCCCCAGGAGGTCTGCCAGACCAGTTCCTGAGTGCCGTCCTTCGACAGGTAGCGGGTGCCGAAAGCCTTGGCGAAGTTCTGGCCCAGCTCATGGCTGGTGACCATCTGCAGGGCCTTGCCGTCGCCCATCATGCTTTCCAGGGTGAGCGTGTTGACGGCGCCCGCGAAGCGTTCGCGGACCGTCTTGCGGCCGGCGACCGAGTCGATCGCGAGGACGTTCTCCAGGAAGTCGCCGTAGACCTCGCGATGGATGCGGGCGGCGAAGTCGCGGGCCTCCTCGCAGGTGGCGTGCGCGGTGTGGCCCTCCTGCCAGAGGAACTCCGACGTACGCAGGAAGAGTCGGGGCCGCAGTTCCCAACGGACCACGTTGGCCCACTGGTTGATCAGCAGCGGCAGGTCGCGGTAACTCTGCACCCACTTGGAGAAGTACTCGTTGACGATGGTCTCGGAGGTGGGCCGCACCACCGCCGGTTCCTCCAGTTCCTTGCCGCCGCCGTGCGTGACCACGGCCAGCTCCGGCGCGAAACCCTCGACATGGTCCGCCTCGCGCGTCAGGTACGACTGCGGGATCAACAGGGGGAAGTACGCGTTCTGGGCGCCGGTCTCCTTGATGCGGGCGTCCATCTCCGACTGCATCCGCTCCCAGAGACCGTAGCCGTACGGTCGGATCACCATCGTGCCGCGCACCGGGCCGTTGTCGGCCAGTTCCGCCTTGTTGATCACATCCTGGTACCACCGGGGGAAGTCGTCCGCCCGCGGGGTGAGAACGGGTGCCTTGGCCATGGCGCGATGGTACGGCTCCGAGTTGCGGGAATGTGAATTCTCGCCACAGGCACATGCCGTCCCCAACCAGGACACCGCAACCCCTGGACGCGGCCGCAGACGGGGAGTTACCTGGCATACGGGAGCGGTGCGAGGGCACTGCACGGGGGCCCACCTGAGCGAGTCGAGCGGCAGACTCCCGGCGGATTGGGGCGCTTTTCCATGACACCTGTGCTCGTGCGACAGCATCTGCCACACGCGGGGCCGACGTCCCGCGCGGATCTGGGTGCACGCGCGCGTGACTGGTCCGAGATCCAGGAGCGGATGCTGGTTCCGCTCTACGAGGCCGTCCACGAGCGACTGGACGTGGGGCCGGGCACCCGGCTTCTGTCCCTCGGCTGCGGCTCCGGGCTCGCCCTGGTGATGGCGGCCTCCAGAGGCGCTGTGCTCACCGGCGTCGAGTCCTCCTCCCCCGCACGGCTGGCCCTCGCCCGCGAGCGGCTGCTCGGGGAGAACCGGGAGGCACGCGCGCGTGCGGACGTCCGGCTCACCGACCGGCTGCCCACGGACCGGCCGTCCGGGCCGGCCTCCGCGTACACCGTGGTGACGGCGTTCGAGCCGATCGGACAGGTGGCGGGCGAGACGGAGGAACTGACCGAGGTGCTGGCGGCCGCGACGCCGCTCGCCCGGCGCGGCGCGCCCGTGGTGCTGGTGGGCTGGGGACCGCCCGAGCGCTGCGCCACCACGGCGGTGCTCCGGGTCGCGGCCAAGCTGGCGGACCAGGACCGCGGCACGGTCCGGTTACGTCCGGCGCTCCGCGACGACCTGGAGGACGCCGCCCGGCGGGCCGGACTGCGGCCGGACGGATCGGGCCGGGTCGCCTGCCCCTTCGGGTACGCCGACCTGGACAGCGCCCTCAAGGGGCTGCTGTCCACGGGCCTGTTCGACGCGGCGGTCGCGGCGACGGACCAGGCGCAGGTCGACAAGGAGGTCACGGAGGCGCTGCACCCCTACCGGCGCTCGGACGGCACGGTGTGGATGCCGAACGTGTTCCGGTACCTGATCGCCCGCACTCCCTGACGCTGCCGTGCACACGGCTCGCTGACGCTCCGGTGCACGCGTCCGCCGCGGGCCGCGCCCGTCAGGTCCCTGGCCCCTCGTCGGTCCTGGTCTGCCGGGTGATGCCGGCGATCCGGTACGCGTCCGCCTCCTCCAGCGTCTCGTGTTCCAGCAGCGCCAGGGCCAGGGCGTCCAACTGCCCCCGGTGATCGCGGAGTTTGCGGCAGGCCTCCTCGTAGCAGTCGTCGACGATGCGCCGCATCTCGTGGTCGATGGCGTCGAGGGTCGCCGGGGCGGCGGCGAGACCGTAGGCCTGCTGGGCGTCGTTGGGGAGGGCGGAGAGGCGGCCCACCCGTTCGCTCATGCCCCAGCGCGCGACCATCCCGCGCGCGATGTTGGTGACCTGCTCCAGGTCGTTCTCGGCGCCGGTCGTGACGACGCCGTAGACGACCTGCTCGGCGGCCATGCCGCCGAGGGCGCCGATGATCCGGCCGCGCAGGTACTCCTCGGAGAGCGCGTACCGCTCCACCTCGGGGGTCGACATGGTCACCCCGAGGGCCCGGCCGCGCGGCACGATGGTGACCTTGCGGACCGGGTCGGCGCCGGGCTGCAGCATGCCCAGGAGAGCGTGGCCGCTCTCGTGGAAGGCGGTGCGCCGGCGGTCCTCCTCGGGCATGATCAGTGTGCGTTCGGCCCCGAGCTGCACCTTCTCCAGCGCCTCGGACAGGTCGGACTGCGTCACCTGGTCCTGTTTGCGCTTCACGGCGAGCAGCGCGGCCTCGTTGGCGAGATTGGCCAGATCCGCTCCCGTCATGCCCGGGGTGGTCCGGGCCACCCGGGACAGGTCCACATCGGGGGCGAGCGGGATCTCGCGGGTGTGGATGCCGAGGATCGCCTCGCGTCCGGCGCGGTCCGGCGGGGAGACGCTCACTACCCGGTCGAAGCGGCCGGGGCGGGTCAGCGCCGGGTCGAGGATGTCGGCGCGGTTGGTCGCCGCGATGACGATGACGCCCTCGGAGCCCGTGAAGCCGTCCATCTCGGTGAGGATCTGGTTCAGCGTCTGCTCGCGCTCGTCGTGACCGCTCACCGAGGCGCCGCCGCCGCGGGCCCGGCCGATGGTGTCGATCTCGTCGATGAAGATGATCGACGGCGCCACCTTGCGAGCCTCGGCGAACAGCTCGCGGACCCGGGACGCGCCGACGCCGACGATCATCTCGATGAACTCCGACGCCGAGGCGGAGAAGAACGGCACGCCGGCCTCGCCCGCCACCGCACGCGCCAGCAGGGTCTTTCCGGTGCCCGGCGAGCCGGCGAGCAGGACGCCACGGGGCATCTTCGCGCCCATCCGGCGGTACAGCTCGGGGTGTTCCAGGAAGTCGACGACGTCGTCCAGCTCGCCCTTGACCTCGTCGATGCCGGCCACGTCGGCGAACGTGGTGCGCCGGGCGCCGGGCCGCAGCCCCACCGGTCTGGGCGGCGCCTTGCGCCCGAGCATGCCGCCCGCGCCCCCCGGGCCGCCGCCGAAGCGCCGGGCGAAGAAGATCCACAAGGCCGCGAGCAGCACGATCGGCGCCAGCGAGAGCAGCACGTTGGACAGCAGGCTGCGCTGCTGCACGACCGGACGCGCGGTCACCGTGACGTGCCGGCGGTCCAGGCTCTGCCAGAGATCGTCGTCCGCGAAGGCCGGGCGCTGGGTCTTGAACGTGGTGTACTCGCCGCCGCCGTCAGGGTCCTCGCGGGCCTTCTTGAGCTGTCCCTGGATCGCGTCGCCCTTGGAGTAGATCTTGTCGACGTTGCCCGAGTCGACCTGTCTGCTGAACTCCGTGTAGGAGATCGTCGGCTCGTCTCCCCCGCCGAGGTAGTTCAGCCCGATGTACACCAGCAGGAAGACGACCACCGCGGTGACGGCCAGCCCCCACCAGCGGCCGCGCGCCCTCCTGCCGTCCGGAGGGCGCGATCCGTCGTCGGGGGTGCCCTCGGTGCGCCATGGCTGTTCCGGAGTCTTGCGCGCCGGAGCGGCATTGCTCATATCTGGACGTTACGACAGAGCCCGGGGCACGGCACGCGCTGAGGGCGCCCTCCGGCTGCGGAGGGCGCCCTCGGCGGTGTCGGGGACTCAGCCCATGAACTTCTTGAACTCGTCCGGCAGCTCGAAGTCCTGAGCGCCCTGCTGCGGCAGCCCGAGCGCGTTGCCGCCCTGGGCCTGGGCCTCGCGGCGCTGGGCCGCCTCCAGCTCCTGCTGCTTGCGCTTCATCGGGTTGCCGGAGCGCTGCTTGCCCTTGGCCTGCTTGGGCTGCTTCTTCGTCCGGCCGGCGCCGCCGCCCATGCCCGGCATCCCCGGCATCCCGGGCATGCCGCCGCCCTGGGCCATGCGGGACATCATCTTGCGGGCCTCGAAGAACCGCTCGACCAGGCCCTTCACGGCGCTGACCTCGACGCCGGAGCCCTTGGCGATACGGGCGCGGCGCGAGCCGTTGATGATCGTCGGTTCCTGGCGCTCGGCCGGGGTCATCGACTTGATGATCGCGGCCGTGCGGTCGACGTCCCGCTCGTCGAGGTTGGCGATCTGGTCCTTGATCTGGCCCATGCCGGGCAGCATGCCGAGCAGCTTGGAGATGCTGCCCATCTTCCTGACCTGCTCCATCTGGGCCAGGAAGTCGTCCAGGGTGAAGTCCTGGCCCTTCTTGGACGCCAGCTTGGAGGCCATCTTCTGGGCCTCTTCCTGGCTGAACGTCTTCTCCGCCTGCTCGATCAGGGTGAGCAGGTCACCCATGTCGAGGATGCGGGAGGCCATCCGGTCAGGGTGGAAGGCGTCGAACTCGTCGAGCTTCTCGCCGTTCGACGCGAACATGATCGGCTTGCCGGTCACCGAGGCGATCGACAGGGCGGCGCCGCCGCGGGCGTCGCCGTCGAGCTTGGACAGCACCACGCCGTCGAATCCGACGCCGTCACGGAAGGCCTCGGCGGTGTTGACCGCGTCCTGACCGATCATCGCGTCGACGACGAAGAGGATCTCGTCGGGCGAGACGGCGTCGCGGATGTCCGCGGCCTGCCGCATCAGCTCGGCGTCGATGCCGAGCCGGCCGGCGGTGTCCACGATCACGATGTCGTGGACCTTGGCCTTCGCGAACTCGATGGAGTCCTTGGCGACCTGCACCGGGTCGCCCACGCCGTTGCCCGGCTGCGGGGCGTAGACGGCCACACCGGCGCGCTCGGCGACGACGCTGAGCTGGTTGACGGCGTTGGGGCGCTGGAGGTCGCAGGCGACGAGCAGCGGCGAGTGGCCCTGCTCCTTCAGCCAGCGGCCCAGCTTGCCCGCGAGGGTGGTCTTACCGGCGCCCTGCAGGCCCGCGAGCATGATCACGGTGGGCGGCTGCTTGGCGAAGCGCAGCCGGCGGGTCTCGCCGCCGAGGATCGTCACGAGTTCGTCGTTGACGATCTTCAGGACCTGCTGGGCGGGGTTCAGCGCCTTGGAGACCTCGGAGCCGAGGGCCCGCTCCTTGACGTTCTTGATGAACGTGCGGACGACCGGCAGGGCGACGTCGGCCTCGAGGAGCGCGATGCGGATCTCGCGCGCCGTGGCGTCGATGTCCGCTTCGCTCAGGCGCCCCTTGCCGCGCAAGTTCTTGAAGGTCGCTGAAAGGCGATCGGAGAGAGTATCGAACACGGCGGCGTCGGTCCTCGGAGTCGGGGGCAGTCTGAGCGTCTTCCAGGGTATCCGGCCGCGCAAGGCATTCGTCCCCGCCTGCTGTATTCAGCGGACGGGGACGACTCGCGCGGCCCGTGATCACGCCCGCAGCGTCTCCTCCAGCTTGCGGGTGACGGAGGCGGCCTCGTCCGCGGGCAGGGGCGCGCCGTCGGCTCCGGTGACGTAGAAGGCGTCCACGGCGTTCGCGCCGAGGGTCGAGACGTGCATGCTGCGCACGTGCAGTCCCGCGTCCTCCAGGGCCTGGCCGATCCGGAACAGCAGGCCCGGCGCGTCCTGGGCGCGCACCTCGATGACCGTGGCGTGCCGGGAGGCCGCGGAGGCCACCGTCACCCGCGACGGGGGCGCCACCACGCCCCGGCGGCGGGGGTAGGCGGCGTCCCGTTCCGCGAGGCGGCCGCCGATGTCCAGCGAGCCGTCGAGGGCGCGTACGAGGTCGGCGCGGAGCCGGGCTGCCTGGGGCAGCGAGCCGTACTCGGCGGCCACCCGCCAGTTCAGCAGCAGGACCGAGCCCTCGACCCCGGTCGGCAGGTCCAGGGCGCGCAGCTCGGCCGTGCGGACGGTCAGCCGGTGCACGGCGAGCACGCCGGCCACCGCGGGCAGCACCCCGGCCTGGTCGGGCACCGCGATGAGCAGCTCCACCCCCAGCGGCTCGGGGTCGTCGGCGGGCCGGTCCTCCGCGGGTGGCTCCGTCTGGGCGTGCAACGACAGGACCGGGCTGCCGGTGGCGATCGCCTCGATGGCGAGCCGCTCCTGCTCGGCGGTGGGCGCGGCCGTGTCGGGCTCCTCGGGCTCGGCCCCGGCGAGCACCGCCGCGACCCGCTTGACCAGGTCCGCCACGAGCGAACCCCGCCAGGAGGACCAGGCGGCGGGCCCGGTGGCGAGCGCGTCCGCCTCGGTGAGCGCGTGCAGCAGCTCCAGGGTGCTCTGCGAGCCGACCGCGTCGGCGACCGAGCGGACCGTGGCGGGGTCCTCCAGATCGCGCCGGGTGGCCGTCTCGACGAGCAGCAGGTGGTGCCGGACGAGGGAGGACAGCACCGCCACGTCCGCACGGTCGAAGCCGATGCGGGCGGCGACGTCCTTGGCGATGATCTCGCCCGCGACGGAGTGGTCGCCGGGCCAGCCCTTGCCGATGTCGTGCAGCAGGGCGGCGACCAGGAGGAGGTCGGGGCGGCTGACGCGGCGGGTGAACTCGGAGGCGCGCACGGCCGTCTCGATGAGGTGCCGGTCGACGGTCCAGATGTGCACGGCGTTGCGCTGCGGCCGGCAGCGCACCCGCTCCCAGTCGGGCAGCAGCTGTGTGATCAGGCCCTCGGCCTCCAGCGCCTCCCAGACCTCGACGGTGGGCCGGCCGGAGCCGAGCAGGGTGACCAGCTGCTCACGGGCCTCGGCGGGCCAGGGCGTGGGCAGGGGGCGCACGGTCGCGGCGAGGCGCCGCACGGCGTGCAGGGAGAGCGGGAGACCGGCCTGTGCGGCGGCGGCCGCGGCGCGCAGCGGGAGCACGGGGTCGCGTTCGGGGCGGGCGGCACGGGCGAGCACCACTTCGCCGTCCTGCTCGACGACGCCCTCGGCCAGCGGCGACCGCTCGGGCGCGGGCTTGCCGCCGCCCAGCATGGCGCGCAGCCGGGGCCGCACGGCGCGCGACCGCAGCACGCGCCCCACCTCACGCCAGGTGACGTCGCTCGCGTACGAGATGACCCGTGCCGCCTCGTACACCTGCCGCAGCAGGGTGTCCGCGTCCAGCAGGCCCAGCTCGGCGGCGACCTGGTCCTGTTCCTGGAGGGCGAGCCGGTCCGTCGCGCGGCCCGTGGCCAGGTGCAGGGCGTCCCGTACGTCGAGGAGCCGGCGGCGGGCGTCGTCGAGGCCCTCGCGGGGCGCGTCCGCCAGCCAGGAGGCGGCGACGGCGCGCAGCGCGGTGGCGTCCCGCAGCCCGCCGCGCGCCTCCTTGAGGTCGGGTTCCAGCAGGTACTGCAGTTCGCCCTGGCGTTCGGCGCGCTCGGCGCAGAGTTCCTGGAGCTCGGGCAGCCGCTTGGGCGCCTGGTTGCGCCAGTCGGCGAGGACCGACGTCCGCAGCCCGGCGGTCAGACCGAGGTCGCCGGCGAGGTGGCGGGCGTCCAGCAGGCCGAGCTGGACCTTGAGGTCCTCCCCGGCGGTCCTGCGGGCCTCCGCCGGGGTGCGCACGGAGTGGTCGAGGGCCAGGCCCAGATCCCAGACGGGGTACCAGAGGCGGTCGGCGAGGGCCGCGACGGCCTTGCCGTCGGCGCCGTCGTGCAGCAGGAGGAGGTCGAGGTCGCTGCGCGGGGACAGCTCGCCGCGGCCGTAGCCGCCGACGGCGACCAGGGACACGCCCTTCAGGTCCTCGGCGCCGGCGGCGAACAGCCCGGCCAGCCATTCGTCGGTCAGTTCGGCGAGGGCCGCACGGCGCGGCGGCCCGGACCGCGCCCCCTCGGTGAGGAGGCGCAGCCGGGCCGCCGCGTAGCCGCTGGGTCCCGAGTCCTCTGCATCCTTGCGCCAGTCCGTACTCGTCACCCAGCGACTCCTGTTCTGTTCTGCCGTCAGAGCGCGTCCGGGCCGCGCTCGCCGGTGCGGACCCGTACGGCCGTCTCGACCGGGAGGGACCAGACCTTGCCGTCACCGATCTTGCCGGTGCGGGCCGCCTTGACGATGACGTCGATCAGCTGCTCGGCGTCGTCGTCCTCGGCCAGCACCTCGATGCGGATCTTGGGCACCAGGTCGACGGTGTACTCGGCACCACGGTAGACCTCGGTGTGGCCCCGCTGACGACCGTAGCCGCTGGCCTCGGTGACCGTCAGGCCGTGCACGCCGAAGGCCTGCAGGGCTTCCTTGATCTCGTCGAGCCGGTGGGGCTTCACGACGGCGGTGATGAGCTTCATGCGTCCACCTTCTTGCTCGCGTCGGCGACCGCGGTCGGGAGGGCGGTCGTGCGGGCGGCGCCGCCGCCGGCACCGCTGAAGTCGTATGCGGTCTCGGCGTGCTCCGCCTGGTCGATGCCGGCGATCTCGTCGTCCTCGGAGACCCGCATGCCGATGGTCTTGTCGAGGAGGAAGGCGAGGATCGCGGAGACCACCAGCGAGTAGGCGAGGATCGCGAAGACGCCGGCGCACTGCTTCCACAGCTGGTCGAAGGAGTGGTCGCCGTAGAAGACGCCGGTCGCGTCGGACTGGCCCTTGCCGGTGGCGAAGAAGCCGATCAGCAGGGAGCCGGCGATACCGCCGACGAGGTGGACGCCGACGACGTCGAGCGAGTCGTCGTAACCGAACCTGTACTTCAGGCCGACGGCCATGGCGCACAGCACACCGGCGATGGCGCCGACGGCGATCGCGCCGAGCGGGGAGACCGCACCGCCCGAGGGGGTGATGGCGACCAGACCGGCGACCGCGCCGGAGGCGGCGCCCAGCGTGGTGAACGCACCGTGGCGGATCTTCTCGTAGGCGAGCCAGGCCAGCATGGCGGCGGCGGTGGCGACCTGCGTGTTGACGAACATCAGCGCGCCGACGCCGTCGTCGTTGCCGAGCCACGAGCCGGCGTTGAAGCCGAACCAGCCGAACCACAGCAGACCGGCGCCGAGCATCACCAGCGGCAGGCTGTGCGGGCGCATCGGGTCCTTCTTGAACCCGACGCGCTTGCCGATGACGAGGATCACACCGAGGGCCGCGGCGCCGGCGTTGATGTGGACCGCCGTACCGCCCGCGAAGTCGATGACGCCCAGTTCGAAGGCCCAGCCGCCGGCGCCCCAGACCCAGTGCGCGACCGGGAAGTAGACGACCGTGGCCCACAGCGCGACGAACAGCGCCCAGGCGGAGAACTTCACGCGGTCGGCGAGCGCGCCGCTGATCAGGGCGGGCGTGATGATGGCGAACATCATCTGGAAGACCATGAACACGAAGATCGGGATGGTGTAGCCGTCCCACAGCTGCGTCAGGCCGATGTTGCTGAGGCCGACCCAGTCGGAGTTCCAGCCGATGAGGCTGCCCGAGTCGGTCCCGAACGCGAGCGAGAAGCCGTACAGCACCCACAGGATGGTGACGATCCCTATGCTGATGAAGCTCATCATCAGCATGTTCAGCGTGCTCTTGACGCGGACCATGCCGCCGTAGAAGAAGGCGAGGCCCGGGGTCATGATCAGCACCAGGGCGGAACAGATGAGCATGAAGCCTGTGTTCGCGGAGGAAAGCTTGGGTGCCTCCGCGGCAAGCGTGATGGCTGCTGCCATCGGCGTCTCCTCGTCGTAGTACGGCCCCGTGCGGGCGAAGCCAGAGCGGGTTCGTGAGGGGTGGGCCGGTTATGCGCCATGAGATTCGCGCAGTGCCGTTTCGGTGGAAGCCCCTCGTTGTTTCGCCGCCGTGACGAAGACGTCTCCTGCGTTACGCCTCGATGAACTGCCTGATGTCCGGCGAGTGGATCGTTATCGTGGCGCAACCTTCACCGGAGGAAGTGAAACCGGCCGCGGTCGGCCTTCCGATGACCTGGCACGGGGGAGCCGAGTCGGGCTGTTCGGGAGGGCCGGCCGCGGCCGGGGTACCGGGGTTGCGCGGGGCGGGTCAGACCGCCTCGGCCGTCTCCGGGAGCTCGATGGTGAGCCGTTCGGTGAGGTCCACGACCTCGGAGAGCTCCCCGAAATCGCGTACAGCGCTGTCGACGGTCTTTCGGATACGCGTGTTCACCCGTTCGGAGCGCACCTTCTTCGCCTCCTTCATGGCCTGGGTGGCGAGGGTGGCGCTCTGCTCGGGCTCACGCTGCAGCAGATGGACGGTGGCCATGCCGATCAGGTTCAGCACATAGGACCGCTGGTGGTCGCAGTCGCCCGCGAACAGCTCGACGGCCCTGCGCATCAGGGGCTCGGCCAGCGAGGCGTACGTGGGGCTGCGGCCGGCGACATAGGCGAGGTCGCGGAAGGAGTGGCTGTTCTCGCCGTACAGCTCGGCCTCGGAGAAGAATCGGATCCAGTCCGGGTCGGGCTCGTCCCACTCGTCGGCCTCGGCGAAGGTGTCCTCGGCCATCCGCACCGCCCGCTTGCACCGGCCGGGCTGCCCCATGTTGGCGTAGGCGCGGGCCTCCATCGCATACAGCATGGACTGGGTGCGCGGACTGGCGCAGTCACGGCTGCCGTACTGCGCGAGGTGGATCAGCTCCAGAGCGTCCTCGGGCCGGCCGAGGTGGATCATCTGACGGCTCATGCTGGACAGCACGTAACTGCCCAGCGGCCGGTCGCCGGCCTCCTTGGCGGCGTGCAGGGCGAGGACGAAGTACTTCTGCGCGGTCGGCTGCAGGCCCACGTCGTACGACATCCAGCCGGCCAGCTCCGCCAGTTCGGCGGCGACCTTGAACAGCTTCTTCGAGGTGGCCTCGGGCTGCGGCTCCTGGAGCAGGTCGGTCACCTCGTGCAGCTGCCCGACGACCGCCTTGCGGCGCAGACCGCCTCCGCACTGCGCGTCCCACTGCCGGAACATCACGGTGGTGGACTCCAGCAGCTCCAGTTCGGGCCGGGAGAGCCGGCCGCGGGCCCGGCTGGTCGGCATCGAGTCCGGTTCCGCGAGCTGGGCGGGCGGCGAGGGGACCAGCCAGCGCTGCATGGGCTCGATGAGGGACGGCCCCGCGCACAGGGCGAGCGACGTCCCGAGGAAGCCGCGCCGGGCCAGCATCAGGTCGCTGCGCGAGAACTCGCTGAGCTGGGCCACCGTCTGCGGGGCCGTCCACGGCAGGTCGACGCCGGTCGCGGAGGGCGACTGGCGCGCGGCGCGCAGCCCGAGGTCCTCGACGGAGACGACGCAGCCGAACCGCTCGGAGAACAGCTCGGACAGGATCCTGGGGATGGGCTCGCGGGGGTTCTCGCCGTCCAGCCAGCGGCGCACCCGGGAGGTGTCCGTGGAGATGTGGTTGGCGCCCAACTGCCGGGCTCGACGGTTGACTTGGCGGGCCAGTTCGCCCTTCGACCAGCCGCTGCGCACGAACCACGAAGTGAGCAGCTCGTTCGGGCGCTTGTCCGCGCCCGCAGCGTTGGTTCCGCTTCCGCCGTTGCCGCTCACTGGAACGCCCCCATTCCTGAGACCACTTGTCACCGAGTGCGCCAAGCCCTATCAGAATGCCGGTAAATACGGCCCGCCGTACGGCACTTGTCACCCTTCGAACGGAAAGGCGACTTGCCTCCGGCATACCCGCAAGCGCATGTGCCTCCATGACCCGCATACTCAAAGTAGTCCTACGATCACGCTCCCAGCCACGGCGATCCCGGAAACGCCACCATTCGCCACCCCTTCGAATGAACTCTCGGCGCCTCGTACGCGATTCACTTGACATAGGACAGCCGAGAGTGAGCGGAGCGAAGCACTCAGGGGCGCGCACGGTCGAGCACACCACCGAGAACGCCTCCATGCGCTGCCTGGAACGGACGCTCCGCGGGAAGCGACAACACACAGAGTCACAGTGCGGGACCGCTGCGTAACCATAGCTGCGCGGGACCCGTTGGAGGGGGCAGTCGGACCCGTTGGAGGGGGCATGGGCTTCACGATCGGCGGCATTCGCGAGATCCGTTCCGGCGCGCGCAGGCGGGGTCGCTCGTCCGAGTGCACCGCCGTCGCCGAGTTCACGGGACTGTGGGGCTGGGACGCCGTGCCGGGCGCGCGGGCCGCGGCGGGCGTCTGCTCGTGCGGACGCCCCGACTGCCGGGCTCCGGGCGCGCACCCTCTGGACTTCGCCCCCCGGGTCCCCGGCGGAGCCACCCTCGACGACGTGATCAGGACCTGGTCGGAGTTCCCTGGCGCCGCGATCATGCTGCCCGTCGGGCGCGCGTTCGACGTCATCGACGTCGCCGAGGCCGCCGGACGTCGCGCCCTGGTCCGCCTGGAGCGCATGGGCCTGCCCCTCGGCCCGGTCGTCGCCACCCCGCAGGGGCGCACCCAGTTCTTCGTCGCCCCCGGCGCCGCCGCGGAACTGCCCGGCCTGCTCTACCGCATGGGCTGGGACGACCCGACCGCCCTCGACCTGCGCGGTCTCGGCCCCGGCACGCACATCACGGCCCCACCCTCCGACCGCGGCGGTCTCGGCCCGGCACGCTGGCTGCGCCCGCCCGCGCTGGACTCGGCCACCCGCCCCCCGGAGGCGCGACTGCTGCTGGGCACCCTGGCCTACCTGGCCCACCGCTCACGCGCCTGAGCCCGAGTGGGGGCCGGGGCCGGGGCCGGCCGCACCAGCGGTACGCCGCGTGCGTGCGCGCGCCACGGGTGCGACGAGTGCGGCGGCGTACACAGCGAAGCGCCCGCTCCCACTGCACCTGGGGGCGGGCGCTTCTCGCGGCTGGGCTTCTCAGTCGCCGATGAGGGCGTCGACGAACGCCTCCGGCTCGAACGGCGCCAGGTCGTCCGCGCCCTCGCCGAGTCCCACCAGCTTGACCGGGACGCCCAGCTCGCGCTGGACCGCGACCACGATGCCGCCCTTGGCCGTGCCGTCCAGCTTCGTCAGCACGATGCCGGTGATGGCCACGACCTCGGCGAAGACCCGGGCCTGGACGAGCCCGTTCTGCCCCGTGGTGGCGTCGAGGACGAGCAGCACCTCGTCCAGCGGGGCGTGCTTCTCGACGACCCGCTTGACCTTGCCGAGCTCGTCCATGAGTCCGGTCTTGGTGTGCAGCCGGCCGGCGGTGTCGATGAGGACGACGTCGACCCCCATCTCCTTGCCCTCCTTCACCGCGTCGAACGCGACGGAGGCGGGGTCGCCGGCCTCGGGGCCGCGCACGGTGTGGGCGCCGACGCGCTCGCCCCAGGTCTGGAGCTGGTCGGCGGCGGCGGCGCGGAAGGTGTCGGCGGCGCCCAGCACGACGGTGCGCCCGTCGGCCACGAGCACGCGCGCGAGCTTGCCGGTGGTGGTGGTCTTGCCGGTGCCGTTGACTCCGACGACCATCACGATGCCCGGCTTGCGGTCCGCCGGCTCGGTCTTCACCGTGCGGTCGACGTCCGTGCCGACCAGCTTGAGGAGCTCGTCGCGCAGGAGCGCGCGCAGTTCCTCCGGGGTGCGGGTGCCGAGCACCTTCACGCGCTCGCGCAGCCGCTCGACCAGTTCCTGGGTGGGCTGCACGCCGACGTCGGCGGTGAGCAGCGTGTCCTCGATCTCCTCCCAGGTGTCCTCGTCGAGGTGCTCGCGCGAGAGCAGCGTGAGCAGCCCCTTGCCGAGGGCGTTCTGCGAACGGGAGAGCCGCGCGCGGAGACGGATGAGCCGTCCCTCGGTGGGCTCCGGGATCTCGAGCTCGGGGACCTCGACGACGGGACCGGCGGGCGGCTCCTCGACGGCGGTGCCGGTCGCGCCGCCACCGGGGAGGTCCACCTCCTCGATCGTGCGGCGCGGTTCGTCGCGCGGCGTCTCGGCCTCGTCGCCGACGTGCGGCTCGGTCGGCGGGGCGGTGATGTCGGGCGCGGTGGGGGGCGGCGGGGGCAGCGACTTCTGCCGTCGACTGCCGACGACGAGCCCGCCGAGCACCGCGAGCACGACCACGGCGATGACTACAGCAAGGATGACGGTTTCCATAACGCACCCAGTATGCGCGACCCCTCCACGCCGGGACGGACGGCGACCCGGTCACCCGTGCCCCGATCACCGCTCCCGGCCGGCCCCCGGGTCCTGGTCGGCGTGACGGCGCCCGGCGCGACCGTCGCCGGCCTCGGTCCTCGCCCCCGTCCGCACCCGGCACCGGCTCCCGGGGCGCGTCCCGCCCGCCGGGCCCGCACCCTCGTCATCGGCGGCCCCGGCCTCACGAGGGCGGGTCGGCGTGGACGTACACATCACCCTCGGCGAGGTCGTCGACCTCCTCGGCCGGCACGACGGAGAAGCCGGCCGGCCGCAGGATTCCGATCAGCGCCGTCTGCATGAGCACGACGACCTCGCCGTAGCGCTTCCACTCCGGCGCCGCCGGGTCCTGCCGTTCCGCCGCCGCCCGCAGCCCGGCCAGGCCCAGTTCCGGGGCGCCCCATCGGACGTAGAGGCCTCCGGCGTGATCGCCCTGGAGCTCGACCTCCACCGCCGCGCCGGGTCGGCTCGGCTCCTGCGGACCCGGGACATGAGCGGGAAGGCCGGCCCGCCGGAGCTCTCGGCAGACGCGGGCTGCCAGGTCGTGCCCGGCCGCGATGACCTCCTCCGAAGCGAACGGGTGACCGTACGCGGCGGCCCGGGCCCGGGTCTCGGGGTCCACATACGTCACCGGGCGTCTCCTGGCGTGAGGTCGTCCGGCGTGTGGGCGACGACAGCGGATCTTCGAAGGGGCGTGCGCGACGATCCTCGCGCACCCGTCGCCGGCGAACGGCCGGCGGGGGGTGCGCGAGCGGGCAGGCGACCTGCGGGCTCCCGGGCATGGCCATCTGACGTTGCGTCAGTTACCGTCCCCCCACGTCGCCGAAGGGGGTCCCCATGCCCGTCACCGTCGTCCGTTTCAATCTCGTCGCGCCCGGTGCGACCCCCGCAGAGCTGGGCGTCCGCTACCGGGCCGCGCTGGAGATGGCCGCGTACGCGGACGGGCACGGGGTCACGACCCTGCAGACCGAGGAGCACCACGGCGTCGAGAACAACTGGCTGCCGTCCCCGTTCGCCTTCGCGGGCGCGGTGCTCGGGGCGACCCGGCGGCTGGCGGTGACCGTCTCCGCCGTCATCGGCCCGTTGCACGACCCGCTGCGGCTGGCCGAGGACATCGCGGTGCTCGATCTGCTGAGCGGCGGCCGGCTGGTGACGGTCGCCGGGATCGGGTACCGGCCCGAGGAGTACGCCCGGGCGGGCGTGGACTGGAAGCGCCGGGGCCGGCTCCAGGACGAGTTGCTGGAGACCGTGCTGCGGGCCTGGACCGGCGAGGAGTTCGAGTACCGCGGCCGTACGGTACGGGTCACCCCGCGCCCGGGGACCGCGCCGCACCCCCTGCTGCTGGTCGGCGGCTCCTCGCGGGCCGCCGCCCGCCGGGCCGCCCGGCTCGGTCTGCCCTTCTTCCCCAGCGCGCACCTGCCGGAGCTGGAGGCGTACTACAAGGAGCGGCTGGTCGAGTACGGGACCGAGGGCTGGACGATGATGCCCGGCGCCGAGACCCCGCTGCTGCACCTCGCCGAGGATCCGGACCGGGCCTGGTCACGGTACGGCGGCCACTTCCTGCACGAGGCCCGGACGTACGCCTCGTGGCAGTCCGGGGACATCCGCTCGGCGGTGCGGTCGGGCGCGCTCACGGTCGACGAGCTCCGGGACGAGGGCGTGTACCGGATCCTCACGCCGGACGAGTGCGTGGCGCAGGGGCTCGACAACCTGGTCCTGCATCCGCTGGCGGGCGGGATGCCGGTGGAGGAGGGCTGGCGGAGTCTGCGGCTGTTCTGCGAACGCGTGCTGCCCCGGCTCGGGGAGTGAGCCGGGGCAGCACGCGCTACGGGTGTCGAGGAGCGGGCAGCGGGGACTTGGCCCGGCTCCTCGAGTCCAGGGGGCTCGAAGGCCTCGTCGTGAGGCTCGGCCCGGTCTTGGGGCTCAGCCCATCTCCTCCAGTGCCTTGCCCTTCGTCTCCTTGACGTACTTGAGGACGAACGGGATGGAGAGCGCGGCGAAGACCGTGTAGATCACGTAGGTCGCGGAGAGGTTCCAGTCGGCCAGCGACGGGAAGCTCGCGGTGATGGCCCAGTTGGCGATCCACTGGGCGGAGGCGGCCACGCCGAGGGCGGCGGCACGGATCCGGTTGGGGAACATCTCGCCGAGGAAGACCCAGACGACGACGCCCCAGGACAGGGCGAAGAAGAGGACGAACACGTGGGCGGCGATCAGGGCGATCCAGCCCTGGGCGGCCGGGAGCTTGCCGTCGACGAGGTCGTAGGAGAACGCCCAGGCCTCCAGCGCGAGGCCGACGACCATGCCGACGGAGCCGATGAGGGCGAGCGGCCTGCGGCCGACCCGGTCCACGAAGATCATGGCGATCACGGTGCCGATGATGTTGATGATCGACGTCGTGAAGGAGTAGAAGAACGAGTCCGTCGGGTCGACGCCGACCGACTGCCACAGCGTCGAGGAGTAGTAGAAGGCGACGTTGATGCCGACGAACTGCTGGAAGACCGACAGGCCGATGCCGATCCAGACGATCGGCTTGAAGAAGAAGGAGCCGCCGAGCAGGTCCTTGAAGGTGGACTTGTGCTCGCTCTTCATCGCGTGCTCGATCTCGGCGACCCGGGCGTCCAGGTCGATCTTGTCGCCCTCGACCTCTTCCAGGATGTCGCGGGCCCGCTCGCGCTTGCCGACGGAGATCAGGAAACGCGGGGACTCGGGGATGGCGAAGGAGAGCAGGCCGTACAGGACGGCCGGGACGACCATCACGCCGAGCATGACCTGCCAGGCCTCCAGGCCCATGAGCTTGCCGCGCTGGTCGCCGCCGGCGGAGTTGAGCAGACCCCAGTTGACCAGCTGCGAGATCGCGATGCCGATGACGATCGCGGCCTGCTGGAAGGAGCCGAGCCGGCCGCGGTAGGCGGGCGGGGCGACCTCGGCGATGTAGGCGGGGCCGATCACCGAGGCCATGCCGATGGCGAAGCCGCCGACGACCCGCCACAGGGCGAAGTCCCAGAGCGCGAAGGGCAGGGCCGAGCCGACGGCGCTGACCGTGAACAGCACGGCCGCGATCTGCATGACCCTGATGCGGCCGATGCGGTCCGCCATGCGGCCGGCGGTCGCGGCGCCGATGGCGCAGCCGATCAGGGCGATGGCGATCACCTGGGCGAGGGCGGCGGAGCCCACGTCGTAGCGGTCCCGGATGGCCTCGACGGCGCCGTTGATGACGGAGCTGTCGTAGCCGAAGAGGAAGCCGCCCATCGCGGCCGCCGCAGCGATGAAGATGACATGCCCGAGATGATCGGGGTGAGCCGTCCCGGCTCCTGACTTGGATGCCTGCGCTGTGCTGGTCACGTGAACTCCTCGGGCCACCGGCAACGCTGCCGGCGCGGTCAGCCTTCCAGGTAGGTGGTACCTGAAGGTAAATCCAACGTTCCTGACCTTATGCCTTCAAGTTTCAAATTCAAACGCGGGAAATTGTGAGAACTCAGACAAGATCACGTCACATACGTTCACTTCTTGAAGACAGCGCAGGTCGCGACGTGGGCTCGAAGGCCGAGCGACCGGTCGTCAGCGCAACCGCTGACTGATCACCTTCGACACGCCGTCACCCTGCATGGACACGCCGTACAGCGCGTCGGCGACCTCCATCGTGCGCTTCTGGTGGGTGATCACGATGAGCTGGGAGGCCTCCTGCAGCTCCTGCATGATCCGGATCAACCGCTGCAGGTTGGTGTCGTCGAGGGCCGCCTCGACCTCGTCCATGACGTAGAACGGACTGGGCCGGGCCTTGAAGATCGACACCAGCATGGCGACGGCGGTCAGCGAGCGCTCGCCGCCGGACAGCAGGCTCAGCCGCTTGACCCTCTTGCCGGGAGGCCGCGCCTCGACGTCGACGCCCGTGGTGAGCATGTTGTCGGGGTCGGTCAGGATCAACCGTCCCTCCCCGCCCGGGAAGAGCCGGCCGAACACGCCCTCGAACTCGCGCGCGGTGTCCCGGAAGGCCTCGGTGAAGACCTGCTCGACGCGCTCGTCGACCTCCCTGACCACCTGCAGCAGGTCCGTGCGGGTCTTCTTGAGGTCCTCCAGCTGCTCGCTGAGGAACTGGTGACGCTCCTCCAGCGCGGAGAACTCCTCCAGGGCGAGCGGGTTGACCTTGCCGAGCTGCTGGTACGCGCGCTCGGCGGCCCTGAGCCGCTTCTCCTGCTCCGCCCGGACGAACGCCCTCGGCCGGTTGCGCGGGTGCTCCGGATCCTCCGGCAGCTCCTCGCCCTCGGCGGGGGGCGAGGGCGGCACCGGCTGATGCGGACCGTACTCCGAGACGAGCCCCGCCGGTTCGACACCGAGCTCCTCCAGAGCCTTGGTCTCCAGCTGCTCGATCCGCAGCCGCTTCTCCGCTCCGAGTACCTCGCCCCGGTGAACCGAATCCGTCAACTTGTCGAGTTCCGCCTTCAGATCACGCCCCGCGGTGCGCGCGGCGGCCAGCTCCTGCTCGCGGCGCGCCTTCGCGGCGTCGGCGGCGACGCGCTCCTCCTCGGCGCGCCCGACGGACACCTCGACGTGGGCGAGCAGCTGCCGGGCGCCGGCGGCCACGGCTTCCGCGACGGCGGCCTCGTGCCGCAG
>NZ_MJAJ01000064.1 GCF_001746365.1 Streptomyces sp. LUP30
CCCGCCGGTGCCGCCGGTGCCGCCGGTCGCGCCGGTCGCGCCGGACGCGCCTCTGCGGGAACAGGGCGGGGCGCCGCGTGCCCAGGGCGTCGACCCCGGGGACCCGCACCCGCGCGGCTGACCTGCGACCGACCCGCGACGGCACCGGGCCCGCGGCGACGTGAACCGGGCCCGGGCGTCGTGATCGGCGTCGGAGCGGTCTGATCGGCGACCGGGCGGCCGGGGCCCCGCGGCACATCTGCCGCGGGGCCCCGGCCTGCAGCGGGTCAGGACTCCATCCCCTGCCGGTCCTCCGGCCCCCAAGGCCGGTCTCACTGGAGGCGGGGCAGCACCTTGGTCCGGTAGAAGTCGAAGAAGCCGCGCTGGTCCGGGCCGATCTGGTTCACGTACACCCGGTCGAAACCCGCGTCGGCGAAGGCGGTGAGAGCGGCGACGTGCTCGTCCACGTCGTCGCCGCAGACCGTGTTCTCACCGACCATCTCCTCGGTGATCAGCGGCTCCAGCTGCTCGAAGTGGCTCGGGGTGGGCAGGATCTGGCCCATCTCGCCGGGCAGCAGCTGGTTCGACCACAGCCGGTGGACCGTACGCACGGCCTCCTCGCGGTCGGCGCCGTAACAGACCTTGGTGCCGCCGCTGACCAGCTTCGCGCCGCCGCCGCCCTTGCGGAACTGCTCCACCATCGGCTCCTCGGGCATCATCGTGATGTAGCCGTCGCCCACCCGGGACGCCAGCGACGTCGCCTTGGGCCCGAATCCGGAGATGTCGATCGGGACCGGCTCGTCGGGGACGGTGTACAGGCGGGCGTTCTCCACCTTGTAGTGCGTGCCGTAGTGGCTGACCTCCTCGCCGGTGAACAGCCGGCGCATGACCTGGACGGCCTCCTCCAGCATCTCCAGGCGTACGTTCGCCGGTGGCCAGACGTCGCCGAGGATGTGCTCGTTGAGCGCCTCGCCCGAGCCGACGCCGAGGCGGAAGCGGCCGTCCGTCATCACGGCGGCCGTGGCGGCGGCCTGGGCCACCACGGCGGGGTGCATCCGTACGGTCGGGCACGTCACGGCCGTCTCGATCGGCAGCGACACCGCCTCCGACAGCGCGCCGATCACCGACCAGACGAACGGGCTCTGTCCCTGCGCGTCGTTCCACGGGTGGTAGTGGTCGGAGATCCACAGCGCCTGGAAGCCCGCCTGCTCGGCCATGCGGGCCTGTTCGACGAGGTCCGCGGGGCCGAACTCCTCGCAGGACAGGAAGTAGCCGTATTCGGGCATGGGGGGTACCTCCGAGTGGGTGACTCCGGTCCCGCACCGGGTACCCGACGTCCGGGCGGGAAACCGGCGCACGTTTGGCCGCCCCTGCCAGGGGGACGCGGAAACCCTCGTACGACAACCGTCCGCACCCGCCGGAGGCCACCCTTGAGTCGACCCCGCATCGTGATCGTCGGAGCGGGCTTCGCCGGACACCGGGCGGCTCGCACCCTCGCGCGGGCGGACCGCGGCCGGGCCGACATCACCCTGCTCAACCCGACCGACCACTTCCTGTACCGGCCCCTGCTGCCCCGGGTGGCGGCCGGCGTCCTGGAGCCGCGCCGGGTCGCGGTGTCGCTGCCGCGCACTCTGCGCGGGGTGCGGCTGGTGCTCGGCGAGGCCGACCGGGTGGACCTCGACGCCCGCACCGTGCGCTACACCGGCCCCGAGGGCGACGCGGGCGTCCTCGACTACGACCGGCTCGTGCTGGCCGCCGGCGTCGGCGGCCGGCTGCAGCCCGTCCCCGGGGACGCCGAGCACGCGTACGGGCTCCGCGGTCTGCCCGAAGCGCTCTGTCTGCGCGATCACCTCATCCGTCAGGTGGAGTCGGCCGCGGCCGGCGACGACGCGGCCGAGCGAGTGGCGCGTTGTACGTTCGTCGTGGCCGGCGCGGGCTACACCGGCGCCGAAGTGGCCGCGCAGGGACGGCGCTTCACCGAGGCGCTGGTGCGGGACCATCCCGCCCGCAGGGGCATGCGACCGCGCTGGCTGCTGCTCGACGCCGCCGAGCGCGTTCTTCCCGAACTGGACGAACGGCTCTCCCGCGCCGCCGAACGGGCGCTGCGCGAACAAGGCGTCGAGGTGCGCCCGGGGACCTTTGTGAAGGAGGCCACGCGCGAGGGAGTGCTGCTGACCGACGGCGAGTTCGTCCACAGCCGCACGCTGGTGTGGTGCGTGGGCGTACGGCCCGATCCGCTCCTGGGGTCGCTGGGACTGCCCCTGGAGAAGGGCAGGCTGCTCGTGGAGCCGACCCTCCAGGCGCCGGGCCGGCCCGAGGTGTTCGCCTGCGGAGACGCGGCCGCCGTGCCGGATCTGGACCGCCCCGGCGAGTACACGCCGATGACCGCGCGGCACGCCTGGCGGCAGGGGAAGGTGGCCGGACGGAACGTCGCCGCCTCCCTCGGCGGCGGAGCCGGGATGCGCCCGTACCGGCACAGGGATCCCGGGATCGCCGTCGATCCGGGCGGGGTGCGGGCGGCGGCCGACCCGCTGGGCATGCACCGCTGCGGCCCCGTGGCCGGCGCGGTCGCCCGCGCCCACCGACTCGCCGCGATGCCGGGCAACCGCGTCCGCGACGCCGCCGACCGGCTGCTCGACGCGCTTCTGCCGCGCCGACCCGTCCAGTTGGGGCTCGTCCGGCCCTGGTCGGCGCGCCTGGACACGGCGTCGCCCGAGCCGGCCCGGGTCCCGGACGCCCGCAGCCGCGTACCGACGGCTTTCGGACCCGGCGCGGCCACCGAGGAGGACGTGCACGCCGCCGGGGCCGCCGGGACGGACAGGGACACCGCGAACGACACGAACGGCACGACCACCCACTTCGACAGGAATCAGGTGAACGACGTGAACGACGTGAACGACGTGAACGACGAGAACCAGACGACCGGCGGGTCCGCCGAGCGGCGCCCCTCCCCGGAGGACGGCTCCCAGTCGATCACCTCGCCGACCCCCGAGGTGGGACGGCACGGAGGCGGTCACGGAGGCGGTGAGGACGACACCCGTACGGGTCGGTCGTCGCCCGAGGACGGCTCCCAGTCGATCACCTCTCCCACCCCGGAGGTCGGACAGCACAGCACCGGACCGGCGGCCCCGGGCGCCGACGAGGCGGCCGAGCCGGCCAAGAACCAGCCGGGCGGCGAGCCCGCGAAGAACCAGCCCGGTGGCGAGCCCGCGAGGAACCAGCCGGCCGCCGGCCCCGCCCGGAGCGCCGACGAGCACGCGGAAGGAAACCGATAGCCCGATGGACACCGCCGAACTCATCGAACTCGGACAGCAGTTGAGGGTGGACAGCGTGCGCGCCTCAGCCGCCGCGGGATCCGGGCACCCGACGTCGTCGATGTCGGCCGCGGACCTGATGGCCGTGCTGCTCGCGAACCACCTCCGCTACGACTTCGACCGCCCCGCCCACCCCGGCAACGACCGCTTCGTCCTCTCCAAGGGCCACGCCTCCCCGCTGCTGTACTCCGCCTACAAGGCCGCCGGGGCCGTCGACGACGAGGAGCTGCTGACCTTCCGCAAGCTGGGCAGCCGGCTCGAAGGCCATCCCACCCCGCGGCGGCTGCCGTGGGTCGAGACCGCCACCGGCTCGCTGGGCCAGGGACTGCCGGTGGGCGTCGGCATCGCACTCTCGGGCAAGCGGCTGGAGCGCACCGGCTACCGGGTGTGGGTGCTGTGCGGGGACAGCGAGCTCGCCGAGGGCTCGGTGTGGGAGGCCGCGGAGCACGCGGGCCACGAGCACCTCGACAACCTGACGGCGATCGTCGACGTCAACCGGCTCGGTCAGCGCGGCCCGACCCGGCACGGACACGACCTCGACGCCTACGCCCGCCGCTTCCAGGCGTTCGGCTGGCACACGGTCGAGATCGACGGGCACGACGTGGACGCCGTCGACCGCGCCTACGGCGAGGCGGTCTCCACCAAGGGCCAGCCCACCGTCATCCTCGCCCGCACCCTCAAGGGCCGGGGCGTGGAGTCCGTCCAGGACCGCGAGGGGTTGCACGGCAAGCCCCTGCCGGACGCCGACGAGGCGATCGAGGAACTGGGCGGCGTGCGGGACCTGCGGGTGCGGGTGCACGAGCCGGCCGACGCCCGCATGCTGCACTCCGTGCCGACGGGGCGCCTGGACCTGCCCCGCTGGGACAAGGGCGAGGAGGCGGCCACCCGGGACGCCTACGGTCAGGCGCTGGCCGCGCTCGGCGGCGCCCGCGAGGACGTCGTCGCCCTGGACGGCGAGGTGAGCGACTCCACGCGGGCGGAGGTCTTCGCCAAGAAGCATCCCGACCGGTTCTTCGAGTGCTACATCGCCGAGCAGCAGCTCGTCGCCGCCGCGGTGGGGCTCGCGGCGCGCGGCTGGGTGCCGTACGCCTCCACCTTCGCGGCGTTCCTGACCCGGGCCCACGACTTCGTCCGCATGGCCGCGGTCAGCGGCGCCGGGATCAACCTGGTCGGCTCGCACGCCGGGGTGGCCATCGGGCAGGACGGGCCCTCGCAGATGGGCCTGGAGGACCTGGCCATGTTCCGGGCCGTGCACGGCTCCACCGTGCTGTACCCGTGCGACCCCAACCAGACCGCCCGGCTCGTCGCCACGATGGCCGGCCTGGACGGCGTCCGCTATCTGCGCACCTCGCGCGGCAAGGCCCCGGCCCTGTACGGCCCGGACGAGGAGTTCCCGGTCGGCGGCAGCAAGGTGCTGCGCTCCTCCGACCGGGACCGGATGACGATCGTCGCGGCCGGTGTCACCGTGCACGAGGCGTTGAAGGCCGCCGAGGCGCTCGACGCCGAGGGCGTCGCGGTGCGGGTGATCGATCTGTACTCGGTCAAGCCGGTCGACCGGGACACGCTGCGGCGGGCCGCGGAGGAGACCGGCTGTCTGCTGAGCGTGGAGGACCACCACGAGCAGGGCGGCCTCGGCGACGCGGTCCTCGACGCCTTCCTCGACGGGCGGCCGGCGCCCCGCCTGGTGCGGCTCGCCGTCCGCACGATGCCGGGGTCGGCCGGTCCCGAGGAGCAGCTGCACGTCGCCGGCATCGACGCCGAGTCGATCGCCGCGTCCGCCCGGCTGCTGGTGGAGCAGGCGATCGCGCCGTGAGCGCGCAGGCGGGCGGCGGCGTACGGACGGTGCGTGCGGGCCGCCGTACCGTCGAGGTCCACCGGCCGGACAAGGTGCTCTTCCCGGCCGGGGAGGCGGCGAGGGAGTACACGAAGGCCGACCTCGTCGCCTACTACCGGTCCGTCGCGGCGTTCATGCTGCCGCACCTGCGGGGCCGCCCGCTGATGCTGGAACGGCATCCTGACGGGGTCGAGGGCCCCCGGTTCATGCAGAAGAACACCCCCGAGCACTATCCGCAGTGGATCAGACGGGTCGAGGTGGCCAAGGAGGACGGCACGGTCCACCACACCGTCTGCGACGACACCGCCACCCTCGTCCACCTGGCCGACCAGGCCTGTCTCACGCTGCATCGCTGGCTGTCGCGGGCCGACCGGGTCGACCGTCCGGACCTGCTGGTCTTCGATCTCGACCCGGCCGACGACGCGCATTTCGACGCCGTCCGCGAGACCGCCCGGTGGCTGGGCGAGCTGCTCCACGAGCTGCGGCTGCCCTCGGGGCTGATGACGACCGGCTCGCGCGGGCTGCACGTCGTCGTGCCGATCGACGGCGGCCACGGCTTCGACGAGGTGCGCGCCTTCGCCCGGGACGTCGCCGAGCTCCTCGCCGCCGAGCACCCGGACCGGCTCACCACGGCCGCCCGCAAGAAGGACCGCGGCGACCGGCTCTACCTGGACGTGCAGCGCAACGCCTACGCGCAGACCGCCGTCGCCCCGTACACGGTGCGCGCGCTGCCCGGTGCCCCCGTCGCCACCCCGATCACCTGGGAACAGCTCGACGACCCCGAGCTCGGCCCGCGGCGCTGGACGGTCGCCGACGCCGTCGAGCAGGCCCGCTCCCGCCCCTGGTCTGCGCTGACCGGCCGCGGACGCTCCCTGGACCCGGCCCGACGGCGGCTCGACGCACTGAACGGCTCGTGAAGGTTTGGCCATGAGGCTTCCGGCCACACGGAAGGAGAGGTGGCCATGGCGAACACAAAAAGCACATCGCATTCCACAGAGAACACATCGGGTGCGCGGACTTCACGAAACACCCGGAAGAAAGGGTCCGAGAGCGAGGAGCCCCGGCGCCACCGGCCCGCGCGCCACAGGGACGAGCGGGACGCCGAAGAGCAGGACGCCGCCGAGGCGGACGCCGAAGAGCTGGAGGCCGAAGAGGCGGACGGCGAGGAGGCGGAAGCCGAGGACGCCGAAGAGCTCGACGACGAAGAACAGGACGGCGAAGAACAGGACGTCGAAGAGGCGGACAGTGACGAGCCGGACACCGGCGAACTCGACGGCGACGAGTCCGAAGCCGACGAGGACGAAGCCGATGACGACGAAGCCGATGACGACGACATGAAGGGCGAGGACCACATCGTGACGGACGACCGGCCACGCCCCATGGAGGTACTGCGCGAGGCGCGTGCCCAGCTGGCGGAGCTCACCGGCATGACCGCCGAGAGCGTGTCCTCCTTCGCGCAGACGGAGGACGGCTGGTCCCTGGAGGTCGAGGTACTCGAGCTGGAACGAGTCCCCGACACCATGAGCCTCATGGCGACCTACCAGGTCGAACTCGACCCGGAGGGGCAGCTCACCGGCTATCGGCGCGTTCGCCGTTATGAGCGCGGGCGGGCCGATGCCCACCGGGCCGGCGGCCGTTAGGCCGCCGCCGAAGACCATTTCCGATCATCAATCGCGATCACCCATCACGAAGCAAGGAGGTGCGGTCGGCATGACCGTAGTCCCGGCACAGCAGTCCGGTGGCGGAGGCGGCTCGAGCGGTCTTTACGACGTTCTGGAGCTCGTCCTCGACAGGGGGCTTGTGATCGACGCGTTCGTGCGGGTCTCCCTGGTCGGTATCGAGATCCTCAAGATCGACGTGCGTGTCGTCGTGGCCAGCGTCGACACCTATCTGCGCTTCGCCGAGGCGTGCAACCGGCTGGACCTGGAGTCCGGCCCCAACAAGAGCCCGGGTCTGCCCGAGATCGTCGGGGAGGTCACCGAGTCGGGTGCGCGCGGCAAGTCCAAGGGCGCCCTCTCCGGGGCCGCCGAGACCATATCCGACGCGTTCAAGCAGTCGCGTGACGACGCTTCCGCAGAGCGCGAGTCCAGGCCGCGCGCCCGTAAGACCACGGCTTCGCGCCGGAAGGAGGAGCAGGAGTGAGCACCTACGTGTACGGCATCACCGCGGGCTCGCACCCTGCCCTTCCGGAGGGTCTGGGAGGCGTCGGGGACCCTGCCATGCCCGTGCGGGTGCTGAAGGAGGGCGACCTGGCGGCCGTCGTGAGCGACGCGCCGGAAGGCCTGCGCCCCAAGCGCCGTGAGCTGCTCGCGCACCAGAACGTCCTCGCCGAGGCGGGCGCCGGCGGCTGCGTGCTGCCCATGCGGTTCGGCAGCGTCGCGCCCGAGGACAGCGCCGTCACCGGCGTGCTGGCCGAGCGCGCCGAGCACTACAAGGAGCGGCTGAGGGCCCTCGACGGCAAGGTCGAGTACAACGTCAAGGCGACGCACATCGAAGAGGCCGTGCTGCACCACGTCATGGCCGGCAGCCCCGAGCTGCGTGCCCTCGCCGAGGCCAACCGGAAGGCGGGCGGCGGCAGTTACGAGCAGAAGCTGCAGCTCGGCGAGATGGTCGCCGCCGCTGTCAAGGCCCAGGAGGCCGAGGACGCAGGCGTCGTCCAGCAGGCGCTGGAGCCGCTCGCCGCGGCCGTCGGTCTGGGCCCGGAGTCCACGGGCTGGCTGGCCAACGTGTCGTTCCTGGTCGCCCGGGATTCGGCCGCCCGCTTCGCGGAGGCGGTGGATGAGCTGAGGCAGGCCCATCCGCACCTCGACGTGCGCCTCAACGGGCCGCTTCCGCCCTACAGCTTCGTCGAGCCCGGACCGTCCGAGCCCGCGGAGACGATCACCGGGGAGTAGGTGTGTCGTGGGACTGCTCGGAGAGGTGTTCCTGCTGCCTTTGGCTCCGGTCCGAGGCAGTGGATGGGTGATCCGCCAGGTACTTCGTGAGGCCGAACGGATCTACTACGACCCCTCCACGATCCGGGCCGAACTCTCCCGCCTCGAACAGCAGTTGGAGGCGGGAGAGATCACGGAGGAGGAGTTCGACCGCCAGGAGGACGAACTCCTGGACCGGCTGGAGGCCAGCGCACGCGGCACCACGCAAACGGACGACGGGACGGCAAGATGAACCGAATGGGACTGGGCCTTGCGGTCGGGGCCGGATATTTCCTCGGCCGTACCAGGAAACTGAAAATGGCGGTGGCCGTCGGGTCACTGGTGGCCGGCAAGCGGCTCAACCTGACGCCGAAGGGCATCGCCGATCTGGTCTCCCAGCAGCTGCGGGACAATCCGCAGTTCAAGGAGATCGGGGACCAGCTCCGTCAGGACCTGCGCGGGGTCGGCAAGGCCGCTTCCGGCGCCATGGTCGAGCGGCAGATCGACGCGCTCGCGGACCGGCTGCACGGCCGCACCGCCGAGGTGCGCGACCAGCTCGCCGGCGCCGTGCCCGGCAAGGGCGGAGAGCGCGAGCAGGACGACGAGCTGGAGGCGGACGAGGAGTACGACGAGGAGCCTCAGGACGCCCAGGACGACGAGGGCGAGGACGAGGAGCCGCGGGACGACTCCGACGACGAGGACGAGTACGAGGAGGACGAGGAGGAGGACGAGGAGCCGCCGAGGAAGACGGCGGCGAAGAAGACGGCCAAGAAGGCGTCGGCCAAGAAGGCCCCCGCGAAGAAGGCGCCCGCCAAGAAGGCTCCGGCTCGCAGGACGGCCGCGAAGAAGACTGCGTCGGCCGGGAAGACGGCCGCGAAGACGGCGTCCAGGCCCGCCTCCGGTGGCGGCTCCGGCGCCCGGCGCTCGAAGGGAGGCGGTGACCGATGACCGAGACCCTCGGATCCGCGAAGTCCGCCGCAGGGAAGGCGGACGGGGCCAACCCCCTGTCCGGCCTGGCCCAGAGCGAGGCCGCCGACCGGCTCAAGGGCGAGGTGCAGGACTATCTCGCCGCCCAGGCCACGCGTCTGCTCACCGGCATGGGGCACAAGCTCGGCGAGACCACGAACAAACTCAACGACATCGCCGAGGGCAACAGCCCGGGGTTCGCCAAACTAGCCCTGGACGGCGGCAAGAAGATCGCCGAGGGCAAGGGACCGGTCCGCTCCGCCCTGGAGCTCGGCGCCTCGCGCGCCAAGGACAAGGTGACCGGTGCCCTGAAGAACCTCGGCGGCGGCAAGGGCGGCAAGGGCAAGAAGAGCGCCGGCAAGAAGCCGACCGTGATCATGGAGACGATCGACGTCGGCGTGCCGCTACGCACCGCCTACGACCAGTGGACGCAGTACCAGGACTTCAGCACCTTCGCCAAGGGCGTCAAGAGCGCGAACCGCGCCGACGACACCACCAGCGACTGGCAGGCGAAGGTCTTCTGGTCCAACCGCAGCTGGAAGGCGAAGACCACCGAACAGGTGCCGGACGACCGGATCGCCTGGACGTCGGAGGGTGCGAAGGGCACCACGAAGGGCGTCGTCTCCTTCCACGAGCTCGCCGAGAACCTCACCCGCATCCTGTTGGTCATCGAGTACTACCCGACGGGCCTGTTCGAGAAGACCGGCAACATCTGGCGCGCCCAGGGCCGCCGTGCCCGTCTCGACCTGAAGAACTTCGCCCGCTTCATCACCATCAAGGGTGAGGCGCAGGACAGCTGGCGCGGCGAGATCCGCGACGGCGAGGTCGTCCGCTCCCACGACGACGCGGTCGCCGAGGAAGAGCAGGAGAACGGCGAGAACGAGGAGAACGGCGAGAACGAGGAGAACGGCGAGCCCGAGGAGGACGCCGAGGCGCGGGATGCCGAGGACGCCGCCCCGGAGGACGATGAGGAGTACGAGGCCGAGGACGAGGGTCCGGACGCCGAGGACAGGGAGGAAGAGGAACCCGAGGAGGAGGAGCCCGAGGGCGAGTACGAGGAAGAGGAGGAGGGCGAGCCCGAGGACGCCGAGGGCGAGTTCGAGGAGAGCGAGGACGAGTACGAGGAGGAGCCCGAGCCTGAGGACGCGAAGGGCGGGAGTCGTCGATGACCATGTCGAGCCGGCTGCCGGAGCCGTACGGTCAGGGCGGCGGCGCCAACCTCGCCGACATCCTGGAACGCGTTCTCGACAAGGGCATCGTGATCGCGGGCGACATCCGGATCAACCTGCTCGACATCGAACTGCTCACCATCAAACTCCGCCTCATCGTCGCCTCCGTCGACAAGGCCAAGGAGATGGGCATCGACTGGTGGGAGACCGACCCGGCGTTGTCCTCCGGCGCCCGCCGCGACGAACTCGCGCGTGAGAACGCCGAGTTGCGCGAACGGTTGGCACGGCTGGAGGAACTGGAGCTGGGCCGCGCCCCGGAGAACGCCCGGGAGCAGGGCCCTCGTGACGTCAGGAAGGAGTCGCCGTGACAGGACTGCGGTACGTCTACGCCGTCTGCCGGCCCTTCGGCGCGCCTCTGCAGACGGCCCTCAAGGGCGTGGCGGGCGATCCGCCCCGGCTGCTCGGCCATCGCGGACTGATCGCGGTCGTCAGCCACGTCCCGGAGGGGGACTTCGCCGAGGCGCCCCTGCACCGGCATCTGGAGGACCTCGACTGGCTGACCGAGACCGCTCGGGCCCACCAGCAGGTGATCGACGCGCTGACGGCCGTCACCACGCCGCTGCCGCTCCGGCTCGCCACGGTGTTCCGCGACGACAGCGGCGTCCGCGTGATGATGGAGGAGCGCGAGGCGGACTTCCTGCGCACTCTGGACCGGCTGGAGGGCCGGGTCGAGTGGGGTGTGAAGGTCTATGTGGAGCGCGAGCCCGCCGTCCCCTCCGAAACCACGGCGAAGCCCGCCTCGGGCCGGGACTACCTGCGTCAGCGGCGCATGCAGAGCAGGGCGCACGAGGACAGCTGGCAGCGGGCCGAGCGGTTCGCCGGACGACTGCACGCCACATTGTCCGCGCACGCCGACGGCGCCCGGCTGCACGCTCCGCAGAATTCCGCCCTTTCCAAGGCGCCCGGACAGAACGTGCTGAACGCCGCCTATCTCGTACCGCGCGCGGAATCCGAGGAATTCGTGGAACTGGTGGACCGCACGAAGGGTGAGGAGCCCGGAATGCGCGTCGAACTGACCGGTCCCTGGGCCGCCTATTCCTTCGTGGAAGACCCGGCGGATTCCTCGACGGCAGGGGAGTCCTCGTCGGCGGCGGCCGGCGCCGACATCGGCGAGGGAGGCTCATGACCGTCGTGGAGCGCCGCGAGGTCGCTCTCGTGGACCTGCTCGACCGGCTGCTGGCCGGGGGAGTGGTCATCACGGGCGACATCACGTTGCGCATCGCGGACGTCGACCTCGTCCGCATCGACCTGAACGCCCTGATCAGCTCGGTGAACGAGCAGGTGCCGTCGCCCTGGGGGGAGTCGCCGTGACGGACCGACGCAACCACATCGACCTGGAGCCCGACACCGTCGAGCGCGACCTGGTCAAACTCGTCCTGACCGTCGTGGAGTTGCTGCGTCAGCTGATGGAACGGCAGGCGTTGCGCCGCTTCGACCAGGGCGATCTGAACGAGGAGCAGGAGGAGCGCATCGGGCTCACCCTGATGCTGCTGGACGACCGCATGACCGAGCTGCGCGAGCGGTACGGACTGCGGCCCGAGGACCTCAATCTGGACCTCGGGCCGCTCGGACCGCTGCTTCCCCGGGAGTGAGCCCGGCCGGCGAGAGCCGGCGGCGCTCCCGGCGGAAGCCGGTTTCACCTCAGAACTTCGGTCACCACCTGTACCAGCGCCCCCTGCCTCCCGAGGCAGTGGTTCCGCGAGCCAGGAATCCCAGGAGCCACAGGACCAGAACCGCGAGCGCGATCCACCAGAGCAACTTCACCGCGAATCCGGCACCGAAAAGAATCAGTACCAGCAGCAGCACCAGCAGGACGGGAACCATAGTCTCTACCTCCTGCAGTGCGTGTTTCCCGGATTCGATGAAACATTCACCCCTGGATCTCCCGTATCTCCCGGATCTCCCGGAATGCCTGGATCAGGCGGCTTTTCGGCACAGGATCTCTCCGTGCAGGACGGCGAACCAGCCGTCCTCCCGCCGACCCCACTCCCGCCAGGCCGCCGACACGGCACGCAGCTGCTCCGCCGTGGCGTGTCCGCCGCGGGTGGCGAGCTCCGCGTACGCGGACGCCAGGGTGCGGTCCGCCCACAGGCCGCTCCACCAGGCCCGTTCCTCGGACGTGCTGAAAGTCCAGGTGGAGGACGTGGCCGTGATGTCGGTGAACCCGGCGGCCAGTGCCCAGGACTTCAGTCGCCGTCCGGCGTCCGGCTCGCCGCCGTTGGCGCGGGCCACGCGCCGGTACAGGTCCAGCCAGTCGTCCATACCGGCGGCGGCGGGGTGCCAGGTCATCGCCGCGTAGTCCGAGTCGCGGACCGCGACGTACCCGCCGGGCCTGGTGACCCGCAGCATCTCCCGCAGCGCCTGTACGGGATCGCCGACGTGCTGGAGCACCTGGTGGGCGTGCACGACGCAGAACGTGTCGTCGGGGTGGTCCAGGGCGTGCACGTCCGCGACCGCGAAATCGACGTTGGTCAGCCCCCGCCCGTCGGCCGTGGCGCGGGCCTGCTCCAGGATCCCGGGCGCGTGGTCGACGCCGGTGACGTGCCCGTCGGGCACCAGGGCGGCCAGGTCGGCGGTGATGGTGCCCGGGCCGCAGCCGATGTCCAGGATCTTCATGTGGGGCTTCAGCGAGCCGAGCAGATAGGCCGCGGAGTTGGCGGCGGTCCGCCAGGTGTGCGAGCGCAGCACCGACTCGTGGTGTCCGTGCGTGTAGACGGCGGTCTCCTGGGCTTTCGGCATGGCTGCTCCCCTTCTCGACGGACCGGGTCCGGCCCGGCCCCCGGTGACGCCACGCTACGCCGACGGTCGCATGGTGAGACAGATCGTTCTGAAATATGGACTGACACATCATCAGGTCTGGTTCCCGCACGGACGATGCGCCCCTGCGGCCCGAAGGCGGGGCCGCTGCCCGGGCTCGGCCGCCGCGGGTACCCTGAAGTGGCCGTTTCCGGTGTGGAGGCGGCCTCGGCACCGGAGGGTCCCCGCATGCGACTGCTGCTCGTCCGTCACGGCCAGACCCCCGCCAACGTCGACTACCTCCTCGACACCGCAGTCCCCGGCCCGGGCCTCACCGAACTCGGCGCACGACAGGCCGCCGCCCTGCCCGAGGCCCTGGCCGACGAGGACGTCGAGGCCCTCTACGCCTCCACCCTCGTGCGCACCCAGCTCACCGCCGCCCCGCTGGCCGCCGCCCGCGGCCTCGACGTCGTCGTCCGCGACGGGATCCGGGAGATCTCCGCCGGCGACCTGGAGGCGCTGCCGGGCGACACGGAGCAGGGCGCGCTGTACATGCGCACGGCGTTCGCCTGGGCGGCGGGCCGGACGGACCTGCGCATGCCGGGCGGGGAGAACGGCGCCGAGTTCCTCGCGCGCTACGACGCCGTGGTCGCCGAGGTCGCGGCGAGCGGTGCGGGGACCGTCGTCCTGGTCAGCCACGGCGCCGCGATCCGCACCTGGGCGGCGGCCCGTGCCCACAACGTCGACGTCCCCTTCGCCGCCGCGCATCGCCTCGCCAACACCGGCACGGTGGTCCTGGAGGGCTCGCCCACGGACGGCTGGAAGGCCCTGTCCTGGGCCGGCGCCACGGTCGCGCCCGTCGGGGAGGGCGGGCCGGCCGGGCAGCCCGTCGAGGGTGCCGGCCGCTGACCGGCGGGCCCGACCGCTCCCGGCCTGCGCCGATATCGGTTTGCCGCGGGCGGCGGGCGGCCCGCACAATGCGTCCTCATGGGACATCTGGAAGCCGCGCACCTCGAGTACTACCTCCCCGACGGGAGGGCGCTGCTCGGCGACGTCTCCTTCCGGGTGGGCGAAGGGGCCGTCGTGGCCCTGGTCGGCCCCAACGGCGCCGGCAAGACCACCCTGCTGCGGCTGATCTCCGGCGAGCTGAAACCGCACGGCGGGACCGTCACGGTGAGCGGCGGCCTGGGTGTGATGCGCCAGTTCGTGGGCTCGGTACGGGACGAGACGACCGTCCGCGATCTGCTGGTGTCCGTCGCCTCGCCCCGCATCCGCGAGGTCGCGCAGGCCGTCGACAAGGCCGAGCACGCGATCATGACCGTCGACGACGAGGCCGCCCAGCTGCAGTACGCGCAGGCCCTCTCCGACTGGGCGGAGGTGCGCGGCTACGAGGCCGAGACGCTGTGGGACATGTGCACCACGGCCGCCCTGGGCGTGCCCTACGACAAGGCCCAGTTCCGACTCGTGCGCACCCTGTCCGGCGGTGAGCAGAAGCGGCTCGTGCTGGAGGCGCTGCTGCGCGGCCACGACGAGGTGCTCCTCCTCGACGAGCCGGACAACTACCTGGACGTGCCCGGCAAGCGGTGGCTGGAGGAGCGGCTGAAGGAGACCCGCAAGACGGTCCTGTTCGTCTCCCACGACCGCGAACTCCTCTCCCGCGCCGCCGAGAAGATCGTCTCGGTCGAGCCCGGCCCGGCCGGCGCCGACGCCTGGGTGCACGGCGGCGGTTTCGCCACGTATCACGAGGCCCGACGCGAACGCTTCGCCCGCTTCGAGGAGTTGCGCCGCCGCTGGGACGAGAAGCACGCCCAGCTGAAGAAGCTCGTGCTGAGCCTGCGTCAGGCGGCCTCCATCAGCCATGAGTTGGCATCGCGCTACCAGGCCGCCCAGACCAGGCTGCGCAAGTTCGAGGAGGCCGGCCCGCCGCCGGAGCCGCCCCGCGAGCAGGACATCACCATGCGCCTCAAGGGCGGCCGCACCGGCGTGCGCGCCGTCACCTGCAAGGGACTCGAGCTCACCGGCCTGATGAAGCCGTTCGACCTGGAGGTCTTCTACGGCGAGCGGGTCGCCGTCCTGGGCTCCAACGGCTCCGGCAAGTCCCACTTCCTGCGGCTGCTGGCCGGCGACACCGTCGCGCACACGGGGGAGTGGAAGCTCGGCGCGCGCGTGGTGCCCGGACACTTCGCCCAGACCCACGCCCACCCCGAGCTGCTGGGCCGCACCCTGCTGGACATCCTGTGGAGCGAACACTCCCAGGACCGGGGCGCGGCCATGTCCCGGCTGCGCCGCTACGAGCTGACCCAGCAGGCGGAGCAGACCTTCGACCGCCTGTCCGGCGGCCAGCAGGCCCGTTTCCAGATCCTGCTCCTCGAACTCCAGGGCGTCACGGCGCTGCTCCTCGACGAGCCCACCGACAACCTCGACCTGGAGTCGGCCGAAGCGCTCCAGGAGGGCCTGGAGGCCTTCGACGGGACGGTGCTCGCCGTCACCCACGACCGCTGGTTCGCCCGCTCCTTCGACCGCTATCTGGTCTTCGGCAGCGACGGACGGGTCCGGGAGACCTCGGAGCCGGTGTGGGACGAGCGGCGCGTGGAGCGAGCCAGGTAGCAGGCGAGGTAGCGGGCCGGGCGGTCCGACGGCCGGCAGCCCCCGCGCGCGGTGTCCGGCAGTCCTCGCGCGCGGTGCGCCGTCGGCGCGTGCTGCCCGCGCGTTCTGCTCGCCGGGCGTCCTCGGCGAGGCCCGGGGGCCGGAATGTTCGTACAGTGGAGGCAAGGAAAGCGAGATCCGTGACTCCCTCCCGGATGCTGCTCGGGGGCAGCGCCGGTAGTGCTTCCGGGGGCGGGTACCCGAACCGTATGGACGAACACGACGAGCGGGGCACCACGATGACCGGAGTCGACCCGGACCGGCTGGACGACCAGCAGCTGATGAGAGAGCTGGAGACGATCCACCGCACGCGCCACGACACGCTGCTGTACGGCTCGAACGACGCGCTGCGCGCCCACAACGACCGCATGGCCCGGCTGGAGGGCGAGTACCTGCGCCGCAACCCGAGCCGCTTCGTCTCTCCGGGCCGGACCCGCGAGGGGGCCCGGGAGCGGACCGCCGGGACGGACGTGCGCGGCCCGGCGGGCGCTCCGGTCGGCAAGTGGGGGCCGGGAACGACGGCGGGCTCCGGCGGGGCCTGAACGACGGCCCGCTCGGCGCGCCCGCCGGAGCGAGGCCCATCACGAGGACCATCAGGGGTGACCGCCGCAGCTGTGCCCACCACCGTCGTGTGAGAAGCGGGGCGCCGGTCTGCGTCGTGAAGCGGGGCGCCGGTGAGGGGAGCATCCGCGCCCCTCACCGGCGCCCCGCGCCGTTCCCGCCGTCCTCGTCGTCCCCGTCGTCCGTCAGTCGCCTTCCGCGGCGAACACGCGCAGGTACGCCTCGCAGAACGCCGCGAGATCGTCCGGCTTGCGGCTGGTGACGAGCTTGCCGGGACCGTGGTCGCAGATCCGGACCTGCTCGTCGACCCACTCGCCGCCGGCGTTGCGGATGTCCGTCCGCAGGCTCGGCCACGAGGTCAGCACACGGCCCCGGACCACGTCGGCCTCGATCAGGGTCCACGGGGCGTGGCAGATCGCGGCGACCGGGCGGCCCTGCTCGAAGAACGCCTTGACGAACGCGACCGCCTTGTCGTCGGTGCGCAGGTAGTCGGGGTTGGCGACTCCGCCCGGCAGGACCAGGCCGCCGAAGGAATCCGCGGAAGCCTCGCCGACCACCTCGTCCACCATGAACGTGTCGGCCTTGTCGAGGTGGTTGAAGGCCTGCACCTTGCCCGATTCGGTCGACACCAGGACGGGTTCGTGACCCGCGTCCACCGCCGCCTGCCAGGGCTCGGTGAGCTCGACCTGCTCGACGCCTTCCGGTGCCGTCAGAAACGCGATGCGCATGAGGGTTCAACATCCTTTCCGTGTCATCAGGGATGGTCTGCTCATCAGGGATGGCCTGCCGCGCCGAGCGGGTCAGCCGCCGGCGCCGACCAGCGCCTCGGCCAGTTGCTGCACGTTGGTGTAGCGCTCCTTGTGCGGCAGCTCCTGCACCGCCTCCACGAGCGCGTCCGGCGCGTTCTCGCGGCGCAGGCCCACCGCCAGCGCACCCGGCCCGGCGGGGAACGAGGTCCGTCCCAGGATCCTGGCGAGCTCCAGCCGGACCGATTCCAGCGACGCCCGGGGGTTCCCCGGCACCACCGGCCCGCCCCACACCTCGGGGTCGTCCTCGGCGGACGGCTCCGGGTCGTGCCACTCCTCCGTGCGAGTGGGGTGTCCGGACCTCAGCAGGCCCTGCAGTTCGTGCTTCATCTCGTCGTCCCGGTGCACGCTCAGCCGGTCACTGCCTCGCTGCATGTCTCGCCCTCCAGATCTTCGGGTGGCCACCGCGTACCCGAGGAGGGCAGGCCGACACGGAATCGCCGCCGGGCTCTTCGAAAAACACTCTGACCTGTGGTGATGGCCCGGGCGAGGACGGGGCGAGCCTGCGGACCTACCCGGCCTGCGGGCCCGGCAGGAACTCCTGCATCTTCGCCTTGAAGGCGTGCCGGACCACGGAGCCCGCGTCGGGCTCGCCCTTCAGGACCGCCGCGGCGGCGGCCCCCAGCTGTTCCCAGGTGGCGTGAGCCGGCACCGGCGGCACCGTCGGGTCGGTGAGGAACTCCACGACGGCCGGGCCGTCCGCCGCCAGTGCGGTCCGCCAGCCCGACTCCACGTCCTCGGGCGTCTCCACCCGCACCCCGGTCAGCCCCAGGGAGCGGGCGAACGCCGCGTACGGCACGTCCGGCGACGGGACGGAGGGGACGGAGGGGACGGAGGGGACCGCAGGGTCGTCCTCCGTGTCCTCCGTCCGTCGGGCGCCCCGGTCGAGGCCGCGGTCGTTCCACACCGCGACGACCAGCCGCGGGTCCCGCCACCGGTCCCGGTACCTCGCCGCGGCGAGCAGCTCCACGAGCCCGTCCAGCTGCGTCGCCCCGCCGCCCACCAGCGCGATCACCGGCCGGTCCGGGTGGGCGAACTTCGCGCCGATCGCGTACGGCACCGCGCAACCCGTCGCCGCCAGGCCGAAGGAGAGGGCGCCCCGCATGCCCGGCCGCATCGTCAGATGGCGGGCGTACCAGCCCGTCACGGGGCCCGAGTCGCAGGTGAGGATCGCGTCGGGCGGCAGCAACCGGTCCAGGACGCGGGCCACCTGCTCGGGGTTGATCGGGTCGGCCGACAACCGAGCCCTGCGGTCCAGCACTTCGTCCCAGCGCCGCACGTTGTCGCAAACGGTTTCGAACCACTCGCGGCCGCGTTCCTCGCTCCGGATCGTCGGGATGAGCCGCCCCAGCGTCTCCCGCACGTCCGCGACGAGTTCCACCTCGTACGGATCGCCCGACCGACCCCCCGCGGGCCGGTCCGCGGGCCGGTCTGACGCGTGGTCCGATGAGCAGCGGTCCGACGGACGGTCCGTCCCCGTCGGGTCCGGTTCGACGTCGATCCGGACGCTGCGCGCACGGCCCGGCTCGGGCAGGAACGGCGGGTGTGCGAACGACGAGCCGATCGTCAACAGGGTGTCGCAGTCGCGCATCAGCTCGTAGGACGGGCGGGTCCCCAGCGGTCCGACCGTGCCGGTGACGTACGGGAGTTCATCGCTGACCACGTCCTTGCCGAGCAGCTCCTTGGCCACACCCGCGCCGAGGAGCTCGGCGATCCGGCGCACCTCGGTGCTCGCGCCGGCAGCGCCCCGACCGACCAGGATCGCCACCTTGTCACCGGAGTTGAGGATCTCCGCGGCCCGCTCCAACGACTCCGCCGAGGGGGCCGGCGCCCCCTCGTCCCGGCCGGGACCGGCCGAGACCCCACCGAAGCCGGCCGGGGGCCCCGCGGACTCAGGGGGCTCGGGGCGGTCGAGCTCCTGGACTTCCTCGGGGACCACGACCACGACCGGGCAGCGGCGGGCGTACGCGGTGCGAAGGGCCCGGTCCAGGACGTCCGGAAGCTCCTGAGGGGTCGTCACCGTCTCCAGGAACTCCGATGCGACGTCCCTGAACAGCAGGTACGGGTCCATCTCGGGCCGGTGCGGGTCGTCCCCGCCGGTCCGTCGGCGTCCGACGATCGCCAGCACCGGGACGCGGTCCAGCTTCGCGTCGTACAGACCGCCGAGGAGTTGGATCGCGTCCGGCCCGGACGCCGCCGCGCACACCCCCGGACGTCCGCCGAACCTGGCGTGGCCCACCGCCTGGAACGCGGACGTCCGGGCGTGCGTCGACCGCACGAGACGCGGCGCGTCCTCGGTGCGGTCGAAGGCGGCGAGCAGTTCCTCGATGCCGTCGCCGGGGCAGCCGAAGACGTGGTCCACGCCCCAGGCGTGCAGTCGTCTCGGAATGTGTTCGCAGACCGTGGCGGTCATGAACGGGACCTCCCTGACTGGGGAAGAAGCGGAAATTCGGGAGTCGGCCGTGCACGGGCACGGGTGACCCCGCAGGCCGTCCGAAAACCTGGGCGGTGTTTGCAGGCGTGAGTCCGGGGCAGGCGCAGCCTCAGTGCTTCGGACCGGAGGCACGTCCGTGGCGGGTCCCGACCTCGTGGCCCCTCAAAGTCCGGTCGGGCCGCGGCTGCTTCCACGAAAGGCCGGCCAACCCGAAGCATTGCTCAGGGAGTTGCTGCGTCCCATGCCGAACCGAGCGCACACGAAGCACCATCCGCACGACGACGCCCCCGACACCGCCGACGCCTTCCGCAGGCTCGCCGCCCTGCCTCCGGGGGAGCGGCGCGACGCCCTTCGGGCCCAGATCGTCGAGGCATGGCTGCCGATGGCGAACCGCCTCGCCGGCCGTTTCCGCAACCGCGGCGAGAACCAGGACGACCTGCGCCAGGTCGCCGCCCTCGGCCTGGTCAAGGCCGTCGACCGCTACGACCCCGCGCGCGGCAACGCCTTCGAGAGCTACGCCGTGCCCACCGTCACCGGCGAGATCAAGCGCCACTTCCGTGACCACATGTGGACCCTGCACGTGCCCCGTCGCGTCCAGGACCTGCGCAACCGGGTGCGCTGCGCCGGCCAGGAGCTGGCCCGGACCACCTCGGGCCGACGGCCCACCGTCGCCGAGCTCGCCGAATGCGCGCAGCTCAGCGAGGAGGACGTACGCACCGGGCTGGAGGCGCTGGAGAGCTTCACCGCGCTGTCGCTCGACGCCGAGCTGCCGGGCGCCGAAGGCGGGTACTCGCTCACCGACACCATGGGCGAGGCGGACCCGGCGCTGGACAAGGTCGTCGACCGGGAGGCCGTCCGGCCCAGGCTCGCCGCCCTGTCCGAGCGAGACCGGACGATCTTGTACATGAGGTTCTTCGGGGACATGACCCAGAGCCGGATCGCCGAGCAGTTGGGGATCTCGCAGATGCACGTGTCCCGGCTGATCAATCGGTGCTGCGACCGGTTGCGGGAGCAGATCCTGAACGACGGGGTCTGAACGACGGGGTCCAGACGGACGCGGCAGGCGGAATGCCGGATGCCGACGTCAAGGTCGGGTGAGGGTCTGGGGCGTCGGGGCGCGGGCGCGAGGGCCTGCGGAGCGAGGGGGCGGCGCGAGGCCTCCGGCCCGGCTCCCTCCGGTCTTGCCGGTGCGCGCGGCCCCGGCCGTGCCGGTCAGGGACCGGGCGAGGCGTCTCCGCCGGTCCGGGCGGTACCGGTGGCACGGATGCCCAGCCGGCACGGCCCCGGCATGAGCCCGGCGTGAGCCCGCTACGGGCCCGGCATGAGCCCGGTACGGAACATCGAGACAGGCATGGCGCCGCAGACGCGGTGAGCCGGTCGGCGTCACCCGCATGGGGGCGTCCGTCCCGCCAATGGCGTCCGGCCGCGCGCGGCCCGGGCCCCCTCGGGCTGTGATGGCTGTGGGGCGGCGACGCCCCGTCCCGCAGCCACCGGCCGAAGGAGCCGTCCCATGGGTCGCACCGCCCACTTCCTCTCCGCTCTGGCCGTGGCCGGTGCCGTCCTGGTCGCCGTCGGTCCGGCCGCCTCCGCGGACCCGTCGGCGGAGGTCAGCCCGGGCAGCGTCGCCCCCGGCGACAGCGTCAGCGTGTCCGTCGCCTGCGGCCCTCTCGCCGCCCCCGCACCCGAGAGCCTCGACGCCACCTCGCGCGCCTTCGCCGAGGGCACCGTCAAGCTCGACAAGATCCCCGGCGACGACGCCCAGACCGGCGCCGCCTACCGGGGCACCGCCCGGATCGCCCCCGCCGCCGACCTGGAGGCGAGCCCGGACGCGGCCGTGGCGGACGCCGCCTGGACCGTCGACGGCACCTGCCCGGCCGCGCCCGGCGCCCAGGGCCGGCCCTGGACCGCCTCCCTGGAGGTCGCCCACGGCCCGACGCAGCCGTGCACGGCGGCGACAGCCGGCGCGTCCTGCGCCACCGGCCGGCCCTGCCCGCAGACCCCGGGCGCCACCCAGCCGCACTCCGACGCCTGCTCCACCGCCCGGCCGTGCGCCCGGCCCGAGCCGCTGCAGCACGGCGCGGCCTCCGAGGAGGCCTCCTGCGCCCCGGCGACCGTCGACCACGGCGTACAGGCCGGGGAGGGCGGTGCCTTCACCGACTCCGTGCCCGCGCTGATCGCCGGCGGACTGCTGATCGCCGGTGGCCTCGGCGCCGCCGTGCACCGGCTGCGCCGCCGGGCCCCCGCGGGCGACGCCTGACCGCGGCGTACGGGCGGCCCGGGCCCGCGATGTGACCGGCGCAACGCCAGACGGCGGTCATGGGGCGCCGCCCCACCGGGTACTCATCCCCCAGGGGGCACGAACCGCCTCCTACGAGGGTCCGGCCCCCTGCGAACGCCGAGTCCCGGACGGGACGGCGCGCACCACGCGCCCTGTGACGTCCCACGGCCGGGACGCCACAGGGCGCCGAGCACGACACGAGGGACGGACTGCGCGGAGGACGCGATGCCACGGACGGAGCCGGGGGACCAGGGACCCGTCCGGGAGCCCGGCTCCGTGCCGGACGAGGGGCCGGTGCCGGACGATCGCTCCGCGGCCGACGGACCCGGATCGGGCCGCGGCCGCGCGCAGGGCCACGGGCCCGTCCGCTACGGCCCGCCGCCGCCCACCGACGTCCTGCCGGTGCTGCCGGAACTCGCCTCGGTGCTGGCCCGGGCAGCCGGCCGTGCCGAGGGCGAACCGGTCGGCGGCGGCCCCGCCCTCCTCGACGCGGCCCGCGGTTACTGGTCCCGACGCGGCGCCCCCGCCGGGCCGGGCCGGGTCGTGGCCGGCCCGGGCGCCCCCGCCCTGCTGCTCGCGCTGACGGCCGCCCTCGGCGGCGACGTCCTGGTGCCCCGGCCCTGTGCGGCCTGGTGGGCGCCGTACGCACGTCTGCTGGGGCGACCCGTCTTCCATGTGGCCACGCCCGCCGAGTGCGGCGGCGTCCCGGATCCCTACGCCCTGCTGGAGACCGTGCGCCGGGTGCGCGCCGAGGGCGGCGACCCGCGGCTGCTGGTGCTGTCCGTGGCCGACGACCCCACCGCGACCGTCGCGCCGCCCGAGGTGCTGCACGCGGCCGTGGAGGCCGCCGCGGGCGAGGGCCTGCACCTGGTCAGCGACGAGACCTGGCGCGACACGCTGCACGCCCCGCACGAGACCGTGCTGGTCAGTCCGGCCGACATGCTGCCCGAGCAGGTCACCGTCGTCAGCGACCTCGCCGGCGCGCTGCTGCCCGCGGGCTGGCCCGCGGCGATCGCCCGGTTCCCCGCGACGGCGGCCGGCGACGGCCTGCACGCGCGCGTGCTCGACGTGCTCACCGCCCTCGACGGACGCGTGGCCGCCCCGGTGGCGGCCGCTGCCGCCTACGCCCTGGCCGAGCCGGAGCCCGTCACCACGCGCGTGGCCACCGCCGTACGCCTGCACGCGCGTGTGGCGGACGCGCTGCACTCCGCCGTGGTCGCCGCGGGCGGTCTGGCCCGCCCGCCCCGGGCCGGCCGTCACCTGTACGCCGACCTGAGCCCGCTGCGCGAGGCGCTGTCCGCGCACGGGGTCGGCGACGCCCAGGAACTCGAGGACTTCCTCTCCGCCCGGCTCGGCATGCCCGCGCCGGGCGGTCACCGCTTCGGGGACGACCTCGGGGCGCTGCGGGTCCGGCTGTCCACCGGCATGCTCCTGGACGGGACGGACGCGCAGCGCAGGGAATGCCTCACTTCCCCCACGCCGTTGGAACTGCCACACGTGCAACGCGCGTTGATGCTCTTGAGGTCCGTCTTCGACGATCTCCGTGACGACGCTCAGCGATGGGAGCCTCCTCGATGACGCAGCAGTCCGAGACCACTGCCGGCACGGTCGCCTCCCACGAGGGCGCCACCACCTCCGCCACGGTCGCCGCCCGCGGCGACGACGCCCCGGCCCCGCTGTCCCCGCCGTCCTCCCTGTCGCCGTTGTCGCGGCCCGCCCCGCCGCTCGCCGAGCCCCGTCCGCCGGGCGAGCGGCGGGTGTGGCCGCGCAGTTTCCACGACCGGCTGACGTCACCCCTGCCGGGCCTCAAGGCCCTCGCCCGGTTCGCCCGCGAGGGCTCGGTGCGGCCCGGCAAGGAGGGGCTCGCCGACATTCCCCGGCTGCCCGTCGCACCCGCCCCGGCGCCCCGTGTGGACGCCCGCACGATCGCCGTCACCTGGGCGGGACACGCCAGTTGGGTGGTGAGCATCGGCGGCCTCACCGTCCTCACCGACCCGGTCTGGTCCCGCCGCATCCTCGGCACCCCGGCCCGCATCACCCCGGTCGGCGTCCCCTGGGAGGAGCTGCCGCGGGTCGACGCCGTCGTCATCAGCCACAACCACTACGACCACCTGGACGCCCCCACACTGCGCCGGCTCCCGCGCGACACACCGGTGTTCGTGCCGGCCGGGCTCGGCCGCTGGTTCCTGCGCCGCCGGTTCACCCGCGTCACCGAGCTGGACTGGTGGGAGGCGGCCGAACTGTCCGGCGTGCGCTTCGACTTCGTGCCCGCGCACCACTGGTCCAAGCGCACCCTGGTCGACACCTGCCGCACCCTGTGGGGCGGCTGGATGCTCACCGCCCCCGACGGACAGCGCGTCTACTTCGCCGGGGACACCGGCTACGGTCACTGGTTCTCCCGCATCGGACAGCGCTACCCGGGCATCGATCTGGCGCTGCTGCCGATCGGCGCCTACGACCCGCGCTGGTGGCTCAGCGACGTCCACTGCGACCCGGAGGAAGCGGTCCGCGCGGCCCTCGACCTCGGCGCCCGGCGTATGGCCCCGATGCACTGGGGCACGTTCGTGCTGTCCGCGGAGCCGGTCCTCGAACCCCTCACCCGCGTGCGTGCGGCCTGGGAGAGGGCGGGCCTGGAGCGGGACGACCTGTGGGACCTGCCCGTCGGCGGCTCACGCGTCCTGGAGTGACCCGCGCCGGGCCGTTCGCGCTCCTGCCCCGGGCGACGTCCGTGCCCGCCGTGATCCCGTGACCGGCGTGACGTCATGAGCCCGACGCGATACCACGCGCCCGCGTGCCGTCATGGCGCTCGCTGCGGCCTCAGGCGGTCCGGGTCCGTCTGACCCGGCGCCACAGGCTCGGCGCCGTGCTGACCACCACGGTCAGCACGACCGCGGCGACCACGCCCTCCCAGGGCTCGGGAAACAGCGAGCCGCCCAGGATCCCGATCAGCTGGTAGGTCACCGCCCACGCCAGACACGCGGGCAGATTGCCCCGCACGAAGCGGCGCAGCGGCCACTTCGCCATCAGACAGGCCAGCATCACCGGTATCCGGCCCGCCGGCACCAGCCGGGACAGCACCAGCACGGCCACGTTGTGGTCGGCGAGCTTCTCCTGGGCCTGCGCCAGCCGCTCCTCGGGCGCACGCGAGCGGATCGCCTCCAGCCAGCGCGAGCCGTTCTTCGACCGCATCCCGCGCCGCCCCAGCCAGTACAGCGCCGCGTCCCCGCAGAACGCCGCCAGCGACGCCGTCACGAACACCAGCGCCAGGGAGAACGGCGCCTTCTGGTGGAACGCGACCACGGCCGCCGTGCTCACCAGGGCTCCCGTCGGCACCACCGGCACCAGCGCCCCGATCAGCACCAGCAGGAACAGGGACGGATAGCCGAGCGCCTGCTGCGTGGCCTGCGTCGGTATGACCGTCGTGGCCGCGGCGGCCAGCACGGTCACCGGTCGGCCTTCAGACGCACGCTCTCCCCGTGCCCGAGCCGGTGCACCGCGACCCCCGGTGCCCGCTCCGCCGCGAGGCGCACGAACTCCTCACCGGGAGCATGGAATTCATGGGGGCGCACGGCGTCCATGCCGATCGGCCAGTACGTCCCGTAGTGCACCGGCACGGCGCTTCGGGGGGCCAGCCGGCGCACAGCCTCGGCCGCGCGCCCCGCGTCCAGGTGCCCCTCGCCGAGATAGGGCCCCCAACCGCCCACGGGCAGCAACGCCGCGTCGACCGGCCCGACTTCCTCGGCCATCTCCTCGAACAGGCCGGTGTCCCCGGCGAAATACGTCCGCGCCCGGCCCTCGATCACATATCCGAGCGCGGGGGAGCGGTGACGTCCGACCGGCAGCCGGCGCCCGTCGTGCCGCGCGGACACGGCGCGGACCAGCAGGTCGCCGACTCGCGTCTCGTCCCCCGGCGCCACCTCGCTCAGCCGCAGATGACGCAGCCGGCGCAACCCCGGCACGGCGCGCGGAGCGCCCTGAGGCACCAGCAGGCGCGTGCCCGGCGCGAGGCGCGCCAGCGAGGGCAGATGAAGATGGTCGGCGTGCAGGTGGGAGACGAGCGCCACGTCCGCCTGCCAGGCCTCGGGCCGGGGCAGGACGCCCCGGCGGCGGCGCAGATGCGCGAGCCGCCGCGCGAACAGGGGGTCGGTGAGCACACGTACGTCCGAATCCTCGACCGTGCAGGTGGCATGACCCCACCACGTGATCTCCACCGGCACCTCTTTGCCTCCTTCGCGCGACTCCCCCGAAGCCTACGGGCAGGAGTAGGGTCGGCGGCGAAACCCGGAGGTGAGGGGGACGCCATGGGACCGTTGCGGGTCATGCGGGTCACGGCGATCGCGAGTCTGACGCCGCTCGAGGAACTGGACGCCGATCCCTTCCTGGTGGACTCCCGAAGTCAGCACGCGATGTGCGCGCGGTGGGCGGCGGAGCGCGGATACGTCGTCGGCCGGGAACTGCTGGTGCGCGCGGTGCGCGCCGACCACTGTGTGCTGTGGGACGGCGTCCGGCCCGGGGTCGACCTGTTCGTCGCGCCGAGCCGCCGGGTGCTGGAGAGCGCGCTGTCGTCCATCGAGGAGTTCGCCGCGGAGTGCGCGCGGCGCGGGGTGCGGATGGAGACCGTCGGCAGCGCCGAGCCCGCCTACGACGCGCAGATGAAGGCCCGGGTGCACCGCAGGCTGTCGATGCCGACGGCCGGCTACGACGGACGGTAGACGGTGGTCCCGGAGGCCCGGGACGGCGGTATGACAAGGTGGAGGACGGCCCCGCGGGCGTCGGGGCCGGAACGCGAGGTGTACGGGGCGTGCGTGGGGTGCGGTGGCGGCGGGCCTTCAGCCAGGCCGGGCGCAGCATCGCGGTGTGGGGTGTGTCCACGCTGACGATGCTGGTGCTGGCCGGGATACTGCCGGACTTCCGGCTGCAGTCCGCCGACGGCGACAGCTCCACCACCATCGCCGTGACCGCGGCCGTCGGCGCCGGGGTGTTCGGCGTGCTGTCGGCCCTGGTCTGGCCGCTGCTCGTGCGCCTGCTGCTGCTGGTGCCGGCGCTGGTCCTGGGCCTGCTGGTGTTCTTCCTCAACGGCTCGCTGCTGCTGCTCGCCCTGCGGCTGAACCCCTCCGGGCAGAGCGAGGCGGCCCCCGAGACCGCCGTCATCGTCGCCGCCGTGATGTCCGCCGTGGCCTCCGCGACCGGCGGCGCCCTGGCCGTCCGCGACGACGACGCCTACCGCCGCCGTCTGTACCGGCTGGCCGACCGCCGCCGAAGACGCGGCCCCGCCTGTCCCGACACGCCCGGCACCGTCTTCCTCCAGCTCGACGGCGTCGGCCACGACGTGCTGCAGGCCGCCGTGCGCAAAGGGCTGATGCCGACCGTCGCCAGGTGGCTGGGCAGCGGGCCGGGGCAGGGCAGCGCCCGGGCCGTCGACGGCGGAGCCACGCACCGCCTCACCCCCTGGCGCACCGACTGGTCCAGCCAGACCGGCGCGAGCCAACTGGGCATCCTGCACGGCAGCAACCACGACGTGCCCGCCTTCCGCTGGTACGAGAAGGACAGCGGGGAGGTGATGGTCTGCAACCGCCCTACCAGCGCCGCCGAACTCCAACGCCGGGCGGTCGAACGCACCGGTGACGGCGGGCTGCTGTCCGCCGACGGCGCGAGCCGCGGCAACCTCTTCAGCGGCGGCGCCGACGAGCAGGCGCTCGTGCTGTCCATAGCCGCGCGCCGGCGCAGCCGGGAGAACCGGTCGAGGGACGGCTACTTCGCGTACTTCTGCGACCCGGCCAACGCGGTGCGCACGGCTCTGTCGTTCGTCGCCGAGGTGGTCCGCGAGATCGCCCAGTCCACCCGTGCCCGCCTGCGCAAGGAGCGCCCGCGCGTGGGGCGTGGCGGCCTCTACCCCCTCGTCCGCGCCTTCGCGACCGTCGTCGAGCGGGACGTGGTGGTGGCGGCCGTCACGGGCGACATGCTCGCCGGCCGCACCGCCGTCTTCGCCGACCTGGTGGCCTACGACGAGGTCGCGCACCACTCCGGGCCGCTCGGGCGGGACACCGAGCAGGTGCTCGGGCGGCTCGACCGGGCGCTCGCGCTGATCGAGAGCGTCGCCGAACACGCCCCCCGCCCCTACCGGATCGTCGTGCTGTCCGACCACGGCCAGAGCCCGGGCGAAACGTTCCACGCCCGCTACGGCCTCACCCTCGGCGACCTGGTCCGGGCCGGCTGCGGACTGCCCGTGCCGCGCCGGGCCGAGCGCACCCACAGCGGCGCGGAGGCCCGGGCGGCTGTTCGCGCGGCACTGCGCCGGCCCGTGGAGGAGGACGGCGCACACCACCGCCCGGCCGGCCGCGGCTCGGAGCCGGTCGTGCTCGCCTCGGGCAACCTCGGCCTCATCTCCTTCCCGGACGTGCCGCACCGGATGAGCAAGGAGGAGATCGACGCCCGTCACCCCGCGTTGCTGACCACGCTCGCCAACCACCCCGGCATCGGGTTCCTCCTCGTGCGCAGCGAGCAGCACGGCGGGGTCGTCCTCGGCGCGTACGGCGCGGAGATCCCCCTGGACCGGCTCGACGACGACCCGGGCCCGCTGGCCGAGTTCGGGCCGGGCGCGGCCGACGCCGTGCGCCGCACCCACTCCTTCCCGCACACCGCCGACATCATGGTCAACTCCTTCCACGACCCGGCCGACGGCGAGGTCCTCGCCTTCGAGGAACAGATCGGCTCGCACGGCGGCCTCGGCGGCGCCCAGGCCCGGCCGTTCCTGCTCTCCCCGCTGGCCCTGTCCGTGCCCGTCGAGGACGGTGCGGAGCCGGTCGGAGCGGAGCACGTCCACCGCGTGCTGCGGCGCTGGCTGCGCGAGTCCAACGGACCCGAGGTGCCGGTGGAGCCGGACACGGCGACCGACACGGAGCCGGGCACGAACGCGGAGACGGAGCCGGTCACGGAGCCGGGCCCGGAGCCGGAGACGGCGCCGGAGGAGCACGTCGCCTGAAATTCGGCTGCGCCGGGAGAAACACGGGCCCACACTGTCCGTGCGGATCCCTCCGCCCGTCCCGCGCACTCGCGCACCCTTCGCCTTCCCCCCGAGGAGTCCTGCTTTGCAGGCTGCCGTCGCCGTCACGCCCTCCCGTGTCCCCGAACTCCTGCTCGGGCTCGCCACCGTGCGACCGGTGTTCCTCTGGGGCGCCCCCGGCATCGGAAAGTCCTCCCTGGTAAGGGAGTTCGCGCAGTCCCTGGGACTGGAATGCGTGAGCCTGCTCGGCACCCAGCTCGCGCCCGAGGACCTGATCGGCGTGCCCCAGATCCGCGACGGCCGTTCGGTGTTCTGCCCGCCCCAGGCCATCGCCCGCGACGAGCCCTACTGTCTGTTCCTGGACGAGCTCAACGCTGCCACGCCCGACGTGCAGAAAGCGTTCTACTCGCTGATCCTCGACCGCCGGATCGGCGACTACGAGCTGCCCGAGGGCTCGATCGTCATCGGGGCCGGGAACCGGGCCACCGACAACGCGCTCGCCCGGCCCATCGCCTCCGCGCTCGTCAACCGTCTCACCCATGTGCACCTGGAGGCGTCCGCGAAGGACTGGCTGCGCTGGGCCGCGGGCAACGGCATCCACCCGTGGATCCTCGACCACCTCACCGACCGGCCCGACCACCTGTGGTCCAAGCCGCCGAAAACCGAGGAACCGTTTTCCACGCCCCGTTCCTGGCACATGCTCTCCGACGCCCTGCACTCCTTCGGCCGCGACCTCGACGAGGACACCCTGAAGGTCCTCGCGCACGGCACGCTGACGCCCGCACACGCCACCGCCTTCTGCGGCTACGTCAAGATCGTGCGCAGCCGGTACGGCATCGAGGCCGTCCTGAAGGGCGAGGCCTCCTGGCCGCACCGCGTCGAGGACCGCGACCTGCTCTACTACCTCGCCGACGCCTTCCGCGGCCGACTGGTCAAGGAGCTTCCCGCGGTCAAGGAGCACATGTCCGCGAAGGGCCGGCAGACCGCGTACCGCGCCAAGTCGCTGCTCGTGCAGCTCGCCGAGATCTCCGTGGAGGTCGCCCAGACCGTCATCGCCTCCGACGCCGACGGCAACCCCGTGCTGCCCGCCTGGTTCCTGGTCGAGGCGGCCCGGGACATGCCCCGGCTGGTGGAGGCGCGCCGGTGACCCGTGCCGACCGTGACAAGAAGAAACGCGACCTGGCCAGGGAGCACTTCGAGTCCGGTCTCGCCGTGATGCGCGCCAACCCGGCCTTGGCCGCCGTCGAGTTGGACGTCTGCCGTCGCGAGGCGTGCCCCACGGCTCCCCGCGACGGACTCGTGCGCGCCGACTCCAACGGCACCCTGCACGTGCACCCGACCCGCATCGTCGAACCCGCCCGCTGGGCCTGGTCGCTCGCGCACGCCGCCCTCCACCTCGGCTTCGGGCACCTCCCGGCGTCCAGGGACCGGCGCGATCAGCCCGACCGGTACGAACTCGCCGCGCGATGCACGGTCGTCAACCGCTTTCTGCTGACTTTCCGCGTCGGCGCCGCCCCGGACGACCTTCCGCCGACGTACCCCGGCGGCGACGAGGAGCAGCTCGCCGCCCGCTGGCGGCGCACCGGACTGCCGACCGCGTACGAGCACTGCGGCGCCGCCGGGAGGGAGGCCGACCAGGTGTTCGTCCCGTGGGGCCGGTACGCCGGGCAGGCGCCGGACTGGCAGCTGGCGTTCGCCGCCGCCCTGACCCGCACCGTGTCCGCCGCGATGGACATGGCGGGCGGCCGACGCGACTCCCTCGACGGCTCCGCGCCCGACCGCCGTCCCTGGGAGCGCGCCCTGAGCTGGTTCGTCTCCTCCTACCCCCTGCTCGGCGCCCTCGCGGCCGGCGTCGAGCTCGTCGCCGACGCCGAACTCGCCCGTGCGCACGGGATCTCGATCGCCGCCGTGAACGCGGAGGCGGGCGAGATCTACGTCAACCCGCTGCGCACCTTCGACGACGAGGAGTGGCGGTTCGTCCTGGCCCACGAGATGCTGCACGCCGCGCTGCGCCACGGCGACCGCTGCGGCGGCCGCGACCCCTATCTGTTCAACGTCGCCTGCGACTACGTCATCAACGGCTGGCTGCGCGAGATGCAGGTCGGTGTCATGCCCGAAGGGCTGCTGTACGACGTCCGGTTGGCCGGCCTGTCCGCCGAGGAGGTCTACGACCGCCTCACCGTGGACCTGCGCCGGATGCGACGTCTGGCCACCCTGCGCGGCAAGGGCCTGGGCGACGTCCTCGGCGCCCCGCTCGGGCCGCCCTGCGACCACGTCGACCTCGACGGCTTCTACCGCCGGGGCCTCGCCCAGGGTCTCGACCTGCACCGGAGGCAGGAACGCGGCTTCCTGCCCGGCGGGTTGGTGGAGGAGATCCGCGCGCTCAGCCATCCGCCACTGCCCTGGGACGCTCAACTCGCCCGCTGGTTCGACGAGTTCGTGCCCCGCCCCGAGCCGCTGCGCACCTTCGCCCGTCCTTCGCGCCGCCAGGCGTCCACCCCCGACATCCCGCGCGCCGGCCGCTGGTTCCCGCCCGAGGAGATCGCCCGCTGCACCTTCGGCGTCGTCCTGGACACCTCCGGATCCATGGACCGCACCCTCCTGGGCAAGGCGCTCGGCGCCATCGCCTCCTACGCACAGGCCCGCGACGTGCCGGCGGCCCGGGTCGTGTTCTGCGACGCGGCCCCGCACGACGCGGGCTATCTGCCGGTCGGCGACATCGCGGGCCGGGTCCGCGTGCACGGGCGCGGCGGCACGGTCCTGCAGCCCGGGATCGACCTGCTGCACCGCGCCGACGACTTCCCGCCCGGCGCGCCGCTCCTGGTCATCACCGACGGCTGGTGCGACGTCCTGCGGATCCGGCGCGAGCACGCCTACCTCGTCCCCCAGGGCCGCCGGTTGCCGTTCACGGCTCGGGGGCCGGTGTTCCGCGTGCGGTGAGCGAGAGTGTGATCGGATGGGGGGACGGAAAACCCGTCCCCCGACGGGTAACCCACGCGAAAGGAAGAACCGTGGCCACCACGCGCTCCGCACACACCGTCTGGGAAGGCAACCTGATCGAGGGCAACGGGGTCGTGACCTTCGACTCCTCGGGCGCCATCGACCAGCAGCCCGTGACGTGGGCCGCCCGCACCCAGGAGGCGAACGGCAAGACCAGCCCCGAGGAGCTGATCGCGGCCGCCCACTCCAGCTGCTTCTCCATGGCCTTCTCGCACGCCCTCGCCGGCGCGGGCACGCCGCCCGCCAAGCTGACCACCTCGGCCGACGTCACGTTCCAGCCGGGCGAGGGCATCACGGGCATCCACCTGACCGTCGAGGGCACCGTCCCCGGCCTCGACGAGGAGGCGTTCGTCGCCGCCGCCGAGCAGGCCAAGGTCAACTGCCCCGTCAGCCAGGCCCTCAAGGCCGTCCCGATCACCCTCTCGGCCAAGCTCGCCTGAACCGACCCGCCGACCCCGGGACTGCGGGGGTCGCGGTGCGGGCCACGGCGAGCCCCGCACAAGCCCGGAAACAGGCTCGGGAACACGTTCAGAAACAAGTCCGGCCTCGCCGGCCGGAGCCCCACCGGCCGGCGAGCCCGGACGGTCACGGCCGCAGGGCCCGGACGGTCACGGCCGCCTGGCCCGACGCGGAGGGCAGGGGGCCGGGCGACCAGGGATTCAGAGCAGGCCGCTGAGGCCCCTGATCGCCTCCTGTGCCCACTCCTGCGCCCCCACCGCCGTTCCGGCCGCGATCCCCGTCGCCACCGGGGCCAGGGCGCCCCTGAGTCCGTTCAGGGCGCGGCGCAGCCGGCCCGGCTCGGGATCCCGCGGTCCGGTCACCTCCGTCAGCACGTCCCGGGCGGCGGCCTCGGCGTCCTCGCGTTCGCGATCGGCGAGGCCGGCCCCGGGAAGCTGCCGCAGCAGCTCGCCCACCAGCGAGGCGAGCGCCTCGTACCCCGGCGCCACCGGGCCGTTGAGCTGCTGGTTCTGGGTGACCGTCTCGTTGTTCCAGGCGAACTGGGAGCTCGACACGGCGTCGTTGAACACCGGTCCGTCATAGTTGTTCACCTGCTGCGGGTCGTTCATCGGCCGACTCCGTCCTCGTCGCTGTGGTTGGTCTGCTGCTGGACGACGCTGCTGTTGTTCCAGGCCAGTTGGGCGTGATGGACCGCCTGGTGGAAGACGGGCCCGTAGTAGTTGTTGACGACGGACGTCGGCGCGGCGGCGGGTTCGGCGATCCGCACGACCGGCAGGGTCGTGCGGAGCGTGGTCAGGTCGACGCGGCCGTTGTGCTGGACGGCCGTGACCCCGGTGCCGGTCACCGAGCACTCCACCAGCCGGCCGCCGCCCGAGCCGTCGAAGCGCATGCCGGTGGCCGCGCAGTCGTCGAAGCGGCTGTGCGAGACGTCCAGATACGCCGAGCCCGTCACGCAGACGCCGAACGACTGGGCGTCGCTGACGCGGAGGTTCGCGACGACGAGCCGCGCTGTTCCGTGCGCGAGGGCCCCGCCGGTGGTCACCGCCGAGACGTCGCAGTCGTGCGCGTGCAGTTGCGCCTCCTCGCCGGCGCTGAAGCCCAGCAGCCCGCGCTGTGCGGAGACCCCCTTCAGCGTGGCCCGGGACTGGCCGACGACGGCCACGGCCGCCATGTCGAAGTCGTGGATCGTCGAGTCGGTGAGCTCGGCCGTCGTCCCGCCGTTGCCGCGGGTCTCCAGGCCGAACGGACAGCGCTCGACGCGGATCTGCTCGAAGACGGCCTTGCTCTCGTCCCAGACCCGCAGCGCGACGCCCGTCAGGTCCAGGACGGCGGTGCGGGTGAAGCGGCCCCGGGCCTTGTCGGTGACCGCGATGCCGACGTTGCCGCCCGTGACGCGGCAGCCGGTCACCCGGGGAGCGCCGCCGCCGGTGGACAACACGCCGATGTTCCCCGCGCCGAGGATCTCGCAGTCCTCGAACGTGCCCCGGCCCGCGTCCTGGACATGTACGCCGGTGTCCCGGCAGTCGGCGAACACACAGCCGTGCACCGAGGGGTCGGCGCCGCTCGCCACCAGGATCCCGTTCTCGGCGTCGGTGACGCGGGTACCGCGCACCGAGCCGCGGGACTGCTCGACGAACGCGAGCGCCGCCATGTGCACGGCGTCGATCCTGCAGTCCTCCACCGTCAACTCGGCCCGGGTGTCCGCCATGAGGGCCGCCTTCTCGGTCCCGGTGACCTCGCATCCGGCGAGATGCGCCCATGCGTCACTGACCCGCACGCCGTGGATGCGGGCACCGTCGACGCGACTGGCCCGCATCGTGACCCGGGCGCTCTCGATCACCGCGAGGGCGTTGTTCGCGGAGTCGGCGAACCGGCACCGTTCGACGTGCCCGGCGGAACCGGCGAACACGACCCGGCCGAACCAGAACTGACTGTCCGTCAATGTTGCGGCCGTGTGCGGCCGCACGTGCACGCACACCCCGTCGTGCGCCCGTACCTCCACCCGGTCGAGCAGGAGGGCCCCTCCCTGGCAGTCGACGACACCGGCGTCGGCGTTCCGGCCGACCAGCACGAGCCCTCGGACCGCCACCGAGCCGAGGACGTCGAGCACGGTGCCGCGGGGTCGGCTCACCACCACCGAGCCGGGCTCGCCGAGCGCGATCAGCTCGACCTCGCCGCGGAGGGCGAGCCGCTCCTCCTCGTAATGGCCGGGAGCGATCTCCACGCGCGCAGCCCGGCCCCGTGCGGCGGCGGCGCGCAGCGCGGACGCGATGTCGGGATGGGCGCCGCGACCCCCGTGCGGCGACACGACGTACTTCTTGACCATGCCCGCTTCCCCCGCAGCACCGACCGTGAAGAATCGTTGACTCGCGGTGGCCGATGCTACCGGAGCGGACCGGGCGTCGGACGGGCCGCGTGAGGCCTTCACCCGCCCCTCCGGCTCTCCGTCCCGCCCGGTCAGGGTTTGCGGGCGACCCCGGCGTAGACCGGCACGATGCCCTCTGCCTGGGCCGCCACGTCCTGCGGCTCCGGCCGCCAGCCGGAGACCGGGATCACGCCGGGGCCGAGCAGCTCCAGGCCGTCGAAGAAGCGGACGAACTCGGAGAGCGGCCGGGGGTGGAAGGGCGTGCCGCTGCGCCGGAAGTTCTCGGCCGCCTTCCCGACCGCCTCCGGGTTCAGATCGGCGGTCACCTGGGAGAGGATCAGCCAACTGCCCGGGGCGAGTGCGGCCGTGTAGTCCTTCAGCAGGCCGTGTACGTCGTCGCCGTCCGGGTCCGTGCCCAGATAGTGCGTCAGCGCCACCAGCGACAGCGCGACCGGCCGCCCGAAGTCCAGAGAGCCGGCGGCCCGGTTCAGCAACGCGACGCGGTCGCGGACGTCGGCGTGCACGTACCGGGTGGAGCCCTCGGCCGACCCGTGCAGCAGCGCCTCCGCGTGCCGCAGCCCGATCGGATCGTTGTCCGCGTAGACGACCCGCGCCTCGGGTGCCACGTCCTGCACCACCTGGTGCAGGTTGGGCTCGGTGGGGATTCCTGTGCCGACGTCCAGGAACTGGCGTATGCCGGCCTCGGCGGCCGCCCGCACGGCCCGCTGCATGAACCGCCGGTTGGCCCGTGCGCCGCGCAGCACCGTGTCGTCCACGGCGAGGATCCGCCGGGCCAGCTCCTCGTCCACGGGGTAGTTGTCCTTGCCGCCCAGCCACCAGTCGTAGACACGCGCGGGATGCGGCCTGGTGGTGTCGACACGTGCGGCGAAGTGGTCCGGGTCGGTTCCGGTCATCCTGGTCTGCTCCTGGAAAGGTCCGAAGGGGAGCGGCTCGGGCGGCGGGCCGCGTTCAGAGGCCGGCGCGGAGGTCGCGCAGGATGTTCTTGGTGTGCAGCGCCGACGCGGCGTGCGTCGTCATGTGGTCGAGGACCTCCAGATGCGCGGAGACCTCCTTGCGGTCGTCGAGATACAGGGCGCCGGTCAGATACTCGGTGACGACCATGTCGGGCAGTTCGGGCTCGGCGAAACGGAACAGCGAGAACGGCGCGGACGTCCCCGGATGGGGACCGGCCGCGAACTCGGAGATCTGCAGGGTGACCCGGTCGTGCTCGGCGAACTCCAGCAGTTTGTCGAGCTGTTCGGACATCACGGCGGCGTCCGTGCTCACGGGGCGACGCAGCACCGTCTCGTCCATCACCACCCACAGGTGGGGCGGGTCCTCGCTCTCCAGCAGTCGCTGGCGCGCCATCCGCAGCGACACGTGCCGCTCGATCGCCTCCGGGGTGGTCCGCCCGACGGTGCCCGCGTCCAGGACGGCCCGCGCGTAGTCCTCCGTCTGCAGCAGCCCCGGAACGAAGTGCGGCTCGTACGAGCGGATCAGCCGGGCCGCGCCCTCCAGGCTGACGTAGAGGCTGAACCACTCCGGCAGCACGTCGTGATAGCGCTGCCACCAGCCGGGCCGGTTCGCGTCCTCGGTGAGCGAGACGAACGTCTCGGTCTCGGCCTCGGGGACCCCGTACGTCTCCAGCAGCACCTGCACATAGGGGACCTTCAGCGCGACGTCGGCCGTCTCCATGCGGCGTACGGTCGCCGGGGCCACGCGCAGCGCGCGGGCCGCCTCCTCGCGACTGAGACCGGCCGCCTCGCGCAGCTCCTGCAGACGCCTGCCGAGCACCACCTGGCCCACCGTGGGCGCGGGCCGCCGTTCACTCACGCCACGTCTCCCCTACGCGTTCGGGCACACCGGCCAGTGTGTCACGTTCCGGTGCGCGACTCACGGGAACGGAGTCGAACATTCCTCGCGGTCTCGGCATGACGGTGCATCAACCGACAGCCGTGTGGAGGTACTTCACCGTGGCCGGGTCGGCCGGGAGGAACGTCTCGATGGCGAGTTCGGCGACGGTCACGTCCATGGGGGTGTTGAAGGTGGAGACGGACGAGATGAAGGAGAGGACCCTTCCCTCGTGTTCGATCCGCATCGGCAGCGCGAAGTACGGAACGTCTTCCGCCGGGCCGGCCGGAGGAGAGCCGGCCGAAGAAGAGCTGGTCGGAGAAGGGCTCTCGGCGAGCGGGTACGCGGCGACCTCGTCGTACAGCGCCCGCAGCGGCGCCGAGCGGTACAGCGCGATCTGGCGTTCCATCTGCGCCAGCAGGTGGCCGCGCCACTCCGGCAGGTTGTGGATGCGCGGCGCGAGACCCTGAGGGTGGAGGGTGAGGCGCATCGCGTTGAGCGGCGGCGTGAGCAGGGACTCCGGCACGCCGTCCAGCAGCATCGCGATGCCCCTGTTGGCCGCCACCACGTCGTACAGCGCGTCCATGACCAGCGCCGGATACGGCTCGTAGCCCCGGATGAGCCGCTCCAGTCCGGTGCGCAACGTGTCCAGCGCGGGGTCGTCGAGCGGGGTCTGGGGGTAGCGCGGGGCGTAGCCGGCGGCCAGGAGCAGCGCGTTGCGCTCCCGCACGGGCACGTCCAGGCGTTCGGCGAGCCGCAGCACCATCTCCTCGCTGGGCCGGGAGCGGCCCGTCTCCACGAAGCTGATGTGCCGGGCCGAGGAGTCGGCGCTCAGCGCCAGTTCCAGTTGGCTCATCCGCCGACGCTCCCGCCAGGCCCGCAGCAACGGGCCGACACCACGGTCGGCGGGCACGGCGGGGACGGTGGGCACGGCGTTCGTACCGGTCGCGGCAGTGGTCATGCCCAAGACCGTAGTTGAGGAACGCAGGGATGTGCGCGGCTGTAGCCGCTCTCTCGCCGCGAGCGTCGCCTGCTGACCACGGGCGGACCTCTGACCAGGGCCGGGACGGCGTTCCTGTGGCACGCTGGACAGGTACGCGACACCCAGGAAGGGAGCCGGGACATGGCCGTCGAACCGCTGTCGCGGAAAGAGATCGAGGAGCACCTGTCCGAGCTGCCCGGCTGGTCTCTGGACGGCGACCGTCTCACCCGTTCGTACCGACTGGACTCCCACTTCGCCGCGGCGGCCCTGGTCGTCCATGTCGCCCGGATCCAGGAGGAGCTCGACCACCACTCCGAGCTCACCCTCGGTTACCACTCGGTGGCCCTCGCCGTGCACACCCACAGCGCGGGAGGGGCCGTCACCCGCCTCGACGTCGAACTGGCCCGCCGGGTGGAGGAAGCGGCCCCCGCACACGGGGCCCGCTGACCCACCAGGCAACACGGGAGAGAAACAGCAAGAAGCGGCAAGAAACAAGAAGAGAAGAAACAAGCGGCCAGAAATAAGCGGCAACAAGCGAGAAGCGCGGGGCACGGCGGGCAGGGAGCAGGGGCGGGCGACGGCGGCGACGGATCGGGGAACGCGCGTGCTGGACTACGACGAGGAAGCCGAACGGTACGACGTCTCGCGCGGCGGCGAACCCCGGGCGGCGGCCGCCGCGCAGGGCGTGCTGAGCCTCGTGCCGGCTCGGGCCCGCAGTCTGCTGGACGTCGCCTGCGGCACGGGCATCGTGACCCGGCGGCTCGCGTCCGGCCGGGAGGGGCTTCGCGTGACGGGCGTGGACCGGGCCCCCGCCATGGCCGGGCACGCGGCCGCCCGGTTGCCCGGCGCGGTCGTCCTCGCCGACGCCCGCCGGCTCCCCTTCCGGGACGGGGGGTTCGACGCCGTGAGCAGTGTCTGGCTGCTCCACCTCGTCGGAGATCCCGCGGACGCGCGGCGGATCGTCGCCGAGTGCGCGCGGGTGCTGCGGCCGGGCGGCGTCTACGTCACCACGGTCGACAAGGGCGCCTCGCACAACGTGGGCAGCGACATCGATGTCGTCCTGGCCGCCCGTCCGCCCCGCCCCGCCTCCGACACCGCCGAGGCCGTCGAGTCGTACGCCCTCGGATGTGGTCTGGTCCCGGCCGGCGAGGCCCGCTTCCCCGGCCGGGGACAGGGCCGCAGCCCGCGCCGGGCCATCGCGGACCTGCGACGCGGCTGGTTCGTCACCCTGCCGCCCGGGCATCCGCTCGCCGACGACTTCGCCGCCCGCCTCGCGGCCCTGCCGGACCAGGACCGGCCCCGCCCCGACCCGGTGTTCACTCTCAGGGCGTTTCGGAAACCGCCTTCTGGGATGATTCCGGTCGCGCGCCCTCGGGTGGAGCAATCCTTTGCGTAACCGGATACGCAACGGGGCGCGTGACGCTCGGGCGGGTGAAGTCCATGACCCAGTTGGTCAGCCAGGTCCGGCCGCCGTCCGACGAGAAGGCCTGTTCCCAGCGGGCGGAGGCGCCCGAGATGCCCGACCAGATGAAGCGGGCCCGCACGTTCCGTCCGTCGTGGACGTCGTCGCCGTAGAACTCTCCGCGATCACGACGGGGCCCACCCGAGCCCTCCCGGACGCCGGCCCCCTCGACCTCGTCTCCGTCTCCGTCGTATGTTCCGAAGCCGCCGATCACCGGGGGGAAGAGCCGGCCGCTGCGGCTGGACGCCCAGTTCAGCGACCACTGGCGGGTCTCCGGGTCGAAGAGCCGCAGGGTCAGTCCCTTCGCCCCGAGGTGCGGCATGTCGATCTCGTCGATGTTCGCGGCGCCGTCGAACAGCGGCCGGCACACGGCCGTGGACGCGAACTCCTCCCACTGGCTGCCGGGGTCGAGGAAGTCGGTGCGCCTGCGGTGGCGGACCTCCCACTCGCCGTGGAAGAAGTCGAAGTCGTGCGGGCCGCTCATGAACGCTCTCCCGTCGTCCGGTCGGTCAGGGAGTCGGCCAGATAGGCCTCGAGGTCCGGGGCCTCGGACGCCGGGCGGTCGAGCATGTGTCGTACCCACGCGTCCCGTTCGTGCAGGATCGGCGGCAGTTCCCAGACGCAGCCGATCCAGGGCCGGTCGGTCGTCACGAAGTGGGTGGGGTCGTGGTCCGGGCAGCCCAGCACCGGCTGGCCCGCCGCGGCGCCCCCGAAGTGCAGCACGTTGTCCCACACCCAGCTGTACGCGTTGAGGTAGGCGCCGTCGTCGCCGCCCCGGTGCAGGACGACGAACGTGGCAGGCGGCGTCCCGTCCGGCTCGGGCAGCAGGTCGGGGAGGATCGCGTAGGCCGCCTGCTCTACCTCCGGCGCGATGCCCGCCGGATCGGCGGTGACGTGGTAGCGCTTGATCCACCGTCCCGCGAGCTCCATCGGGGGAAGCACGGTCAGCGGTTTCTCGACGAAGGGCACGCTGGGCGCAAAGGACGCAGAGGAGACCGGGGGAGCCGGGGGCGCTGCGGAGGCGAGGGGTCGGGCAGTGGGGCGGGAGAAGGTCATGGGCAGGACGTTAGGGCCGCTTCGCTGACATCATGTGTCAGTGAAGTCCAGCCGTCTCGTCTCGATCCTCCTGCTGCTCCAGACGCGGGGGCGGATGACCGCCGCGCAGCTCGCCGAGGAGCTGGAGGTGTCGGTGCGCACGGTCTACCGGGACGTCGAGGCGCTGGGCGCGGCGGGCGTCCCGCTGTACGGCGACGCGGGCCACGCGGGCGGCTACCGCCTGCTGGACGGATACCGGACCCGTCTGACGGGACTGAACGCCGACGAGGTCGAGGCCCTCTTCCTGGCCGGCGCTCCCGGCGCCGCCGCCCAGCTCGGCCTCGGATCGGTCCTGGCCGCCGCGCAGCTCAAGGTCCGTGCCGCGCTCCCGGCGGAGCTGCGGGCGCACGCCGACCGGATCAGCGGCCGCTTCCACCTGGACGCGCCCGGCTGGTACACGGAGGCGGGCGCGCACGAGGCGCCGTATCTGACGGCGGTCGCCGACGCGGTGTGGAACAACCGGGTCCTGCACGTCGTCTACCGACGCTGGAAGGAGCCCACCGACGTCGAACGCCGGCTCGAACCCTACGGACTGGTTCTCAAGGCGGGACGCTGGTACGTCGTGGCCGGCCCAGGACCGCGTACCTTCCGCGTCGACCAGATCCTCGAACTCACCCTGATGGAGCAGGAGTTCGTGCGACCGGCGGACTTCGACCTGGCCGCCCACTGGGCGGAGTACCAGCGCGGATTCCACGAGCGGCTGTACCGGGACAGGGCGGAGGCGGTGGTGCGGCTCGCGCCGGGCGTGGCGCTCACCCGGGCGACGAGGCTCGACGAGCCGCCGGCGGCGGACGGCTGGACGACGGTCACGGTGCCGATCGAATCCGTCGAGCACGCCCACGCCGAGTTCCTGCGCCTGGGGGCGGACGTCGAGGTGCTACGGCCGGCCGGACTGCGTGCGCGGATCGCGAGGACGGTGACCGAACTGGCCGCGAAATACGGCGACCCGCGTGCATCCGGGGACGGGTGAGGGGACGGCGCCCGTCCGTCCCCTCGGTCCTCATGGTGGGTGCGGTCCTCACGGTGGTGCCGGTTCAGGGCCTCGGGCGTGCCCTGTGGTTCCGGTCCACGGTTCCGCTCCGTGATGCCGCACGCGAGCGTGCGGCGGGCCCCCGCCGGTTTCAGTTCACCGTGCAGCTCTGATCGCCGAGCTTGAACACGCCCGGTTTCGTGTTGGACCCCGACCAGCTGCCGGTGAAGCCGAAGGCGACCGACGAACCGGCCGCCACATTGCCGTTCCAGCCGATGTTCTTCGCCGTCACGGACGGACCCGACTGGGTGTGGTCGGCGTTCCAGAGCTGGGAGACCGTCTGCCCGTCGGCGAAGCTCCAGTTGAGGCTCCAGCCGGACCACGCGGTCGTCCCGGTGTTGGTGAGCTTGACGTCCGCCTGGAAGCCGCCCGACCACTGGTTCGTGATCGTGTACGTCACCGCGCAGGCTCCCGTCGGCGTGGGTGGCGTGGGGTCCGTGCCACCCCCGCCGTCCCCGCCGCCGGTGTCGGAGGTGTCGCCGTAGACGACGCCCCGGCCGTTCGTCGACACGTACACCCGCCCGTACACCCTCGGGTCGCCGGTGATGGCCCCGCCGGTCCAACCCCACTGGTGGGCGTCGTCGTTGATGCGGGTCCAGGTCGCTCCCTTGTCCGTCGAGCGGAAGATGCCACGGACGCCGGCGATCTTCGCGCTGGTGTACAGGGTCTGGTACGACGCTCCTGTGGCCGCCTTGCCGAAGCCGATCGTGTCCGCCTGCTCGACGTTGGACAGCTTGGCGAAGGTCGCGCCGGCGTCGGTCGAGTGCCACAGTCCGTAGACGCCGTCGCTCGCCCCGCCCGCCAGCCAGACGTCGCCCCGGACGCCGGGCAGCGCCTTGAAACGCACGCTGTCCCCGCTGGGCAGCCCGGTCGCCGAAGACGCGGTGAAGGTCGCGCCGCCGTCCGAACTCACGTAGAACTTGCCGGACTTGAAGCCGTAGAAGACTTTGGGGTCGACCCGGTCCGATTCGACGATCGCGTCGGCGGGGATCCCGCTCGCGGCCTGCCACGAGGTGCCGAAACCGGTGGTGTACTGCACGGGCGCGCCCGCGGGGCTCCACACGAACCGGCTGCCGTCGGCCGCGGCGGCGACCGTTCCGCCGCCGCTGACGCCCGACGGGTCGGTGCCGGCGAACCAGTTGGCGCCGTTGTCCGTGGAGAACGCAACGTGCGGGCCGGAGTCGAGGTTGCCGACCCGGACCACCGTGGCGGGGTTCTTCTCGGCGAAGTCCAGGCTCGTCGTCGTCGTGAAGTTCGGGGAGGTGAACATCATCGACGGCGTCTTCGTCAGATCCGTGTGGCGGAAGCCGCCGACGTCGCCGAGCGCGCTGAGCAGCGGGGCGCCGGTCGGGGGAGAGGCCAGGTCGTTGACCGCCGTCTCCTCCAGCCCCTGCACCATCGGTTTGAGGGTGAACCGGCCTCCGCTGTCCCACTCGGCGAGGTTCTCCGTGCCGTAGATCGTCGCTCCCGTGCCGTACATCATGCGGCTGGAGTTGAACGGGTCGATCTCCAACGCCTCCGTCATCCAGCCGAGTTTGGGCGCCTGCTCCGGTGGCGACGGGTTCGCCCCCCAGGTCAGCCACGGCGAGGACGAGACGTCCATCGTGTACCGGTTCGCACGGGTGGGATACGACGTGTAGTCCCATGCCTTCGTCCAGGTGCCGCCGCTGTTCGTCGAGCGGAAGATCTGCGTGTCCGGCCACCAGGAGCTGTAGGCGGTGGCCATGACGGTGCCCGGCCTCTGGCGGTCGATCGTCAGACCGCTGAAGCCGTAGTAGGTGTCGGCCTCCGCCACCGGGCTGATGTCCGTCCACGTCCCGGTGGTCGTCGCGTACCGCCACAGCCGGCCCTTGCCGCCGTCGTAGGGGCCGCCCTTGTCGCTGTAGGCGATGTACAGATAGCCGTTGACGGCGTCCAGAACACCCTTGTGCGCCAGGTAACCCGTGGGCTGTCCGGCCAGCCGGGACCAGGTCGCGCCCGCGTCCGTCGAGCGGTACACGGCGTTGTCCTTGTCCGCCACGCCGACGTAGACCGTCTTCGTCGCGGTGCCGGACGTCCCAGTGGACTCGTCGAAGGTGACCCAGACGATGCCCTGGTTGTCGGAGGCGTACCCGCTCGTGTCGGCCGGATCCTGCTGGTAGTTGCCGACGTTGGGGAAGCCGGTCACCTGCGACCAGCTGACGCCCGAGTCCGTCGACCGCCACAGGCCCTTGCCGCTCGGGGCGCCCAGGTAGAGCACGCTGTTCTTGTTCGGGTCGACCGCGAGCCGCTCGCCCATGCCCCGGCCGGGCATGTTGCCGCCCAACTTGAAGGGCAGATCCGTCTTCCGCCAGCTCGCGCCCCGGTCGGCGGAGCGCAGCACGGCCCCGTTCCCCGGATCCCAGCTGTTGGTGTATGTGCCGACCGCCGCGTACACCTTGTTCGGGTCGACGGAGTCGGAGGCCAGGCTCACCACGCCGGTGTGCCCCCAGTCCGTCCAGCCGACCGAGTCCAGCAGAGGAGTCCAGCTCTTGCCCGACTCCTGCCAGCGGTACGCGCCGCCGATGTCGGTGCGGGCGTAGGCGAGGTTCTTCTCCTTGCGGTTGAAGACGATGCCCGGCACAAAGCCGCCGCCGTCGATCCGGGCGTTCTTCCAGGTGTACGACTCGGCGGCGAGCGTCGCCCTCGGGCTGTCCGACGCGAGCGCGGGCGGACTGCCCGCGATCAGGCCGGCGGCGAGCGCCAGTACGGCCGTGAGGATGCGGGTTCTTCGCACGGTGGGGGTTCCTTCCTCGCGAAACGCCATGGGGAGGAGATCGGTGCGGGGGGAAGTGCGAGACGTGCGGTTGCGGGGTGGAGGGGCGGGTGCGGGGCGTGCGATTGCCGGGCGGCCCCCTGTGCGGGTGGGGGCCGCCCGGCCTGGGCCCCGTCGTCAGGTGACGGGGCCACGTACGCGGAGCCTTCGAGCGACTCCGTCGAGGGGCGGCGTCACCCCGCGCGCCCGGATCCCGAAGGGGCTACCAGGGGCGCGGGGCGCCGCGCGGCCGGTCATGTCCGGCCACGCGGACGAACACAGCCCGCACGGCGGAGTGCTCAGCGGGGGTTTATTCGAGAAGCTCCGCGTACGAGCCCATGGCCAGGGCGATGTCCGCCTGGGCCCAGAAGCGGTGGTAGGTGAACACGGGGGCGGCGCCGCCTGCGAGGTAGGCCTGGATCTTCGACCAGGCCGGGTCGTTCTTGTAGAAGGAGCGCAGGGAGGCGAAGGTGGAGGTGGAGTCGATGGCGTCGCCGTTGGGCATCTTGCCGGTGTAGCCGCTCGGGACGTAGACGCTGTCGTTGAAGCGGTTGTAGTCGGCGCGGGTTTCG
>NZ_MJAJ01000065.1 GCF_001746365.1 Streptomyces sp. LUP30
TCGTCGCGGACGACGAAGCCGTCGCTGTCGACTCCGCGGGGTTCTTCGTTGGGCACGAGGAGCCGGCCGGCTCGTCGCGGACGACGAAGCCGTCGCTGTCGACTCCGCGGGGTTCTTCGTTGGGCACGAGGAGCCGGCCGGCTTTGGAGGAGATGACGTACTGGTGGCGGGGGCGGCCTTGCAGGGCGGCGCCCAGGCGGCGTTCGGAGAGGCCGAGGCCGTAGTGGGGTGCGGTGTCGAAGTACCGGATTCCGGCGTCCCAGGCCGCGTCGACGGCGGCTGCCGCGTCGGCGGGCGGGGTGACGCGGTAGAGGTTGCCGATCACGGACGCCCCGAAGCCGAGCGTGGTGAGCGCGACGGGCGTGTGGTGGATCTTCCGCTGGTGCAAGGCGTGCTCCTACGTGCTCCTGGAGGGCGGGCGAGCGGGGTGCCCGTCAGCGTCTGACGTGGGCCGACCCGCCCGCGATGAGGGCCTCGACCTCGGCGAGCGAGGCCATGGAGACATCGCCGGGCGTGGTCACAGGAGTTGCGCCCCGGCTCATACGGAGGCCAGGTCGGTGGTCGCGTCGGTGGTCATCGGCCGAGCCGTCCGCCGTCGACGGGCAGGACGACGCCGTTGACGTGGGCGGCCGCGTCGGAGGCGAGGAAGACCGTGGCCCCGGCGCGGTCGTCGGCCTCGCCCCGGCGTGCGGCCGCGGGTGACTCCCGCGTGCCTTCGGTGGAGGTGGAGGAGACGGGTCAGGTGCGCGGGGTACGAGCGCTCGTCCCCAGTTCTGCGGCCTTGCGGGGAAGGCGGTAGAAGGCGGTCGCGGTGCCGGCCAGGAGCGAGTCGATCTCGGTGTCGGCGCAGTCGGCGAGCAGTTCGTCCACGGTGGCGGCCCAGCGGTTCCAGCCGCCCGCGAGGTTCGCGACCGGCCAGTCGGAGCCGAACATCAGCCGGTCGGGGCCGAAGGCGGAGAGCAGGACGTCCCACACCGGGCGGATGTCGTCGACGGTCCACTTCTCGTGGTCCGCCTCGGTGATCAGCCCCGACACCTTGCAGACCACCTGCGGGTGTGCGGCCAGCAGGCGCAACCGGCTCTCCCAGTCGGCCAGTTCACCGTCGGCGATCGACGGCACATCGGCGCGTTGCAGCCACTCCGGATCCGTCTCGCCCTGCACGAGGTGGCGCAGTGAACGCAGATACGCACCGCCCGGCCCGGCGAGCAGTCTGTCGAGCACCTCGCCGATGGCCGGTGACGTCAGGTCGGCCCAGCCCACGACCGCCCCGATCAGCGGCTCTCGCTCCGCGAGTGCGAGGAGGTCCTCGGTCTCGGGCACGTCCGGGATGCACTGTACGGCCACCGTCCCGTGCAGACGGCGGCCCGCGATCGGCTGGGTGGCGGTGGTACGCAGGTCGCCGAGGGTGAAGGTGCGGCGGATCGACGCCACGGAGGGGTCGTCGAGCCAGGGCTGCGGACGCTGGTCGAGGTCCCACAGGTGGTGGTGGGCGTCGATGAGCGGGGGAGCGGTGGGGAAGGTCATGACGGGTTCCAAGTCGCTTCGGTCCGGGGCGAGGTGTGTCACACGGTGGTGCCGCCGGGCGGTTCGAGGTGCCAGATCTCGGTGAGTTCCGTCCACTGACGGGAGCCGCCCCGGTCGGGGAGGGCCTCCTGGCAGGGATCGGTGAGCTGCCACCACTTCTGGGTCTCGGGGTCGGCTTCGAGGACGGCCATGTCGGCCTCGAAGTCGTCGCCGTGGTATTCGAAGTACGCGAACAGGGTGTCGCCGTGGAGGAAGATGCTGTAGTTGCGGACGTTCGCCCGGTGCAGGGCGGCTCGGACTCCGGGCCAGACCGCCGAATGGAGTTCGAGGTATTCCTCGCGGTGTTCGGGGCGGAGCCTGATGGTCTGGGCGATGCGCTTCATGCGGTGCTCTCCTCCGTGCGCGGGGAAGACTCGTAGGCCGGGGCGTCGAACGGGGTGCGGTAGCTGGGCGTGTTGGCGCGCAGGTCGAGCCGCAGGACTAGCCGGATGCGGGTGGAGGCAGGCAGTCGTACCGTCAGGAAGGCGCTGTCGCAGGACATCGCCGTCTCCGTGACCACCGGCTCGGTGTGCCCGTAGTCGTACATGTCGCCGATCCAAGTGTCGTCCTGGCAGGTGGTGTGGCGGACGGTGGTGATGGTGTGCTCGGCGAAGGCGCCGGCCTGGACGATCACCTTACGCGTGGCCTCGGGGGAGAGGTTGACGAGTTCGACGGTGGTCGCTTCGGGGTCGATGGAGGTGACCAGGGCGGCAACGTCCGGGGGCAGGCCGGCGCGGCGGGCCTCGGCGTCGTGGTAGCGCAACCGGGCCTGCTGGAGTCCGCCCTGGTAGAGCACCTGGGGTCCGCCCCAGGTGAGCTGGACGAGGGCTTCGGTGGCGACGGGGTTGCACTGCTGCCACACGTGGATGTCGGCCTCGGGCACGTCCAGGTCGCGGTAGCGCTCGATGCGGCGCAGGCGGTGGCGGACCTGGGCCTGGGCGGTGGCGAGGATCCGCTCGGGGTAGCCCGGGTCGTCGCCGGCGAGGAACGCGAACCACGCCTTCTCGTGCCCTGACTCCTCCTTGGCGCGGAAGGGCCGCACGGTGCGCCAGTCGATGCCGTCGGCCGCCCGCAGTCCCTCCAGCCGGGCGCGGTCGGCGTCGGCGGCGGTGTGGTGCCACAGGGCCACGGGGACGGGCGGGGTGGCCGGGTTGTAGTCGAACCAGCCCGAGTCGTTGTGACGGAAGGGGAGGTGGATCGTGGGGGTGTGCTTGTCGTCGCCGAGTTCGACGGCCCACTTGGACGGGAGACTCGAGTCCGCCTCGGTGTGGGGCATCACCTTTGCGTGGCCGATGAGGGTGTCGAGGGAGGTCGTGACCAGGGAGAGGTACTCGTCGTCCCCGGTGACCGTCGCCGCCGCGAGGGCTGCCACGCAGGCGGCGTGCCCCACGCTGTGCCAGCCGTGCGGCCAGGACCAGCCGTAGTGCCCGCCGTACCAGCGGCCCTCCAGCAGGCTGCCGACGACGCCGTCCGGGCCGACGTTGTCCGGGACGAGACCGCCGTTGGTCTCGGTGCGCTCCCGCCACGCGCCGACGTACTCGACGATCCAGTCGCGGTAGCGGTCCTCGCCCGACAGGATGAAGGCGTTGAGGACCAGCCCGGCCACGGCCAGGTTGACCGCGGTGTCGCCGACGCCCATCCGGTCCCGCATCTGCGCGCCAAGACGCGGGTCCGCCGAGAGAGGGAAGGGGCCGCCGTCCGCTGCCTCGGGGAGCCAGTCGAGCGGGTAGCCGTACGTCTGTGCTTCCTTCTCCAGCCAGGGGTAGACGTCGCCGTCGAACAGGCCCGTGCGGTCGGGGTCGCTGCCGTTGTGGGGGCGGGTGAGGAGGCGGTGCTCGGCGTCGTAGTTGCCGGCCGCCGGGTCGACGTACAACTCGGCGAAGCGCAGGGCGCGTTCGCTCCAGCGGTCGGGGGCGGCCATGCACAGGAAGTAGAGCAGGAGCAGGCTCTCGCCCTGGTGGAACCAGTCGTACCCGCGCTCGTACTCGCCCTGGAGCATGCCGAGTTCGGTCAGCTGCCTGGTCACGCCCTCCCAGTGCTTCTCGCTGGCGGGCAGCAGTTCGTCCGCGCCGCCGAGGAGGTACAACTGGGGCCAGTTGAAGAACACCTCGTAGAAGTCGTCCACACCGTCACGGGTGGTCAGTTCTCCGTTGTAGTTCAGACGGCCGTCCGGACCGGTGAAGTCGCGGGCGAAGCGGCGCCAGGCGTGGTCGAGGAGGTCGAACAGGGATCGCTGGGCCACGGCCCAGCCGGGTGGTTCGAGCAGCGGCACCGCCGCCTCGATCTCGGGTGCCGCGGCGTGGTGGGCGGGGCCGGTGTCCTCACCCGGGGTGCGGTCGGCAGAGTTGAAGGGCATGGAGCATCTCCGTTCGGGGCGGGCGGCGGACGGCGCACGCCGGGGACGACGGCCGGTGGACCAGGACGGGGCGCTAGTCCTTGGTGGCGCCGGCGAGCATCCCGCTGACCAGGAAGCGCTGGGCGAAGAGGAAGACGATCAGCACCGGCGTGATGGCCACCAGCGTCGCCAGAGCCAGCTGCGGGCGCTGGATCGCCAGGTCACCGACGGTCGGGTTGAACGACGGCACGCTGCTGAGCAGGGATCCGACCCCCACCTGGATCGGCATCTGGCTGCTCTCGGGGAGCATGACGTACGGCAGGAAGTAGTTGGTCCAGTTGGCGACGAAGCTGAAGAAGCCGACGAGCGCGATGACCGGGGTCGCCAGCGGCAGCGCGATGTGCCAGAAGACGCGGAACTCGGAGCAGCCGTCCATCCGTGCCGCCGCCAGCAGGTCCTTCGGCACAGCGGTGGTGAAGTAGATGTACGTCAGGTACACGCCGAACGGGTAGAACGAGTACGGCAGGATGATCGACCACATCGTGCCGATCAGGCGCACCGCGTTGAGCTCCAGGAACAGCGGCACCACCAGGGTGGCGTTCGGCATGAGCATCACCACCAGCGTCGCGACCAGCAGGCTGTGCCGGCCGCGGAACTCGGTCATGGCCAGGGCGTATCCCGCGGGAACGGCGATACCGAGAGTGATGACCAGCGAGATCACCGAGTAGAGCGCCGAGTTGCCCAGCCACTGCATGACGGCGTTGTCCTGGAAGGCCGTGAGCGCGTCCCAGTTGGCCTTCAGCGCGTGGAACGAGCCGAAGGACAGCGGGTTGTCGTGGATCAATTGCTGGTCGGTCTTGGTCGCCGCGAGGACGAGCCACAGCACCGGCAGCACGAAGAACACGACGAACACGGTCAGGACGGACCCGGTCAGCAGCTGTGATGCCACGCGCCGCTGGGGACGCGGGCGCCGCCGCTCCGGAGCCCGGTGCTGCGTCAGACTCATGACGCCCGGTTCCCCTTCCGTATGCGGGGCGGCGGCGACCGGGGCGGCGAAGGACTTATTCGGCATCGAAGAACCCCGACCGTGCGACGAAGACCGCGGCGGCCGACACACTCACGACCAGAAGTTCCACCGAGACCGCGGCGGCGCCGTTGATGTTGTTCATCTGGAAGGCGAAGTCGTACGTCAGCTGGTTGAGCGAGTAGTCACGTCCGGCGACGCCCACACTGGCGAGGGACAGCAACTGCGGTTCCACGAACAACTGGGCGCCGCCCGCGAAGGCCAGGATCACCATGTACACGATCCACTTGCGCAGCATCGGGATCTGTATGTGCCAGGCGGTCTGCCAGGCGTTCGAGCCATCGATGCGCGCGGCTTCCATCACGTCCGTGGGGATGTTGTTGAGCGCGCCGTACATGACGACGATCCAGCCGCCCGCGCCGGTCCAGAACGCGATGACCGTGAACAGCAGCGGCAGGTTCCCGGGCGCGATCACCTCGCCGAAGGTGTCGAACCCCAGCGCGCCCAGCAGCGAACTGACCGGACTCACCGTCGGGTCGAGCATGAACAGCCAGACCAGCACACTCGCGGCGCCGGCGAGCGCTCCGGGGATGTAGTAGAGGAAGCGCAGCGCCTTGCCGACGGGACTCGCGCCCAGGCGGTGCAGCAGCAGAGCCAGGGCCACCACGAACACCACCAGGGACAGCAGCCAGAAGAGGAGGTAGACGGCGACATGGCTGACGGCGTCCAGGAAGCGGAAGTCCTGCGCCGCGGTCACGAAGTTGGCGAAGCCGGTGACCTTGCCGCCGGCGTCGGTGAAGGCGAAGTAGACGGCGTAGCCGGTGGGGAGCACGCCGAAGGCGACCAGCAGCACCACGTAGGCCGCGACGAACGCCATGCCGGCCCGGCTCTGCCGGGCGGTGCCGCGACGGCGCCGGGTGGCAGAGCCGGCCGGGGAGTGGGTGAGGGTCACTGCGAGACCTTGTATCCGTTGGACCTGGCGTACTTGACCACGGAGTCCTGCCAGGCCGGCAGCATCGACACGACGCTCTTGCCCTGCGTCAGAGCGGGCTTGACGGTGGCGGCCCAGATCGCCTCCTGGCTGAACTGTCCCGAGCCCCAGCCGGGCCAGACCTGGGAGGAGGCGGCCTTGAGCGCGCTCAGGTCACCGGCGAAGTAGCCGGCCGCGTCCTGCCCCTTCAGCCACGTCTCGGCCGCCGGAGCGTAAGCGGGGAAGCCCGGCGCCTTCTCACCCTGGTAGGCGTTGTCGGTGGTGACCCACTTCAGGAAGTCGGTGGCGGCCTTGATGTGGGCGGAGTGCTGGGACAGCAGCCAGGTGCCGCCGCCCACGTTGCCGGTGGACGGCGAAGCGTCGCCCTGCCACTGCGGGATGGGCGCCGCCGCGATCTGCTTGGCCGGTGTCTTGAAGGTGCCCTCGAACAGCGCGCCGCCGTACCAGGCGGGGCCGGGCATGAGCAGGACCTTGTCGGCCTGGTTCTTGCCGAAGTCGGTGCTGAAGACGCCGCTGATGGACATGGACTTGTTCGCGATCAGCACGTCCAGGAGCTTGGCCATCTTGGTGCAGGCCTCGCTGGTGGTGTTCACCGATACGGCCTTCGGGCCGGTGATGTGGTTGGCGCCGCACTTGCTCGCCCACAGGTAGATCTCGGGGGTGAAGGAGTCTCCCGCGTCGCCCACGAGATAGCCCGGGTGTTCCTTGGCCACCTTCTCCCCGAGCTTCTGGTAGTCCTCCCAGGTCGTCGGAACCTGGTAGCCGAACTTCTTCAGCAGCGGCGCGTTGTACCACAGCACCGCCTGGGAGAGGTCGTTGCGCAGGCAGTAGAGGGTGCCGTCGACCGTGCAGACGTCGTTGGCGCCGCTCGCGAACTTCCCCAGGGTCGCGGCGGGGACCAGGCCCTTGTCGAGCGGAGCGGCGAAGCCCGCGTCGACAGCCCAGGAGGTCTCGTTGTTCTGGGAGCTGAACACGACGTCCGGCCAGCCCTTGTGGGTCCGGTTGAACAGCTGGACCTTGGTCTGGAGGTAGTTCGAGCCGTTGGCGTCGCCGTCGTAGGTGACGATGTCCATCTTCACGTCCGGGTGCTGCTTCTGGTAGAGCTTCGCGGCATCCACGCGGGTCGCGTCCACCCAGACCGTCAACGCCCCTTCCTTCTGCGGTACTTGAGCGAAGCCGTCCTTGGTCGTCGTACCCGTGGCGCCACCGCTGCCGCAGGCGGTCAGAGTCAGAGCGGCGGTGGCCGCGCAGCCGGCCAGCAACGCCAGACGCCTCCTGCTGAACGCTCTCTCCCGGCTCGACGAGGGCTGGTTGACGGTCATGTGCGACTCCACTGGTGTGAGAAGGCGCCCCGAGCAGACGGGCAGGCGGCGCGAGGATGGGGCGACGACGGGCCGCCGTGGTCGGACGTCCGGTATCGCGGCCGGCCGTCTCGTTTGCCGCCGCGGAAGAAATTAGGCGTCTTATCGAGGGATCCGTCAAGGGTTCTCGCGCCTACTTCCTCGCCATCCATGACCGATTTCCCGTATTCGCGCAGAGGAAAGTCCTTTATATCCCTTATTGCACCTAAAGCGACTGCGGCTCTGTGGTGTGAATCCTTGCGTGATGAGTACGACTCATTATGGAGTTGGAGTACGGTGGACATAGCTCCACAGCGATCAACCGCCCTCGCAGCAGTCATCCCTAAGGCAGGACAGATGAACGACACGCCCGCGACCGAAGCCGCCTTGTCGGCGCAGGCCTCTCCCGCCGCTGCGGCGGCGGTGAACGGCTCGGACGAGCGGCGTGACTATCGCCCCGGCTACGAAGTCGTGGCGGAGCGGATCCTCGAGTTCATCGCCGAGGCCCGTCTGGTGGCAGGTGACCGGCTGCCCACGGAGATCGATCTTGCGCAGAGGCTGAACACCAGCAGGGCGGTGGTGCGGGAGGCCGTGAAGATCCTGTCGGCGCTCGGCCGGGTCCGGGCGCACAAGGGGCGCGGTCTGTTCGTCGCGGACGACGAGGGGATGCTCACCACCAGCCGCTGGGGTGGCTTCTTCCGCCCCGTCGACCTCGATCACGTCCTCATGCTGTTCGAGTTCCGCAGGGTTCAGGAGATGGCCGCCAGCAGTCTGGCCGCCACCCGGGCCACCCCGGCCGAGCTGCGGACCATCGAGGTCGCCATGCAGAAGTGCGGGCACGGGTTCGTCCACGGTCAGGTCGAGGAGTTCAACCAGGCGGACGAGGACTTCCACATGGGCGTCGCCGTCGCCTCGCACAACACCTTCCTCGTCAGCGCCGTGCGTGATGCGCGACGCCTCCAGCGGCAGTCCAGCGCGATCGGGATCCACGACACGCTGGGAGAGGGCACGGCGGCCGCGGTTCAGGAGCACGAGGCGATCTACCGGGCCATTCGCGACGGCCGGCCCGACGAGGCGGCCCAGGCCACGGCGGTGCATCTGGACAGGACGCTGGAGGACTACCGGCGGGAGATCCAGCGGCGTCTGTTCGGATAGCGGACGGTCGGCGACGGGGGACCGGTGTCGACGGGGCCCGGGGGAGCCGGCGCGGGAGGTCTTGCCGCGACGTCGGTATGCCGTTCCCGTACGCCGGGTCAGGAAGAGTTCCCCGGGCACTTCCTGCGGCACTCCGACTTCGACGTCCAGCTCGCCCACAACGACGGCAGCACCCGGTTCGCCGCCGACGCCGCCTTCCGCAAGGTCGCCGTCAGCGACGCCGCCTTCCGTGTGCAGCCATGACCCACAAAGGCCCGGTTCGGCGGTGCGGCTGCCGGACCGCGCCCGGTGCAAGCAGCCGGGTTTAAGGGGGGAGAGCGACGCAAAGTAGGGGGTGTGTGCGCTGGCGGAGCTGCGGTGTTGCGCCGTCCAATAGGCAGGTACGGTCTGCCCCCTGCTGAAACTGCTCGGGGGTCAGGGTAGGTCGGAGAGGGACGCGGAGTTCGGTCGTACCGCTCGCCCGGCCGGCGGAACAGCCTCCGCCACGACCCGTGAAACCAGAACCGAAGGGACGCACCCGAGCATGGCGACGAACTCCGACAACTGGATCAGGAGCTACCACCCCGCCCCGGACGCTCCGACCCGTCTGGTCTGCTTTCCGCACGCCGGTGGCTCCGCGACGTTCTACCACCCCGTCTCGCGTGCGCTGTCGCCCGAGATCGACGTGGTGGCGGTGCAGTACCCGGGACGCCAGGATCGCCGTACGGAACCCCTCGTGAGCAGCATCGAGGAACTGGCGGACCTCATCGTGGTGGAGCTCGAGCCCTGGGCCGACCGGCCGTTGACGTTCTTCGGGCACAGTATGGGCGCGTCGTTGGCCTATGAGGTGGCGCTGCGGCTGGAGGCCCGGGGAACGACATTGCTCGGTCTCTTCGCTTCCGGGCGCCGGGCGCCCTCCCGGTGGCGGGACGAGCGTGTGCACCAGGCCGACGAGGAAGAGCTGCTCGCGGAACTCCGAAACCTCAGCGGCACGGATCCGGCCGTCCTGGGGGACGAGGAGATCGTGCGGATGATTCTCCCCGCGGTGCGCAGCGACTATCGCGCCGCGGAGACGTATCGCCCGCAGCCGGGGCGGGTGAGCTGCCCCGTGGTCGTCATGTTCGGGAACGACGATCCGAAGGTGACCGAGGAGGAAGCCCGCTCCTGGGCCGAGCACACGACGAAGGAAGCCGTCTTTCACCTTTATGAGGGCGGGCACTTCTACCTCAATTCCCACGCACAGCGGGTTATTCAGGAGATCCGGCAGTTCGTCGCGGAACGAGGGTCCGTGGCAGCGAAGTGAGGCGCGGCAACTCGTCGGCCGTGACCGTGACTTGGCTGTTGAACACGCCGGGAACGGGACGAGCGCCGATGGCCTGCGTTCGCGTTTCGACGACGACTTGCGGCGGGTCGAGGGTCGCGTCATTCGACACTTTTCGCGGCGGAGCGGTCACCATTGGGGATCTGTGCATGCACATGCCACACATGCGACGGTCGCGGCACGCTTCCTCGGTCACCCGTCGTGAGCGTCCGCAAAGCTGAGGGCTGGTCCGGAGGGCGGTCGCCCGTCCCGGCGCGGTGGGTGGTGGCCTGTCGCGCGCGGGTGGGGCGGGTAGGGGGTCGGCGGACTCCGCATGCGTCCAGCGGGTCTGCCCAAGGCCCGTTCTCGCCCCACCCCCTCCCGCCGTGGCAGTCGCCGCACCTCGGACCAGTCGGTTCACCCGGTCCGCCGCCCCGGCTCCCGGTCGTCCGCATTGCCGCGGCAATCCGCCGAATGTGTGCACAGGTGAATCCAGCAGATCGCCCGGGGTAGGAGGAAAGCTGCCTTATGCTGCGAATATCCGGATGGCGTGATCTAGGTCCTCGGTTTTGACGCAGGCTGACCGTCGAAAGTGAACCTGGGTGACAGTGCACCGGACCGTCGGTGCCATCCGCTGTGGCGGTGGGGGCAAGTTTCCTTGCCCCAAAGTTTTATCCCCCGGTTCCCTTCGGAGCAGGCGCCGTCCGAGCGTCGCTGTCCGAAAAGGCTCCTGTCTGAAATGCGACGCCGCGGAAAGGGTTGTTGAACGAGTTAGCGTGGCACCTGGAACTGTGTGAACGGCTTTCAGGGAAGAAGCATGAACTCCTTATGTGATGTCCGCTCCGGCGGGGCGGAATGGCGGCAGTCCACACGTGACGCAGGGGGAGACCCGACCCGGGAGCTGTCGTCGGACGGCTCTTCGGCTCTGGTCCGCACATGGCACCGGGAACGGTGCTGATGGATCGAGAGAAGCAACTCGCTCGCGTCCGAGCCTGGTTGGCCTCCCCGCAGCCGACGGTGGGACACGTGATCCTGCTCGAGGGCACCGTGGGTGCGGGCAAGACGGAGTTCCTGCGTGAGGTGGCCCAGTGCGCCCTGGCCGGCGAGGCCATCGTTCTGACCGCCGTCTGCTCCTCCGAGGAGCGGGATCTGCCCTTCGGGGCGCTCAGCCAGCTGTTCGACAGTCCCGCGCTCCCCGCGGAACTGCGCAGACGCATCTCCCCGGTACTGCGCGGGCTCATGGGGTCGACCCGGGCCGAGAGCATGCACAAGGCCGTGGAGCTCAACAGGGCCGAGATCCTGTACGACCTCTTCCTGCCCGTCACGGAACTCGCCGCCACGACACCGGTCGTCGTGTGCGTGGATGACATCGACCACATGGACGTGCCGTCACAGCAGTCCCTGCTGTACCTGGTCCGCCGGCTGAGCTCGGCACCGCTGCTGATGGTGTTCACCGAACTGGCCGAGTCGAGCGGGACCCACTCCCCGTTCCATGCCGAACTCCTGCGTCATGCCTCCGTCGTGCCCGTCCGGCTCGTACCGCTCTCCCCACAGGCCGTGCGCACCCTGGTCGATCGGCGTCTCGGCGCGGGAGCGGCCCGGGAGCTGAGTGACGCCTTCATCGCCTACAGCGGTGGCAACCCGCGGCTGCTCGACGCCCTGATCCACGACGAGCAGCTTGCCGGGGAACCCCGGCAACAGGGATACGGACGCGCGCTGTTGAACTGCCTGCACCGCAGTCAGCCCGACACACTGCGCGTGGCCCGCGCCATGGCGGTCTACGGCGACGAGGCCTCGTCCGACGAGCTCGGAGCGCTGCTCGACGCGGACACGGGCACCGTCGAGCGGGCGCTGCGCACCATGACCGAGGCCGGGCTGCTGAGGGAGGGCCGGTTCCGGCACGTGCTGGCCGCGCGCACGGTGCTGGACGACGTGCCCGCTGCGGACCGCGTGCAACTGCATCACCGGGCCGCGCGACTGCTCTACAGCCAGGGTGCCGCGGTGGCCGACACCGCCCATCACCTGGCCGAGGCCGGCCAGGTCCCGGAGCCCTGGGCGCTGCGCGTGCTGCTGGAGGCGTCTTCGGAGGCGCTGCTGCACGGTGCGGTGCAACGTGCCCTGCGGTACCTGAACTCGGCCCAGGGGGCATGCACGAACGAGCGGGACCGCTGGGCGATCCGGGCCAGGCTTGCTCAGGCCGAATGGCAGCTCAACCCCTCGGCGTCGCTGCGGCACCTGATCGCGCTCACCGAGGCGGTCCGCAGCGACCAGTTGGACCCCCACGAGACGATGCTGCTCGTGCGACAGCTGCTGTGGCTGCACCGTACGCAGGAGGCCGCCGAGATCCTTTCCCTGCTGCGCAAGCGGGCGGCGCGTCTGCCGTCCGCGGGAATCGCGCCCCCGCCCGACACGCCGATGCAGCCGGCCGAGCTCCACGACCTCGAGGTGTGGCTGGCCTGTACCTATCCGCCGCTCGCGGGACGGGTGCAGAGCGGGCCCGTGACCACCGGCCCCGAGGGCGCGCCCGCCACCCGGGGCCGGGCCTTCTGGCTGCAGTCGATCGGCGCGCTCTCCGGTGGTCTCGTCCGCAGGCGCAGCGCGGAGATGCAGGAGTGGGCCTCGCACGTCCTCGGGCAGCTCGACCTCAACCACACCGCCCCCTGGGCCGAGGAGGCGACCCTCCTCGCGTTGCTGTCGCTGGTCTACAGCGGCCGGCTGAGCGATGCGGCCAACCGCTGCCGGAGCCTGGACGAGCGTCGAAACGGGCGCCCCTACCCGATGTGGCAGGGCATCCTGGACGCCGCCGACGCGGAGATCCGGCTGCGAGGGGGCGATCTCAAGGGAGCGGTGGAACGCGGCCTGTCGGCCCTGGAGCATGTGTCCGTCCAGGGGTGGGGCACCGCCGTCGGGCTGCCGCTGGGGACCCTGATCCTGGCCCACACCCGCATGGGGGAGTTCGACGAGGCCACGGCGATCGTCTCTCGGGGCGTCCCCGACGAGATGTTCCAGAGCCGCTACGGACTGCACTACCTGTACGCACGTGGGCACTACTACCTGGCCATGAACCGCACGCGCGCGGCGCTCGGGGACTTCCTCTCCTGCGGTGAGCTCATGGGCAAGTGGGGCATGGACCTGCCCGGCATCGTGCCCTGGCGGACCAGCGCGGCCGAGGCATGGCTGCTGCAGGGCAACCGCGACCAGGCCAAGCGCCTGGTGAAGGACCAGCTGGCCCTTCCCGGTCCGGACGACACCGTGAGCCGGGCTCTCGCCCTGCGGCTGATGGCCGTGTTCAGTTCCGCGGGTCAGCGCCCGCGTCTGCTGAGCGAGGCCGCCGACACCCTGGAGGCGGAAGGCCGTGCCTACGAACTGGCGAGGACGCTGTCCGACCTGGGCCGGGCCTACCACGCGCTGGGCAAGCACCGCCGGACGCGGGTGATCATCCGCCGGGCCTGGAGAGTGGCACATCTCTGTCATGCGGAACCCCTGTGCAAGGAGCTGCTGCCGGACGCGAGCGGTGAGACGGCCCCGGCGGAGGGAAGGGAGAAGACCACGGCCGTCGCCTCGCTGACCAACTCCGAGCGCAGGATCGCCTCGATGGCGGTCATGGGGTACACCAACCGGGAGATCGCGGAGAAGCTGTTCGTCACACCCAGTACGGTCGAGCAGCACCTGACCCGGGTCTACCGCAAACTGGCCGTCAAGAACCGCCAGAGTCTGCCGGGTTATCTGCGTGGCGAACCCGGCTGACCCGCCTTGGCCCACGGCGCCGCGCCCCGCACCGGCCGAGGACTGCGGATCCCGCACTACCCGGTCCGTTCCGACCACCTCGACTCGGCCCGTTCCACGATGCGGTGCGCGGCGCGCAGCCCTTGCGCGGTGGCCCGTACCGCGTTGAGCGACCGGGCGTCGGCGGCGCCGCCGGCGGTCTCGAAGGGGATCTCGGCGCGGCGGAGCACGGCGGCCACCTCGCGCCGGCTTTCCTGGCCGGTGGCGAGGACGACATGGTCGGCGGCGACCAACCGCCGTTCGCCGCCGGTCTCGACGACGACCACGCCGTCACGGGTGATCTCCTGGTACGTGACGCCGGTGAGCAGGCGTACTCCGCGAGAGCGCAGCTCCTCCATGACCACCCACCGGGTGGACGGGCCGATCCCGGCGCCGATCCTGCCGCCGCGCCGCATCACGGTGAGCTGACGGGAGCCGTCGGCCGGGGCAGCGGCGGCGCGTGACTCCGGGACGGCTGCCGGCGGCGCCGTCATGGCGAGGGAGGCGAGGAACTCCTCAGGGGTCGGGGCGGGGGAGGAACCGCCGGTGAGGAGGTGCGCCAGGTCGACCGCGATTCCGCCGCCGCCGATGACGGCGACACGCGGGCCGAGGGCGCCGGGGTCGGCGAACGCCCGGGCGTAGTCGAGGACATGCGGCAGGTCGATGCCGGGAAGGTCCGGCCGGTGAGGCCGGACCCCGGTGGCCAGGACCACTCCGTCCATGGTGCGCAGGACGGGCACGTCCCGCGCACCGACGCGGTGCCCCAGGTGCACGGGCACGTCCAGTCGGCCGAGTTCCTGTTCCCGCTGTCGTACGGTCGCGGCGAAGTCCGCCTTGCCCGGCACCCGGGCGGCCAGCCGGAACTGGCCGCCGGGCTCGTCGGCCGCCTCGTACACCTCGACCCTGTGCCCGAGTCTCGCCAGGGTGCGGGCCGCCTCCAGGCCCGCGAGACCCGCGCCGATCACGGCGTATCTGCCCCGGCGCGCGGGATACGGCCGGGCCGGGAACTCACGCTCGTGGCCCGCCCGCGGATTGACCAGGCAGGACACCCGCTCGGTGCCGAACGAGCGGTCGATGCACGCCTCGTTGCAGGCGATGCAGACGTCCACCGATGTGCTCGCCCCGGTACGGGACTTGTCGACGATGGCCGGGTCCGCGAGGAACGGGCGGGCCATGGCCACCAGGTCGACGTCACCCCCGGCAAGCACCTGTTCGGCCTGCGCGAGCCGGTTGAAGCGGTTGGAGGCGATGACGGGCACCGTGCCGTGACCCGCCGCCCGCAGCGCCCGCTTGACCCGCTGGGCGTACACGGCCCAGGTGCCCGCCGGCACCTGGGCCTGCACGGTCGGCACCGGGGACTCGTGCCAGCCGACGCCCACCGCGAGCGCGTCGGCGCCGGCTCCCGCGAGTTCCACGGCGAGCGCGGCCGTCTCCTCCCACGGGGTGCCGTCCTCGACGAGGTCGGCGCCCGACATCCGGAAGAGCACCGGGAAGCCCGGCCCCACCGCGGCTCGTACGGCCCGCAGCACCTCGACGGGGAAGCGCCCGCGCCGCCCGGCGTCACCGCCCCAGGCGTCGTCGCGCCGATTGGTGAGGGGCGCGGTGAACTGATTGATCAGATAGCCCTCGGAACCCATCACCTCGACGGCGTCGAAGCCCAGCTCGTACGCCCTTTCCGCCCCGCGGGCGAAGGCGGCGACGGTCTCGGTGATCTGTTCCTCCGTCATCGCCCGTGGAACGGTGCGGGAGAACCGGCTGTACACGGCGGACGGCGCGAGGGGCGCGGCGCCGTCCGTCCCCGGGGCGCCGGGAAGCGCGTACCGCCCCGCGTGGAAGAGCTGAAGGGCGATGAGACCCCCGGCGTCGTGCACCGCACGGGCGGCCAGGCGCAGCGCCGACCGGTGCTTCTCGTCGTCGAGCACGCCGTAACCGGGGCCGCCGGAACCCGCCGGGTTCACCGCGGAGCCGCCGGTGACGATCAGGCCGGCGCCGCCCCGCACACGTTCCGTGTAGAACGCGGCCAGGGCGGCGCCGCCGTCGTCCAGGGCCTCCAGGTTCAGGTGCATGGCGCCCATGACGATGCGGTGCGGCACCGTCAGGCCGCCGATCGTGCAGGGCCTGAAGACCTGGTCCAGCATCTGCCCTCCCCTCTTCTCGGTCGTTCTTCTCAGGCGTCGCGCGTCGGCCGGGGCGGCAGCGCCAGCGCCTCACCCGCGTCCGCGAAGAACGGCGGCGCGACGACGCTGAGCCCGCCGTCGACCACGAGGGTCTGCCCCGTGATGTAGCCCGCCCCCTCGCCGAGCAGGAAGGCGATGGTGTCGGCCATCTCCCGCACGGTGCCGGGACGGCGCGCGGGGATGCGGTCGAGTACGCCCTGCATGGGCGGCATGCCTTCCACGTTGTAGAAGAACTCCAGCGAATCGGAGTCGATCAGGCCGCCGTTGACCGCGTTGACGTTGATGCCGTAGGGCGCGAACTCCACCGCCATGTAGCGCACCCACGACTCCATGGCGGCCTTCATGCCGCCCAGCATCGCGTAGGTGGGGTAGGCGCGGATGGAACCGTAGGAGGACAGGGCGACGATCCGCCCGCCGTTGTCCATCAGCTTCACGGCCTGCTGCGCCCCCAGGACGAACGGCCGCAGGTTCATCGCGTACGAGCGGTCCAGGTGGTGCGGGCCGAGATCGACGATGTTCTTGAACGCGCTCGCGGCAGCGTTGGAGACGAAGTGGTCGAGGCGCCCGCAGCGCTGCGCCACCTCGTCGAACAGTGCCGTGACGCCCTCGGTGGTCTCGACGTCCGCCTGGACGGCGAAGCCCTGACCGCCGGCCTCCTCGACCTCGGCGACGGTCTTCTGAGCCAGGTCGGCGTTCTTCTTGTAGTTGACGACCACGGTGCCACCGCGTTCGGCGAGGGTGAGCGCCAGAGCGCGGCCGATGCCGCGTGAGGCACCGGTGATCAGCGAGACCTGCTCGCGGTGGGGTGTCTGCTGACGGTGCGGGCTGTTCATCGGCTCGTTCCCTCTCCGTCCCGGGACGTGGTGCGCTGGAGCAACTCGCGGAAGACGACGGCCTTCTGCACCTCGTTGGTGCCCTCCTCGAAACGCTGGGCACGCGCGTCGCGGTACACGCGCTCGATCTTCTGCGACTTCCAGTAGCCGAGCCCGCCGTGCACCTGGAGCGCCTTGTCGGTGACGTTCGTCAGCATCGTCACCGCGTGCATCTTCGCCATCGACGACTGCATGGACGCGTCGTCCGCTCCCTCCTCGAAGCGGCGCGCCGCGTGCAGGACCAGCTGCCGTGCCGCCTCGATGTCCGCAGCGTTCTCGGCGAGCATGAACTGGATGACCTGGCGCTGGGTGAGCGCCTTGCCGAAGGTCACACGGTTGCGGGCGTATTCGACGGCCAGCTGCTGGGCGCGCTGAGCGAGCCCTACGCAGCTCATCGCCACGGAGATCCGGGACGGGGTGAGGAAGCCGCCGAGGAACACCTCCAGGCCCTGGCCCTCCGCTCCGAGCCGGTGGTCGACCGGCACCGGGGTGCGGTCGAAGGCCAGCGAGGCGTGGTCGGTGCCCCTGACGCCCATGGTGTCGGAGGTGTCCTCGACCGTGACGCCCGGGGCGTCCCGCGGCACCAGCAGGGCCACCGTGCCCTCGTGCCCGGCGCTGCCCTCGACCCGGGCGGCCAGCAGGTAGTAGTCGCAGCGAACCCCGAAGGTGATCAGGTGCTTGCGTCCCGAGAGGTAGTACGTGTCGCCCTCGCGCACCACCGACGTGGTGATGTCGGCGCCGGTGCCGTTGCCCGGCTCGGTGAGGGTGAAGGCGATCTTGATGTCACCGGTGACGGAGGGAACGACGAAGCGCTTGCGCTGCTCGTCGTCGGCGTGGCCGTCCATCGACCGCCAGATGCCGTTGACCACGTGCACGATCATGCGTACGGATCCGTGCGAGCGGGAGAAGACCTCCATCAGCTCCATCCAGCGCACGAAGCCGAGGCCCTGGCCGCCGTACTCCTCGGGAGCGGCTATCCGCAGGAACCCCAGGGCGTTCAGCTCGGCCCACAGCTCCTCGGGCACCTGCCCGGTCTCCTCGATGCGTTCGGCCCAGCGTTCGCCGGGCCCCTCCACCCACTGTTCGACCTGGGTACGCAGTTCGTGGAACTGCTGCTCGTCGGTCATGTGCCACCTCTGTCCTTGTTCCGTCGTTCCGGTGCGCTGTCCGTCGTGTGTCAGCCGGCGTCCTCGTCGTGGGGCCGCAGAGCACGGGCCCGCGCCCGCAGTTCCCACTTCGTCACCTTGCCGATGGGGTTGCGCGGCAGGGCGTCGATCCGCTCCAGACGCTCCGGCCAGTACTGTTTGGCCACCTCGTGGCCGTCGAGGTGACGTCGCATCTCGTCGAAGGTCAGTTCCGTCCCGCCCGCCGGGACCACGAAGGCGCACGCGCGCTCGCCGAGGCGCTCGTCCGGCATGGCCACCACGGCGACGTCGTCCACCGCGGGGTGCCCGAACAGCAGTTGCTCGATCTCCGCGACGGGTATCTTCTCGCCGCCGCGGTTGATCACGTCCTTGACCCGTCCGGTGATCCTCAGGAAGCCCTCGGTGTCGATCGTCGCCAGATCGCCCGTGCGGTACCAGCCGTCCTCGGTGAACGCCTGCGACGTCAGGTCGGGACGGTCGAGGTATCCGTCGAAGACCGTCGGGGAACGCAGCTCGAAGTTGCCCTCTTTGCCGGCGGGCAGCACCAGCCCTTCGTCGTCGGTGATCCGCAGCTCGATGCCGTCCAGCGCGCGGCCGTCGGAACCCCAGCGCTGCCGGGGCTCGTCGCCGGGTGACGACAACGCGCCCAGGCAGGTCTCCGTGGTGCCGAAGGCCCCGCACACGTCGGTGCGCAGCACCCGCCCGGCCCGCTCGGCCAGGGCCCGCGGCACCATGGCTCCCGTCGCTACGAAGATCCGCAGGTGCTGCGGCGTTTCGCCGCTCTCCTCCACGGCCTTCACCAGGTCGGACAGGAACGGCGTCGCGGCCTGCACGAACGTCGCGCGGTGGTCGTTGAGCGACTGCAGCGCGCGCTTGGCGTCCCACTCGGGCTGCAGGATCTGCGGCACGCCCAGTACCAGGGCGAGCACCATGCCGTACAGGAAGCCCGTCTGGTGGGCCAGCGGCGACGGCACCCAGATCGCGTCCTGCCCGCCGAGCCCGAGGTGCCCGATCTCCATCGCGGCGGCCCTGACCAGATTGCGCGTGGGCTGGGTGACCCCCTTCGGTTCGCTGGTGGTGCCCGAGGTGAAGAGCAGCTGCGCCGTCATCTCGGGGGTGGGCGCGAGGGCGTCGAGCACCGCGCGGTCGACCGTCGTCGCCGACAGCGCCTGCGCCCAGTCGTGCACGGTCGTCCCGTGCGCGGGAGACTCGGGCAGCCGAGCGGAACCGCCCGCGGTGGCCAGGACCACCACGTGTTCCAGGTTCAGGTCCGAGCCGTCCTCGGCGACCAGGTCCAGCACCTCCTCGGCGGGCAGCCGCGAGCGGTGCCGGTCCGCCACGACCAGTACCCGCGCCTTGGAGCGCCGCAGGACGAAACCGACCTCGCGCTTACGGAAGAACGGGATGACCGGGCAGCACACGGCCCCGATGCGCAGGGCCGCCAGCGACAGCACCACGAACTCGACACGGTTGGGCAGCTGGTACGCCACGTTCTCGCCCGGCCGTACCCCGAGCCGCAGCAGCAGCGCCGCCGCACGGTCCACCTGTTCTGCCAGCTCGCCCCAGGTGATCATCTCGTCGCGGTCGGAGCGCACGTCGACGACCGCCGTGTCCTGGGGCCGGGCCTCGGCCCTGCGGCGCAGCCACTGCGGCAGCGTGACCCGTGAGGCGGCCTCGGGGCCGACGGCCTCCGGGTCGACGGCCTCCGGCGTCGCCACGGGGACCCCGGCGCCCGCACCGTCACCCGCGGGGCCGGCCGAGCCGTCCTCCACCGACATGGGCACCGCGAGCGAGTTCATCGCGTCGAGGAACGTCGGGTACGAGATGCGGTACGCGTTCGGATAGGTCAGCGTCGAATGCCCCCGGGCCCGCGACGACGCCACCGCGAGCGACATCAGGATGCGGTGGTCGTTGAACGAGGACAGCTTGGCCCCGGTCAGGCCGTCCACGCCCCGTACCCGCAGCGCGTCGTCCGACAGTGCCAGGCGGCCGCCCATGGAGTTGAGCTGGAGCATGGCGGCGGCCCGGTCGGACTCCTTGAGCCGGGTGTGCGCGATGTTGCGGAACACCGACTCGCCGCGCGCGAACGTGGCGAGAGTCGCGAGGATCGGCAGCATGTCGGGAATGTCGCGGCAGTCGACGTCGACCGCGGTGAGCCGCGGCGTGTCCTGGCGGATGCGCAGGCCGCCGGCCGCCTCGTCGGTCTCCATCGGTACGCCCATGGACCGTGCGACGTCGAGGAAGTCGAACTCGGGGTGATCGGCCGGTCCGCCCTCCAGCGTGGTGATCCCGCGTAGCAGCACATCGCTGGGATGCAGGGCCGCGGTGGCGATGCCGAACGCGGCCGAGCCGATGTCCGGCGGCAGCGTCAGCTCGACGCTGCGCGCCTGCTGGCCGGGCTCGATGTCGAAGCGCCGCCAGTCCTCGGAGACGGTCACGTCGAGGCCGAACTGCCGCATCATCGCCACGGTCAGTTCGAGATACGGCCGTTCGTTGAGTTCGCCCTCCACCTCGATGGTGGTGTGCCGGGTCGCGAACGGGGCCAGCAGGATGAGGCCCGAGACCCACTGGGACAGGGTTCCCGCGATGGTGACGTGGCCGCCCGTGGGTCTGCGGCCCTGGACGTGGACGGGCGGGCAGTCGTCGGACGACTCCAGTTGCACACCCATCTGTTCGAGGGCGCGCAGCAGGGGACCGACCGGGCGTCGCCTGAAGTACTTCTGCCCGGTCACCGACACGGCGCGGGCCGACAGCGAGGCCAGACCGATCATGAAGTACAGCGTCGTGCCGGAACTGCCGGCGGAGACCGCGTCCCGGCGGGGTTCGTACCGCCCGCCGAGTCCATGCACCACGAAGGTGTCACCGTCCCTGGCGATCCGCACACCGAGGTCGCGCAGCAGTCGCACGGTGTACTCGACATGACGCGCGTCGGACAGCCCGTGGACGCGGCTGACGCCGTCGGCGAGCGAGGCGAGGATCAGCGCACGGTGCGCATGGTATTTCGAATTGGGGACAAGGATCTCACCGGTGACGCGGTGCTGAATTCCGTTGACGAGAAGGTGCATGGGTCCTACTGCTCCCTGACTGTGGGATGGCGGCCGAGACAGGAAAAGAAAACGGTCCGAATCCTCACGGCACACCGACGCCTGGGCATCGGGCACACGCACACAGAAAAATCGGACGCCGACGTCGTAGGGTCAGAAGTTCGAAATGGAGAAGATGTTCTGGCTCACTCGGCAGGACTTTCCGGGAACCCGCCCTACGTCTGGTCGAGCCGCAACGCGGAGTGGTTCCGGGCCTCGAACTCCGGATGATCCGGGGCAGAGGACAGTGACCGGCCGCCCTGGACCGCCCGCGCTTCCCGGACCACCCGCGACCCCTGTCCGGGCCCGGCGGGCCGGACGTCCACGTCGGGCCAGACGGACACCAGCGAAACGGCCTGCTCCGGATTGAGCCGCGGGTCGCACAGGCTGGTACGCCGGACGGCCTTCCCCTCGTACACGGAGACGTCCGCGGCGCATTCGAGGACGTCGTCGGGGGTGGTCTCCAGGTGCAGTCCGCCTGCCGTGCCGCCGGCGTCGGTCACGGCCCTCAGGAATCCCCTGACCTCCCGTGCCATGGTCTCCAGCAGGCGGGTCTTGTGCCCGTCGGGGCCGACGACGGTGTTCCCGTGCATGGGGTCGCTGAGCCAGATCACCGGATGGCCGGCCACCCGGACCGCCTCCACGAGCGCGGGCAGCCGGTCGCCGACCGTCTCGGCGCCCATGCGTGCGATGAGGGTGAGCCGGCCCGGCTCCCGCGTCGGATCGAGCCGTTCGCACAGGGCGGTGATCTCCTCCACGGTGGTGGTCGGACCGACCTTGACGGCGACCGGGTTGACGATGCCGGCGACGAGGTCCAGGTGAGCGCCGTCCAGTTGACGGGTCCGTTCACCGATCCACGGCCAGTGGGTGGAGCCGAGCCAGCGGCGTCCGTCCTCGGTCTCGCGGATCAGGGGCACTTCGTAGTCCAGAACCAGCGCCTCGTGGCTCGTCCACATCCGGGGCTCGATCAGGGGCTGGTGCCCCAGGGCGGCGCGGCCGCGCCAGCCCAGGTGCTCCATGACATCGCTGGCCGTCATGTACGAGGTCAGCAGGCGCAGCGGATCGTGCCGCCGGCTTTCCGGATCGCACTCCGGGCCGTTGACCATGTGGCCCCGGTAGACGGGCAGTTCCAGGTCCCCGATCCGTTCGAGCGGCCGGGACCGTGGCTTGGCGAACTGGCCCGCGATACGCCCGACCCGCACGACCGGCTTGTGGGTGGCCGTCTGCAGTGTCGCGGCCAGCAGGTCGAGGACCGCGGACTTGCGCGACACGTACTCGGCGTCGCACTCGGCCGGGTTCTCGGCGCAGTCCCCGGCCTGCAGCACCAGGGCTTCGCCCCGGGCAACCTGGGCCAGCAGCGTCCGCAGCCCGCGCACGTCCTCCGCCCTGACCAGCGGCGGACGTGCGGCCAGCACTTCCCGGATGCGCCGGACCTGTGACGGATCGTCCCACTCGGGTTGTTGCTGGGCCGGTTTACGTATGTCGGTCACGGCTTTTCCCACGTCGGGTCTCCGGTTGAATATCGGTCGAGATATGACTGCGATCAGTGGAGGGCGATTCTCGAAGACCCATCGACAGCCTCCGGCGGGCACCGTGGAAGGGCGGAACGGGCTGAGGATCCTCCAACCCGGTCAATGCCACCGGATCTTCCTCCATCGGATTCTCGGACCGGTGATCCCCGGTGTTCGTGAACACCGCGTCAGAACAGTCCGACCGGGATGTCGCACCCGTGAATTCCCCTGTCCGAGCTTTCCGTCCATCGGCCCCCGACGAGGCGGAGCTTGTCGCCCGGGATCAGGGCGTGCGGGATCTGCCGACGCACACCTCGAGCAGTTCCGAGGGGGAGCGCAGCACGACATCGGGGCTTTCCGCGAGGAGGGTCTCCTCGTCGGTCTCGCCCCACAGGGCGGCTACGGCGGCGACACCGGCCCCCCGCGCGCTGGTGAGGTCGGTGACCGCGTCGCCGACCATGATCGTCCGCTGGGGGTCGGAGCCGAGCACGCCGAGTGCCTTGAGCACGATGTCGGGGGCCGGCTTGGGGCGTGCCACCTCGTCGGAGCCGATCACGACGGTGAACAGGTCCAGCAGTCCGAGCTGTTCGAGGAGGGAACGGGCCCGCGGTCCGCTCTTGCCGGTCGCGACGGCGAGTCCGATGTCGCGGTCCCGCAGTTCCCTGAGCATCTCCGGTACGCCGTCGAAGACCGGGACGAGGTGCGCGAGCCGGTAGCTCTCGCGGACGAACGGGGCCTCCATCTCCAGCGGCAGCCCCATGATCCGCATGATGTCGGGGAAGTAGCGGCCCAGATGGCGCTCGTACTCCTCGAAGGGGGGCTCGCCGTCCCCCACCGCCTCGGCGTAGGCGGTGGTGAACGCCTGGCGCATCACGGCGAAGCTGTTGACGAGCACCCCGTCGAGATCGAAGACGACCGCGGCGATCGGCTGTGCCTCGTCGTCCCAGGTGTCGGGGGAGGCGGGGCCTTGGCTGGTTCCAAGCCTGTCCATGGCGCTGTGGTGCTCTCCTTCGTGGGGCGGCGGCTTCGGGTGTGGGCCCGCTGCCGCCGCGGTACGGGTTCCGGCCGAACCGGTGATCGTGCCGGTCACGCCCGGTGCGACCGGGTCTTCTCCTGCGCGGCGCGGGCCGAGGAGTAGATCCGCTCGATGGCGCCGATGGTGCGGCGCGCCTCCTCGACGGCCCGGCGTGGACCGGCCGGGTCCCGCAGCTGGGCGAGCAGTTCGTCGAGCTGCCGGTCGTACTCCGTGCCGACGGGCTCCTCCGGCACCGGGATCGCACGGGTCCGGCCGTCGTCGGTGCGGGTCAGTTCCGGGTGCTCCAGCCGGTTGGGGCTGAAGCCGAACGTGCACCGCAGGGTCGCGCTGCCCGCACTGCCCTCGATGCGGACGCGGGTGATGTCGCGCTCCTCGTGCGAGGCCCAACTCGCGTGCAGCGACAGCGAGACACCGTCGTCGGTGACGAGGAAGGCGCGGGCGGTGTCCTCGACGTCGATGACGCCGACGCCGGCCCGCGCGCTGTCCTGGCCGTCCTCGGCCGTCTCGGCCTTGTCGGCGCGCCAGGAGACCCGTGCGGAGTCCCGCGCGATGAAGTCACCCGAGACCGTCCCGGTGACCTGCGTGAAGTTCGCGGAGCCCAGCACCGGAGCGGCGATGTCGAACAGATGCCAGCCGAGGTCCACCAGGGCCCCGCCGCCCGACAGGCGGCGCCGGGTGAACCAGCCGCCCGCGTCCGGCACGCCCCGGGCACGCACCCAGGACAGCTCGATGTGACGGATCGTGCCCAGGTCGCCGGCGCTCGCGAGCAGGGACCGGACGTCGGCGCGGTGGCGGGCGGCACTGCCCGCCAGGAGTCGTGCGCCGCCGACGCGTTCGGCTTCGGCCAGCTGCTCCGCCTCCGCCGACGTCAGGCACACCGGCTTCTCGAGGAAGACCGGGACGCCCTTGTGGAGCAGTCCGCCGGCGATCTCGCAGTGCAGATGGTTGGGGACGGCCACGACGGCCAGGTCCACCTGTGCCAGGTCCGCGTCGTGCACCGCCGCCAGGACCGGGGTGTCCGGGAACTCCGCGGCGACGGCCGCGCGCGAGGCGGGGTCGGGGTCGATCGCCGCGTTCACGGCGAAGCCGGGATGGCGACGCAGCCGCGGCAGCCAGATGGAGCGAGCAGCCCAGCCGAGCCCCACCACGGCGGTACGGATCGGCCGGCCGCCGCCGTTCGCCGCGGTCATGAGCCGAGGACGTCGGCTATGACCGCGGCGACCTCGTGCATCTGCGCCTCGGTGCCGAGCAGCGTCCGGTGGTGCAGCCACAGACAGTCGGACGTCAGCGCCTCGGAGTTGGGGCAGCGCCGGGCCAGTTCGTCCACCGACAGGTCCGGCGCGCCCCTCTCCCAGAAGGCGTCCGTGCGGTAGACCGAGCGGAACGCCACGAACGCGGGGACGCCTCGCTCGATGAGCGTGTCGACCACCTGCGCGCGCCGCTCCTCGGTGATGCCGGGGACCCGGAACATGGCCATGTAGTGCGGGTTGCGGTCGGCCCTGGGGTCCAGCCGCTGCGGCAGCACCCCGGGGATCTCGGCGAGCAGCGAGGACAGCAGCGGCCATCGTTCCTCACGTGTGCGGATCTGCCCGTCCAGGCGAGCGAGCTGGGCGCGCAGCACGGCGGCGGAGAACTCGTTGAGCCGGAAGTTGGAGCCCGAGGTGCGGTGGAAATAGCCGCGGTCACCGCGGGGGCGCCCACAGCTGTGCCGGACGAAGGCGTGTTCCGCCATCTCGGCGGTCGGGAACAGCACCGCACCGCCCTCGCCCGCCGTCATCAGCTTGCCGTTCTGGAAGGAGAACGCGGCGACCGAGCCCAGCTCACCGACGCGTCGGCCGTTCCAGGTCGCGCCCTGGGCGTGTGCCGCGTCCTGGATCAGCGGCACCCCGGATTCGGCGGCGACCTTGTCGAGGGAGTCCATGTCGGCGAACTGGCCGGCCATGTGCACGGGCATGATGGCGCGGGTCCTGGCAGTGATGGCCTTGGCGGCCTCGGCCGGATCGATGCAGTACGTCTCCGGGTCCACGTCCACCGGCACCACGACCGCTCCCAGGCGCTGAGCGGCCTGGGACGAGGAGATGAAGGTGAAGGCCGGCACGATCACCTCGGTGCCGGGGCCGACACCCATGACCTCCAGAGCCAGTTCGAGGGCGTGCGTGCCGTTCGTGACGGCCAGTGCGTGCTCGCTCCCGTGGTACTCGGCGAACTCCCGCTCGAAGGCGTCGACCTCGCCACCGCCCATGCGCCACCACTGACCCTGCTCCAGCGCACGTATGAGGCCGGTCCGCTCCACATCGTCGTACTGCGGCCACGCCGGAAGGTCTGAGCCCAGTCGCACACCACTGCTCATGCTGTTCCTTGCTCCTTCGGTCTTCGCGCATGCGAATACTGCCGCAGCGGACGCCACGGAGGTCACGACACGGAACCACCCCTAGTGGGGCGGGCGTTCACACGGACGCCGGCGCCGGAATGACGACCTCGGCGCGGTCCGGGCGACCGGCGGGGCAGATCGCAGTAGCCGCCGGACGGGGTCGGTCGTCGCGATTAGCACGCTAACCCAGTGTTGGCGAGGCGTCATTCCCCTGGTGACCCCCCTATGTTCCCCCTTGTGATTGGGCGCATACCGAGGAGCCGTGTTTACCCGTCAACGGCCGTGCTACAAAAAGCACTTCCCGGTGGTTCCGCACAGACAAAGGGTGCGCATTGAGCAGGCTTCTGTTGGTGAACGGGCCGAATCTAGGCATACTCGGGAGCCGTCAGCCCGAGATCTACGGAACGGACACGCTCGCCGATATCGAAGGATGGGTCGCCGAAGAAGTGGCGGACCGTGGCTGGAAAGTGGAAGCGTTCCAGCACGACGGTGAGGCGGAGATGATCCGCACCATCCAGGGCAACTACGACTCGGTCGGCGCGATCGTCAATCCCGCCGCCCTGATGATGGCCGGCTGGGGACTGAGGGACGCGCTGGCCAACTATCCGCGCCCGTGGATCGAGGTCCACCTCTCCAACGTCTGGGCCCGCGAGCAGTTCCGCCACGAGTCGGTGACCGGACCGCTCGCCAGCGGCGTGATCTTCGGACTGGGCGCCACGGGCTATCGGCTCGCCGCCCGCGCCCTGCTGGAGAAGGTCACCGACCGCTGACCCGGCGCCACCGGCCACGAGAGAACCCCTGCTTCCCGTGGAGCCGCGCCCGCGCGACGTCGCCACGGACACGACCGAAAGCCGAGGACAGAACACCATGCCCCAGGTACAGACGGCCGAATCAGTGCTGGCCGCCCACCGCGACCGGCTGCGCCCCGTCGACCGGATGATCCCGGCGGCCGACGCGCTGCCGGAGCCCGGCGAAGGCGAAGAACTGCTGGAGGTGGACGGGGCGCAGGGCCTGCTGACGCACACCCGTGTCGACGCCGACGCGCTGGAGGCGGTGCTCGGCCCGCTCGACCGCTGGGAGCTGACCCCCCGGGTCTCCGGGCCCGACGAGATGGCCGCCCTGCTCACGCACTGGCAGCAGTACATGCGGAGCCACCCGGAACGCCCCGGGACGGACTCCATGGCCGCCGTCGAGTGGCCCAGCCGCGACGTGGCCATGACCCGCGTCCTGCGGGCCTTCGGATTCGTCCCCGAGTTCGTGATGATCGGCCGGGTCAACGGCACCGACCTGGTGCCCGAGTCGCGCCGGGTCCACGTGCGACGGGCCACCCCGGAGGACAGCGAGGAGGTGTTCGCGCTGCAGATGGTGGAGACCCGGTTCGACGCCGCCGTCAGCGGCGCCGTCGAGCGCGCCACGACCGAGGCGCTGCTGCGCGAGGAGATCACCGCGTCGTTCAAGCGCGACGAACCGCTGATCTGGGTCGCCGAGTACGAGGGCGGGATCGTGGGCATGCACCGGGGCGAGGACCCCTCCGAGCCGCAGCAGGCGTGGCTCGCGACGAAGATCACCGCCACCCCCGTCGCGCACCTGGTCTGCCAGGCCGTCAAGGAGGGCTACCGCGGCCTGGGCATCGGCACCTCCCTCGCCAACCACGTCCACACCGAGCTGGACGCCATGGGCATCGGCGCGGCGGTCGGCTACCACGCGATGTTCAACCCGATCTCCACGCCGTTCTGGCACCGCCACGGATGGCGGCCGTACTGGAACCGCTGGATGCGCACCCCGGCCGTCTGACCGCCGCCGTGCCGAGAATCCGTACGAGCCCTGTGGAGGGGAACATGCTGGTGAAGGCGCTGGAGGAGCGGGCCGCCTCCGTTCTGGACCTCACGGCCCTCGAATGCGAGGGCGTGGAGCTCACTTACCGGGAGGCGCACGAGCAGGCCAACCGGCTCGCCCGCCACCTGGTCGCCCAGGGGGTGGGGCCCGACCGCGTCGTCGCGGTGATGCTGCCACGTTCCACGGACCTGCTGGTGGCACTGCTGGCCGTGCTGAAGGCGGGCGGGGCCTACCTGGCGCTCGACCCGGAACACCCCGCCGAGCGCGTGGACTTCCAGGTCCGCGACGCCGCTCCGGTCGCCCTGCTGACGTCGACCCGCATCCCCGCCGACCGCACCGCCCTGGGTGTTCCCCGCATCGTGCTGGACGACCCCGCGACGGCCGCGACGCTCGCCGAACTGCCCGCCGGCCATCTGACGGACGCCGAGCGGGCCGCCCCGCCGCGGCCCGAGGACCTCGCGTACGTCATCTACACCTCGGGTTCCACCGGCACCCCCAAGGGCGTCGAGATCCCCGTGCGCGCCCTGCACAACCTGCTGGAGGCGATGCGGGAGCGGCTGGCCATGCAACCCGGTGAGCGCATGCTGTCGGTCACCACCGCCACCTTCGACATGTCGGTGCCCGAGCTGTTCCTTCCGTACTACACCGGTGCCCGCGCGGTCATCGCGCCACGAGCCACCGGGCAGGACCCGCAGGCGCTGGGCGACCTGATCGTCCGCGGGAAGATCGGCACCGCCCAGGCCACTCCCACGCACTGGCACATGCTGGCCACCGTCTGCCCCGAGGCGCTGCGCGGCCTGCGCATCCTCATCGGCGGCGAGGCCCTGTCGGAGAAGCTCGCGGCGGCGCTGCTCGACCTCGGCGCCGAGGTCGTCCAGTGGTACGGGCCCACCGAGACCACCGTGTGGTCCACGGTCCACCCGGTCACCGGACCCGAGGACGCCGCCGTCATCGGCAAGCCCCTGCGCAACACCCGTCTGTACGTCCTCGACGAGGAACTGGCGCCCGTCGAAGCCGGTACCGAGGGCGAGCTGTTCATCGCCGGAGCGGGAGTGGCCCGCGGCTACCTCAACCGGCCGGAGCTGACCGCCGAGCGGTTCCTGCCCGACCGTTTCGGTGACGGCAGTGCCCTCATGTACCGCACGGGCGACGTGGTGCGGCTGCGCCCGGACGGCGACCTCGAGTACGTCGGCCGTGCCGACCACCAGGTCAAGCTGCACGGCTTCCGGATGGAACTCGGCGAGATCGAGGCCGTCCTGGAGCGGTCCGAGGACGTCGACCAGGCGGCCGCGACGGTGCGCGAGGACCGGCCCGGCGACCGTCGCCTCGTGGCGTACGTGACAGCCGCCCCCGGCCGTGAGCCCGACGTCAGGGAACTGCGCGACTTCGTGGCGGACGCACTGCCCCTGTACATGGTGCCGTCCGCCGTGGTGGCCCTGGAGGAGTTCCCCCTCACCCCCAACGGCAAGCTCGACCGCAAGGCACTGCCGGCCCCGGTGGTCGCGCGGACGGCGATGGTGGAGACGCACCTCACGCAGTCGGAACTGCTCCTCGGCCGGCTCTTCGCCGAGGTGCTCGGTGTGGAGCAGGTCGGACCACGCGACAGCTTCTTCGACCTCGGCGGCTCCTCGGTCCTCGCGGCACGGCTGCTGGCCCGGGTGCGCTCCGAGATGCACCTGGAGCTGTCGATCCGCATGCTGGTGGAGTCCCCGACGCCGGCCGAGCTGTCCCGGCGGCTGACGGGGGAGGAGCCGCAGGACTCCTTCGACGTGCTGCTGCCGCTGATGACCAGGGGCTCGGCGCGGCCGCTGTTCTGCATGCGTCACCTCGGCGGCACCGCCTGGTGCTACGGAGTGCTCGCCCAGCACTTCAGCCTGGAGTACCCCCTCTACGGCCTCCAGTCGCACACCTTCCAGGAGTTCGACACGCCGGTCGACAGTGTCGCGGCCATGGCGGCGGACTACGCGGACCGCATCAGCGGCGTGCAGCCCACGGGCCCGTACCGCATTCTCGGCTGGTCCTTCGGCGGCATCCTCGCCCATGCCGTCGCCACCGAGTTCCAGAAGCGCGGTGAGGAGATCGAGTTCCTCGGCGTGTTCAACACCAACCCGCACATCACCGACAAGGAGGACCGTGACGAGCAGGGCCTGATCGAACTGATCCTGCTGATCAACGGCAAGGACCTCGCCGAGTACGAGCGCCCCCTCCGGTACGACGACGTCGCCGAGTTCGCCGACATGGCGACGAACTACGCCTGGCGCGGCAGGAAGAGCGCGGCCGAGACCTTCGTCGAGACCATGCTGACCGACCTCGGCGCCTGGAAGGCCCACACGCCCGAGAAGTACAGCGGCGCCATGCACCTGTTCGCGGCCGATCCCAGCCCGGTGGCCGAAGCGGCCTCCAGCGAGGCCTGGGCGCCGTACGTCGCGGGCGAGATCGTGCGACACGAACTGAGCTGCGGCCACGAGGAGATGCTCAGCAGCCCGCGCGTGCTCCGTCAGGTCGCACAGATCGTCACCGACCACCTCAGGGACTGACCCGGCCGGGAGGCAGCCATCCCCTACCACCTGGGCATCGACGTGGGCGGCACGAAGGTCGCCCTGCGCGCGGAGCACACGGACGGCACCGTGCGCGAGGCCGGCTTCCGGTGGCCCCGGCCGCCCGACGGGCCCGTCCGCCCCGCGGCGGACCTGGAACTGCTCGCCCGGCAGGTCCGGGAACTGTGCGCCGGCGCCCCGGACGAGTTGGCGGGCGTCGGCGTGGCGATGCCCGCCACCCTGGACGCGGCGGGCGTCGTCACCGCCTGGCCCAACCGCCCGGACTGGACCGGCCTCGACCTGCGTGGTGCACTGCGCGAGGTCTTCGGTACCGCGGAGGTGCTCTGCGCCGACGACGGCGACCTCGCCGCGCTCGCCGAGGCCCATGCGGCGGACCGTCCCGACCTGCTGTATCTCGGCGTCGGCACCGGCGTCGGCGGCGGGATCGTCCTCGGCGGCAGGCTGCTGCCCGGCCCGTCGCGGGGCTCCTGCGAGATCGGCCACCTGATCGTGGACCGGTCCGGGGACCTGTGCGACTGCGGGCGCCGCGGCTGTGTGCAGTCCGTGGCCTCGGGCCCCGCCGTACTGCGCCGTGCCGCCCGCGCCCGCGGCGCCGAGGTGACCTTCCCCGAGCTGGCCCAGGCCTTCGCCGACGGCACGCCCTGGGCGGCCGACGCCGTACGCGAGGGCTGTGCGGCACTCGCCGCGGCCGCTGTCGGGGTGGGCGAACTCCTTCGCCCCGCGCTCGTCGTGGTCGGTGGCGGATTCGCCGACGCCCTGGCCGGCTTCACCGAAACGGTCGCGGCGGAGACGGCGCGGCTGGGCCGCCCCGGTTTCCCGCCGCCCCCCGTGGAGTCCGCCCGCCTCGGCGGACTCTCCTCACTGCACGGGGCGGTCCTGCTGGCCAGGGGCCGTCCACCGCAGAGCCGTCCACCGCAGAACTGAGACCGGGCGGATCACCGGGCCGGCGCCCCCTCACGGCCGGCGACGGCCCGGCCGCCGCCGGGAACGACACGGTCCGCGCCGGTCCGGACGAACCCCTCGTCCGGACCGGCGCGGACCGTCCGTCGTACGCACACCCTTCTCAGGCCGCCGCGCGCGGCATCTCCGCCAGCACCCGCGCGACGACGTCCTGCGGCAGGTCGGGCACCAGCTCGGCGCCGTCCTTGCCGTCCAGCACGAAGGTCAGCCCCGACATCGCCTTCTTGTCCAGCCGTACGAGCTCGATCAGCCGGGCCGGAGCGACGTCCGCGGGCAGCTCGTGGGGCAGGCCGTAGTGACGCACCACTTCCAGGTGCTCCGCCGCCCGCTGCTCGTCGATGCGGTCCAGTGCCCGGGCGAGCCGACCCGCGAACACGGTGCCGATGGCCACCGCCTCGCCGTGCCGCAGCCGGAAGTCCGTGGCCACCTCCAGCGCGTGGCCCAGGGTGTGGCCGTAGTTGAGCAGATGACGCAGACCGGTGTCGCGCTCGTCGGCGGACACGATGGCTGCCTTGCGCGCCACACTCGCCGCGATCTGCTCCGGCAGCGGCAGCCCCCGCAGGTCGCCGGCGCCGATGAAGTGGCAGCGGGCGATCTCGCCGTAGCCGTTGAGCATCTCCCGCCCGGGCAGGGTCTTCAGGTAGTCGGTGTCGCACAGCACCGCGCTGGGCTGCCAGTAGGCGCCGATGAGGTTCTTGCCCTCGGGCGTGTTCACGGCGGTCTTCCCGCCGACGCTCGCGTCCACCTGCGCCAGCAGCGTGGTCGGCAGATGCACCACGGGCACCCCGCGGTGGAAGAGGGCCGCGGCGAGACCCACGACGTCCGTCGTGGTGCCGCCGCCGACGGAGACGACGACGTCGTCACGGGTCAGGCCGAAGCGCACGAACTCCCGGCACAGCGATTCCACCGTGGCGAGTGTCTTGTCCCGCTCGCCGTCGCGGGCGCGCAGGACCAGCGCGGGCACGCCGGGGTCGGGAAGCCAGGCGTCCGGCCGGGCCGAGACCACCGCCGCGCGCCGCGCTCCCAGCCGCTCGACGATCCCGGACAGCGAGTTCCGCACCCCGGGTCCGATGTCGACGGGATAGGCGCGCTCGCCGAGTTCCACCCGGATACGGGTGTGATGGGGTGCCGAATTCGTCATGTCCGTGTGTGTCCCTTTCCCTGCTGTCCCGCCGTCGAGCGAAGGCTGCCGGGAAATGAAATCCCGCTCCCAGGGCACTGGCGGATATGCGATGGCCGCTCATCAGGTCTGCATTTCGGGCCGACGGTCAATAGTGCGACGACTGTCAGTACGGCGACGGAGCCTAATACCGTCGGTCCGCCGCTCCAAACCCCTGTTGATTATTTCTGGTCACTCTCCAAGTTAGGGACGCGTAGGGGGGTGATGAGGGGGTGCAGGGGAGCGGCGGATGACAAGACTGTGCCGGGTAGGGCGAACCATCTGCCCTTGCGGACTGCCCGTCTGCTCTCGCCCCGGAGGGATGACGACACATGTTGCGCACGGAGCTGATCCGGCCGCTTCCCGAGCTGCTGGTGGACCAGGCCCGGAATTTCGGCGCCAAGATCGCCTACCGGGACGCCCGACGGAGCGTCAGCTACACCGACCTGGAGTCGCGGACCCGCCGACTGGCCGGACATCTGGCGGAGTTGCGACTGCAACCGGGCGACCGTGCGGCCATCTGCCTGGGCAACCGCGTCGAGATCGTCGAGAGTTACTACGCCATCACCCGGGCCAGCGCCATCGGCGTCCCCGTCAACCCGCAGAGCAGCGACGCGGAACTCGCGCACGTCCTCGACGACAGCGGCGCCCGGATCGTCATCACCGACCACCCGCATGTGGAACAGCTGCGGCGCCTGCTCGCCGACCGTCCGCACCTGACGGTCGTCCTCGTCGGCGACGCGCCGGTGCCGTTCGGCTCCGGCTTCCTGCCCTACGAATCGCTCGCGAGCCGGGAACCCGCCACGCCGGCCCGTGACGACCTCGGCCTCGACGATCTGGCGTGGATGCTCTACACCTCGGGCACCACCGGCAGGCCCAAGGGTGTGCTCTCCACCCAGCGCAACTGCCTGTGGTCGGTGGCCGCCTGCTATGTGCCGGTGCCCGGACTCGGCCCCGAGGACCGCGTCGTCTGGCCGCTGCCCCTCTTCCACAGCCTCTCGCACATCGCCTGTGTGCTCTCCGTGGTGGCCGTGGGCGCCAGCGCCCGCATCGTCGACGGTCTGTCGGCGGAGGACGTGCTGACCGCGCTGGAGGAGGAGCGCGCCACCTTCCTGGCCGGCGTTCCCACCCTGCTGCACTATCTGCTCGACGCGGCCCGCGACCGCGGCTTCACCGCGCCGTGGCTGCGCGTGACCCTGGTGGGCGGCGCGGTCACCACGGCATCGCTGCGCCGGTCGTTCGAGCGCGTCTTCGGCGTACCCCTCATCGACGCCTACGGCTCCACCGAGACCTGCGGCTCCATCACCGTCAACTGGCCCTCGGGCGCCCGCGCCGAAGGCTCCTGCGGCCTGCCGGTGGTGGGTCTGGGCGTACGTCTGGTGGACACGCGGACCGGCGAGGACGTCGCCGACAACCAGGAGGGCGAGGTGTGGGTGCGCGGGCCGAGCGTCATGGCCGGCTACCACAACCAGCCCGAAGCCACCGCGGCCGCCTTCCAGGACGGCTGGTACCGCACGGGCGACCTGGCCCGCCGTGACGAGGCCGGCTACTTCACGATCACCGGCCGCCGCAAGGAACTCATCATCCGCGCCGGGGAGAACATCCACCCGGGAGAGGTGGAGGAGGTCCTGCGCACCGTCCCCGGCGTCGCCGACGTCGCGGTGGTCGGCAAGCCGCACGACGTGCTGGGCGAGGTGCCGGTCGCGTTCATCGTCCCCGGCTCTCAAGGACCGGACACGGAACGGCTGTTCGCCGAGTGCCGCGACCGCCTCTCCTACTTCAAGGTGCCCGAGGAGCTGTACGAGATCGAGGCGATCCCGCGCACCGCCTCGGGCAAGATCGTGCGGCACCGGCTGCTGGAGACGCCCGCCCGGTTGCGCGCCACCAGCAGCGGCCTGTACGACTCGCTGTTCCGCGTCGACTGGATACCCAGCTCCCCGCTCTCCCTGGGCGCGGCCCCGGGTGAGCCGGGCGACTGGGCGCTGGCCGGCCCCGACCCGCTCGGCCTGGCCGCCGCCCTCCAGGACGCCGGCGTACCGTGCGAGGTCCACACCGGCCTGGCCGCCGCCCGCACGGCCGCCCGGGGCGGCGGCGTCCTCCTCGCCGACCGGACCGCCCACGACGCCGGGGCGGGCATCGAGGAGTTCGTCGCGTCCCTGCAGGACTGGCCCGCCGACGACCGCAACGACGACCTCACGCTCGTGGTCCTCACCCGGCGTGCCCTGGCCGTCGGCGACGGCGAGGACGTGGAGGACCCCGCGCACACCCCGCTGTGGGGCCTGGTCCGCGCGCTCCAGACCGAGTACCCGGGCAGGTTCGTGCTCGCCGACCTCGACAGCGACGGTCTCGGCGAGGACGGCGCGCGCTCCCTGGCCGCCGCCGTCAACGCCGGTGAACCGCAGTTCGCCGTCCGCTCCGGCGTCGTCCTGCTGCCGCGCTTCGCCCGGGTCTCCATGGAGCGCGAGGAGCCGCCGCTTCCGCTGCTCGACCCCGACGGGACCGTCCTGGTCACCGGAGCCGCCACCGTCCAGGGAGCCCTGCTCGCCCGCCACCTCGTGACCGCGCACGGCGCCCGCCACCTGCTGCTGGGGTTCACCCCCGGACACGGCGACGAGAGCGTGCAGACGCTGTGCGCCGAACTCGCCGGGGCCGGCGCCGCCGCCACCGCCGTAGCGTGCGACACGGGCGACCGTGCCGCGCTCGCCGAGCTGCTCGCGGACGCCGGCCGGCCGCCGCTGACGGCCGTGGTGCACGCAGAGGAGATCACCGGAACCGGCGCCGTGGCCGCCGCGGCGCACCACCTGCACGACCTGACCGCCGGCCACGACCTGGCCGCCTTCGTCCTGTGTTCCTCACCCCTGGGAGTCCTGGGCGCCCCCGGCGCCGGTGACATCGCCGCCGAGAGCGCCGCGCTGGAGGCGCTGGCCCAGCACCGGCGCGCTCACGGCCTGCCCGCGTTGTCCCTGGCCTGGGGGCCCTGGAAGGACGGCGCGACCCAGTGCGCCGTGCCCTTCGCGGCGGGCGCACTCACCGAACAGCAGGCCCAGGTGATGTTCGACGCCGCGCACGCCGCCGGCGAGGCCGCGTTCGTCGCCATGCGCCTCGACAACGCCGCCCTGCTCACCGGCCCGGTCCCCGCACCGTTGCGCGGCCTGATCGACACCGCGGTTCACGAGGCGCGCGCCGAGACCTCGGAGCTGCGCGGCCGACTGGAGGGCCTGCCCGTCCAGGAGCAGGAGAACGTCCTGCTGCGGCTGGTGCGCACCGAGGCCGCCGCGGTCCTCGGACGCAGCGGCGTCGAGGACGTCCCGGCCGACCGGGCCTTCAAGGAGCTGGGGTTCACCTCCGTGATGGTCGTGGCGCTGCGCGACCGGCTCGGCGCCGCCACCGGACTGCGGCTTCCCGCGACCAGCGCCTTCGACCACCCCACCCCCGAAGCCCTGGCGCACCGGCTGCTGGACGAGGTCCACGGCGGACCCGCCGACCTCCCGGCCCCGCCCGCCCCCGCCGTGATCTCCGACGAGCCGATCGCCATCGTCTCGATGGGCTGCCGGCTGCCGGGCGGCGTCACGTCCCCAGAGGACCTGTGGCGCCTGGTCGCCGACGGCGCCGACGGCCTCTCCCCGTTCCCGTCCGACCGGGGCTGGAACCTGGAGGAGCTGTTCGACCCCGACCCCGACGCCGCCGGAAAGTCGTACGTCACGGAGGGCGGGTTCCTCGACGACGTGGCCGGCTTCGACGCCGAGTTCTTCGGGATCTCGCCACGCGAGGCGGTGGCCATGGACCCCCAGCAGCGGCTCCTCCTGGAGACCTCCTGGGAGGTCTTCGAGCGCGCAGGCCTGGACGTGGGGGCCCTGCGCGGCGCAGACGTCGGAGTCTTCGCGGGGGTCATGTACCACGACTACACCACCCGGGCGGTGCGGCCCGCGAAGGAGATCGAGGGCTACCTCGGCGTCGGCGGCGCGGGCAGCGTCGTCTCCGGCCGGGTGTCGTACACCTTCGGCTTCGAGGGCCCCGCCGTCACGGTGGACACCGCGTGCTCGTCCTCGCTGGTCGCCCTGCATCTCGCCGCCCAGGCGCTGCGCGCGGGGGAGTGCTCCCTGGCGCTGGCGGGCGGTGTCGCGGTGATGGCGACCCCGGGCAGCTTCGTGGAGTTCTCACGGCAGCGTGGACTCGCTCCCGACGGGCGCTGCAAAGCCTTCGCCGCCGCGGCGGACGGCACCGGCTGGTCCGAAGGCGTGGCTCTGCTGCTGCTGGAGCGGCTGTCGGACGCCCGCCGCAACGGCCACGAGGTCCTCGCCGTCGTCCGGGGCAGCGCGGTCAACCAGGACGGCGCGTCCAACGGCCTCACCGCTCCCAACGGCCCCTCCCAGCAGCGCGTCATCCGCCAGGCTCTCGCCAACGCGGATCTCACCCCCGCCGACGTCGACGCCGTCGAGGCGCACGGCACCGGCACGTCCCTCGGCGACCCCATCGAAGCGCAGGCCCTTCTCGCGACCTACGGTCAGGAACGGCCCGGCGACGGCCACCCGCTGTGGCTCGGCTCCCTCAAGTCCAACATCGGCCATGCACAGGCCGCCGCCGGCGCGGCGGGCGTGATCAAGATGGTGCAGGCGATGCGGCACGGCGTGCTGCCCCGCACGCTGCACGTCGACGCCCCGACGCCCGAGGTCGACTGGACCCGCGGCGCGGTCGAACTGCTCACCGAGCCCAGGCCCTGGCCCCGGACCGGGCGCCCGCGCCGCGCGGGCGTGTCCTCCTTCGGCATCAGCGGCACCAACGCCCACGTCGTCCTCGAACAGCCCACCGAGGACCCCGCCACCCAGGACCCCGCCACCACGGCCGCCGACGACACGGCGGACACGGTGGAACGCGCGCTGCCCGACGGGCTCGTCCCGCTCGTCCTGTCCGCCAAGTCCCCACAGGCCCTGCGCGCGCAGGCCGCACGCGTCGCCGCTCTTCTCGACGCGGAGCCGGCGCCCGCCCTGGCCGACGTCGCCCTCACGCTCAGCGGCCGCTCCGCCTTCGAGCACCGCGCGGTCGTGGTCGCCCGATCCACGGCGGAGGCCCGCGACGCCCTGGCCGCCCTCGCGGCCGGCGACGGCACGACCGGCACCGCCACCGACGGCAAGCTCGCCGTCGTCTTCTCCGGCCAGGGCGCGCAACGCCCCGGTACGGGCCGCGAACTGTACGCGTCGTTCCCGGTGTACGCCCGGGCCTTCGACGAGGTCTGCGCCACCCTGGACCGCCGGCTCGACCGCCCGCTGCGGGACGTCGTCCTCGCCGAACCCGGCACTCCCGACGCGGAACTGCTCGACCGCACCGCCTACACCCAGGCAGCCCTGTTCGCCGTGGGAGTGGCCCTCTACCGACTGGTCGAGTCCTGGGGGGTGCGCCCCGACCTGGTCGCCGGGCACTCCATCGGCGAACTCGCCGCCGCCCACGTGGCCGGTGTGTGGTCCCTGGAGGACGCCGCGGCCCTGGTCGCCGCTCGCGGCGCGATGATGCAGCGGCTGCCCGAGGGCGGCGCCATGATCGCCGTGCAGGCCACCGAGGACGAGGCCCTCGCCGAGCTCACCGAGGGAGTCGCCGTCGCGGCGCTCAACGGCCCCGAAGCCGTCGTCCTCTCCGGTGACGCGCCCGCCGTCGAAGCCGTGGCCGGTCTGTTCGCGGCCCGTGGCCGCAAGACGAAACGACTGCGCGTCTCGCACGCCTTCCACTCGCCGCGCATGGAGCCGATGCTCGACGCCTTCCACGAGGTCGCCGCCGGACTGAGCTTCCACACCCCCGCCCTGCCCGTCGTCTCCAACCTGACCGGCGCCCTCGCCGACCCCGCACAGCTGCGCGCCCCCGAGTACTGGGTACGCCACGTCCGCGGCACGGTCCGCTTCGCCGACGGCCTGCGCACCCTGAGCGAACAGGGCGTCACCACCGTGCTCGAACTCGGGCCCGGCGGAGTGCTCACCGCCATGGCGCAGGACTGCCTCCCCGAGACCGTCGACTGCCTCGCCGCACTGCGCGACGGACGGCCGGAACCCGCGACGCTGGTCGCGGCCGTCGCCCGCGCGCACACCAGGGGCGCCCACGTCGACTGGCCCGCCCTGTTCGCCGGCAGCGGCGCCCGCGGCGCCGACGTACCGACGTACGCCTTCCAGCACCGGCGCTACTGGCTCGACGCCGACCCCGGCGCCGGTGACCTCGAAGCCGCGGGCATCACCACGGCCGGCCACCCGCTGCTGACCGCGGCGGTGGAACTGCCCGAGGCCGACGCCGTCACCTTCACCGGACGCCTGTCCTCGGCCGACCGGCCCTGGCTCGCCGACCACGCCGTCGACGGCACCGTGCTGCTCGCCGGCACGGCCCTCGTCGAGATGGCCGTCCGGGCCGGCGACGAGGTCGGGCACGGCGCCGTCCGCGAACTCGTCCTGGCCGCACCCCTGCTGCTGCCCGCCGACGGCGCGGTGCGCATACGCGTGCACGTCGGCGCCCCCGACGAGACCGGCGAACGCCCCGTCGCCGTCCACTCCCGCCCCGACGGTGACGAGGGTGCGTGGACCCGCCACGCGAGCGGCGCCCTGACACGGACCGGCCCCCACGACGCTCCGGGCACGGACACCGCCCCATGGCCTCCGCCGAACGCCACGGCCGTGCCCGTCACGGACTTCTACCGGCGACGCGCCGAGGCCGGCTACGGGTACGGCCCCGCGTTCCAGGGACTGCGCGCGGTGTGGACCCAGGGAGAGGACGTCTACGCCGACGTCGCCCTCGATGACGCCCACCACGACGAAGCCGACCTGTTCGGCCTGCACCCCGCCCTCTTCGACGCCGCCCTGCACCCCAGCGCCTTCGGCGGCATCGCCGAACGGGGCGACGGAAGCCGTCTGCTGCCCTTCGCCTGGAACGGCGTACGACTGCACGCCTCGGGCGCCAAAGCCCTGCGCGTACGGCTGTCCCCCGCCGGCGAGAGCGGGGTGTCCCTGCGCGTCACCGACACCACCGGAGCCCCGGTCCTCGACGTCGACTCCCTCGTCCTGCGCCCCGTGGCGGCCGAACACCTGCGCACGGCCACCGAAGCCGGACACGAATCCCTGTTCCGCACGACGTGGACCTCGCTGCCGGTGACGACACGCACGGACGCCCCCCACGGCATCCGCGTCCTCGACGCCATCGGCGACGGCGCCTCGGCCGAGGACGTGCACGCCCTCGCCGACCGCGTGCTGGGAGACCTCCAGGCATTCCTGGCCGAGCCCGGCGACGACACATCACGGCTGCTGGTGGTCACCAGGGGCGCCGTCGACGTCCATGACGGCGAGAAGGTCACCGACCCGGCGGCAGCCGCGGTCTGGGGCCTGGTGCGCTCAGCCCAGGCCGAGCACCCCGACCGCTTCCTCCTGGCCGACCTCGACGGACACGACGCCTCCCGCGACGCGCTCGCCGGACTCCCGGCGGCGGCCGCGGCCCTGGAGGAGTCGCAGTTCGCGATACGCGACGGCGAGGTGACCGTGCCCCGCCTCGTCCGCGCCGCCGCGGTCGGCCTGACGGTCCCCGACGGCGCCCGCACCTGGCACCTGGACACCACCGGGCCCGGCACCCTGGACAACCTGGCCCTCGTGCCGAACGCCGAATCCGGCCCGCCGGCCCCCGGACAGGTCCGCGTGGCCGTCCGCGCCGCAGGCATGAACTTCCGCGACGTCATGATCGCTCTCGACATGTACCCCGGACGGGCCGCCATCGGCGGCGAGGGCGCGGGCATCGTCCTGGAGACCGGCCCCGGCGTGACGGGCCTGGCCCCCGGTGACCGGGTCATGGGCCTGTTCCCCGGCGCAGCGTTCGGCCCGGAGGCCGTGACCGACCACCGCAGGCTCGTCCGCGTCCCCCGGGGATGGACCTTCGCCCAGGCCGCCGCCGCGCCCATCGCGTTCCTCACCGCCCTCTACGGCCTGCGCGACCTGGCCGGCGTCCGGCCCGGTGAGACCGTCCTGGTCCACGCCGCGGCCGGCGGCGTCGGCATGGCCGCCGTCCAGGTCGCCCGACACCTCGGCGCCGAGGTCTACGGCACCGCCAGCCCCGGCAAGTGGGACACCCTCCGTGCCTGCGGACTCGACGACGCGCACCTCGCCAACTCCCGCACCACCGACTTCGAGCACCACTTCCTCGACGCCACCGACGGCGGCGGCGTCGACGTCGTCCTCGACGCACTGGCCGGCGAGTTCGTCGACGCCTCCCTGCGCCTGCTGCCGCGGGGCGGGCGCTTCCTGGAGATGGGCAAGACCGACATCCGTGACGCCGCCGAGGTCGCCGAACGCCACCCCGGGGTCGAGTACCGCGCCTACGACCTCGCGGAGGCCGACGACGACCGGGTCCGGGAGCTGCTGGACGAACTCGTCGACCTCTTCGAGGACGGAGCCTTCACCCCGCTCCCGCTGGCGGCATGGGACGTACGACACGCCCCGGACGCCTTCCGGCACCTCAGCCGGGCCCGCCACACCGGCAAGGCCGTCCTGACCATGCCACGCCGACCCGACCCCGACGGTACCGTCCTGGTCACCGGCGGCACCGGTTCCCTCGGCGCCCTCGTCGCCCGCCACCTCGTCACCGAACACGGCGCCCGCCACCTGCTGCTCACCAGCAGGCGCGGCCCCGACGCGCCCGGCGCACAGGAACTCGCCGCCGAACTCACCGCCCTGGGGGCGACCGTACGGGTCGAGGCCTGCGACGCCGCCGACCGCGACGCCCTGGCCCTGCTGCTGGACTCCGTCCCGGCGACCGCGCCCCTGACGGCCGTCGTGCACACCGCAGGCGTCGTCGACGACGGCGTGCTGGCCGCGCTCACCCCACAGAAGATGGCCACCGTCCTGCGCCCCAAGGCCGACGCCGCCCTCAACCTGCACGAGCTGACCCGCGACCTCGACCTCGCCGCCTGGGTGCTGTTCTCCTCGGCCGCCGGTGTCCTCGGCAACCCCGGGCAGGCCAACTACGCGGCAGCCAACTCCTTCCTCGACTCGCTCGCCCGCGTCCGCCGCGCGGAAGGACTGCCCGCGGTGTCGCTCGCCTGGGGCCTGTGGTCGCACGCGAGCGGCATGACCGGCGCCCTCGCCGAGGCCGACCTCCGGCGCACCGAACGCGACGGCGTGCTCGGGCTCACGGCCGAGGAGGGCCTGGCCCTCCTCGACACCGCCCTGACCGTCGGCGAACCGGCCCTCGTCCCGATCCGGCTCGACCCGAGCGTGCTGCGCGAGCGGGCCGCATCCGGCGGGCTTCCGCCGATGCTGCGCGCACTCGTGCGCGCGCCCCGCCGCGCCGCTGCCGCCGGCACGGCCCAGGGACGCACCCTCGCCGAACGGCTCGCGGGACTCTCCGCGCAGGAGAAGGCCGCCCACGTCCTGGACGTGGTCCTCAAGGAAGCCGCGACCGTCCTCGGCCACTCCGACGCCTCACTGGTCGTACCCGACCGCGCCTTCAAGGAGGCCGGGTTCGACTCGCTGACCGCGGTGGAACTGCGCAACCGGCTCGGCAGGGCCGCAGGCACCAGGCTGCCCACGACGGCCGTGTTCGACTACCCGGCGCCCACCGCGCTCGCCGACTACCTGCTCAAGGCACTCGACCAGGAATCCGATCCGGTCGCGGCCAGACTCGAAGCCCTGGAAGCGGCGCTCGACGCCCTGCTGGCGGAGGAGCTGGAGCACTCCGGCGTCCACTCCCGGCTGCGGTTCCTCGGATCGAGGCTCGAAGAAGCCGCCCTGAAGAGCGGCCCCGAAGAGACACGCGAACGGACCCGGCCCCTCGAAGCCGCCACCGCCGACGACGTCTACGCCTTCATCGACAACGAGCTCGGGCTCGGCTGACCCGCCAGGCACGCGAAGAGGAGATCAGGTTCCATGACCACCGACGAGAAGGCTCTCACCTACCTCAAGCGGGTCTCGGCCGAGCTGCAGCAGACGCGGGAGAAGCTGCGCGAGGAACAGAACCGGCGTACCGAACCCATCGCCGTGGTGGCCATGGGCTGCAGGCTGCCGGGAGGCGTGACCTCCCCCGACGGGCTGTGGCGGCTGGTGTCCGAGGGCGCCGACGCCGTCGGCGACTTCCCGGCCGACCGCGGCTGGGACCTCGGCACCCTCTACAACCCCGACCCGGAGGTGTCCGGCACGTCCTACGTCCGGGAGGGCGGCTTCCTCGACGACGTGGCCGGCTTCGACGCCGGGTTCTTCGGGATCTCGCCGCGCGAGGCGCTGGCGATGGACCCCCAGCAGCGGCTCCTCCTGGAGACCTCCTGGGAGACCCTGGAACGAGCCGGGATCGACCCCTCCACCCTCAAGGGCGAGAGCGTCGGCGTCTTCACCGGCGCTGCCGGACAGGAATACGCCCCCCGCATGGGCACCGGCTCCGAGGAGATCGAGGGGTACGTCCTCACCGGCGGCGCCGGCAGCGTCGTCTCCGGCCGGGTGGCGTACACCCTCGGCTTCGAGGGCCCCGCGGTGACGGTGGACACCGCGTGCTCGTCGTCGCTGGTGGCGATCCACCTCGCCGCTCAGGCGCTGCGTTCCGGCGAGTGCTCGCTCGCGCTGGCGGGCGGCGTGGCCGTGATGTCGACCCCGGGCGCCTTCGTGGAGTTCTCGCGCCAGCGCGGACTGGCCCTGGACGGCCGCTGCAAGGCGTTCGCCGCCGCGGCGGACGGCACCGCGTGGGCCGAGGGCGTGGGCGTCCTGCTGCTGGAGCGGCTGTCGGACGCCCGGCGCAACGGTCACGACGTCCTGGCCGTCGTCCGGGGCAGCGCGGTCAACCAGGACGGCGCGTCCAACGGTCTGACCGCGCCCAACGGCCCCTCCCAGCAGCGCGTCATCCGGCAGGCGCTGGAGAACGCCCGGCTGTCCGCGGCGGACGTCGACGTGGTGGAGGCGCACGGCACCGGTACCTCCCTCGGCGACCCGATCGAGGCGCAGGCGCTCCTCACCACCTACGGCCGCTCCCGCCCCGAGGACTCGCCCCTGTGGCTGGGCTCGCTGAAGTCCAACATCGGTCACACACAGGCCGCCGCCGGCGTGGCGGGTGTGATCAAGATGGTGCAGGCGATGCGGCACGGTGTGCTGCCGAAGACGTTGCACGTGGACGCTCCGACGCCTGAGGTGGACTGGTCGGCGGGTGCGGTGCGGCTGCTGACGGAGGCGTGGGAGTGGCCGGAGCGCGACGAGCCGCGGCGTGCCGGTGTGTCGTCCTTCGGCATCAGCGGCACCAACGCCCACGTCATCCTGGAAGAGGCCCGGCCCGAAGAACCCGCCGACACCCCCGCCCCGGCACGTACGACCCCCGCCGGCGTGGTCCCGCTGGCCCTGTCCGGCACCACCCCCGAAGCCCTGCGCGCCCAGGCCGTCTCCCTCGCAGACCACCTCCGCGCCCACCCCGGCATCCCGCTGCACGACACCGCCCTGTCACTCCTGACCACCCGAACCCGCTTTCCCCATCGCGGTGTCGTGGTCGCCGGCACCCATGAGGAGGCCGTGGAACGTCTGGCGGCCCTCGCCGTCGCCCCCGACACCGCGCCGCTCGCTCCTGGTTCTTCCGGTGTGGTGTTCGTGTTTCCGGGTCAGGGGGCGCAGTGGGTGGGGATGGCGTTGGGGTTGTTGTCGGAGTCGGTGGTGTTCGCGGAGTGGATGGGGCGGTGTGGGGAGGCGTTGGCGCCGTTTGTGGGGTGGTCGTTGGTTGATGTGTTGGGTGATGAGGAGGCGTTGGGGCGGGTTGATGTGGTGCAGCCGGTGTTGTGGGCGGTGATGGTGTCGTTGGCGGGGTTGTGGCGGGGCTCCTGGTTCTTCCGGTGTGGTGTTCGTGTTTCCGGGTCAGGGGGCGCAGTGGGTGGGGATGGCGTTGGGGTTGTTGTCGGAGTCGGTGGTGTTCGCGGAGTGGATGGGGCGGTGTGGGGAGGCGTTGGCGCCGTTTGTGGGGTGGTCGTTGGTTGATGTGTTGGGTGATGAGGAGGCGTTGGGGCGGGTTGATGTGGTGCAGCCGGTGTTGTGGGCGGTGATGGTGTCGTTGGCGGGGTTGTGGCGGTCGGTGGGTGTGGAGCCGGTTGCGGTGGTGGGGCATTCGCAGGGGGAGATTGCGGCGGCGTGTGTGGTGGGTGGGTTGTCGTTGGAGGATGGTGCGCGGGTGGTGGCGGGGCGTAGTGCGGTGATTGCGTCGTCGTTGGCTGGTGGGGGTGGGATGTTGTCGGTTGCTTTGCCGGTGGGTGTGGTGGAGGGGCGGTTGGGTGGGGGGTTGTCGGTTGCTGCGGTGAATGGTCCGTCGTCGGTGGTGGTGGCGGGTGGGGTGGATGCGTTGGGTGTGTTGGAGGAGGAGTTGCGTGGGGAGGGGGTGCGGGTTCGTCGGGTGGCGGTGGATTATGCGTCGCATTCGGTGGAGGTGGAGGGGGTTGAGGGTGAGTTGGCGGGGGTGTTGGCGGGTGTGTCGGGTGTGTCGTCGGGGGTGCCGTTTTATTCGACGGTGACGGGTGGGGTGGTGGATACGGCGTTGTTGGACGGGGGGTATTGGTATCGGAATTTGCGGGAGCGGGTGCGTTTTGAGGAGGTGACGCGGGTTTTGTTGGGTGAGGGTCGGCGGGTGTTCGTGGAGATGAGTCCGCATCCGGTGCTGGGTTTTGTGGTGGCGGAGACGATGGGTGCGGTGGGTGTGGATGGTCTGGTGGTGGGGTCGTTGCGTCGTGGTGAGGGGGGCTTGGAGCGGTTTTTGCGGTCGGTGGGTGAGGTGTTCGCGGGGGGTGTGGATGTCGACTGGGAGGCTGCGTTCGATGCGCGGGGGGCACGGCGCACGCAACTGCCGACGTATCCCTTCCAACACCAGCGCTACTGGCTGACGTCGCAACGCGCCGAGGGCGACGTCAGCCAGTAGCGCTGGTGTTGGAAGGGATACGTCGGC
>NZ_MJAJ01000066.1 GCF_001746365.1 Streptomyces sp. LUP30
CTCCAGGATCTTCAGCAGCGCCTGCTGGACGCCCTCGCCCGACACGTCGCGCGTGATGGAGGGGTTCTCGCTCTTCCTCGCGACCTTGTCGATCTCGTCGATGTAGATGATCCCGGTCTCGGCCTTCTTGACGTCGTAGTCGGCGGCCTCCTCGCCGTCCCCGGCCGGAGGGGCCTCCACCACCGTTGCCGGCGGCCCGCCGGAACCGGCCCCGGCGGCCTCCAGCCCGGCAGCCTGAGCCGGTCCGCCGGGACGCCGGCGGACCGAGGGCGTTGAGTCCGAGCCGGCGAACGGCCCGTGGCACGGCCCGTCCCGGAGCTTCGCCCGCCGGACGGCGGGCCGCCCGCGGACACCGCACCGGCGTCCGGGCCCGCACCGGCGTTCCAGGACACGCAGCCGACCGGCGCGCCCGAGCGCGGGCCGAGGGCCCCGAGCCCGGGTGCCCGGCCGGTTGCGCCGCCGCGACCGGCGGTTCGATCCCGGCGGTGCCGCTCGAACCCCGCGGCCCGCTGTCCACTCGCCCTCGGTGACCGGAAACCCAGCCGTCCGACCGTGACCCGGTCCGCGACGGCCGGCTCCCTCGTGCTCTCCCGTGACCCGGCCCACGCACCGGGCCCCGGCCGCCAGGCCCCTTTCCGGGCGCATCGGCCCTCACCGTCCGCCCCGCGCCACCCGACCCCGCCGCGCAGTCCCTGCCGCGGCCCGTCCGTCCGTCCTCTCGTCCCCGGAGAACCACCTCTCATGGCACCACGTACCAGCCGGCGTTCGACCCGACGATCCCTCGTCGGGCAGCCCGCGCCCGCGACCGGCGGCCAGGCCGCGCCCACCTCCTCGCCGCCGGAGGGACCGTCGGGGGGTGAGCCGCCCGGCGGACGGCGGGCCGCCCGGCGGTCCGGTTCGCGGCAGGCACGCGGACGGGCCGCGGGGCACGCCGCGGGCGCACCCCAGGGCTCCGCACCGCGGGCCGGACGCCGCCGGCCGGTGCCCCTCCGGCTGCGCCGTCTGCTGCCGCTGCTCGTGCTCTTCGCGATGATGGCGATGCTGATGCTGCGCGGCTACGTGCACAGCGAGATCCTGGCCGACTACCGCATCCACCCCGAGGCCGCCTCCGACAAGGTGCCCGAGAAGATCCTCGAGGGCGGCCCGGTCGTCGACACCCGCGGCGGACGGCAGACCGGCCTGGAGGTCCCGGACCACCGCATCGTGCTCACCTTCGACGACGGCCCCGACCCGAAGTGGACCCCCGAGGTCCTCGACGTCCTGAAGAAGCACCACGTCCACGCCGTCTTCTTCATCACCGGCACCATGGCCTCCCGCTACCCCGACCTGGTCCGGCGGATGGTGGACGAGGGCCACGAGATCGGTCTGCACACCTTCAACCACCCCGACCTCTCCTACCAGTCGAAGAAGCGCATCGACTGGGAGCTCACCCAGAACCAGCTGGCCCTGGCGGGTGCGGCGGGCATCCGGACCTCCCTTTTCCGGCCGCCCTACTCCTCCACCGCGGACGCCCTCGACAACGCGTCCTGGCCGGTCACCGAGTACGTCGGCACCCGCGGCTACCTCACCGTCTTCACCACCGCCGACAGCGAGGACTGGCAGCGGCCGGGCGTGCGCCAGATCATCCGCAACGCCACGCCGCACGGCGGCAAGGGCGCGATCGTCCTCATGCACGACTCCGGCGGCGACCGCCACCAGACCGTCGAGGCCCTCGACACCTATCTGCCCGAACTCCAGGGAAAGGGCTACCGGTTCGAGAACCTCACCGAGGCGCTGCACGCCCCCAGCGCGCACACCCCGGTCACCGGGATCGACCTGTGGAAGGGCAAGGCCTGGGTCTTCCTGGTCGCGGCCTCCGACGACATCACCGGCGTCCTGGTCGTCGGCCTCGCCGTCATCGGCGTCCTCGTCTTCGCCCGCTTCGGCCTGATGCTGCTGCTGTCCGCGACCCACACCCGCCGCACCCGGCGCAAGGGGTTCGTCTGGGGGCCCGACGCGCCTGTCACCGAACCGGCGTCCGTGCTCGTCCCGGCCTACAACGAGGCCAAGTGCATCGAGAACACGGTGCGTTCGCTGATGAGGAGCGAGCACCCGATCGAGATCCTCGTCATCGACGACGGCTCCAGCGACGGCACCGCCCGCATCGTCGAGGACCTGCGGCTGCCCGGCGTCCGCGTCGTCCGCCAGCTCAACGCGGGCAAGCCCGCGGCGCTCAACCGGGGCATCGCCAACGCCCGGCACGACCTCATCGTCATGATGGACGGCGACACCGTCTTCGAGCCCGCCACGGTCCGCGAGCTCGTGCAGCCCTTCGCCGACCCCAAGGTCGGCGCGGTCGCCGGCAACGCCAAGGTCGGCAACAAGGACACCCTCATCGGCGCCTGGCAGCACATCGAGTACGTGATGGGCTTCAACCTCGACCGCCGCATGTACGACGTCCTGCGCTGCATGCCCACCATCCCGGGCGCCGTCGGGGCGTTCCGCCGCAGCGCGCTCGACCGCGTCGGCGGGATGAGCGACGACACCCTCGCCGAGGACACCGACATCACCATGGCCATCCACCGGGACGGCTGGCACGTCGTGTACGCGGAGAAGGCGCGCGCCTGGACCGAAGCCCCCGAATCCGTCCAGCAGTTGTGGTCACAGCGCTACCGCTGGTGCTACGGCACCATGCAGGCGATCTGGAAGCACCGCCGCGCCCTCGTCGAAGGGGGAGCGTCGGGCCGTTTCGGCCGCGTCGGCCTGCCCCTCGTCTCCCTCTTCATGGTGGTCGCCCCGCTGCTCGCCCCGCTCATCGACCTCTTCCTCGTCTACGGCCTGGTCTTCGGCCCGACCGGCAGGACCGTCGCCGCCTGGTTCGGCGTCCTCGCCGTCCAGGCCGGCTGCGCGGCCTACGCCTTCGTGCTCGACAAGGAGCGGCTCACCCCGCTGATCTCCCTCCCGCTCCAGCAGATGCTGTACCGCCAGCTGATGTACATCGTCCTGCTCCAGTCCTGGATCACCGCCCTCACCGGCGGCCGGCTGCGCTGGCAGAAGCTGCGCCGCAAGGGACAGGTGGCCGCACCTCCGGGCGCGCCGGCGGCGAGCCTGGACGGAGGGACGGCCCTGTGAGCACCCATCCGACCGAGACCACGGCCGAGCTGCCCGAGCTGCCCGGACCGCCGACGCAGAACACCGTCCCGGCGGCGCGCGAGGACGGGGCGGGGGAGGCGGGCGGGAAGAAGAAGCGCGGCGGACGCGACCGCTACTTCGACCTCCTGCGCGCCGTCGCCCTCTTCCGCGTCGTCCTCTACCACCTGATGGGCTGGGCCTGGCTGCCCGTCGTCTTCCCCTCCATGGGCGTGATGTTCGCGCTCGCCGGCGACCTCATGGCCCGCTCGCTGAGCAGACGGCCCGCGCTGGAGGTCGCGCGCGGACGGCTGCGACGGCTGCTGCCCCCGCTGTGGCTGCTGGGCGCGGTCGGAGTGACGGGCATGCTCGCGGGAGGCTGGGGCCCGGACGCCGAGGGGCACCCCGGCTGGTGGTGGTTCCACCTCACCTTCTGGATCCTGCCGGTGAGCGACCCGCCGTACGCCGACGGCCTCTCCGGCATTCAGGGCTTGATCGGCGACGGCTGGTCCTCGGACCTGGGCGTTCCTCTCTGGTACATCCGCGCCTACCTCTGGTTCGTGCTGCTCTCGCCCCTGCTGCTGCGCGCCCTGCGCCGGCTGCCCTGGCCGACGATCCTGGCGCCGATCGGGCTGTGCGCGGCCCTGGAGTTCGGCGCGCTGACGGTGCCCGGATGGCGACTGGAGTCCAACCTCAGCGACTTCGGGACGTTCGGCGCGTGCTGGCTGCTGGGCATGGCGCGTCAGGAGGGCGTCCTGCGCAGGCTGCCCCGTTACGTCGTCCCCTCGCTGGCCCCGGCGGTCGCCGCCCTCGGCCTCTGGTACGCGCTGAGCCACGATCTGCGGGAGGGGCACGACCTCGACGACATGCCGTTCGGCCAGTCCCTGTGGTCCTTCGCGGCCGTGCTGCTGCTCCTGCACATCAGCCCGTCCTGGAGCGAGTGGCCGGCCCGGCTGCGGCGCTGGGACCGGCTGATCACCCTGCTCAACTCCCGCGCCGTCACGATCTATCTGTGGCACAACGTGTGCATCACGGTCGTGGAGGGTCTGTGGGACCGCCTGTGGGACGTGCCGTGGCTGGAAGCGGACGCTCCCTGGATCCTGCAGAGCCCGTGGCCGCAACTGCCGGCCGTCTGGCTGCTGACCGCGGTCTGCGTCGTCTGCTTCGGCTGGGTCGAGGATCTGGCGGCCCGCCGCCGGCCCCGCCTGTGGCCGGACGGCCGGACGGGCACGCACCGCGCCTGAGACGGGGTGCTCGACGGTCGCGGGGGCGTGGCCGAACGGTCGCGCCCCCGTCGGTCCTCCGGCGTAAAGGCCAGGTCAAGCCGGGTCGGCCGCCTCCGGTGCGGACGGTGGGCGTGTGGAAGACTGCCCGGCGTTGCGCAAGTGAACAGTGGTCCGGCGGTCCGAGAGTCCGGCCGGTGGGGGAGATGAGTGCCGGTGAGCAAGCGGCAGGTGCGGAACATGCTGCGGTCGATGGCGGGAGGTCAGCCCGTCGAGCTCACCAGCCCGATGGCCTCGGTGAAGAAGCTGGCCCGACTCGCGTGCGTGGCCCAGCAGTTCGGCTACGAGTACGTGGACGTCCGGCACGGCGGGTCGCGCAACAGCGCGCTGAAGATGCTGATCGTCCCCGACCCCGCCCCGCAGGCACGGGCGCGGGCCGCCCAGAACTGGGCGCAGTACCCGAACGCCCACGACGGCGTCTCCCTGCCGCCGTCGGCCCCGGACGCCTTCGAACTCCTCAGGACCCGCATCACCTTCGACCTCACCGGCAAGAACGCGGAGAAGCGCATGGGGTACGGCGCGCTGGGCGCCACCGCGGGCTGCGCGATCCTCGGGGTGCGGCTCGGCGGCACGAACACCGACTTCGTCGTCGCCGCCGTCACCTGGGTCGTCCTGATGGTCATCTGCGGCATCGGCTTCGGCGTCAACCGCCGCCGCAACGCCAGGGCCGCCGCCCGGCTGCGGGCCGCCGGGTTCGTCCCGGTGACCGACGCGGGCGGGCAGGTGCGGTACCTGACGCCGGCCATGGCGGCCGGACACGGCCAGAACCCGTACGGCGCCGGCATCCCGCCCCAGGCCCCGGGGCCCTACGGTCCCCACGGGCCGTACGGCGGCGCACCCACCGGCCCGGACGGCTACGGGACTCCCCAGCCCTACCCCCAGCAGCAGCCCGGACCGTACCCCCAGCAGCAGCCCGGACCGTACGCCCAGCCCCAGCCCGCGCCGTACGGGCAGCAGCCGTATCCCCAGCAGCAGCCCTATCCCCAGCAGCACGCGCAGCCCCAGCCCCAGCCGTACCCCCAGGCCCACCCCCAGCAGCCCCCGGGTCCGTACCCGCCGCAGCCTCCCCAGCCCTACGGGCAGCCGCCCCGGAGCTGAGCGCTCGCGGCGACCTCTCACTGGGCCTGCGCGCAAGGTGAGAGCAACGTTCCTTTCCGGTCACCCACAGCCACAGCACGGAAACGCGCCCTCCCTACCTTCGGGACTCATCACCGCTCATCCCCCCGAATCACCCGAACCCGGAGCACGTGGAGGCGCCATGACAGCCCCGAGTACAGCCCCCGCACCCCCGTCCCCCGCGAGGAAGGGGAGCCGCTGGATCGAGGAGTGGGACCCGGAGAACGAGGCCTTCTGGAACGAGAAGGGCGAGAAGGTCGCCCGCCGCAACCTCTTCTTCTCGGTCCTGTCCGAGCACATCGGGTTCTCGATCTGGACCATGTGGTCCGTGCTGGTGCTCTTCATGGGACCGGAGTACGGCCTCACCCCCGCCGACAAGTTCCTGCTGACGTCCATGGTGACGCTGGTCGGGGCGGTCGTCCGGGTGCCGTACACCTTCGCCGTCGCGCTCTTCGGCGGACGGAACTGGACGATCATCTCCGCCGGACTGCTGCTGATCCCCAGCGTCGCCGCGTTCGCGGTGATGAAGCCGGGGACCTCCTTCGACACGTTCCTGCTGGTCGGCCTGATCGCGGGCATCGGCGGCGGCAACTTCGCCTCCTCCATGACCAACATCAACGCGTTCTTCCCCCTCCGTAAGAAGGGGTGGGCGCTCGGGCTCAACGCGGGCGGCGGCAACATCGGCGTGCCGGTCATCCAGCTCATCGCCCTCGCCGTCATCGGCGCGAGCGGCGGGCCGCGTGTGCTGCTCGGCATCTACATCCCGCTGATCGTCCTCGCCGCGACGCTCGCCGCGCTGTACATGGACAACCTGGCGACCCTGAAGAACGACACCGGCGCCGCGATGGACTCCGCGAAGGACGCGCACACCTGGATCATGTCCTTCCTCTACGTCGGCACGTTCGGTTCGTTCATCGGCTACAGCTTCGCCTTCGGGCAGGTGCTGACCAACCAGTTCGGCCGGACGCCCCTCCAGGCGGCCTACCTCACCTTCATCGGCCCGCTGCTCGGCTCGCTGATCCGTCCGGTGGGCGGCTGGCTGGCCGACAGGTACGGCGGCGCGAAGATCACCCTCTACAACTACGTCGGCATGGGCGCGGCCACCGCCGTCCTGGTCTACGCGAGCATGCAGAAGTCGCTGCCCCTCTTCGTCGCCGCCTTCGTGGTGCTGTTCGTGCTCAGCGGACTCGGCAACGGGTCGACGTACAAGATGATTCCGGGCATCTTCCAGGCGAAGGCCGTCGCCAGGGGGCTGGAGGGCGAGGAGGCCGCCGCCTACGGGCGCAGGCTGTCCGGTGCCTCCATGGGACTGATCGGCGCGGTCGGCGCGCTCGGCGGCGTCGGCATCAACCTGGCGTTCCGTCAGTCGTTCCTCTCCTACGGCTCCGGCACCGGCGCGTTCGTCGCCTTCCTCGCCTTCTACGCGGCCTGCTTCGTCGTCACCTGGGCCGTATACCTTCGCCGCCCGGTGGGCAGGGTGACCGCGTCCAGCTCGGCGTCCGAGGCGAAGCCGCAGCTCAGCTACGCCGAGGTGTGACGTAACACTGGCGACATGAAGCCGAACCGAGCCTGTCACGCGCCGTTGACAGGCTCGTCGGCATGTAGGCGGGAAAGCGAATCTAGCGGGACGAGAGCTATGTACGAGGAACAGCAGCAACCGGCCATCGGCCCCCAGGGCGCCGTCGAACACGGGCCCCTCGCGGGCTTCACCGTGGGCGTGACGGCCGCACGCCGGGCCGAGGAACTCGGCGCGCTGCTCCAGCGGCGCGGTGCGGCGGTGCTGCACGCGCCCGCCCTGCGGATCGTGCCGCTCGCCGACGACGGCGAACTGCTCGCCGCCACCAAGGACCTCATCGACCAGGCGCCGGACGTCGTGGTCGCCACCACGGCCATCGGGTTCCGGGGCTGGGTCGAGGCCGCCGACGGCTGGGGGCTCGGCGAACAGCTGCTCGCCCGGCTCGACGGCGTCGAACTGCTCGCCCGCGGGCCCAAGGTCAAGGGCGCGGTGCGGGCCGCGGGGCTGACGGAGGAGTGGTCGCCGTCCAGCGAGTCCATGGCCGAGGTCCTCGACCGGCTTCTGGAGGAGGGCGTCGAGGGCCGCCGGGTCGCCGTCCAGCTGCACGGCGAACCGCTGCCGGGGTTCGTGGAGTCGCTGCGGGCCGCGGGCGCGGAGGTCGTGGGGGTGCCCGTCTACCGGTGGATGCCGCCGGAGGACATCGCGCCGCTCGACCGGCTCCTGGACGCGGCCGTCTCGCGCGGACTGGACGCGATCACCTTCACCAGCGCACCCGCGGCCGCCTCCCTGTTCTCGCGCGCAGAGGAGCGCGGGCTGCTGTCCGAGCTGCTCCGCGCCCTGGACCACGATGTGCTGCCGGCCTGCGTCGGCCCGGTCACGGCGCTGCCGCTGCAGGCGCGCGGCGTGGACACCGTCCAGCCGGAGCGGTTCCGGCTCGGGCCGCTCGTGCAGCTGCTGTGCCAGGAGCTGCCGGGCCGGGCCCGGGTGCTGCCGGTCGCCGGGCACCGGATGGAGATCCGGGGGCACGCGGTGCTGGTGGACGGGTGTCTGAGGCCGGTGCCGCCGGCCGGGATGTCGTTGCTGAGAGCCTTGTCCCGGCGGCCGGGCTGGGTGGTGCCGCGGTCGGACCTGCTGCGGGCGCTGCCGGGCTCGGGCCGTGACGAGCACGCCGTGGAGACGGCGATGGCCCGGCTGCGGACGGCCCTCGGCGCGCCGAAGCTGATCCAGACGGTGGTGAAGCGGGGCTACCGGCTGGCGCTGGACCCGGCCTCGGACGCGAAGTACGCGGACGCGTAGGCACGCGGACCCGCAGATCCGCAGCCCCGCAGACCCCCAGCCCCGCAGACCCGCGGGCGCGTCGTCCGGCGGCCGGGCCGGGTGGCCGGGACGGGCCCCGCACCGGCCCGTACGGGGAAGTCCGGGGGGTTCCGGTCGCGCCTGCGGCCGGGCACTGTGGGAGGAACGGTTTCCTCAGGGGTGCTCCTCGGCTGGCGGTGACGCGCGCATGGACGAGCTGCGGTTCGATGCCGGACGGATCTGTCTCGACCTGCTCGCGACCGCGCACCCCTTCGAACGGCTCGACTCGGTCGGGTCGTTGTGCGCGTGGATCCACGGCTGCGGGCTCGTCCCGCCCGGCACCCCGCTCACCCGGGTCGACACCGCCTGGCCGGGTGCCTTCCGGGAACTGCGCCGCAACGTCGGTCAGTTGGTGCACGGCTGGCTCGCCCAGGGCGGCTCCGTGCCGTACGGCGGCGCCGGAGCCCACGACGGCGCGCTGGCCCGGGTGAACGAGGCGGCCCGGACCGCGCCCCCGACCCCGCGGGCCGTGCGCGGCGAAGACGGTTCGCTCGTGCGGGCGTTGGACCGGCCGCCTGAATGCGCCGCGCTGCTGGCCGCGGTGGCCCGGGACACGGTCGAGCTGCTCACCGATCCGGTGGCCCGGGCGGGGCTCAGGCAGTGCGCGGGGGACAACTGCCCCCTCGTCTACGTCGACATGTCCCGGGGGCGGCGCCGGCGCTGGTGCTCCAGCGAGGTCTGCGGGAACCGGGAGCGGGTGGCGAGGCACCGCAGACGGGCGGCGCTCGCCCGGAGTTGACGGTGCGCCGGCGCGCAACCCCCTGCCGGGTATGCGGCTTTCGTGCGTTGCGTGAGTGCAACTGTCGAAGTGATTTCGATTACACGCCGTTTACCCGCGCCGGTCGACGGGCAGTCGGCCCGATCTTGTCGCTGTGGCGGAAATGTAAAGAAAAGAAGGTGGGAATGTGCCCCCATGTCCCCCTCGTCATGACACCCGGAAGAAAAGTGTCCCCTTGTTTTGAACACTCCACACGCCGCTTGCGTACCCGTCGTCGAGCGACCGACTGGGGGAACCCCCGGACACCGGAGGTGGGCGTGCGCAAGGATGCGGCCGTGGCCAATGAACGTGGATCGAGGGCCCGACATCGCATGTCCCAGCCCTCGGAACCTGACGAGGAGCTGATGCGTGCTCTGTATCGGGAGCATGCCGGACCCCTGCTTGCGTATGTCCTGCGCCTGGTTGCCGGAGATCGGCAGCGTGCCGAGGACGTCGTGCAGGAGACGCTCATCCGTGCCTGGAAGAACGCCGGCCAGCTCAATCGAGCGACCGGATCTGTACGCCCCTGGCTGGTGACGGTCGCACGCCGCATCGTCATCGACGGCCACCGCAGCCGGCAGGCCCGGCCGCAGGAGGTCGACCCGTCGCCGCTGGAGGTCATTCCTGCGGAGGACGAGATCGACAAGGCGCTGTGGCTGATGACGCTGTCCGACGCGCTCGACGACCTGACCCCGGCCCACCGGGAGGTGCTCGTCGAGACGTACTTCAAGGGGCGTACCGTCAACGAGGCGGCCGAGACGCTGGGTATACCCAGTGGCACCGTGCGCTCACGGGTGTTCTACGCCCTGCGGTCGATGAAGCTGGCTCTGGAAGAGCGGGGGGTGACGGCGTGATGAGCAGTTACGGGGGATTCGGAGCAGGTGGTTCGGGTATGTCTGGTCCCATGCAGGGGTCAGTGGGATCTCCGAGCCCGAGCGAGCACGAGACCGTCGGCGCCTACGCCCTCGGCATCCTCGACGACGCCGAGGCAACCGCTTTCGAGATGCACCTCGCCGGGTGCGAGTGGTGCGCCCAGCAGCTCGACGAGCTTGCCGGGATGGAACCGATGCTGGCCGCCCTCGCGGACCTGCCGGGCACCGGCACACCCGCGATCGGCGACTCCCTGTCCGCCCGCCCCAGTCCGCGCCTCGCGGAACGGCTGGTCGACGAGGTGTCCGAGCGCCGCGCGCAGAAGCGCCGCCGGTCCTTCTTCCTGGTGGCGGCCGCGGCCGCGCTGATCATCGGCGGTCCGCTCACCGTGCTGGCGGCGACCGGCGGCGACGGTGGGGGCAAGGGCGTCGAGGCGAGCGCCACCAAGTCCGCGAACACCGCCAAGGCGACCTTCGACACGCTCAGCAGCCGGGTCTCGGCGACCGACCCCGCCTCCAAGGTCTCGGCGACCGTCGCCATGGGCGAGAAGGCCTGGGGCACCGAGATCGGCGTCGAGCTCAAGAACGTCTCCGGCCCGGAGAAGTGCTCGCTCATCGCCGTCGGCAAGAACGGCGAGCGCGAGACGGTCTCCTCCTGGTCGGTCCCGGAGTGGGGCTACGGCCTCCCCAACGCCAAGACCGAGCAGGCCAAGAACCCGCTCTACGTCATGGGCGGCGCCGCCTTCAAGACCAACGACATCGACCACTTCGAGGTCATGACCTTCGAGGGCAAGAAGCTCGTCCAGATCAACGCGTAGCCGCGCATGGCTTCGCGGGCCCCCTTCGCGTACGGTTGACGGCTGCCCAGCACGTCAGAAGGGGGCCCGGTGGCCGTCCAGGCACAGCAGGAGACCGCGGTCGTATCGGTCGAGGAAAACGCGCCGGATTCGGTGCGGGACCGAGAGATCAACGTCGAACAGGAACACCTCGACCGGGTGTACCGACGCCTCGAGGAGAAGATCCACGAGGCGGAGTTCCTCATGAACGACGCGGCCCAGCGGGGCCAGGTCGGCACGCCCGGTGCGCTCGCCGAGCGGGACGCGCAGGTGTTCCGCGCCGGCGTCCACCTCAACCGGCTGAACAACGAGTTCGAGGACTTCCTCTTCGGACGGATCGACCTGCTCCTCGGCAGGGACGGCAAGAAGGGCCCGGACGGCGCCTACACCGCCGTGGAGCCCGCGGAGGGGGCCGTCCGGCCCGACGACACCGCAGACATCGCCGAGACCCTCCACATCGGCCGTATCGGCGTCCTCGACTCCGACTACGCGCCGCTGGTCATCGACTGGCGGGCCCCCGCGGCCGCCCCCTTCTACCGGTCCACCCCGGTCGATCCGGGGCGTGTCGTACGGCGTCGCGTGATCCGCTCCAAGGGGCGGCGCGTCCTCGGCGTCGAGGACGACCTGATGCGGCCCGAGCTCAAGGCCTTCCTCGGCGGCGAGCAGCTGCCGGTCATCGGCGACGGCGCCCTCATGGCCGCCCTCGGCCAGGCCCGCAGCCACACCATGCGCGACATCGTCGCCTCGATCCAGGCCGAGCAGGACCTGGTCATCCGGGCCCCCGCCGCCTCCGTCACGTACGTCGAGGGCGGCCCCGGCACCGGGAAGACCGCCGTCGCCCTGCACCGGGCCGCCTACCTGCTCTACCAGGACCGGCGCCGGTACGCGGGCGGCATCCTGATCGTCTCGCCCACGCCCCTGCTCGTGGCCTACACCGAGGGCGTCCTGCCCTCCCTGGGCGAGGAGGGCCAGGTCGCCATCCGCGCCATCGGCTCCCTCGTCGACGGCGCCGAGGCCACCCTGTACGACTCCCCGGCGGTCGCTCGGGCCAAGGGGTCGTACCGGATGCTGAAGGTGCTGCGCAAGGCCGCGCGCGGAGCCCTGGAGAGCGGCGGCGACGGCGGCCGGGGCGCCGGCCGGCCGACCCAGCCGACCCTCGACGAGTCCGACGCGCCCGACGCGGCCCCCGGGTCCGCCGGCACGCCCACCCGTCTGCGCGTCGTCGCCTTCGGCCGCCGTCTGGAGCTGGAGGCCGGCGACCTGGACCGTGTCCGCCAGAGCGCCCTCAGCGGCACCGCCCCGGTGAACCTGCTGCGCCCGCGTGCCCGCAAGCTCCTCCTGGACGCCCTGTGGGAGCGCTCCGGCGCGGTCGGCCGGCACAGCGACCCCGAGCTCGCCGCCGAACTGCGCTCCTCCTTCGACGAGGACGTGAGCACCGAGGATGCGTTCATCGCCTTCCTCGACGCCTGGTGGCCCGAGCTGACCCCGCAGTCCGTCCTGCGGGCCATGGCCGACGAGCGCAGGCTCGGCCGCTGGGCCCGCCGCATCCTCAACCCCGGCGAGGTCCGCAAGGTCGCCCGCTCCCTCAAGCGGGACGGGCTCTCCGTGCACGACATCGCCATGCTGGACGAACTCCAGGCGCTCCTGGGCGTCCCGGCCCGCCCGCGCAAGAGACGCGAACTCGACCCGCTGGACCAGCTCACCGGCCTGGAGGAGCTGATGCCGGTGCGCGAGGAGACCCAGCGCGAGCGCGCCGAGCGGCTCGCCCAGGAGCGCACCGAGTACGCCCACGTCATCGTCGACGAGGCGCAGGACCTCACCCCGATGCAGTGGCGCATGGTCGGCCGCCGCGGCCGGCACGCCACCTGGACGGTCGTCGGGGACCCGGCCCAGTCCTCCTGGTCCGATCCCGACGAGGCCGCCGAGGCCCGCGACGAGGCCCTCGGCACCCGTCCCCGCCGCCGCTTCCAGCTGACGGTGAACTACCGCAACCCGGCCGAGATCGCCGAGCTGGCCGCCAAGGTGCTGGCCCTGGCCATGCCCGGCGCCGAGTCCCCGTCGGCGGTCAGGTCGACGGGCGTCGTGCCCCGCTTCACCGCCGTCCGCGGCTCCCTGGCGTCGACCGTGCGCGCGGAGGCCGAACGCCTCCTCGAACGCGTGGACGGCACCGTCGGCGTCGTCGTGGCGATGAACCGCCGCGAGGAGGCCAGACGCTGGCTGGCCGGCCTCGGCGACCGCGTGGTGGCCCTCGGCAGCCTGGAGGCCAAGGGCCTGGAGTACGACGCCACGGTCGTCGTCTCGCCGGCGGAGATCGCGGACGAGTCCCCGGCGGGCCTGCGGGTGCTGTACGTGGCCCTGACCCGGGCCACCCAGCAGCTGACGGTGGTGTCGGGGGACCGGGACGAGCCCGACGCGAACGGCGTGCCCGACCTCCTCCGGGACTGAGGAATCCGACCGATTCCGATGAAGTCCGCGGACGGGAATGGTGTTCGGGCATCCGTTTGTTAGCCTGGACGTGACACCGGCCCGATCCAAGCCCCCGGGCCCAACCTTCGTCGCTACGAGCGACCACTTGCCGCGAGGCGAGCATGGCGGGTCGGTGTCATGAACGTCGGAGAGGCCCACGTCACCTGGTGGCGTGGGCCTCTCTCATGTGCCGCTCCGAGAACAAAACGATCGCAATCAAGGGCGGCTTTCACGTACTCGTCGGTAGGTGCGACGATCTGACGGCAAACCCGAGACCCAGCAGTGCAGAGGAAGTCGGCCATGGCAACGGCGCCCAGCGTCTCCTACTCGATGACGGTCCGGCTGGAGGTGCCCGCGAGCGGAACCGCGGTCTCCCAGCTCACCGGAGCCGTCGAGTCCCACGGAGGCTCGGTGACCGGCCTCGACGTCACCGCCTCCGGCCACGAGAAGCTGCGCATCGACGTCACCATCGCGGCGACCTCGACCGCGCACGCCGACGAGATCGTCGAGCAGCTCCGCCACATCGAGGGCGTCACCCTCGGCAAGGTCTCCGACCGTACGTTCCTGATGCACCTCGGCGGCAAGATCGAGATGCAGTCCAAGCACCCCATCCGCAACCGCGACGACCTCTCGATGATCTACACCCCGGGTGTGGCCCGCGTCTGCATGGCGATCGCGGAGAACCCCGAGGACGCCCGCCGCCTCACCATCAAGCGCAACTCCGTTGCGGTCGTGACGGACGGCTCGGCCGTGCTGGGCCTGGGCAACATCGGCCCGAAGGCCGCGCTGCCCGTCATGGAGGGCAAGGCGGCCCTCTTCAAGCGGTTCGCCGGCATCGACGCCTGGCCGCTGTGCCTGGACACCCAGGACACCGACGCGATCGTCGAGATCGTCAAGGCCATCGCCCCCGGCTTCGCGGGCATCAACCTGGAGGACATCTCCGCCCCCCGCTGCTTCGAGATCGAGGCCCGGCTGCGCGAGGCCCTCGACATCCCCGTCTTCCACGACGACCAGCACGGCACCGCGATCGTGGTCCTCGCCTCCCTCACGAACGCCCTGCGCGTCGTGGGCAAGGGCGTCGGGGACGTGCGGGTCGTCATGTCGGGCGCGGGCGCCGCCGGCACGGCCATCCTCAAGCTGCTGCTCGCGGCCGGCGTGAAGAACGCGGTCGTCGCCGACATCCACGGCGTGGTGCACGCCGACCGCGAGGACCTCGTCGACGCGGCCCCCGGCTCGGCGCTGCGCTGGATCGCCGACAACACCAACCCCGAGGGCCTCACCGGCACCCTGAAGCAGGCGGTGCGCGGCGCGGACGTGTTCATCGGCGTCTCCGCCCCGAACGTCCTCGACGGCGACGACGTGGCCGCCATGGCCGAGGGTGCGATCGTGTTCGCGCTCGCGAATCCGGACCCGGAGGTCGACCCGGCGGTCGCCCGCCGGACGGCCGCGGTCGTGGCCACCGGCCGCTCCGACTTCCCCAACCAGATCAACAACGTGCTGGTCTTCCCGGGCGTCTTCCGCGGCCTGCTGGACGCACAGTCCAGGACCGTCAACACCGACATGATGCTCGCGGCCGCGAAGGCCCTGGCGGAGGTCGTGAGCGACGAAGAGCTCAACGCGAACTACATCATCCCGAGCGTCTTCAACGACAAGGTCGCGGGCGCGGTGGCGGGTGCGGTGCGGGAGGCCGCGAAGGCGGCGGGCGCTTCGGCCTCGTAGGCTCTGTGGCATGGCCTGTGGGGGCCGCGGCGGCTGTGAGGATCGCCACGGCGGCCCCCACGACGGCGCGTCGCGGAACCTCGCGCCGTGAGCAGCCCTCTAGGGTTGCGGCCTGGCGCGCCTTCGTGTGACACACAAGGGTTGTCTCACGCCTCCGTGCGGGTGCCGGATTGGCTTTCCCGCCGCAGGTAGGGGCAGGATGCGTCTCTGGGCGCGAGCACATCGACTTCGCTGTGCCCCACATGCGGCTCCGCCGCGTGGCACGCCTCAACGGCAAGAAGAACACGGGAGTAACAACATGAACCGCAGTGAGCTGGTGGCCGCGCTGGCCGACCGCGCCGAGGTGACCCGCAAGGACGCCGACGCAGTGCTGGCCGCGTTCGCCGAGGTCGTCGGCGACATCGTCTCCAAGGGCGACGAGAAGGTCACCATCCCCGGCTTCCTGACCTTCGAGCGCACCCACCGTGCCGCTCGCACCGCGCGCAACCCGCAGACCGGCGACCCGATCCAGATCCCGGCCGGCTACAGCGTGAAGGTCTCCGCGGGCAGCAAGCTCAAGGAAGCCGCCAAGGGCAAGTAAGCGCCTCCGCTGAGAACGCTGATGGGGCGGTACCCGGATTCCGGGTACCGCCCCATCGTGGTTCGTTCGGCCGAGTGAGTGCTAGCCGAGCGCCTTGCCGGGCAGCTCGACCTTCGCGCCCAGCTCCACGAGCTTGTCCATGAAGTTCTCGTAGCCGCGGTTGATGAGGTCGATGCCGTGGACGCGTGAGGTGCCCTGGGCCGCGAGGGCGGCGATCAGGTACGAGAAGCCGCCGCGCAGGTCGGGGATGACCAGGTCGGCGCCCTGGAGCTTCGTGGGGCCCGACACGACCGCGGAGTGCAGGAAGTTGCGCTGCCCGAAGCGGCAGTTCGAGCCGCCCAGGCACTCGCGGTAGAGCTGGATGTGGGCGCCCATCTGGTTGAGCGCGGAGGTGAAGCCCAGCCGGGACTCGTAGACCGTCTCGTGGACGATCGACAGGCCCGTGGCCTGCGTCAGCGCCACGACCAGCGGCTGCTGCCAGTCGGTCTGGAAACCGGGGTGGACGTCCGTCTCCAGCGCGATGGACTTCAGGTGGCCGCCGGGGTGCCAGAAGCGGATGCCCTCGTCGTCGATCTCGAAGGCGCCGCCCACCTTGCGGTAGGTGTTCAGGAACGTCATCATCGAGCGCTGCTGGGCGCCGCGGACGTAGATGTCGCCTTCGGTCGCCAGCGCCGCGGACGCCCAGGAGGCGGCCTCCAGACGGTCCGACAGGGCCGCGTGGTTGTAGCCGCCGAGCTTGTCGACGCCGGTGATGCGGATCGTGCGGTCGGTGTCCATCGCGATGATGGCGCCCATCTTCTGCAGCACGCAGATGAGGTCCTCGATCTCCGGCTCGACGGCCGCGTTCGCGAGCTCGGTGACGCCCTCCGCCAGGACGGCCGTCAGCAGCACCTGCTCGGTCGCGCCGACCGACGGGTACGGCAGCACGATCTTCGTGCCGCGCAGCCGCTGCGGGGCCTCCAGGTACTGGCCGTCCGCCCGCTTCTCGATCTTCGCGCCGAACTGGCGCAGCACGTCGAAGTGGAAGTCGATCGGTCGGCCGCCGATGTCGCAGCCGCCCAGGCCGGGGATGAAGGCGTGGCCGAGGCGGTGCAGCAGGGGGCCGCAGAAGAGGATCGGGATGCGGCTGGAGCCCGCGTGGGCGTCGATGTCGGCGACGTTGGCGCTCTCGACGTAGGTCGGGTCGAGCACCAGCTCGCCCGGCTCCTCGCCCGGACGGACCGTCACCCCGTGCAGTTGCAGCAGGCCGCGTACGACCCGCACGTCACGGATGTCCGGCACGTTGCGCAGCCGGCTCGGCTCACTGCCCAGCAGGGCGGCGACCATGGCCTTGGGTACGAGGTTCTTCGCACCGCGGACTCGGATCTCGCCCTCGAGCGGGGTTCCGCCGTGGACAACCAGTACGTCGTCAGAGCCGTTGACGGTCATGTGTCTCGCGTTCCATGGATGGTGGATTGGGCAGGGGCCGTTGGGTCGGGGCAGGGCCAGAGGAGACAGAGTAATCGCCGTCGGCCCCTGCGCCGTAAGCCCGAGGACCGCCCAGCGACGTCATGGCTGTGTCACAACACGAACGGTTTCCCGGCGGGCACATGGGGTCACCGTCGCCCGCCCGCGCGGCCCCGTGCGCCCGCACCGCACCCACGCGCCCGACCTGCCCTCACCCTCGTCCCCCGCATTGGCTCCCCACTTCACGGGAAGATGCGGGATCATGTCTGGCATGACCGAGGTGTCCTCGCTCACAGGACGGCTGCTCGTGGCAACGCCCGCCCTGGCGGACCCGAACTTCGACCGCGCGGTGGTGCTCCTTCTCGACCACGACGAGGAGGGCTCCCTCGGTGTCGTCCTCAACCGGCCCACGCCGGTGGGGGTGAGCGACATCCTGGAGGACTGGGCGGACCTGGCCGGCGAGCCCGGCGTCGTCTTCCAGGGCGGCCCGGTGTCCCTCGACTCGGCCCTCGGGGTCGCCGTCATCCCCGGCGGCGCGGCCGCGGACGGGGCCCCGCTCGGCTGGCGCCGGGTGCACGGCGCGATCGGCCTGGTCGACCTGGAGGCCCCGCCGGAACTCCTCGCCTCGGCCCTCGGCTCCCTGCGGATCTTCGCCGGATACGCCGGCTGGGGCCCCGGTCAGCTGGAGGACGAGCTGGTGGAGGGTGCCTGGTACGTCGTGGAGTCCGAGCCCGGCGACGTCTCCTCGCCGGCGCCCGAGCGGCTCTGGCGCGAGGTGCTGCGCCGCCAGCGCAGCGAGCTGGCGATGGTGGCCACCTATCCGGACGACGCCTCGCTCAACTGATGCGCGTGAGCATCCCCGCCCGGCTTCAGTACGCTTGGCGCCATGAGCACTCTTGAGCCTGAGACCCAGCCCCAGCGAGGCACGGGGACGGGGACCCTCGTGGAGCCGACGCCGCAGGTGTCGCACGGCGACGGGGACCACGAGCGCTTCGCCCACTACGTCCAGAAGGACAAGATCATGGCGAGCGCCCTCGACGGGACGCCCGTCGTGGCGCTGTGCGGCAAGGTCTGGGTGCCGGGCCGCGACCCGAAGAAGTACCCCGTGTGCCCCATGTGCAAGGAGATCTTCGAGTCCATGGCGGGCGGCGGCGACGACAAGGGCAAGGGCGGCGACAAGAAGTAGCCCGCTCACGTCCCTGAGGCCCTCGGGACGCGCTCCGGCGCGTTCGGGGGCCTTCGGCGTGTTCGCCGTCCTGCGGGCCGCGTCGGCGCCCGCGATCGCCTCGGCGGCCGCTGTCGCGTATTCCGGTTCCCGTTCCGGTTCCCTTCGGGTTCCCCTCCGGGACGGCCTCGCCGATCATGTTCCGGGGCCCCGCGGCGCCTTCTCGCCGTCCTTCCGGTCCGCGTGCCCCAAAAGCCTCGGAAAGCGGTTCCGCAGGCCCCGCGGGAAGTCCTTCGGAAGCCCTTCGGAAGCCCTTCGGGAGGCCTTCGGGAAGCACTGTGGAAGGCCGCGCAGGGCGGCGGAACGAGGTGTACGCGCTTTCTGCGGAGGCGGGCCGCACGGTCACGGCTATTTCCGGTTCTGGTTTCTTCGTACTCGCACAGCGACGGCCGGTCCGCGGACCGGGCGGAGCGGTCAGGGACTGATCATGGATCTCATTCCGGCGCCCCGGCGCCTCACCCGGAACCACGGCGGCCGCGGCGGCCACGGCCGCCTGGACGCGCGGACCCGGCTGGAGGCGGGACCCGGCACCGAGGGCGTCGCGCGTTGGCTGCGGGCGACCGTCGGCGCGGCGACCGGTCTTCCCCTGGCCGGCCACGGCGACGGCGAGCGGCGCATCCTGCTGGCCGTCGACCCCGCGCTGCCCCCGGAGGGCTACCGGCTGTCCCTCGGCGGCCCCGACCAGGTGATCGCGGGCGGCAGCGCGGCCGGCGTCTTCTGGGGCGCGCAGACCCTGCGGCAGCTGCTCGGCCCGGACGCCTTCCGCCGGGCCCCGCTGCACCCCGGCCGGCACTGGGAACTGCCGGAGATCACCGTCGAGGACGCCCCCCGCTTCGGCTGGCGCGGTCTCATGCTCGACGTGGCACGGCACTTCATGCCCAAGGAAGGCGTGCTGCGCTATCTGGACCTGATGGCCGCGCACAAACTCAACGTCTTCCACTTCCATCTGACGGACGACCAGGGCTGGCGCGTGGAGATCAAGAGGCACCCCCGGCTGACCGAGATCGGGTCCTGGCGGACGCGCACGAAATTCGGCCATCGCGCCTCGCCCCTGTGGGACGAGAAACCGCACGGCGGCTTCTACACCCAGGACGACATCCGGGAGATCGTCGCCTACGCCGCCGAACGGCATATCGCCGTCGTCCCGGAAATCGACGTGCCCGGCCACTCGCAGGCCGCGATCGCCGCGTATCCGGAACTCGGCAACACCGACGTCGTCTCCGCCTCCGGAGAGGCGGGCGGCGCCCTCTCCGTGTGGGACACCTGGGGGATCAGTCCCCATGTGCTCGCCCCCACCGAGGACACCCTGCGCTTCTACGAGGGGGTGTTCGAGGAAGTGCTGGAGCTGTTCCCGTCGGAGTTCGTCCACGTGGGGGGCGACGAATGCCCCAAGGACGAGTGGCGTGCCTCGCCGGCCGCGCAGGCGCGCATCAGGGAACTCGGGCTCGCCGACGAGGAGCAGTTGCAGTCCTGGTTCATCGGCCACTTCGACAAGTGGCTCTCCGCGCGCGGGCGTCGCCTCATCGGCTGGGACGAGATCCTGGAGGGCGGTCTCGCGCCGGGGGCGACCGTGTCGTCCTGGCGGGGCTACGTCGGCGGGATCGCCGCCGCCCGGGCCGGGCACGACGTCGTGATGTGCCCCGAGCAGCAGGTGTACCTCGACCATCGCCAGCACGACAGCCCGGACGAGCCCGTGCCGATCGGGTACGTGCGCACCCTGGAGGACGTCTACCGGTTCGAGCCCGTTCCGCCGGAGCTGACGCCCCGGCAGGCGCGGCACGTGCTGGGAGCGCAGGCCAACCTGTGGACCGAGGCGATGGAGGACCACACGCGCGTGGACTACCAGGCGTTCCCCCGGCTCGCCGCCTTCGCGGAGGTCGCCTGGAGCGGCCTGCCCGTACCGGCGGAGCGCGACTTCGCCGGCTTCGAGCGGCGGATGGAGGCCCACTACGAGCGGCTCGACGCCCTGGGCGTCGGCTACCGTCCGCCGTCCGGGCCCCGGCCGTGGCAGCGGCGGCCCGGCGTCCTCGGGCGTCCGATCGACGGTCCGCCCCCGAACCGGTGATGCCCGTCGGCCGCGCGAGCGTGCGGGGAGAAACCCCGGCAGGGTCACCGAAGAGTGGCAATTCGCGCACACCGGTGATGCCGTGCGAAAACGGACCATCTCCCGGATGGCGTGGGCGAATGCCTCCTAGCGGACCCCCGCGTTCTGGTGTGGCGAACATGTGCCAGAGTTGCCACGTCCGCCCTGTCAGCACGTACCGTACGGCAACACAGGTGGGACCAGGTGGGGCAGCGGGAAGGGGCAGCCGGTTTTGAGCACGCACGCACCGCAGGCGGCGCAGGCCGTCACGCTGCCCACGACACTGGACGAGGCCGTGGCGGCGCTGGCCGCCATGCCCGCCGCCGTGCCCGTGGCCGGCGGCACCGACCTCATGGCCGCCGTCAACTCCGGGCAGCTCAGGCCCACCGCCCTGGTCGGTCTCGGCCGGATCAGCGAGATCCGCGGCTGGCAGTACCAGGACGGCCACGCGCTCCTAGGCGCCGGACTGACCCACGCGCGCATGGGCCGTCCCGACTTCGCCGCCCTCATCCCGGCGCTCGCCGCCGCGGCGCGCGCCGCGGGACCGCCGCAGATCCGCAACGCGGGCACCCTGGGCGGCAACATCGCCTCGGCCGCCCCCACGGGCGACGCGCTGCCGGTGCTGGCCGCGCTGGAAGCGATCCTGATCATCGCGGGCCCGGGCGGAGCCCGCCGGGAGATCCCCGTGTCGCACCTGCTGGCCGGCATGGACATGCTGCGCGGCGGCGAACTCATCGGGTACGTGCGCGTGCCGCTGCTGCACGCCCCGCAGGTCTTCCTCAAGGCCACCGGACGCACGGGTCCGGGCCGTGCGGTGGCCTCCGTGGCGCTGGTCCTCGACCCCGCCCGGCGCGGCGTCAGATGCGCCGTCGGCGCCATAGCGCCGATGCCGCTGCGTCCGCTGGAGGCGGAGCAGTGGGTCGCCCGGCTGATCGACTGGGACAACAGCCGCACCATCGTCCCGGAGGCCCTGACCGCCTTCGGGGAGTACGTGGCCGCCGCCTGCATCCCCGACCCGACGCCGGGCGTGGACGGCTCCGTACCCGAACTTCCGCCCGCCGTACTGCACTTGCGGCGCACCGTCGCCGCGCTGGCCCGACGAGCACTGGGGAGGGCGCTGTCGTGACCGACGACCAGCACGGACCCGGACACGGACAGGACAACGGACAGGACCAGGGCGCGCCGCAGGGCGGCAGCCGCTGGGACCCGCTGCCCCAGGGGGACTACGACGACGGCGCGACCGCCTTCGTCAAGCTCCCCGAAGGCGGCATCGACGCCTTCCTGGCCGCCCGCGGCGACAGTCCGCTCGCCGCGCCGGGCCACGGGTACGTGCCGCCGCAGATAGCGGTCGCGCCCCCCGAGGACGCCTCCGCGACCTGGGCCGCCCCGGCCGGCGCCGGTGACTGGCCCGCCCCGCAGGGCACCCCGCAGACGGTCGGCGACGACCGGTTCACGTACCACCCCGGCGCCACCGGCCAGTGGACGTTCGACGACACCTCGGCGCCCCCCGGCGCACCGCAGTCCGCGCACACCTCCGGCCACGACGTGACCGGCCAGTGGTCGATCCCCGTCGCGGGCGGCGACCTGCCCGACGAGTCCGGCGAGTTCACCACGTCGTCCCTGGTCGAGCAGTGGGGCGGCACACCCCCCGCCACCCTGCCCGGCGGCGCGGCCGCGCCCTGGGCGACCGGCGCGCCCGACCCTGCCGAGGGGCCCTGGGGGCCGCACGCCGACGAGGCCGGCCCACAGAGCGCGGACCGGCCCCCGTTCGGCCACGCGCCGGAGCACACGCCCCCGCACGGCAGCGCCGGGCACGCGCCGCCCCACGACCCCGCGGCAGCGGAACACGACCCTCGCCGTGCCCCCGAGCACAGCGAGCCGCACACTTCCGGGACGTACGCCCCGGAGATCTCCCCCGAGGCGTACACGGTGGCCCCGGACGGCCCCCCGGAGGCCGCTCGACGGGCCGCCGAGGCCGACGGGAGCGTCGAGCCCGCCGGGGACCCCGGCCACGCCCGGCAGTCCCTCCACGAGCCCGCGGAGGCCTCCCACGGCCCCGCCGAGCCGAGCCCGGCGCCCACCGCCGCGCCCGCGGACGCCCACGCCCCGGCCGACGCCCCCGAGGACGCCCCGGCCGTCGACGACACCCCGGGCGACCCCGGAACCGCCACCGAGCCCGACGCCGCCGACGGGGACCCGCAGGCCCCGGCGGGCGCCGACGCCGCCGAGGCCCCCGACGACGCCCTGCCGCCGTTCCACGAGGAACACCCCCTCGCCGCCTACGTGCTGCGCGTCAACGGCTCCGACCGGCCCGTCGCCGACGCCTGGATCGGCGAGTCGCTGCTCTACGTCCTGCGCGAGCGCCTCGGCCTCGCCGGCGCCAAGGACGGCTGCTCGCAGGGCGAGTGCGGGGCCTGCAACGTCCAGGTGGACGGCCGGCTCGTCGCCTCCTGCCTGGTCCCGGCCGTCACCACCGCCGGCAGCGAGATCCGCACCGTCGAGGGCCTCGCCGTCGACGGACAGCCCTCCGACGTGCAGCGGGCGCTCGCCCGGTGCGGGGCCGTGCAGTGCGGCTTCTGCGTCCCCGGCATGGCGATGACCGTCCACGACCTGCTGGAGGGCAACCCGGCGCCCACCGAACTGGAGGCCCGGCAGGCCCTGTGCGGCAACCTGTGCCGCTGCTCCGGATACCGGGGCGTCCTGCGGGCCGTCCAGGACGTCGTGGCCGAACGCGAGGCGCACGCCGCCGCGGAGGCCGAGACGGACGGCGACGAGGCCCGTATCCCCCACCAGGCGGGCCCGGGCGGGGGCGGCGTCCACGTGTCGGCCTTCGAGAACCCGGCGCAGCCCCACCCGCACGACCCCGCGTACGGGCAGGGCCAGGACGGAGGCCAGGCGTGAGCAACGAAGCAGTCGTCGCGACGAGCCCCGTGGAGGCGTCCCCGCCCCCCGAGCCGGTCCCGCACGGCATCGGCGCCTCCCTGCAGCCCGCCGACGCCCGCGCGAAGACCGAGGGCACCTTCCCGTACGCGGCCGACCTGTGGGCCGAGGGCCTGCTGTGGGCGGCCGTGCTGCGCTCACCGCACCCGCACGCGCGCATCCTGTCCGTCGACACGTCCCACGCGCGGGAGATGCCCGGCGTACGGGCCGTCGTCACCCACGAGGACGTCCCCGGCCGCGCCCTGCACGGCCGCGGCACGGCCGACCGGCCGGTGTTCGCCTCCGACGTCGTACGCCACCACGGCGAGCCCATCGCGGCCGTCGCCGCCGACCACCCGGACACCGCGCGGATGGCCGCCGCCGCCGTCATCGTCGAGTACGAGGTGCTCGACCCGGTGATCGACCCCGAGCAGGCCTTCGAGGCCGAGGCCCTGCACCCCGACGGCAACCTGATCCGGCACATCCCGCTGCACCACGGCGACCCGGCCGCGACCGGCGAGATCGTCGTCGAGGGCCAGTACCGCATCGGCCGCGCAGACCCCGCCCCGATCGGCGCCGAGGCCGGCCTCGCCGTGCCCCGTCCCGACGGCGGCGTGGAGCTCTACCTGGCGTCCACCGACCCGCACACCGACCGGGACACGGCCGCCGCCTGCTACGGCCTCGAACCCGAACGCGTGAAGATCGTCGTCACCGGAGTGCCCGGCGCCACCGCCGACCGCGAGGACCAGGGCTTCCAGCTCCCGCTCGGGCTGCTCGCCCTGAAGACCGGCTGCCCGGTCAAGCTCACGGCCACCCGCGAGGAGTCGTTCCTCGGCCACGTGCACCGGCACCCCACGCTCCTGCGCTACCGCCACCACGCCGACGCCGAAGGGCGGCTGGTGAAGGTGGAGGCGCAGATCCTGCTCGACGCGGGCGCCTACGCCGACACCTCCGCCGAGGCCCTGGCCGCCGCCGTCTCCTTCGCCTGCGGCCCCTACGTCGTCCCGAACGCCTTCATCGAGGGCTGGGCGGTGCGCACGAACAACCCGCCGTCGGGCCATGTGCGCGGCGAGGGCGCGATGCAGGTCTGCGCCGCCTACGAGGCGCAGATGGACAAGCTGGCGAAGAAGCTCGGCGTCGACCCCGCCGAGCTGCGGCTGCGCAACGTCATGGCGACCGGTGACGTCCTGCCGACCGGCCAGACGGTGACCTGCCCCGCGCCCGTCGCCGAACTCCTCCAGGCCGTCCAGGAGTTCCCCCTTCCGGCGCTCCCCAAGGACACGCCCGAGGAGGACTGGCTGCTGCCCGGCGGCCCCGAGGGCGCGGGCGAACCGGGCGCGGTCCGCCGGGGTGTCGGCTACGGCCTCGGCATGGTGCACATGCTGGGCGCGGAGGGCGCCGACGAGGTCTCCACGGCGACCGTGAAGGTCCAGGACGGCGTCGCGACGGTCCTGTGCGCGGCGGTGGAGACCGGCCAGGGCTTCACGACGCTGGCCCGCCAGATCGTCCAGGAGACGCTCGGCGTCGACGAGGTGCACGTGGCCCCCGTGGACACCGACCAGCCCCCCGCGGGTCCCGGCTGCCGGGGCCGCCACACATGGGTCTCGGGCGGCGCGGTGGAACGCGCGGCGAAGATGGTCCGCACCCAGCTCCTGCAGCCCCTGGCGCACAAGTTCGGCATGTCCACGGAACTGCTGCAGATCACCGACGGAAAGATCACCTCCTACGACGGCGTCCTGTCGACGCCCGTCACGGAGGAGATGCGGGGCAAGGAGCTGTGGGCGACGGCACAGTGCCGCCCGCATCCCACCGAGCCCCTGGACGCGGCCGGCCAGGGCGATGCCTTCGTCGGTCTCGCCTTCTGCGCGATCCGCGCGGTCGTCGACGTCGACATCGAACTGGGCTCGGTGCGGGTCGTCGAACTGGCGGTCGCCCAGGACGTCGGCCGGATCCTGAACCCGGCGCAGCTCACCGCGCGCATCGAGGCGGGCGTGACCCAGGGCGTGGGCATCGCGCTCACGGAGAACCTGCGCACCCCGCGCGGCCTGATCCGCCACCCCGACCTCACCGGTTACGCGCTGCCCACGGCCCTGGACGCCCCGGACATCAGGATCGTCAAGTTGGTCGAGGAGCGGGACGTGGTCGCGCCGTTCGGAGCGAAGGCGGCCAGCGCGGTCCCGGTGGTGACCTCGCCCGCGGCGATCGCCTCCGCCGTGCGCGCCGCGACGGGCCGCCCGGTGAACCGGCTGCCGATAAGGCCGCAGGCGGCCGTGGTGACGGACCGATGAGCGAGCCGGATCCGGACCCCGGACAGCGCTACGAGCCCCCGCCGGGCCTCGGCAAGCTGCTGGCCTGGATCCTGCTGTTCGTGGCGGCGGCGGTGGCCGTGGTGCTGGGCGGCATCTACTTCACCTGAGGCTCCGTCGGGGGAACTCTCGGGCACGTCCCGACGTCTTCAGTGCGGGACCGGTGTCGGGCGTGCCGGGTGTCGGGTGCCGGGCGCTGTCGCCGGTCACCGCCGTTGTCAGTGGGTCCGCATAGGCTGCGGAGCAGTGGGACGGCGCACGCAACTTTCCGCACGGGGGACCGATGGGCACGACCAGGACCACCACCGCCACGACGACGGCCACACCGACGATCATCTTCACCGAGGACGAGCTGAACCCGTACGCCACGCAACTGCCGACACACCACTGGCCGACCGGCCCCGGCCTGGCACACCTGCACGGACTGCCAGTGGACGGCGGCCTGTTGCCGTTCGCGCTGCCGTACACGGACCGCTCGCACAGGGACCGCTCGCACACGGACCGCTCGCGCACGGTCGTCGGCGCCGCGGGTGACCCGGAGGGCCGTTCGGCCGTCCTGCTCGACGGAGTGAGGGGCGAGATCTCGGCCACGTACTTCCTGCACGCCCACCCCGACCGGATGGACGCCCGCCCGCTCGCCCCCTCCCTGGAGAAGCTGGCGCGCTTCGCGACGGCGGCGGACGAACTGGCGGCCCTGCGCGGCCAGTTCGCCTCCTACGCCGGCCGGCTCGCCCCGCGGGCGAGGGCGGAGGCCACGCGGCGACTGCTGGCCGTGTTCGAGGCGGGCGCGGGCGGCACGGAACGCGCGCAGAGCTCGAACGGCGGGTCCGGCGGATCCGGCCTCTTCCGGCAGCTGGGCGCGGTGGTCCGCCCGTTGGCCCTGGCGGCCGGCCCCTGCACCACATCCGGCCTGGCGCTTGACCTGCCCGCCCGTCTCCTGGACGAGGAGTTCGGCTCCGGCGCCGTCGTCCGCTTCGAGGACGTCGACCTCCCGAGGACGCTCACGCACGCCCCGACCCGCCGTTTCCTGCGCGAGCAGGGCCTGCCGGAGGAGGTCTGCCGGTTCTCGCTGGAGACGGACACACCACTGCAGACCCTCGCCGAGTACCGCGCCGACGTCCGTGGCGACGCCCTGACGGAGCAGCGGCTCCCGGCCGGCGCCGACCGGCTGATCCGGCTGGGCAGCCTGCCGGCCGACACCTGCCTCGTCCTGGACGGCGCCACGGGCGCGGTGCTGACCTGGAGCGAGCCGGACCTCGGGCTGCGTCCGCTCAACGCCGACATCTCGACCCTGGCCTTCACCTTCTGGCTGATCCGGCGCGAGCGCGCCCTGGAGGCGGTACACGCGCTGACCGAGGCCTACGACCGGCTCGCCGACACGATGTGCCGCACCCTGGCCGCGGTCGACCCGACGTCCTGCGGCCCGGTGTTCGACGTCGAGACGGGCGGCGGCCTGCCCGCCTGACCGGGCACGGTCCGATCCGAGGCGCCCCCTGAGGAAGCACAGAACCGGCGCCCGGCGTGCGGCGGAAGTCGTCACCGCACTCGCCACGGCCGCCGCGATCGCCTCCGCGGCCGCGGTCCACGTCAGTCCGCCGCCCGACCGACGGCCGCTGCCCAGCAGGCTGACGCCCCCTCAACCGTCCCCGCACACGCGAAAGGACGGCCCCCCGAGGGGAACCGCCCTTGCGCGCCGCCCGGTAGGGCAGAGCGAGATCGAGGCCATGGCGGGAATCGAACCCGCGTAACTCGCTTTGCAGGCGAGTCCCTAAGCCACTCGGGCACACGGCCGGGTCGGGAAGGGGGTTCGTGGTGCGCCCCGTCCGGACTTGGTACGCCGACCGTACGGGCCGGGCGGGAAGGGGTTCAAGGGCTGCGCCGGGGCCGCAACGGGACTGCCACACGCCGTTCATGAAGCGGGCGGCACGGCCGTGGTCGTAGGACCAAGGTCCCGGGCGCGAACCCGCCCTCCGACAGGGGCCGATGTCGGTGACGCCCCTTACGCTGACGACCATGGCCGCCCTCGAACCCCGCGACACCGGTGTCGCAGACGAAGTCCTGTCCCGCGCCGTGAGACCCGAGGAGGACGGGACCGTCCTGGGGCGGGCCCATCGGGCCCTCACCGTCGGGATCGTCTCCGTGGTGCTGCTCATCGCCTTCGAGGCGACGGCCGTGGGGACCGCCATGCCGGTCGCGGCGCGGGACCTCGACGGGGTGTCGGTGTACGCGTTCGCGTTCTCCGGGTACTTCACGACGAGTCTGTTCGGAATGGTGTTCGCCGGGCAGCTGTCGGACCGGCGGGGACCGCTCGGGGCGCTGGGAGGCGGGATCGGGGCCTTCGCGGCGGGGCTGCTGCTCTCGGGGAGCGCCCAGGCCATGTGGGTGTTCATCCTGGGGCGGGCCGTGCAGGGACTCGGCGGCGGGCTGGTGATCGTCGCGCTGTACGTCGTCGTCGGACGGGCCTATCCGGAGCGGCTGCGGCCCGCGATCATGGCCGCGTTCGCCGCCTGCTGGGTGGTGCCGTCCGTGGTCGGGCCGCTGGCCGCCGGCGCGGTGACCGAGCATCTGGGGTGGCGGTGGGTCTTCCTGGGGATACCCGTCCTCGTCGTCGGACCGCTCGCGCTGGCCCTGCCGCAGATACGCCGGCGGGCGAGCGGACCCGTGGAAGGGACGGTCGCCCCGCCCTTCGACCGGCGGCGGATCCGGCTCGCCCTCGCCATCTCCCTCGGCGCGGGGCTCCTGCAGTACGCCGCCCAGGATCTGCGGCCGGTCTCGGCCGTGCCCGCCGCCGCGGGGCTCGCGCTGCTCGTGCCCGCCGTGCGCGGGCTGCTGCCGCGCGGCACCTGGCGGGCCGCCCGCGGCCTGCCCTCCGTGGTGCTGCTGCGCGGTGTGGCCGCCGGGTCCTTCATCGCCGCCGAGTCCTTCGTGCCCCTGATGCTGGTGACGCAGCGGGGGCTGAGCCCGACCCTGGCCGGGTTCTCGCTCGCCGCCGGCGGCGGCACCTGGGCCCTGGGGTCATGGCTGCAGTCGCGGACCTGGGCCGAGCCGTACCGCGAGCGGCTGATGGCACTCGGGATGGTGCTGGCGGCCGCCGCCATCGCCGCCGCGCCCAGTGTGCTGCTGCCCGCCGTGCCCGCCTGGACGGTCGCCGTCGCCTGGGGCTTCGGGTGCTTCGGGATGGGGCTCGTCATCTCCTCCACCAGCGTGCTGCTGCTGAAGCTGTCCGCCCCGCAAGAGGCGGGCGCCAACTCGGCCGCCCTCCAGATCTCGGACGGACTGTCCAACGTGCTGCTGCTGGCCGTGGGCGGCGCCGCGTTCGCCGCGCTGGGCGGCGGGAGCGTGGCGCACGCGACGACGGCCGCTGCCGCCGACGGCGCCTCGCATCCCGCCGCCTTCGCCGCCGTCTTTTTCCCCATGGCCACGGTGGCCCTCCTGGGAGCCTGGGTGACCACCCGCCTGCACGAGCGACATCCGTGACGTGCAAGTCCCTCGGCCGCGTCCTGGACGATCTCGCCGACGCCACCGGTCGGCGGGCCCGAGGACATCGCGCTGGACGCCGTACGCGACCTGCTGCGGGCGGAGGAGGCGCGCGTGCGCGCGGAGGCCGAGCGGCTCGCGCAGGCCCAGGCGGACCTGCTGCGGAGGCCGGGGGAGTGAACGGTCACCCGGCACCGGGGGCTTCCGGGCCCACCCGCCATCTCACCGTCGCCGAGGTCGCCGGGATCCGCGGGGGTCGCCTTCGGTGGACGGGCGCCCGAGGCGCGGGCGCGCGGGCTCCTCACCTCCGCCGTGCACCGGCCGAGGGCCAGGATGTTCGGCACGGTCGCGTACGACGACGTCCGACCTGGTCATCGACGTGGCGTCGGGCGTGGAGTCCGGGATCCCCGCGATCGCGCGGCCGCTGCGGGCGTTGTGACCTGGATCCCAACCACGGGCGACCGCGCGTCGTTCGCGCGTCGGCACGGGCGGGCCGCCGGTAGGGTGGCCCGGTTGTCATACACAGCCGAGTCCCCCGTCCACCGAGTCGCCCGTCGACGAAACGCCGCCCGCCCGTCCGCCCGTCACCCGCTGCCGCCCTTCCGACGCGCTTCGCGCGGACCCTCTTGATTCGACCCCGAACCCGGAGACCGTGACCATCACCGCCGCCACCAGCTCCTCCTCCCACCACCTGTCGCCCGCCTTTCCCGGCCGCGCCCCCTGGGGCACCGCCAGCAAGCTGCGCGCCTGGCAGCAGGGAGCGATGGAGAAGTACCTCCAGGAGCAGCCGCGCGACTTCCTCGCCGTCGCCACCCCCGGCGCCGGCAAGACGACCTTCGCGCTGACCCTCGCCTCCTGGCTGCTGCACCACCACGTGGTGCAGCAGGTGACCGTGGTCGCGCCGACCGAGCACCTGAAGAAGCAGTGGGCGGAGGCGGCCGCGAGGATAGGGATCCGGCTGGACCCCGAGTACAGCGCCGGGCCGCTCAGCAAGGACTACCACGGCGTCGCCGTGACCTACGCGGGCGTCGGCGTGCGGCCGATGCTGCACCGCAACCGCAGCGAGCAGCGCAAGACGCTGGTCATCCTCGACGAGATCCACCACGCCGGTGACTCCAAGTCCTGGGGCGAGGCCTGTCTCGAGGCCTTCGAACCCGCGACCCGTCGCCTCGCGCTCACCGGCACGCCGTTCCGCTCCGACACGAACCCCATCCCCTTCGTGACGTACGAGGAGGGCAACGACGGGATCCGGCGGTCCGCCGCCGACTACACCTACGGGTACGGGTCCGCGCTCGCCGACAACGTCGTCCGGCCCGTCATCTTCCTCTCCTACAGCGGCAACATGCGCTGGCGGACCAAGGCCGGCGACGAGATCGCCGCCCGGCTCGGCGAACCGATGACCAAGGACGCGATCAGCCAGGCCTGGCGCACCGCCCTCGACCCGCGCGGCGAGTGGATGCCCAGCGTGCTGCGCGCCGCCGACCAGCGGCTCACCGAGGTCAGGAAGGCCATCCCGGACGCCGGCGCGCTCGTCATCGCCTCCGACCAGGACTCCGCCCGCGCCTACGCCAAGCTCATCCGGGAGATCACCGGCTCGAAGGCCACCGTCGTCCTGTCCGACGACACCGGCGCGTCCAACCGCATCGACGAGTTCAGCGGCAGCACCGACCGGTGGATGGTCGCGGTGCGGATGGTGTCCGAGGGCGTCGACGTGCCGCGCCTCGCGGTCGGGGTGTACGCCACCACCATCTCCACCCCGCTCTTCTTCGCCCAGGCCGTCGGGCGCTTCGTGCGGTCCCGGCGGCGCGGCGAGACCGCCTCCGTCTTCCTCCCCACCGTGCCCGACCTGCTCACCTTCGCCAACGAGATGGAGGTCGAGCGCGACCACGCCCTCGACAAGCCGAGGAAGGAGGGTGAGGAGGATCCGTACGCCGAGTCCGAGAAGGAGATGGACGAGGCGAACAAGGAGCAGGACGAGGACACCGGCGAGCAGGAGCAGTTCGCCTTCGAGGCGCTGGAGTCCGAGGCCGTCTTCGACCGGGTGATGTACAACGGGGCCGAGTTCGGCATGCAGGCCCACCCGGGCAGCGAGGAGGAGCAGGACTACCTCGGCATTCCGGGACTGCTCGAACCCGACCAGGTGGAGCTGCTGCTGCAGAAGCGGCAGGCCAAGCAGATCGCGCACAGCAGGAAGAAGCCGGACACCGAGGCGGACCTGCTCGAACTGCCCGCCGAGCGGCGGCCGGTCGTCTCGCACAAGGAGATGATGGAGCTGCGCAAGCAGCTCAACACGATGGTCGGCGCGTACGTCCATCAGAGCGGCAAGCCCCACGGTGTGATCCACACCGAACTGCGGCGCGTGTGCGGCGGCCCGCCCAGCGCGGAGGCGACGGCGGGACAGCTGCGGCAGCGGATCGCCAAGGTGCAGGAGTGGGCGACCCGGATGCGGTGACGGCCCGGCGACGGGTCCCGAGGGGTCCACGGACCCTGCGCCGACGGCCCGGCGACGGGCCGGGGGACCCGGCACCGAGGCGTCCCCGGCGCGTGGGAGCCGCCGCGCGTCCGGCGCGAGTGCCACGACACCGCTCACCGGACGGTCCTCTCCGCCCACCCGCATCGAGCCCACCCGCTCGCGCCCCCTTCCCCCGCCTTCTTCCGGCCCCCGTCCCCCGCCTTCTCCCCGCCCCCCCCGGCAGGGGCGCGCGCGCCTGGGCCGCGCTCCGTACGTATCGGGATAAATGCAGGAAGTCCCCACCGGCCACTGACCGGATTCTGGACGGAGCCTTCCGCTCAGCGAACCTGCTTCGCTACTGTCCCGCTACGCACACGCCCCGTGGCAGCGCCGCCGCGGAGCGCAGCCGTGAAGCGACCGGGCCCGGACACGCCGGACCCGTCTGTCGATCGGCGGCCTCTGTGGCGCGTCACTGACGGGACTCGGTGACGCATCCGCCGCGACGGAGGGCCGCCGACCTCACCACTTAAGGAGTGGGCGTCGTGACCGCGGAGACCTCCCAGACGCTCGATCGAGGGCTGAAGGTACTCAAGCTGCTGGCCGATACCGACCACGGGCTGACCGTCACCGAGCTGTCCAACAAACTGGGCGTCAACCGGACCGTCGTGTACCGGTTGCTCGCCACTCTGGAGCAGCACGCCCTGGTCCGACGCGACCTGGGCGGCCGGGCCCGGGTCGGCCTCGGCGTGCTGCGGCTCGGCCGTCAGGTGCATCCGCTGGTGCGGGAGGCCGCGCTGCCCGCGCTGCGCTCGCTGGCCGAGGACATAGGGGCGACCGCGCACCTCACGCTGGTGGACGGGACCGAGGCGCTCGCCGTCGCCGTCGTCGAGCCGTCCTGGACGGACTACCACGTGGCCTACCGGGCCGGGTTCCGGCATCCGCTGGACCGGGGGGCGGCCGGCCGGGCGATCCTCTCCGCACGGCAGAAGACGGCGCGTACCGCGGACGAGCCCGGCTACACCCTGACGCACGGGGAACTGGAGGCCGGCGCGAGCGGTGCGGCCGCTCCGCTGCTGGGCGTGACCGGCGTCGAGGGCAGCGTGGGCGTGGTGATGCTCGCGGACGCGGTGCCCGAGCGGGTGGGCCAGCGGGTCGTGGACGCGGCCCGGGAAGTGGCCGAGGCCCTGCGCTGACCGGCGGGCGGCCACGGGAGCGGGGCTTCGCCGCGTTAGATTGACTCCGTGCTCTCACGCCTCTCACGCCCCCAGGCCCTCGCCGTCTGTGCGCTGCCCGTCGTGGCGCTGCTCGCCACGGCCGCCTTCGCGCCCCTGCCGTTCTCGGTGGCGCAGCCGGGCATGACGGCGAACGTCCTGGGCGAGAACAAGGGAGCCGAGGTGATCACGATCTCCGGCGCGCCCACCCGGCACACGAGCGGGCAGCTGCGGATGACGACGATCGAGGCGACCAACCCCGACACCGACGTCAGGCTCCCCGACGTGATCGACGGCTGGTTCCGCACCGACCAGGCGATCATGCCGCGCGACTCCGTCTACCCCAGCGGGCAGAGCACCAAGGAGATCGAGCAGCACAACACCGAGCAGATGCGGCAGTCCCAGGACGCGGCGACGGAGGCCGCGCTGAAGTACCTGCACCTCGGCGACGACAAGGTCAAGGTCACGCTGAAGCTGGCCGACGTGGGCGGCCCCAGCGCCGGACTGCTGTTCTCGCTCGGCATCGTCGACAAGCTCGACGGCGACGGCAGCGGGGGCGACCTCACGGGCGGGCGCACGATCGCGGGCACGGGGACGATCGACGCCGCCGGCAAGGTCGGCGCGGTCGGTGGCGTCGCCCTGAAGACGCAGGCCGCCAGGCGGGACGGCGCGACCGTGTTCCTCGTGCCCAAGGACGAGTGCGCCGACGCGAAGTCCGAGCTGCCCGGCGGCCTGCGGCTGATCCCCGTCACCACGCTCCAGGGCGCGGTCGAGGCGCTGGTCGCGATGGAACACGGCAAGGGCCCGGTCCCCAGCTGCTGATCGGCGGCTACGTCACGAACCCCTGGTCCTTCATCCACTCCAGCGCCACCTGGTGCGGGTCCTCCCCGTCGACGTCGACCTCGGCGTTCAGTTCCCGCGCCACCGTGTTGTCGAGCTTCCTGGTGATCGGGTCCAGCAGGCCCGCGATCGCCGGCCACTTCCTCAGCGTCCCGGAGTTGATCACGGGCGCGGCGTTGTAGTGGGGGAAGAAGCCCTTGTCGTCGTCCATCACCACCAGCTTCATCGACTTGATGCGGCCGTCCGTGGTGTACACCTCGCCGTAGGCGCAACTCCCCTTCGCCGCCTGGGTGTAGATGATCCCGGTGTCCATCTGGGTGACCCGGGACGCCGGCACGTCCATCCCGTACGCCTTCTCCATGCCCCGCAGCCCGTCCGCCCGGTTGGCGAACTCGCCCTCCACGCACAGTGTCACGGCGCCCGGGTCCGACCGGGACAGCGCGGCCGCCGCCGACAGCGTTCTCGTGCGGTACCTGCGATGGTTCGCCTGGTTCATCGCGAGCGCGTAGGTGTTGTCCAGCCGGGACGGCGGCAGCCAGGTCAGCCCGTTGCCGGCGTCGGCGTCGCGCACCGCCCGCCACTGCCGCCGCGGGTCGGGGACGGGCCGGCTGTTGCCCAGGTAGGTGATCCAGGCCGTGCCCGTGTACTCGTACATGGCGTCGGCGTCCCCCTTGCGGACCGCCTCCCGGCTGCCGATGGAGCCCTGGATGCCGGTGCGGTCCAGCACGTCGGCGCCGGCCGCCCGGAAGGCGATGCCGATCATCGCGCCGAGGATCAGGTTCTCGGTGAACGACTTGGACGTCACCGTCAGCCGGGCCCCCCGGAGCGGCTCGCCCCGTCCGATCGAGCCGGGCGAGACGTCGTCGGCCATGGGGGAGCCGCTGCTCAGGCCGCAGCCGGCCGTCAGCAGCAGCGCCCCGGCGAGGAACCCCGCCGCTCTCATGCGTCCGTCTCCAGTCCCCGCGGCCGCAGCAGCACCTCGGCGAGCGAGGCCAGCCAGTCGACCAGCAGCGCCAGGGCGACGGTGAGGACCGAGCCCAGCACCAGCACCGGCATGCGCTGGTTGGTGATGCCGGCCGTGATCAGCACGCCCAGGCCGCCGCCCCCGCCGAAGGTCGCCAGGGTCGCGGTGCCGACGTTCAGCACCAGCGCCGTGCGGACGCCGGCCAGGATGAGGGGGACCGCCAGCGGCAGCTCCACCCGGGACAGCACGCCGGACGGGGACATGCCGATCCCGCGGGCCGCCTCCAGCAGCGTCGGATCGTTCGCCTTCAGCCCGGCGACCGTGTTGGAGAGCACGGGCAGGACGGTGTAGGCGATCATGCCGACCAGGGCCGCCCGGCGGCCGATGCCCAGCCAGATCACCAGCAGCGCCAGCAGACCGATCGCCGGGGTCGCCTGCCCGACGTTGGCGAGGGCCAGCGCGACCGGGGTCGCTCCGCGGAACCTGCGCCGGGTGAGCAGGATGCCCAGCGGTATCGCGATGACCAGCACGAAGAACGTGGAGATCACCGTCAGCTGGATGTGCTGCCACAGCGCCTTGGACACCTGGCCGCCGGAGAGCGCGTTCTCCGTGATCGTGTCCAGGCCCGCCTGCTCGAACCACAGCCAGGTCGCCAGCAGGAGCGCGACCAGGAAGGCGGGCAGAAGGGTCAGCTTCTGCCAGGTCAGCCGTCGCCGTGGGGGAGCGGACGGGCGGGACGCGGGCTCCGTCCTCTCCCGCGCCGACGTGCCCGGGAGGCTGTCCGGCAGGTCGCCCGGCAGATCGTCCGGCGGGTCGTCCGGCGGGTCGTCCAGCCGGCCGTCGAGTTCGGAGGCGCTCACACCGGCGCCTTCCCGGCCGGCCCCTCCTGGTGCGTGTGCGTGTGCGTCTGCGCGGTCCGGGCCTCCTCCGGTGCGTGTCGCGCCGCCAGCGCCTCCAGCCGGTCGGCCTCCAGCAGCTCGTGGACGGAGTGCAGCAGCGTCTCCATGTCGACGACCCCGGTGTACTCGCCCCGCCGCCCGGTGACCGCGACCCGCCCGGTGCTGTCCGTGAGCACCGCCTCCAGCGCGTCGCGCAGGGTGGCGTCGCGGGTCACCGTGCCGCCGACCGGGGTCCCGGCCCGTGCCAGGGAGCCCCCGGCCCGCATCAGGTCCCCGCGGCGCAGCCACTTGCAGGGCCGGCCCCGACGGTCCAGCAGCAGGATCTCGTTCCTGCCGCAGGACCGCAGCCGGTTGAAGACCGTCTGCAGCGGATCGTCCACGGTGACCGTCGGATAGTCCGTGATCTCCACGTCCCGCACCCGGCTCAGGTCGAGCCGCTTCAACGCCGCTCCGGCCCCCACGAACCCGGACACGAAGTCGTCGGCCGGGTGGGTGAGGATCGCCTCCGGGGTGTCGAACTGGGCGATGCGGGAGCGCTCGCGCAGCACCGCGATCCGGTCGCCGAGCTTGATCGCCTCGTCGAAGTCGTGGGTGACGAACACGATCGTCTTGTGCAGCTCGCGCTGGAGCCGGAGCAGTTCGTCCTGGAGGTGTTCCCGGGTGATCGGGTCGACCGCGCCGAACGGCTCGTCCATCAGCAGCACCGGTGGGTCCGCCGCCAACGACCGTGCCACGCCCACCCGTTGCTGCTGGCCGCCGGACAGCCGACGCGGGTAGCGGTGCCGGAACTCGCCGGGGTCGAGCCCGACCAGGTGGAGCATCTCGTCCACCCGGTCGCGGATCCGCGCCTTCGGCCAGCCGGTCATCCTGGGCACGAGCGCGATGTTCTGCGCGACGGTCATGTGCGGGAAGAGCCCGGACGACTGGATGGCGTAGCCGACCTTGCGGCGCAGCCTGACCGGGTCGATGTCGGTGACGTCCTCGCCGCCGATGCGGATCCGCCCGCCGCTCGGCTCGATCAGCCGGTTGATCATCTTCAGGGTGGTCGACTTCCCGCACCCCGAGGGCCCGACGAAGACGACCGTCTCACCCGCCTTGATCTCCAGGGTGACGTCGTCGACGGACGGCTCGGCGTTGCCCGGATACCGCTTGGTGAGGTTCTCCAGCTCGATCGACGCGCCGTGCGACTCAGACACGGATCCCCCTGGGAATCGTCAGGCGTCCGACGACGACGTACGCGGCGTCGAACAGCAGGGCCAGCACGATGATCCCGAGCGTGCCGGAGAGCACCTGGTTGAGGGCGTTCTTGCTGCCCAGCGAGGCGATCCCGCGGAAGATCTCGTTGCCGAGACCGGGCCCGGAGGCGTACGCGGCGATCGCGGCGATGCCCATCAGCATCTGCGTGGAGACCCGGATCCCCGTCAGGATCGGTGGCCAGGCCAGCGGCAGCTCCACCCGGGCCAGCCGCGTCAGCCGGGACATGCCGATGCCGTTCGCCGCGTCCACCAGCGAGGGGTCGACGCCGCGCAGTCCGACGATGGAGTTCCGCACGATCGGCAGCAGTCCGTACAGCGTCAGCGCGATCACCGTCGGAGGCACGCCGAGCCCGACCACCGGGATCAGCAGACCGATCATCGCGAGCGAGGGGACGGTCAGGAGGGTCGAGGTGGAGGTGGTGGCCAGGTCGGCCGCCCAGCTGCTGCGGTAGGTGACGACGCCGATCACCACCCCGATCAGGGTCGCGGCGACCATGCACTGGAAGACGACACCGGCGTGCTGCCAGGCATCGGTGAGGAGCTGCTGACGCCGGTCGTCCAGGTACTCCCAGAAGCTCAACGATGCTCACCCCACAGGTCTGCCAGGCCTTTCCCGGTCGTCCGCGGCCTGCTCCACCAGCGGGATGATCCGCAGCGGAACGGGGTTCTCCATCACGATCGCGGTGGAGGCCCGGACAATGCCATCAAAGCCCACGACCCGGTCGATGACCCGCTGGAGATCGGCGTTGGAGCGCGCCACCAGCCGGCACAGCATGTCCCCGCTGCCGGTCGTGGTGTGCAGCTCCAGCACCTCCGGCACGGATCCCAAGTGCGCCCGCACATCGGCCCCTTGGCCCTGCCGGATCTCCAGCGTGGCGAACGCGGTGACCGGGTAGCCGAGCGCCGCCGGATCGACCTGCGGCCCGAAGCCCCGGATGACTCCGTTCGACTGAAGCCGGTCGAGCCGCGCCTGCGCGGTCCCGCGGGCCACCCCCAGCCGACGGGACATCTCCAGCACCCCCAGCCGCGGCTCCCGGGCCAGCAGCACGATGATCCGGCCGTCCAGATGATCGATCGCCATACCGCCCGCCTCCGAGATGGTCATCCTGTACAGAAAGCCCGGCGAAACCGCCCCGCCGCTGAACACCTTGCCCAGTGATGAAGCGAACTATTGCGCACCTTGCCGAGCGGGGCGACCCTTCGGCTATGACGCAGACCACACACCACACTCCCGACACCGCCCGGCAGGCCGACCCCTTCCCGGTCAAGGGAATGGACGCGGTCGTCTTCGCCGTGGGCAACGCCAAGCAGGCGGCGCACTACTACTCCACCGCCTTCGGCATGACGCTGGTCGCCTACTCCGGACCGGAGACGGGCAGCCGCGAGACCGCCTCGTACGTGCTCACCAACGGCTCCGCCCGCTTCGTCATGACCTCCGTCGTCAAGGCCGCCGGCCCCTGGGGTCACTTCCTCGAACGGCATGTGGCCGAGCACGGGGACGGCGTCGTCGACCTCGCCATCGAGGTCCCGGACGCCCGCGCCGCCCACGCCTACGCCGTCGAGCACGGCGCGCGCTCGATCGCCGAGCCGTACGAGCTCAAGGACGAGCACGGCACGGTCGTCCTCGCCGCGATCGCCACCTACGGCGACACCCGCCACACCCTCGTCGACCGGTCCGGCTACGACGGCCCGTACCTCCCGGGCTACACGAGCGCCGACCCGATCGTCGAACCGCCCTCCCGCCGCACCTTCCAGGCCGTCGACCACTGCGTCGGCAACGTGGAGCTCGGCCGGATGAACGAGTGGGTCGGCTTCTACAACAAGGTCATGGGCTTCACCAACATGAAGGAGTTCGTGGGCGACGACATCGCCACCGAGTACTCCGCCCTGATGTCGAAGGTCGTCGCCGACGGGACCCTGAAGGTCAAGTTCCCGATCAACGAGCCGGCCATCGCCAAGAAGAAGTCGCAGATCGACGAGTACCTGGAGTTCTACGGCGGTGCGGGCGTCCAGCACATCGCGCTCAACAGCAACGACATCGTGCAGACGGTCCGCACGATGCGCGCGGCCGGCGTGCAGTTCCTCGACACCCCCGACTCCTACTACGACACCCTCGGCGAGTGGGCCGGCGAGACCCGCGTCCCCGTCGAGACCCTGCGCGAGCTGAAGATCCTCGTCGACCGCGACGAGGACGGCTACCTGCTGCAGATCTTCACCAAGCCGGTCCAGGACAAGCCGACCGTCTTCTTCGAGATCATCGAACGCCACGGCTCGATGGGCTTCGGCAAGGGCAACTTCAAGGCCCTCTTCGAGGCGATCGAACGCGAGCAGGCCAAGCGCGGCAACCTGTAGTCGGGCGGCCCGCGACACACAGTCGCCAGGACGGCGGCGGCCGCCGCGGGACGGCAGCGGCGACCGGTGGCCAGGACGGCCCCGGGCCCGCGCTCAGGACGGCAGTTCCGCGGGGGCCGGCTCGTCGCCCAGCTGGCCGGCCGCCGCCCGGGCCACCGGTCCGAGCAGCGGCGAGAAGTACGGGTTGATCTGCAGCGCCTCCCGCAGATGCCGCCGGGCCGGGCCCTCCGCGCCCAGATCCCGCTCGATCATGGCCAGGTGGTAGACGTAGGGCGCGCTGCGCACCGCGCCCCCGTGCACCCGGTCGGTGGCCGTCATGGCGAACCTCAGGGCCTCCCGGTCCTGCCCGGCCCGGTGCAACGCCCAGCCCAGCGCGTCCGCCACCGCGATCCCCGGCTGTCTGCGCCACTCGGCCCGCAGCCGCCGCACCGCCCGGGCCGCATCCCCGTGGTCCGCCTCGAACCGGCCGAGGACCAGCTCCCCGTCCACCCCGCCCGCCGCCTCCTCCCGCACCAGCGTTCGCAGCAGGTCGTACTGCACCCGCGCCGCCTGGGCGAGCCCCAGCGACTCGTACAGCTCGCCCAGCTCCAGCGCGTACTGCGGCGACGGCTGCTCGGCCAGCGCCGTCCGGTACGCGCTCAGCGCCTCCGTCGTCCGCCCCAGAGCCGCCAGCGCCCTCCCCTGCCCGGCCTGCGCGGCCCGCATGTCGGGGTCGAGCCGCACCGCCTCCTGGAAGTGCCGCAGCGCGTTCTCCCGCTCGCCGCGCTCCCACGCCAGCTCCCCGCCCCGCTCCAGCCAGGCCGCCTGCTCGGCCGGCGACGAAGCGGCCGCCGCCGCGTCCGCCAGCGCCGCCTGCGCGTCCTCGCGCCGGCCCTGGTCCCAGTACACGCCCGCCGCCCGCGCCCGCACGACGGGCCCCGAGTGCAGCGCCGTCAGCCGGCCGAGGGCCTTGCGGGCCTTCTTGTAGTCGCCCAGCCCGGTGTACGCGTCGATGAGCTGCGCATACGTCGTCCAGCGCTTCGGCGCCGCCTTGCGCGCGGCCTCACCCCACGCCAGGGCAGCCGGGAAGTCACGGCGTGCGTTGGCCAGCGCCGCCAGACCGTCGAGCGCGTCGGCGTTGTTCCTCGGGCGCGCCTTCAGCGAGGTCCGCAGCGCCCGCTCGGCCTTCGGGTACAGCGCGGCCACGTCCGCGGTACGCCGGCCCTGCTCCAGGTAGGCGGCCCCGAGCACCGCCCACGACCGCGCGTCCCGCGGATGGGCCCGCACCCGGCTCTCCCGCTCGTCGACCAGCTCCGCGAGATCCGCGAGCGCGGCCGGCGTGCCCGCGCGGACCGCCGAGCCCGCCTGCGCCCCGGGAGCGGCCACGGGCGCCCGCCCGGCCGGCCCGTCGCCGGACAGACACATCAGCGCCCCGCCGCCCAGCGCGAGACACCCCACGAGCGAGCCCACGAGCAGCCGCCGACGAAACCGAGAGACCTTCTCCATGGCGTTCACTCTGCGTCGGTACGACGACCGGATGACGTCAGCGGAAGGGTCCGCCGGGCGGGGTTCACACCGATGGCCCCGAGTGCGAACCTGTGATCATGAGCCGTTTGGAAGCGCCGCGCGACGACGTGACGGGCAACCTTCTCGACCGCCTGCTGGCCGGCCTGCCCGCTGAGGCCGTCCTCACCGATCCGGACGTCACGGTCGCCTACGCCCACGACATGGCGGGCTTCTGCCCGGCCGGCGCCCCGGCCGTGGTCGTGCTGCCGCGCACGGCCGAAGAGGTCCAGCACGTGATGCGCACGGCGACCGAGCTGCGCGTCCCGGTCGTGCCGCAGGGCGCCCGCACCGGCCTGTCCGGCGGCGCCAACGCCACCGAGGGCTGCATCGTCCTGTCCCTGACCAGGATGGACCGCATCATCGAGATCAACCCCGTGGACCGCGTCGCCGTGGTCGAACCCGGCGTCGTCAACGCGGTCCTGTCGCGGGCCGTGGGCGAACACGGCCTGTACTACCCGCCCGACCCCTCCAGCTGGGAGACGTGCACGATCGGCGGCAACATCGGCACCGCGTCCGGCGGCCTGTGCTGCGTCAAGTACGGGGTGACGGCCGAGTACGTCCTCGGACTCGACGTGGTGCTCGCCGACGGACGGCTGATGTCCACCGGCCGCCGCACCGCGAAGGGCGTCGCCGGGTACGACCTCACCCGTCTGTTCGTGGGCTCCGAGGGCTCGCTGGGAATCGTCGTGCGGGCGATCCTGGCGCTGAAGCCGCAGCCGCCGCGCCAGTTGGCGCTGGCGGCCGAGTTCGCGTCCGGCGCCGCGGCCTGCGACGCGGTGTGCCGGATCATGGCCGGCGGGCATGTGCCCTCCCTCCTCGAACTGATGGACCGCACGACCGTCCGGGCCGTCAACGAACTGACCCGTATGGGCCTGCCGGAGACCACCGAGGCCCTGCTCCTCGCCGCCTTCGACACCCCCGACCCGGCCGCCGACCTCGCCGCGGTCGGCGCGCTGTGCGAGGCGGCCGGCGCCACACAGGTCGTCCCCGCCGAGGACGTCGCCGAGTCCGAACTCCTGCTCCAGGCGCGGCGTTCGGCGCTCGTCGCGCTGGACGCCGTCAAGGGGACGACGATGATCGACGACGTGTGCGTGCCCCGCTCCAGGCTCGGCGAGATGCTCGAGGGCGTCGAACGCATCGCGGACAAGCACGGGCTGACCATCGGGGTCGTCGCCCACGCCGGAGACGGCAACACCCACCCCACGGTCTGCTTCGACGCGGCGGATCCCGACGAACGCCGGCGCGCCCGCGAGTCCTTCGACGAGATCATGGGCCTCGGCCTGGAACTCGGCGGCACCATCACCGGCGAGCACGGCGTGGGCGTGCTGAAGAAGGAGTGGCTGGCGCGCGAGATCGGCCCGGTGGGCGTGGAGATGCAGCGCGCCGTCAAGGCCGCGTTCGACCCGCTGGGCATCCTCAACCCGGGCAAGCTGTTCTGAGGGCCGACGGTCCTCGCTCACTCACCCGCGTCCCCCGTCTCCTCGCCCGGCCACGGGTCGCGCAGCCACGCGTCGTCCGCCGGGACCGGTCCCCCCTGCTCCAGCGAGGGCGAGAGCCTGGGGGAGGGGGCGAGCAGCTCGGCCAGCGCGTCGTCGATGCCCAGCTGCTCGCCCTCGGAGCCGGGCGGCACCACCCGCAGCGTCCGCTCCAGCCAGGCCGAGACCTGGGCCGCGGGCGCCTCCAGGAGGGCGTCGCCGTCGGGTGAGCTCAGCGCCATCAGCACGACGCTGCGGCCCTCCGCCTTCGTCGGCCACACCCGCACGTCCCCGTGTCCGCACGGCCGGAAGACCCCCTCCACGAGCAGCTCGCGGGCGAACGTCCAGGCGACCGGCTGCTCCGAGTTGATGTGGAAGGTGACATGGACGGCGAACGGGTCGTCGCTGCGGTAGCCGAGCCTGGCCGGGACCGGGATGCCACGCTCGGGCGACAGGATGAGCTTCAGCTCCAGCTCGCGTTCCACCACGGTGTGATGCATGACGTTCTCCTCTCGGAACGGAACCCGCGACGGGCCCCGGGGGCCGTCACGGACTGTCGTACGGGCCTTCGTGCGGGCCCGTACGAGTGGAGAGGGCGTGGACCCGGAACCATTACGCGGGTTCGGAGAACTTTTCCGTCGGCCGTGTGCGCCGGGCCCCGGCGGGCGGTTTCGAACGTGTGAAGAGCGTGCACGGGGTTGCCCGGAAAGGTGGCCGTATGGCCAGAGCCGCCCTGGCTCACGCGCGCGTCTGATAAATGTGGTCCCCCATCCCACCCCCGAGCAGATACGGGACGACGGACATGAGCGCCCCAACCCCGGCCCCCGGCGACGACAGGCCCCGCGAGGGGTACTACCCGGACCCTTCCATCCCTGGATACGTCCGGTACTGGAACGGCGCCTCCTGGGTGCCGGGCACCAGCCGGCCCGCGCCGTCCGACGGCCGGCCGCTCACGTCCCCGTCCGGCGGGCCCGCGCCCTCCGTCGAGGAGACCGGCCCGCACTTCTTCGACGAGGACCCCGCGCCGGCCGACCCCTTCGGCGGCCGCTCCGAGCCGGCCTCCGCCTGGGGCGCGGACCGCGCCCACCAGTCCGGCTTCGGCGGCGAACAGGACCGCCGCGTCTCATGGGGCGCTCCGCAGGGCGCCGACCCGCGGGCCGCCTCGCCCGCCCCGGCACAGCCCGAGGGCCGGTCGACCAGCACGGACGGCATGGCGACGATCCCGCCCGCGGAGCCGGAGGACAGCGGCGTCCCCGGCGGCGGGGACGTGGTCTCCGGCGGCACGTTCGTCTTCCGCCGCCCGACGCCGGGCGCCGGGACGGCCGGATCGCAGCCCGGCCCGGCCCAGTCCGGCCCGGCCCCGTCCGGCGCCCCCGGGTTCGTCCCCGACGAGGGCACCGTCACCTTCCGTGCGCCGGCCCCGCGCTCGGCCCACCAGG
>NZ_MJAJ01000067.1 GCF_001746365.1 Streptomyces sp. LUP30
GGGGGTGCGGGTGCGTCGTATTGATGTGGATTATGCGTCGCATTCGGTGCATGTGGATGTGTTGGAGGGGGAGTTGGCGGGGTTGTTGGGTTCGGTGAGGGGGTTGGTTCCGTCGGTGCCGTTCTTGTCGACGGTGACGGGTGAGTGGGTGGAGGGTGCGGTGTTGGACGGGGGTTATTGGTTCCGGAATCTGCGGCAGTCGGTGTTGTTGGAGCCGGTGGTGCGGCGGTTGGTGGGGGAGGGGTTCGGTGCGTTTTTGGAGATGAGTCCGCATCCGGTGTTGACGGTGCCGGTGGCGGAGACGGTGGAGGCTGTGGGTTCGGATGCGGTGGTGGTGGGTTCGCTGCGTCGGGGTGAGGGTGGTCTGGGGCGGTTTTATCGGTCGTTGGGTGAGGCGTGGGTGCGGGGTGTGGGGGTGGACTGGGCTCCGGTGTTTGCGGGGTTGTCGCCGTGTCGGGTGGAGTTGCCGACGTATGCGTTCCAGCGCAGCCGCTACTGGCTGGACATGCCCAGGGTGCAGGCCGGGGTGGATCCGGCGCAGGAGGAGTTCTGGCGGATCGTGGAGGAGGGTGATCTGGAGGGGCTCGCGGGCACGTTGGGGCTGGACGGGTCTGGGGGGCTCGGTGATCTCCTGCCTGCGTTGTCGGCCTGGCGTCGGGGACGGCAGGGCCGGGCGAAGCTGGACAGCTGGCGTTACCGGGTGGCGTGGCGGCCCTGCCGGCTCCCCGAAGGAGCCACCCTCGACGGGACCTGGCTGCTCGTCGTCCCCGAAGGGCGGACGGACGACGACGTGACGGTCCGGGCGCGACGCGTTCTGGAGGAGGCGACGCGAGTCGTCCCGGTCGTCGTGCCGGACCGGGCGGACCGGACGGTCGTCGCCGAACTGCTGGACGCCGCCGCGAAAACCGGGGACGCGCCCGTCGGCGTGCTGTCGCTGCTGGCCCTGGACGACGCACCGGACAAGCGCAGCCAGGGCGTCACCAGAGGAGTGCTCGGCTCCATGGCCTTGAGCCAGGCCCTCACGGACAGCGCGATCCACGCGGGACTGTGGTCACTGACGCGCGGAGCCGTCGCCGTCGACGGCGAGGACGAGCCCGTCGCCGGCCAGGCTGCTGCGTGGGGCCTGCTCCGGGTCGCCGCTCTGGACGATCCCGAGCGGTCCGGCGGGCTGGTGGACCTCCCCGCGGACGGCGGCATCGAGCTGCTGGCGATGCTGCCCGCGCTGCTTGCGGCAGGCGACGCGGTCGGCGCAGAGAGCGAGTTCGCGCTCCGGCCCGGGCAGCGGGGAGTCAGCGTCCGGCGGATGGTGCGCTCACCGCTCGGCGGATCCGCCGAGGCGCCCGTGTGGAAACCGCGAGGCGCCGTCCTCATCACCGGAGGCACCGGGGCCCTCGGGGCCCACGTGGCAAGGGATCTCGCCCATGCGGGCGCGGAGCATCTGGTGCTGACCAGCCGGCGCGGTCCCGACGCACCGGGTGCGGCGGAGCTGGAGCGCGAACTGACCGACCTCGGATGCCGGGTGACCATCGCCGCCTGCGACGTCGCCGACCGCGGCGCGCTCGCCGACGTCATGCGGGGCATCCCGGAAGAGACCCCCCTGACCGCGGTCGTCCACACCGCGGGCGCCGTCGACCGGGCGCGGCCGCTCACGAAGATCGACGCCGACGAGGCCGTCGAGCTGATGCACGCCAAGGTCGTGGGCGCCGAGAACCTGCACGAGCTGCTCGGCGCACGCCCGCTCGACGCCTTCGTGCTCTTCTCCTCCGGAGCCGGCGTCTGGGGCAACGGCGGCCAGGGGCCGTACGCGGCGGCCAACGCCCACCTCGACGCGCTCGCCGAACGGCGCCGCGCCGCCGGCCTGCCCGCCACCTCGATCGCCTGGGGCGCCTGGGCCGGTGGCGGCATGGTCGACGCCGAGGTCGGCGAGCAGCTGGCGCGGCGCGGGGTGCCCGCGATGGAGCCGGCGCTCGCCGTGCGCGCCCTGCGCGAATCGGTGGCGGCGAACGAGACCACCGTCGTCGTTGCGGACATCCGATGGGACCGGTTCGTGCCCGCGTACTGCGCCCACGGCCATCGCCCGCTGATCGACGAGATCCCGGAGGTACAGGCGCTGGCGACCGCGCAGGACGTTGAAGGGGCGGCCGGGGACACGGCGGGCGCGAGCACAGGGGCCGGCGGGCTCCGTGGCGAACTGGCCGCGTTGCCCGCTGCCAAGCGCAAGCGCCGACTGGCCGAATTGGTCCGGACGCACGCAGTAGCGGTCCTCGGCTCCGGAGCCGCCGAAGTGGTCAAGCCCGGCCGGGCCTTCCGGGACATGGGATTCGACTCCCTGACCGCTGTCGAACTGCGCAACCGGCTCGGTTCGGCACTCGGCGTCAGACTTTCCGCGACGCTCGTCTTCGACCATCCGACGCCGAACGCCCTCGCCGACCACGTGGGCGCGGAACTCTTCCCCGAGGACGACGGGGACAGCGCGCTCGACCCCCGGCTGAAGGAGATCGAGGCGGCCTACCGCGCCACGTCGGACCCGGCCGGCAGGGCGGAACTCGCCGACGCGCTGCGCGGCCTGCTCGACTCCTGGGCGGCGCCCACCGGCGCACCCGCCCCCGCGGCCGTGGACGAGGAACTGGTCGGCGCCTCCGACCAGGACATGTTCGATCTGATCGACAAGGAACTCGGGATCTCCTGAGCGCACCCCCGACACGACTTCCCGATTCTTGAAGGGCTGACTGGCATGGCCAACACGCACAACACCGAGGACAAGCTGCGGGACTACCTCAAGCGCGTCACCACGGACCTGCGACAGACCCGTCACAGGCTCACCGACCTGGAGACGCGGGCGCACGAGCCCATCGCCATCGTGGCCACCGCCTGTCACATGCCCGGCGGAGTGCGCAGCCCGGAGGACCTGTGGCGGATCGTCGCCGACGGCGTCGACACCGTTTCGGACCTGCCGACCGACCGTGGGTGGGACATCGAGGCGCTGTACGACCCCGACCCGGAGCGCATCGGCACCAGTTACGTCCGACAGGGCGCCTTCCTGCACGACGCGGCCGAGTTCGACGCCGGGTTCTTCGAGATCTCGCCGCGTGAGGCGACCGCGATGGACCCGCAGCAGCGGCTTCTCCTGGAAACCACCTGGGAGGCGTTCGAACGGGCCGGCATCGACCCCACGACGCTGCGGGGCAGTTCCACCGGTGTGTTCGTCGGCGCCAGCAACCAGGCCTACGCGCCCGACGGCGCCCGCGCGCCCGAGGGCATCGAAGGACATCTGCTGACCGGCGGATCCGCCGCCGTGCTGTCGGGGCGCATCTCCTACAGCTTCGGCTTCGAGGGACCGGCCGTCAGCCTCGACACCATGTGCTCCTCCTCGCTGGTCGCCCTCCATCTCGCGGTCCGGGCACTGCGCTCGGGCGAGTGCTCGATGGCGGTCGCGGGCGGTGTCACCGTCATGGCCAGCATGCGCAACTTCATCGAGTTCAGCCGTCAGCGCGGCCTGGCCGCCGACGGCCGCTGCAAGCCCTTCGCGGCCGGCGCCGACGGCACGGGCTGGGGCGAAGGCGTCGGTGTGCTGCTGCTGGAGCGGTTGTCGGACGCCGTGGCGTCGGGGCATCAGGTGCTGGCGGTGGTGCGGGGTTCGGCGATCAACCAGGACGGTGCGTCGAACGGGTTGACGGCGCCGAACGGTCCGTCCCAGCAGCGGGTGATCCGTGCCGCGTTGGCGGATGCGGGTCTGTCGGCTGCGGATGTGGACGTGGTGGAGGCGCACGGCACGGGGACGAAGCTCGGTGACCCGATCGAGGCGCAGGCGCTGCAGGCCACCTACGGCCAGGAGCGCGACGCCGGCTCCCCGCTGCTGATCGGTTCCCTGAAGTCCAACGTCGGCCACACACAGGCCGCTTCCGGCGTCGTGGGCATCATCAAGATGGTCGAGTCGCTCCGGCACGGCGTCGCCCCCAAGTCGCTCCACGGAGAGGAGCTCACCCCGCACGTCGACTGGTCCTCCGGCACGCTGCGCCTGCTCACCGAGGCGGTCGACTGGCCGGACACCGGACGGCCGCGCCGCGCGGGTGTCTCCTCCTTCGGAGGCAGCGGCACGAACGCCCACGTCGTCCTCGAGCAGGCGCCGGTCGCCGAACCGGCGGAAGCCGCCGGGACGACGGCTGCCGGGACGACGGACGCCGAGGCGGCGGACAAGGCGGAGGAGACCGGTGTCGTCCTGCCCTGGATGCTGTCGGCCCGGTCGGAGGCCGCGCTGAAGGAGCAGGCACAGCGGTTGCTCGACCGCATCGAGTCCGCCGGCCTTTCCACCGTGGACGTCTCCCACGCGCTCGCCACCGGTCGCGCCGCGCTGGAGGAGCGCGCCGTCGTCATCGGCACGGACCATGCGGGCCTCGTCGACGGTCTGCGCGCCCTGGCCAGGGGTGAACGGCCCGCGAGCGGGGCTCGCGGCCTCACCGAGAGCCCCGCCTCCCCCCGCGATCCGGTGTTCGTGTTTCCGGGTCAGGGTGCGCAGTGGGTGGGTATGGCGGTGGAGTTGTTGGATGTGTCGGAGGTGTTTGCTGCGCGGTTTGTTGAGTGTGGTGTGGCGTTGGAGGGGTTGGTGGGTTGGTCGTTGGTGGATGTGGTGCGGGGGGTGGGGGGTGCGCCGGGGTTGGATCGGGTGGATGTGGTGCAGCCGGTGTTGTGGGCGGTGATGGTGTCGTTGGCTGCGTTGTGGGAGTCGTTCGGTGTGCGGCCGGCTGCGGTGGTGGGTCATTCGCAGGGGGAGATTGCTGCTGCGGTGGTGGCGGGTGCGTTGAGTGTGGTGGATGGTGCGCGGGTGGTGGCGTTGCGGTCGCGGGCGTTGGTGGCGTTGGCGGGTGGTGGGGGGATGGTGTCGGTGGGTCTTGCTGCTGAGGGTCCGGGTGGGGTGTCGGAGTTGGTGGGTCGTTGGGGTGGTCGGGTGTCGGTGGCGGCGGTGAATGGTCCGTCGTCGACGGTGGTGTCGGGTGATGTGGGTGTGTTGGAGGAGTTGGTGGAGTGGTGTGAGGGGGCGGGGGTGCGGGTGCGTCGTATTGATGTGGATTATGCGTCGCATTCGGTGCATGTGGATGTGTTGGAGGGGGAGTTGGCGGGGTTGTTGGGTTCGGTGAGGGGGTTGGTTCCGTCGGTGCCGTTCTTGTCGACGGTGACGGGTGAGTGGGTGGAGGGTGCGGTGTTGGACGGGGGTTATTGGTTCCGGAATCTGCGGCAGTCGGTGTTGTTGGAGCCGGTGGTGCGGCGGTTGGTGGGGGAGGGGTTCGGNGGGGGTGCGGGTGCGTCGTATTGATGTGGATTATGCGTCGCATTCGGTGCATGTGGATGTGTTGGAGGGGGAGTTGGCGGGGTTGTTGGGTTCGGTGAGGGGGTTGGTTCCGTCGGTGCCGTTCTTGTCGACGGTGACGGGTGAGTGGGTGGAGGGTGCGGTGTTGGACGGGGGTTATTGGTTCCGGAATCTGCGGCAGTCGGTGTTGTTGGAGCCGGTGGTGCGGCGGTTGGTGGGGGAGGGGTTCGGTGCGTTTTTGGAGATGAGTCCGCATCCGGTGTTGACGGTGCCGGTGGCGGAGACGGTGGAGGCTGTGGGTTCGGATGCGGTGGTGGTGGGTTCGCTGCGTCGGGGTGAGGGTGGTCTGGGGCGGTTTTATCGGTCGTTGGGTGAGGCGTGGGTGCGGGGTGTGGGGGTGGACTGGGCTCCGGTGTTTGCGGGGTTGTCGCCGTGTCGGGTGGAGTTGCCGACGTATGCGTTCCAGCGCAGCCGTTACTGGTTGGACATGCCCAGGGTGCAGGCCGGGGTGGATCCGGCGCAGGAGGAGTTCTGGCGGATCGTGGAGGAGGGTGATCTGGAGGGGCTCGCGGGCACGTTGGGGCTGGACGGGTCTGGGGGGCTCGGTGATCTCCTGCCTGCGTTGTCGGCCTGGCGTCGGGGACGGCAGGGCCGGGCGAAGCTGGACAGCTGGCGCTACCGGGTGGCGTGGCGGCCCTGCCGGCTCCCCGAAGGAGCCACCCTCGACGGGACCTGGCTGCTCGTCGTCCCCGAAGGACACGTCGGATCGCCGCTGGTCGCCGCTGTCGCCGACGCCCTGAGCGATGCGGGCGCGACCGCCGTCCCCTTCGCGATGGCCGCCGACGAGCTGGACCGCGCACTCGTCGCCGCGCGCCTCACGGCCGCCGTCGCCGGTGCCGACAGCGCAGCCGACGGCGTGGCCGGGACCGACTCCGTGCGCGGCGTCGTGTCCCTGCTGGCCCTCGACGAGCGCCTCGCCCCGGACCACTCGGGTGCGACCGTCGGCATGATGTCCTCGCTGGTCCTGGTCCAGGGCATGCTGGACGCCGGCATCGAGGCCAGGACGTGGTTCCTGACCAGCGAGGCTGTCAGTACCGGGAACGGGGACACGGTCAGCCGTCCGATCCAGGGCGCGCTCTGGGGATTCGGCCGGGTGGTCGCCCTGGAGCAGCCGCGGCGCTGGGGCGGCCTCGTCGACCTTCCCTCCGCACCCGACCCCGACGCCGCCCGCGGCCTGGTCGCCGTCCTGGCCGCAGGGGGCGACGAGGACCAGATCGCCCTGCGCGGATCGAGCGCCCACATCCGGCGGCTGGTCCGCGCCCCCCTGTCCGGCCGAAGCGCATCGCGGTCCTGGAGCACCAGCGGGGCCGCGCTGATCACCGGCGGCACCGGCGGCCTCGGCGCCCACACGGCTCGACTGCTCGCCCGCAAGGGCGCCGAGCATCTGGTGCTGACCAGCCGCCACGGCGACCAGGCGCCGGGCGCGGAAACGCTGCGGCAGGAACTGACCGAGCTGGGCTGCCGGGTGACCATCGCCGCGTGCGACGTCGCCGATCGGGAAGCGCTCCACCGTCTCGTCGAGCAGGTGGAGTCCGACGGCCCCGCGATCCGCTCGGTCGTGCACACCGCGGGCGTCGGCATGCTCGCCTCCCTCGCCGACACCGATCTCGACTTCTTCGCAGAGGGAGCGCGCGCCAAGCTGCTCGGCGCCGTCAACCTCGACGAACTCTTCGACCACGACCGGCTGGACGCCTTCGTCCTGTACTCCTCCGTCGCCGGCACCTGGGGCAGCGGCGACCACGGCGCCTACTCGGCCTCCAACGCCTACGTCGACGCTCTCGCCGACCATCGCCGAGCGCGCGGGCTGACCGGCATGTCCCTCGCCTGGGGCATCTGGAGCCCGGAGGGCGGAGGCATGGCCGTCAACGTCGTTCGGGAGCAACTGCGCTGGCGCGGGATCCCGTTCATGGACTCCGCCCTCGCCGTCGCGGGCCTCGAGCAGGCACTCGACCACGACGAGACCTTCCTCGCCGTCGCCGACATCGACTGGGAGCGTTTCGTCCCCGTCTTCACCGCGGCGCACTCCCGACCGCTGCTGCACGAGGTCCCCGAGGTGGCGGCCGCGATGCGGGCCGACGAAGCCGTTCTCGACCGTGCCTCGGAACGCGGCGGCGGCCTGCGCGCGGAACTCGCCGGCCAGAGCTCCGCCGAACGCGACCGGACGCTGACCGACGTGGTCCGCAGCCAGGTCGCCGCCGTCCTCGGCTACGCCGACGGCAACGACGTCGCCGCCACACGTGCGTTCCGGGAACTCGGATTCGACTCCCTCACCGCGGTCGAGCTCCGCAACCGCCTCAACGAGGCGACCGGCCTCACGCTGCCCGCCGCGATCGTCTTCGACCACCCCAACGTCCGCGACCTCGCGCGCCATCTGCGCGGACAGCTCGTCGACGACACTGCCGCGGAGCGGCCCACCATGCTCCCCGCCGTCCCGGCGGCCCGCCCGGCCCGTGAGGACGAACCGATCGCCATCGTCTCCATGGGCTGCCGCTTCCCCGGCGGAGCACACTCACCGGACGACTTCTGGCGACTCGTCCTCGACGAGACCGACGCCATCTCGTCCCTGCCCGTCGACCGCGGCTGGGACGTGGAGAATCTGTACGACCCCGACCCGGACCGAGCGGGCACCACCTACGCCCGCGACGGCGGTTTCCTGCACGACGCGGCCGAGTTCGACGCGGCCTTCTTCGGGATCTCGCCGCGTGAGGCGACCGCGATGGACCCGCAGCAGCGACTGCTGCTGGAGACCGCCTGGGAGACCCTGGAGCGGGCCGGCATCGCCCCCGACAGCCTGCGCGGCAGTGACACCGGAGTCTTCGTCGGCGTGTCCCACCAGGGTTACGGAGCGAGCGGGGGCGTGCCGGAGGGACTCGAGGGCCACCTCATCACCGGCACCGTCACCAGCATCGCCTCCGGCCGCATCTCCTACACACTCGGCCTCGAAGGGCCGGCCGTGACGATGGACACCGGCTGTTCCTCCGCGCTGGTGGCGATGCACCAGGCCATGCGTTCCCTTCGTTCGGGGGAGTGCTCCCTCGCGCTGACCGGCGGCGCAGCCGTCATGGGCGAGCCCATCGGCCTGGTCGGCTTCAGCCGTCAGCGTGGCCTGGCCGTCGACGGCCGTTGCAAGGCGTTCGGCGCCGAGGCCGACGGCATGGGTATGGCCGAGGGTGTGGGTGTGCTGCTGCTGGAGCGGTTGTCGGACGCCGTGGCGTCGGGGCATCAGGTGCTGGCGGTGGTGCGGGGTTCGGCGATCAATCAGGACGGTGCGTCGAACGGGTTGACGGCGCCGAACGGTCTTGCGCAGCAGCGGGTGATCCGTGCGGCGTTGGCGGATGCGGGTCTGTCGGCTGCGGATGTGGACGTGGTGGAGGCGCACGGTACGGGGACGAAGCTGGGTGACCCGATCGAGGCGCAGGCGCTGCTGGCGACCTACGGTCAGGAGCGCGACGGCGAGCGTCCGTTGTGGCTCGGGTCGGTGAAGTCCAACATCGGCCACACGCAGGCCGCTTCGGGCATGGCCGGGATCATCAAGATGGTGCAGGCCATACGGCACGCCACCCTGCCGAAGTCCCTGCACGCCGAGGAGGTCTCCCCGATCGTCGACTGGTCGGCAGGACAGGTCGAGGTCCTCGCGCACACCCGCCCCTGGGAACGCAACGGCCGGCCTCGCAGGGCCGGCGTCTCCTCCTTCGGCGTCAGCGGCACCAACGCCCACATCATCCTCGAAGAGCCTGAGCCGCCGCTCACCGCAGAGGAGTCCGCACCGCTCGTCGCCGAGCCGTCCCGCACCGTGGTGCCGTGGCTGCTGTCCGCCCGCTCGGACAAGGCGCTGCGTGCCCAGGCCGAGCAGCTGCTGACCCATCTGGAGAGCTCGAACGACGATCCCGTCGACATCGCGCACTCCCTCCTGACCGGCCGTGCCGTGCTGGAGGAGCGTGCGGCCGTCGTCGGCGTCGACCGCGACGACCTCGTCGCGTCGCTGCGCGCTCTGGCCGCCGGAACGTCCGGCACGAGCCTCGCGCGGGGCGCCGCCCGGCGTATCGGCGAGACCGTCGATCCGGTGTTCGTGTTTCCGGGTCAGGGTGCGCAGTGGGTGGGTATGGCGGTGGAGTTGTTGGATGTGTCGGAGGTGTTTGCTGCGCGGTTTGTTGAGTGTGGGGTGGCGTTGGAGGGGTTGGTGGGTTGGTCGTTGGTGGATGTGGTGCGGGGGGTGGGGGGTGCGCCGGGGTTGGATCGGGTGGATGTGGTGCAGCCGGTGTTGTGGGCGGTGATGGTGTCGTTGGCTGCGTTGTGGGAGTCGTTCGGTGTGCGGCCGGCTGCGGTGGTGGGTCATTCGCAGGGGGAGATCGCTGCTGCGGTGGTGGCGGGTGCGTTGAGTGTGGTGGATGGTGCGCGGGTGGTGGCGTTGCGGTCGCGGGCGTTGGTGGCGTTGGCGGGTGGTGGGGGGATGGTGTCGGTGGGTCTTGCTGCTGAGGGTCCGGGTGGGGTGTCGGAGTTGGTGGGTCGTTGGGGTGGTCGGGTGTCGGTGGCGGCGGTGAACGGTCCGTCGTCGACGGTGGTGTCGGGTGATGTGGGTGTGTTGGACGAGTTGGTGGAGTGGTGTGAGGGGGCGGGGGTGCGGGTGCGTCGTATTGATGTGGATTATGCGTCGCATTCGGTGCATGTGGATGTGTTGGAGGGGGAGTTGGCGGGGTTGTTGGGTTCGGTGAGGGCGTTGGTTCCGTCGGTGCCGTTCTTGTCGACGGTGACGGGTGAGTGGGTGGAGGGTGCGGAGTTGGACGGGGGTTATTGGTTCCGGAATCTGCGGCAGTCGGTGTTGTTGGAGCCGGTGGTGCGGCGGTTGGTGGGGGAGGGGTTCGGNGGGGGTGCGGGTGCGTCGTATTGATGTGGATTATGCGTCGCATTCGGTGCATGTGGATGTGTTGGAGGGGGAGTTGGCGGGGTTGTTGGGTTCGGTGAGGGCGTTGGTTCCGTCGGTGCCGTTCTTGTCGACGGTGACGGGTGAGTGGGTGGAGGGTGCGGAGTTGGACGGGGGTTATTGGTTCCGGAATCTGCGGCAGTCGGTGTTGTTGGAGCCGGTGGTGCGGCGGTTGGTGGGGGAGGGGTTCGGYGCGTTTTTGGAGATGAGTCCGCATCCGGTGTTGACGGTGCCGGTGGCGGAGACGGTGGAGGCTGTGGGTGCGGATGCGGTGGTGGTGGGTTCGCTGCGTCGGGGTGAGGGTGGTCTGGGGCGTTTTTATCGGTCGTTGGGTGAGGCGTGGGTGCGGGGTGTGGGGGTGGACTGGGCTCCGGTGTTTGCGGGGTTGTCGCCGTGTCGGGTGGAGTTGCCGACGTATGCGTTCCAGCGCAGCCGCTACTGGCTGGAGCCGGCCGCCCCGCAGACCGCTGCCGACGGCGGGACGTCCGGTGAGGTGAACCTCCTCGACGACGGGTTCTGGGCCAGCGTGGACAGCCACGATCTCGCTTCCCTGGCGGACAGCCTCGGACTCGAGGACGTGCGCTCACTCGCCGAGGTGGTGCCCGCCCTGTCGTCCTGGCGGCGGGACCGGCTCAACCACTCCACCCTCGACGGCTGGCGATACCGGGTCGCATGGCGGCCCCGCACCGAACAGCCCGCTCGCACCCACGAGCTGCTGAACACGTGGCTGCTCGTCGTACCGGCCGGATATGAGGACGACCCCCTCGTCAGGGATGTGCGCGCCGCGGTCGGCGACAGGTCTGCCGGGGTCCGCGTCCTCGTCGTGGGCGGCCCGGACGCCGAACGTGACCGCATGGCCGACCTCGTGCGCGCCCTGGCCGACGGCGTCGCGGTCGGTGGCGTGCTGTCGCTGCTCGCGCTGGACGAGTCCCCCTGGTCGGCCGAGGGCGTGCTGCCCACCGGCCTGGTCCTGACCACGACTCTGCTCCAGGTCCTCGGCGACGCCCGCCTGGACGCCCCGGTGTGGTGTGCCACGCGTGGCGCGGTCTCCGTGCGCCGCAGCGACCGGCTGACCAGCCCTCTGCAGGCGATGACCTGGGGTCTCGGCCGCATCGCCGCCCTGGAGTACCCGCAGCGCTGGGGCGGGCTCGTCGACCTGCCCGGCACGCTCGACGAGCGCGCGGCGCGACGGCTGATCGGCGCGTTGTCCGGGACGCTCGAAGAGGACCACCTCGCAGTGCGCGCCTCCGGACTCTTCGCCCGGCGGCTGGTGCGTGCCGGTGACGGGCCGCGGCCGGAGGGCAGCTGGCAGCCGTCCGGCACCGTCCTGGTGACGGGCGGCACCGGCGGGCTCGGCCGGCACGTCGCCCGCTGGCTCGCACGCGGCGGCGCCGAACACCTCGTGCTCGCCTCCCGGCGCGGCCCCGACGCGTCGGGAGCCGGCGAACTCGTCGCCGAACTCGCCGAGTCGGGCACCCAGGCCACCGTCGTCGCCTGCGACGTCGCCGACGCCGACGCCGTACGGCGCCTCGTCGACGACCTGCCCGGCGGCGGCACCCTCACGGCAGTGGTGCACACCGCCGGCATCATCGACGACGGCCTCATCGACGCGCTCACCCCGCAGCGCGCCCATGACGTCCTGCGACCCAAGGCCGATGCGGCGCTGGCCCTCGACGCAGCCACCCGCCATCTCGACCTCGACGCGTTCGTGCTGTTCTCGTCGATGGCAGGCACCCTCGGCGGTCCCGGACAGGGCAGTTACGCCGCGGCCAACGCCTTCCTCGACGCCCTGGCCGCCGGCCGCAGGGCGGAGGGACTGCCCGCCACCTCCATCGGCTGGGGAACCTGGGCGGGTGGCGGCATGGTCGGGGAGGAGGTCGCCGAGCGGCTGCGCCGGGACGGCGTACCCCCGATGGACCCCGAACTGGCCATCGCCTCCCTCCAGAAGGCGCTGGAGCAGGACGAGGAGTTCCTGATCGTCGCCGACGTCGACTGGAAGCTGATCACCGCCCGTGCGTTCGCCGCGCTGCGCGAGCTCCCCGAGGCACGGGCGCCGCTCTCCACGGAGAGCGGCGAGAAGAAGGCCGACTCCGTCGACGGCCCGCCGCTCGTCCAGCGCCTCGCGGGCCTGGCCCCGGCGGAACGCCGTGCCGAGCTGGTCACCGAGGTCCGCGCCCAGGCCTCCGCCGTTCTCGGCCATGCGGATCCCGGCGCGGTCCCCGACGGGTGTGCCTTCCGGGACGTCGGCTTCGACTCGCTCACCGCCGTCGAACTGCGCAACCGGTTCGTGGAGGCCACCGGTCTGCGTCTGCCGGTCACGCTCGCCTTCGACCACCCCTCCGCAGGAGCCCTGGCCGCCTACCTGGACGGAGAACTGTTCGGTACGGGGGCGGCCGCCGAGCCGCTGCCCGAACTGCCGACTGCGGCGGTCGACGACGACCCGGTCGTCATCGTCTCCATGGGCTGCCGCTTCCCCGGCGGTGTCGCCTCGCCCGAGGACCTGTGGCAACTGGTCGCCGCCGGCGCCGACGCCATCACACCCTTCCCCGCCGACCGCGGCTGGGACGTCGAGAGCCTCTACGATCCCGACCCCGACCGCATCGGCCACTCGTACGCCCGGCACGGCGGGTTCCTGCACGACGCCGACCGCTTCGACCCCGCGTTCTTCGGGATCGCGCCCCGCGAGGCCGTGGCCATCGACCCGCAGCACCGGCTGCTGCTGGAGACGTCCTGGGAGGCGTTCGAACGCGCCGGGATCGATCCGGACCGCATCCGCGGCGCCCGCGCGGGCGTCTTCGTCGGATCCAACTACAACGACTACGGCAGCCGTGCCCGCAAGGCCCCCGAGGAGCTGGAGGGCTACCTCGCCACAGGCAGCGCCGGCAGCGTCGCCTCGGGACGCATCGCCTACACCTTCGGTCTGGAAGGACCGGCCGTCACCGTCGACACGGCCTGCTCGTCCTCCCTGGTCGCCCTGCACCTGGCGGTACAGGCCCTGCGGTCCGGGGAGTGCGAACTCGCCCTGGCCGGCGGCGTCACCGTGATGTCCACGCCGGACACCTTCGTCGAGTTCAGCAGGCAGCGCGCCCTCTCGCCGGACGGCCGCTGCAAGCCGTTCGCCGCCGAGGCCGACGGCGCGGGCTGGGCCGAAGGCGTCGGCCTGCTCCTGCTGGAGCGTCTGTCGGACGCGCGTCGCAACGGCCACCCCGTGCTCGCCACCGTCGCCGGCACCGCCGTCAACCAGGACGGCGCCTCCAACGGACTCACCGCGCCCAGCGGACCCGCCCAGCAGAGGGTCATCCGTCAGGCGCTGGCCTCCGCCGGGCTCTCCCCGCTGGACGTCGACGCCGTCGAGGCGCACGGCACCGGAACGACCCTCGGCGACCCGATCGAGGCGCAGGCGCTGCTGGCCGTCTACGGTCAGGACCGGCCTGCGGAGCGGCCGCTGTGGCTCGGGGCGCTGAAATCCAACATCGGTCACACACAGGCCGCTTCCGGCGTCGCGGGCATCATCAAGATGGTGATGGCGATGCGTCACCGCGTCCTGCCGCGCACCCTGCACGCCGAACAGCCGTCCCCGCACATCGACTGGTCGTCCGGCGCCGTGCGCCTGCTGCAGGAAGAGCGCGACTGGGCCCCCGGTGACGCCCCGCGTCGCGCGGGCGTCTCGTCGTTCGGCGTCTCCGGCACCAACGCACACGTGATCATCCAAGAACCCGGGACACCCGCCCCGGTGGAGTCCCGTCCGGCCGACGGCGCCGCCCGCACGCTGCCGTGGCTGCTGTCGGCCCGTGGCGACGCCGCCCTGCGCGCCCAGGCCAGCCGCCTCCTCGCCCACATCGCCGCCCGTCCGGACACCGCTCCGGCCGATCTGGCGCTCTCCCTGGCCACCACACGCGCCCACCACGACGACCGCGCGGCCGTCGCCACCGGCGACACCGCCGCACTCACCGACGCGCTCACCTCTCTCGCCGAGGGCCGGGAGCACCCGCTGCTCACGACCGGCCGGGCCCGCGGGGGCAGGGTGGCCTTCCTCTTCTCCGGACAGGGCAGTCAGCAGGCTGCCACCGGACGGGTCCTGTACCAGCGGCACGAGATCTTCGCCGACGCTCTCGACGAGGCCTGCGCCCACCTCGACGCCGACCTCGAACTGCCCCTGCGTGACGTCCTGTTCGCCGAACCGGGCAGCCCCGAGGCGGCGTTCCTGGACCGCACCGCCTACACCCAGGCCGGACTCTTCGCCGTCCAGGTCGCCCTCTACCGCCTGCTGGAGAGCCTGGGCGTACGGCCCGACGCGGTGCTCGGCCACTCGGTCGGCGAGATCGCCGCAGCCCACGTCGCGGGGGTTCTCACACTGGAGGACGCGTGCCGGCTCGTCGCCGTGCGCGGAAGACTCATGGGGAACCTGCCGACGGGAGGCGTCATGATCTCCGTACAGGCCGGGGAGGAGGAGGTGACACCGCTGCTCGCCGCCCACGCGGGCCGGGTGTCCGTCGCGGCGGTCAACAGCCCGCTCGCCACCGTCCTGTCCGGCGACGAGGTAGCCGTCACCGCCGTGGCGGCCGAACTGGCCGGCCAGGGCCGCAAGACACACCGTCTGCAGGTCGGTCACGCTTTCCACTCCCACCACATGGACGACATGCTCGACGAGTTCGCCGCCCACACGGCGCTCGTCGACCACGCCGCCCCCGCCCTGTCCGTGGTCTCCACGGTCACCGGACGCCCCGTCACCGCGGACGAGCCGATGGACGGCGCCTATTGGGTCAGCCAGGTGCGTGACGCCGTCCGCTTCCACGAGGGCATGCGCACACTGGAGGAACAGGGCGTCACCACCTATGTCGAGATCGGCCCGGGCGGCGTGCTGACCGCGCTCGCCGCGGACTGCGTCGACGGCGTCGCCACACTCGTGCCGACGCTGCGGCGCGACGAGGAGGAAGACGCCTCGCTGACCTCCGCCCTCGCCCGGCTGCACACCCACGGCCACCGCGTGGACTGGGACAACTGGTTCACCCCCTCGGGAGCCGTCCGCACCGATCTGCCCACCTACCCCTTCCAGCGGCGCCGCTACTGGCTCGAGGCGACCGGCTCCGACAGCACCCGCACGGACCTGGACCCCGTACACCACCAGCTGCTCACCGCCGCTGTCGCCCTCGCCGACAGCTCCGGCGTCGTGCTGACGGGAACCGTCTCGGTGAACGACAGGCCCTGGCTCGCCGACCACGCCCTGGACGGCCGCATCCTCTTCCCCGGCACCGCGTTCCTCGACCTCGCCATGGAGGCGTGCGGACACGTCGGCGCCGCCCGGATCGGTGACCTCACCCTCCAGACGCCGCTCGTGCTCCCTGAGAACGGCGGCGTCCAGCTTCAGGTGTCCGTCGCGGCGCCAGACGGCAACGGCGACCGCGCCCTCTCGGTGCACTCCCGACCCGCCACCGGCACTGCCTGGACGCGGCACGCCGACGGCACCCTCACCGACACGCCGTCGGCCTCCGCCCCCGCACCTCTGCCGGCCGCCTGGCCGCCACCGACCGCCACCGCGGTGGACGTCAGCGGCCTGTACGAACGCATCGCCGCCGGCGGCTTCGCCTACGGACCCGCGTTCCGCGGACTGCGCGCCGCCTGGCGCGACGGCGACGACGTGTACGCCGAGATCGCCCCCGAGGAAGGCGAACACCTGCAGGGCGCCGCCCGGTTCCGCATCCACCCGGCCCTGCTGGACGCCGCCCTGCACACGGTGGCCCTGGCCCCCGCCGCAGGCACCGGCACCGTCCTGCCGTTCGCCTTCTCCGACGTCGTCCCGCACTCCGCCGGCGCCACCGCGCTGCGCGTACGTCTCACCCCCGTCGGCGACCACACCTACCGGGTGGGCATCCTCGACGGCGAGGGACGCCGGGTCGCCGACATCGACGGGCTCACCCTGCGCCCCGTGGACACCAGCGCCCTGCCGTCCGCTCCGGGGCGCGGCGCACTGCACCGGATCCGCTGGACGCCCGTCGGCATCGGCACGGCGCCCGTCGCCACGCCGCATCTCGTCGGCGGCGTGCTGCCGTCCGCCGCACCGGGCTTCGACACCGCCGTCCGGCACACGGACCCCGCCGCGTTGTACGCGGCCACGGGCACCGCCGTGCCCGCGACGGTCCTGGCGGCGATGCCCGACACCCGGTCCGAGGCGGACGGCGACGTCACCGCCGCTACGCGGCGTGCCACCAACCACGCGCTGAGCCTGCTCACCGACTGGCTGGCCCAGGACGGCCTGGCGGCCTCCCGGCTGGTGGTGCTGACCCGGAACGCCGTCACCACCGGATCCGAGGACGCGCCCCACACCGATCCGGCCCAGGCGGCCGTCTGGGGACTGGTCCGTGCGGCGCGCGCCGAGAACCCGGGCCGCTTCGCCCTGGTCGACCACGACGGCAGTGCGGCCTCCCTGGCACAGCTGCCGGCCGCGCTGGCCTCGGACGAGAGCGAGATCGCCCTGCGCGGGGGCTCCGCGTTCACACCCCGGTTCACCCAGGCGGCACCGCCCGCCGAGACGACGGGCGAGGCGTTCGCGGACGGCACCGTCCTGGTCACCGGGGCCGGCGGCATCCTGGGACGGGAGATCGCCCGCCACCTGGTCACCGCCCACGGCGTGCGCTCCCTGGTGCTGGCCGGACGGCGCGGCCCGGCGGCCGAGGGCATGACCGAACTCCACGAGGAGCTCAGCGGCCACGGGGCCCACGTCACCGTCGCCGCCTGCGACGTCGCCGACCGCGACGCCCTGACCGCCCTGCTCGGTGACATCCCTGCGGACCGGCCGCTCAGCGCGGTCGTCCACACAGCGGGCGTCCTCGACGACGGCATCGTGCAGTCGCTCACTCCCGAGCGCGTCGACACCGTGCTGCGGGCCAAGGCCGACGCGACCGTCCTGCTGGAGGAACTCACCCGCGGCACCGATGCCGCGCTCGTGCTGTTCTCCTCGATCGCCGGAACCCTCGGCGGCGTCGGGCAGGGCAACTACTCGGCCGCCAACGCCTTCCTGGACGCCTTCGCCGCCCGCCGCGCCGCCGGCGGACGCCGCGTCCAGTCCCTCGCCTGGGGCCTGTGGGCCGAACGAAGCGGCATGACCGGCAAGCTCGACGAAGCGGACATGCGCCGCATCGCCCGCAGTGGACTGCGGCCCATGGAGACCGGTCACGCGCTCAGCCTGCTCGACGCGGCGCTGCGCTCCCGCGAACCGTACTTCGCGCCCGTCGACCTCGACCCGGCCGCCCTACTGGCCTCCGACGGGTCGGTGCCGGACCTGGTGCGCGACCTCGTCCCGGCCCGCACCCGGCACCGGGCCGAACCGGCCACCACCGCGTCGGCGGCGCCCGCGGAGGGCGAGCTGTGCAACCGTCTCGCCGGGCTTGCCCCGGACGCCCGGCACGCCGTCGTCCTGGACGCGGTACTCGCTCAGGCGGCCCTGGTCATCGGGCACGACAGCCCCGACTCCATCGACCCCGAAGGAGGCTTCCTGGACAGCGGGTTCAACTCGCTGACCGCCGTCGAACTGCGCAACCGCATCGGCGCCCTCGCAGGAGCACGGCTGCCCGCGACCCTCATGTTCGACTACCCGACGCCGCAACGGCTCGCCGCGTACCTCCTGGAACGCGTCACCCAGGAGGCGCAGTCGGCAGCCTCCCCCGTTCTCGACCGTCTCGACGCCCTGGAAGCCCAGTTCACCGCGTCGGTCCTGGACACGGCCGTCCAGGAGCGGCTGCGCAGCAGGCTCAGCGGTCTGCTGGCCCGGCTCGACGACGACCCGGCGGCCGGGGCCGCCGTCGGCTCCGCGCCTTCGGCGCCGGGGCGGGCCGCCGACGAGGTCTCCGACGACGAACTGCGCGCCTTCCTCGAGGGCGACCTCGACGAGGTGTGAGCCGACCGGCCTCGTTCCGGCCCGGACACGGCGTCCGGGCCGGAACGACCGCCCCTGCTCACCCACCACCTCCCACCCACCCACAACGTCCCACCACCACGTCTCACCCACCACGTCTCACCCGTCACCTGGATGGAACAGTGAAGGCTCTTGTGCTCGCGGGGGGATCAGGTTCACGACTGCGACCGATCACCCACACGTCCAGCAAGCAATTGGTCCCGGTCGCCAACAAACCGATCCTCTTCTACGGTCTCGAATCCATCGCCGCCGCGGGCATCACCGACGTCGGCGTCATCGTCGGCAGCACCGCCCCGGAAATCGAGGCGGCCGTCGGTGACGGCTCCGCCTTCGGCCTGACCGTCACCTACATCCCGCAGAGCGAACCCCTGGGGCTCGCCCACGCCGTGCTCATCGCCGAATCCTTCCTGGGCGACGACGACTTCGTCATGTACCTCGGTGACAACTTCGTGCTCGACGGCATCACCGACGTCGTCGAGGAGTTCCGCAAGGACCCACGCGACGCCCAGGTGCTGCTCACCCGGGTGAGCAACCCCACGGCCTTCGGCGTGGCGGTCACCGACGACAACGGCAACGTCCTCGTACTCGAGGAGAAACCGCGCAAGCCGTGCAGCGACCTGGCCGTCGCCGGCGTGTACCTCTTCACGGCGGCCGTCCACGAAGCGGTGCGGGCCGTCCAGCCGTCCCCTCGCGGCGAGCTGGAGATCACCGACGCGCTGCAGTGGATGATCGACCAGGGGATGGAGGTCCGCTCCACGGTCATCACCGGATACTGGAAGGACACCGGCAACGTCACCGACATGCTGGAGGTCAACCGCACCCTCCTCGAACGCCTCCAGCCCTGCGTCAACGGCTATGTCGACGACGAGAGCGAGATCATCGGACGGGTCCGGATCGAGGCGGGCGCCGAGGTCCGGCGCTCCCGCATCGTCGGCCCCGTGATCATCGGCGCCGGCAGCGTCGTCAGCGACTCGTACGTCGGCCCCTCCACGTCGGTCGCGGAGAACTGCCGCATCTCCCACAGCGAGATCGAGTACTCGATCGTGCTGCGGGAGTCGTCCTTCGACCGGATCCGGCGGGTTGCAGCCTCCCTCGTCGGCCGCAACGTCAAAGTCGCCGTCGCCCCAGGACTGCCTGCCACCCACCGCCTCGTCATAGGCGATCACGGGCACGTCCAGCTCTCGTCATGACCGCCGTACGCCTCCTCGTCGTCACCGCGGTACGAGCCGAACGCGACGCCGTCGCGCGAGGTCTGGGCCCTGCCGCGGCGGCCGACTGCGGCGCCCTGCCCGGCCGGGAGATGCTCCGGATCAACTGCACCGGGGACGCCTCGTCCGTGCGGGCCGACCGCACGGCGGCGGGGCAGGGTCCCGCCCCTCACCGGCAGCTCGTCGCCGACCTGTTGGCAGGGGGAGTGGGACCCGCCGCCGCGGCCGCGGCGACCGACGCGGCACTCACCGCGGCGGCCGTCGGGGGCGACCGGTACCACCTGGTCGTCTCGACAGGCATCGCGGGGGGCTTCGCGCCGGTCGCCGACGTCGGTTCCGTCGTCGTCGCCGACCGTGTCATCGCCGCCGACCTCGGCTGCGAGACCGCCGACGGATTCATCTCCATGGACAGCCTGGGGTTCGGAGCCTCCGAGCACGCCTGCGCACCCCATCTCTCCGCGGCCGTCGCCAGAGTCCTCGGCGCCGTCCTCGCCCCCGTCCTGACCGTCTCCACCGTCACCGGTACCGCGGAACGCGCCCAGCGCCTACGGCAACGCCACGGAGCCGCCGCCGAGGCGATGGAGGGCTTCGGCGTCGCCGAGGCCGCCGCCGTCCACGGCGTCCCGCTGCTGGAACTGCGCACCGTCTCCAACCCCGTCGGCCCGCGCGACCGCGCCGCCTGGCGCATCCCCGACGCCCTGACGGCACTTCAGGACGCCTTCGCGGACCTGTACACCGTTCTCGCCCGGGGCGCCCCGCCACCGTACGTCTGAGCAGCCCGTGCCCCGAACTTCCGTACAGACAACAGAGGTTCGGGGCACCGCCACATTCGGCCGGTCCGGTCGGCCGTTGCTCCGGCCTGCGCGAATGGCGACGGGCTCATGATTTCCAAGGGTTTCCCCAGAGAACCCCGCAGGGTGCCGAGAAAGGCTCCCGGACCGGGTCATGCTGTCCCCACCGCTCGAGGAGCACACCAGCAGTCGGACGCCCACAGGGCCCGCCGACCACGCGCGGGGACACGTTCCGTCACAGAACCGATCAGCATGGGGGCAGTCCATGACGAATGAAGCGCAGCTTCGGGACTACCTCAAGCGGGTCACCGTCGATCTCCACAACACCCGCCGCCGGCTACGCCAGCTGGAGGCTCGCGAGCAGGAGCCCGTCGCCATCGTCGGCATGAGCTGCCGCCTGCCCGGCGGCGTCCGCACACCCGACGACTTCTGGGACCTGCTGGTCGACGGGACCGACGCGGTGACCGACTGGCCCGCCGACCGGGGCTGGTCCACCGCGCCCGGGCCGGACAACGGCGCCGCCGGGCGTCGCCGTGGCGGCTTCCTCGACGACGCCGACCGGTTCGACCCCGCCTTCTTCGGCATCTCCCCGCGCGAGGCGCTCGCGATGGACCCTCAGCAGCGACTGCTGCTCGAAGTGGTCTGGGAAGCCTTCGAGCGCGCGGGCATCGATCCCGCCACCTTGCGGGGCAGCCGCTCGGGTGTGTTCGTCGGGTGCAGCGACCAGGGCTACACCTCCGGGCTGCGCGAGGTCCCCGACGACGTCCGGGGCCATCTGCTCACCGGCAACTCCATGTCGGTCCTCTCCGGCCGCGTCGCCTACACCCTGGGGCTCGAGGGCCCGGCCGTCACCGTCGACACCGCCTGCTCCTCCTCCCTCGTCGCCCTGCACCTGGCCGCCCAGTCGCTGCGCTCCGGCGAGTGCTCTCTCGCCGTCGTCGGCGGTGTCACCGTCATGTCCAGCCCCGGCGCCTTCATCGAGTTCGAGCAGCAGGGCGGCCTGGCCGGCGACGGCCGCTGCAAGGCCTTCTCCGACGACGCGGACGGGACGGGGTGGGCCGAGGGCGCCGGAACGATCGTCGTCGAACGGCTCTCGGACGCCCGCCGCAACGGCCATCAGGTGCTGGCGGTGCTGCGCGGCAGCGCGGTCAACCAGGACGGCGCCTCCAACGGGCTCACCGCCCCCAACGGCCTGGCCCAGCAGCGCGTCATCCTCGCCGCCCTCGCCAACGCCGGCGTGCCCGCGTCCGAGATCGACGCCGTCGAGGCGCACGGCACGGGCACCTCGCTCGGCGACCCCATCGAGGCCCAGGCGCTTCTCGCCACCTACGGCCAGGGCCGTACCGCCGACCGGCCGCTGTGGCTCGGCTCCGCGAAATCCAACATCGGCCACACCCAGGCCGCCGCCGGCGTCGTCGGCGTCATCAAGTCCGTCCTCGCGCTACGGCACGGCGTCCTGCCGCCCACCCTGCACGCCGACAGCCCCTCCCGGCACGTCGACTGGAGCGCCGGTCACGTCCGGTTGCTCACCGGGCCCGTCGACTGGCCGAGCGTCGAGCACCCGCACCGCGTCGGAGTCTCGGCGTTCGGCGTCTCCGGCACCAACGCGCACGTCGTCATCGAGCAGGCCCCCGAAGCCTCCGCGGACGAGACCACCCCCGAACAGGGACCCCGTACCGCCCTCCCGGTCCTGCCATGGCTCCTCTCCGCCCGCGACGAGACGGCGCTGCGCGGCCAGGCCGGCCGCCTCGCCGCCCACCTGACCGAGCGCCCCGACACCGACCTCTACGACCTGGCCGCCTCCCTGGCCACCACCCGCACCGCCTTCGAGACCCGCGCCGTGATCCAGGGCCACGACCGCGCCGAACTCCTCGCCGGCCTCTCCGCGTTGGCCACGGGCGAGCCCGACGCACGCGCCGCGATCGGGACGATGCGCGGTGGTCGGACGGCGTTCTTGTTCGCTGGTCAGGGTGCGCAGCGGGTGGGGATGGGTCGTGGGTTGTATGAGGTGTTTCCGGTGTTCGCGGAGGCGTTCGATGCGGTGTGTGCGCAGGTGGGGGGTGGGTTGCGGGATGTGATCTTCGGTGAGGACGCGGCTCTGCTGGAGCGTACGGAGTGGGCGCAGCCTGCGTTGTTCGCGGTCGAGGTGGCGTTGTTCCGTCTGGTGGAGTCTTTCGGGGTGCGTCCGGATTTCCTGATGGGTCATTCGGTCGGTGAGATCGCGGCTGCGCATGTGGCGGGTGTGTTCTCTTTGGAGGATGCGTGTGCGTTGGTGGTGGCGCGGGGTCGGTTGATGCAGGTGTTGCCGTCGGGTGGGGTGATGGTCGCGGTGGAGGCGGCCGAGGGCGAGGTGCTGCCGCTGTTGGAGGGTCGTGGGGCGGAGGTGTCGGTCGCTGCGGTGAACGGTCCGCGTGCGGTGGTGATCGCGGGCGTCGAGGCGGCCGTCACCGAGGTCGTTGAGGAGTTGAAGGCGCGAGGCCGTCGGACGTCGCGTCTGCGGGTCTCGCACGCCTTCCACTCACCCTTGATGGAGCCGATGCTGGAGGCTTTCCGTGAGGTCGCGGAGGGCGTCGCTTACGGTTCTGCGTCGGTTGCGTTGGTGTCGAACGTGTCGGGGCGGCTCGCTGTGGAGGGCGAGTTGGGGTCGGCGGAGTATTGGGTGCGGCATGTGCGTGAGGCGGTGCGGTTCGCCGACGGGATCGGTGTGCTGGCCGGCGAGGGTGTGACGCGGTTCCTGGAGATCGGCCCCGACGGCACCCTCACCGCACTCGCACAGACCAGCCCGGCGGACGACGTGCTGTACACGCCGGTTCTCCGCAAGGGCGGTCAGGAGTCCCGGCACTTCGTGGCGGCCCTAGCGCGACTGCACCTGAGCGGCGCGGCGGTGACGTGGTCCACACTCCTCCCGGCGGCGCGCACGGTCGAGCTGCCCACCTACGCCTTCCGCCGTGACCGGTTCTGGCTGGAGCGTTCCTACGCCGAGGACGGCTCGGCCGTCGCCGTCGACGGGCTGCACCACCGTGTCGTCTGGCGCACGGTCGCCGGCCTGCCCGAGGGCGCGCGGCTCTCCGGGCGCTGGCTGTTCCTGAGGCCCGTGTCCTCGGCCGGCGCGGATGGCTGGGACGGCGCCCTGACGGGCGCACTGCACGACGCCGGTGCGGAACTGGTCCCCGTCGAGCACCACCACAGCGACGGCCGGGCCGAGTTGGCGCGCCGCATCGCCGTGGCCGTCGGCGACGCCCCGGTCGCCGGCGTCGTCTCCACCCTCGCCCTGGAGCGCGGGGGGAACGGAGACGTGCCCGACGGCGTTCTCGCGACCACGGTGCTCGTCCAGGCCCTCGGAGACGCCGCCGTCTCGGCGCCGCTCTGGACCCTGACCCGGGAAGCCGTCACCGCCACGGCCGGCGATCCCGCCCCGGAACCCGACCAGGCCGGCGTCTGGGGTCTGGGGCGCGTCGTCGCCCTGGAACACCCCGACCGCTGGGGCGGTCTCGTGGACCTTCCCGCGACCCTGGACCGGCGTTCGGCCGCCCGGCTGGTCACCCTGCTCGCCGACGGCGCGACGGCCATGGGGCCACGCGAGGACCAGGTCGCGGTCCGATCCGGCGGACTCATGGGCCGCCGCCTGGTTCCGGTCTCTCCCACACCGGAATCGGCTTGGCAGCCGTCCGGCACGGTCCTGGTGACCGGAGGCACAGGCGCACTGGGCGCCAGAGTGGCCCGGTGGGCCGCCCGGGCGGGCGCCGCGCGCCTGATCCTGGTCAGCCGCAACGGGGACCGGGCGCCGGGCGCCGAGGACCTGCGGGACGAACTTCGGGACGCCGGTGCCGAAGTGACGTTCGCAGCACTTGATCTGACGAACCGTAAGGCTCTGCACGCGCTCCTCGAAGCCCACCCTGTCGATGCGGTCGTCCACACGGCAGGGGTGCTGGAGGACGGCGTCCTCGACGGCCTGACACCGGCCGCCTTCAGGAAGGTCTTCGCCGCCAAGGTCGCCGGCGCACGCAACCTGGACGAGCTGACCCGGAACCGCGAGCTGTCCGCCTTCATCCTCTTCTCGTCCTTCGCCGGCACCGTCGGCTCCGCCGGGCAGGCCAACTACGCCGCCGCCAACGCCCTGTTGGACGCCCTCGCGGAGCGGCGCAGGAGCGAGGGGCTGCCCGCCACCTCGATCGCCTGGGGGCCGTGGGCAGGCGGCGGCATGGCCGCCGACGCCGACGCGGAGGTCCGGCAACTGAGAGGCGGTGTGGGCCTCCTCGACCCTGACCGGGCCCTGGACGCCCTCGCCGCCGCCGCTGGGGACGCGACGGCCGCGGCCTTCGTGGCCGACGTCGACTGGAGCCGTTTCGGCGCCGCCTTCACCGCGGTCCGGCACAGCCCGTTCCTCGCGGAGGTGTACCGCGCCCCGGCCGGATCCCAGGTCACCGCCGAGACCGTCACGACCGGACTCCAGGCGCGTCTGCGCGGCCTCGCCCCTGAGGCACGCCTGCGGGAACTCGTCACAGAGGTCCGTGCCCGGGCCGCGGCGGCACTCGGATACGAGGGCGCCGAACAGGTCGGTGCGGAGCGGGCCTTCCGCGATCTGGGCGTGGACTCGTTGATCGCGGTGGAGCTGCGCAACGTCCTGGCCTCCGTGTCGGGGGTGGCTCTCCCGGCGACGGTGGTCTTCGACCATCCGACCCCGCAGGCGCTGGCCGCGTTCATCCACGCCGAGCTGTTCGGGGACGGGGACGGGGACGGGACCGCAGGGGCCGTCACGCCGTACGGGGCCGCTGCGATCGCGGTGGACGAGCCGATGGCGATCGTGGGCATGGCCTGCCGTTTCCCCGGTGGCGTCGAGACCCCGGAGCAGTTCTGGGAGCTGCTCGCGGACGGCCGCGAGGGCATCGGGGACTTCCCCACCGACCGCGGCTGGGCTGCGCTGGAACCCGTGTACGACCGGTACGCCAACGGCGACGGCAAGGCCGGCGAATACCCACGTCGCGGTGGGTTTCTGTCGGGTGTGGGTGGTTTCGATGCGGAGTTCTTCGGGGTGTCGCCGCGTGAGGCGTTGGCGATGGATCCGCAGCAGCGGATGTTGTTGGAGGCGTCGTGGGAGGCGGTGGAGCGGGCGGGGTTGGATCCTCGGTCGTTGCGGGGGAGTCGTACGGGTGTGTTCGTGGGGACGAACGGTCAGGACTATCCGGCGTTGTTGAGTGTGTCGGAGGGTGACTTCGGCGGGTATGTGGGGACGGGTAACGCGGCGAGTGTGGCGTCGGGTCGGGTGTCGTATGTGCTGGGTCTGGAGGGTCCGGCGGTGACGGTCGACACGGCGTGTTCGTCGTCGTTGGTGGCTCTGCACTTGGCGGGGCAGGCGTTGCGGTCGGGGGAGTGTGATCTGGCGCTGGCGGGTGGTGTGACGGTGATGTCGACGCCGGGCGCGTTCGTGGAGTTCGGTCGTCAGGGTGGTTTGGCGGGGGATGGTCGGTGCAGGGCGTTCGGTGAGGGTGCGGATGGTACGGGGTGGGGTGAGGGTGTGGGTGTGTTGTTGGTGGAGCGGTTGTCGGATGCGGTGCGGTTGGGGCATCGGGTGTTGGCGGTGGTGCGGGGTTCGGCGGTGAATCAGGATGGTGCGTCGAACGGGTTGACGGCTCCGAACGGTCCGTCGCAGCAGCGGGTGATTCGGGCGTGGTGGAGCGGTTGTCGGATGCGGTGCGGTTGGGGCATCGGGTGTTGGCGGTGGTGCGGGGTTCGGCGGTGAATCAGGATGGTGCGTCGAACGGGTTGACGGCTCCGAACGGTCCGTCGCAGCAGCGGGTGATTCGGGCGGCGTTGGGGTCGGCGGGTTTGTCTGCGGTGGATGTGGATGTGGTGGAGGCGCACGGTACGGGGACGCGGTTGGGTGATCCGATCGAGGCGCAGGCGTTGTTGGCGACGTACGGTCAGGGCCGCGACGGGGGGCGGCCGTTGTGGTTGGGGTCGGTGAAGTCGAATGTGGGTCATACGCAGGCGGCTGCGGGTGTGGCTGGTGTGATCAAGATGGTGCAGGCGTTGCGGCATGGGGTGTTGCCGGCGACGTTGCATGTGGGTGAACCGTCGTCGCATGTGGACTGGTCTGCTGGCGAGGTCCGACTGCTGACGGAACAGCAGCCGTGGCCCGAGGAGGATGGGCGGGTGCGGCGTGCGGGGGTGTCCTCGTTCGGTCTGTCGGGCACCAACGCGCACGTGATTCTCGAACAGGCTCCGGCCGAGTCTGCGGAGGAGATGGAGCACGAGGGTCAGGGCATGGGCGCGGGTGCGGGTGCGGGTGCGGGTCTGCCGGTGGTGCCGTGGGTGCTGTCCGGACGCGGCGCCGATGCCCTGCGCTCACAGGCCGCCCGGCTGCTGGACGCCGTACGGTCCACCCCCGACATCGACTGCGTGGAGGTCGGCGCCGCCCTCGTCGCGACGCGTACCGCGTTCGAGGACCGGGCCGTCGTATGGGGGCGGGACCGCACCGAACTCCTCTCCGCTCTCGCAGCGTTGGCAGCAGGCGAGGCCAGCTCTCACGCCGTCACCGGAACGGTGGGCGAAGGCCGGACGGCGTTCTTGTTCGCTGGTCAGGGTGCGCAGCGGGTGGGGATGGGTCGTGGGTTGTATGAGGCGTTCCCGGTGTTCGCGGAGGCGTTCGATGCGGTGTGCGCGCAGGTGGGGGGTGGGTTGCGGGATGTGATCTTCGGTGAGGACGCAGCTCTGCTGGAGCGTACGGAGTGGGCGCAGCCTGCGTTGTTCGCGGTCGAGGTGGCGTTGTTCCGTCTGGTGGAGTCGTTCGGGGTGCGTCCGGATTTCCTGATGGGTCATTCGGTCGGTGAGATCGCGGCTGCGCATGTGGCGGGTGTGTTCTCGCTCGAGGATGCGTGTGCGTTGGTGGTGGCGCGGGGTCGGTTGATGCAGGCGTTGCCGTCGGGTGGGGTGATGATCGCCCTCCAGGCGGCCGAGGACGAGGTGCTGCCGCTGTTGGAGGGCCGTGGGGCGGAGGTGTCGGTCGCTGCGGTGAACGGTCCGCGTGCGGTGGTGATCGCGGGCGTCGAGGCTGCCGTCACGGAGATCGCCGGTCAGGTCAAGGCGCTGGGCCGGCGGACGTCGCGTCTGCGGGTGTCGCACGCGTTCCACTCACCCTTGATGGAGCCGATGCTGGAGGCTTTCCGCAAGGTCGCGGAGGGCATCTCCTATGGCTCTGCGTCGGTTCCGTTGGTGTCGAACGTGTCGGGGCGGCTCGCTGCGGAGGGCGAGTTGGCGTCGGCGGAGTACTGGGTGCGGCATGTGCGTGAGGCGGTGCGGTTCGCCGACGGGATCGGTGTGCTGGCCGGCGAGGGTGTGACGAGGTTCCTGGAGATCGGCCCCGACGCCACCCTCACCGCACTCGCCCGGACCGCTCTCGGGGACGGTGTCGTCTGCGTTCCCGTGCAGCGCAAGGGCCGCCCCGAAGTCGACGGGCTGTTCGCGGCGATGGCCGCTCAGCACGCCAGCGGACTTCCCGTCCGCTGGGACGGGCTCTTCGCCGGCGTGCGTCCCGCGCCGCTGCCCACGTACGCCTTCCAGCGCACCCGGTACTGGCCCGAGGTGAAGAAGCGGGCCGTTGAGACGACGACCGTGGTGACGGCCGGGGAGGCCGCGTTCTGGGCCGCCGTCGACCAGGGTGACGCCGATGAACTCGCCGGTGTCCTCGGCCTCGACGGCGGGGAGCTGAACGGTGTCGTGCCGGCGCTGGCGGAGTGGCGGCGTGCTCAGCTCGAGCGGACCGCCGTGGATTCGCTGCGCTACCGCGTCCGTTGGGATCGTCTGGCGACGGGCGGCGAGCGGGCGGTCAGCGGTCGGTGGCTGCTGCTGCAGGCCGGTGACGACGAGATGCTGCCCGGCATCGAGGAGTTCGTGCCGGGAGTCGAGCGCGTGGTCTGCGCCGCCGGTGGGGAACGCACGGTTCTCCGCGATCTGTTCGGCGCGGCCGTGGCCGACGGCGTTCCCGTCGCCGGTGTGCTCTCGTGCCTGCCGGGTGTGGACAGCGCCCTCGCCCTGGTGCAGGGCCACGGCGACGCCGGGCTCAGTACGCCGCTGTGGATCGTCACGAGCGGGGCCGTGGCCGTGGGAGCCGGGACCGAGGCCGCGGTCGATCCCGGGGCGGCCTCCGTGTGGGGCCTGGGCCGGGTCGCAGCGCTCGAACACCCGGATTTCTGGGGTGGTTTGCTCGATCTGCCCGCACGGCCGGACCGGCGCGCACTCGCTCGGGCCGCCGCCGTTCTGGAGGCCGCCGACGAGGACCAGGTCGCGGTGCGCGGCGCCCAGGCCCACGCCCGCAGGCTCGTGCCCGCTCCCGTCCCCGCCGGCACGGGGGAGTGGACGTCCCCGGAGCGCGTCCTGATCACCGGCGGCACCGGCGCCCTCGGTGCGCGCGTCGCGCACTGGGCCGTCGCGCGCGGGGCGCGCGAGCTGGTGCTGACCAGCCGTCGTGGACCCCAGGCGCCGGGCGCGGACGAGCTGCGCGCGCAACTCGCCGAGCTCGGCGCGCGGGTGGCCGTGGTGGCCTGCGACATGGGCGACCGGGACGCGGTCGAGCGGCTCCTCGCGGAGCACCCCGTGGACGCGGTGCTGCACTGCGCGGGCGTCCTCGACGACGAGGTCATCGCCGCCTACTCGCCCGACCGGCTCGCGGCCGTGCTGCGGGCCAAGGCCGTGGCCGCCGACCACCTCGACGAGCTGACCCGTGACGGCTCCCTGTCGGCCTTCGTGACGTTCTCCTCGATCGCCGGCGTCTGGGGGAGCGGTGGGCAGGCCGCGTACGCCGCAGCCAACGCCCACCTGGACGCGCTGGTCGAACGCCGTCGCGCCCGCGGCCTGGCCGGAACCTCCGTGGCCTGGGGGCCGTGGGGCGACACCGGCATGGCCGCCGACGAGGAGACGGCGAGGCTGCTGATCCGCAGGGGACTGCGGCCGCTCGCTCCCGCTGCCGCGCTGACCGCCCTCGAGCGCGCACTGGCCGGCGGGGACACGACCGTGGTCGTGGCCGACGTGGACTGGGAGCGGTTCCTGGCCGCCTTCACCACCGGCCGCCCCAGCCCCCTGCTCGCCGTGCCTGCCGACACGTCCGCGGGACCGGCCGCGGCCGGGGCCGTCACGGCGGCGGGCAGCACGCTGCGCGAGCGTCTCGCGCCGCTCACCGCGGAAGAGCGCGAGGCCGGCCTGCTCGACCTGGTGTGCCGTCGTGCCGCCGCCGCGCTCGGCCACGCCGACCCCGGCGCGGTCACCGTGGGACGGGCCTTCCGCGACATGGGCTTCGACTCGCTGACCGCGGTCGAACTGCGCAACGACCTCACCGCCGAGACCGGCGTCCCGCTGCCGACCACGCTGGTCTTCGACCATCCCACCCCGCTCGCCGTCGCCGAGCACCTCCGCGACGTGCTGTTCGGGACCGTGGAGGTCCGGCACGAGACGACGGCACGGGCCGCCGACACCGACCCCGTGGTCATCGTCGGCATGGGCTGCCGTCTGCCCGGTGGCATCGACGGCCCCGACCAGCTGTGGGAGCTGCTGGCCGCAGGCGGCGACACCGTCGGCGGGTTCCCTGAGGACCGCGGCTGGGACCTGACGTCCCTGCTCGAGGTCAGCGACACACGTTCCGGCGGCTTCCTGAACCGGGCCTCCGCCTTCGACGCCGCGTTCTTCGGCATCAGCCCCCGCGAGGCTCAGGCGCTCGACCCGCAGCAGCGGCTGGTGCTGGAAACCTCCTGGGAGGCGCTGGAGTTCGCCGGCATCGACGCCACCGCTCTGAAGGGCTCGCGCACCGGCGTCTTCGTCGGCGCCGGCAGTTCCGGCTACGCCACCGGTCTGACGGAAATCCCCGAGGGCCTCGGCGGACATCTGCTGACCGGCCAGGCGGGCAGCGTCGTCTCAGGCCGCATCGCCTACTCCCTCGGACTCGAGGGCCCGGCCGTCACGGTCGACACCGCCTGCTCCTCCTCGCTGGTCGCACTGCATCTGGCCGCACAGTCGCTGCGGTCCGGCGAGAGCGATCTGGCCCTCGCCGGGGGCGTGACGGTCATGGCCGACCCCGGGGCCTTCGTCGAGTTCAGCCTTCAGGGCGGACTGGCCCCGGACGGCCGGTGCAAGGCGTTCTCCGAGGAGGCCGACGGCACCGGCTGGGCCGAGGGCGTCGGCATCCTCGTCGTGGAGCGGCTGTCCGACGCCCGGCGCAACGGCCACCGTGTGCTGGCCGTCGTGGAAGGGACCGCCGTCAACCAGGACGGCGCGTCCAACGGTCTGACCGCCCCCAACGGGCCGTCGCAGCAGCGGGTCATCCGGCAGGCGCTGGCCTCGGCGGGGCTGTCCCCGCAGGACGTGGACGCCGTGGAGGCGCACGGCACCGGAACCACCCTCGGCGACCCCATCGAGGCCCAGGCGCTCATCGCGGCCTACGGACAGGACCGCGACGAGGACCGGCCGCTGTGGCTCGGCTCCGTCAAGTCCAACCTGGGCCACACCCAGGCCGCGGCCGGAGCCGTCGGCGTCATCAAGATGGTCCTCGCCCTGCGCAACGGGATGCTGCCGACCACCCTGCACGCCGGCCGCCCCTCCTCCCGCGTCGACTGGAACACCGGTCGGGTCCGCCTCCTGGACGAGGCCGTGGCCTGGCACCCCGGTGACCGTACCCGCCGCGCCGGCGTCTCCGCGTTCGGCGTCTCCGGCACCAACGCACACGTCATCCTCGCCGAACCGGCCGCCGTCGGGCACGAGCCGGGCGCTCCCCGCGCCGACGGCACGGACCGCGAGGGGACCGCGCTGCCGTGGCTGCTGGCGGCGCGCAGCGCACCCGCCCTGCGCGACCAGGCGAGCCGGCTCCTCGCCCACCTGGAACAGCGCCCGCTTCTGGACGCCGCCGACGTCGCGCACTCGCTTGCCCTCACACGTGCGCCGCTCGAACACCGAGCCGTCGTCACCGGCTCCGACCGTGCCGCACTGCTGGCCGGACTCCGTGCGCTCGCCTCGGGAGAGACGAACCCCGCCGTGGTCACCGGGGACACCCTGAGCGGGGGCGGCACCGCGTTCCTGTTCGCCGGACAGGGCACCCAGCGCCCGGGGATGGGCCGCGGACTGCACGACGCGTTCCCCGTGTACGCCGACGCCTTCGACACCGTCTGCGGGCACTTCGACGGGCTCCTCGCACGGCCTCTGGCCGAGGTGGTGCACGAGGGCGACGCGGACACTCTGAACCGCACCGAGTACGCCCAGCCCGCCCTGTTCGCCGTGGAGGTCGCCCTCTTCCGCCTCCTGGAGTCGTTCGGGGCGCGGCCCACCCACCTGATCGGCCACTCCGTGGGCGAGATCGCCGCCGCCCACGTCGCCGGGGTGTTCAGCCTGCCCGACGCCTGCCGCCTGGTCGCCGCCCGGGGCCGGCTGATGCAGGCGCTGCCCGAGGGCGGCGCGATGATCGCCCTCCAGGCGTCCGAGGACGAGGTGCTGCCGCTGCTCGCCGGGTGTGAGGAGGCCATCGGGGTCGCGGCCGTCAACGGACCCCGGTCCGTGGTCGTCTCCGGCGACGAGGACGCCGTTCTCGCCGTCGCCGCCCACTTCGCGGAGCAGGGCCGCAAGACCACCCGGCTGCGGGTCGCTCACGCCTTCCACTCGCCGCGCATGCAGCCGATGCTCGACGACTTCCGGGCCGTGGCGGACACCGTCGCGTACACCGAGCCCCACGTCCCCGTCGTCTCCGACCTCACCGGCCGCGTCGCCGGACCCGGCCTGCTGACGGACGCCGCGTACTGGGTGCGGCACGTGCGGCACGCCGTACGGTTCGCCGACGCGGTCGCCGCCCTGGAGGAGCAAGGCGTCGTCCGCCTCGTCGAACTCGGCCCCGACACCACCCTGACCGCCCTGGCCCAGGGGGCCTGGCAGGGCAGCGCGCCGCTCGCCGTGCCCACGCTGCGCGACGACCGCGACGAAGCGGAGACGTTCCTGACCGCGGTCGGCGCCCTGCACACCCACGGCGCACCCGTCGACCGGCGCGCCGTGCTCGACGCCACCGCGCCCGGCGCCCGCCCGGTGGAACTGCCCACCTACGCCTTCCAGCACCGGCCGTACTGGATCGAGGCGGGGGCTGCCGGGGGAGACCCGGCCGCCGCCGGACTCATTCCCGCCGACCACCCCCTGCTCGGCGCGGTCGTCCCGTCCGCCGTCGACGACTCCCTGCTGTTCACCGGCCGCCTCGGCACCCGAGCCGCGAGCTGGCTCGCCGCACACCGCATCGGCGGCACAGCCGTCGTCCCGAGCACCGCCTTCCTCGAGCTCGCCCTCGCCGTCGGCGCCCACGCGGGCTGCCCGCAGGTTCGGGAACTGGTCCTGGAACGCCCGCTGTCACTGCCCGAGCACGACGCCGTCGCCCTGCAGATCCGCGTGGAGTCGCCCGACGCCCGTGGTGATCGTGCCTTCGCCGTCCACGCACGCCCGGCCGCCGACACCGGCGCCGCGTGGAGCCGGCACGCCGCCGGTGTCCTCACGGCGCAGACCGAACCGGCCCCGGACCTTGACCTGACGGCATGGCCGCCGCCCGGCGCCGAGGAACTGGACACCGACGGGCTGTACACGCGGCTGCGGGAGGCAGGTCTCGACTACGGGCCCGTCTTCCAGGGCCTGTCGGCGGCCTGGCGGGACCGGACCGCCGTGTACGCCGAGGTCGCGCTCCCCGAGTCCGCCACGGCCGACGCCGGCCGCCACGACCTGCACCCGGCCCTGCTCGACGCCGCCCTGCACCCGTTGGGCCTCGGGACGTTCGACGGCCTGGGCGAGGGACGCATGCTGTTCTCCGCGGGCGCGGTCCAACTGTTCGCCACCGGCGCGACGACGCTGCGCGTCCGCCTGGAGCGCACTGGAGCGGACACGCTGTCCCTCACCGCCGCCGACGCGGTCGGCGACCCCGTCCTCACCGTCGGGTCGCTGCTGCTGCGGCCGGTGCCCGGGGCGCCCACGACCTCCGCGGCCACCGCCCGCCCGGACACCGTGCCCCTCCCGGAACCGGGCCGCCGCCGGACCGCCGCCCGTACCCAGCCCCCCGGCAGCCTCCTCGAACGGCTGGCCGGCCGGCCCGCCGCGGAACGCGAGCGCGCACTCCTCGCCACCGTACGGGACCGGGTCGCCGCCGTGCTCGGCCACAGCGGTCCCGACGAGGTCGAGCCCGCCAGGCCCTTCACCGACCTCGGCCTCACCTCTCTCACCGCGGTCGAACTGCGCAACGGACTCAGCGCGGCCCTCGGCGTCACCCTGCCCGCCACCCTCGTCTTCGACCACCCGACGCCGGCCGTCCTCGCCCGGCACCTCGCCGACGACCTGTTCGGCGCCGTCGTCACCGGCGTGCCCGCCCGCGTCCGCCGTGCCGTCGACGACGATCCCATCGCGGTCGTCGGCATGGCCTGCCGCTACCCCGGCGGCATCGCCGGGCCCGAGGACCTGTGGGACCTGGTGCGCGCCGGAGTGGACGGCATCTCGCCCCTGCCCACCGACCGCAACTGGAGTCCCGAGCGGCTCTACCACCCCGACCCCGACCACCCGGGCACGGTCTACACCCGGGAAGGCGGGTTCCTCCACGACGCGAGCAGCTTCGACCCGGCGTTCTTCGCGATCAGTCCGCGCGAGGCCCTCGCCATGGACCCCCAGCAGCGTCTGCTCCTCGAAGTGTCCTGGGAGGCACTGGAGCGGGCCGGCGTCGACCCCGTCGCCGCCCGCGGCTCCGACACCGGTGTCTTCGCCGGCGTCACCTACCAGGACTACGTGACGATCCTCGCCGCCTCCGACGACAACTTCGAGGGCTACGTGGGCACCGGCAACTCGCCCAGCGTGCTGTCCGGCCGCATCTCCTACGCCCTCGGTCTGGAAGGCCCGGCCGTCTCCGTCGACACCGCCTGCTCCTCCTCCCTGGTCGCCCTGCACCTGGCCGCGCAGTCGCTGCGCCAGGGAGAGTGCGAACTCGCCCTGGCCGGCGGTGTCACCGTGATGTCGACGCCGGGCTCGCTCATCGAGTTCAGCCGCCAGCGCGCCCTCGCGGAGGACGGCCGCTGCAAGCCGTTCTCCGCGGACGCCGACGGCGCGAGCTGGGCCGAGGGCGTCGGCATGATCGTCCTGGAACGCCTCTCCGACGCGCGCCGCAACGGTCACCAGGTGCTCGCCGTCGTCAGCGGCTCCGCCCTCAACCAGGACGGCGCGTCCAACGGTCTGACCGCCCCCAACGGGCCGTCGCAGCAGCGGGTCATCCGGCAGGCGCTGGCCTCGGCGGGGCTGTCCCCGCAGGACGTGGACGCCGTGGAGGCGCACGGCACCGGAACCACCCTCGGCGACCCCATCGAGGCCCAGGCGCTCATCGCGGCCTACGGACAGGACCGCGACGAGGACCGGCCGCTGTGGCTCGGCTCGTTGAAGTCCAACATCGGGCACAGCCAGGCCGCCGCGGGCGTCGGCGGCGTCATCAAGATGGTCATGGCGCTGCGCGAAGGGATCCTGCCGCGGACCCTGTACGCGGACGACCCGACCCCGCACGTCGACTGGAGCGCGGGCCGGGTCCGGCTGCTGAGCGAGGAACAGCCCTGGCCCGTCACCGGCCGCGCCCGCCGCGCCGGGGTGTCCTCCTTCGGCATGAGCGGCACCAACGCGCACGTCATCGTCGAGCAGGCACCCGACGCGCCGGAGCTGCCCGCCGAACGCGCCGCGCTGCCCGCCGTCCCCGTGCTGCTCTCCGCCCGCACGCCCGCCGCGCTGCGCGCCCAGGCCGTCCGGCTGCGCGCCCACCTGCGCGCCCGGCCCGGCACGTCGCTCACCGACCTCGGCTACACCCTCGCCGTCGGACGCGCCTCCTTCGCCCACCGCGCCGCCGTCCTGGCCGACGACGCGGACGGGCTCGACGAGACGCTCGCCGCACTCGCCGCCGACGGACCGCTCACCGCGCCCGCAGTGGTCGGCGCGGCCGTCCCCGGAGGCGACGAACCCGTTCTGGTCTTTCCGGGACAGGGCGCCCAGTGGGTCGGCATGGCCCGCGAACTCCTCCACGAGTCAACGGTGTTCGCCGAATGGATCGACCGCCTCGAGCAGGCGCTCGCCCCGCACGTCGACTGGTCCCTGACGGCGGTACTGCGCGGCGACGAGGACAGCGCCGACCTCGGTCGCGTCGACGTCGTCCAGCCCGCCCTGTGGGCCGTCATGGTGGCGACCGCCGCCCTGTGGCGAGCCCACGGCGTCCGTCCGGCCGCCGTCGTCGGACACTCCCAGGGCGAGATCGCGGCCGCGTGCGTCGCCGGCGCCCTGAGTCTGGAGGACGGCGCCCGCGTCGTCGCCCTGCGCAGCCGGGCCATCACCGGCATCGCCGGCACAGGCGGCATGATGTCCGTGCCGCTGTCGGCCGACGACACCCGCGCCCGCATGGCGCCGTGGGCCGACCGGCTCGCCGTCGCGGCCGTCAACGGCCCCGCGTCCGTCGTCGTCTCCGGCGAGGCCGGCGCCCTGGACGAACTGCACGCCGCCCTCACCGGCGACGGCATCCGGGCCCGCAAGGTCAACGTGGACTACGGGTCGCACTCCGCACAGGTCGAGGCGATCCGGGACACCGTCCTCGCCGACCTGGACGGCATCACGCCGCGGGAGGCGGACATCCCCTTCCGCTCCTCCCTCACCGGCGACTGGTTCGACACCACCGGGCTGACCGCCGACTACTGGTACGCCAACCTGCGCGAGACCGTCCGCTTCGAGGAGGCCGTACGCGGCCTGATCGCCGCCGGACACCGCACCTTCGTCGAGGTCGGACCGCATCCCGTGCTCGCGGTCGGACTGCGTGACACCCTCGACGCGGCCGGAGCGGACGGCGCCGTCCTCGGTTCCCTGCGACGCGACCGCGGCGACCTCAGGCAGTTCCTCGGCGCGCTCGCCGAGGCCCACGTGCACGGCGTCGGCATCGACTTCGAAGCCCTCTTCGCCGGCACCGGCGCCACCCGCACCGACCTGCCCACCTACCCGTTCGAGCACCGGCGTTACTGGCCGACCCTGCGGGAGGCGGTCGCCGCCGACCTCGCCGCCGACGGCGGGCTCACGGCCGACTCCGTCGAGGCCCGCTTCTGGCAGACCGTGGAGCAGGAGGACCTGGAGAGCCTGACCGACGCTCTCGACCTGCCCGCCGACGCCCCGCTCAGCACCGTGCTGCCCGCGCTGGGCAACTGGCGGCGCGCCCGCCGGGCACTGGCCGCCACCGACGCCCTGCGCTACCGCGTCGCCTTCACGCCGCTCGACCCGGGCCCGGCCACCCTCACCGGAACCTGGCTGCTGCTCGCCCCCGCCGACGCCGCCGGCCACACCGCGGTCGCCGACGCGGTCGCCGACGCGCTGGCCGCGGGCGGCGCCCGCACGGTCCGGCGTATCGTCCTGCCGGACGGAGGCGCCGACCGGGCCACGCTCGCGGGCCTCCTCACCGCCGACGAGGACACGGGACGCGTCGACGGCCTGCTCTCCCTGCTCGCACTCGACACCCGCGACCACCCCGCCCACCCGGCCGTCCCGGTCGGCCTCGCCTCGACGCTCGCCCTGGTGCAGGCACTGGGCGACCTCGGCGTCGACGCACCCCTGTGGTGCGCGACCCGCGGCGCCGTCGCGGTGGGCGCGGCCGATTCCGCGCCGGACGCCGCCCAGGCCCTCGTCTGGGGCTTCGGCCGGGTCGCCGCCATGGAGCACGCCGAGCGCTGGGGCGGCCTGATCGATCTGCCCGCCGACCTCGACGCCCGCTCCGCCACCCGCCTGACCGCCGTCCTCGCCGCCCCCGGCCAGGAGGACCAGATCGCGCTGCGCGCCACGGGCGCCCACGGCCGGCGGCTGGTCCACGCCCCGGCCGCGGACGTCCTCGCCGAACCCTGGCAGCCCCGCGGAACCGTCCTGGTCACCGGGGGCACGGGAGCCCTGGGCGGCCACGTCGCCCGGTGGCTCGCCGACCGCGGCGCGACCCGTCTCGTACTGGCCGGCCGCCGCGGCGCCGACGCGCCGGGCGCCGCCGACCTGCGGGACGAACTCACCGCCCGTGGAGTCGACGTCACCCTCGCGGCCTGCGACGTGTCCGACCGGACCGCCCTCGCCGGCCTGCTCGCCGCGATCCCCGCGGACCTGCCGCTGGACGCGGTGTTCCACGTCGCCGGCGCCCTCGACGACGGTGTGATCGAATCGCTCGACGCCGACCGCATGGAGCCGGTCCTGCGCGGCAAGGCCGTCGCCGCACGGGCCCTGCACGAACTCACCAGCGATCTCGACCTCTCCGCCTTCGTCATGTTCTCCTCCACCGCGGGCGTCCTGGGCGGCGCGGGACTCGGCAACTACGCTCCCGGCAACGCGTATCTCGACGCCCTCGCCGCCGAACGCCGAGCCGCCGGGCTTCCCGCCACGGCCGTCTCCTGGGGCCTGTGGGCCGAGGGCGGCATGGTGGGAGACGCCGCCGGCGACCGCATGCGCCGTTACGGAGTGCACCCCATGGACACCGCCGAGGCCTGCGAGGCCCTCGGCCGTGCCCTCGACCTCGGCGACACCCACGTCGTCGTCACCGACCTGCGCTGGGACACCTACGCGCTGTCCTTCACCGCCCCGCGGCCGACCCGCCTCCTCGACGAACTGCCCGCCGCACGCCGGGCGTTGCAGGCCGCCCCGCAGGACGCGACGGCTGATGCCGAGGTGTCGTCGCTCCACGCCCACCTGACGGCCCTGCCCGACTACGAACGGCCCGGCGCCGCCCTGGAGATCGTGCGCGGACACGTCGCGAGCGTCCTCGGATACCCCTCGGCCGACGCCGTCGAACCCGAACGTCCCTTCACCGACCTCGGCATCGACTCGCTCAGCGCCATAGAACTGCGCAACGGCATGAACCGCGTCACCGGCCTGCGCCTGCCGAGCACCCTCGTCTTCGACCATCCCGACTGCCGGGCGCTGGCCGACTTCCTGCTCACCCAGGTCGCCGGCGACACCGCACCCGCCGCGCCGGACGAAGCCCGGCGCCGCACCGTGGCCGACGACGACCCGATCGCCGTCGTCGCCATGGGCTGCCGGTTCCCCGGCGGCATCAGCACCCCCGACCAGCTGTGGCGGATGCTCCTGGACGGTGAGGAGGGCCTCGTTCCCTTCCCCGAGGACCGCGGCTGGGACCTCGACGCCCTCTACGACCCCGAGCCCGGGAAGGCCGGCGCCGTCTACACCCGGACCGGCGGATTCCTCAGCGACGCGGGCGGATTCGACCCGGCGTTCTTCAACATCTCGCCGCGCGAGGCCGTGGCGATGGACCCGCAACAGCGGCTCCTGCTGGAAATGGCGTGGGAGACGTTCGAGCGGGCGGGGATCGATCCGCGGTCGCTGCGCGGCAGCCGGACCGGTGTGTTCGCCGGCACCAACGGCCAGGACTACACCGGAATGCTCGCCGCCTCCGGCGAGGACTTCGAGGGCTACATGCTCACCGGCAACGCTGCCAGCGTCGTCTCCGGCCGGCTGTCCTACACCTTCGGGCTGGAAGGCCCGGCGGTCACCGTCGACACCGCCTGCTCCGCCTCCCTCGTCGCCCTGCACCTCGCCGCGCAGTCCCTGCGCAACGGCGAATGCGACCTCGCCCTCGCCGGCGGCGTCACGGTCATGGCCTCGCCCGGTCTGTTCGTGGACTTCAGTCGTCAGCAGGGGTTGGCGGTGGACGGTCGGTGCAAGGCGTTCGCGGAGGCGGCGGACGGGACGGGGTTTTCTGAGGGTGGTGGTCTGTTGTTGGTGGAGCGGTTGTCGGATGCGCGTCGGCTGGGGCATCCGGTGTTGGCGGTGGTGCGGGGTTCGGCGGTGAACCAGGACGGTGCGTCGAACGGGTTGAGTGCGCCGAATGGTCCGTCGCAGCAGCGGGTGATCCGGGCTGCGTTGGCGGATGCGGGTGTGTCGGCGGTGGATGTGGATGTGGTGGAGGCGCATGGTACGGGGACGCGGTTGGGTGATCCGATCGAGGCGCAGGCGTTGTTGGCGACCTATGGTCAGGGGCGTTCGGTGGATCGGCCGTTGTGGTTGGGGTCGGTGAAGTCGAATGTGGGTCATACGCAGGCGGGTGCCGGTGTGGCGGGTGTGATGAAGATGGTGTTGGCGATGCGGTCGGGTGTGGTGCCGGCGACGTTGCATGTGGATGAGCCGTCGTCGCATGTGGACTGGGCGGCGGGTGCGGTGGAGTTGGTGACGCGGGCGCGGGTCTGGGAGGTGCAGGCCGGGCGTCCGCGGCGTGCGGGTGTGTCGTCGTTCGGTATCAGCGGCACCAATGCGCACGTCATCCTGGAAGGCGTCGCCGACGAGCCGCACGACGAAGGCGCAGCCGACGGACCGCGCGACACGTCCGACGCCGACGGCACGCACACCCCGCCCACCCCCTGGGTCCTCACCGCACGCAGCCGTGACGCCCTGCGCGCCCAGGCCGCCCGACTCCTCGAGCACCTGCAGGAGTCGCCCGACACGACCGTCGCCGACATCGGCCTGTCACTGGCCGCGACCCGCACCGCCTTCGAACACCGCGCCGTCGTCCTCGGCGCCGACCGGGCGGCGCTGACCGACGGACTGCGGCTGATCGCCTCCGGCGAGAGCGGACCGCACGCGGTCACCGGCGTCCGCCGCGGTGAGGGCAAGACCGCCTTCCTCTTCTCCGGGCAGGGCGCCCAGCGCCCGGGCATGGGACGCGGACTCTACGAAGCGTTCCCGGTCTACGCGGCCGCCTTCGACGCCGTCTGCGCCCATCTCGGCGAAGAACTGCGCGACCTCGTCCTCGGCGGCGAAGCCGAGCAGCTGAACCGCACCGAGTGGGCCCAGCCCGCCCTGTTCGCCGTCGAAGTGGCCCTGTACCGCCTGCTGGAGTCGTGGGGCGTCCGCCCCGACCACGTCGCCGGCCACTCCGTCGGCGAGATCGCCGCGGCCCATGTCGCCGGAGTCTTCTCCCTCCAGGACGCCTGCGCCCTGGTCGCCGCCCGCGGCCGGCTCATGCAGGAACTCCCCTCAGGGGGCGCGATGTTCGCGCTCGAAGCCACCGAGGAAGAGGTACTGCCTCTGCTGAAGGGGCACGGCGACGCGGGCATCGCCGCGGTGAACGGCCCGCGCTCGGTGGTCGTCTCCGGCGCCGAGGACTCGGTCACCGGCATCGCCGCGCGCCTCGCCGCCGACGGGCGACGCACCACCCGGCTGCGGGTCAGCCACGCCTTCCACTCCCCGCTCATGGAGCCGATGCTCGACGCGTTCCGCGAGGTCGCCGCGAGCATCGCCTACGAGGCGCCCCGGATGGCGGTGGTCTCCAACGTCACCGGCGGCGCCGCCGGCGGCGAACTCCAGGACCCCGAGTACTGGGTGCGCCACGTGCGGGAGGCCGTCCGCTTCGCCGACGGCGTCCGCCGGCTCGCCGAGCACGGTGTCGACCGGTTCCTGGAGGTCGGTCCCGACGGCACTCTCACCGCGATGGCGCAGAGCTGCCTGCCGGACGCCGAAGGCGCCCTCCTCGTGCCGTCGTTGCGCAAGGACCGTGCCGAGCGCGAGACGCTGCTCGACGCCGTCGCCCAGGCCTTCGCGCACGGCCTGCCGGTGGACTGGCCGCGACTGTTCGACGGCACCGCCGCCCGCACCGTACAGCTGCCCACGTACCCCTTCCAGCGCCGCCGTTTCTGGCCGAGGCCGCCCCGGCTCCTCGGCGACGTCACCTCCGCGGGGCTGGGCGCGAGCAGCCATCCCCTGCTGGGTGCGGCCGTGGAACTGGCCGACGGCGACACCCATGTCCTCACCGGCAGGCTCGCACTCGGCAGCAGCCCGTGGCTCAAGGACCACGCGCTCACCAGCACCGCCCTTTTCCCGGCGACCGGGTTCCTCGACCTGGCCCTGCACGCCGGCGCCCGGACCGGTTGCGAACAGGTCGCGGAGCTGACGATCCTGGCCCCGCTCACCCTGCCCGCCCAGGGCGGTGTCCAGGTCCAGGTACGGGTCGAGGCCCCTGACGCCACCGGCGCCCGTCCCCTGACCGTGCACGGCCGGCCCGACGCCGCCGAGGCCGGCACACCGTGGACCCTGCATGCCGGCGGTCTGCTCACCGCGGCCGCCGAACCGGCGGCCGCACCGTACGACTTCACCGTCTGGCCGCCCGAGCACGGCACGGAGGTCCCGCTCGACGGCTTCTACGAGGCCTTCGCCGACCGCGGCCACCTCTACGGCCCGCTGTTCCAGGGGCTGACCCGGGTCTGGACGCGCGGCGAGGAGGTGTTCGCCGAGGTCGAGCTGCCCGCGGACGCCGCCCCGGCGGCCGACGCCTTCGACCTGCACCCGGCCCTGCTCGACGCCGCGCTGCACGCCGTGATGTTCGTGCCCATGAAGGACGCCGGACGGCTGCCGTTCTCGTGGAGCGACGTGCGCCTGGACGCCGTCGGCGCCTCGGCGCTGCGGCTGCGGATGGTCCAGGAAGGCCCGGAGGCCGTCGGCCTCGCCCTCGCCGACCCGACGGGCCGCCCGGTCGGGTCCGTCGGCTCGCTCACCCTGCGTGAGCTGACCGGCGATCTGGCGGGCTCCACCGTCGGCGCCCCGGACCGCCGTGGCCTGTACGAACTGGACTGGCAGCCGGTGGCCGCGGCGAACGCCGTCGCACCGGCCGCATGGACGATCGTCGGCGCGGACGAGGCGGAGGCACTGGCCGGCGCCCTGCGCGCCGCCGGTCGCACCGTGCGCCGCGTCCCCGGCCTCGACGCCCTGGCGGAGGCCGGGGACGCGCCCGACACCGTCCTGTACGCCGTGCCCGTCACGGCGGGCGTCCAGGGCGACGCCGCCGACCTCGCCGACGCGACCCGCGCGACCCTCGCCGAGGCGCTCGCCGTCGTCCGGCAGTGGGCGGACGACCCGGTGTTCGCGCACGCCCGGCTCGCGGTCGTCACCCGTGACGCCGTCCCCGCGGGCCCCCGCCCGGCCGATCCGGCGCAGGCGGCGGTCTGGGGCCTCGTGCGGGCCGCCCGCACCGAGAACCCGGGCCGCTTCGTCCTCGCCGACACCGACGGCGGCGACGCCTCGGCGGGCGCACTGCCCGCCGTGCTCGGCGACGACGCGTTCGAACTCGTCGTCCGGGACGGTGCGGTGGCCGCACCGCACATCGTCCCGCTGGCCGCAGACCGCGCCCTCCTCCCGCCCGCCGGGACCGCCGCCTGGCGGCTCGGCGTGGAACACAAGGGAAGTCTGGACGGCCTGCGTCTCGAGGCCTGCCCGGAGGTCGACACGGCGCTCGCCCCCAACGAGGTGCGCATCTCGATGCGCGCCGCCGGCGTCAACTTCCGCGACGTCCTCACCGCGCTCGGCATGTACCCCGGCGACGCCACCGCGATCGGCCTGGAGGGCGCCGGCGTGGTCACCGGGGTCGGCGCCGAGGTGACCGTCCTCGCCCCCGGGGACCGGGTGATGGGCATGTTCGCCGGCGCCTTCGGGCCCGTCGCGGTCGCCGACGCCCGGATGGTCACGCGGATCCCGAAGGGCTGGAGCTTCGCCGAGGCCGCGACCGTCCCCATCGCCTACCTCACCGCCTACTACGCGCTGGTCGACCTCGGCGGACTCGAGCCCGGCGAGAGCGTTCTCGTGCATGCTGCGGCCGGCGGCGTCGGCTCGGCCGCCGTCCAGCTCGCCCGGCACCTCGGGGCCGAGGTCTACGGCACCGCGTCACCCGCCAAGTGGGGCGCGCTGCGCGCCGCAGGCCTCGACGACGCCCATACCGCCTCCTCCCGCGACCTCGGCTTCGAGGAGCGGCTGCGCACCGCCACCGACGGCCGTGGTTTCGACGTCGTCCTCGACTCGCTGGCCCGGGAGTTCGTCGACGCCTCCCTGCGGCTGCTGCCGCGCGGCGGCCGCTTCCTGGAGATGGGCAAGACCGACGTACGCGACACCGGGCGGATCGCCGCCGACCATCCCGGCGTCGTCTACCGGGCGTTCGACCTGATCGAGGCCGGTCCCGACCGGATCGGCGAGATGCTGGCCGACCTGGCCGACCTGTTCGGGCGCGGCGTGCTCAGGCCGCTGCCGATGGCCGTATGGGACGTACGCAGGGCGCCTGACGCATTCCGGTTCGTCAGCCAGGCACGGCACATCGGCAAGGTCGTGCTGACCCTGCCGACCGAGCCCGACCCGGCCGGCACGGTCCTGCTCACCGGGGGGCTCGGCGGACTCGGCCGCATCGTCGCCCGTCATCTTGTCGCCCAGCACGGTGTACGGCACCTGCTGATCGCCGGCCGGCGCGGCCCGGACGCGCCCGGCGCCGCCGAACTGTGCGACGAACTCTGCGAGTTGGGAGCCGAGGTCACGGTGGCCGCCTGCGACGTGGCCGACCGCACCGCGCTCGCCGCGCTCCTCGCGGGCGTCCCCGCCGACCGGGCGCTGACGGCCGTGATCCACACCGCGGGTGTCCTCGCGGACGGCGTGCTGTCCTCGATGACACCGGACCGACTCGACGAAGCGCTGCGTCCCAAGGCCGACGCCGTGGTCGCACTGCACGAACTGACCCGCGACCTCGACCTCGCCCGGTTCGTGGTCTTCTCCTCCGTCGCCGGCACCTTCGGCGGAGCCGGACAGGCCAACTACTCGGCCGCCAACGCCTTCCTGGACGCCTTCGCGCACCACCGGCGCGCCCAGGGCCTGCCCGCCACGTCGCTCGCCTGGGGCACCTGGCTGCCCGAGGCGGGCATGACCGGAGAACTCGGCGACGCCGACCGCGAACGGCACGCCCGGACCGGCATGGCGCCGCTCGACGCCTCTACCGGCATGCGGCTCCTGGACGCCGCCGTCGGCACCGACCGGGCCGCACTGCTGCCGATGGATCTGGACCCGGCCGCGCTGCGCGAGCACCACGACGTCCTGCCGGTGCTCCTGCGCGGCCTCGTCCGAACCCCCGCCCGGCGCCGCGCCACGGCCGCCGGGACGACACCCGTCACCGGGGCTCCGCAGTCGCTGGCCGAACGGCTGGCTCCGCTGCCCCGCGCGGACCGCGACCAGCTCCTCCTCGACGTGGTCGCCGAGCAGGCCGCCGCCGTCCTCGGACACGGCTCGGCGGACGACATCGATCCCGAACAGACCTTCCAGGAGCTGGGCTTCGACTCGCTGACGGCGGTCGAGCTGCGCAACCGGCTCGGCGCCGTCACCGGCCTGCGGCTGCCCGCCACCCTCGTCTTCGACTACCCGACAGCCCTGGCCCAGGTCCGGTACCTGCTGAACGAACTGTCCCTGCCCGAGCCGCCCGGCACCGCGCAGGCCCTCCTCGCGGAGATGGACCGCCTTGAGGGCTCCCTGGCGGACGCCGACATGGCCGGTGAGGACCACGAGAAGGTCACCGCCCGGCTGCGCGAGCTGCTCTCCCGCTGGCAGGGCGAGCCCCTCATGCCGGTCGCCGTCCCCGCCGCCCGGGACGACGAGCTCGCCGACGTCGAGACGGCGGGCGACCTCTTCGACCTGATCGACCGCGAGCTGGGGGACGCATGAGCACCCCGCAGGTCCCCCGCACGCACCCGACGCCCCGGCCCCGCCCGGTTCAAGGAAGTGACTTTCGTGGCTGACGACGACAAGTACGTTGAATACCTCAAGCGGGTCACGGGTGAACTCCGGCAGACCCGCCGCAGGCTGCGCGAGGTCGAGGACCGCAGCCGGGAGCCCATCGCCGTCGTCGCGATGAGCTGCCGCTTCCCCGGCGACATCCGTTCGCCCGAGGACCTGTGGCGGCTCGTCGACGAGGGCCGGGACGCCATCGGCCCACTGCCGGAGGACCGGGGCTGGGACATCGCGGACCGTTACGACCCGGACCCCGACCGGCCCGGCACGTTCTCCACCCGCGAGGGCGGCTTCCTGCGCGACGCCGCCTGCTTCGACGCCGCCTTCTTCGGGATGAGCCCCCGCGAGGCCCTCGCCACCGACCCGCAGCAGCGGATCCTGCTGGAGGCGTCCTGGGAGCTGCTGGAGCGCGCCGGGATCCGGCCGCGGACCCTGCGCGGCAGCTCCACCGGCGTGTTCGTGGGCGCCGCGACCTCCGGTTACGGTCAGGGCCCGGTCGAGGTGCCCGAGGACGTGCACGGACTGATGCTCGCCGGGAACGCCACCTCGGTCGCCTCCGGCCGTATCTCCTACGTCCTCGGCCTGGAAGGGCCGGCCGTCACCGTCGACACCGCCTGCTCCTCCTCCCTGGTCGCCCTGCACTGGGCGGTGCAGGCCCTGCGGGCGGGCGAGTGCGACCTCGCCATGGCCGGCGGCGTCGCCGTGATGGCCACCCCGGGCCTGCTGTTCGAGTTCAGCAGGCAGCGCGGCCTCGCCCCCGACGGACGCTGCAAGGCCTTCGCCGACGCCGCGGACGGCACCGGCTGGTCCGAGGGCGTGGGACTGCTGCTGGTGGAACGCCTCTCCGACGCCCGCCGCAACGGACACCCGGTGCTGGCCGTGGTCCGCGGCTCCGCCGTGAACTCCGACGGCGCCTCCAACGGACTGACCGCGCCCAACGGGCCCGCCCAGCAACGCGTCATCGAGCAGGCCCTCGCCAACGCCGGGATCGCCGCCGCGGACGTCGACGCCGTCGAGGCGCACGGCACGGGCACCACCCTCGGCGACCCCATCGAGGCCCAGGCCCTGCTCACCACCTACGGCCGTGCCAAGGACGCCGCACATCCGCTGCACCTGGGTTCGTTGAAGTCGAACCTCGGCCACACCCAGGCGGCGGCCGGCGTCGCAGGCGTCATCAAGACGGTGATGGCCCTCCGGCACGGACGGCTGCCGCGCACGCTGCACGTGGACCGGCCCTCCACGCACGTCGACTGGGACGCCGGTCACGTCCGGCTGCTCACCGAGGCCGCCGACTGGCCGCTCACCGAGGGACGTCCCCGCCGCGCCGCCGTCTCGTCCTTCGGCATCAGCGGCACCAACGCCCACGTCGTCCTGGAGGCCGCACCCGGCGGGACCGAGCAGGCCGAGGGGAGCGAGGGGAGCGAGGACGCGGGTCCGGCCCCCGCGACCGCCGTGCGGCTGCCGCTGGCGCCCTGGCTGCTGTCCGCGCGCGGCGCCGAAGCGCTGCGCGCCCAGGCCGCCCGCCTCCTCGAGCACGCCGACGCCCACTCCGCCGACGACCCGCACGTCACCGCCCGCGCACTCGCCGGTACCCGGCAGGCCTTCGAACACCGGGCCGTCGTCCTCGCCGAGGACACGGCCGGCGCCCGCGACGCCCTGCGCGCCCTCGCCGCGGGGGAGGCGCATCCGGACGTCGTGACGGGCCGCACCCTGCGCGGCGCGACCGCGTTCCTCTTCTCCGGACAGGGCGCCCAGCGGCCCGGCATGGGCCGCGAACTGTACGGCGCGTTCCCGGCCTTCGCCCGCGCCTTCGACGAGGTCTGCGCCCATCTCGACCCCGAACTGGGCCTGAGCCTGCGCGAAGCCGTCCTCGACAGCGCCCCGGACGACGAGGCGCTGCAGGAGACCGGCCTCGCCCAGCCCGCCCTGTTCGCCGTCGAGGTCTCCCTCTACCGCCTGCTGGAATCGTGGGGCGTCACGCCCAAGTACGTGCTCGGGCACTCGCTGGGCGAACTGTCCGCCGCCCACGTCGCCGGTGTGTGGTCGCTGCCCGACGCCTGCCGCCTCGTCGCCGCCCGCGGGCGGCTGATGCAGGCGCTGCCGCGAGGGGGCGCCATGGTCTCCGTCGAGGCCGCCGAGGACGAGGTCACCGCGCTGCTCGCCGCACACGGCGACGCCGTGTCGGTCGCCGCCGTCAACGGCCCGCGCGCCATCGTGATCTCCGGCGACGAGACCGCCGTCGAAGCCGTCGCGTCCGCACTCGCGGCCCGCGGCCGCACCACCCGCAGGCTGCGGGTCTCGCACGCCTTCCACTCGGCACGCATGGACGCCGTCCTGGACGACTTCCGGGCCGTCGCCGAAAGCGTCACCGCGCACGCCCCGCGCCTGACCGTCGTCTCCGACCTCACCGGACGTCCGGCCACGGCCGAGGAACTGGCGTCGGCCGACTACTGGGTGCGCCACCTGCGCCACACCGTCCGCTTCACCGACGGCGTCGACTGGCTCGCCACCCACGGTGTCACCCGCTACCTGGAGATCGGCCCCGACGCCACCCTCAGCGCGCTCGCCCGGACCGCGCTGCCCGACGACGGCGCCGACCGCCTCTGCGTGCCCGTGCTGCGCAAGGACCGACCCGAGTCCCGCACGCTGCTCGCGGCCGTCGCCGCCCTCCACGTCCACGGCGCATCCGTCGAACTCGAGGTCCTGCTCGGCAGCGACCCGGCCGACCCGCGGGTCGACCTGCCCACCTACGCGTTCACGGGGGACCGCTACTGGCTGCGCCCCTCCCTCGACGCCGGCGACGTCACCGGCGCCGGGCTCGTCGGCGCCGGCCACCCGCTGCTCGGAGCCGTCGTCCGCGTCGCCGACGACGACCGGGTCCTGCTCACCGGGCGGCTGTCCACCCGCGCCCAGCCCTGGCTCGCCGACCACACCGTGTCCGGCACGGTCCTGCTTCCGGGCGCCGCGTTCGTCGAACTCGTGCTGCGCGCCGGCGACGAGGTCGGCTGCGGTCTCCTGGACGACCTCACGCTCGAAGCCCCGCTGGCGCTCCCGGACGCCTCCGGCGTCCAGCTGCAGATCGCCGTCGGCGCCCCCGGCGCGGACGGCCGCAGACCGGTCGCCGTGCACTCCCGGGCCGACGCCGACGACGACGGCCCCTGGACCCGGCATGCCACCGCCGTTCTCGCACCGGCGCCCGCCGCGTCCGGGGCCGAGCCCGTCGCCTGGCCTCCCGCCGACGCCCGCAGCGTCCCCCTGGACGGCTTCTACGACGCTCTCGCCGTCCAGGGCTACCAGTACGGCCCCGCCTTCCAGGGCCTGCGGGCCGCGTGGCGGTCCGGCGACGTCTGGTACGCCGAGGTGGCCCTCCCGGAGGACCAGCACCGCGACGCCGCACGCTTCGGCCTGCACCCGGCGCTTCTGGACGCAGCCCTGCACGCCCAGCTCGCCGGCGCCGACGCCGGTGCCGGCGACGACGGCGACGACGGCGACGACGGCGGCGGCGGGGGCGACGGTGGTGGCGGACGGCAAGGCGTGGGCCTGCCGTTCGCGTTCAGCGGCGTCACGCTGCACGCCGTCGGCGCCACCGGGCTGCGGGTCCGCCTGGAGCGCGGTCCTTCCGGCGCCGTGAGCCTGCACCTCGCCGACGGCACGGGACGCCCCGTCGCCACCGTCGGCTCCCTCGTCAGCCGCCCGGTCTCCCAGGCCGCCCCGCACGCCTCCCGGCCCGCCGACGGCGCCCTGTACGCGGTGCGCTGGAGCGACACCGCTCCGCCCCACGCCGCTCTGCCCGACGACGCGTTCGCCGACGGCCTGCGGCTCGCCGGCGACGACCCGGCGGGCCTGGTCCCCACATGGCCGGTGCTCGGCGCCGACGACGCCCCCTCGGCCGTGATCCTGCCGTGCGTCTCCGCTCCCGACGAGACCCCGGCCGACATCGCCGGCCGCGTCCTGACCGGCCTGCAGACGCTGCTGGCCGATCCGCGCACCGACAGCGCCCCCCTCGTCATCGTCACGCGCGGCGCCGTCGGCGCGGTCGACGGCGAGGACGTCACCGACCTGTCCGCAGCCGCCGTCTGGGGGCTGGTCCGCTCGGCCCAGACAGAGAACCCGGGACGCGTCGTCCTCGCCGACGTCGACGACACCGCAGCCTCCCGAGCGGCCCTCGCGGCCGCCGTCAGCGCAGGGACGACCCAGTTCGCCCTGCGCGACGGCACGCTGCGCACCCCCGCGCTGACCCGCATCCCCGCAGCCGACCGGGCGCCCGTCTGGGACGCCGAGGGCACGGTCCTCATCACCGGCGGCACCGGCGCGCTCGGCGCGCTGGTCGCCCGCCACCTGGTCGCAGCTCACGGCGTGCGCTCCCTCGTGCTGACCTCCCGAAAGGGCCCCGAAGCCCCCGGCGCCCGCGAGCTGACCGACGAACTCACCGCCCACGGCGCCGACGTACGCGTCGAGGCGTGCGACGCCGCCGACCCGGGAGCCGTGGCCGACCTCCTCGGCACGCTGCCCGCACAGCGACCGCTGCGCGCCGTGGTGCACACCGCCGGCGTCCTCGACGACGGCGTGTTCGGCTCGCTCACCCCCGACCGGCTCGCCGCCGTGCTGCGGGCGAAGGCGGACGCCGCGCTCACCCTGCACGACGCGACCCGGGACGCCGACCTCACCGCTTTCGTCCTGTTCTCCTCGGCCTCCGGCCTGCTGGGCGGCGCCGGACAGGCCAACTACGCCGCCGCCAACACCGTCCTGGACGCCCTGGCCCACCACCGCCGCGCCACCGGTCTGCCCGCCACCTCGCTGGCCTGGACACTGTGGGACCACGACAGCGGCATGACCGGCGGGCTCGGCGAGGACGGCCGGCGCCGCATCGCGGCCTCCGGGCTGCCCGCCCTGGACCCGGACCGGGCCCTCAGCCTGCTCGACGAGGCTCTCGCCGCCGGTGAGCCGCTGCTCGCGCCGCTGCGCACCGACCCCGCCGCGCTGCGCTCCGCCGCCTCGTCCGGACGGCTGCCCGCCCTCCTGCACGGCCTCGTCCCGGCGGCCCCGGCCCGGCGGACCGCCCGCGCCGCGGACGCGGACACCTCCGCTCTGAGCCGCCTCCTGTCGGGCCTGTCCGCACCCGAACAGGAGCGCCACCTGCTCGAGCTGGTCCGCCGCCACGCCGCCGTGGCCCTCGGCCACGGCTCGGCCGGCGCCGTCGACGGCGAACAGTCCTTCAAGGACCTCGGCTTCGACTCCCTCAGCTCCGTCGACCTGCGCAACCGCCTCAACGCCGAGACCGGACTACGGCTGCCGGCCACACTCGTCTTCGACCACCCCCGCCCCACCACGCTCGCCCGTCACCTCGTACGCGAACTCGCGGGCGTCACAGAGGAGTTCGCCACCACCAGGGCGGCGGCCGAGGAGGACGACCCGGTCGTCGTCGTCGCCATGGCCTGCCAGTACCCCGGTGGCGTCACCTCCCCCGAGGACCTGTGGCGTTTCGTCTCCGAGGGCGGCGACGCCATCGGCGCGTTCCCCACCGACCGTGGCTGGGACCTGGACCGCCTGCCCGGCCTGGAGGCCGGATTCCTCTACGGCGCCACGCACTTCGACGCCTCCCTCTTCGGCATCTCACCTCGCGAGGCGCTCGCCATGGACCCCCAGCAGCGGCTGCTGCTGGAGACCTCCTGGGAGGTCTTCGAACGCGCCGGGATCGATCCGCTCTCGCTGCGCGGCAGCGGCACCGGCGTCTACGTCGGCGCGATGGGCTCCGGCTACGCCTCCGGCCTGGCCGACATCCCCGAAGGCATGGAGGGCTACATCGGACTCGGCGTGTCCGGCAGCGTCATCTCCGGCCGGGTCGCCTACACCTTCGGCCTGGAGGGGCCGACCATGACGGTCGACACCGCCTGCTCGTCCGCACTGGTCGCCCTGCACCTCGCCGCCCACGCCCTGCGCCAGGGCGAGTGCTCGATGGCCCTGGCGGGCGGAGTCACGGTCATGGCCACCCCCGGCACCTACACCGAGTTCACGGCCCAGAACGGGCTGGCGGCCGACGGCCGTTGCAAGGCCTTCGCCGCCGGCGCCGACGGCACCAGCTTCTCCGAGGGCGTCGGCATGCTCCTGCTGGAACGCCTCTCCGACGCCCGCCGCGAAGGCCACCCCGTCCTCGCCGTGATCCGCGGTTCCGCCACCAACCAGGACGGCGCCTCCAACGGCCTGACCGCCCCCAACGGCCCCTCCCAGGAGCGCGTCATCCGGCAGGCGCTGGCCTCGGCCGGGCTCGCCCCCTCCGACGTCGACGCCGTCGAGGCGCACGGCACCGGAACCACCCTCGGCGACCCCATCGAGGCCCAGGCGCTGTTCGCCACCTACGGCCGCGAACGGGACGCGGAACCGCTGCTGCTGGGATCGGCGAAGTCCAACTTCGGTCACACCCAGGCCGCCGCGGGCGCCGCGGGCGTCATCAAGATGGTCATGGCCATGCGCCACGGGGAGCTGCCGCGCACCCTGCACGTCGACGAGCCCTCCCCGCACATCGACTGGTCCAGCGGCGCCATCGAACTGCTCACCGAGGCCCGTCCCTGGCCGGCCCGCCCCGACCGCCCGCGCCGCGCGGGCGTGTCCTCCTTCGGCATCAGCGGCAGCAACGCCCACGTCGTCCTGGAGGAGCCGCCCGCAGCCCAGCCCGCCGCCGAACGGGAGGCGCCCGCCACCGTGCCCCGGGTGCACCCCCTCTCCGGGCACACCCCGGACGCGCTGCGTGCCCAGGCCGCCCGGCTGCACACCCACCTGCTGCGCCACGAGGACGACCCCCGCGACCTCGCCCGCACCCTCGCCGTCGCCCGCCATCCGCACGCCCATCGCGCCGCTGTCGTCGCCGCGGACCGCGCGGAACTCCTGGCCGGGCTCGCCGCCGTCGCCGCCGGCGAGCCGGACGCCGGTACCGCCACCGGCACCGCCGGCGGCGCACGGCTCGCCCTCCTGTTCAGCGGACAGGGCGCCCAGCGTCCCGGCATGGGCCGCGACCTGTACGACGCACACCCCGTCTACGCGCGCGCTTTCGACGAGGTGTGCGCCGGACTCGACCTTCACCTCGACGGACCGCCGCTGCGCGACGTCGTCTTCGCCGCCCCGGGCAGCGCCGAGGCCGCCCTGCTGGACCGCACCGCCTACACGCAGGCCGCCCTCTTCGCGTACGGCACCGCGGCCCACGCCCTCGTCCGCTCCTGGGGCGTGCTGCCCGACGTGCTCGCCGGGCACTCCATCGGCGAACTGACCGCGGCCCACGTCAGCGGAGTCCTCGACCTGGCCGACGCCTGCGCCCTGGTCGCGGCCCGGGGCCGGCTCATGCAGAGCCTGCCCGAGGGCGGCGCCATGGCCGCCCTGGAGGCGACCGAGGACGAGGTCCGGCCGTTGCTGGAGGACCGGGCCGACCGCGTCGCCGTCGCGGCCGTCAACGGACCGGTCTCCGTGGTCGTCTCCGGCCACGCCGAGGACGTGGAGGCGATCACCGCCGAGTTCACGGCCCGCGGCCGCAAGACCCGGCGCCTGCGGGTCAGCCACGCCTTCCACTCGCCGCTGATGGACGCCATGCTCGACGAGTTCCGCGCCGTCGCCGCCCGCGTCCGCTTCCACCACCCCACCGTCCCCGTCGTGTCCAACGTGACCGGCGACCTCGCGGCCGGCGACGACCTGACCACCCCCGACTACTGGGTGCGCCACGTCCGCCGCGCCGTCCGCTTCGGCGACACCGTCCGCACCCTGGAGGCGAACGGCGTCACCCTCACACTCGAACTCGGCCCCGACGCCACCCTCACCACCCTGGTCCAGGACGGTCTCAGCGCCTCCGCGGAGATGACCGCCGTAACCCTGGTGCGCCGCGACACGCCCGAGGGCCGCTCCGCGCTGCTCGCCGCCGCCACGCTGCACGTACACGGGCTCGGCGACGTGCCGGCGCCGTCGGCCGACGCCGCGGCCCGGCCCGTGCCCCTGCCGACGTACGCCTTCCAGCGCGAGCGCTTCTGGCTGGAGGCGTCCGCGCCGGCCCCCGCCGCGGCCGACCAGGAGGCCGCGTTCTGGAAACTCGTCGAGGCGACGGACGTCCCGGCCCTCGCCGAGCGCCTCGCGGTCGACACCGACGCCCCGCTCAGCGCCGTCCTGCCCGCCCTCGCCGCCTGGCGCGGCGAGGACCGCAGGCAGGCGGAGATCCAGGGCTGGGAGCACCGTGTCGTGTGGCGGCCCACCACGGAGAACGCGGCCACACCAGGTGGCACCTGGGTCCTCGCCGTACCCGACCGGCTCGACGGCGGAGCCTGGGCGGCCTCCGTCGCGGACGCGCTCACCGCGCACGGCGCCCACGTCCGCGTCCTGCCCGTCGACTGCGCCACCGCCGACCGCACGGCCGTGGCCACCGCCCTGGGCGCCCTGCGCCAGGACGGCGACGGGCCCTGGACTGGCGTGCTGTCGCTGCTCGCCGCCGACACCGCCGCGCTGCCCGGACTCGACGCCGTCCCGGCCGGCCTCGCCGCGACCGCCGCCCTCGTCCAGGCCCTCGCCGACGGGGCCGCGGGCACCGACGCGGTGCGCCTGTGGGCGCTCACCGCGGGCGCCGCCGGCGTCCTCGGTTCGGAGGCGCCCGTCGTCCCCGAACAGGCCGCCGTGTGGGGCCTGGGCCGCACCGCCGCCCTCGAACACCCGCAGCTCTGGGGTGGTCTGGTGGACCTGCCCGCAGGCACCGACACCGCCGTCGCGAGCGACGTGGCCCGACGCCTGGCCGCAGCGCTCGCCGACCGGGCGGACGAGGACCAGATCGCCGTACGGCCCGCCGGCACGTTCGTGCGCCGCCTCGAGCGCGTCCCGGCCGGAGCACCTGTGGCGGCGGCGCCCGACTGGTCCGGCACCGTACTGCTCACCGGGGCCACCGGAGCGCTCGGTCTGCGCACGGCCGTCTGGCTCGCCGCGCAGGGCGCCGACCGCATCGTGGCCGTCAGCCGGTCCGGTCCGGGTTCCGACGGCGCCTCCCGTCTCAAGGACGCGCTCGCCGACTCCGGCACCGAACTGGTCCTTGCCGCCTGCGACACCGCCGACCGCGCCGCGCTCGCCGCACTGCTCGCCGAGCACCCCGTCGACGCCGTCGTGCACACCGCGGGCGTGCTCGACGACCGGCTTCTCGACGGCCTGGACGCCGCAGCCCTTGACCGCGTCCTGCGGCCCAAGCTGGCTGCCGCGCGCCATCTCGACGAACTGACGCGCGGGCGCGAACTCACCGCGTTCGTCCTGTACTCGTCGATCTCCGGCACCCTCGGCACCATCGGCCAGGCCAACTACGCGGCGGCCAACGCCTTCCTGGACGCCCTGGCCGAACAGCGCAGAGCCGCCGGGCTGCCCGCCACCTCTGTGGCCTGGGGGCCGTGGGCGGGCGGCGGCATGGCCACCGCAGACGCCGACGGCGAGAACCGCATGCGGCGCGGCGGCATCGAACCGCTCGACCCCGAGCGGGCGGTCGACGCCCTCGGCCGCGCCGTCGCACGCACCGACGCCGTCCTCGCCGTCGCCGACATCGACTGGGCACGCTTCGCGCCCGGCTTCACCACCTCCCGGCCGAGCCCCTTGCTCTCCGGACTCCCCGAGGTCGGTGACCTGCACGCCCGCCGCCCGCAGAGTTCCACGGGCGCCCCGCAGGCCCTGCGTGAACGGCTCACCGGACAGTCCCCGGCCGAACGCGAACGCACCCTGACCGGTTTGGTGCGGACCGAGGCCGCCGCAGTCCTCGGCCACACCGACACCGACCGGGTCGGCGCCGCCACGGCGTTCAACGCCCTCGGCTTCGACTCGTTGATGGCGGTCGAGCTGCGCAACCGGATCGGCGCCGCCACCGGCCTCGCCCTGCCCGCCACCCTGCTGTTCGACCAGCCGAGCGCCACCGCGCTCGCCGGGTACCTGCGCGGCCGGCTCTCGGACGACGCCGAAGGCTCCGAAACCGTCCTCGCCGGCCTCGACTCCCTGGAGGCCGCCCTGGCCGCACTGGCCAAGGACGACGCCCGGCGCGACCGCATCGGCGCCCGGCTGCAGTCGCTCCTCACAGGTTTCACCGGCCTCACCGGCGGCCCTGCCGCCGCCGTCCCCGCCACCGGCGGTGACGACGTCAGCGACCGGATCCAGTCCGCCGGAGCGGACGAGATCTTCGACTTCATCGAGAACGACCTCGGCATCTCCTGACGGCGCGGCCAAGGGACCTGAGAACGGGTGACAACACATGAGCGATGAGGAAAAACTCCTCGGCTACCTGAAGAAGGTCACGGCCGACCTCCACCAGACGCGACAGCGCCTGGCCGCGGCCGAGGCACACCGCAACGACCCCGTCGCGATCGTCGCGATGGGCTGCCGTTTCCCGGGCGGGGTCGGCGACCCCGACGATCTGTGGCGGCTGCTCGACAAGGGCGGCGACGCCATGTCCGAGTGGCCCCACGACCGGGGCTGGGACGTCGACGCCCTGTACGACCCGACACCCGGCACGCCCGGCCGCAGCTACACCCGCACCGGCGGATTCATCGACCGTGTCGGCGACTTCGACGCCGGGTTCTTCGGCATCTCGCCGCGTGAGGCCGTCGGCACCGACCCGCAGCAGCGGATCCTGCTGGAGATCTGCTGGGAGGCGCTGGAACGCGCCGGGATCGACCCGCTCGCCCTGCGCGGCAGCCGCACCGGCGTGTTCTCCGGCACCAACCTGCAGGACTACACCACCCTGCTCAGTCTGTCCGACAACGCCGGCGACGACGGAGTGGGCAACGCGCCCAGCGTGCTGTCAGGCCGGATCTCCTACACCCTCGGCCTCGAAGGCCCCGCGGTCTCCGTCGACACCGCCTGCTCCTCCTCCCTCGTCACCCTTCACCTGGCGGCGCAGGCGTTGCGCGCGGGGGAGTGCGACCTGGCGCTGGCCGGCGGCGTCACCGTCATGTCGACGCCCACGATCTTCCTCGAGTTCAGCCGCCAGCGCGGCCTGTCGCCGGACGGCCGCTGCCGCGCCTTCGCCGACACCGCCGACGGCACCGCCTGGGGCGAGGGCGCGGGAGTCCTCGTCGTCGAACGGCTCTCGGACGCCCGTCGCCTCGGACATCCCGTCCTCGCCGTCCTGCGCGGCTCCGCCGTCAACCAGGACGGCGCGTCGAACGGTCTGACCGCTCCCAACGGCCCCTCCCAGGAACGCGTCATCTGGCAGGCGCTCACCAACGCCAGGCTCGCACCCGCCGACGTGGACGCCGTCGAGGCGCACGGCACCGGCACCACCCTCGGCGACCCCATCGAGGCGCAGGCCCTGCTCGCCACCTACGGACAGGACCGGCCCGCGGACCGGCCGCTGCTGCTCGGCTCGGTGAAGTCGAACATCGGCCACACGCAGGCCGCGGCAGGTGTCGCCGGCGTCATCAAGACGGTCCTCGCGCTGCGCGCGGGCCGGCTGCCCGCGACCCTCCACGTCGACCGGCCGAGCCGGCACGTGGACTGGACCGCCGGAAACGTCGAACTGCTCACCGAAGCCCGCGGCTGGCCCGCCGTCGGCGACCGCCCGCGCCGCGCGGGCGTGTCCTCGTTCGGCGTCAGCGGCACCAACGCCCACGTCATCCTGGAACAGGCCCCGCCGACCGAGCCGGACGAGACCACCGGACCCTCGGGCGACACGCCCCGCCCGCGCGCCTTCACCGTGTCCGGCCGCACCGCGTCCGCCCTGCGCGACCAGGCCCGCCGGCTCGCCGCAAGCCTGCGCGCCGACCCGGACGGCGCCCCGCGCCTCGCCGACCTCGCCTGGTCCCTCGCGACCACCCGGTCCGCACTCGAACACCGTGCCGTCGTCGTCGCCCCCGGCACCGACGTCCTCCTGCGCGGCCTGAGCGCCCTGGCCGACGGCGCCCCCGACCCCGCCGTGGTGCGCGGCGTCGCCGACGCCGAGGGCGACCCGGTCTTCCTCTTCCCCGGCCAGGGGCCGCAGTGGGAGGGCATGGCCGCCGAACTCCACGACGCCGACGCCCGGTTCCGTGCCTTCTTCGACGAAGCCGCCGCCGCCGTGGAGGAGTTCGTCGACTTCCGCGTCCTGGACGTGCTGCGGGGCGCCGCCGACGCCCCGCCCCTGGAGCGCCTCGACGTCGTCCAGCCCACCCTGTTCGTCGTCTGCGTCGCCCTCGCCCGGCTGTGGATGGCGTGCGGGGTCCGCCCCGCCGCGGTCGCCGGACAGAGCCAGGGCGAGATCGCCGCCGCACACATCGCGGGCGTCCTCACCCTCCGGGACGCGGCCCTGGTCGTCGTCACCCGCTCCCGGGAACTCACCGCCATCACCGGCCGCGGCGGCATGGTCGCCGTACCGCTGGCGCTCGCCGAGGTCGAACGTCTCATCGCCCCCTACGACGGCCGCGTCTCCGTCGGCTCCGTCACCGGCCCGCGGTCCGTCACCGTGTCCGGGGACGCCGAACCGCTGGCCGAACTGCTGGCCCGCCTCACCGAAGACGGAATCCGCGCCCGCCGCGTGCCGGTGGACTACGCCTCGCACTGCGCCCAGGTGGAGGAGGTCCGCGACGCCCTGCTCGCCGGATTCGCACCGGTGCGCCCGCGCCCCGCCGAGATCCCATTCCATTCCACGGTCACCGGGAACCGGGTCGAGGACACCACCACGCTCGACGCCGCCTACTGGTACGACAACATCCGCCGCACCGTCCGCTTCGAGAGCACCGTGCGCGCTCTCGCCGAAGCCGGACAGCGCGTCTTCGTCGAGATGAGCCCGCACCCCGTGGTCACCACGGCGGTCGGCGACATCCTCGACGAACTCGGCATCACCGGCGGCGCCGTCCTCGGCACCCTGCGCCGCGACGAGGGCGGGAGGGAACGCTTCCTCGCCTCCGTGGCCGGACTCGCCGTCCGCGGCGGATCCGTCGACTTCGACGCCGTCCACGACGAGCCCGCGCACCGCGTCGACCTGCCCGTGTACGCCTTCCAACGCCGCCGGTACTGGCCAGGGTTCACCGCCGCCGCGCCCACCGTGACCGCCGGCGCCCAGGACGCCCCCCTCTGGCAGGCCGTCGAGTCCGGCGACCTCACCGCCCTCGCCGAAGCTCTCAGCCTCGACGAACAGGCCACGGCCGCGCTGCTCCCCGCCCTGGCCGACTACCGGCGGCGCGGCAACGACCGTGCCACCGCCGACCGCTGGCGTTACCGCATCACCTGGCGCCCGCTGCAGGACACGCCGACGCCGACCCTCACCGGCCGCTGGATCCTCGTCGTGCCCCGCGGCCACCACGACGGTCCCGAGGCCACCCGTGTGCAGGCCGCCCTGGCCCGCGCCGGCGCCGACTGCGTGCTCGTCGTGGTCGACGAGCACGCCGACCGCCCGGCGCTCGCCGCCGTGATGGCCGAGGCGACGGCCGACGCCCGCGGTGTCCTGTCCCTGCTCGCCCTCGACGGCAGCGCGCATCCTCGGCACCCGCTGCTGCACGGTGGTTTCGCCTCCACCGTCGCCCTGGTGCAGGCCATGGACGACCTCAACGTCCGGCTGCCGGTGTGGTTCCTCACCCGCGGCGCCGTGGCCACCCGTGCCGGCGAGGCCCCCGCCTCACCGGCCCAGGCCCTCGTCTGGGGCTTCGGACGGGTCGTCGCCCTGGAACAGGCCGACTGCTGGGGCGGCCTGATCGACCTGCCCGATCAGCTCGACGCACGCACCGCCGACCGGGTCGTCGCCGTCCTCGCCGGAACCGACCACGAGGACCAGGTCGCCGTACGCGCCACCGGCACCCTGGGCCGCCGGCTGGAGCGCGCAGCCGTCGGCGGGCTCGCCGGCCGGCGCCGGTGGCGACCGGAGGGCACCGTCCTCGTGACCGGAGGCACCGGCGCCCTCGGCCGTCACGTGGCCCGCTGGCTCGCCCGCGAAGGAGCGGAGCACCTCCTCCTGGTCAGCCGCTCCGGCCCCGAGGCGGAATGCGCCGCCGGGCTCCTCGCCGAACTGACCGCTCTCGGCGCCCGCGCGGACCTCGTCGCCTGCGACGTCGCCGACCCCGCGGACCTCGCCGGCCTGCTGGCCTCCGTCCCCGGGGAGCGCCCCCTCACAGCCGTCTTCCACACCGCCGCCGTTCTCGACGACGGGGTCATCGGCTCGCTCACTCCCGAGCGCCTCGCCGAGGTCCTGCGGGTGAAGGCGGGAGGCGCACGGAACCTCGACGCCGCGACCGCCGGCCTGGACCTCTCCGCCTTCGTGCTGTTCTCCTCCTCTTCGGGTGTCTTCGGCAGCCCCGGACACGGCAACTACGCCCCCGGCAACGCCTACCTGGACGCCCTCGCCGAGGACCGCCGCTCGCGCGGTCTGCCGGCCACGGCGATCGCATGGAGCGGCTGGGCCGAGGGAGGCATGGCCTCCGGCACGGTCGGCGAACGACTCCAGCGCCACGGCGTCCGCCTCATGGACCCCGCCGTCGCCGTCACGGCCCTGCAAGACGCCCTGGACCAGGACGACACCGCGCTCGTGGTCACCGACATCGACTGGGAGGTGTTCGGGGCGGAGCTCGGCAAGGGCCGCCCGCGCCGTCTCTACGCCGAACTTCCGGATCTGGGACAGCTGCGCGCGCAGCGCGACGCCGCCCCGGCCGTCTCCGGCGGCGACGACAACGACGTGATGGCCACGATCGCCGCCCTCGGGGAGGCCGACCGCCGGCATGCCCTGCTCGCGCTGGTGCGCGGACACATCGCCTACGTCCTCAACCATCCGAGCCTCGACGACGTCGAGCCGGCCCGGGCATTCCGGGAACTCGGCTTCGACTCCCTCACCGCCGTCGAGCTGCGCAACACCCTGGGCGAGGCGACCGGCATGCGGCTGCCCGCCACCCTCGTGTACGACTACCCCACGCCCGCGGCCCTGGCCGAGTACCTCGGCGAGCAGCTCACCCCGGCGGGCGCCTCCGCCTCCGCGGTCGCCGTCACCCGCCGGGACACGGCCGAGGACCCGGTCGTGATCGTCGGCATGGCCTGCCGCTTCCCCGGCGGGGCGGACACGCCGGAGCGGTTCTGGCAACTGCTGGCCGACGGGACCGACGTGATGGGCCCCTTCCCGGAGGACCGGGACTGGGACGTGGCCGGGCTCTACCATCCCGAACCCGGCACGGCGGGCCGTACCGCCACACTCACCGGTGGATTCCTGGACGGCTTCGCCGACTTCGATCCCGGCGTCTTCGCCATCTCGCCCCGCGAGGCTCTGGCCATGGACCCACAACAGAGGCTGCTGCTCGAGACCGCCTGGGAGACGTTCGAGCGGGCGGGGATTGATCCGCGGTCGCTGCGCGGCAGCCGGACCGGTGTGTTCGCCGGCACGAACTACCAGGACTACACCTCCCGTCCGATAGCGCCCGGCGACGACGTCGGCGCCCACCTGGGCACGGGCAACTCCGCGAGCGTCCTGTCGGGCCGCGTCTCCTACACCTTCGGGCTGGAAGGCCCGGCGGTCACCGTCGACACCGCCTGCTCGTCGTCGCTGGTGGCCCTGCATCTGGCGGCACAGGCGCTGCGCGCGGGGGAGTGCGACCTGGCGCTGGCCGGCGGCGTCACCGTGATGTCGACGCCCGGTCTGTTCGTGGACTTCAGTCGTCAGCAGGGGTTGGCGGTGGACGGTCGGTGCAAGGCGTTCGCGGAGGCGGCGGACGGGACGGGGTTTTCTGAGGGTGGTGGTCTGTTGTTGGTGGAGCGGTTGTCGGATGCGCGTCGGCTGGGGCATCCGGTGCTGGCGGTGGTGCGGGGTTCGGCGGTGAATCAGGACGGTGCGTCGAACGGGTTGAGTGCGCCGAACGGTCCGTCGCAGCAGCGGGTGATCCGGGCTGCGTTGGCGGATGCGGGTGTGTCGGCGGTGGATGTGGATGTGGTGGAGGCGCATGGTACGGGGACGCGGTTGGGTGATCCGATCGAGGCGCAGGCGTTGCTGGCGACCTATGGTCAGGGGCGTTCGGTGGATCGGCCGTTGTGGTTGGGGTCGGTGAAGTCGAATGTGGGTCATACGCAGGCGGGTGCCGGTGTGGCGGGTGTGATGAAGATGGTGTTGGCGATGCGGTCGGGTGTGGTGCCGGCGACGTTGCATGTGGATGAGCCGTCGTCGCATGTGGACTGGGCGGCGGGTGCGGTGGAGTTGGTGACGCGGGCGCGGGTCTGGGAGGTGGAGGCCGGGCGTCCGCGGCGTGCGGGTGTGTCGTCGTTCGGTATCAGCGGCACCAATGCGCACGTCATCCTGGAAGGCGTCGCCGACGAGCTGCACGACGAAGGCGCAGCCGACGGACCGCACGACACGTCCGACGCCGACGAATCGCACACCGGCGAACCTCTCGCCGTCCCATCGCAGGGCCAGGCGTCGGTGCCGGTGCCCTGGATCGTCACCGGTCGTAGCCGTGACGCCCTGCGCGACCAGGCCGCCCGTCTGCTCGACCACGTCAGCGCACACCCCGAAGTCGGCATCGCCGACACCGCGTTGGCGCTGGCGACCACCCGGACGCCGTTCACCCACCGAGCCGTCGTCATCGGAGACGACCACGACGGCCTCGCCGCCCGGTTGCGGGCCCTGGCCGAGGGAACGCCGCTGCCCGGCACGGTCACCGGCACCGCACGAGCGGGCGGCCGCACGGCCTTCCTGTTCACCGGCCAGGGGGCGCAGCGGCCCGGCATGGGCCGCGAACTGCACGCCGCCCATCCGGTGTTCGCGCAGGCCTTCGACGCCGTGTGCGAACGCGTTCCGGGACTGCGGGCGGTGGTCCTGGGAGACGACGCCGGACTCCTGAACCGCACCGAGCACGCACAGCCCGCCCTGTTCGCCTTCGAAGTGGCCCTGTACCGCCTGCTGGAGTCGTGGGGCGTCCGCCCCGATCATGTCGCCGGCCACTCCGTCGGCGAGATCGCCGCGGCCCATGTCGCCGGAGTGTTCTCCCTCGACGACGCCTGCGCCCTGGTCGCCGCCCGCGGCCGGCTCATGCAGGCGCTCCCCTCAGGCGGCGCGATGGCCTCGATCCGGGCCACCGAACAGGAGGTCCTGCCGCTGCTGGCCGGACGGGAACGCGAAGTCGGCATCGCCGCCCTCAACGGGCCCTCCGCGACCGTCGTCTCCGGCACGGAGGAGGCCGTCGCCCGGATATGCGAGCAGTTCTCGGCGGCCGGCCGGCGCACGACGCGGCTCCGGGTCAGCCACGCCTTCCACTCCCCGCTCATGGATCCGGCGCTCGACGACTTCCGCGCGGTCGCCGCCGGCATCTCCTACGACGAGCCGGTCCTGTCCGTCGTCTCCGCACGCACCGGTGAACCGGCCACCGCCGGTCTGCTCACCGACCCCGAGCACTGGGTGCGGCACCTTCGCGAGCCGGTCCGCTTCCACGACTGCGTCACCCGGCTGCACGGCCTCGGCGTCCGCCGCTTCCTGGAGGTCGGGCCGGACAGTTCGCTCACCACGCTCGCCGAGACGTCACTCGCCGAGGCGGAGCCCGACGCGGCCAAAACGGTGTTCGCGGCAGCGGTCCTGCGGGACGAGCCAGAGACCGGCTGTCTGCTCCGCGCCGTCGGCACACTGTTCGCGCACGGCGCCGAACCCGACTGGACAGCGCTCCTCCCCGGCGCCCGCCCCGTGCCGTTGCCCACCTACGCTTTCCAGCGGCAGCGGTTCTGGCTGCCGACCGTGGCCCCGGCCGGCGACCCCGACGCCGCCGGACTTCACCCCGCGGACCACCCGTTCCTCGCGGCCGAGATAGCCCGCGCGGGCTCGGACGCCCCGCTGTTCACCGGACGGCTGTCACTGCGCAGCCACCCCTGGCTCGCCGACCACGCCGTCCTCGGGCAGGTCATCCTGCCCGCCACCGGCTACCTCGACCTCGCCGTGCACGTGGGCGACCGCACCGGCTGCGGCCACCTGAGCGAACTCACCCTGCTCAGCCCGCTCGTCGTGCCCTCCGAGGGCGCCGCCCACCTACAGGTCACCGTGGAAGCCGCCGACGATCAGGGCCGCCGTGCCTTCGCCGTATGGTCGAGGCCCTCTGCGGACGACGGGGAATGGCAGCGCCACGCCCAAGGCGTCCTCGCCCCGCAGCCGACGTCCGTACCGGAAGACGACCTGGCCGCCTGGCCCCCGCCGGGAGCCTCCCTCGTCTCCGGCGAGGACCCCTACCCGGCCTTCGCCGCCGCGGGCTTCGCCTACGGTCCGAGCTTCCGCGGCCTGGGCAGCGTGTGGGAGCGCGGCGAGGAGGTGTACGCCGAGGTCGCCCTGCCGGAACCGTACCGGGAGGACGCCTCCCGGCACGCCCTGCACCCCGCCCTGCTCGACGCGGCCGTCCAGGCTCTGCTGGTCAGACGCCCCGGGCTGCCGCGCGACGACGAGGACACGGCGCCGATGCTGCCGTTCGCGTGGACCGGGCTGACCCTGCACGCCACCGGCGCGACCGCGCTGCGTGTCCGCCTGAGCCCCGCCGGCCACGACCACGGCTACCGGGTCCTGGTCACCGACACCACCGGCCGGGCCGTCGCCACCGCCGATGCGATCACCCTGCGGGCGGTGTCGGCCGCCCCGGCCGCGGCGGGGACGGGCCGGCCCGAACTGCTGCGCCTGGACTGGCAGGAGGCGCTTCCCGCCCCCGAGCCGCCCGCCCCGCGCACGGTCCGCTGGATCGTCCTCGGCGGGGGCGACGACCGGGTGGTCGCCTCCCTCGACGCGGCCGGGGTCCACGTGGAGACCTACGCCGACCTCGAGTCGCTCGCCAAGGCGCTCGACACCGGCATGACGATGCCCGAGGCGGTCGTCGTCGCCCCGGAGGCGTGTCACGTCGGCGACCACGGCATGCCCGAGGCGTTGCGGGGCCGCCTGTCCCGCGCTCACGAGGTGATGAGCGGCTGGCTCGCCGACGAGCGGTACGCCGACGCCCGGCTCGTGTTCGTCACCCGCCGCGCCGTGACGGCGGGCCGGGACGACGCATCCGCGGGCGTGGTCCCGCCGGATGTGACCGCTGCCGCCCTGTGGGGACTGGTCCGCGCCGGACAGACCGAACACCCCGGCCGGTTCCAGCTGGTGGACCTGCCCGGCGGGACCGAGGCCGGCGACGAGGCCGCACTGCTCGCAGCGATCGCCGCCGGCCGCCCGCACAGTGCGGTCCGCGACGGCCGGGTCCTGTACCCCGACGCCGTGCCCGCCGCCCCCGGCGACATACCCGACCTCGCCGCGGGCACGGTGCTCGTCACCGGCGCCACCGGCGCCCTCGGCCGGGCCGTCGCCCGCCACCTCGTCACCCGGCACGGTGTGCGGTCGCTGCTGCTCGCCGGACGACGCGGCCCCGCCGCGGACGGGGCGGACGCTCTGGTGTCCGAGCTGACGGAGCTGGGCGCCCGAGTACGTCTGGAGGCCTGCGACGTCGCCCGGCGAGCCGACGTCGAACTGCTGTTGACCCACGTGCCCGCCGACGCGCCGCTGACCGGAGTGATCCACGCGGCCGGTGTCACCGACGACGCCGTCCTCACCGCACTCGACGGGGCGCGCTTCGACACGGTCCTGCGCCCGAAGGCGGACGGCGCCTGGAACCTCCACCACGCCACGACGGACCACCGTCCGGCCGCGTTCGTGCTGTTCTCCTCGGCGGCGGGCACCTTCGGCGCTCCCGGCCAGGCCAACTACGCGGCGGCGAACGCCTTCCTCGACGGCCTCGCCGCTCTCAGACGCTCAACGGGACGACCCGCCGCGTCCGTCGCCTGGGGCCTGTGGAGCGACGACAGCGGCATCACCGCCCGTCTGTCCCCAACCGACCGGGGCCGGCTGAGCCGCGGCGGCCTGCGTCCTTTGACCACCGAGGACGCCCTCGCCCTTCTCGACGACGCGCTCACCACGGCCGACCCCGCCGTGATCGCCGTCGCCACCGGTTCGGGCCGGGCAGGAGTCCGTTCGATGCTGCAGCCCGGCACCGCGGCGGCGCGACGCAGGAGCGCCTCCGGTCCATCGGAGCCGGCCGGCCCGTCGCTGCTGGCGGGACGCTCCGCGGAAGAGGGGCGCACCGTGCTGCTCGGTCTGGTGCGCGACCTCGCCGCCACCGTGCTGGGGCACGCGAGCGCTGACGAGGTGGAGCCCGACCGGCTCTTCACCGAGCAGGGCTTCGACTCCCTCACGGTGGTCGAACTCCGCAACCACCTCGCCACGGCCACCGGCCTGAAGCTGGCGCCGACCCTTCTGTTCGACCACGCCACGCCAGAGGCCCTCGCCGCCCATGTGCACGCCCGGCTCGCCCGGCGGGCCCCGCAGGAGACCGGCGGGGAACAGAAGGCTGCGGGCGCGTCGGGCATCCGCCCCGAGGACACCCTCGGTGGCCTGTTCAAGCAGGCCTGCCTCGACGACCGTGTCGACGACGGCTTCACCCTGCTCCAGGCGGCGGCGGAACTGCGTCCCACCTTCACCTCGCCGGACGAACTCCCCGGCCTGCCCGGGGCGATCCGGCTCTCGGCAGGCGGCGCCGCGGCACCGCTGGTCTGCTTCAGCTCCTATGTCGCCCTCGCCGGTGTCCACCAGTACGCCCGGTTCGCCTCTCCGTTCCGCGGCCGCCGCGACGTCTGGGCGCTGCCCACCCAGGGCTTCGGCACGGGTGAGGCGCTGCCGGCGACCTTCGAGGCGGTGGCCGACCTGCACGCCGACGCCGTACGGCGGACCGTCGGGGACGTCCGGCCGGTCCTGCTCGGCTCGTCGTCCGGTGGGGTCCTCGCCCTCTCCGCCGCTCGGCGGATGCAGGAGCGCGGCGCTCCGCCGGCCGCCGTCGTCCTGCTGGACACCTATATGCCCCGGGCCGACTCCCCGTTCCTGCGCTTCTCCCAGCAGATGCTCAGCGGCATGTTCGAACGGGAGTCGATGTTCGCGCACATGGACTCGGATCGGCTCACCGCGATGAGCTGGTACGTCGCGATGATCGGGGAATGGGAGCCGGGCCCCCTGGAGTGCCCCGTGCTGCTGGTGCGTTCCAGCGAGCCCCCGGTGCCCGCGGAACCCGGTGAGGAGATGCGGCCCGAGGAGTGGCAGACGTCCTGGCACCGCGCCCACACCGTCCTCGACGTCCCCGGCAACCACTTCACGATGATGGAGGACCACGCCCGCTCCACCGCCGGGGCCACCGACGGCTGGCTCACCGCCCGAGGCGCCTGACCGGCTCCCCGCACCGAGGGCCCTGCCCCCCGCTCGACGGGGGGCAGGGCCCTCGGCCTTGCCGGCAGACGGTCTCCAGGGCATCGCCGGGCCGGGTTTAGAGAAAGACCTAGTGCCCCCCTCGACATACTGCTTGGCAAGGATCGGGAACGATCTCTGCCGCTCCTTGTGCCGACGGTGCCTGGGGGATGGCGGCCCCGGATTGTCAGAGTCCGTCCATCGTCCCATGTGATTGGAAGCCGAGCTGTGACTGAAGAACCCTCCGTCGCACTTGTCCGCCCGCTGCACGAGATCCTCACGCACCACGCACTGCAGCGAGCGGACGAGCGGGTTTTCCAGGACTCCCGGCGGTCCGTCACCTACGGTGCTCTGGAGCGGCGCACCCGGTTCCTGGCCGGGCACCTCGCCGCCCTCGGGGTCGGACGCGGTGACCGCGTCCTGCTGCGGATGGGCAACCGGGTCGAGATGGTCGAGAGTTATCTCGCCGTCACGCGCGCGGGAGCCGTCGGCGTGCCGGTCGACCCACGCTCCTCCGACAGCGAGCTGGCCCACCATCTCCTCGACAGCGGCGCCCGCACGGTGATCAGCGGCGCGGCGCAGATACCCCAGCTGCTGAGGACCGGTCGGAGCAGTGGGCTGGACTGCTGCCTGATCGTCGTCGGCGCCGACGAGCCGGTGGCCGGCGCCACCGACTTCGAGCACCTCGCCGTCACCCCGCCGCCCGCCGACGCGCGGGACGACCTGGACCTGGACGAGACGGCCTGGATCCTGTACACCTCCGGCACCACCGGACGCGCCAAGGGTGTGGTCACGACCCAGCGCAAGTCCCTCTGGGCCACGGCCGCATGCACCCAGCCGATCCTCGGCCTGTCCGCGACCGACCGCCTCGTGTGGCCGATGCCGCTGTACCACGCCGCCTCGCACAACATCGGTGTACTCGCCACGCTGGCCGTCGGGGCCTTCGCCCACATCCTGGAGGGCTCGGCCCCGGACGAGATCATGGAGACCGTCCGCAGCGAGCAGGGCACGTTCCTGGTCGGCTCCCCCACCACCTACCACCGCATGGTGGACCTCGCGCACGAGCGGGGGCTCGAACTGCCGGAGCTGCGGGTGTGCATGGCGGCCGGCTCGGCCTGCCCGCCCGCGCTGCACGAAGCCTTCGAGGACGCCTTCGGCATCCGCCTCCTGGACAGCTACGGCAGCAGCGAGACCGGAGGCGCCATCACCACGCAGGCACTCACCGGGCCACGCGTCCTGGGCACGACGGGCACCCCGCTGCCCGGCCTGACGCTGCGTCTGACGGACTCGCTGACCGGCGAGGAGGTGGCTGCCGGCCAGGAGGGTGAGATCTGGGTGCACAGTCCGGCCACCATGACCGGATATCACAACGCCCCGGAAGCGACCCGGGCCGTGCTCGTGGACGGCTGGTACCGCACCGGCGACCTCGGTCGGCAGGACTCCGCCGGGAGGCTCACCATCACCGGCCGGGTCAAGGAACTCATCATCCGCGGCGGCGAGAACATCCACCCCGCGGAGGTGGAGCGCGTCCTGGCCGGGGTGCCCGGCGTGGCCGAGGCCGCGGTGGCGGGCAAGCCCCACGCCGTACTGGGTGAGGTGCCCGTCGCCTACCTGGTGCCGGGTCCGGAAGGCCCCGGGGGCATCGACACCCGTGAGCTTCTGGAGACCTGCCGCCGGGAACTCTCCTACTTCAAGGTGCCCGACGAGTTCCACGTCATCGACGCCGTCCCGCGTACGTCGACGGGGAAGACCGCCCGTCGACGGCTGGCCGAGCTGCCCGCAACGCTGCTCGTCGTCAATCCGTCGGTGAACGTCCGCCCTGACCTGGCCGCCGAAGGCCCGACCGGAACAGCGCCCGCGGTCACCCCGCTGTCCGCCGACGCCGTCCTCCCGACGACGCGGCACGGGCTGCTCGGCCTGGTGCGCTCCGCGGTGGCGGACGTCCTCGGCCTGCCCTTTGAGGAGGTGACCGCCGATCGGCCTCTGCACGAACTCGGCTTCACCTCCCTGTCCGCCGTGACCCTCCGCGACCGGTTGTCGGCCGCCTCCGGTCACCGCCTCTCAGCCGCCGTGGCCTACGACTACCCGACCCCGCAAGCCCTCGCGCGGTACCTCGACGGCCTGGGGGAGGGCGGCGTCGGCGCGGAGAGCGCGGGGGAGACCGAGGGAACGGCTGTGACGGGCCGGTCGGACGAGCCCATCGCCATCGTGGCGATGGGCTGCCGTCTGCCCGGCGGCGCCCGGACGCCCAAGGAGCTGTGGGACCTGCTCGTGGCGGAAACCGACGCGGTCGGACCGCTTCCCGACGACCGAGGCTGGAATCTGGACCGGCTCCTGGGCGACGAAAGCAGCGGCGGTGGAAAGTCGTCCGCCCGCCAGGGCGCGTTCCTGGAGGGCGCCGGGCGGTTCGACGAGGCGTTCTTCGGGATATCGCCGCGTGAGGCGCTGGCGATGGATCCGCAGCAGCGGCTGCTGCTGGAGACGGCCTGGGAGACCATCGAACGCGCGGGCATCGACCCGGTCTCGCTGAAGGGCAGCCGGACAGGCGTCTTCGCCGGTGTGATGCACGGGGGCTACGGCCCCGGCCTCCACGAGCGTGCCCCCGAGAACCTGGAGGGCTACCTCGGCAACGGATCGGCCGTCAGCGTCGCCTCCGGCCGCATCTCCTACACGCTGGGTCTGCTGGGGCCGGCGATCACGGTGGACACGGCGTGTTCGTCGTCGCTGGTGGCGATCCATCTGGCGGCGCAGTCGCTGCGGCAGGGCGAGTGCACCCTCGCCCTCGCGGGCGGCGCCACCGTGATGTCGACGCCCGGCGCACTCGTGGAGTTCAGCCGCCAGGGAGCGCTGTCCTCCGACGGGCGGTGCCGGGCGTTCGCGGCCGGGGCGAGCGGCACGGGCTTCGCGGAGGGCGTCGGCCTGGTCCTGCTGGAGCGGCTTTCGGACGCGCGTCGGCTGGGGCATCCGGTCCTGGCGGTGGTGCGGGGGTCGGCGGTGAACCAGGACGGCGCGTCCAACGGGCTCACCGCTCCGAACGGTCCCGCGCAGCAGCGGGTGATCCGGGCCGCTCTGGCGCAGGCCGGTCTGGCCCCCGCCGAGATCAGCGCCGTGGAGGCGCACGGCACCGGCACCGCTCTCGGCGACCCCATCGAGGCTCAGGCACTCCTGGCCGCCTACGGGCAGGACCGTCCGGCCGGAGAGCCGCTCCTGCTGGGATCGGTGAAGTCCAACATCGGCCACACCCAGGCCGCGGCCGGTGTCGCCGGCGTCATCAAGATNGAACGGTCCCGCGCAGCAGCGGGTGATCCGGGCCGCTCTGGCGCAGGCCGGTCTGGCCCCCGCCGAGATCAGCGCCGTGGAGGCGCACGGCACCGGCACCGCTCTCGGCGACCCCATCGAGGCTCAGGCACTCCTGGCCGCCTACGGGCAGGACCGTCCGGCCGGAGAGCCGCTCCTGCTGGGATCGGTGAAGTCCAACATCGGCCACACCCAGGCCGCGGCCGGTGTCGCCGGCGTCATCAAGATGGTCATGGCGATGAGGCACGACACGCTGCCGCGCACCCTCCACATCGACGCACCCTCACCCTACGTCGACTGGAGCACAGGCCGACTCCGGCTCCTGACCGAATCCCAGCCCTGGCCGCGCACCGGCACTCCCCGCCGCGCCGGCGTCTCCTCCTTCGGCGCCAGTGGGACGAACGCGCATCTGATCCTGGAGGAGGCGCCCGCCGAGCTCGTTCCCGCTGCCGTGGCCGAACCGTCCGGGGTGATGGTGCCGATGCTGCTGTCGGGGCGTGGTGAGGGCGCGCTGCGGGCCCAGGCCGGGCGGCTGGCGGACTTCCTGGAACGCCACCCCGACCTGCCCACCGACACGGTGGCACGGATGCTCGCCGGCTCACGCACGGTGTTCGAACACCGTGCCGCGATCACCGGAGACGACCGCACCCAACTCGTCACACGCCTGCGCTCGCTGGCCGACGCGGACGCGGTCGAGCACGCGGGCGTGGGCGAGCACGCGGACGCGGGCGTGGGCGAGCACGTCGGTGTGGTGCGTGGCGCGGGCCGTCGGGTGGGTGATCCCGTGTTCGTGTTCCCCGGTCAGGGGGCTCAGTGGCCTGCGATGGGCGTGAAGCTCCTCGATGACGGGGGGCCGTTCGCGCAGCGTCTGGGGGAGTGCCGGGAGGCACTGCGGCCCTTCGTGGACTGGGACCTGTTCGCGGTGCTGCGCGGTGGGCCGGAGCAGCCCGGCTTCACCCGTGTGGACGTCGTGCAGCCGGCGCTGTGGGCCGTCATGGTCTCGCTCGCCGCGCAGTGGCAGGCTGCGGGGATCCGTCCGGCCGCGGTAGTGGGTCACTCCCAGGGCGAGATCGCGGCCGCGACCGTGTCGGGTGCGCTCACCCTTGCCGACGGGGCACGCGTGGTCGCCCTGCGATCGCAGCTCATCAACGGCATCGCCGGCGACGGCGGGATGACGTCTGTGGCACTGCCACGCGATGAAGCCGGCGTCATCGCCACCCGCCTCGGGCTGGAGATCGCGGCGGTCAACAGCCCCGCCAGCACCGTCCTGTCCGGGCCCGCGGACGCACTCGACGAGCTCGCCGTCTGGAGCGAAGAACACCACACACGCTTCCGGCGCGTCCCCGTCGACTACGCCTCCCACTCCTCCCACGTGGAGGCGATACGCGACGAACTGCTCGCAGCACTGGCGCCGGTGTCGCCGCGCAGCGGCGAACTCGCCTTCTACTCCTCTTTGACCGGCGGCCAGGTCGACGGCGCCGGCCTCGACGCCGAGTACTGGTACCGCAACCTGCGCCACACCGTCGACTATCAGGGCGCCACCCAGGCACTCGCCCACACCGGCATCACGGCCTTCATCGAAGTCAGTCCCCACCCCGTCCTCACCCTCCCCACCCAGGAGACACTCCAAAGCCTCGACCACCCCACCGAGGAACCCGTCGTCCTCGCCACACTCCACCGCGACCACGGCGACACCCACGACTTCACCCACGCCCTCAGCACCGCATGGACACACGGCATCACCCTCCAACCCACACCCACACCCATCCACCCCGACCTCCCCACCTACCCCTTCCAAGGAACCCACCACTGGCTCAACACACCGACAGGCGGTGACCCGCAGACGTTCGGCCTGCGCCCCGTCGGCCACCCGCTGCTGGGTGCGGCGATCCACCGCGCGGACGAGGAAGGCGTGGTGTTCACCGGGCGGGTCTCCGCGGCCACGCATCCATGGCTTGCCGACCATGTGGTGCGCGGGGCCGTCCTGTTTCCGGGAACGGCCTTTGTCGAGGCCGCGATCAGTGCGGGTGACGAGGTGGGCGCCCCCTGCCTGGAAGAACTGGTCATCGAGGCCCCGCTCGTGGTCGCGGCGCAGCAGACCGTCAGCCTGCAGGTGACCGTCGGGGCGCCGGACGCGTCGGGACGGCGTGCGGTGAGCGTCCACTCGGCGCCGCAGAGCGGCGCCGAATCGACGGCCGACCCGCTGTGGTCCCGGCACGCCGGCGGCTTCCTTGTCCCCGACCTGCCGGATGACGCCGACGCCGCCGAAGCGCTTGCGACCTGGCCGCCGCGGGACGCGGAAGCGGTGCCCGTCGCGGACGCCTACGAGCGGATGAACCACGCCGGATACGGATACGGCCCCGCGTTTCGAGGCCTGCGGGCCATGTGGCGCAGGGACTCGGAAGTCTTCGCCGAAATCGCCCTGCCTGAGGGGGAAACGGCCGGCGACTGGGGCCTGCACCCGGCATTGCTGGACGCGGCCCTCCACCCCGACGTTCTGGGGGAGGCGGACAAGGACGAGTCTCAGCCGCTCAGCCTGCCGTTCTCCTGGCACGATGTGCGACTGCACGCTTCCGGGGCCACCACGCTGCGAGTCAGGCTGAGCAGGTCGGAGCCGGAGGGCGTCGCACTGCTCGCCGTGGACCCGGCAGGAGCCCCTGTCGTCTCCGTCAGCACTCTGTTGACACGGCCCATGGGGGCAGGAGCGGCATCCGCAGTGGACGGGACCGTCCGGCAGATGCTGCTGCACACCCAGTGGAAGCCCCGGGCAACCCCGTCCTTGCCGCACCCCGCGGGCCGATGGCTCGTGGTGGGACCCGATGCCTCGCATGTCGCCTCCGTCCTCACCGACACGGGCTTCGACGCGCATGGCGCACCGGACCTCGCGGCGGACACCACGGGGCCCGCTCCCGACGCCCTGCTTCTGCTCTGTGACCGTCCCGGGCCGGAAACGGCCGACACCGCGGTGCAGGCCCGTGCCCGTGTACAGGCCGCCCTCGCGCAGGTGCAGCACTGGTTGGGCGACGACCGGTACGAGTCCACCCGGCTCGTCCTCGTGACCCGTGGCGCCATGGCGGTCGATCCCGCGTCCGGCGTGGCCGACCTGGCCGGGGCCTCCGTGTGGGGTCTCGCCCGGACGGTGCAGGCCGAACACCCCGGACGCCTCGTCCTGATCGACCTGGAGCCCGGGGCGGACTCCCCGGTCGGCGCCGCGGACGTGTGGGGTCTGCGCGCGGCGGTCGCGTCCGATGAGCCTCAGACCGCCGTTCGCGCGGGTCTGGTGCTGGTCCCCCGCCTGGCCCGCGCGGCCGACCTGCCGTTCCGAGAACCGCGGGCGCTCGATCCCGAGGGCGTCACCCTCGTCACCGGTGGGACCACCGGTCTGGGCCGGCTCGTCGCCCGGCACATGGTCGCCGCGCACGGCGCCCGCCACCTGCTGCTGCTGAGCAGAAGCGGACGCACGGCCGAGGGCGCCGCCGACCTGATCGACGAACTCACCGCCCTGGGCGCGTCCGTGACCGTCGAAGCGTGTGACGTGGCCGACCGGGAGGCCCTGGCCGCTGTGCTCGACGGCCTCGACCGGCCCCTGACCGCCGTGGTGCACAGCGCCGGCGTCCTCGACGACGGGACGGTGTCCGGTCTGTCCCCGGAGCAGGTCGACAGCGTGATGCGGCCCAAGGTGGACGCGGCGCTGCACCTGCACGACCTCACGCACGACGCCGACCTGACGCACTTCGTCCTGTTCTCGTCGATCGCCGGCACGCTCGGCGGCGTCGGACAGGCCAACTACGCCGCGGCCAACGCCTTCCTCGACGCCCTCGCGGAGCACCGGCATTCGCTTGGACTGCCCGCCACCACGGTGGCCTGGGGCCTCTGGGAGGACGGCGGCCTGACCGCACACCTGGGCGCCACGGACCGCGTCCGCATCGCCCGCAACGGCGTCCGGCCGCTCTCCGCCGATCAGGGGCTGACACTTCTCGACGCCGCCGTCGCCCGCCGGGGGGCCGCCTTCCTCGCGGCGCGCTTCGACCACGCCGTCCTGCGTCGGCGTCCCGGCGGGGTGCCCACGCTGCTGAGCGGTCTCGTCCGCGGAGTCACGCGGCGTACCGCCGCCGCCGAATCCGGTGACGCGGAAGACGCCGGCGCGTGGCTCGCCCGACTCTCGCCGCAGGAGGCCGAACGCGCTCTGCTCGACATGGTGCGCCGGCACACCGCGGCGGTTCTGGGACACGAGTCGCCGCAGGCCGTACGCGCCGACAGTGTGTTCAAGGACATCGGCTTCGACTCGCTCTCCGCCGTCGAGCTGCGCAACCGGCTCAACACCGCGACCGGTCTCCGGCTGGCCCCGACCGTGGTCTTCGACCAGCCGACCCCGCAGGCCCTGGCGGAGCACCTGGCCGAGATCCGCGACGGAGTCACTTCAACACCGTTCGTCCCGGCGCTCCGGCCGAATACCGCGACGGACGGCGACCCCATCGTCGTCGTCGCCATGGGATGCCGTCTGCCCGGAGGGGTCGCGGGTCCGGAGGACCTGTGGGAGCTGCTGCGGTCCGGAACCGACGCCATCGGGGAGTTCCCCACCGACCGAGGCTGGGACCTGGACGCCCTGTACGACCCCGACCCGGACAAACCGGGCACGTCCTATACCCGCAACGGTGGCTTCCTGGACGAGGCGGGGCGGTTCGACGAAGCGTTCTTCGGGATATCGCCGCGTGAGGCGCTGACGATGGATCCGCAGCAGCGGCTGCTGCTGGAGACGGCCTGGGAGACCTTCGAACGCGCCGGCATCGACCCGACGTCCCTCGGCAACAGCACGGCCGGCGTGTTCGTCGGCGCGATCGCCCAGGAGTACGGCTCGACGCTGCTGCACGAGGCCCCGGAGGGGCTGGACGGCATGCTCCTCACGGGCAACGCGACGAGTGTGATCTCCGGCCGGCTCTCGTACCAGCTGGGTCTGCTGGGGCCGGCGATCACGGTGGACACGGCGTGTTCGTCGTCGCTGGTGGCGATCCATCTGGCGGCGCAGTCGCTGCGGCAGGGTGAGTGCACCCTCGCCCTCGCGGGCGGCGCGACCGTCATCGCGACGCCCGGTACGTTCACCGCCTTCAGCCGACAGCGCGCCATGTCCTCCGACGGGCGGTGCCGGGCGTTCGCGGCCGGGGCGAGCGGCACGGGCTTCGCGGAGGGCGTCGGCCTGGTCCTGCTGGAGCGGCTTTCGGACGCGCGTCGGCTGGGGCATCCGGTCCTGGCGGTGGTGCGGGGGTCGGCGGTGAACCAGGACGGCGCGTCCAACGGGCTCACCGCTCCGAACGGTCCCGCGCAGCAGCGGGTGATCCGGGCCGCTCTGGCGCAGGCCGGTCTGGCCCCCGCCG
>NZ_MJAJ01000068.1 GCF_001746365.1 Streptomyces sp. LUP30
GGGGGCCGGGCGCCGACAGGGAGGCGGCGCCGTCCAGGGGCCGGCCGTCGTCGAGGAGGGCGCGCAGCAGGGTCGTCAGGGAGCGTCCGTCGAGCAGGCTGTGGTGCATCCGGAACAGCAGGGAGAACTCGCCCTGCGTCGAACCCCGCAGGAGGTGCAGGCCCCACGGCGGACGGCCGGCGGGGAAGGGGGTGTGGAACCACTGCCGCACCGCGTCCCGGAGGGTGCCGTCCACGCCGTCGACCTGTCGCCCCAGCTCGTGGCCGTCCGCGCGGGCCCAGCGGTGCCGGCCGGTCCACCAGGCCAGACCCGGCCGAGCTCCCGGGGCGACCAGGGTCTGGGTGAGCCGCGGCAGCGCCTTCCACCGCTCCTCCACCAGCGCCCGCAGCTCGTCCAGCGCGGGCGGCGCGCCCGTGAGGTCCAGCGCGATCCCGGCGTTGGGCGGGCCGAACGGCCAGCGGGCCATCCCCTCTTCCAGCAAGGGCAGATGCGATCCGGGCATGAGACTGCTCCTGTCGTGGGCCGTCCCTGTCGTGGACCGGTCCTGTCGTGGACCGGCCGCTGGCGGACGACGTCCTGCACCCCCAACGGCCGATGCGACCGGCGGTCACGTGTCGCGCCTCCCTCACCTGTCAACGCGCGGGCCCGCAGGCTCCCTGATGGGGTGACACTGCAGCAGGTTTGCGGTCGGGAGCGGTGTCGGAGCGCCTTTAATCGGGACTCCGCGTCCGCGTTGGGACGCCCGTCACCCGTTTTTCGGTCCCCGCACCGGCTCCGCGCCGGACAGGAGTTACGTGTCGTGCCTGGTACCCGTGCGAATCCCGCGCACATCGCCGTGTTCAACGTCCCGATGCACGGACACGTGAATCCGACGCTGGGGGTCGTCGAGGAGCTCGTACGACGGGGGCACCGGGTCACGTACGCCGTCACCGAGGACTTCGTGCACCAGGTGAAGGCGGCCGGCGCCGAGCCCGTGTTCTATCCGGACACGGGGGACGGTTCGGAGGCGCCCGAGGAGATGGGCGAGGGGTTCGCCCGGGTCGTCCGGCTGGCGCTGACCGGTCTGCCCGCCCTGACCAGGGCGTACGACAGGGACCGGCCCGATCTGGTGCTGTGCGACGTCTACGGCCTGGCGGGTCTGCTGCTGGGCGCGCGCTGGCAGGTCCCCACGGTGGTGGCGTCGCCCACCCACCTCGCCTACGACGGCATCGTCCCCGAGTTCTTCGGCGTGCCGGGCCTCCCCCAGGTGCCCGGCTTCGCGGAACTCGTGGCCGCCTTCACGGGACACGGGGTGGACAGCTCACGGATCCAGGACCTCGTGCAGCCGGAGCACGCCGTCGCGTTCTTCCCGCGCGCGTTCCAGCGCAGGCCGGACACGGTCATGGCGCGGCGCGTCGCCTATGTCGGGCCGGCGCTCGGGGACCGCTCCTACCAGGGCTCCTGGCAGCCGCCACGGCAGGACCGGCCGGTGCTGCTGGTGTCGCTGGGCTCCCAGTTCAACCGGCGGCCCCAGTTCTACCGGTCCTGCGTCGAGGCCTTCGCCGAGCTGCCCTGGCATGTGGTGATGTCCGTCGGCTCCGCCGTCCCGCCGGACGAGCTGGGGCCGCTTCCCGACAGCGTCGAGGTGCACCCTCACGTGCCCCAACTGGCCGTGCTCGCGCAGGCGGACGCCTTCGTCACCCACGCCGGGATGGGGGGCACGATGGAGGCGCTGCACTACGGGGTTCCGCTGGTCGCGGTGCCGCAGATGGCCGAGCAGCGGGTCAACGCCGCGCAGATCGAGCGCCTGCGGCTCGGCGTCCATCTGCCGCGCGAGACCGTCACTCCGGAGGCGTTGCGCGAGGCCGTCCTGCGGGTCTCGTCCGACCGGGACATCCGCGTCGCCGTGGCGGACATGCGCCGGGAGATCGCGGCGGCGGGAGGGGCGGGCGCCGCCGCGGACCTGATCGAGCGGGCCCTGTAGGCCCGCAGCCCTTTTCTAGGAGTGACGTCTTGACCCACGCCCTGGCGGCCGACATCCGCCGCACGAGCGCCGTGCCCGAGTGCCGGCCGCACCTGTATCTGCGTCAGGTCCGCATGAGCGATCTGGACTCGATGAACCACGTGAACAACGTCCGGCTCCTGGAGATGATCCAGGACGCCCACATCGACATGTTCTATCTGCGCCCCGGGCTGCCCGGTCAGGAGATCCGCCCCCGGTTCGTCTACGCACGCCACGAGCTCGACTACTCGGAGCCTCTGACGCTGCAGCCGGAGCCCGTCACCATCACCACCACGATCGGTGACCTGCGCCGCTCGTCCTTCCGGGTCACCAGCCGCGTCACCCGCGACGCCCGGGTGTTCTGCACCTGTGTGAGCACGGCCGTCGCCTACGACCCGGACGCCCGCTGCTCCCGCCGTCTGGAGGAGGCGGAGCGCGCCCTCGCGGCCCGGCACGCGACCCCCGGGGCGGACCGCTGAGCCATCGCCCGGGCCGGCCCCGCCCTGGTCGGCTCAACGTTCGATGCGGACCGGCTTCGACTCGCTCACCTGGTCGATGTCCGACACCCGGATCGTCACCTTCATCTGCCACTCGCCCGGCATGGGCAGGTTGACGGCGTCGGCGCCCCAGTAGCCGCCCCTGTTGGTGATCTTGGCGTCCAGGGGTCCGACGTCCTGCGCGGGAAGGCTGAAGGAGATGCGCAGTTCGGGGATGCTGACGAAGCCCCCGTCGGGGCCGTAGACCACGGCCTGGAGGTTGTTGCCGCCGACCCGGCCCGGGTCGAGGGTGACCTGCACCTTGCCGCGGAAGTCGCCGGACCGCGGGGAGTCGAGGGAGAAGGGGACGTCGGTCACGGAGGCCACGGGCAGCCCGGCCGTCTGCTCGGCCGCCGCCGCCTCGGCCGCCGCCCGGCCCGGGAGGGTGCCCGTCAGCACTGTCGTCAGGACGAGGACGACGACCGACACGGCGACCTCGGCCAGCACGGAGCGGCGCAACGACCGACGCCGGTCCTCGCCGGCCGGGGCGAGCCGCCGGGGGTCGCGGTGAGGCCCCTCGGCGGAGGACCGGCGGTCATCGGTGGGCCGGTCGCCGGTGGGCCGGTTCTCCGACTGCGGGTCCTCCGACTGCGGGTCCTCCGACTGCGGGTCCTCCGACTGCGGGTTCTCGGGGGCGGCGGACTGCTCGGGGGCGGCGGACCGCTCGGGCTGGAGGTCCTGGGCGTGCGGGATCCCGGACGAGGGTGATGCGTCGTCCGACGGCCGGCTGGACGAGCCGCCCACCGGCTCCGGGACCCGGATTTCCTTCCTCAGCGCCACGGACGCCACAGCCGCCCCGACCGTCACCTTCGAGGTCGAGGCAGTGGTCGAGGCAGTGGTCGCGGCAGTGGTCGCGGCAGTGGTCTCGGATGTCTCCGTGGGCGTGGCGGTCGTCGCCGTGGGCGTCGTCCGGGCGGCCCCGTGCACCGTCCGGCGCGACCACGCTCCCGCGAACAGCAGCAGTGCCACCGCGGCGAGCTTGGCCAGCAGGACCCGCCCGTACGTGGTGTCCGTCAGGGCGGACACCGAGCCGAGGCCGCGCCAGGACTGGTAGACGCCCGTCACCACCAGGACCGTCACCGACAGGGCCGCCAGCCGGGAGAAGCGGTGGACCACGTGCGAGGGGACGGATGCGCGGTGGAGCAGGGTGAGCAGGGACGTCAGGCCGCCCAGCCACGCGGCCATGGCGAGCAGGTGCAGCACCGAGGACGCCGTCGCCGCCGGGACCTGGATGCCGGCCGAGGCGTGCTCGGCGGAGGCCCAGGTCAGGGTCAGGCCGACCGCCAGGGCGGCGCCGGTCAGCAGCGCCGGGCGCGACGGCCGCTCGCCGTTGCGTTCCCGCACGAGCCCTCGCTGCCACCTCAGGAGGACCGCGAGCGCGGCCAGCAGGGCGAGGCGTGCGACCAGGGCCAGGCCGGGGCGGGTGCCCAGGGTGCGGGTGAGACCCGAGGGATCCAGTGCGTCGGCCGGGCCGGCGCCGGTCTCGTAGGGGGCGCGCAGCAGGAGCAGGAACACCGTCGATCCGGCGAGCGCCCACCAGCCGGCCAGCAGGAGCCTGCGCAGCGGCCGGACGTCGGGCGGGCCGCAGACGGCGACGAAGACGGCCGTGCCGATGAGGAGGGCCGCGGCGAGGTACGCGACGTAGCGGCCGATGTTGAACAGACCGCTGGTGGCCGGGTCCTCGACGGAGGCGCTGGGCAGGGCGGGCGGGACGGCGGAGGGCTTGCCGACGGAGAAGGTGAAGGCCCCGGCGATCGGGTGGCTGTCCGCCGACACGACCCGCCAGGTCACCGTGAACGTGCCGGTGCCGAGGCCGCCGGGCAGCGTCACCCGCGCGGTGTCGGCGCGGCCGTCCGCGTGCCCGGCCTTGCCGGTCCGCAGCCGTCGGTTGTCGGGGTCGAAGACGCGGAAGGAGTCGTCGAGCAGTCCCACGGACTCGGTGAAGGCGAGGGTGATGGAGCGGGGGGCCGTCTTGACGACGCTTCCGTCCACGGGGTCCGCGCCGCGCAGGGCCGCGTGCGCGGAGGCCGGTCCGCCGCCGAGGAGGAGCAGCAGCAGCAGCACGGAGCCCAGCAGCACCAGCCCTCTGAGCCGCCGTCGGCGACTCCCCTGGCAGCCGTCGCCGCGTCGGCGACCGGCTCGGGAGCCGTCGACGCGGGGCCCGCCACTCCGGCGGCTGCCGCCGTGGGGTCCGCCGGCCTGTCGTCCGTCCTCGTGGCCTTCGCTCACGTCACCGCTCCGCCTTGCTCGAGGCCTGCTCGAAACTCGTCATCCGAGACTCGCGTGCTCGCAGATACGTACGCATGCACAGAGCATCCGGTTCACCGGGCGGCCGGGCCGTCGACGCCGTCCGCTTGGGGCCGTCATCCGGGGAAGACGGTCTCCCGGCGCAGGAAGGCGAGTTGGGCCCTCTTCTCCGGCAGGTACACGTCGGGCAGGTCGACCTCCGGGAGCGTGACGACCGGGCCCGCCTCGAAGCCCTGCCGCAGGAAGCGGGCGACCGCCTTGGTGTTGCGCACGTCGGGGTCCACCACGACGCGTCGCCGGTCCAGGCCGAGCAGCACGTACGAGGCGAACACGCCCATCAGCGCCGCCGACCAGCCGCGCTTCTCGCCCTGCTCGTCGGCCGGGGCGATGAGCAGGTGGACGCCGATGTCGCCGGCCTCCACCGGGTAGACCTCGCCGACCCGGTCCGCGCCGGGCTCGTAGGTCTGCAGCAGGGCGACCGGGACGCCGTCCAGCTCGGCCAGGAGCGCGTGGTGGGTGTCCAGGGTGTCCAGGTGGGCGTAGATCTCGGCGACCTGGTCGCGCGTCAGGCCGTTCATGCCCCAGAACGCGGCCCGCTCCTGGCTGACCCAGGCGTGGACGGTCGCCGCGTCGCCCTCGGGGGCGACGGGGCGCAGGCCGACGTCGCCGAACCCCTCGACGGTCTGCTCGTGGACGTATGCCGGCGCGTAGCGGTCAGCCATGGTCGCTCTCCTTCTTCAGCCGTGCCCAGTCGGTGACGACGGGGGCCAGTTCGCCCTTGAGCCACAGGGGCAGCTGGTCGTGGTGGTGGGGGTGGCCGGGGAGTCCGGACGCGCCGAAGGGGACGACCCACAGGCTGTCCTCGCGGCGGGCCAGGTCCCACACGTAACGGGCGGCCGGGCCGCGCGCGGCCAGGTCGGTCCAGCCGGGCACGGCCGAGGTGCACAGCACGCAGTCGTGGTCGCCGTCGAGGGCCGGCGGCTCGTCCGAGGGGTCGGGCAGGGCCCGCCAGGGGGCGAGGCGGTGGGTGTCGCCCCAGCGGGTGGCCGGCCGTCCGGCGAACGCCTCGGCGGCCTCCTCCACGGCCTCGCGCACGAGCCGTTGCCGGTCGATCCCGTACAACTCCCTTGCCCGAAGGAGGTGTTCGAGGGCGAAGCCGACGCGCGGGAGCAGGGCCAGCCAGGGGAGGAAGACCTCCGGGTAGGCGGGCGGGGTGGTCAGGGACGCGAAGGCCGGGTGGGCGGCGAGACGGCGGACGAGGGCGCTGCGCAGGGTCGCGAAGCGGGCCGCGTCCCCGCTGTCGGCGTCCATGCGGCGGTCCCAGCGCAGCAGGCGTTCGCGCAGTTCGGCGGCCGGTCCGGTCAGTCCGTCGAGGGCCGCCAGACGGTCCAACACCGGTGCGGCGGAGGCGAGATACGTGTCCGTGTGGAGTGCCGGCATGTCGGAAGCGGACCAGTGCCGGCGCTGCGCCAGCAGGGTGCGGATGCGGTCGGCGCGGTGCGGCGCGGCGAACTCGACGCCCAACTCCGCGGCCGGGCCCCGCTGGTTGGCCATGACGGCGACGCCGTCGGTCAGTCCCGCGCGGGGGGTCTCGTGCCAGCCGGTCCACTCGTGACCCGGCTCCCAGGCGGGGACGAGACGCGTGCCGTTGGCCCGGGCGCGCAACGGCACCCGCCCCGCGACCCGGTGCAGCACACCGCCCTCGACGTCGGCGGCCTGGACGACGTTGACCGGCTCGGCCCACAGGTCGAAGGCGCGGTCCACGTCGTCGACCCGGCGGGCCCGGAGCAGCGGCAGCAGCGCCTGGAAGCCGAGGTCGGCGGTGACGCGGGGTGGGTAGCGCAGGGCGAGGGCGAGCGGAGCGCCGTCGTCGAGGCCCTCCGGGCCGCCCGCGATCACCGGCCCCCGCTCGGTCTCCAGCACCTCCACCTCGACGGCCTCCTCGCCCGCGACACGCACCGACTCGGTGTGGCAGGCGACCCGCCGCCAGACGCCGTCCGGGCCGAGCGCCTCGACGCCCGCGCCGGTGCGGCGCAGCCGTTCGCGGTAGAGGTCCTGGTAGTCGGCCATGGCGTTGGTGATGGCCCAGGCGACCGTGCCGGTGTGGCCGAAGTGCGCGATGCCGGGGACGCCGGGGACGGCGAGGCCGACGACGTCGAACTCGTCGCAGGCCAGGCGGATCTGCTGGTAGACGCCGGGGTCCTCGACGAAGCGATGCGGGTCGCCGGCGATGACCGCGTGCCCGGTGACCGTGCGGTCCCCGCCGACCAGCCAGCCGTTGCTGCCGGAGGAGCCGGGTCCGTCGGCGGCGAACAGGGCGACCGCCTCGGGGCCGAGGCGGCGGGCGGCCTCCTCGCGCCACAGCTTGGCGGGGAACCCGGCGAACAGGATGTGCGTGGCCAGCCAGACGGCGAGCGGGGTCCAGGGCTCCCAGCGGCCGGGGGCGAGAGAGACCCGGGCGAACTCGGGGGCGTCGGCCGACCGGAGCCCCTCGTTGACGCCGTCGACGTACGCCCGGACCCAGTCCGCCGTCTCGGGGTCCCGTCTCTCCAGTGCGGCGAAGCAGCGTCGCGCCGTGTCGTCGAGGCGGGCGCGGCGCGCGAACAGGTCCCAGGGCAGCTCGTCGGGGCCGAGGACGGCGGCCGAGGCGCCCCGCGCGCGGTGCCGTTCGACCTCCAGCTGCCAGGCGCGGTCGCGGGCCGTGACCAGCCCTTGCAGGCGGGCGAGTTCGAGGGCGCTGCCGGCGCGCAGATGCGGGACGCCCCAGGCGTCGCGGTAGATCCCGGTGCTCACCCTGTGACCCCTTTGCGCTTTAGGTTAGGCTGCCCTAAGTATTCGTGGGAATCGTACGCGAGGGGCGGACAGGCCATGGCGCAGGGGCGGGGCTGGGAGGGCGCGGTCCTCCGCATGATGCGGGCGAAAGACTTCACCCTCACCGTCACGGGCACGCAGGACGTCACCGACCGCTATCGCCGGCTGCAGCTCTCCGACGGCGGGCTGCTCGCCGCCACCGGCATCCACCCCACGATGTGGGTGCGGCTCTGGTTCGACCACGCGGGCCGGCCGCACCAGCGGGCCTACACCCTGGTCGGCCCCGACCCGGCGGCCGGCTCCTTCGGTCTGGAGTTCGCCCTGCACGATGGCGCCGCCAGCGACTGGGCGCGGGCCGCGAAGCCGGGCGACACCATCGACGCGACCGTCCAGGGCACCGGCTTCACACCGCCCTCCCCGGCCCCCTCCCACGTCCTCGTGATCGGCGATCCGGCCTCGCTGCCCGCCGTCAACTCCCTGCTCGGCGACGGCGAGAACGCGCTGGGCGCCGCTCCGGCGACCGTCTGGTTCGAGGGCGACGCCGACGACACGGACGGCCTGCCCTTCCTCACCGACCCCGCGCGCCACGAGATACGGCACGTACCCCGCCGGGACTCCGGCGCCCACCTCGTCGAGCGGGTGAAGGCGGAACTGCCCGACCTGCTGCGGGCCACCCCCGACCCGTACGTCTGGATCGCCTGCGACACCGGCACCACCCGGACGCTCTCGGCGTACGTGCGCAAGGAGCTCGGCGTCCCGAAGGAGCGGCTGCACGCGCTCGGGTACTGGCGCGCGAGCTGACGTCCCAGGCGGGATCATCGACGCATGGACGTCACCCTTCACCTCTCCCAGGACCCCGAGGCCGACGAGCTCCTCGGCCGCTCCCCGCTCGCCGCGCTGGTCGGGATGCTGCTGGACCAGCAGGTTCCGATGGAGTGGGCGTTCAAGGGGCCCCGCACGATCGCCGACCGGCTCGGCTCCGACGACCTGGACGCCCACGACATCGCCGCCCAGGACCCGGACTCCTTCGCCGCGCTGCTCTCCGAGAAGCCGGCCGTGCATCGCTACCCCGGCTCCATGGCCAAGCGCGTCCAGCAGCTGTGCCACTACCTCGTCGAGCACTACGACGGCGACGCCGGGGCCGTCTGGAAGGACGTCGCCGACGGCAGGGAACTCCTCGGACGCCTGGAGGAGCTGCCCGGCTTCGGCAAGCAGAAGGCGCAGATCTTCCTCGCGCTGCTGGGCAAGCAGCTCGGCGTGCGCCCCACGGGCTGGCGCGAGGCGGCCGGCGCCTACGGCGAACCGAAGTCCTTCCGCTCCGTCGCCGACATCACCGGGCCGGAGTCCCTGACGAAGGTACGTGCCCACAAACAGGAGATGAAGGCGGCGGCGAAGGCCGCGAAAACCGCCAAGGCCACGAAGGACTGAGGAACCGGCGAACGCCCCGGGCGCGGGTGAGCGGGACCTGCTCTCCCGGCTCCGCCTCCACCCCGGGCGCCGGCCGTGCGGCCCCGGCCTCGGCCTCAGCCCCTGTCCCTGCCGCGGGCTCTCGAAGGCCGGCTCTCCGTCCACAGCCTGTGCATACCGCTGCATACCGTTCGCGCAGCGGGGACGTCCGACGGACATCGGACACGATGCCGGGGCCGTCGGGGCCGTCGGGCCGTGGGGGCCGTCGGGGCCGTCGGGGCCGTCGGCGAGAACTCGGCGGTGCCGAACCGGCAGCGGGCCGAAGTCCGTGATCGTGGTGCGCGACGGGACGCCGTGGCCGAGGCCGCCCCGGGCGTGGAACTCGGCGGGAAAGGCCGGTCGCCGTCCCTTTCTGGCCGATTCCGGGCCCGGGCCCGCACCCCTGTCGTTCACCGCCCCCGGGGCCGAGGTCCCGGACAGGCCGCCCTTGACGTCGGCGACGAGGGCCGGCCCGCCTGCACCGAAAGCTGCTTTCGGCCGTCTGCCGGAGCGTCCTGGGGTTGCCGGTCCCGGTGACTCCTGCGACCGGTCCGTGCCCGCTCAGCACCGGGAGAGGACCGCGCACCGGCGCTTCGGGCAGGCACGCGCCGCCCCACGGCACAGCGCCGAGGTCGAGGGGGCGGGGCTCTCGAACACGTACCCGGCAACGATGTCAGAGGCGCTCGTCGACTCGCTCATCGGCAGGCCGTCATTCCGTTTTACCCCCGTTCATCACGTCTTTTCCAGCGGCGCACTCCGTCTCCGTGGCTGCGCCCGGAACGTCTGGACCGGTAGGCTTTCCGTGTGATCTTCAAGCGCATCGGAAACGGCCGGCCGTACCCCGACCACGGCCGGGAAAGCACCCGGCAGTGGGCGGACGTCGCGCCGCGCCCGGTCCGCCTCGATCAGCTGGTGACCACCAAGCAGCAGCTCGACCTGGAAACCCTGCTCGCGGAGGACTCCACCTTCTACGGCGACCTGTTCGCGCACGTCGTGAAGTGGCAGGGCGACCTGTATCTGGAGGACGGGCTGCACCGCGCCGTGCGAGCGGCGCTCCAGCAGCGCCAGGTGCTCCACGCGCGCGTGCTCGAGCTGGACTGAGCCGGAAGGGGCCCGGACCGGGCCGGGAGTCCGGCGGCGCGTGAGCTCGCCGGGACCCGCCACGCGGCCTCTCCGTCGGCGCGCCGCACGCCCGGCAGCACCCTCGGATTGACCCTTTCGGGTTCTTTCCGCTGCCCGCACCCGGTGTCGGATGATCGTTTATTAGTCACGGCAGCCCGGGCGCACTACGCTGCGCCCATGAGCATGCTGACTCCCCCGGGCATGGGCGGTAAGTACCGGATCACGGGGGACAAGTACCCCCGCATGCGCCCCCACCGGCGACGCGGCAGGCTGGCCGTCGTGGTCGTCGGCTGCGGCGCCGTGCTCGGCGTGGCCGGCTGGGGCACCCTGCAGCTCATCGACGTCTTCACGGGCGGCGGAGGGGCGGCCACGGCCGCCGGCGCCTCCTGCTCCCGGGACGCGACCGGCGCGAACAGGACCAAGGCCGGAGCGGGCCCCTCCGCGTCCGCCGCCGTCTCCACGCCCGCCTCCGCCGCGGGCGGCGGTGCGGGCGCGGTGCCCAGGCCCGCGCAGATCACCGTGAACGTCTTCAACGCCACGACCCGCAGCGGTCTGGCCAAGACCACCGCGGACGAGCTGAAGAAGCGCGGCTTCCGGATCGGCGAGGTGGGCAACGCCGCCAAGCAGTACGACAAGAAGGTCACCGGCGCCGGGCTGCTGCTCGGCCCCGCGTCCTCGCTCAACACCTCGCTGCCGGTCCTCGCCACCCAGCTGACCGCCGCCGAGCGCCGCACCGACGCGGCCCGCGCGGGCACGGCCGTCGATCTGATCATCGGCAACGGCTTCAAGGCGCTGACCAGCCAGGCGGACGCCACCAAGGCGCTGACGGCGCTCACCGCGCCGCAGCCGACGGCGTCCACCAAGAAGAAGAGCTGCTGAGGCCACGCCGCCACGCTGCGGACGGCCCTTCCGAAGGGCCCGCCCAAGGGTCGCTGAGGGCAGGCCCCCGCAAGGCCGTGAGGGCGGACGGGGGCCGACGGGGGCGACGACCTACTCGGCCGCTCCGTACAGCCGGTCGCCCGCGTCTCCGAGGCCCGGCACGATGTAGCCGAGCTCGTTGAGGTGGTCGTCGACGGCCGCCGTGACGACCGTGACCGGCGAGCCCGCGAGCTCGCGCTCCATGATCGCGACGCCCTCCGGGGCGGCGAGCAGCACGACGGCCGTCACGTCGTCGGCGCCGCGCCGAATCAGCTCGCGGATCGCGGCGACCAGCGTGCCGCCCGTGGCCAGCATCGGGTCCAGGACGTACACCTGACGCCCGGAGAGGTCCTCCGGCATGCGCGTGGCGTAGGTGGAGGCCTCCAGGGTCTCCTCGTTGCGGATCATGCCGAGGAAGCCCACCTCGGCGGTCGGCAGCAGCCTGACCATGCCGTCCAGCATGCCGAGGCCCGCGCGCAGGATCGGCACGACCAGCGGCCGCGGGTAGGAGAGCTTGACGCCGGTGGTCGAGGCGACCGGCGTCGTGATGTCGACCTGTTCGGTGCGCACGTCACGCGTGGCCTCGTAGGCGAGCAGGGTGACCAGCTCGTCGGCCAGCCGGCGGAAGGTCGCGGAGTCCGTGCGCCGGTCGCGCAGCGTGGTGAGCTTGTGGGCGACCAGAGGGTGGTCGACGACGTGGAGACGCATGTCCACAACAGTAACGGTGCCGAACCCGCCTGGCGTCCCCACACACAGTGAACCTCTCCCCCCGGCTTGAGCCGTTCGCTGGCATCAAACCGCCCGTCGGAGGGAAAGTGAGGGACAGGTATGGAGACGGACCGGGGTACCCGGGGTGGTGTGCTGATGCCTGACCTGCCCGACCTGCCCGACGACGAGTCGCGTGACGCGGCCGCCCGCGCCGAGAGCGACGCCGAGCGCCGCCGACGGCGCGCCCGGTTCCTGCGCGAGCTGACCGAAGCCCGCGAACTGCGCGACCGCGTCCAGCCACGGCGCGCCAGGACCGCCCGGCTGCGCCACGCGATGCGCATGCGCACATTCCGCTGGTAGTCCCGTGATCGCCGTGGCCGTATGCGACTTGGGGCATTCGGGGAAGATCCCCACCGTCACGGGTGCCGCGCGGGGGTGGGCGTGCGTGGACGCACGGCAAAGCCGCGTACGATCCGCTCGTGGCCGCAACTGGTGCGCTGGTGAGTCACTCACGGACGTCGCTGCGGACGTGGGATCAAAACCACCGGACACAGGGAGCCGAAGACGTCCCCTGAACGCCTTGTTTCTGCCACGATTCCGAGTGGGTGGGGCTCGGAGCCTCAGCTCTTTCTCCGCCCGCAACCTCCGCCGGGGGGACCCCCAACCGGCACGCCTATGACCAGTGGGAGAGTCACGGTGTACTTCGCCGCACTGCTCGCGCGCACCGAAGACGGGTGGGAAGCGAGCGACACAGAGCTCGACGATGTGGAGACCCTGTCGGATCTGGCCGACCTGGCCCGGGAAGCCTCTCCCGACGAGGACACGGTGCTCGTGCTGATCGAGCAGGAGGGCTCCTGGTTCGGGGTCGTCCGCATCGACGGCGAGGAGGACCCTCGCATCTACGTGTCCGACGCCGCTGCGGCCGCCCGCAGCTCGTACGGCGAGATCCTGCTCACCGACGAACTGCTCGGCAGAGACCCGGGCGACGAGGACGTCCTGGACGCCCTCGACCTCGACCTCGACGGCACCGAGGACGGTGAGACCGACGACGAGAACCAGGACGACGACCAGGAGGCCCAGGTCGTCGTGGGCGGCGGCTCCGCCGAGGCCGTGCCGCACGGCCCGGTCGGCGACCCCGGCATCCTCGACGACCTCGGCGTCGCCGAGAAGGAACTGAGGGCGCTGTCCGAGGACGCCGTCAACGAGATCGCCGAGGCCCTGGGTGCCTCGGAGGTCCTGGAGACCGTCCGCTGACCGCACCGCAGACCCCGTCGGATCCCGTACGCGACCGCTGGCGGGCCGCGATGCGGCTCGCCCTGGACCAGGCCCGGCTGGCCGCCCGGGGCGGAGACGTCCCGGTCGGCGCGGTCGTGCTGGCCGCGGACGGCACGACGGTCCTCGCGACCGGCCACAACGAACGCGAGGCCGGCGGCGATCCGACGGCGCACGCCGAGGTGCTCGCCGTCCGGCGGGCGGCCGAGGCGACCGGGGAGTGGCGGCTGTCCGGCTGCACGCTCGTCGTGACCCTCGAACCCTGCACGATGTGCGCGGGCGCGATCACCCAGTCCCGGGTGGACCGGGTGGTCTACGGCGCGCGCGACGACAAGGCGGGCGCGGTCGGCTCCCTGTGGGACGTCGTCCGCGACCGCCGGCTCAACCACCGCCCCGAGGTCGTCCAGGGCGTCCTCGCCGAGGAGTGCTCCGGACTGCTCACGGAGTTCTTCCGGGAGCGCTGAGACGGCCGCCCGATACCGATTTCAAACCGGGGCTCACCTTGCTGTAAGGTCTCCCTCGGTAGCGTGTCCGAGCGGCCGAAGGAGCTCGCCTCGAAAGCGAGTGTGGCGCAAGTCACCGAGGGTTCAAATCCCTCCGCTACCGCTTCTGGACGAAGGGTCCGGCTCATCGAGCCGGGCCTTTCGTGCGTCTCGGTCCCGGCCCTCCCCTAGCGCCGTTCCCGTCGCCCTCCGCCCCGAGAGCGCGAACCGTTCACGAACGCGCCGCGGCGATCAAAAAGCGGTGTGTAAATCGCACTTACAGATACACTCGCCGCCGTCAACACGGGCCCGAGTGGCCACTACAGGGGAGGCCAGGTGGCGGTGAACGCCAAGAAGATCGCCGTCTACGTGCTCGTGGTCTTCGTGCTCTACGTGATCATCACCGACCCGGCGAAGGCGGCGGACTACGTCCAGATAGGCTTCCAGGGCATATCGGACGCCGCCAAGGCCATCGGCGACTTCTTCACCTGGCTCGCGGACGGGGCCAAGTAGCCGAGGCCGTCGTACGCACAGGGAGTGCCCATGATCCGCCACCTGGTCCTCTTCAAGCTCAACGAGGGCGTCGAGCGCGACGACCCCCGGGTCGTGCGGGGCGAGGCGGCCTTCCGGGCGCTGGGCGGGAAGATCGAGGAGCTGCGCTTCTGGGAGCTGGGCTGGAACGTCAGCGACCGCCCCATCGCCTACGACTTCGCGATCAACTCGGCGGTCGAGGACGCGGACGCGCTCAAGCGCTACATCGAGCACCCGGACCACCAGTCGGGCGTCGCCCTGTGGCGTGAGTTCGCCACCTGGGTGGTCGCCGACTACGAGTTCTGAGCCGTCCCGCCCGGCACGCCCCTTCGACGGCACGGAGCCCTCCGCCCTGACGGCGGGGGGCTTTCGCACGTCCGGCGAGACGGGAAAGGCCCAACTTATCCCTCAACACGGCGTTATGGGGTGCTTGCACACAGTGCACATGTCTTGTGATGCTATGACCGCTTTTGACGGATGAGTTGACCGATGTTGACCTGACGAAGAGGTGGCGTTGACCGTGTCGGCCAGTACTGCGCCGCCTCAGGAAGAGGCACCCCCGGCACCCGCGCCGGCCCCCGCCCTGGAAACCGTCCCGGAAGCAGCCACGGAAGCCGCGCCGACCCCGGAACGACGACGCGGCGCGGACACCAGGGCGCTGACCCAGGTGCTCTTCGCCGAGCTCAAGGAACTCCAGCCGGGCACGCCGGAGCACAACCGCGTGCGCGGGGCGCTCATCGAGGCCAACCTCCCGCTCGTGCGCTACGCGGCCGGCCGGTTCCGCTCCCGCAACGAGCCGATGGAGGACGTCGTCCAGGTCGGCACCATCGGTCTGATCAACGCCATCGACCGCTTCGACCCGGACCGGGGCGTGCAGTTCCCCACGTTCGCCATGCCCACGGTCATCGGCGAGATCAAGCGGTACTTCCGCGACAACGTCCGCACGGTGCACGTGCCGCGCCGGCTCCACGAGTTGTGGGTGCAGGTCAACAGCGCCACCGAGGACCTCACCACCGCCTTCGGCCGCACCCCGACGACGGCCGAGATCGCCGAACGGCTGCGCATCGCCGAGGACGAGGTGCTCTCCTGCATCGAGGCGGGCCGCTCCTACCACGCGACCTCGCTGGAGGCCGCCCAGGAGGGCGACGGCCTGCCCGGACTGCTGGACCGCCTCGGCTACGAGGACCCGGCGCTGGACGGCGTGGAGCACCGCGACCTCGTCCGCCACCTCCTGGTCCAACTGCCCGAGCGGGAACAGCGCATCCTCCTCCTGCGCTACTACAGCAACCTCACGCAGTCCCAGATCAGCGCCGAACTCGGCGTCTCCCAGATGCACGTGTCCCGGCTGCTCGCACGCTCCTTCCAGCGGCTCCGCTCGGCGAACCGCATCGAGGCCTGACGGGACCCGCCACGGGCCGCATGACGCGGTGCATGGGGAACGCATGACGCGGTGCATGGGGAACGCATGGCGGGGTGCATGGGGGAGCGCATGACGGGGTGCATGGCGGGGTGCATGGCGGGAAACGGCACAGGACACGTCACTCGATGAGGGATCGCAAGCGCGATCGAGTCGTCACCTCTGGGAGCGAATCGCTCACCGGAGCCGTTCCCGCCGGAATCCCGCTGAAAAGCCGTCAGACCCCCTGTTTCCAGGGCTGATTCGTCACTCACATGTCGACATGTCACTACAGCGTGTTGCCGACATGTGACATTCTGCCGGAAGAGCGTTTGCCGGGGCTTCGGCTCCGGTATTCAGGTGAAGGCTGACGTTCCTCAAGCGGGGGCGTTGCGCCGCGACCGTCCCGCGACCCAAAGGGGGTGGCATGTCCGCAGAACAGGGCAGCTCGAAGGTGCTCACGCTCACGCTCACGCCGAGCGAGTCCGCGCCCGTCGCGCCTGTCGCGCCGGTCGAGCCCGATGTGCTCGACGACGTCACAGCCCCCGAGGCCCCTCAGGCCCCGGCTCTCACGGCCACGGGGGCCATCGACACCCGCACCCTGTCCCGCTCCCTGTTCCTGCGACTGGCCACGCTCGCCGAGGACAGCCCCGAGCGCGTCTACGTCCGGGACACGCTGATCGAGCTCAACCTCCCCCTCGTGCGCTACGCGGCGGCCCGCTTCCGCTCGCGCAACGAGCCCATGGAGGACATCGTCCAGGTCGGCACCATCGGCCTGATCAAGGCGATCGACCGCTTCGACTGCGAACGCGGCGTGGAGTTCCCGACGTTCGCGATGCCGACGGTCGTGGGCGAGATCAAGCGCTTCTTCCGCGACACGTCCTGGTCGGTGCGCGTCCCGCGCCGGCTGCAGGAGCTGCGTCTGGCCCTCACCAAGGCCAGCGACGAGCTCTCCCAGAAGCTGGACCGCTCGCCGACGGTCGCCGAACTCGCCGCGGTGCTGGGCGTGTCCGAGGAGGACGTCGTCGACGGCCTCGCGGTCGGCAACGCCTACACGGCCTCCTCGCTGGACTCCCCGGCTCCGGAGGACGACGGCGGCGAAGGCTCCCTGGCGGACCGCCTCGGTTACGAGGACACGGCTCTGGAGGGCGTGGAGTACCGGGAGTCCCTCAAGCCCCTCCTGGCCAAGCTTCCGCCCCGCGAGCGCCGCATCATCATGCTGCGCTTCTTCGCCAACATGACCCAGTCGCAGATCGGCGAGGAGGTCGGCATCTCCCAGATGCACGTCTCACGCCTCCTCACCCGGACCCTGGCGCAACTGCGCGAGGGCCTGATCTCCGACTAGGAACCCGGGGCCCCGAAAGCCCGCGACCGGTCGTCCGGCGCGGGTGGGGTCCTCCTCCGGGGCCAACCCCGCCACACGTTCGTCAACGGCGTCGAGTCGGTCGCCCGCGTCGCACGTGGCGCGTCGGTGTCGCCTGCGCCGAATCGATCGCCTGCGCGGAATCGATCGCGTGCGCCGAGTCGATCGCGTGCATCGAGTCGGTCGGGTTCGGTCGGTCGGGTTCAATCGGCCGGTCGGTCGGGTTCGTCCTGGCCGACCGTCAGGCCGGGAGTGCCCGGCGGCCGACTCGGTCCAGGGACTTTTGTCCTGACGGTTCGTCAGGCACACTGCCGTGATGCGAAGTCCGACACGGGCACGTGGCCGGCGGCGCGCCGTACGGGGTGCGGCGGCGGCTGCCGCCGTCGTCGTGGGAGCGGCGGGACTGGCCGTCGGCTGCGGAGGCGGCGGGCACGGCGGCGACTACGTCGCCATCGGCGCGGCAGGGGACCCGGCAGCGCCGGGCGCGAACGGTCCGGCGGTCCCAACGGGAGGGGTGCGTCTCGTTCCGCTGGACGGGCGGAGCGACTCTCCCGACGGCGGACCCGGCCCGGGCGCCCCGGCGACGAGCGGGGCGGGGGTGACGGCCACCGCTGGGCCGCACGGCAGGACACCAGGCGCCGCACCCGCTTCCGGCGCCCCACAGACTCCGGTGCGGGGTACGCCCGTCGAGGGCGGTTCCGTCGGCCGCACGCCCCCCGGCCCACCCGTACCGCCGGCGCCCTCGTCACCGGCGCCTTCCTCGACGCCCCCGGGTCCGTCCGGGGGCGCGTCCGGCGGACCGGCCTCCCTCGCCGTGAGCGAGCCCGTCCGCGCGAAGACGGATCAGCGGTGGTGCGAGGACGTGACCCTGACGTTCGTCAACTCCGGCGGCAGCGCCATCGGTTCGGGGACGGTCACCTTCGGCGCGCATGTCGTGGACGCGCTCGGCACGGACTGGGCCACCCGCGAGTCGACGGCCCCGCTGCCCGTCCCGATCGCCGCAGGGACGCACAGGGAGCGGACCTGGACCGTGTGCGTCGACGCGTGGCGCGTACCGCTGGGGATGCACATCGAGACGCGCGACGTGTCGGTGCGGTGGGAGTGAGCCACAGGCCTGCGGGGCAGCCGCCGACGGGGCCGGGGCCCGCGCGGAAGAGCTGAGAGAGCGTCCGCGCGACCGAGGCCCGGGCGCGGGAAGGCCCGGCACGGGAGAGCGCGGCCCGGGTAGGCCCGGGCGCAGGAAGGCGCGGGCACGGGAAGGCGCGGGCGCGTCGACCTCGTCGGGACGGTGTCCGTGTCGGTCGGCGCGTCCGGTGCCCGCCCGGGGCGCCCGCGCCCACCCGCGGCGCCCAGTGAGGGAGTTACTTCAGCGCGAGCCAGGCGACCGCCGCGACGATCACGACAGCGGCGACGATGCCGACGATCAGGCCGATGCGGGAGCCGGCCGGCGCGGGGGCCGGCTGGGCGGCCCGAGGGGCGCCCTCGTCGACGAACGCGCGGAACATCTGGGTGCTGCCGGCGGGGTCGTGGTTGCCCTGGGGGCCCTGCGTGTTAGCCATGGGCCGAGACACTAGCGAAAACGGGTGGGCGAGCCCAAGCGGGGGTCGCCCTGGAGTTCCCGGAGCCCGGCAGGCGGGAGCCCCGGCCGGGCGGTGCCGCGCGCACCCCGGGTCGGCTTCTCACCTGCATATTTACCGCAGCAATACTTGCCTTTGCCAACTTTTTGCGGCACCGTGCCTGGTTTTATTTGCCTGCAGCAACCAACCGCTTCTATGGTTGCCCTAAGCAACGATACCGGGAGGTGTGATGGCAGGGCAGGCGCAGTACGAGGAGCTGGCGCGTCAGCTCAGTGCCGTCGGGGCCGTGAAACGGGACCTCGGGCGGATCCTGCCGCAGGACTGCTCCGCCGGCTCGGCCGCCGTGCTGGCCCTGCTGGGCAGCCACGGCGACATGCGCATGAGCAACCTCTCCGAGTTGCTCGCCGTCGACATGTCCGTGACCAGCCGACATGCCGCGCACCTCGCCGAGCGGGGCTGGATCGAACGCTCCCCCGACCCGGCGGACAAACGCTCACGCATCCTGCGCCTCACCCCCGAGGGGCACGCGATGCTCGTCGAGCTGTCCCGCCGCAGCGCCGGCCTCCTGGCCGAGCGGCTGGACGACTGGACGGACGCCGAGGTCGGCCAGCTCATCGGACTGCTGACCCGGCTGCGCGCCAGCTTCGGCGACTGCCGCACGGTCGCGCACCGACCACCGCCCCCTCCCGCCCCCCGGCCTCCCGCACCCGCTGCCCCCACCGTTCCCGCCGCTCCCACCGTTCCGGCAGGCGAACGGACACAGACCACCCGTACACCCGCACAAGCAACGTAAGAGAAGGAAGCCCATGGCAACGACCACACCAGCCGGTGTGCGGGCTCACGCGAAGCACGGCGGAGGGTCCCACGGCTCCGCCGGTGACGCTCCGATGACCCACCGGCAGATCATGGAAGCCCTCTCCGGGCTGCTGCTCGGCATGTTCGTCGCGATCCTGTCCTCCACGATCGTCTCGAACGCCCTCCCGGAGATCATCGGCGACCTCGGCGGCGGCCAGTCCGCCTACACCTGGGTCGTCACCGCCGCGCTGCTGTCCATGACCGCGGCCACGCCCCTGTGGGGCAAGCTCTCCGACCTGTACAGCAAGAAGGCGCTCGTCCAGATAGCGCTCGTCATCTACGTGCTGGGTTCGGCCGCGGCCGGGCTCTCCCAGAACGCGGGCATGCTGATCGCGTGCCGCGTCGTCCAGGGGATCGGCGTCGGCGGTCTGTCCGCCCTCGCGCAGATCGTGATGGCCGCGATGATCTCCCCGCGCGAGCGCGGGCGTTACTCCGGCTACCTCGGCGCGACCTTCGCCGTCGCCACCGTCGGCGGCCCGCTGCTCGGCGGCGTCATCACGGACACGAGCTGGCTGGGCTGGCGCTGGTGCTTCTACGTCGGCGTGCCCTTCGCCGTCATCGCGCTCATCGTGCTGCAGAAGACCCTGCACCTGCCCGTCGTGAAGCGGGACGTCAAGGTCGACTGGAGCGGCGCGTTCTTCATCTCCGCGGCGGTCTCGCTGCTGCTGGTCTGGGTCACCTTCGCCGGCGACAAGTACGACTGGATGTCCTGGCAGACGGCCGCGATGGTCGGCGGCTCGATCGTGCTGGGCCTGATCTTCGTGCTCGTCGAGTCGAAGGCCGCCGAGCCGATCATCCCGCTGCGGCTGTTCCGCAACCGCACCATCACGCTGTCGTCGCTGGCCTCGCTCTTCGTGGGCGTCGCGATGTTCACCGGCACCGTGTTCTTCAGCCAGTTCTTCCAGCTCGCCCGGGACAAGTCGCCGACGATGTCGGGCGTCATGACGATCCCGATGATCGGCGGTCTGTTCATCTCCTCCACGGTCTCCGGCCAGTTCATCACCCGGACCGGCAAGTGGAAGATCTGGCTGGTCAGCGGTGGCGTCCTGGTAACGGCCGGTCTCGGCCTGCTGGGCACCATCCGGTACGACACGGACTACTGGAAGATGGCCGTCTTCATGGCCCTGCTGGGTCTCGGCATCGGCATGATGATGCAGAACCTGGTGCTCTCCACGCAGAACCAGGTGGCCCCGTCCGACCTCGGCTCGGCCAGCTCCACGGTCACGTTCTTCCGCTCCCTCGGCGGTGCGGTCGGTGTCTCCGCGCTGGGCGCCGTGATGGCCCACCGCATCACCGACTACGCCCAGGACGGCATCGCCGGCCTCGGCCCCAAGTACGCCTCCCTCGCCGCCGGTTCGAGCTCGTCGAGCGAGATCCCGGACATGGACAAGCTGCCCGCGCCGCTGCGCACGGTCATGGAGAGCGCGTACGGCCACGGCATCGCGGACGTCTTCCTGATCGCGGGCGCCCTCGCCCTGCTGGCCTTCCTGATCACCCTGTTCATCAAGGAGGTCCCGCTGCGGACCAGGGGCGCGCTGGCTCAGGCCGCCGACGCGGACGCGGACACGGCCCCGGTCTCCGCTGCGGACGCCGCTCCGGCCACGGACGCGACCCCGGCCACGGCCGCGGCTCCCGCTGCCGCTGCCGCTGCTGACACGGCTTCCGCCGGTGAGAAGGTCCCCAGCTGGGCCGTCGCCGGATCGGGCGCCGAGGCCGGCGTCGACGGCGCCCAGCGGCTGTCCGCCGTCGCCACCGTCGAAGCACCGCACACGCCCTCGGGCGGCATCCCCGTGCACGGCTTCGTCCGCGGCGCGGAGAGCGCGCCCGTCCCGCAGGCCGCCGTCACGCTCATCTCGCTCGCCGGACGGCAGCTCGGCCGCTCGGTCGCGCAGGGCGACGGCTCCTACGCGGTGGACGCCCCCGGCACGGGCTCGTACGTGCTGATCGCCTCCGCCGACGGCTTCCAGCCGCAGGCGTCCACGATCGTGGTGAACGGCGAGCCGGTCGCGTACGACATCCTGCTCAGCGGTACCAGCGGGCTCAGCGGCGTCGTCCGCGCCGCCGAGTCGGGCGAGGCCGTCAAGGACGCGATGGTGATCGTCACCGATGTGCGCGGCGATCTGCTGGCCACCGCGGCCACCGGTGAGCAGGGCGAGTTCTCCTTCGCGGAGCTGGTCCCGGGCACCGTGACCGTCGCGGTCAACGCCGTCGGGTTCCGGCCGCGCGCCCTGCCCGTCGAGATCGGCGCGACGGGCGTGACCCGCGCGGACGTCGTCCTCGACGCGGGAGCCCAGCTGCAGGGCGTCGTCCGGGCGCCGCACGGTCCGCTCGCCGACGCGCGGGTGACGCTCGTGGACGCGGCGGGCAACGTGGTCGGCACGGCCACCACCGGCGCGGACGGGGCGTACGCCTTCGCCGACCTCGACGGCGGCGACTACACCGTCATCGCGACCGGGTACCCGCCGGTGGCCACCGCGCTGACCGTGTCGGGCGCCGGCGTCGACGGCCACGACATCGAACTCGCCCACCCCGGCGAGTAGTTCGGACAGATATCGGCTCCGGCCCGGTGCGGGGCGACCCCCCGCACCGGGCCGGTTCCGGTTTTCGGAGCTTGAGGAGTACGTGAGATGGGACTGACCGCGAAGATCCGCACGCGGGACGGGTGGGCCGTGTCGCACGCGGTCGTCACGGTGACCGACATGACCGGCGGCCAGGTGCTGCGCGCCGAGGCCGACGGGGACGGAGCCGTACGCGACACGACCGAACTCGCCCCGGGCGCCTACACGGTGATCGTCACGGCCGTCGGGTACGCGCCCGCGGCGTCCAGCGCGATCGTGACGGCGAGGGGGAGCGCCGAGGTGGGGACCGTGACCCTGGCCCGGCAGGGCGGCACGGAACTGCCGCCGCCCGGCCCCTGGACCGTCGACCCCGCGCACTCGACCGTCGGAGCGGTCGCCCAGCACCTGGGCATCTCCAGCGTCCGCGGCCGGTTCACCGACTTCACGGCCGCGATCGAGGTCGCCCCGGACGACGTCGCCAAGTCCCGTGTGGAGGCGGTGATCCGGGCGGCCTCCATCGACACGGGAAACGCCATGCGCGACACCCACCTGCGCTCGGCGGACTTCCTCGACGTCGAGACGCACCCGGAGATCACCTACCGTTCGACGGGACTGACCCCGGCCGGCCCGGACCGCTGGACCGTCCACGGCGATCTCTCCCTGCACGGCGTCGCCCGCCCGGTGAACCTGGAGCTGGCCTACCTGGGCACCGGCGCGGACCCGTGGGGCGGCACCCGCGCGGCCTTCCGCGCCACGACCGAGCTGCGACGCGAGGACTTCGCCATGAACTACAACCAGGTCGTCCAGGCGGGCATCGCGGCCATCGGCACGACGCTGAAGGTGGAACTGGACGTCCAGGCGGTACAGGGTGACGCCCTGCCGGGAGTGTGAACCGGGGAGTGCGAGCCGGGGGTGTGAACCGGGGGCGCAGGCCCGGCGGTGGCAGGCCCGGGTGCCACGCGGGCCGGGTCCGACGGGACGGGCCCGCGGCGGGCTGGGGCCGAGCGGGCTGGCCCGAGACGAGCCAGGCCGCGGCGGGCGGTGGGCACGGGCGGTCGTAGGTCCGGCAGGGTCAGCCGGATCGGGTGGTCCGCCGCCTAGGCTGACCCCATGGCACCGAACATCGCGACGAACACCAAGGTCTCCCTGGACGAGTTGCTGGACTTCGTCCGCCCCCGTCACCGTGCGATCCTGCTGACCCGGCGCACCGACGGCAGCTCCCAGGCCTCGCCGCTGACCTGCGGGGTCGACGACTCGGGGCGGATCGTCGTCTCCACCTATCCCGAGCGGGCCAAGACGCGCAACGCCAAGCGCGACGACCGGGTCGGCGTGCTCGTGCTGAGCGACGACTGGAACGGCCCCTGGGTCCAGATCGACGGCACCGCCGAGGTCATCGACACGCCGGAGTCCGTCGAACCGCTGGTGGAGTACTACCGCAACATCGCCGGCGAGCACCCCGACTGGGACGAGTACCGGCAGGCCATGCTGAAGCAGGGCAAGTCGATCATCCGGATCACCCCGCAGCGCTGGGGCCCGGTGGCCACCGGCGGCTTCCCGGCCCGCCTCGCCCAACAGGACTGACGGCAGAGCTGACAGCCGGTCGCCGGCCGGACCGGCAGCAGGGCTTCCCTCCCGGCCCCGGGGCCCTGCCGACGGTCCGGCCCCGGCTCAGCCGCGTCGCACCATCGCCTCGATGCCCGCCACCAGCAGGTCCAGGGCGAAGGTGAAGTCGCGGTCCATCATCTCCGCGACCGTGTCGCCGCCGCGGGCCGCCATGAGGTTCCGGGACTGCTCGACGACGTCCGCGGTGTCCGGGGCCTCGGCCGTGGCGGTCATGGCGTCGCGGAAGTACTCGTCCGGGGTCAGGCCGGTGTCGGCGACCCGCGCGAAGAAGTGGCCCTCGATCGTCCCGTAGCCGTACACGAACTGGAAGACGGCCGAGATCGCGCCGGTGACGCCGTACGCGGGCAGGCCCGTGCGCAGCACGACCTGCTGGACCGTGCGGGCGAAGCGCAGGGCGTTGGGGCCGATGTTGAGGTAGCGGCCGGCGAGCGGCGACAGCCAGGGGTGCCGGACCAGCAGCCCGCGGTAGGCCGTGGCCAGCGCGCGGATCTGCCCGCGCCAGTCGGCGTCGTCGTCCTGCGGATCGGGCAGGTCCTCCAGCTCGCCGAAGGCCGTGTCGAGGGCGAGTTCGAGAAGGTCGTCCTTGGTGTCGACGTACCAGTACACCGACATCGCCGTCACGTTCAGCTCGGCCGCCAGCCGCCGCATGGAGAACTTGGCCAGCCCCTCGGCGTCCAGCAGCCGCACGGTGACCTCGGTGATCCGGTCCCGGTCGAGCCCGGAGGGCTGCCCCCCGCCACGCCCACGCCGACGCGCCCCGCCCTCCAGCCACACACTGTGCCGCGCTGCGTCCTTGGCGGTCTCGGCCATGGCTGGGCACCTTCCTGGACTTCCGGTCACTGGTGAAGATGCTAAGCGGAGGCGACGACCAGACCGGCGGCCGCCGTCGGCGCAGGGTGCACTACCGGACGGGGGCCCCGCCCGACGGGGGCCCGGCCGACGGACGGCGCGGCGGGCGCGCCCGCGGCCGGCGGCCGGCCTCGCCGCCCCGGGGATCACGCGGCCAGAACCGGTGGCTTCCCCTCACGCCCCTCGTGCCCGTCATGGTTCTCGGGTCCCTCACGCCCCTCGTGCCCGTCGGGTCCCTGCTGCCCCTCGCTCTCCTCGTGCTCCGCCCTGCGCAGCAGGCCCGCGGCCACCACCCCGCCCAGCAGGACCGCCGACGCGCCGAGCAGTTGACTGGTCTCCAGCCCGGAGGCGAACGAGTCGAGGACGCGTGACCTCTCCTGCGCCGTCCCGGCCCCGGCCAGCGCCGTCGGCAGCGACTGCGCGGCGAACTCTGCGGTCAGCACCGCCCCGAGGACGGCGACGCCCAGCCCGTTGCCGAACTCCGCCACCGTGCCGTTGAGCCCGGCCCCGACGCCCGCCTTCGCCGGCGGTATCGAGCTCATGATCGCGTGGGCCATCGCCGGGCCCGCGACCGCTGTTCCCACGCCGATGAGCAACAGTCCGGCCAGCATCCCGGCGTATCCGTCGGCGGCCACGGCGATGGACACCAGCCCCGCCGCCACCGACACCATCCCCACCAGCACCGACAAGGGCCCGCCCAGCCCGACCATCACCTTGACCGACAGCCCGGTGAAGTTGAGGGCCACGACGGTCAGCGCCAGCGGCGCGGTCCGCAGGCCCGCCTCCAGGGGGCCGTATCCGAGGACGAACTGCAGCTGCTGGGTGAGCAGGAACAGCGCTCCGGCCATCCCGAAGGTGACCAGGACCGCGCCGGCCACCGCGCCCGTGAACCGCCGGTTGCGGAAGAAGGCCAGGTCGAGCATGGGGTACGGGATCCTGCTCTCCCAGTAGGCGAACAGCGCGAGGACGACGGCCGCCACCGCCGCGCTCACCAGCACCCTGGCCGACGTCCAGCCGTGCGACGGGCCGGAGATGATCGCGAAGACCAGCGAGGTCATGCCGACCGTGGAGAGGAACGCACCGAGCAGGTCGGGACGTTCGCCCTGCGGATTCTTCGACTCGGGGACCATCGTGACGACCGCGACCAGGCCCAGCGCCGCCACCGGCAGGTTGATCAGGAAGATCGCACCCCACCAGAAGTGGTCCAGCATGAAGCCGCCGATGAGCGGACCGGTCGCGAAGCCCAGCGAGTTCACCGCCGCCCAGACGCCGATCGCCTTCGGCTGCTGCTCGGGCGTGAAGATCTGCATCACCACGGCGAGTGTGGTGGTGAACAGCAGCGCGCCGCCGACGCCCATTCCCGCCCGTGCCGCGATCAACTGGGGGGTGGAGTCCGCGAGACCGGCCACCAGGGAGCCGACGCCGAACAGCGCCAGGCCCGCCGCCAGCATCTTCTTGCGGCCGTATCGGTCGGCGGCGCTGCCCGCGGTGAGCAGCAGGCCGGACTGCACCAGCGAGTACGCGTTGATCATCCACTGGATGTCGGAGGTGGCCGCTCCCAGCTCGCGGGTGAGCGAGGGGATCGCCACGTTCAGGACGGTGTTGTCGAGCACCACCGTGAGCTGCGCGAGGCAGATGACGCCGAGGATCAGCCAGCGTCGCGGGTGCCCCTGCGGAGAGGGGGACGGGGGCGGGGACGTTGTCATGTCGTACACCGTAGAAGGCTTCCCATACGGTGTACAACACATTTCCGCGGCGGCTCTCGCCCCGGGCACGAGGAAGGGCGGTGGCATGCGCCACCGCCCTCGCCTCAGCCCGCTCCGTGACGGGTCAGCTGCCCGTCTTCTGCGTCAGGTCGTAGAAGGTGGCCGAACCGACCGTCACCTTCTTGAAGTTGGCCTCGACCCAGGAGGTGATCTGCGAGGACGTGCCGGTGCTGCTGCCGGCCATGCCGCCGCCCGAGCCGCTGCTGACGAAGTAGTGGATCCTGCCGTCGGCCACATACTGCTCGAACTGCGCCAACGTCGGCGACGGGTCGGTGCCGTTGAAGCCGCCGATCGCCATCACGGCTTCGCCCGTCGCCAGTTGGTAGCTCGCGGCGTTCTGGGCGCCGATCGCGGCCGCCGCCCAGGTGTACTTACCGGAGTCGGACTCCAGCAGCTTCTTGGCCTCGTCGGTGACCGAGGCGCCGTTCAGCAGACCGCCGACACCGCCACGGCCCAGGCCGCCGCCGGTCCCGCCGCCCGGCATGCCGTTCCGCTGGCCCTGGCCCTGGCCCGGCATCGCCCCGCCGGGGAAGCCGCCCGTGCCGCCGCCCTGACCTTGGCCCTGGTTCTGGCCCTGGCCCTGGTTCTGTGTGGTGCCGTTGCCGTTGCCGTTTCCGGTGCCGTTTCCAGTGCCGTTCTGCTGGTTCTGGCCGCCGGGGCCGCCGAAGCCGCCTCGGCCACCACCGCCGCCCGGACGGCCGCCGCCCATCATGCTCGCGCCGGCCGGACCGGCCGTCACGATGGAACCGGTGTGGCCCTCCCGCAGCGTGCTGACGGTGTACGCCGTCGGACCGGCCAGCGCGGCCACCAGGCCCACGGAGGCCGCCGCGAGGGCGAGCCGACGGTCGATCCGGCCCGCGAAGGTCAGACCGAGCGCGGCGGTCAGACCGCCGACGAGGATCAGCCACTTCAGCCAGGGCAGGTAGTCGGGGGTGCGGTTGAGCAGGACGTAGCTCCAGCCCGCGGCCGCCACGACCGAGGCCGCCAGGGTGATCGAGGCCCAGATCTCGGCCCGCCTCTCCCACAGGGTCGCGGCGCCCATGCCGATCACGGCAGCCATGTAGGGGGCGAGCGCCACCGTGTAGTACTGGTGGAAGATGCCCGCCATGTAGCTGAAGACGATGACGGTGATCAGCAGCGAGCCGCCCCAGACCAGGAACAGACCCCGGGTCGTCGACGTCCGCCTCAGCTTCCGGGTCGCCACCAGGCCACCGGCCAGCAGCACCAGCCCCGCCGGGAGCAGCCAGGAGATCTGGCCGCCGATCTCGGAGTTGAACATCCGGTCCCAGCCGGTCTCGCCCCACTGGCCGGCGTTGCCGCCGCCACCGCCGCCGCCGACGCTGCCGGTCTCCTCGCCGTTGAGGCGGCCGAGACCGTTGTAGCCGAAGGTCAGTTCCAGGAAGGAGTTGTTCTGCGAACCGCCGATGTACGGACGGGAGGACGCGGGCCACAGCTCGACGATCGCCACCCACCAGCCGCCGGACACGATCAACGCGCCCGTGGCGACGGCCAGCTGGCCGAGCCGCTTCCTCACCGGCACCGGCGCGCAGACCGCGTGGACCAGCGCGAGCGGCGGCAGGATCAGGAAGGCCTGAAGGGTCTTGGCGAGGAACGCGAAGCCGATCGCGACCCCGGCCCACACCAGCCACTTCGTCCGGCCGTCCTCCACCGCGCGAGCCGTGAAGTAGCAGGCCACGGCCATCAGCAGGGCCAGCATCGCGTCCGGGTTGTTGAACCGGAACATCAGCGCGGCGACCGGGGTCAGTGCGAGCACGGCGCCCGCGATCAGCCCGGCCGCGGGACTGAACCGGCGGCGCACGGAGGCGTACACCACGGCGACCGTGCCGACGCCCATCAGCACCTCCGGCGCGAGGATCGCCCAGGAGCTCAGGCCGAAGATCCGCACCGACAGCGCCATCGGCCACAGCGAGGCCGGAGGCTTGTCGACGGTGATGGCGTTGCCGGCGTCCAGCGAGCCGAAGAAGAAGGCCTTCCAGGACTGGCTGCCGGCCTGGACGGCCGCTGAGTAGAACGAGTTCGCGTACCCGGAGGCGCTCAGGTCGAAGAGGTAGAGCAGGAGGGTGGCCGCCAGCAGGCCGAGGAAGGCCGGGCGCGCCCAGCGGGGGTCCTCGGGCCTGCCGCGCCAGAGCCTGCGCGTCAGGGGCTGCTGGGGCTCGCCCGCGCCGGGGGCCGGGACGGCCGGTTCCTGCGGAGCCGCGGTGGGGGACGGTCCCCAGGCCGTCGGCTGGTCGAGATGAGTGGTCATCGGGCGTCCCCCCGGTCGGTGTCATGGGGGCGCACCGGCTGCAGTCGCACGGTGGCGTCCCGCCAGGTACCGTCCGCGGCTTCGCCGGCACGGAGGTGGTGCGTGGGCTGCGCGGCGCCGTCCGGGTGGGCGACCGGACGCTGCGGCAGCGGCACGAAGGGGCCGCCGGCCTGCGCCGACGCGGTCGTCGCAGGCGTCGTCGGGTACGGGCCCACAGCCGGGTGCGTCGAGGAGGACGACGGCCCCGCGGGAGAGCCGGGAGAGGCAGAAGAGGCAGAAGAGGCGGAGGAGGCGGAGGAGGCGGGAGAGGCGGAGGAGTCGGGGGCCCCGGTCGTCGACGCCGGGTCCTCGCCGTCGCGCCGGTCGGAGAAGACCCACACCCGGAAGAGCAGGAAGCGCAGCACCGTGGCGGCGAGGTTGGCGGCGACGAGCACCGCCAGCTCGGTGGAGTGCGCGGGCTCTGAGGTCGCCGCGTTCAGCGCGACGAGCGAGCCGCTGGTCAGCGCGAGGCCGATACCGAAGACGACCAGCCCCTGTGCCTGATGCCTGACGGCTCCGCCGCGGCCCCGCACCCCGAAGGTCAGGCGCCGGTTGGCGGCGGTGTTGGCCACCGCGGAGACCAGCAGGGCCAGCGCGTTGGCGACCTGGGAGCCGCTGAACTGGCGGAAACCGCTGTAGAGCAGCAGGTAGAAGAGCGTGGACAGACCCCCGACGACACAGAACCCGAGCAGCTGACGGGCCAGGCCCTTGGGAACGTCCTGGATGTCACGGTCGCGCGGGTCGTCGCCGAACGGGCGGCGGAGCCGGTCGAGGGACAGCGAACCGGTGGCCAGGGCCTTGCCCACGCGCCACACCCCTTTCAGGTCGTCGGTCGCCGTCTTCACGATGTGCACCGTGGAGTCCGGGTCGTCGACCCAGTCGACCGGCACCTCGTGGATACGGAGACCGGCTCGTTCGGCGAGCACCAGCATCTCAGTGTCGAAGAACCAGCCGGTGTCCTCCACCAAGGGGAGCAGAACCTGGGCGACGTCCCGCCGGATCGCCTTGAACCCGCACTGCGCGTCCGAGAAGCGCGCCTGGAGCGAGCCGCGCAGGATCAGGTTGTAGGCGCGGCTGACGAACTCCCGCTTGGGGCCGCGCACCACACGGGAGTCGCGGGCCAGGCGGGAGCCGATCGCCAGGTCGGAGTGGCCGGAGATCAGCGGCGCGACCAGCGGGAGCAGCGCGTTGAGGTCGGTGGACAGGTCCACGTCCATGTACGCGAGGATCGGGGCGTCCGAGGCCGACCAGACGGTCCGCAGCGCACGGCCGCGGCCCTTCTGCTCCAGCCGGAAGGTCCTCACCTCCGGGATCCGCGCCTCCAGCCGCCGCGCCACCGAGGGCGTCGTGTCGGTCGACGCGTTGTCCGCGATCGTGATGCGGAAGGAGTACGGGAACGTGCGCGTCAGATGGTCGTGGAGTCTCCGGACACAGGGCTGGAGGTCCTTCTCCTCGTTGAAGACGGGGATCACCACGTCCAGGACAGGCGTACCGGCTGTGGCGGCCGGGAGGTGCTCCCGCGCCGGCAGGGTGCCGGGAGAAGAGTCGGTTCGCATGTCGTCGACTCTCGTCAGGCGCCCTGTTGCACCCATGTGGTGGCACTGTGCTCGACCTGTGAGTCGAGCCGCCAGTCGGTTTCGGGAGCGGGCCGGGGCACGGCGGGGCCGAGCGCGGGCAGGTGCACGGTGAACACGGTGTGTCCGGGCGCGCTGTCGACGGTCACCGCGCCGCCGTGCGCGGTCGCCACGGCTTGCACGATGGCGAGGCCCAGACCGGTCGAGCCGGAGGCGCGGGAACGCGAGGAGTCGCCGCGCGCGAACCGTTCGAAGACATGCGGGAGGAGGTCCGACGGAATGCCCTGACCGTTGTCCTGGACGTCCACGCACAGCCACGGCCCGCGACGCTGCACGCGTGCGGTGACCGTGGTGCCGGGCGGGGTGTGCGTCCGGGCGTTGGCCAGCAGGTTGACGAGCACCTGTTGCAGTCGTGCCGAGTCGGCCGACACCAGCGCGGGCTCGTCGGGGAGTTCGAGGCGCCAGACGTGTTCGCGTCCGGCGGCGCGGGCGTCGCTGACGGTGTCGATGACCAGCGGGACGAGGTCCGTCTGCTCGAACTGCAGCGGGCGGCCGGCGTCCAGCCGGGCCAGCAGCAGCAGATCCTCGACGAGGAGGGTCATCCGGCCGGCCTCGGACTCGATGCGGCCGAGCGCGTGCCTGGTGTCGGGCCCGACCTCCTCCCGTCCGCGCCGGGTCAGCTCGGCGTACCCGCGGATCGAGGCGAGCGGCGTACGGAGCTCATGGCTGGCGTCCGCGACGAACTGCCGGACCCGCGTCTCGCTCTCCTGGCGGGCGTGCAGCGCGCTGTGGACGTGGTTCAGCATCCGGTTCAGCGCCGCGCCGACCTGCCCGACCTCGGTGTGCGGATCGGTCTCCGCCTCCGGCACCCGCTCGCTGAGGTTGACCTCGCCGGTGTGCAGAGGGAGTTCGGAGACATGGGTGGCGGTGGCGGCGACCTTGCGCAGGGGACGGGTGGCGACGCCGACCATCACGGTGCCCGCGAGGGTGGCGGCGACCAGCCCGGCGAAGGTGAGGCTGATCTCGACGAGGATCAGGGTGCTGATGGTGCCGTCGACGTCGGCCGTCGGGATGCCCACGTAGAAGTCGCCGTTGTTGCCGTGGATGTACTGGACCCGGTACGTGCCGAGGCCGGAGATCTCGACGGTGTGCCGCTTGCCGTCCTGCGCGACCGAGCCGAGCCTCTTCAGCTGGGCCTCGGTGAGGTCCTCGGCGTTCATCTGCGGGATGTCGTTGTCGTCGGTGCGCTTGTGGCCGACCTTGCCGCTGGTGATGGAGCCGTCGACCACCGTGGCCGCGAGGGCCTCGTGCGGCCCCAGACCCTGGCTGACGAACTTGCCGATGTCGGTCACCCGCTGCTGCGGCAGGCCGCTCCCGGCGACGCTTCCGTTCCTTCCGCCGGGTCCGCCGACGGGCCCGCCGGAGACGCGCATCGCGGCTTCCTTGAGGCTGTCGTCCAGCTGCCCGTAGAGGTGATCGCGCAGCACCAAGGTGGTGACGGTGCCGATCAGCGCGCAGACCACGGCGATCAGGGTCACGGACACGACGACGAGCCGGGTCCGAAGGGTGCGCGGTTTACCCGCTCGCCGCTTCTGCGGACGCGGTCGTCGCCGTCCGCTCATGACACGGCGGGCTTGATCAGGTAACCGGCTCCGCGGCGCGTGTGGATCATCGGCTCACGGCCGGCGTCTATCTTGCGCCGCAGGTAGGAGATGTACAGCTCGACGACGTTGGCCTGACCGCCGAAGTCGTACGACCACACCCGGTCCAGGATCTGCGCCTTGGAGAGCACGCGCCGCGGGTTGCGCATCAGGAAGCGCAGCAACTCGAACTCGGTGGCCGTCAGATGGATGTTGTCGCCGGCCCGCGAGACCTCGTGACTGTCCTCGTCCAGGGTGAGGTCCCCGACGACGAGCACGGAGTCGGAGCGCCGGTCGGCGGCGCCGGAGCGGCGGATGAGCCCACGCAGCCGGGCCACGACCTCCTCCAGGCTGAACGGCTTGGTGACGTAGTCGTCGCCCCCGGCGGTGAGACCGGCGATACGGTCCTCGACCGCGTCCTTGGCCGTCAGGAACAGCACCGGGACGTCCGGCAGCTCACGCCGCAGCCGCCCCAGGACCGTCAGCCCGTCCATGTCCGGCAGCATCATGTCGAGGACGACGGCGTCGGGCCGGAACTCGCGGGCCGTCTGGAGGGCGCCCGTGCCGTCCCCGGCACTGCGGATCTGCCAACCCTCGTAGCGCAGGGCCATGGAGAGCAGTTCGGTGATCGACATCTCGTCGTCCACCACAAGCACTCGGACGGGGCTCCCGTCCGGCCTCAGCAGTTCGGTGCGCCCCTGGGGCGAGGTCGTGGTCATGATGAACACCCTGTCGGGGCCCCCTGAGAGCACTCTTTCACCCATCTGTGATTTCCCTGAGAAACGCACAGGCCCCTCTCAGGGAACGCCTGGGAAGCTCCTGCCGCGACCCCGGCCGCACGGCCGGAATGCCCGTGAACGGCACCTTCCGCACCCCCCGGGACCCGCCTCCCCGAAACCCCCGGGGGCCGCCCGCCCGAGACCTTCCCTGTGCCCCACCTGGGCGCCCCCTCGCCGGAGACCGCCGAAGATCGGCGACGACACCGGGCGGCCGACGGCAGCGTCCGACCGGACTCGTCCGACAGCGCGTCCGACCGGACTCGGCCGAAGGGCACAGTCCGACCGGACTCCGCCGAGGCGCTTGCACCCGGCTCGAGCCGGGCTCAGAACAGGCCGTCCTGCCGGTGGTCCGCCGGCGCCTCGAAGTGCCGTACGGGAAAGGCGACTTCGCCGCCCGCCGCCGGGACCAGCTCCCACCCCCGCATCAGCCGCGTGTCGAGGACGACCACCCCGCTCGGTGCGGCGAGATGCAGGTCGGGCCCTGCGGCCGCCACCAGCTCCCCGCTCAGCGACCCCCCGGCCACGAGCTCGCGCACCTCCCCGAGGGCGGCGGGCACTCCCGCCAGCCCGAACGCCCGCACATGGTCGACCGACCGGAAGGGCTCGGGCGTCAACGACTCGGGCCAACCGCCCAGTCGGACGGCCTTCCCGTACACCTCCCTGATCTCGTCCGCCCGTTCCTCCTCCGTTTCCGGCAACGCGGCGCGCACCGCCCGCTTCTCCGCGTACGGGATCCGGTCCGGCACCCGCAGCGCGGCCCGCAACAGCTCCTCGGTACGCCGGGCGGCCATCAGCGGTCCGGCGCCCAGCCACGTGAAGCAGACGGCGCCCTGCTCCAGCAGTCGCGCCGACCCGCGCTCGACCGCCGTGATCCCGACCTTGACCAGGCCGGGACCGAACCACGCCAGATACACGTGGTACGGCCGCGGATCATCGGCGACCCCGTCCGCCGCCACGGAGTGCGCCCGGTCCAGCCGCGCACACTCCTCGCACCGGGCTCCCGCGCTCCTCCCCGAGATCCCCGCCCGTACGGGACACGGATGCCCGCGAGCCCCGACACACTGCCGCACGCCCCCCGCCGCCACCTGGAAGGAGACCCGCTTACCCCAGTTCAGCGGGCTACGACGCCCTCCGTCCCACGTCAGCACGGGGCCCTGCGCCGACCACCGCAGCCCCGAGCACTTCCACGCCTGTGCCATCACCCGCAACGGTAGGCCCAGCCACTGACAAAGCGGCCGGGGCCACGGCCGGGGCCGGGCGCCCTCGTCCCGCGAGCCGGCATCCGAGGCATCCGGGATGCCCGTCCCGGGCCCCCGCGTCCCGCACCCGCATCCCCCACTCCGACCGCGGCCGCACCCCGGGCGGCTTGCCCCGTCCGGTGAGGTGCAGCCCCCAGGTGACCAGCGCGCTCACCGCGACGACGACGCCTCCGCCGAGCAGCGCGGGCCCGGAGACGGCGCAGACTCCGACGCCCATCAGCGCCGCCCCCGAGGTCGCGACGGCGACTCCGGTCCAGCCGGCGATCGTGTGCCCCTCGTCGTACTCGTCGTACAGATGCCCAGTCACAGAATCTCTCACCTCCTAAGAAGTTACTAACGTAAACCTCTTACAAGGTAAGGCAAGTGGAAGCCGGCGAACAAGGACCCACGCGAAGCCGTGACGAGGGGGGAACGAGGGGGACGGCCCGAGCCGGAAGGCCAGGGGCCGGGGCCGCCTGAGCCGGAGGATCAGGGGGCTGGGGCCGCCTGATCCTCCGGCTCGGGACCGAGGCTCGGGCCGGAGTCCAGGCGGAGGATGAGCTCACGAGCTCGGGCCGGAGACCGGGGGAGGATGAGCTCACCGGCTCGGCGGGGAAGTGCTGGGGTGGAGGATGGGCTCACGAGCTCGGGCCGGAGGGCCGGGGCGTGCAGGCAGCGTGCAGGAGAGGAACCAGACCCCCGCGATGACACCCGAGCCACCGCCGTCCCCCCGCCCCGCCGCGACCCCCGAGCAGGCGCTCGCGGCGATGGACGACCTCATCGCGGCCAGCCTGGTCGGTCAGCAGGAGATGGCCCAGCGCCTGGGCCTGAACGTCACCGACCTGACCTGCCTCGGCTACGTCATCCAGGCCGGCGACGACCTCCTCACCGCCGGCGACCTCGCGAACCGCGTCCATGTCACGACCGGCGCGGTGACCGGCATCCTCGACCGCCTGGAACGTGCCGGCTACGTCACCCGCCGCCCCGACCCCCGGGACCGCCGGCGGGTCCGCGTGGCCGCCGTGCCGTCGGCCGTGGCCAGGGTCCACGCCCTGTACGAACCGCACTACGCCCGTCTCAACGGCCTCTTCGCCGACTACTCCCCCCAGGAGACCGCCGTCCTGACGGACTGGTTCACCCGCGCGACGGCGCTGGTGAACACCTACCGCGAGGAACTCCGCGACCGCTAGCCCCAGCACCCGCCCGCGTCGGGCCCGGGCCCGGCGACATCCCGGGCCGCGCTCCGTAGAGTTCGACGACGATGCGAGAGCGCCCGCCGGGGAGCGGTGGCGTCCGGCGGGGAGGGGAGCTGTCATGGGCGAATCGGAGTTGATCGCGGAGGCGCGCAAGGCGTTCTTCGTGATGTTCGGTCTGCTGGCGGTCGTCTGGCTGGCGCAGGTCGCCAACTACGCCGACGACTACGCCCTGTCCCGGGAGTTCGGAGTGCTCCCGGGTGACGTCGGCGCCCTGCCGCACCTGCTCACCGCGCCCTTCCTCCACTGGAACTGGGCGCACATCGAAAGCAACTCCGGGCCGCTGTTCGTCTTCGGCTTCCTCGCCGCCTACCGAGGCGTGACCCGCTTCCTCGGGCTGACCCTGCTCGTCGCCGTCTCCAGCGGTCTCACCGTCTGGTTCTTCGAACAGGGCGGCGCGGACACGGTCGGCGCGAGCGGTCTGGTCTTCGGGTACTTCGGCTACGTCGTGGTGCGCGGACTCTTCGACCGGCACCTGATCGACACGCTGATCGGCGTCGTCATGGCCGCCTCCTTCGCCTATCTGCTCACGGTCGCCGTGCCCGGAACCCCGGGGGTGAGCTGGCTCGGACACCTCGGAGGCCTGGCCGGAGGCCTGCTCGGAGCATGGCTCTTCCGCGACCGCCGCCCCCGCGGCGCCACACCCCCCACCCCCGCCGACACCCCACGCGCAGACCTGCACAAGGAACTCGGCGACCTGGGACTGCTCTAGCGCCGACGCCCCGCCACCCACGGGAGAACAACCCGGGCGGGCCGCGGCACGAAGGCAATCCCCCCGAAAGCCTCTGCCATCCGAACCGCCGAAGGCCCCGGAGCTCTCCGGGGCCTTGGACCGATGCGCATTCGGCAGGATTCGAACCTGCAACCTTCTGGTCGGTAGGCGCGCACACCAGGGCGAGTGGTCTGATCAATCCGCCGAACCAGGGGCGTGTTCGGCATTAACGGAATCGGGCCGGGGGCGGGCGCTGGTGCACGCGGCTATTGATGATGAAAAGATATGGCGCTGGAATCCGGTACGGAAATCTCCAAGCGATCCGAGGACAGGACCATCGGACTACGGCTAACATCGCGCACGAGAAGGTCACGAAACACCACCCACCGAACGTCACTGACGGAAGACGAGCCCCCATGCCACGAAGATTAACACGCGACTTCAGGTCACTGAATTCTGCACTCAGAGTAAGCCGACGACGAATCACCTCTATCCTCAAGGGGATAGATCTGCAACACGAGAGCCCTGGAGATTCATCTCGCCAATACCAGGATAAATTGTCAACATTCGCCAGGCGATATCTGAGCGACAGCGAATTCGAAGCAGCCAGGAAAAGAGTCTCCCGCGCGGCCATTCGTGTATACGTCGAAGAAAAGAGGGCCCCTACAGGGCTGAGCACCCTCACCCTCCTCTTCGCAACACTGGCTCCCTGGGCATTCGGCTACGCCTACGCTCACTACTCCTCAGCGGACCTTCAAAATGAGACAGCCAGAATTCCCGTGGCGTGGATCGTCCCCCTTTTCTGCGGGGTACTCTTCTTTGCAACCTCCGCCCTCGCTTACCTGAGCCCAAGAACGAGCACTAAAATATCGCTCGGAAGAAGATTCATGGTTAAATACAGATTCCGAGCCATCTCGATCATGGCGGTGATCACTTCATTTTCCCTTTGGGTACTGATCCGGAGCAGGTGGGGGAATTCACTGACGGCACAGGATGCGTTCGTGAGATTCGCTGTCGGCGGCGCCGCATACCTATTCATCTGCATCGCCCTGGCGATGATAACCACACTTGGGAGCAACTTTCTCAGCCGATACAAGCCTCCCCTGGCCCACCCGCACGACTGGCTGCTGCTGGATCTGGTCAACATATCTGCACAGGCTCAGAAAACGAGACTGAAGTGGAGTAGACCCGGGAGTGCTCATGCTCTGCTCGAAACCATTGAGAGGGCAGTAAGGAGAGCCGAAAGTTTTCCCTACTACGTGGGCCCTCTGTTCTTCTCGGACAAAGAAACGCGCGATAAAGTTGCCAGCGATGGACTCGCCCTCGCTGCCCTCATTCGCGATCACCAACAGGTGATCATCCGGGCCAGTGGGCCGAACTCGTACGACCGCGTCATCCAGTCGATGTGTTCAGGAATCGCCGCCCTCGCAGACGACGACTGGGAATCCTTCGTCAAGCATGCACCACCGGTTTCGGGGGTATCCCGTTTTCGTTCTGCAGTCCAACGCTGCTTCCCCCCGCTGCTCTTGCTCGCAGCCGCCTTCCTCATCCCGTTGATTCCCCCGGTAGCAAGCTCCCCGGCTGTTTCTGGAAGCGTACGGGTCACACTTATGGTCACCGCAGCATTGGCATTGATCCTGCCCCGCGAGTCCAGCGCGCGTGCCCCGATCCTTGACGCCTTGAGCAAGGCAGTTCCCATTTCAAAATCCGAAAAGTGACCGCGGACGTTTCCCAGATTTCCTCACCAATCGGGATCATTCGCGAGGCGCCGACCAGTCGAAGAGCGGCGTCCATGGACAGCTCTTGGCCAGTGCTGGTCCATAGCTGGACTTCTCGGGACTGCTGACCCTCGCCCTCAACGTCGCAGTACCCATCGTCGCCCGCCGCTACGGTCGCGCCGTCGTCGACGCGGTGGCCCCGCTGCTCCTCCTCGGCTGGGGTTCCGTGGCCCGCAGCTCCTGCGCGCTTTACACACCGTCGCCCGCCCCGCCGTAACAGCTGCCCCGCCGGACGATCCTGAGACGGCCTCGGACGCGTTCCGCCCTGCGGCACCACTCACCGTTCCGGCTCGGCCCCGGTCGCTCCTCAACTAGCTCCGGCCCCCGCTTCGCCCGCGGTCAAGGGTCCTGAGCCGCTGCCGGCCGAAGCGCGCTCCGTCGCGACGCCGGCCGAAGCGCGCTCCGTCGCGACGTCCCACCCTTCGGGCAGCAGTCCGACCGCCTTCGCCAGCAATCGGCTGCTGCCCGCAGTCCTCACCCTCGTGCCAGAAAGGACACCCCGCCACTCATGCGCCGCCCTCTCGATCTGCGCCAGGTCATCAGCCCCGGCCTACCGGGTCTCGTCGAACCGGCCAGCGCCGACGCCTTCGACCGCGTAACGGAGCAGTCCGCCACCTCCGCGGCCGCATCACCCCGTCGACCAAGGTGGACCAGATCTCCGCCCGGGAGACGGCGAACTCACGGACGCCAAGGTCCCCGGATACGTGGCCAGCACGCCACCAACAGCGCGAAAGGCGCGGCCACCGTGGACCGCGCCCTCATGTGCCGCCCCTGCGCTGCACTCGGTCACACGCGCGGCCCCGACGGCTTCCGCGACCTCGGCGCCGACTGCGACGGCACCGGGCGGGCCGAACCCCGCACAGACCTCCCCGTCCAGCAGCACGCCCGACGGATGATCCGCACCGCCTGGGCGCTCGGCCACTTCCCCCGAGTTCGCCCACCTCAAGCTCTGGGGGCTCACCTGCTCGGCATCCGGGGTCACTTCGCCGGCAAGTCGCGCGCCTACTCGGCCACATCCGGACGATGACGGCGGCCCGGCGGTGTCCCAGTAGCTGTCTGATCCACCCACAAAGGCGGTTGCCGTCGAACACTGCTGTCAACGCAAAAGCCAGAGGCCCTAAGGAGTGATCCTCAGGGCCTCTGGTCTGCTGTGCACTCGGCAGGATTCGAACCTGCAACCTTCTGATCCGTAGTCAGATGCTCTATCCGTTAAGCTACGAGTGCTTGTTATTCGATTTTTCTGTCTTCGCTCCCGGCCCTTCCGGCCCGCTCGCGGCGACAGGAAGAACATTACATGACTGCCGCCGTCATGTGAAATCCGTTAGCCATACCCCTTGTGACCTGCGGAAACCCCTTCAAGAGGGCTTCGTGGGCCCGGTCGGATCGGGGCGGGGTGAGGCGAGTCGGGGAACGACGAAGCCCCGGTCACTGGGACCGGGGCTTCGGTGTTCGAGCGGAGGCGGAGGGATTTGAACCCTCGATGGGGCGTAAACCCCAAACCGCATTAGCAGTGCGGCGCCATAGACCGGACTAGGCGACGCCTCCAGCACAACCGCTCGCGTGTGTGCGAGTGGCGCGTGCAGATGATGACACAGTCGAGCGTCGTGTCACCAATCGGCCTCCACGGTACTAGGCGCCCCGGTCACAGGGCAAAGGCGTTGTCCGGGCGCAACGTCGTCGGCGGTGCACCCGTTAGTACGGTCATGCCCCAGGTCACCCCGCTCCGACGCTTCGCCGTCACCGTCTCCGCCGCCTGCGCCGCCATGATCGCCGCCTCCGGCGCGGGCCCCGGCGCCGCCTACGCCGGGACGGTCGACGCGCTCACCGCCGTCACGCCGCTCGTCGGCGGCTCCGTCCCCCTCGCGCCTCCGCCCGTCCGGGAGGAGGACCAGGTCTCCGGTGACCATCTCACCGTCACCGTCCGGCATGCCGGTGCGCGGGTGGACGGGACCTTCGAGGTGTACTGCCACCCGGACGGCGGCAGTCATCCGGACACGGCAGGCGCGTGCGACGCCCTGGACCGGGACACCCGGTGGGGGCGGGACGTCTTCGCGCCCGTGCCCGAGGGCGAGGTCTGCACGATGCGGTACGGCGGGCCGGCCACCGCGCATGTCACCGGACGCTGGGCCGGGCGGCCGGTCGACGCCTCGTACGACCGCAGCAACGGTTGTGAGATCGAGCGGTGGGACCGGCTCGCGCCGCTGCTGCCGGATCTGCGCCCCGTGGGCCGCTGAGCCGGTCGACTGGATCCACCCGCTGGAACCCGCTGGAACCCGCCGGAACCCGGATGAACCCGGCTGAACCCGGCTGAATCCGATGGCCACCGGTGCCGGGCTCAGGGCTCGGGGCTCAGGGCTCGGGCATCGGGTTCTGTCGGGTCAGGCTGAGGCGTCGGGCGAGGAGTGGGGCGGAAGCACCTGTTCCGTAAAGGTCGGGCGAAGGTCCCGCGAAGTCGCGGACCCTTCGGATCACGCGTCGAGCGGGCTTTGCGGCAGGCCGGGGGGCGACAGGGCCGGTGGGGACGGGCACGGACATACGTTCTGTGGTGCTTCGTCGTGCGAGCTCCCTCTCATCCGGCGTCGCCGAAGGGACCCCAGCCCTTAGACTCCCTCGCGTGACACGCTGCGGACCGGTTGGCAAGATGGCCCGAGCGGTCGGCAAAGTGCGGTAACAGGGAGGAAGCGACTCGTGAGCAGCAGGCCATCCCGAGGCGCTGCTCGCCTCGCAGCCATACTCGACGCGCTGCCCGACGCGTTGTTGCTGGTCAACGCCAACGGGACCGTCGTCAACGCGAACACCATCGCGCTCGAGGCCTTCGAGACTCCGGGCACGGCGCTGGTGGGGCGGGGGCTGCTCGATCTGCTCCCGCAGTTCGACTCCAAGCTGATCCCGGGCTCCATGCGGCGGCCCGACCACATGGACCCGCGCGGCCAGACCAAGCCGACCCGGATGGTCGCCCGCCGCACCGACGGCACCGAGTTCCCGGTCGAGGTCACCAGCGCCAACCTCGAGAACGGCCAGCAGGCCTACGACGGCTACGGCTACCCGTCCGCCTCCGACGAGCTGCTGATGCTCGTCGTGCGCGACCTCTCCGGCACCATCGACACCGAGGCCGAGCTGGCGCGGTCGCAGCGGCAGACCGAGATGATCCTGCGGGCCGCCTCCGAGGGCGTCGTCGGCACCGACACCGACGGGCGGATCGTGCTCGTCAACCCGGCCGCCGCCCAGATACTGGGATACCGGGCCAGCGATCTCGGCGGCAAGGAGCTGCACGACCTCGTGCTGCACTCGCGCGCCGACGGCTCGCCCTTCGCGTACGACGACTCGCCGCTCGCCGACACGCTGCGCTCCGGGCGCAAGCACCGGGTGCGCGGACAGGTGCTGTGGTCCAAGGGCGGGGACAGGGTCGCGGTCGACCTGACGACCGCACCCGTGCGCGACGGTGATCAGCTCGTCGGCGCCGTCATGACCTTCACCGACCGGCGGCCCTTCGACGCCCTCGCCGAGGAGAAGGAGTCCGTCGAGAAACGACACACGGCGGAGTTGGAGAAGCTCTCCGAGGAGCACGCCTCCGACCTCACCGCGTTGCGCCAGCAGCACGTCACCGAGCTGGAGGAGCTGCGCGAGCGGCACGAGGAGGAGCTCGCGGCGGGCGAGGAACGCTACGCCGCGCTGGGCGAACGGGAGAAGGACCGCTACGAGGCGCTCGCCGGCCGGCACGAGCAACTGCTCACCCTGCTCGGCGGCTCCCTGCGCGGCCCCCTGGACGAACTGCGCCGCGAGCTGGCCGCGCTCGCCGCGGACGACGCCGGTCAGCTGTGGCCCGAGGCCAACCAGGTGCTGCATCACCTGTCGGCCGGCTACTCGCGGATCACCACGCTCATCGACAACGTCCTCGGGTACCAGCGGCTGGACACGGGTGCGGAGGTCGTCGTCCGGACGAAGGTGATGCTGGACGCCGTCGTCGCGGCCGGCGTCGACGGAGCGGTCGACCTCATCGGGCCCGGACGGGTCCAGTTCGCCGTGCACGCGCCGCCCATCGAGGCCGAGGTCGACGCGCGGCTCCTCGCGACCGCGCTCGCGCACCTCGTGGCCGACGTCGCGGGAGTGGACGCGACCGGCAACGCGCCCGTCTCGGCGGGCGGTTACATGGACAACACCGTCGTGGTGGCGGCCGCTCAGCGCGGCGAGGTCGTGCGCATCGAGGTGCGCGGGCCGTACGCGGGCGGCGACCCCGTGCACGAGCCGATCGTGCGGGGCATCGTGCGGGCGCACGGCGGGGTGCTGCAGACGCACGAGGTGCCGGGCATGAGCGGGAGCGCCTATGTCCTGGAGGTGCCGCTGGGCGGCGGGGCGGGTGCCGTCGCGGCTCCGGCGGCCATGGCGCTGCCCGCCCTCGCGGCCGGGCCCGGCGCGGACGCCCCGGGTGACCAGGCAGAGCAGGCCGAGCAGGGCGTCGGTGGACGCCGACGGGCCCGGCGGTCCTCCGTGGACGCGTTCCTGGAGAGCGAGGCTCCGCTCCCCGGCGCGGACGGCGGCGCGGACGGCGGGGCGGACCCGGACGCGTCGGCCCCGACCGGACGCCGGCGCAGGCGTGGCCCGGCCGCACAGGAGATCCCGGGCGAGCTTCCGCCCGCGGTGGGCGAGGCCGACGGCGCGGACAACGCGGAGGGTCCCGGCGGCACCGGACGGCGGCGCGGTCGGTCGGCCGAGGTCGCCGTCGTGGGGGACGCGGGAGCCGAGAGCGGTGTGAGCGAGGGAGCCGTCGTCACCGCGGCGGAGCACGCTGCGGGAACCGCCGCCTCGGGCACGGGACTCGGCGGCACCGTCCCACCGCAGGGCGTCCCACCGCAGGGCATCCCGCCGCAGGGCGTCACAGCTCCGGGCGGACGGCGGGCCCGGCACGCGCCGGACGAGCAGCAGCCGCAGAACGCCCTGCCGCCCGCCCTGCCCGCGCTCGCGAGCGCATCCGCGGAACCCCAGGGCACGTCGAACACGGCCTCGGGCATGAACTCGGGCATGAACTCTGGCACGGAGACGGACGCGGAGAGCGGGCAGCCCACGGGCCGCCGCCGGCGTGCGCTGGCCGCCGCGAACGAGCGTGCCGCCGCCCAGGAGGCGGGCCCCCGTGCGGTGTTCGCCCTGCCGCCCGCGGCGGCGGACCGGGGGCCGGACGGTCCCGGCGGTTCCGGTGGCACGAGCGCGGCGGACCAGGCCCGGGCCGGGGGGCCGGTGCCTCCGGCGGGCGCGGGTCCCCTTCCCGCGCCGGCGGCCGGAACGGCCCCTGGAGCAGGGGGAGTTCCCGGGCCCGGAGCGGTTCATGTTCCGGCGCAGGTCCAGGTCCAGGCGCAGTCCCCGGTTCAGGCCCAGGCCCAGGCCCAGGCTCCGCTTCCGGCGCAGGCCCACGGACCCGGCCCTGTCCCCGCACCCGTCCCCCTGCCCGGGCAGGCTCCGATTCCCGCACAGGCACAGGCACCGGCCCAGGTGCCGGGTCAGGTGCCGGGTCAGGTGCCGGGTCAGGGTTCCGCGGACGATCACGCGGTGGACCACGGTCGGCATGACGCCGTCGCGCACGACCAGTCCGAGGACCACACTCCGCCCCAGCCGCACCCGACGAGCGCGCCCACAGGCCGTCGCCGCCGCGCCGTCGCCCAGCCGCCCGCCGAAGGCGTCGGTGCACCCGCGCAGGCCGGACAGGCCGGACAGGCCGGAGCCATGGTGGCCCAGGCAGCCGTCCCGGCACAGGCACAGCCCCAGGCACAGGCCGGGCAGTCCGTCGCCGGCGCCCAGCCCGTTCCGGTCCCCACGCCCGTACCGGGGCAGCCGTTGCCCGGGCAGCCCGCCGCAGCGCAAGCCGCTCAGGCGGCTCCCGGCGCCCCTCTGGGCGCTGGCGCACCGCAGGCGCCCGGGCAGGGACAGCCGCTGCCGGCCGAAGCACCGGCGGGGGCGGTGCCGAGTGCGCCGCTACCGCCGAACGGCGCCGCG
>NZ_MJAJ01000069.1 GCF_001746365.1 Streptomyces sp. LUP30
ACGCCCTCGTCTGCGACCAGAGCGGCCCCACCGTCCCCAACACCTGCGAAGTCGTCGACAAGGTCCTCTACCGCAGCAGCAGACTCGTCTCACTCGCCGCCACGGCCTACAACAACGAGCACGCCAAGTTCCTCACCGACGGCGGCCTCATGCTCTCCGACCACGACCCGATCACCGTCGGCTTCTCCTGGACCCGCAACCCGGACTACCAGCTCAGCGACCAGTTCGGCGGCCCCCACGGCGACTACTACAACGACATCGACGCCGTACCGGCGGGCGCGCGCCCTGTCAGCCTGTCGCTGCACAGTGGGGCCCGCGTCGACGGCGTCGGCCTGACCCTCGGCAACGGTCAGGTCCTCAGCCACGGCGGCATCGGCGGGACGGTGTCCACCCTGACCCTCGGCAGTGGGGAGTACGTCACCTCCGCACAACTCTGCCAGGGCCAGAAGGACGGCCTCACCCGGATCTTCTACGCCAAGTTCACCACCGACCGGGGGCGCACCCTGGCCGGCGGGACCGTCACCTCCGACTGCGTGACACGCACCGCGCCCGCGGGATGGCAGCTCGCCGGCTTCCACGGCCGCGCCGCAGACGAGCTGGACAAACTCGGCTTCGTCTACACCAAGCGCTGACCCCGCCCCAGCCCGAGCACGGCGACGGCCGGACCCGCCCCTGCGGCACCGCCCGCCCGCCCAGCACGCACATGGCGTGCGGGCGGCGGGGGCCGGGGGGCGGGTCCGGCCGCGGTGGTCGGGTCAGACGTTGACGCCGAAGTCCGCGGCGATGCCCGCCAGTCCGGAGGCATAGCCCTGGCCGACGGCACGGAACTTCCACTCGCCACCGTTGCGGTAGAGCTCGCCGAACACCATGGCCGTCTCCGTCGAGGCGTCCTCGGACAGGTCGTAGCGGGCGATCTCGGCCCCGCCGGCCTGGTTGACGACCCGGATGAAGGCGTTGCGGACCTGGCCGAAGCTCTGTCCGCGGCTCTCGGCGTCGTGGATGGACACCGGGAAGACGATCCGGTCGACCTCGGCGGGCACGGCCGCGAGGTTCACCTTGACGGACTCGTCGTCGCCCTCGCCCTCGCCGGTCAGGTTGTCGCCGGTGTGCTCGACCGAACCGTCGGGGCTGGTCAGGTTGTTGTAGAAGACGAAGTGGCGGTCGGACAGGACCTTGCCGGACGCGTCCAGAAGCAGGGCCGAGGCGTCGAGGTCGTAGTCGGTGCCCGTGGTGGTGCGCACGTCCCACCCCAGGCCGACGAGAACTGCCGTCAGGCCCGGCGCCTCCTTGTTGAGTGAGACGTTGCCGCCCTTGGACAGGGAAACTCCCACGGTGAACTCCTTCGTCGATGCGACAGGTCCGGGCCGTCGCGGCCCGGACCTGAAATCTACATCACTGTAGAAATCGATGAAGGGCCAGTCGCGGCACAGGAGTTGCCGCGACTGGCCCTGCCGACATCGCTCACGCGCCCCCCGGTCCGGCGCGTCGGTACGCCCTGGGGTTCGGCTGCCGCCCGACGAGTGCCGGGACCGAGTCCGTCCTGCCCGAGGCCGGGGGCCCTACGAACACGACCAGCCCCCGTCGGCATCCGGATCCATCCGTCGCCGACGGGGGCATGTTCGTCCCTGACGTGTGCGGTCGCCGCATGTACGGGCGGCGACGCCCGAGTCCGTCACTGAGTGGTGAGCATTCCTTCCCGCAGGCGGGTCAGCATGCGGGTGATCAGGCGGGAGACGTGCATCTGGGAGACGCCGAGACGCTCGCCGATCTCCTTCTGGGTCAGCTCCTCGACGAAGCGCCAGTGGATGATCTGGCGGTCCCGCTCGTCGAGCTCGGCGATCATCGGCGCGAGGGCGTGGAAGTCCTCGACCAGCCCCAGGGCGGCGTCCTCGTCGCCGATGAAGTCCGCGAGCGCGGCCTCGCCGTCCTCGTTGCCGCTGATCGCCGCGTCCAGGGAGGCGGACCGGTAGCCGTTGGAGGCCAGCTGCGCGTCGACGACCTCCTCCTCCGGCAGGCTCATCAGCTCGGACAGTTCCCTGGTGGTCGGCGTCCGGCCCAGCCGGCTCCGCAGTTCCTCATTGGCGCGGGCCAGCTGGACGCGCGCCTCCTGCAGCCGGCGCGGCACGTGCACGGCCCAGGAGGTGTCGCGGAAGAAGCGCTTGATCTCGCCCACGATGTACGGCACGGCGAAGGAGGTGAACTCGACCTCGCGGGTGAGCTCGAACCGGTCGATCGCCTTGATCAGACCGATCATGCCGACCTGGACGATGTCCTCCATCTCTTCCGGTCCGCGGCTGCGGAAGCGGCCGGCAGCGTAGCGGACCAGGGACATGTTCATCTCGATGAGCGTGTTGCGGGCGTACTGGTATTCGGGCGTCCCCTCCTCCAGCACCGTGAGCTGGTCGAAGAACACCTTCGACAACTCCCGCGCGTCCTTCGGCGCCACCTTGGACGGGTCCGCGATCTCCGGAACCTCCACGGTCCGCCCAGCAGCCGGCGCGGTCGTCGTCAACATGATGTGCCCCTCCCTGTCGATCAGCATCGTTCTCGCCGGTCCCTGCTCCGGCAAGGACGCGCTTACCCCGCGATCCGGAGCACATGCCTGCGTCTTGCCGACCGATCATCGGATTCTTTTCCGGATCCCGGGCCCCGGGTCCCGAGCTGCCGGACCCCGTCCCGGGTGGGGCAGGCTCAGTCGTCGCTGTCTCCCCGGCTGCGGACGACCTCCTTCACCTTGGCGACGGCGAAGCCCCAGCCCTGCTCCACGGTCGGCTTGGCCGGGACGGCGATCTCGTCGGGGTTGGTGAGGACGTCCAGCAGCACGGGGCCGGGGGTGTCGAAGGCGCGGCGGACGGCGCTCTCCAGGTCGGCCGGGTCGGTCACGCGGATGCCGGTGATGCCCATGGCCTCGGCGACGGCCGCGAAGTCGGGGTTGTCCAGCACGGTGCCGAACTCGGGAAGACCGGCCTGTTCCTGCTCCAGCTTCACCATGCCGAGCCGGCGGTTGTCGAAGACGACGAGCTTGACGGGGAGGCGGTGCGTCTTGAGCGTCATGAGGTCGCCCAGGAGCATGCTGAGCCCGCCGTCGCCGCAGAACGCCACGACCTGGCGCTCACGGTCCAGGCACTGGGCGCCCAGCGCCTGGGGCATGGCGTTGGCCATGGAGCCGAGGTTGTAGGAGCCGATCAGACGCCGCTCACCGCGCATCTCGACGAAGCGCGAGAGCCACACCGTTGCCATGCCCGTGTCGGAGGTGAAGACGGCGTCGTCGGACGCGATCCGGTCCACGAGGGCGGCCAGCGCCTCCGGACGGATGTCGTGGCTGCGGTTGTCCAGAGCGGAGCGGACGCGGCCCACGAGACCCTTGTCGTGCGACGGATCGGCCAGCCGGGCCTGTCCGGCGCGCCACTTGTCGAAACGTTCGCGGGCCTTCTCCAGGTGCGAGCGGTCGCGCGCGCCCTCGGTCCCGGCGGGCGCGGCGTCGAGCCGGGCCAGGATGTCGCGCACGGTGGCGCCGGTGTCGCCGACGAGCCCCACCTCGACGGGCACCCGACGGCCGATGTGCGCGGCCTCGGTGTCCACCTGGATGACGGTCCGGCCCTCGGGATACCAGTCCCGGTAGGGGAAGTCGGTGCCGAGCAGCAGGAGCGTGTCCGCGTCCTGGAGCGCCGACGCGGCCGCCGGGTTGCCGATCAGGCCCGTCTGACCGACCTGGAAGGGGTTGGCGTCGCCCTCGAAACCGGCCTTGGCCTTCAGGGTGAGGACCATCGGCGCGGCGAGGCGGTCGGCGAGCGCGAGGACGTCCGCACGCGCGCCGCGTGCGCCCTGACCGACGAGCAGTGTGACCCGTTCGGCGCTGTCGAGGAGCTCCACGGCCCGGCCCACGGCGGACTCGTCGGGGCGGCTCAGGGGCGGGTTCAGGGAGAAGCGCGCCGGACGGTCGGCGGTCAGTTCCTGTTCCCCCAGGTCGCCGGGCACGGTCAGCACGGCGACCCCCTTGCGGCCCAGGGCGTTGCGCACCGCCGTCTCCAGCATCTGCGGCAGCTGGTCGGGCGAGGTGATGGTGGCGCGGAAGACGGCCACGTCGCTGAAGAGGGCGTCGTTGTCGACCTCCTGGAAGTAGTCGCTGCCCAGTTCCGCGAGGGGCACCTGGCCGGCGATCGCCAGCACCGGGGTACGGCTCTTCGCCGCGTCGTACAGCCCGTTGAGCAGATGGACGGAACCGGGTCCGACGGTGCCCATGCAGACGCCGAGCGTGTCGCTGAGCTGCGACTGGGCGCTCGCGGCGAACGCCGCCGCCTCCTCGTGCCGACAGCTCACCCACTCCAGTCCCTCGGTGGTGCGGATGGCGTCGGTGACGGGGTTGAGCGCGTCTCCCACGACGCCGAAGACCTGGCGCACACCGAGTTCGCTCAGTGCGTCCACGATGACACGGGCAACGGTACGGGCCACTTGGCACTCCAGTTCAGACGGTGAATCGGTCAGGGTCGGCGGCCTTCCAGTCGGCCGCCCAGGACAGGGGAGGCTCGGCGAGCAGCTGCCCCGGCTCGAGCCACTCGTACAGCTCCGCGTAGGAGCGTTCGGTGTAGGGGTCGATGCGTCGTCGGAGCATGTGCGGACGCAGCTGGGCCGGATCGGTGACACCCATGGAGGCCATGATCTGCAGGGCGCTGGCCACGGTCGCTTCCTGGAAGCGCTGGACGCGCGGCGTCTTGTCGCGGACGTCGAGGGCGCGGGCGCGCCGGGGGTCCTGGGTCGTGACGCCGGTCGGGCAGGTGTTCGTGTGGCAGCGCTGGGCCTGGATGCAGCCGACGGCGAACATCATCGCCCGTGCGGCGTTGCCGTAGTCGGCGCCCTGGACGAGGCGTTTGACCAGATCGGTACCGGTGGCGATCTTGCCGCTCGCGCCGACCTTGACGAGGTCCCGCAGGCCCGTGCCGACCAGGGCGTTGTGGACCGTGAGGAGGCCTTCGGTGAGCGGGGTGCCGACGTGGTCGGCGAACTCCAGCGGCGCCGCGCCGGTGCCGCCCTCGGCGCCGTCCACGATGATGAAGTCGGGAACCGTGCCCTCCTCCAGCATGGCCTTGCACACGGCGAGGAACTGCCGGCGCGACCCGACGCAGAGCTTGAACCCGGTCGGCTTGCCGTCGGCGAGCTCCCGCATGTGCGCGATGAAGCGGACGAGTTCGCGCGGGGTGGAGAAGACCTTGTGGTAGGGCGGTGAGACGACCGTCCGGCCTTGGGGCACGTCCCGGACCCGGGCGATCTCGGCGTTGACCTTGGCCCCCGGCAGGACCCCTCCGATCCCCGGCTTGGCGCCCTGCGACAGTTTCAGGGACACGCACTTGACGTGGTCGTGGGCGGCCTTGTCGGCGAACTCGGACGGGTCGAAGTCGCCGTCCTGGGTGCGGCAGCCGAAGTAGCCGGTGCCGATCTCCCAGACGATGTCGCCCCCAGGACGCAGGTGGTACTCGGAGAGGCCGCCCTCTCCGGTGTCGTGGGCGAAGCCCCCGGCCGCGGCTCCGCCGTTCAGCGCGAGGATCGCGTTGGCCGACAGCGAGCCGAAGCTCATGGCCGACACGTTGAGCAGGGCCATGTCGTAGGGGCGGGTGCAGTCGGGGCCGCCGATGTGCACCCGCGGCGGTGTCTTCGGCACCTCGCGGGGCGCCATCGACGGCACCAGGAACTCGTAGCCGGGCTGGTACACGTCACGCTCGGTGCCGTACGGCTCCTCGGCGGCGGTGCCCTTCGCCCGCTCGTAGACGATGCTGCGCACGTCCCGGTCGAAGGGGCGGCCGTCGTAGTTCCGCTCGATGAAGTACTGCTGGAGTTCCGGACGGATCCGCTCCAGGAGGTAGCGGGCATGGCCCAGGACGGGATAGTTGCGCAGCACCGAGTGGCGGCGCTGCAGCAGGTCCCGGACTCCCAGGAGTCCCAGAAGCAGCAGCGGGACGGCGGCGATGAGCCAGTAGAGCGAGATCCCGACCGCTGCCGCCACGGCCACGAGAGCGACGAGCAGAGTCACAAGAACGATTCCGACGCGTGTCACGTTTCGCACCTTGCCCGCCAGGCGTGTCCCATGCACGTCGCCGCCACCCGAACGGCTCATGAAATGGTCAAGGAACCCGCCGCGGCGCCCGAACCTGCCAGGTCACCGCCCGGCGCGTCCGGCTCACCGGGGGCGCCGCTCGGTCACGCGCTCCGTTCGGCTCCGGCGAACGCGGTGATCAGGCCGTGGGGTGCGTCCTCGCCGAACATGAGCTCGTGCAGGCGGGCGCCGTCGGCGGCCGTCTCGGTGCTCCGGCGGAACATGGCCTGCTCGTAGGCGGTGAGCGCGGCCTCGACGTCGTCGGGATGCCCGGCGAGGGCCTCGCCGAGTTCGGCGCCGTCGTACATGGCCAGATTGGCGCCTTCGCCGTCGGGGGCCGAGACGTGGGCGGCGTCGCCCAGCAGGGTCACGCCGGGCATCCGGTCCCATCGGTGCCCGACGGGCAGCGCGTTGAGGGGCCGCAGGACGGGCGCGGTGTCGCTGTCGGTGATCAGCGCGGTGAGCTCCGGCGCCCAGCCCTGAAACTCCTGTGCGATACGTGCGATCGCCGCGGCGGGGTCGGTGAAGTCGACGGCGGCGAACCACTCCTGCGGTTCGGAGAGCGCCACATAGGTGTGCAGGGTGGCCCCGCTCTCGCGGTGCGCCTGGATCCCCCTGCCCGGGGCGAGCGCGAGCATCGATCCGCCGCCCACGGCCTTCGCGGCGGCAGGGTGCCGGGTGTCGCAGTCGAACAGGTAGGTCTCCACGAACGACCGGCCGAAGTAGCGGGGTGTGGCGGTGGAGAGCAGCGGGCGGACGCGCGACCATGCGCCGTCCGCGCCGACCAGCAGGCTCGTGACGACGGTGGCGCCGTCGGTGAAGGTCACCTCGTGGCGTCCCTCGCCCAGGGAGCGGACGCCGGTCGCCTTGCGGCCCCACCGGACGGCGTCGGCCGGGAGCGAGTCGAGCAGCATCCTCCGCAACTCGCCACGCTGCACCTCGGGGCGTCCGCCGGTGCCGTCGTCGGGCTCCTCGAACAGGACGGTTCCGTCGCGGTCGAGGAGCCGCAGGGCCTGGCGGCCGGGCAGGATGAGGCTGCGGAACCGGTCCGTCAGGCCCGCCGCCCGCAGAGCGAGCTGACCGTTGTGGTCGTGGATGTCGAGCATCCCGCCCTGCGCACGAGCCGTCGGCGATGTCTCCGCCTCGTAGACGGTGGCCCGAATGCCGTGGACGTGCAGGACGCGGGCGAGGACCAGCCCGCCGAGTCCGGCGCCGACGATGGTGACGTCATAGGTCATGGTGATTCCTTACGGGTCGCACGCCCGCCGGACGGCCGCCGGCGGGATCTCCTGCAAGGTTCCAGACCTCGCCGACAGACTGCCGACACAGGACCGACAGCCCCGGCAGACCACCGACACCGCCCGTCCGGGGAACTGTCACCGCAGGTCGCGGCCGCCGTTCCGGCACGAGAGAGCGCCACGGGGCCGGGGCGTCCGGCCCTGAGCGGTGCGCCCCGCAGGACGCAGGCGTCCTCCACGCGGGTGGGCGCGGGGGCTCGTCCCCTCAGGCGGCGATGCCCGCCCCCTCAGGCCGCTGCGCTCGGAGCCCCGCGCCCCTCGGCCTCGTCGAGGAGCACGACGAGGGCCGCGCGGGCCCGTGCGACCCGTGAGCGGATCGTCCCGACCGGGCAGCCGCTGGCCTCGGCCGCCTCCTCGTACGGCAGCCCCGCCAACTGGGTGAGGACGAACGCCTCGCGACGCTCGGCCGGCAGCGCGTCCAGCAGGTCGAGCAGCGCAACGCCGTCGTCGAATCCGGGCAGACCTCCGGGCTGGGCGCGGTCGGCCCAGGTCGTCCAGTCGTCCACGTCGGCCGACCGCGGCCGGGCGGCGGCGCGCCGCAGGCTGTCGACGACCGTGCGGCGCGCGATGGACAGCAGCCAGGTGCGGGCGGACGAGCGCCCCTCGAACCGGTGCAGACTGCCGAGTGCCCGCAGAAAGGTGTCCTGGGCGAGGTCGTCGGCCAGTTGGCGGTCGGCGGAGAGGTAGGTGACATAGCGGACGACGTCCGGATGCAGGGCACGCACGAAGCGGTCGACGGCGTCGGGATCGCCGGCCCGGGCGGCGAGGGCCCAGACGGTCGCCGGATCGTCGGCCGGCGTCGTCGTGGCGGGTCGGTCCGCCGTCACGCACCCCGTGTCGCGCTTCTCGGACGGCAGGGGGAGGACAGGAGTGATCACCTGATGTCCTTCTCGGGTGGTCCGGGACCGAGCCCGCACGGCGCGCCATGCGCGCGAGCGGATGCCGAACACGCCGGACTCGAGGTGCACGCCGGGCGTGGGGCCGCCGGGGAGGGTCCCGGGACGGGAGGGGGAGGGGGCGTGCGCCGTGCACGTCCCGCGCCCGAGGCCTCGGAACCGACCCATGCGGAGTCGGCTCGACGGCCTCGGGGAACCGGCTGTCTCAGATGACAGCGGTCCCGGCCGGAGGCCCTCGAGAGATGATCGTGTGCGTGAGCGTCAGCCGCGGGAGCCGTTCGGCGTGTTCGCGCGTCGGCCGCAGCCCGGACCGGCGTACCGGCACGGGCAGGGCGGTGAGGGGCAGCCGCAGCGGAGCGGCCAGCCACCCGGCGACGGCCCGCAGGAGACGGAACGCGGCGCGCTCGCCGTACGCCAGCCACAGGCCGGTCAGCAGGGCGGCCAGCGTGTGGGCGGCGAGCATGCCCGGCGAGGACATGCCCTCGCCGTGGGCCATGTGACCGAGGTGCCCGGCAGACACGGAGTGCACCGCCTGCCCCATGCCCAAGGAGCCCCCGGACCCCATCGAGCCCATGGCACCCATGGAACCCGAGTCCATCGCGTCCATGGGCATCGAACCCATGGACATGCCGTTCACGCTCTGCGCCGAGGGGCCCGTGCCGGATCCTGACGCCGTCGGCCGGCTCCAGGAGAAGCCCGAGTGCAGCGCCCCCTGTGCCAGGACCACGACGGACACGACCGTCGGGAGCCCGCGTTCACGGCCGGCAAGGGTCCAGCCGACGGCGCTCGTGGCCGCGAAGCCGGCGGACATCGTCCACCACGGCACGGTGGAGCCCGACATCAGGACGTGGCCCAGGGCGGCGAGCAGCACACAGACGGCCGCGAACACCGCGGCCCGTACCGTGCGCACACCCCGCCCAGCAGTCATGACCGCCTCATCCTCGCATCCGGCCACCGCCCGTCACGGGTGGGTACGCACGGAACCCGGCCCTGTCACTCACTCCCCGGAGAGTGATCCAGGACACAGGCCCCCACGGTGACGGCGCTCGTCCCCCCGGCCGTCCCGGCAGCCGGACGAGCGGAGGAGGTCGGTCGGCCCTGCCGTCAGGTGTCCGACGGCGGGGCCGACGACCGGACTACTCCGGCCGGGATCCGGCGGAACGCCCGCTGACGACGGCGAACACCGCGGCCGCCAGGCCCAGCACGCCCACCACCAGTCCGGCGACACCGAGCCCGCGGGCGGTGGAGTCGTCGGCGGACGCGGTGGCCGTGGAACTGCCGGAGCTCTTCGTGGCCGCCGAAGCAGCCGGGGCGGCGCCGTTTTGCGTCGCCCCCTCTGCCGTCCCCTCGGCGGCCTTCGCGGTGAGCTTCAGGACCGGGGCCGGGTTCTCCGGCTCCGCGCCACCGGACTCCGCCTCCTCGATCCAGCGGACGGTCTTGCCGTCGGAGTACGTCTGCAGGGTCTTGAAGGCGAGTTGGCCGGCGTTGTCGGGCAGCTGACCGAAGGCCACGTCGAAGTCCTCGAACTGCCCGGCGCCGATCTTCCCGCCGGTCCAGGTGATCTCGGAGACGGCGTCGGTGATGGTGCCGTCGTCCGTCTTGACCGGCGTCTTGAGCTTCGTGTTCGTGACCTTGGCGGTCCAGCCGTCCCGCGGCGCGACGAGCACGCCGAGCACCGGGTGGTCGGTCGGCAGGAAGACCTGCACCTTCGTGGTGGCGGCCGCGTTCTCCTCGTTGGGGACGCGGAAGGTCAGGACGCCGTCCGTGGCGCCCTTGGCGTAACTCTCGGGGTGCACGGTGACATGCGCCGAGGCGGCGCCGGCCGCGGTGAGGACCGCGACGGCGGCAAGGACGGCGCCGGCGCCGGCGCGGCGCAGGGGGGTGGTGCGAGTCGTGGACATGACTGAGTGGATCTCCGTACTGGGGGACGAGGGACGTCTGGTGTCAGATCGCGTACGACGTCCCCGTCGGCGGCCCCCGCCGGTGCACGGCGTACCGCAGCCTCGTCCGGCGCAGCGGGCGCGTTCCCCCGGTCGCGAGGCGCACGGTACCGGGTGTCCCCCACCCGCCCCGGAAGTCCCTCGCCAGATGCCACCAGGCGGCGAGCCCGGGCACGAAGGCGACCGCCCACCGCAGCAGCGACCACAGCGCGGCCTCACCGCGCCGCAGCCACCAGGTCAGTGCCAGGGCGGCGACGATGTGGGCGGCGCCGGCGTGCGGGGTCAGCGCGTGCGGGCCGAGGGCGTGCGCGGAGGAAGCGGAGGAAGGAGACATCCGCATCCCGTGCATGAGCATCGCGGAGTCCGGCCGGGCGGTGTGGAACGCAAGATGCAGCGCGCCCTGCGACGCCAGCGTGCCCGCGCCGATGCCGACCAGGGACCGCTCCCGACCGCCCAGCAGGCACGCCCCGAGGAAGACCGGCACCGCCCCGACGATCTGCACCCGCGCCGCGGGCGCCACACCGGTGGCCAGCGCGTGGCCCCCCGCCGCGAGCAGCACGCAGAGTGCGGCGAACACGGCCGCGCGCAGGCATCGCACCGCCATGGACGCACTCATGTCGGCAGATGGTGTCATGCCTGCGGGGGACCTCTTCCCGCGCGTGCGCACGCTCATCACCGCCCCCGTAGCCCGTGGTTGGACCCGCCTCCTTCTTACGGGTCGCGCGCGGGAGCCGTTCAGTTCCCTTCGCCACCACGAACCGGGCCGGAGGCGAGGACGGATCGGGGCGCGGCGGGAGCTGCGCGTGGCAGGCGCCGTGCCCGGACGCTGCTGCCGGTGCGGCCCTTTTCGCCGGTGTGACATCGCGTCGTCGGGGATACCTGCAGATCATGAGCGTGACGAGAACACTGCGGGAAACGGACCGGCGGCTGACCCGGCAGGCGGCCTCCCGCATTCCGCCCGGGTTCGGCAAGGTGCTGTCGGCCGTGGAGGAGAGCGCGGAGAGCTCCAAGCTGTGGTGCGGCGCCGCCTTGCTGATGGCGGCGTGCGGCGGGTGGCGGGGGCGGAAGGCCGCCACCGCGGGGCTGACGGCGCTCGCCGTCGCACAGTTCGCCGCCAACGGGCTGTGCAAGCAGCTCGCCGACCGGCCCCGGCCGCCCAAGGAGTGGATCCCGCACGACGAGGCGGAGGACCGGCCCGACTCGTCCTCCTTCCCCTCCGGGCACACCGCCGCCGCAGTCGCCTTCACGGCAGCGGTCGCCCCCTCCCTGCCCCTGGCCGGCGCGTTGTGCGCGGTCCCGGCCGCGCTGGTCGCCGTCGAGCGGGTGCAGAGCGGCGCCCACTACCCGACCGACGTCGTCACCGGCGCCGCCGTCGGACTGGGCAGCGCCTGGGCGGCACGGAACGCCCCGCGCCTGGCGCGCAGGCTCTGGCTGACGTGACGGGCGCGGGCCGGGGGCCGTCGTCCGGGCCGGGCGAGCCCGGCATGAACGACGGTCCTAGCTCAGGGTGCGGGCCGCGGGGGCGCCGGTGCCGGGGGTCTCGGCCAGGGCGATGCGTGCCGTGATGCGCTTGCCGACCGCCTCCTGCTCGACGAAGAGGTCCTCGGTGACGGCCTTGACGATCTCCAGGCCGTGCTGGCCGATACGCCCGGGGTTGGCGGCCCGTGCCGCCGGAACCGTGGGATCGCTGTCCCACACGACGACGTCCACCCTGCCCGCGGTGATGCGCAGTTCCATCAGCACGGGTCCGGGGGCGTACTTGCGGGCGTTGGTGACCAGCTCGCTGACCACCAGTTGAGTAAGATCTCTCACCCGCGACGGCAGGGGAAGGCGATGATCGGAGTGGGCCCGGTCGAGGAAGGCCACGGCGTGGTGGCGGGCGTCGGCGATGCAGCCGTCATCCTCCCCCAGTGCGTAGCCGGCCCGCATCAGGTACTCCTCCGGACCGCTGCAGCCGTCATCGTCGGCATGGGATTCCACGCGTTCGCCCTCACTCCCCCGTTCACGTGCGCCGGTACCCACAACGGCGTCGTTCATGCCAGGGGTGTTGTTCCACGCGTCCGCCCGGGTGCATGCCGCCGTGGCATCGGGGCAGAATTCCGCGCACGCCCGTTTTCCGGGGGCCAGCCTAAGCGCAGTCGAGGGGACAGTGACCGACAACCACCAAATGGACCGGCCGGAACGGCTGTCCGTCCGGCCCGAAGTGGTCGAAGGCGTCCGTGTCGTGCGGGTGAGCGGTGAGATCGACCACGACGTCACGGATGTCCTCGGCCGGGCGCTGACGTCCGAGGACGGCGCGACTCCGCCCCACATCGTGGCCGATCTCAGCGGGGTGACCTTCATGGACTCCAGCGGGATCAACGTCCTGGTCGCCGCCCACCAGCGGGCGAGCGACGCTCAGGGGTGGCTGCGCATCGCCGGCGCACAGGCGCCTGTCTCCCGTGTGCTGCACCTGGTCGGCATCGACCTGCTCATCCCCTGCCGTCCCACCGTCGAGCAGGCCCTGCGCGGGTGATGGCGCTCTGCGTCGCCGCCCGGTGCGGTGCGGTGCGCTTGCCGTCACCGTCTCGGATCCGGTCTGGTGCCGGCCGGTCGGCGACGGTTGCCGTGCCAGTCCAGTATCACGACCGTGGCGTCGTCCCTGAGGCTGCCGTGGCAGGCCTCGATCACGGCGGCCGTCAGACTCTGGACCGCTTCCCGCGGGTGCAGCGCGCGCGTGTCGTGGAGGACCGAGGCCAGGTCGGCGGCCGCGGCACCGCGCTCCTGCATGCCGTCGGTGAGCAGGATCAGGCGGTCGCCGGGGAGCAGTTGCAGCTCCTGCAGGCGATAGGAGGTGGGCGCCGCCACGCCGAACGGCAGGTTGACGGCGAGTCTGACCTCCTCGACGACGCCGTCGCGCAGCCGCAGCGGCCAGGGGTGACCGGCGTTGACCAGTTCGCACAGGCCGGTGTCGAGGTCGACGCAGAGCAACTGCCCGGTGGCCAGGCCGCGGCTGTGGCTCAGCAGGGCCTGGTGGGCGTGCTGGGCCTGCCTGAGCGCGTCACAGCCGCTGCGGCGGGCCCGTCGCAACGCGCCGACCAGCAGGGTTGCCAGCAGGGCCGAGTTCGTGTCGTGACCCATGGCGTCGGTGATGGACAGGTGCAGGGTGTCGCGGTCGAGGGTGTAGTCGTAGGTGTCGCCGCCGATGTCGTCGGCCGGGATCAGCCCTGCGGCGAGCGTGAACTCCTCCGCCTCGCAGCAAGGGGCCGAGGGCAGCAGCTGGTGCTGGATCTCCGCGGCCAGGCTGGTCTCGGTGGTGCGGCGGCCCAGGTGGTACAGGTCGGTGAAGCGCCGGTCGGTGACGATGATGTACGCCAGCGCGTGAGCCGCGTCGCGGACCTGCCGCAGCACGGCGTCGTGCACGGACTGCAGGGTCATCTCCAGCACGCCGATGCAGTCACCGCGGTTGGTGACCGGCGTGATGACGCACTGCCCGCCCTGGTCATCGGCTTCCACGCGCTGGCGTTGGCTGCGCAGGACCTCCTCGTAGACGCTGCCCTGCAGGTCGATCGGCCCGGCATCGTCGGCGACGTCGTCACCGGCCGCGACCAGCCGCACCAGCCGTCGGCCGACGAGATCGGCGAACAGAAAGGACACACGTTCGGCGCCGAACCGCTTCTGCAGATCGTGCGCCACCACGTCGACGGACTCACCGGGCGGGGCCGCCTCCGCAGCGGCCAGCAATTCGCCCAGTTCCAGATCTCCACCCTCCACAGCAACCTCCCATCGGCTGCCGCAACTTCTTCCCCCAATCTCCGCAACGTCACCTGATCTGCCCGTCTTGGCTGGTCGACGGCGTTTCGCGGTAGGCCGGCCAGGCTCGTAGGTCCGGCTGGGCGGTCAGCCGGCCGGGGGTTCGGGCTGCGACTCCTCGATCTTCCGCAGCAGCGCCAGAAGGGTCTGCCGCTCCGCCTCCGTCAGGCCTTCGAAGCACTCCCCGAGCACGGTGTCCGCCACATCGTGGCCCGCGTTCAGCACCCGCTCCCCCTCGGCGGTGAGGTGGTGCTCGATGCGGCGGCCGTGGCCGGGGCGCCGGTCCACCAGGCCCTGTGCCACCAGTCGTCCCGCGAGAGTGCCGAAAGCCTGCTCGCTCTGGAACGTCGCCGCCGCCAGTTGGCGCGCGCTGGCGCCCGGCGTGCGGCCGATCGCCCTGAGGGCGTCCCACTGGGCGAGCGTGCTGCCGATCGACGCGAGGCGACTGTCGAGCGCCCGGTGCTGGCGGTGCTGGACGGCCTTCACGGCCCGTCCGAGGATCTGCAGTTCAACGGCCATGTCCGCCAGGTTAGCACCCTGACTAAACTTGCTTATATAAATATCCTTAGTTATGGTCCGGTCATGACTTCACAACTGACGCTCACCGAATCCGGCCCCGCCGCCGGCCGCCCCGTCCTCGTCCTGCACGGCGGCGGCGGTCCACTCACCGTCGCCCCCGTCGCCGAGCACTTCGCCGCGACCGCACACGCCCTGCTGCCCACCCATCCGGGCTGGAACGGCGCCCCCCGGCCCGCCGACCTCACCACCGTGGGCGACCTCGCCGCCGCCTACCTCCGCCTCCTGCGCGAACGGCGCCTGTCCGACGTCCTGGTGGTGGGCTCCTCCCTCGGCGGCTGGATCGGGGCCGAGTTGGCCGCAGCCGACACGGAGGGGCTGATCAGCGGGCTCGTGCTGGTGAACGCGGTCGGCATCGAGGTCGACGGTGAGCCGGTGCGCGACTTCTTCAGCCTCGACGCACGGGGCGTCGCCGAGCACGCCTACCACGACTCCGAGCGTTTCTACGTGGACCCGGCGACCTTCCCGGCGGAGCGGGTCGCCGGCATCCAGGCCAACATGGCGGCCCTGCGCGTCTTCTCCGGCGGCCCCGCGATGAGCGACCCCACCCTGCGCGCCCGGCTCGCGGCCGTCACCGTCCCGACCCTCGTCGTATGGGGGGAGAGCGACGGCATCGTGACCCCGGCCTACGGCAAGGCCTTCGCGGCCGCGTTCCCCGACGCCCGTTTCGCCACCGTGCCGGAAGCGGGCCACCTGCCCCACCTCGAACAGCCGACACGGACCTTCGCCCTGCTCGACGCCTTCGCCGCGGAGACCGGACGCCACTGAGACCGGACGCCGCCGACCCGGCGGTCGCGCACGGCGGCACGTCGACCTCGGCCGAGGCGGCCGCCGAGGCGGCCGCCGGGGCGTTCCTCAGCGGGTCAGCACGCGTCGTACTTCCAGGCGTCGCCCTCCAACGCCCACGGCTGCGACTGCTGGTCGAACTTGGGCAGCCCCGTCACCTTGTAGGTGGCACGACCCTTCGTCCCGGACACCTCCGCCTGCACGTCGCTCACCGCGTGGTCCGCCCCGTAGTCGGCCGACGCCCGCTTGACGACGGCGGCGTAGGAGCTCTTGGCGACCTTCTTCGCACAGCGGGTGGACAGCATGCTGTACGCGGTGTCCGCGTCGCCGGCGAAGTAGGCGGCGGTGTAGACGGCGACGGCGGCCTGGAGGTCGTCGCCCTGGTGCGCCGCGGGGACGCTGACGGTGGGTTCGGCGACGGGAGTGCCCGAATCGTTGGCGGCCGGGGCGTCGCCGGCGGACGAGGACGAGGAGCAGGCGGTGAGCGCGGCGAGGAGCAGCGCCGCGGTGGCGATGGTGGCGCGGGTGCGCATGGTGTGTCCCCCCTGGACGTGGTGCCGGAGCGAGCATGGTGCCACGGCGCGCCGGGCGGGGGCGCGGGGCGGAGGGGGATCGGTGAAGGCCTGTGACCGGGCCTGCACGGGGATGTGACAGGGGAAGGGGTCCGGCTCGGCGCAGGCCGCCGCCATAACGCGATCAATCCCGCGCCGCTCTGCACGTACCGGCTCACGGACAGGGCGCAGAGCATGCGGTGGTTCGGCAGCGGCAATGGCTCACGGTGCGGCAATTCGACCGGCGCGCACATCGAATGCAGTTCGCCGAGCGCTCATCCCGGTTCGCGGGCGGACTCACGCCCGAAAGCACCGCCGACGGCCTCTTCGGCTGCCGTATGACAGTTTTTCAGCCAACGTGTGACATGGATACCGCGATGCAGGTCACGGGCCAGGGATCAGGCCTGGGCGGAGGCCTCGACGGTTGCCCGGCGGCCCGGCGTTCGAAGCGCCCAGGCCGTCGCATATCCGCTCCGACCTGGCCCGTGGCAGTTCCGCTTGCGCCCCGGGAAGGTCACCACGATGTCCGGCGGGAACTCCCCGCAGCCCGCCCGCCGACGGGAATTCGCTATCTCCGCATCCGGCATGTCCCGACTCCGCGGGGCGGCGAGATACGGGAACAGGCATTTCGATGAACTTCGAAAAGCGGTTTGGGCGAAGGCCGCACGACAAGGCGTAAGCTCGGATCAGCCGCGCGCGACGGGGACGCACGGCGCGAACCGGGGGACAGAAATGACCACCTATTCGAAACTTCAGCTGGGAAATCTTTCCGATCTCCACGTCCATGTCATCCCGCACCCGGGGGCGAGTCTGCTCTCGCTCGTCGCGGACGCGTTCGGCGAGCGGCGGCACGCCGTTCCGCACTCGGCGCGCAGGGCCGTTCGCACAGCCGCTCCGGCGCATGCCGAGGCAACGCTGCGGCCGCTCTTCGCCCCCGAACACCCGGCGATCCCGGACTGTCTGACGCCGACGGGCACCATGTCGCACGAGGGCGCGGCCCGCCACCTGGAACACTTGCAGGACCTGTCGGGTGACGTGCTGCTGGCGGATCTGGAGGCCGAATTCGGCGGCGACGTCCCGCCGCAGTGGCGTCATGTGACCGAGCGCCCGAGGCAGTGGCTGTACGCCTATGCGCAGGTCATGCGGTCGGTGTGGAAGACCGTGCGGCCGGTGTGGACGGCGGCGGGCGGAGCGCTGGGCCGGGAGGCCGAGCGCGTGGGCGGCTCACTGGTGTACGGCCGTCCCGAACTGGCACTGTCCGCGCTCAGCCCGCGCTACCGCCTGGACGGCACGGTGCTGCGACTGCCGGACGAGCACCCCGAGGACTTCGCGCTCCTCGGACGCCGGCTGCTCCTGGTGCCCGTCGCCTCCGGCAGCGACGCCTCGCTGTTCGCCTTCGACGGGCCGGACACCGTCTGGGTGGGCTATCCGCTGCCCGGGCTCGACGCGCTCTGGGCCGGCCGTCCGCCCGAGCCCGGGCGGAACCGTCAGGATCCCGCACAGCTCATCCTGGGGGACGCGAGAGCCGCCATCCTCCGGGCGACCAGCGCGGCCACGCACATGGGAAGCCTGTCGTCGGCGCTGGGCTATGCGCCCGGCACGCTGTCCCACCACTGCGCCCGGCTGGAGAACGCCGGTCTCATCCACCGCCGTCGGCAGGGACAGCACGTCGTGGTCCGTCGCACGCAGCGGGGCAGCGAACTCCTCGACCTGCTCACTCGCTGAGCCCGGAGGCGGACGAACGCCGGGGACGGCGCCTCGCCCTCCCCGGCCACCGCCCGTCGCTCGAGACAGCCGCCCGCTTTCACCCGACCGGTACCGGCCTTCGGGGGAACTCCGCGTCGGGGCCGCGATCGACGTGTCGGCCCGTGGTACGGGCATGGGGTGTCCACACCCCCGGATCAGCCCGCCTCGCCGCCCGGACGCCGAAGCGGCGCGGATCCGCGCGTGCCTGATCCGCGCGTGCCGGGGCCGTTGCGGACGGCGGCCGCGTACGCCTGGCGGATCATCGCCGTCGGCATCGTCGTGCGCGTCGTCTTCTCCGTGCTCGGGCAGTTTCACCAGATCGCCATCGCCGTCTTCCTGGGTCTGGTCATCACCGCGGTGCTGCGCCCCGTGGCCGACTTCCTCGCCCGGTTCACGCCCCGCCCGCTCGCGGTGGCCGCCGCGCTCATCGGCGGCGTCGTCCTGGTCCTGGGTGTGCTGACGCTGGTGGGTGAGTCCGCGGCGGGTCAGCGCAGCGGGCTGCAGAAGGAGTTCGTGACGGGCGTCGACCGGATCGAGCGTCAGCTCGAAGGGCCTCCCCTCCGGATCTCGTCGCACGCGTTCGACGATCTCCAGTCCCGGATCGGCGAGGTGCTGTCGAGCCACCGTTCCGCCCTGTTCAGCACGGCGCTCAGCGGTGCGAGCCGGCTGGTCGAGGTGCTGACCGTGCTCGCCCTGTCCGTCTTCTGCTCGGTCTTCTTCACCCACTCCGGGGACCGGCAGTGGCAGTGGCTGTGCGATCAGTTCCCCGCCGGAGGACGGCGGAACCTCGCGGCGGCGGGCGGAGCCGCCTGGCGGACGTTCACCGGGTACACGCGCGGCATCCTGCTGGTGGCGGCGACCAACGCGTTCCTCGTGGGCATCGCGCTGTTCGCTCTCGGGGTGCCGCTCGCCGTCCCGCTCGCATTACTGGAGTTCCTGGCCGCCTTCGTCCCCCTGATCGGCTCGCCGATCGCCCTGGCGGTCGCGGCCGTGGTCGCCCTGGCGTCGAAGGGGGTGTTCATCGCCCTGCTGGTCGTGGTCCTGATCGTGGTCATCGGCCAGATCGAGGGCCACCTCCTGCACCCCCTCGTGATGAGTTGGGCGGTCCGGTTGCACCCGGTGGTGGTCGCGCTGGCCGTCGTCGGCGGCGCGGTCGCCGCCGGTGTCATCGGCGCCGTGGTCGTCGTACCGCTGGTGGCCGTGGCCTGGTCCGTGTACCAGGCGCTGCGAGGCCCCGTCGACGCGCCGGAATGACGGCGGTTCACCCCGAGCGGCCGGGGATCTTCCGCCGTCCGGTCAAGGACTCAACAAAAGAGACGTTTGTACGGGCGCGGATGGTGCACACGAAAGCTAACACCGTTCTTACAAGACGAAGCGGAGACGCATCATGGGCATCATCGCGTGGATCATCATCGGCCTGCTCGCCGGCGCCATCGCCAAGGCCTTGATGCCGGGCAAGGACCCCGGCGGCATCATCATCACCATGCTCATCGGCATCGCGGGCGGTCTCCTCGGCGGCTGGCTCGGCAAGGTGATCTTCGGCGTCGACTCCATCGACGGGTTCTTCGACCTCTCCACCTGGATCGCCGCGATCGTCGGCTCCTTCATCCTGCTCGCCCTCTACCGCCTCGTCACCGGCAACCGGCACTCGCACCGCCACGCCTGACGCGCGGGCGTCGCACCTCTTTCGGGCATCTGGACGGCTCCCCCCTGTTCGCAGGGCGGGAGCCGCCGCCTTGAACGGCCCTCCGCCGGGCGCCCACGCGGTCGTGGTCGTCGAGGCATCACCGGCGCCGGGCGAAGCGGAGGGTCGGATTCATCTGTCTGTGCGATCATTCGCCCGTGAACGCACCTTCCAGCCCTTCTTCGGGCGTGTCTTCAGCCGAGCACGACGCCAAGTCGCCTGGTTTCGCAGCCGAGTTCAAGGACGCGGTCACGCTACGGGCCTTCGGGCTCGTACTCGGGGGCCTGCTCGTCCAGCTCGCCTTCGTCGTGTCCTACGTCGGGGCCTTCCACTCCCCCACACCGCACCGGATACCCGTCGCGGTCGTCGCGCCGCAGCAGGCGTCCGCGAAGATCGTCGCCCAGCTCGACGCCCTCGCCGGCGCCCCGGTCGACGCGACGGCGGCGCCGAACGCCGCGGCGGCCCGGCAGTGGGTCCTCACGCGCAAGGCGGACGCCGCCTTCCTCTTCGACGCCACGGGCGCCGAGGACACCCTCCTGGTCGCCTCCGCGGGCGGGCCGTCGGTCTCGCAGACCGCCGCACAGATCGCGCAGAAGATCGAGACGGCGCAGAAACGGCAGATCACCGTCACCGACATCCGGCCCCCGAACGCCGGGGACGGGCGCGGCATGACCTCCTTCTACCTCGTGCTGGGCTGGGTGATCGGCGGCTACCTGACTGCGACCATCATGGGCATGGCGGCCGGTTCCCGTCCCGCCAACCGTCAGCGCACCCTGATCCGCCTGGGCGTGCTCGCGCTGTACGCGGCCGTGTCGGGAGTCGCCGGAGCGGCCGTCGTGGGGCCGGTGTTCGACGCGCTCGACGGTCACTTCTGGGCCCTGAGCGGCATCGGCGCCCTGGTCGTCCTCGCCTCGGCGGCTACCGCGCTCGCCCTGCAGACGCTGCTGGGCCTTCTGGGCACCGGCCTGGTCATCCTGCTCTTCGTGGTGCTCGGCAACCCGAGTTCCGGCGGCGTGTACCCGGCGCCGCTGCTCCCCTCGTTCTGGAGCGCGATCGGACAGCTCCTTCCGCCGGGGGCCGGGACGACCCTGGTCCGCAACACGGTCTACTTCTCGGGCCACGCCGTCACGTCCGCGCTCTGGGTGCTCGGCGCGTACGCCGTGGGAGGCGCGGCACTCGCCTGGGCGGCGTCCTGGCGCAACGAACGCCGACCGGCCGCCCCCGCCACGGAACCCGAGTCGCCGCCACAAGCCCTGCCGGCCGGCTGACGACCCAGTACGCGCAGGCAGCGGGCCCGGAACTCCCGGCGGGCGGGCGGCACTTCGGATCTTCGCGGTCCGCGGGCGCGGATCCTCGAGGTGCGCAGGCGCCGCCGGGCTGTCGCCCCGCGCTCCGCCGGCCACGAGCGGCGGACGCTCAACTCATCCATGTGGAACCGGTGTTCGGGTCTCGTGGCGGGCGGCCGCTTGGGGCAGACTGCACCCATGGGGGATGTCCTCAGCGGCGGCCGGGAGTTCGCCGCCGCCGTCGCCGTCCGGCAGCCCCTTCCCCGGCGGCGCGGACGCCGTCGTCGGAGCGGGGCAGACCCCCGGCCTGGTGATCGCGGGACTGTCCCTGCCTCGGGGCGCCACCCTGATCAAGCATGACCGGACCGCGCACGCAGGACCCTGGACCGTGGTCGTACGGCGCGCGGGCGGGTCTCTGGGGCGGCACGGCGCGGTGGTCACGTTCCCCGTGGCGGCGCCGTCCGACGGACGCCCGGTCCGGGTCGGCGACGTCTCGGGGCGGGCCCGCGAGCACGAGATCACCTGCCCCCTCGCGGGCTCGTACGCACGCGTACGCGGGGACCTGCCGCGATCCGGCCTGACCGCCGTCGCCGCGGGCACCGGCGTCGTCTCGGGCCGCCCCGCCGTCGACCCGCCGCCGGGACTCTCCGTCGTCTCCGAGGGAGTCTCCCGCCCGGTCGATCTGCTCGAAGCCCGCTACGGCTCGAAGGCGACCGGTGAGTCCGAGGAACTCTCGGGGGGCCTCACCTTCACCGGCGTCGCCCGGTGCGGCGGCCTCGAAGACGGGTTGTACGCAGCCCCCGTGCGAACGGCGGGGACCGTGCACGGCAAGCCCGCGGTCGTCACGTCCGCCCTCGGCGGCAACGGCGCGCTGGTCTGGGAGCCGGCCCCGGGCGTCGTGGCGTACGTCGGCTACAGCGGAGCGTCGCTGGACGACGGCGCCGTCGCCGCGCTGCGCCGTCTGGCCGCGCGGACCCGTCTGCTGACCCCCGGACAGTGGCGGGCCACCGCGCCTGCCACGAGCGACCAGGACAACGACCTCGACCTGTCGGAACCGTCCGCCTGAGGTCGGGCCGCAGCGGCCCCCTCCCCGATGGTCCTCGTCGGAGACGACACCCGAAGTGGCCCTGCCCGTAAGGGAGTTGCGGGCACGGCCGGAGGGAATCCACGGGCGGGGACAGCGCCGCGGTTCATGGCGGACGTGATGCAATGACCGCATGGTGAAGGACCGTACGTTCCTGGGACCGTTGGAACTGAATGACGGCCGCTGGGGGGTCGGTGACGCCGCTCGACCGGGCGCCCACTGGGTGGAGTTCCGCCCCGACGGGTTGTACCAGCACCAGCCGGACTCCGAGGGACGGCCGATCCCGTGGTCCAGGATCATGACCGGCATCTGGATCACCTGGGGCAGACACTCCTGGAACACCGACACCAGGGGCGTGTACACGCCCAGGGGAACGGTCGCCAGGCGCGAGGGCGGCTGGATGCGGATGACGCTGCGTCAGCCGTACGAGGAATGCCTGCTGCGCTTCGACCAGCACATGCGCCCCTACCGGGCGGTGGACTCCCTCCGGCTGGAGTACCTGCTGCGGAAGCTCGTCGACGAGGGCAAGCTCCATCTCCTCGGCGACCCGGAATGGGTGGGCCGTGCCGTGGCGCACCTGGCCGGCGGGAAGAACCGCTGGGTCACGACCCGTGCGCTGCGGCGGGCGGCGACGGAGGCCCTGGCAGCGGGCGGCCCGAGCACCCCCTGACGGCACGGTCACGGGCCGCCCGCCGGGACCGGCGCGCGCGCCCGGGGGCCGGGGCCGGCTCGGGAGCCGGTCCGTGCGGCGCTGCAGGGCGGCAGGCCGACGATCTCCAGGACGTCCTCGGCCGGCCGCCCGGCACCCTCGACGAGGCCGTCACCGCGATCCAGGCCCACCCTTGACGGCGACCAGGACGACGTGGACGACGCGGTCCGCCGACCGTCCTCCCGACGGCCTGGACACTGCCATGACCTGCGTCTCTCCCCCGGCGCCCGAAGCATAATTCGGTGTCCTGCCGCCCTCCCCGCACGTGACAATCAGGGACCGGCAAGGGGAGGAACACCATGAGCCAGGACCACCTGACTCTTCATGAGCTGCTGCCGCCGCAGGAGTTGGCGGCGGCGCTCGACGCGGGGCACGTCACGCGCAAGGCGCACCCGGAACTGCCGCTGTCGATCTACACGTACACGCGGACGTGCCAGTACGAGCGGGTGTGGAACCGGGTGACCACCCGTTGCCGCGGCCTGGTGGCCGACGACGGCACCGGGGAGATCGTCGCGCTGCCGCTGCCGAAGTTCTTCAACGTCGGTGAGCACGAAGCGGGTCAGCCCTACGCGCCCGGCCTGCCCGACGAGCCGTTCGAGGTGTACGACAAGGTCGACGGCAGCCTGGCCGTGGTCTTCCACTACGCCGGCCGGTGGCGCGTCGCGTCCAAGGGCTCGTTCATCAGCGCCCAGGCCGCCTGGGCGCAGCGGCTGCTCGACGGCAAGGACACCTCCGCTCTCGTCCCCGGCGTGACCTACCTCGCCGAGATCCTGTACCCGCAGAACCGGATCGTCGTCGACTACGGCGAGCGGCGCGATCTGGTACTGCTGGCCGCCATCGCCAAGGACGGCACGGAAGTCGCCCTGGCCGACGCCGCGCCGCACTGGCATGGCATCGGATCGGTCGTCACGGCGTGGCCCGCCATGCCGCTGTCCGAGCTGCTGGCACTGGCCGAGGCCAACCGGCTGCCCGGCGGCCGGGCGGCCACCGGCACCGAGGCCGAGGGGTTCGTGCTGCGCTTCGCCTCGGGCGTGCGGGCCAAGGCGAAGCTCGCCGAGTACGTCCGACTCCACAAGGTCCTCACCGGCGTGAGCGAGCGGGACGTCTGGCGCGGTCACGGCGTCCAGCGGTTCGCGGGTCTGCCCGCCAAGCAGGTGGCTCAGGCGCTGGGCTGCTCGGCCGACGACGTCGAGGCGTCCGGCGGCCGTCCCCTGGACGCGCTGCTGGAACAGGTGCCCGACGAGTTCGACGCGTGGGTGCGCGCCCTCGTCGCGGGCATCGAGAAGCAGGTGGAGGACCGTGAGCGGGCGATCGACGACGCGTTCCGTTCCCTGGCGCCGCTCGCGGGCGACCGGGGAGCGTTCGCCCGCGCCGTGGGGGCGCTGCCCGATCCGGCCCTGCGCCCCGCCATGTTCCTGCGCCTGGACGGGCGTCCGACCGAGCTCGTGACCTACCGTTCCGTCCGGCCGGAGGCGTCCGACCCGTTCCAGACCGACGAGGAGAACTGACCGTGCCCGTAGTACACGTCATGACAGGCCTGCCGGCCTCCGGGAAGACGACCGCCGCGCGCAGGTTGCAGGCGGAGTCCGAGGGCCGGATGCGCCGTGTCAACCTCGACGATCTGCGGGCGATGCTCGACGTGCCCGCGCCCGAGGGAGGCCGGTCGTACGCGCACGAGCAGACCGTGCTGGCGATCCAGGACGCGGCGGTGCGGGCGGCCGTCGACGACGGTTTCGACGTCGTGGTGGACAACACGCACATGACGCCGCACATACCGAAGCGGCTCAAGGCCGCCGTGGCGGGACTGGCCACCTTCGTCGTGCACGACTTCACCGACGTCCCGGTGGAGGAGTGCGTACGGCGCGACGCCGAGCGGGACGGAGCGGTCGGCGAGGAGATCATCCGCATCCTCGCCGACAAGCACGCCAAGTCCAGGCGAGGCGGCTGGCGGCTCACCGCGGAGTGGATGAACGACCAGCCTCCCGTCGAGCCGTACCGCGCGGACCCGACGCTGCCGACGGCGGTCATGTGCGACATCGACGGCACGCTCGCCCTCCGGGGCGACCGGGGTCCCTTCGATTTCACCCGCTGCGAGGAGGACCTGCTCAACGAGTCGGTGCGCGGCGCGCTGCGTTCCTTCCGCAGCGCCGACGGCGACGTCGTCGTGCTGCTTTCCGGCCGCGGCGAGGAGCACCGCGGCAGGACGGAGGCGTGGCTGCGTGCGCACGAGGTCCCGTACGACGAGCTGTGGATGCGCGCCGCCGGCGACGGCCGCCGCGACGACGTGGTGAAGGCCGAGCTCTTCGACCGTCATGTGCGCCACCGCTTCGCGGTCCGGGTCTCGCTCGACGACCGCGACCGCGTCGTCGCCGTGTGGCGCCGGATGGGTCTGCCGACCTGGCAGGTCAACTACGGCAGCTTCTGACCGGCGCCTCCCGGCGCCCCTGGCGGCCGGACGCCCGTGCGCCGGCCGCTGGTAAACTGGGGGCACGCTTCGACACCGCCGGGGCCCGTACCGAGGGGTACGGGCCCCGGCGCGTTCCGGGCGTCAGACCAGGAAGGCTCCCCATGAACGCGCAGCTGCCGGAACCCGGACTCCCGCAGGCCGGCAGGCTCCCGCGGACGACGGGTCCGAACGACGACCTGTCCACGCCGCAGGCGGTGTCCCCCGGCCTGCCGCCGGCCGCCTCCTTCGACGCACTCGGGCTGCCCCCGGCGCTGCTGGAGACGATGACCGGCCTGGGCGTGACGGAACCCTTCCCCGTCCAGGCGGCGACCCTGCCCAACGCGCTGGCCGGCCGTGACGTCCTCGGCCGCGCGCGGACCGGCTCCGGCAAGACGCTCGCCTTCGGTCTGGCACTGCTCGCGCGGACGGCGGGTGTGCGAGCGGAGGCGAAGCGGCCGCTCGCCCTGGTGCTGGTGCCGACCCGGGAACTCGCGCAGCAGGTCGGCGAAGCGCTGGCGCCGTACGCGCAGACGCTGAACGTGCGGCTGGCGACGGTGGTCGGCGGTCTGTCCATCAACCGTCAGCAGGCGCAGCTGCGGGCCGGCGTCGAGGTGGTCATCGCCACGCCGGGTCGGCTGACCGACCTGGTGTCCCGCCGCGACTGCCATCTGAACCAGGTGCGGATCACGGTCCTGGACGAGGCCGACCAGATGTGCGACCTGGGATTCCTGCCGCAGGTCTCGGACCTCATGGGCCAGGTCCGCGCCGACGGGCAGCGGCTGCTGTTCTCGGCCACGCTCGACCGCAACGTCGACCAGCTGGTGCGCGACCACCTGCACGACCCGGTCGTCGTGTCGGTCGACCGGATCGCGGGCTCGGTCGCCACGATGGACCACCACGTCCTGAACGTCCACGCCGCCGACAAGTACGCCACCGCGACCGAGATCGCCGCGCGGGACGGCAGGGTCCTGATGTTCCTGGACACCAAGGCCGGCGTGGACCAGTTCACCCGCCACCTGCGCGCGGCCGGCGTCCGGGCCGCCGCCCTGCACAGCGGGAAGTCGCAGCCGCAGCGCACGCACACGCTCGCGCGGTTCAAGGAGGGCGAGATCACCGTGCTGGTGGCCACGAACGTCGCGGCGCGGGGCATCCACATCGAGGCGCTCGACCTCGTCGTCAACGTCGATCCGCCGGCCGACGCCAAGGACTACCTGCACCGTGGCGGGCGCACGGCGCGCGCCGGGGAGTCCGGGCGCGTGGTCACCCTGGTCACCCCCGACCAGCGGCGCGACGTGAACCGGATGATGTCCGAGGCCGGCGTCCGGCCCACGGTCACGCAGGTGCGCTCCGGTGAGGAGAAGCTGAGCGCCATCACCGGGGCGAAGCGACCGCCGGCCGGGACGAAGAGCGGTGGCGGCAACGCCCCCTTCCGCGGCATCGGCACCCGTCCGGGCCGCCCCGCGAAGGAGTCCCGCAAGGCCGCCGAGGCCCGCAAAGCGGCGGAAGCCCGGGCCGCGGCCCGGGTGCGCAAGAGCCGCTGACGCCGGCGGACGGCCCTCCCCCCGCGGGGCCGTCGGCACGGCCCGCCGGGCTGAGTCCGGCGGGCCGTGACCGGATGCGGGTCAGCTGATGAAGGAGCCCGGCGCGCAGGCGCTCGCCGCCACCCACACGTGCGAGCGGATGTTGTTGTTCATGTTGTGCACGCCGTCGGTGAACTTGGAGCGGCTCAGGTCGTCCACGTAGAGCTCGCCCGGCTTGAGGCAGCCGTAGGCGTGGTCGTCGTACCCCTTCAGGTAGTAGAAGGCGACGACGTCCTTGCCGCCCACGTTGCCGCTGTTCATGACGGACGACGCGGCGTCGCCGTCGGAGCCCTGGAAGGGGCCGAAGGCGTCCTGCCAGTCGGAGTCGTTGCCGGGCGTGACGCCGAGGAGGGTCCCGCCGCAGTCGGTGCCGTCCCAGGCGCGCACGTTGCCGTCACGGCCGTGGCTGTTCCAGTTGGCGTTGCAGCCGGGGCCCGCGTGGGCGGTGGCCGGGAGGGCGATGCCGAGTGCGGCGAGACCCAGCGTGGCGAGGGAGATGGTCAGTTTGCGCATGACGGACGTCCTGTTCTGCCTCGTCGGAGGCGTGATGAGGGTGATGAAGGTGATGAGGGGAATCGCCGCGAGGGTCGTCGCGGAGCGTGATCCGTGGCACGACGGCCCGGAAGAACGGGGAGGCCGGGGGGGTGCCCCCGAGCCTCAGCTGATGAAGGAGCCCGGCGCGCAGGCGCTCTCCCTCACCCAGGTGTGCGACACGATGCTGTCGTTCATGGTGTGGCCGTTGGTGAACCGGCTGCGGGTCAGGTCGTCCACGTAGAGCTCGCCGGGCTTGAGGCAGCCGTATCCCGTGTCGAGGTAGTTGAGGCGGAAGTAGAAGGCGACCACGTCCTTGCCGCCGACGTACCCGCTGTTCATGACGGAGGAGGCGGCGTCGCCGTCGTTGCCCTGGAAGGGGCCCGTCGTGTCCCACCAGTCCGGGTCGCTGCCGGGGGTCACGCCCAGGAGCTCGCCCTGGCAGTTGATGTCCCGCCAGGCCCGCACGTTGCCGTCGCGGCCGTGACTGTTCCAGTTGGCGTCGCAGGCCGCGCTCGCCTGGGCGGTCGCGGGAAGGGCGACGCCCAGGGCCGTGAGAGCGAGGGTGGCCAGTCCGAGCGTGGCGAAGGAGGCGGTCGGTCTGCGCATGGCGGATTTCCTGTTCTGCCTGATGGAGGGGGTGCCGGCGGGAAGCCGGGACGGGAGCGGGCGGGAGGCCGGGTCAGGTACGGGCGGTGACGATCCGCTCGGCTCGGGTGAGTGCGAGCCGCTTCATCCGCGCGTAGGCGTCGAGGGCTTTTCCGTAGGTGCCGGTGAGTCCGGCGACGTAGTGGGCCTCTCGCCGCCGGCCGATCGACCGGAGGGAGGCGGTGCGGGCGCAGGTCGCGTCGGCGACGGCGACGCGGGTTTCGGCAGCGAAGGTGCGCGCCTCCTCCGCCGGGCTCTGCTGTGCGCTGTGCTCCCGTGTGGCCTGGCGGGCCGCGGCCGGGTCGGCGTAAGGGTGGCCGGCGTCTCGCATGCAGCGCGACCATGCGCGCACCGCGCGGGTGAACTGCCCGTCCTTCAGCAGCTTGTCCACGTACAGGGGGCGGAGGTTGCTGACGGTCGTGTCGGCCGCGAACCACTTCGCCGGGTCGCCGTACAGCGCCTTCTCGGCCTCGCCGGTGCACCCGCCGGACTGCTTGGTGATCGTGCCGCCGGTCGGCGCCTCGGTCCTCAGGAGCTCGGCCTCGCGGCCGCCGTCCATCGCGGCGTCGTAGGCGCGCTGCCGGTCTGCGGAAAGGGTCTTGCGGTAGGCGATGTTGGGGTTGCCGAGGCGGGCGCGGTCCTCCTTGGACAGGATTCGGCTGCCGTAGCCGTAGGTGCGCGCCCAGTGCACGTCGTCCTGGACATAGCCGAGGGGGCGGCTTTCGGCCAGGCTCAGCCGCTGCTCGTCCCAGAAGCGGAATCCGTGCGCCTTCATGCACTGCGTGATGAGGTGCTGTTCGGCGTCGGAGATCCTCAGGTCCTCGGCCCAGCTGAGTCCCGGCTGCGCCGCGGAGGCGTCGGCGACGGCGGCCCGGGAGGTGCGGCCGGCCGTGTCGCCCTGCGCCGTGCAGGCGGTCAGGGCGAGGGAGGCGACGGCCGCGACCACGCACATCGTGGCGGTGGCGCGTCGGGGCAGGCGCCCTGGCAGGCGGGCCGGCCGGGCCGGTCGTGCCGTCGGGGACGGTGCGGTCGCGGTGGTGCCGGCGACGGTGTTCACGGCCGGCCGGCGGGCGACGTCGGTGCGCTTCATCGGCTCCCTCCCGGAGACGGATCGAACGGAGAACGGTCGAAACGGAAGCTGATCGAGCCGGGCCCGATCGAGCGGAGGCGGTGCTTTCGAGCCGTTGACGCCCTGGACGCCGCGTTCGTATGACCCCGGATCCGAACGGTTCTTCCGGGCCGGCGGGCTCATACGAACGCCTCCTGCGCGCCGTCCCTCGGACGAGCCACCCGTCTCGCGCCCATCGAATCCGGCCAAGTGCCGCCGCGGGCGGGAACCCACGGGCCGCCGTGTCCGCCCCGGCGCCCGGCCCGCGCGAGGGTGTGTCCGCTGCGGCTCACCGGCCGGATCCGGCCAGGCGGCCCCGCGCCCGGCATCCTCCGAACGACGCCCGCCGATATCGTTGGCGCGCTCCGCGGTGCGGGAACGGTACAGCGATCGGGGACTCATGCTCGAGGTACGACTACTCGGTCCGGTCGAGGTGTGGGCAGGGGACCGGCGGGCCCCGCTCGGTGGGGTCCGACCGCTGGCCGTGCTGTCCGCGCTCGTCGTCCATCTCGGCCAGGTGCTCTCCACCGAACGGCTCGTGGACTTCGTCTGGGACGAGCAGGCTCCCGCCACCGCCGCCGCTCTCGTCGCCACGCATGTCTCCGCCGTCCGGCGTGCGCTGGCCCGCGTCGGCGGGGCCGAGGCGATCCGGACCCGGCCGCCCGGCTATCTCGCCGAACTCGACCCCTCGCAGGTCGACGCCCGCCGGTTCGAGCAACTGCTCGCGGCGGGCCGGGCGTCGGCCGCGGGCGGCCGCCCGGACGAGGCCGCCGACCTGCTGGCCTCGGCGCTGGGACTGTGGCGGGGGCAGGAGGCCCTCGAAGGCCTCGGCCAGTCGTTCGCCCGGATCGAGGCCGCACGGCTGGCGGAACTGCGCCTGGTCGCACAGGAGGAGTCCTTCGGACTGCAGCTGACGCTCGGACACGCGGACCGGACGATCGCACCGCTTCTCGCGCACGTGGCCGCCCACCCGCTCAGGGAGGGACCACGCGGCCAGTTGATGACGGCGCTGTTCCGCACGGGGCGGGTCTCCGACGCGCTGCGCACGTACCAGGAGGGCCGCGTGGCCCTGCGCGACGAGCTGGGCATCGACGCCGGCCCTGAACTGCGGGCCCTGCACAAGGCGGTGCTGACCAACGACACCGCGCTGCTGGGCACGGACGCCGGCTCGGCGGCCGCGCGGCCGGCCGGGCTTCCCACGGCGCGTCAGGCGGCCGCTCCCCCGGCGTCTCCTCCCGGACAGGCCGGTCGCCCGGCGCCCGCTCCCTCCCACCTCCCGCCCGACATCGCCGACTTCGTCGGTCGCACACAGCAGATCCAGTGGGCCGACGCACTGTTGCGCGGTGTGGACGACGCCGAGCGCACCGCGCCGCCGATCTGCGTGATCTCGGGACGCTCCGGTACCGGCAAGACCGCCCTGGCCGTGCACGTCGGTCACCGCACGGCCGAACTCTTCCCCGACGGACGGCTGTTCATAGACCTGCGGGCCGCGGACACCGCGCCGCTGCAGCCGGCCGACGCGCTCGCCCGGCTGCTGCGGGCCATGGGCGCCGACCCCAAGACGCTGCCCGGCTCCGCCGAGGAGCTCACGGGCCTGTACCGCACGCACATCGGGCACCGGCGCATTCTGCTGATCCTCGACAACGCGGCCGGCGAGGCACACGTACGGCCCCTGCTGCCGCCGGGCCCCGGCTCGGCGGTGCTCGTGACCAGCCGCCGCCGGCTGGTGGCCCTGGAAGGCGCGGCCCACCTGGACCTGGCCGTCCCGGGCTCGGAGGAGGCGCTGGAACTCCTGCGGCGCGTGGCGGGCCGGGAGCGGACCGGCGCGCAACCCGAGCGGGCGGCCGAGATCGTCGCGCTGTGCGGCCGGCTGCCGCTGGCCGTGCGCATCGCCGGAGCCCGACTGGCCGCCCGCCCGCACTGGGCGCCGGGGCAGCTCGCCGGGCGGCTGCGCGACGAACGCCGCCGGTTGAACGAACTACGCGCCGGGGACCTGGAGTTGCGCACCAGCCTGGAGCTCGGCTACGCCGATCTCGACCCTCAGGAGCGCCGGGCGCTGCGCCGGCTCGCCCTGCTCGACCTGCCCGACTTCGCAGGCTGGATCGCCGCTCCCCTGCTGGACATCGACACCGAGGACGCCGAGGAGGCGGTGGAGCGGCTGGTGGACTGCCACTTCATCGACGTCATCGGCGTGGACGAGACGGGCCGCAACCGCTATCGCATCCATGACCTGGCCCGTGAACACGCCCGTGAGCGCTGTCTGTCCGAGGAGAGCGCGGAACAGCGCGAGGCGGCCGTGCTGCGGCTGGTGGGCTGCTGGCTGGGGCTCGCCGAGAAGGCGGCAGCGCGCGGCCCGGGCGGCGCGGTCAGGTACTTCCCGCAGCCGGCGACCGTGCACCCCCTCGACACGGACACCGAGGAGTCGTTGCTGGAGCGGCCCGCGGCCTGGTTCGCCGCCGAACAGGCCTCCCTGCTGGCGGCGGTGGAGTACTGCGCCGACCACCGGCTGGACCGGCCCGCCCGGGACCTGGCCGGGGCGCTGATCGCGAGTTCGGCCGCGCTGTACAACCAGTTCGACGCATGGTCCCGCTCGCACACGGCGGCCATCGCGGCGGTGCGCCGCAGCGAGGACGGCGAGGGCGAGGCGTGGCTGCTCAACGGTCTGGGACAACTCTGTTACGAACAGGACGAGTTCGAGGATTCGTACGCCCGGTTCAGTGAAGCCCTGCGACTGTTCGAGGAGCGCGGGGGCCCGTCGCAGGGCGCGGCGGTGGCGCTGGCGGGTATGGGCACCGCCCGGCGTGAACAGGCCCGGTACACCGAGGCGCTCCGGTTGCTCGACGCGGCGCTCGACCGGTACGGGCCGGACGCCGAGCGCGGCGCCCGCGCCCGCGTGCTGTACGGCATCGGGTACGTGCACCGGGAGCAGGGACGCGGTCCGCAGGCCTGGGAGGCCCTGACCCGGGCGCTGGAGCTGTACCGCGCGCAGGCCGACCGGCACGGCGAGGCGCTCACCCTGCGGTCGCTGGCCCTGTGCCACCGGGCCGAGGGCGCGCTGGAGCAGGCCGAACCACTGCTGCACGACGCGCTGCGCATCTTCACCGGCCTGCGGGACACGTTCGGCGTGATGTACGCCGAACAGTCGCTGGCCAAGGTGGAGTTGCGGCAGGGCCGGCTGGAGGAGGCGGCCGCCCGGCTCGACCGGTGCCTCGCGGTGGCGCACGAGCGCCAGGACCGGTTCGGCGAGGCGCTGGTCCTGCGCACCCTCGGCGAACGGCACCTGGCGGCCGGCGAACCCGACCGCGCACGGGAGCCGTTGGAGCGGGCACTGGCGGGCTGGGAGGCGCTGCGGCTGCCGCTGTGGCGGGCGCGCACGCTCTGGGACCTGACGCAGGTGTGGACGGCGGACGGCGACGAGGCCCGCGCGCGGGCGGCCCGGTCCGAAGCGATCGCGGTCTTCCGGGAGCTGGACTGCCGTGAGGCCCGTGAGCGGGCCGTCGACGCCGGTTAACCCGGCCCCGCTGTAAAAGGCCTGGTCGCATGCTTGCAGGCAACCTGCAGAGCATTTGCAGCGGCCCGGGGGACGCTTCTCCCGTGACAGACATCATCACGCTCTCCGACCCTCGGGTCGCCGCCGTCGCGGAGGACGAATGCGGTGAGCCGCTCGTCGACCTGCGCGGCAGCGGCGGCCTGCGGCTCGACCCTCGGCAGGCCGACGAGGACGGCAGCTACGCCCATCTGAGGTCGGGCGCGCTGCGGCGACTCGTCCGGGCGCAGCGCATGCTGCCGGCCGGTGTCCGGTTCCTGGTGGTGGAGGGATACCGGCCGCCGGACCTCCAGCGCCGCTACTTCGAGCAGTACGCGGCGACGATGCGAGGGGTGCATCCCGACGCGGCGCCCGAGCGGATCCGGGAGCTGGCGAGCGCCTACATCTCCCCTCCGGAGGTGGCGCCGCACGTCAGCGGCGGAGCGGTCGACCTGACGCTGTGCGACCGTGACGGCCGCGAACTGCCGCTGGGCACCGAGGTCAACGCGACCCCGGAGGAGAGCGCGGGCGCCTGTCGCACCGAAGCCCCCGGCATCGCCGCCGAGGCGCGTGCGAACCGGGCGCTGATGGCCCGGGCCCTCACGTCGTCGGGGTTCGTCAACTACCCGACCGAGTGGTGGCACTGGTCCTACGGCGACCGCTACTGGGCCCTGCTGCTCAGCGCCCCGGCCGCCCGCTACGGCCCCGCCGCCCCGCCCTGCCCGACGGCCTGACCACCGCGGGCACGGCACGGCGCAGCACATGACACATCCGACCGAGGGGGAGAAGAAATGGAGTTCAGCAACGCGTCCTGTCCGCCACCATCGTGTGCGGACGACGAGAGAATGAGTCCGGGAGAGTTCGACGCCTCCTTCACTGCCGACATGCCGCGGCTGCGCAGAAGGCTCCTGGCGCTGACGGGGAATCCGCACGACGCCGACGATCTGCTCCAGGAGACGTATCTGCGGCTCTCCCGGCGAGCCCGCGCCCGGTCCCTGACCCAGCAACAGCATCCGTACGCCTACACGTGCGCCGTCGCCGCCAACCTGCTGCGCGACTCCTGGACCAGGCCCTCCCGGCGCGAGCACACCAGCGACCGGCTGCCCGAGTCCGGCTGGGACGGCGGACTCGGCGTCTACGAGGCGTCCGCGACCGCGCTCGCGCTGCTGAGCGTGCTCTCCGAGAAGGAGGCCGCCGCGGTGATCCTCGTGGATCTGGAAGGCCTCAGCCACGACACTGCCGCGGAGCGGCTCGGCGCGCACCGCGGCACGGTCCAGCGCAACCGCATGCGCGGCCTCGCCAAGATGCGCGCGGCGCTCGTCCTCTAGCCGCGTGCCGCATCCCACGGGGGTGGGTGCGGCACGCCCCGTTCTCTCCGCCGTCACCGCAGACGCCGGTGACGTCACGTCGACGAAGGAAGAGTTCCCTTGAAGATCACCAGCGCGCGCCGCCGGACCAGCGGCGCGATCCTGGGCGCCTCGGTTCTGGCCCTCTCCGCGTTCTTCTCCGCCCCGGCCCACGCCGCGCCCGCCGCCTCCTGCGGTGTCCTCGCGCCGGGCGCGACGGCCACCGCGCAGGCCGCCGTGTCCGCGGCCTGTTCCCAGATCGGCGTCTGGTACAGCTGGGGCGGCGGCCACGGCGCCACGCCGGGCGCCACCTACGGCTACTACGACGGCTCGGACCCCGACAGCGCGCACGACAACGAGCGCAAGGGCTTCGACTGCTCCGGTCTGATGCGCTACGCGTACTACCAGGCGACCGGCAAGGACCTGCTCAACGGCACGGCCGACGACCAGTTCCACAGCTCGCAGGCCGTCGCCCGCTTCTCCGCCGCCCAGGGGACCGCGCCGCTGCTGCCCGGCGACCTGATGTTCTGGGGAACCGGTCACGTCCACCACGTCGCCATGTACCTGGGCGGCGGGCAGATGGTCGAGGCGTACGAGTCGGGCACGCACATCCGGGTCGCGCCGGTCCGCACCGGCGGCGACTACGCCGGCGCGATCCGGATCAACGGGTCCGGCACCCCGACCCCGCCGCCCGCCGACGGCGGCACGACCTTCGAGACCTGGGGGACGGGGGTGCGCACCCACTCCACGCCGAGCGTGCGCTCCTCGGTCGTGGACACCTTCGCCGGGCCGACCCAGGTGTCGGTGCAGTGCCAGGAGCACGCGGAGACCGTGTCCGCCGAGGGCTACACGAACGACATCTGGTCCAAGCTGGCCGACGGCTCGTGGCTGACCAACATCTACATCAAGGGCCCGGCCGAGCTGCCCGGCATCCCGGACTGCGGCGGCAGCAGCACTCCGCCGCCGACCGGTGGCAGCAAGGCGCACCAGACGTGGGGCACGGGCGTGCGCACCCACAGCGAGCCGAACGTCAACGCCGCGGTCGTCGACTACTTCGCGCAGCCGACCGCGATCAACGTGGTGTGCCAGGCGCACGCCCAGGAGGTGACCGCGGAGGGCTACACCAACGACGCCTGGTCGAAGCTGACCGACGGTTCCTGGCTGACGAACATCTACATCAAGGGCCCGGCCTGGCTCTCCGACGTCCCCACCTGCTGAGGCCGTTCCCTCGGCGGCGCCCGGAGCGGTGGCCGGGCACGACACGCCGCCGTCTCCGCGCGCCTGCGGGTCTTCTCGGGACTCCCGGGCGCGCGGAAGGAGCCGGGAATCGCTGAAGGAACGCGGGAACGCGGGAACGCGGGAAGAACGTCGGAGGAACCGTGCCGTCGGACGCCCGGAGGCCGTGCCGGGGCAGGTCGTGGGTCGGAAGGCCGCAGGGCCGATCGGCTCGGACTCGGCGCGCCTCGGTCGTTCTGACGGGCGCTGGTGAAGGATCGCGGGGGCGGCGGCCCGGGAGTGGCTCCGCCCGGTACCGCCCCACCGCGTGAAGAGGTCCGCCATGGCACTGTCCGACACCCCGCCGTTCGACGACCCGCCGTTCGACGACCCCCTGCACGGCGATCCGCCGTCGGCGGCCCTCGCGGGGCGGTCCTCCGGACACGTCAGGACCGGCGGCGGACCCCGGACCGCCCCATGACCGCCGCCCGGCGCGGGGAAGGGGCCGGCGACGGCCGTTACGGCGAGGCCGTCTTCCGGCCGGAGCAGGCGGGCGAGGGCGAGCGCATCGACTTCGGCGCGCTCGCCTACGACGACATCACCATGGCGCGGCTGCGGGCGCTCGGGGTCGGCCCGGGCTGGCACTGCCTCGACGTGGGCGCCGGCACCGGCACCGTCTCCCGGCGGCTGCTGGAGGAGGCCGGCGTGGCGAGCGTGCTCGCCGTGGACCGCGACACGCGCTTCCTGGACGCCCGGCCGACACCCGGGCTCGACGTGCTGGAGGCCGACATCACCGACCCGGAGGCCGTGCCGGGCCGGTTCTCGCTCGTCCACGCCCGATTCGTGCTGATGCATCTGCCCGCTCGCGACCGCCTGCTCGGCACGCTGGCCGAACTCGTCGCGCCCGGCGGCCTGTTGGTGCTCAGCGACGCGGTCGACCTCACGAGCGACCTGACGCCCGCCACGCCCTGCAGCACAGCGATGCGGGCGATGTGGCAGGGGCTGAGGGCCACCATCGGCACCGATGTCTCCTGGGTGCCGTCGTACCCGTGGCTGCTGCGCGGCGCGGGGCTCGTCCCGGTCGCCGCCGAGATCCATGTGCCGCCGCTGACGCCGGGCAGTCCCCTCAGCCGCTTCTGGGCGGACACCTGGGAGCGCAGCCGGGCGGCGATGCTCGCGACCGGGCTGGTCGACGACGCGGGCGTGGACGCCGCGATCCGCTACCTGGCCTCCGACGACTGCACCGCGCTGTCGGCCGGCATGCTCACCGCCTGGGGACGCAAACCCGGGGAGAGCCCGTGAGGACCGGCCGTGGCGCTGTACCGCGCCGGCCCGCCCTGTGCGCCGTCATCGCGACCGCAGGCAGGCCCTGGGCCGCTCAGCGCTACCCGCCGCAGCGCACGGCGAGCGCCTTCGGACGGGCGAGTTCGCGCCGCGCCGTCGGCGGGTGAGCGGGGCCGGGCGCCATCCCGGCTCGGGCGGCGAGGGCTCATCGGTCGGCGGCCGGACCGGGGGCAGGGCCGGCGGCTGCGCGCGGGGCGTGCACGTCGTTCAGGCGTCGGCTCCGGCGTTCGCGAGGCGGTCACCGCGGTCGGGGCCGTGCCAGTCCAGGCAGAGCACGGTGGCGTCGTCTCTCACATGGCCGTGGCAGGCCAGGGTGACCTCCTGGACCAGGGCGCGCACCACCTCACGCGGGTGCTCGGACGCCGTGTCGCGCAGGAGGGCGGCCAGGTCGACCGCTTCCGCCTGACGTTCCTGCATGCCGTCGGTGTAGAGCAGGAGACGGTCGCCGGGGCGCAGGTCGACGTCCTGCATCAGGTACGGGCCCTGGCCGACGACGCCGAAGGGCAGGTTCACGGTCAGGCGCAGTTCCTCGACCGTGCCGTCGCGCAGCCGCAGCGGCCAGGGGTGGCCTGCGTTGACGAGCTGCGCGCCGGTGCCGTCCAGAGGTATGCGCAGCAGCTGCCCGGTGGCGAAGGTCCGCCGGCCGTGGTCGAGGAGCGCCTGATGGGTCTGGCGGGCCTGTTCGGCCAGGTCCGCCCCGGCGCGCCGGGCCCCGCGCGAGGCGTTCACCAGCAGGGTGGCCATCAGCGAGGCGTCGACGTCGTGGCCCATGGCGTCCGTGATGGACAGGTGGAGGGCCTCCTGGTCGAGGGAGTAGTCGTAGGTGTCGCCGGCGATGTCGGAGGCCGGGACCAGAGCCCCGGCGAGGGCGAACTCGGCGGCCTCGCAGGAGGGGGCCGAGGGCAGCAGCTGACGCTGGATCTCGGCGGCCAGGCTCACCGAGGTGGTGCGATTGCCCCAGTGGTAGAGGTCGGTGAATCTGCGGTCGGTGACGATGATGTACGCGAGCGCCTGCGCGACCTCCTCCACCTGCTCCAGGACGTCCTCCGTGACCTCGGTGAGGAACAGTTCCAGGACGCCGATGGCGTCGCCGCGGTTCGTGACGGGGGCGAGCACCCGCTGCCCCTGGTCGCCCTGCGGCGCCTGCACCAGCTTCTGGGTGCGCAGGACGTCGTCGTAGACGCTGCTGCCTTCGAGGGGGACCCGACCGGTGCGGCGCCCGTCCTGCCCGGCCGTTCTGTCGCTGACCCGCAGCAGGCGCCGGCCGACGACGTCGAGGAAGAGGAACGACACGTAGCGCGCGCCGAACCGGTCGCGCAGGTTGCGCGCCACGACGTCGAGAGAGCCCACCGGCGCCGCGTCCTCCGCGGCGGCAAGCACCTCGGCGAGTCCGATTCGGTCACGTGTCACTTCCGCCTCCTGGGTCTTGGGCTCTCCGTCCCGCGGACACGCGTGCCCCACGTCCGCGACGGAGATGTTAAGGGCTCAACGACCGCAGGACGTGCGCGCTCCGTCCGGCGGCGGCGCCTTGATAGGCAAGCGAGCACTTGCCTATCATGGGCGCCATGGCGGAGGACGTGTTCAGGGCGTTGGCCGACCCCACCCGTCGGCGCATCCTCGACGAGCTGGTGGAGCGGGACGGCCAGACACTGTTCGAGATCTGCGCCCGGCTGGTGACCAGACACGGCCTCGGGCTGTCCCGCCAGGCGATCAGTCAGCACCTGGCCGTCCTCGAAGCGGCGGGCCTGGTGGTCTCCCGGCGCGAGGGCCGCTACAAGTTCCACGATCTGAACACCGGACCCCTAGAGCGCATCGCGACCCGGTGGCTCAGGCCCGACCCACGGGAGAGCACCCCATGAGGATCCACCTTTCCAGCGTCTTCGTCGACGACCAGGAGACGGCGCTGCGTTTCTACACGGACGCGCTGGGCTTCGTGAAGAAGCACGACGTCCCCCTCGGCGAGCACCGGTGGCTGACCGTGGTGTCGCCGGAGGACCCCGACGGCACCGAGCTGCTGCTCGAACCCTCCGGCCATCCCGCGGTACGTCCGTACAAGACGGCACTGGTCGAGGACGGCATTCCCGCCACGTCCTTCGCCGTGGACGACGTACGGGCGGAGTTCGACCGGCTGCGCGGGCTCGGGGTGCGCTTCACCCAGGAGCCGCTGGAGATGGGCCCGGTCACCACCGCGGTTCTGGACGACACCTGCGGCAACCTGATCCAGCTGGTGCAGAGCAAGTAGCCCTGCCACGCTCCCTGACGACCCGTCGCACGCCGTGCGGTCGCAGCCCGTTCGGGACCGTCGGGGCGGGCTGCCCCGGCCGACGCCCGCACGCGCCACGACGTCGGGTGCGCGTGCGGCAGCCTGCCGCCGGAGGCCCGGGGCCCTGAGACCTGAAGGCCTGAGCCCTCGGCGCTCTCGCGGGTCAGGACGCCGCAGTCTTCTCGGCCAGTTTCTGGAACTCGCCGAGGTCGTAGTTGGCGAGGACCGAGTCGAGATGGGTGAGCGCGCCGAGATGCTCGACGAACCCCTTGGGGTCGTACTCGATCTGCACCGTCACACGGCTCGTGGTGTCGCTCAGCCGGTGAAAAGTGACCACGCCCGCGTGCTCGACGCCCTCCACGGTGCGCCAGGCGATGCGGTCCTGCGGGACGACCTCGGTCAGTTCGGCCACGAAGTTCTTGTCGGCGCCGGGCAGTTGCAGCTGCCAGGCGAAACGGCGGTCGTCCAGCCGTTCCACCAGACGTACGTGGCTCAGGAAGGACGGCCACCGTGTCACATCGCTCCACAGGCCCCAGGCGACGCTGACGGGGGCTTCGACATCGACGGTCTCCACGAGGGACGCGGACATGGGGTGCACCTCTCCCGGTCGGGTTCGGGGCCGGTCCCCGAAACTCGCAGTGCGGAGCGGATACCCGCGCCGACGCGGTGCACACGGTGGGACGAAGGCCCGTCGGGCGGCCGGGATCGGCGCCGTCCGACGGATCAGGAGGAGGTGGCGGTCGAGGTCGTGGGATGCGGTGGGCCGTCCTGGGCGCGCAGCTGGTCGTTGATGCGCTGGGCCTCTTCGAGTTGGTCCTCGAGGATGACGATGCGGCAGGCCGCCTCGATCGGGGTGCCCTGGTCCACGAGTTCGCGGGCCCGGCCCGCGACGCGCAGTTGATAGCGGGAGTAGCGGCGATGGCCGCCTTCGGAGCGCAGGGGGGTGATCAGCCGGTGCTCGCCGAGGGCACGGAGGAAAGCGGGCGTGGTGCCGAGCATTTCGGCCGCCCGGCCCATGGTGTAGGCGGGATAGTCGTCGTCGTCGATGGGGGCGACGGATGGGGTACTGCGAGGGGGCATAGACCTCTTCTTCCAAAAGACGCGTCGGGGGGCCCGGGCGCCATGCCGGCACCCGGGCCCCGAGCCTTCAACACCATCTGCCGGCTGACTGCGCCGGTATTTTGTTCCGCAGGGTGCACCCGGGAGGGTGCGGCTGCGGGGATCGCGGATGCGTGACCGGGGACCACCTTCCAATCCGGGGCCTGCGGTACCCGGGCGGACTGCTTCCTCGCCCGGGCGATCCTGATGGCGTGCGCTCCTTACCTTCGATCACTCGGTTTCACTGCTGGTTACACGGATACTGCTCACGACCCGCATGGGCCGTGTCCTGCTGGTCCTGCATGCGCGGCGAGCTCGTGTCGGCCGCGCCTCTTCCTTCGACTTTCTGCGTACGCCAGAAACTCTAGCTCTGCAGTGAGCCCATGTCTACTCCCGCCACTACAGATTTTCTCCAGGACGATCACCCGGCCGCGACCCGGGCGCCACCCCGCCGAGGGCCGGCCGACGCCCCGCGAGAGCTCGGCCAACAGCCGCCGGAAACCTGGCCGTTGACAAGCGTGGCTAATGCGATTAGCTTTTGGCTAACAACATTAGCCGAACATCTGGGGATGCCATGACCGAGTACCTGGCCGTCGACGGCGGCACGATCGCTTACGAGGTGGCGGGGTCCGGGCCCCTGATCGTGCTCGCGCACGGCATGGGCGACAGCCGCGCCGCCTACCGTGCCGTCGTTCCCCCGCTCGTCGCGGCGGGGTACCGGGTCGCCGCCGTCGACCTGCGCGGCTGCGGCGAGTCGAGCGTCGACTGGCCGGACTGGAGCCGCACCGCGATCGCCGGCGATCTGCTCGCCGTCGTACGCCATCTGGGCGGCCCGGCCGTCCTCGTCGGCCACTCCGTGTCCGGCGGCGCCGCCACCATCGCCGCGGCGCAGGACCCCTCCCTGATCACCGCCGTCGTCGAGTTGGCGCCCTTCACCCGCAAGCAGTCGCTGCGTCTCGGCGACCTCCGGGTGAAGCGATTCCGGCAGAGCCTGCTGCGACTGCTCGGCGCAGGCGTGTTCGGCAGCGTGCCGCTCTGGCGCTCGTATCTCGACATCGCCTACCCCGGTGCGAAGCCGTCCGACTGGGCCGAGCGGCTCGGCCTCTTCGAGTCCCGGCTGCGCGAGCCGGGCCGGATGAAGGCGATGCAGGGCATGGGCCGCAGCGCGCCCACCGACGCGGGCGCGCAGCTCGGCGCCGTCCGCTGCCCGGTCCTGGTCGTGATGGGCACGCTCGACCCCGACTGGGCCGACCCCCATGCCGAGGGCTCGGCGGTCGTCGAGGCCCTGCCGTCCGGCCTCGGCCGGCTCGAGATGATCGAGGGCGCGGGGCACTACCCGCACCACCAGCTCCCCGACCAGGTGGCTTCCCTGGTGCTCGCCTTCCTCCGATCGGACGCCCCTCGTGCCTAGGGTCGGTCTGGACCGGGCCGCCGTGGTCGCGGCCGGCGCCGCCCTGGCCGACGAGGTGGGTCTGGACCGGCTGACGATGGCCCTGCTGGCCGAGCGCGTCGGCGTGCGCACCCCGTCCCTGTACAAGCACGTGGGCGGTCAGGACGACCTCAACCGCCGTATCGCGGTCCTGGCCCTGAGCGAGGCCGCCGACGCCGTCGGCGTCGCGGTCCAGGGGCGCGCGGGCCGAGACGCCCTGGGGGCCGCGGCGCGCGCCTTCCGCGCCTTCGTCGTGGAGCACCCCGGGCGGTACGCCGCCACCATCGGCGTGGAACCGTCCGGCCCGGACGATCCGCTGGCCACCGAGGGCGAACGGCTGCTGGCCGCGTTCACGGCGGTCCTGCGCGGCTACGACATCGCCGAGTCCGACGTGGACCACGCCCTGCGCATGCTCCGCAGCCTCTGCCACGGCTTCGCCACGTTGCAGTCGGCCAACGGCTTCCAGTGGAGCGCCGACGTCGACGAGAGCTTCGAGTGGCTGATCGGCTTCGCCGACCGGGGCCTGCGCGCCGGCTGAGCCACCGTCCCGTCGATGGCACCGCGTACTTCCTTCCGCCCGCCCGCGGCCGACGGCCCACCACTAGGCTTCACCTCAAACCGGCGTGACGGGGGACGGAGCACATGACGGCTGAGACGGCACAGCGGTGGGGGTCGGTCCTCGACGCGGTGGTGGTGTACTCCCAGGGGGCCCTCTGCCGCCGGCTGGCCCGGGGCAGCATGCCGCCGGACGGCCGGGTCCGGGTGACGGGACTGCCCCGTTCGCTGGACCCGGGATCCCTGCGGGCCCGTGTCACGGGCACCCGCGCGGCACGCGTCGTCGAGGCGCGGGTGGAGGTCGAGGCCGAGCCGCTCGGCGACGTGGGGTCCGACGCCTTGCGACGTGAAGTGGAGCGGCTGCGCGACGAGTGGGCGGCCGCACAGGGTCGCCGGGACCGGCAACGGGGTCTGGTCGAGGAGGTCAGCGCGCTGCGCCCGGTCCCGCCCGCACGCAGACGGGAGGACCCGCACCGCCGCACCCCCGTGGACGCCTGGCTGGAGTTCGCCGAGTTCGTCGACGAGCGGCTGACCGGACTGCATGCCCGTCTCGTCGAGCTGGAGAAGGCGCTGGAACGCGCCGAGCACGCGTTCCTGGTCGCCTCGGACCGGCTCGACCGCGCCTCCACCGACGCACCGCCCGCGCAGGTGCGGACGACGGTCTCGGCGGTCCTGACCTTCGACGTCTGCGTCGATCCGACGGCGGGCGCGGAAGAGGCACAGGCAGAGGCGGGCGCCGAGGTGGAGGTCGAGGTCGAGTACGCGGTGCCGGGCGCCGTGTGGGCGCCGGCCTACCGGCTCAGCCACCGCCCGGGCGACGGCAGCGGTCGTCTGGTGCTGCGGGCCTCCGTCGCCCAACGCACCGGCGAGGACTGGACCGGCGTGCGCATCGCGCTGGCCACCGCCGACCTGCGGCGCCGTACCGACCTGCCCAGACTTCGTTCGATGCGCATCGGACGCCGTCAGCCCTCCCCCGTGCCGTCCGGCTGGCGCGAGCCGCCGACGGGCCTGGCCGACCTGTTCGCCGGCTACGACGGGGCAGGCGCCCGTACCGACGGGACCGGCGCTCGCGCCCCCGGCTCCGTGACGGTGGGCGGCGGCTTCCCGGTCGCGGCTGGGGCGCCGACGGGCTATGGCGCTTCCCCTTCCGTGCCGCTCCCCGGCAGCGCCTACCCGGAGGCCGTCACCGGCGGCTCGGCCGACCTCTCGGCGCCGCCCCGCTCCCGGCCGGGGCCGGGCGGGGCGCGTCAGCGGATGGGCGGCATGCCGCCGGCGGCCCCCGCCGCCATGGCCTCGGCGCCTTCC
>NZ_MJAJ01000007.1 GCF_001746365.1 Streptomyces sp. LUP30
CATCTCCAGCGCCTCGACGCCGCGCGACACCAGCACCACGGCCATCGGCCAACGCATCGCCCCGTACGACATCGTGCACGTGGAAGAGGACTTCAACTACCACTCCTACCTCTACGCCGGCGACACCGCACACCCCTACCGCACCCCCACCAGCGGCGGCGCGGGCATCGGCAGCGGCCTCAACACCCTCTCCAAACTCCCCTACGACGCCGACGACTTCGAGCGCGTGCACTGGAACTCCTGCCAGCTCGACTCCGGCGACTGCCTCACCCCCAAGGGCTTCACCTTCCTGCGCGAACGCCTCGCCGAAGGCGTCTACGTCGACTTCTACAACCTGCACACCAACGCCGGCACCAACCCCGGCGACCTCGCCTCCCGCGCCGACAACCTCAACCAGCTCACCGCGTTCATCAAGACCCACTCCGCCGGCAACGCCGTCGTCGTCATGGGCGACACCAACACCCGCTACACCCGCAGCGGCGACACCATCGCCGAGTTCGCCGCCGCCAACGACCTCACCGACGCCTGGGTCGAACTCGTCCGCGGCGGCACCCCGCCCGCCAAGGGCACCGACGCCCTCGTCTGCGACCAGAGCGGCCCCACCGTCCCCAACACCTGCGAAGTCGTCGACAAGGTCCTCTACCGCAGCAGCAGACTCGTCTCACTCGCCGCCACGGCCTACAACAACGAGCACGCCAAGTTCCTCACCGACGGCGGCCTCATGCTCTCCGACCACGACCCGATCACCGTCGGCTTCTCCTGGACCCGCAACCCGGACTACCAGCTCAGCGACCAGTTCGGCGGCCCCCACGGCGACTACTACAACGACATCGACGCCGTACCGGCGGGCGCGCGCCCTCGTCTGCGACCAGAGCGGCCCCACCGTCCCCAACACCTGCGAAGTCGTCGACAAGGTCCTCTACCGCAGCAGCAGACTCGTCTCACTCGCCGCCACGGCCTACAACAACGAGCACGCCAAGTTCCTCACCGACGGCGGCCTCATGCTCTCCGACCACGACCCGATCACCGTCGGCTTCTCCTGGACCCGCAACCCGGACTACCAGCTCAGCGACCAGTTCGGCGGCCCCCACGGCGACTACTTCACCGATGTGGACAGCGTCCCGGCCGCGGCCCGCGCCACCGTCGTCGGCCTGCGCTCCGGCTCGCGGGTCGACCAGATGAGCCTCACCCTCAGCAACGGCGTCACGCTCGCCCACGGCGGCTCCGGCGGCACCGCGTCCTCCCTCACCCTGGCTGCCGACGAACATGTGACGTCCGCTCAGCTCTGCCAGGGCGCGAAGGACGGCCGTACCCGGATCTTCTACGCCAAGTTCACCACCGACCGGGGGCGCACCCTGGCCGGCGGGACCGTCACCTCCGACTGCGTGACACGCACCGCGCCCGCGGGATGGCAGCTCGCCGGCTTCCACGGCCGCACCGGCGACGAGGTGGACAAGATCGGCTTCGTCTACACCCGGAGCTGAGCAGCCGGGGGCCCGGGGGCGGTGCGGGACCGCTCCCGCCCCGCCCCGGGCGCCACGGCCGTCAGCCGCTCGCCGAGTCCAGCGCCGACTGGAGCGACCGGCGGTAGCCGTCGCTGGTGTACGTGGCTCCGGAGACCGTGTCGATGGCGGCGCTCTGGGCGGTGAGCGCCTCTCGGGTCAACTCCGGGACGGCGTAGGAGTTGATCTGCTGGTCCCTCGGGTTCTCCTGGGGGTATTCGACCGCGGTGACGTCCGTGATCTTCCCGTCCGCCAGGGTGACGCGGACCTGGACCGGGCCGTACCGGGTCTGCACCGAGTCACCCGTGAGAGTCCGGGTCCCCGAGGTGGAGCCACTGGACCCGCCCGACCCGGTCGCTCCGCCCGACGTGCCCGCCGTGGCCGGCGCACTCGAACTGCTGAAGGGCGCGGGAGAGGGCGTCAGGCCCGCGACGGCCGGTGTGGTGTGCGGCTTCAGCGACAGCAGCAGCACCATCCCCGAGACGGTGGCGGCGCTCGCCAGCACGATGCGGCGCAGTGGCCGGTTCTTCCTCAGCGTGTGCAAGACGGCCTCACAGCTCGAACGACTCGTGGTGGATGCGGCGGTCCGCGACCCCGGCGGCGCGCAGCGCCTCGTACACGTCCCGGGCGAACCCGTGCGGGCCGCACAGGTACACGTCATGGGCGTCCAGATCGGGGACGGCGGCCCGCAGGGCGGCGGCCGTCAGGTCCGGGCGGCGCCCGTGCGGACCGTTCAGCGCGTAGAGCACCTTCGCCCCGCGCCATCGGGCGATCGCCTCCAGCTCCGCGCCCAGGGCGAGATCCTCGGCGGTCCGGGCACGGTAGAGGAGGGTGACGTCGCCGGGGAGCGTCTCGAACAGGGCCCGCAGCGGGGTGACGCCGACGCCGCCCGCGATCAGCAGGGACTTGTGCGCGGTCCGCCGGTCGGCAGTCAGCGCACCGTAGGGACCTTCCGCCCACACCCGGGTGCCGGGCCGCAGGAGGGCGACGGCGGCACTGTGGTCACCGAGGGCCTTGACGGTGATGCGCAGCAGGTCCGGGCGCGGCGGCGCGGACAGCGAGTACGGGGTCGAGGTCGCGCGCATGCCCTCGGTGAGGAACCGCCAGCGCAGGAACTGCCCCGGCCGCGCGCCCATCTCGTCCAGTCGCCGGCCCCGGACGACGACGGAGTACACGCCCGGGGCCTCCCGGTGCACGGAGTCCACCCGCAGCCGGTGGCGCAGGTTCAGCCGCACCGGGGCCAGGATGCGGAACCACACCACCAGGGCCGCGGCGCCCAGGTACAGCGTGTACCAGGCCGCCTGGGCGGGACTGCTCCCGACGAAGTCCGACCCCAGGGCGACCTGGTGGCCGAAGGAGAGGAAGACCGCCGCGTACGTGAGCAGGTGCACGTAGTACCAGAACTCGTGGCTGACCCGGCGGCGCACCGCGCCTGCCGAGATCAGCCCGACCGCGAACAGCACGATCGTGCCGGCGGTGGCCTTGAGCATCTCGGGGTAGTCCAGGACCACGGTGACCGCCTCGTGCACGAGGGAGGAGCGGTCCTGGGCCGCGTACCCGGAGAGGACGAGCAGGATGTGCGCCACCAGCAGACAGACCGTGTAGCGGCCCGCCCTCGCGTGCCAGCGCGCCACCCGGTCCGAACCGACGCGCTGCTCCAGGAGCGGGACGCGCGCCATCAGGGCGACCAGGACGGCGCAGGCGTACCCGCACAGCAGCCCCGCGATCCGCCCGGCGCCGGTCAGCCAGCCCGCCGTGCCCACGACCGACCCCGTGTCGTGCCACCACAGGGCGACGACGGCGGCGGCACCGCCCCACAGGACGCCGAGGACCGGGCCGGCGGGGGAGCGCCCCGGCGCAGGAGGCGCGGGCGCGACCCTTCGTCGCTCGTACACCGTCGTCATCCGCATGTCCCTTCGGCTGTCCGTACGTCCTCTCGGCCGTCCCGGACGCCACTGTGCCCGCGCAACCTCTGAGCCCGCTCTCAGCGCGAGGCGGTCCGGCCCGGCTGCGCCGCAGGTGGGAAGGGGTGAGCGGCCGTCCGGAGCGGCTCGGCGGCAGGGCGCACTCACAGCGAACTCAGAGGTCGCGGACGAGGTCCCCGGGGCGGCGGGACCGCATGCTGGTACCTGAGATGAACACTTCCCGCCCGCGCGGCTCCGGCCGCCCCGCCCTGACCCGGACCGACGGCACGCCGATCCGGGTCCTCGTCGTGGACGACGATCCCGACCTCGCCGAAGTCCTCTCCGGGGCCCTGCGCTACGAGGGCTGGGAGGTGCGCACGGCGGGCGACGGCGTCTCCGCCGTCGCGGAGGCGCGCGCCCTCCTGCCCGACGCCGTCGTTCTCGACGTCATGCTCCCGGACACCGACGGCTTCACCGTGCTGCGCTCGCTGCACGGCGTGCGGTCCGACGTGTGCGTGCTCTTCCTGACCGCGCGGGACGCGGTCGAGGACCGCATCGCGGGCATCACGGCGGGCGGCGACGACTACGTGACCAAGCCGTTCAGCCTGGAGGAGGTCGTGGCCCGGCTGCGCGGACTGCTGCGCCGGGCGGGCATGGCCCGGCAGACGGAGGACGGGCCGCGGCTGGCCGTCGGCGACCTGACCATGGACGAAGAGGCCCGCGAGGTCACCCGCGGCGGTGAGCTCGTCGAGCTGTCCCCCACGGAGTTCGAGCTGCTGCGCCTGCTCATGCGCAACCCGCGGCGCGTGCTCTCCAAGGCGCAGATCCTGGACCGGGTGTGGTCCTACGACTTCGGCGGCCAGGCCCATGTCGTCGAGCTGTACATCTCCTACCTGCGCAAGAAGGTGGACGCGGGCCGCCCGCCCATGATCCACACGGTGCGGGGCGCGGGATACGTGCTCAAGCCGGCGACGGCGGCCCCGTGAGGGGCCTCGTGCGCCGGGCGCGGCGCCGGCTCTCCCGCGTGTCCCTGCCGCACACGCTGCGCGCGCGCCTCACCGCCGGCCTGGTCGTGCTGCTCGCGGTCAGTTGCGCGGCCGTCGGGGTGGCGGCGGTGGTGGAGCTGGACGGCTTCCTCACCGGCCGCCTCGACCAGCAGCTGCGCGCCGCGGGCGTGCGGTTCCCGGCCAGCCTGGAGCACGGCGGCACGCTGCCGTCCGACCACGACGGCGACGAGGACGGCGACACCCGCCGACAGGCCCCCGGGACCTTCGGCGCGCGGCTCGTCGCCGGCGCCGTCACCAACGCCGCTGTGGTGGCGACCGGACACGGGGCGGGGACGGTGACCGTCTCGCTGAGCGAGCGGGACGCCAGAAGGCTCGCCGCGCTGCCGACCGACGGCGAGGGCAGGACGACCGAGCTGTCCTCGCTCGGCGACTACCGCATGATGGCGATCCGGGGCAGGGACGGCGACGTGCTGGTCACCGGGCTGCCCACGGAGTCCGTGGAGGCCGCCGTCCACCGGCTGGAACTGGTCGCCGCGATCGTCTTCGGCGCGGCGCTCGCCGTCGCCGGAGTCGCCGGGGCGCTGTGGGTGCGCTGGTCGCTGCGACCGCTCAGCCGGGTGGCCGCGACCGCCACCCGGGTCAGTGAACTGTCCCTCTCCAGCGGCGAGGTGGCGCTTCCGCCCCGGGTGCGCGAGAGCGACCCGCGCAGCGAGGTGGGCCGCGTCGCCGGCGCCTTCGACGCGATGCTCGGCCACGTCGAGGACGCCCTGACCAAGCGGCACGCGAGCGAGGAACGGCTGCGCAGTTTCGCCGCCGACGCCAGTCACGAACTGCGCACGCCCGTGGCGTCGATCCGCGGGCACGCGGAACTGGCGCTGCTGCACCCCGACCCGGTGCCGCGCAAGGTGGTGCGGGCCCTGGAGCGCATCGAGGCCGAAGCGGCCCGTATGGGCGAGGTGGTCGACGATCTGCTGCTCCTCGCCCGCCTCGACGCGGGCCGCCCCCTGGAGCGCCGTCCCGTCGACCTGACGCGTCTGGTCCTGGACGCGGTGACGGACGCGCAGGCCGCGGGCCCGGGACACCGGTGGGCGCTGGAGCTGTCCGAGGAGCCGGTGACGGTGCCGGGCGACGCGCACCGGCTCCACCAGGTGCTGGCCAACCTGTTGGCCAACGCGCGTCTGCACACCCCTGCGGGCAGCACGGTGACCATCTCGCTGAAGACCGACGCCCCGGCCGGGGACGAAGCCGGGACCGGCACGGTGGGCGGGACGGTGAGTGGGAGGGTGAGTGGGACGGTGGTGCTGGAGGTCCACGACGACGGACCCGGCGTGCCCGCCGACATCCGCCCCAAGGTCTTCGAACGCTTCACCCGAGCGGACCGCCGCCGCACCGAGGACGTGGGCGGCGGAGCCGGCGCCGGCCTCGGGCTGTCGATCGTGGCGGCGGTGGCGGAGGCCCACGGCGGCAGCGTCACCCTCGTCAGCCACCCCGGCTCGACCACGTTCACCGTCCGCCTGCCCGCCGACGGCGGATATTCCCCGGACTAGGTGATCGTCGAACCCGTCCGTCCGGAGCCTGCGCCCGATTCTGCCCCCAGGTCGATGACCTGGGGGTTTCTTCTATGCTGTGCATTTCGGCGAAAGCCGTGCAGTGCTCCGATAACATGTTCGATCTCGCGACGAACTTCCCCTGCCCGCCCTTCACGGACAAACCCCGCCCTTCGGCGGGACGAACGACCCAGCCGCCGAAACTCACAAACTGGTCAGAGAATTGATACCGATGCCACCGCGGACGTCCGCGCGAATAAAGAGCAGCAGTGCGCCTCCCGAGTGGCGTCGCCCGCGGGTGATGGTGACGGTCGCGGCGGGTGTGGTGGTCCTCGGATTCCTTCTTTCGCTGGAGCTCGTCGCACGCCACCTGGGTCTGCCGGGTCCGCTCACCTCGCAGGTGCGAGAGGTCGTGTTCCCGCCCAAGTCGGGTGGCCTGCTGTACGCCAGCATGGCGTTGATGCTGGTGGTCCTGCCCTGGCGGCAGCGGTTCGTCGCGCTCGGCGCCGCGCTCGGCATCGACCTCGTCTTCTTCGTCGCCCGATGGGCGGCCGACATCAAGGTGACCGAGGGCCATCCCTTCGGCAACGGGGCCCTGCTGGTGACTCTGGGCTGCGCGGTGGTCGCCGTCACGCGCCGCACCGGTCGTGAGCGTGTCCTGCTGCTGAAGGGCGTCGGCCTGGCCCTGCTGCTGATGGCCGGCCGCAAGACCGGGGACACCTGGCTGCTCATCACCTCGAAGACCCGGCCGATGGTGCTCGACCAGTACGTGGCGACCGCCGACCACGCCCTGGGCAACCCGTCGTGGCTGGTGGGCCGGATCGTCACGGCCACCGGCCCGATCGGCTTCAACTTCCTCGACTTCGTCTACGGTCAGCTCCCGGTCGCCGCGGTGGTCGTCGCGCTCTACCAACTGCGCAACGTGGCGGTCGAGCGCCGCTTCCCGACGCACTATCTGGTACGCACCTTCCTGGCGATCGGCGTCATCGGGCCGGTCTTCTACATGATCTTCCCGGTGGTGGGCCCGATCTTCGCCTACGGCAACGGCACCGAGCACTGGGTGGACGTCAGCCTGTGGACGCAGTCGCATCCCAGCGTGCAGTGGGCGGTGGCCGACCTGTGGCCGAAGACGCCGTCGCCGATCGGCGCCCCGCACTCCATGCCGTTCGACGGCGTCACCCCGCGCAACTGCATGCCCAGCCTGCACACGGCGTGGGCCGTCGCGATCTTCATCCACTCCCGGAAGGGCCCGAGGGTGCTGCGCTTCGCGGGGGCGTTCTGGCTGGTCGCAACCCTCGCGGCGACGCTGGGGTTCGGCTATCACTACGGCGCGGACCTGATCGCCGGCGTCGTCTTCACGCTCACGATCGAGGGCGGGCTGCGCGCCTACGACCGCGGCTGGGACCGTTCGGGCGTCCGGCTGGTCGCCCACGGCGCGACCGTCTTCACCGCGCTCCTGCTGTCGTATCGCTTCCTGCCGCTGCAGATGGCCCGGCTTCCGTGGTTGTACGGCCCTCTCCTCGTCCTGGCGATGGCCTCCGTCGTGTACGCCTACGTCCGGACCACGGCGGCCTGGGAGCCGAGCGCCGCTGTTCCCCGGCAACGGGAGCCGCTGCCCGAACCGGTCTGACCCCACCGCGCCCACGACACACTGCGCGTCACCGTTCCCGACGGTGACGCGCAGTTTTTCATGCCGTTCCAGCCATTCGTGGGCTTGGTTGCGTCACCGTCTTGACCGGTGACGCAGCTCGTGTGAAGGTCAATCACAGCACCGGTCGGTGCGCGGTGACACACGGAGGGCTTCACATGATCGACAGGCGTGTCCTCGGCAAGGCCCTGGGGCTGGGCACGGGTGCGGCCGCCGTCTCGGCGACCGGCCTGCGGGGGTTGTGGGCCGCCGGGCCGGCGTCCGCCTCCACCGGCGCCGGAAGCGGCGCCTCTTCGGCGACTTCGACCACTTCGACGACTTCGGCGACTGTGCAGACCTCGCCGACCGTGTCCGCGGGCGGCCCCGGCGCGCCCGCCGCCTTCCCGCCGCTGAAGCAGATCAGGGCCGGACTGCTGGACGTCGGTTACGCCGAACTGGGCCCCGCCCACGGTCCCGCGGTCATCTGTCTGCACGGCTGGCCGTACGACATCCACAGTTATGTCGACGTCGCCCCGCTGCTGGCCGGTGAGGGCTACCGGGTGATCGTGCCCTACCTGCGCGGACACGGCACGACGCGCTTCCTCTCCGCGAGGACGACGCGGAACGCGCAGCAGTCCGTCATCGCCCTGGACGTCATCGCCCTGATGGACGCCCTGAAGATCGAGAAGGCGGTCCTGGCCGGGTTCGACTGGGGCTCGCGCACCGCCGACATCGTGGCCGCGCTCTGGCCCGAGCGCTGCAAGGCCCTCGTGTCGGTGGGCGGGTACCTCGTCACCGACCGCGAGGCCAACCTGAAGCCGCTCCCGCCCGGGGCGGAACACGCCTGGTGGTACCAGTACTACTTCGCCACCGAGCGAGGGCGGCTGGCCATGGAGGACAAGATCCTGCGTCACGACCTGACCAGCCTCGTCTGGGACACCGTCTCGCCGACCTGGGCCTTCGACGACGCCACCTTCGAGCGCACCGCGGCAGCCTTCGACAACCCCGACCATGCGGCCGTCGTCATCCACAACTACCGCTGGCGGCTGAGCCTGGCCGACGGGGAGCGCCGCTACGACGCGCTGGAGAAGCGGCTCGCCGCACGGCCGGTCATCGGGGTGCCCGCCCTCACCCTCGACCCCGAGCGGGACCCCTTCACCGCGCCCGGCGGCGGCGCCGCGTACCGCGACCGGTTCACGGGCCCGTACGAGCACCGCACCCTGCCCGGCGTCGGCCACAACCTGCCCCAGGAAGCGCCGGTCGCCTTCGCCCGAGCGGTCGTGGACGTGGACCGGTTCTGACCGGACAGGCCATCCATCACCATTTCGTCAGGTGACGTCCGTCATGCGATGCACAAAGCATGACGCGCGACGCACAGTGCATCAACAGAACGGAGTCGGATCATGAAGAACGAGAACGTCACGGGCGGTGCGCCGGGCGGTGCGACGGACGCCGCGGCGGCGATCCGCCGGACCCGCTTCGGCAGGCTGCCCGAACGCATCCGCTACGACGAGATGGTGGAGGAACAGCCGGTCGCGCCGAACGACCCGACGCGCTACGCCTACGATCCCGAGAGGTCGTGGACGTCCTTCTCCTGCCTCGCCGCGGACCTGGGCCTGTGAGGGCTCGGGGAGGCCGGGCCGGGGAAGCGGGCCGGGGCGGGGGAGGGGTGGCGATCCTTGCCCGGCGAACTGGTCACCTGTCAGGATGGTGACGTGAATCTCGACCATGTCTTCGTCTGCGGACACCCGGCGCTCGACTTCGCCGCCACCCTCCGAGCCCGTCGCACGGTGCGCTTCGAGATGTTCGCGACGCCGGACAGGCTGGACGCATGGTACGTGGAGTCCGGGCTCGTCGACGCGGTCGCACCGGCTCAGGAGGCCGACGTCGAGCAGGCGACGACCGTGCGGGAGGCCATGTACCGCTTGATCACCGCCCGTCGGCTGGGGGAGGGCTACGACGGGGCGGCGCTGACCGTGCTCAACAACGCGGCCCGTAGGCCGCCCGCGGTGCCGCAGCTCACTCCTGCGGGCCGATGGACGCAGGCGACGCCGGAGGAGGCCCTCTCCATGGTCGCGCGCGAGGCCGTCGAGCTGCTGAGCGGTCCGGACGTGCCGCTGCTCAAGGAGTGCGGCAACCCGGAGTGCACCCGCACCTACGTCGACCGTTCGCGGGGCGTGCGCCGGCAGTGGTGCGGGATGGAGTCCTGCGGCAACAAGATCAAGGCGGCCGCGTACCGGGCCCGCAAGAAGAGCGCCCTGAGCTGAGCCCGCCCCTCACAGGGCTCGCGAGTGCGCTTTCCGGGCCTGGCGGAAGTCGAGGTACGCCAGCGCGACGACCAGCACCGGTACGAGGCTCCACAGCAGGGCGACGCGGAGCCGCCCGTCCGTCAGCCCGGCGACCAGGACCACGACGACGGCGCTGCCGACGAAGCCGAAGAACTGACGGTAGCTCCGGAACCCGCCCGTCACCGCCGGGCGGGGATCGTCCTCCTCGGCGAACGCGGCCCGCACGGGGTGCTCGTCCCCCTCGTGCCGGGCCTGCCGCCAGGCGAAGAACCAACGCGCGGCGGCGTAGACGGCGAAGGTCCCCAGGAAGATCCACCACCCGGTGGCGTCGTTCGGCAGAGCCCGTGCAAGTGTCATGAGCACCTCGTGCCCGCGCCTCGCCGGAGCAGGCGATTCCACATCCCGCCCCGGCGCGGACGCCCCCGCCCCCACGCCCCCGGGGCGGCTACCAGGAGAGCGCGTCGGCCGCGTTGTCCTGCCAGTAGGTGACGGTGGCGGCGCTGTTGAAGAAGACACCGCCGTTCGGCAGGTTCAGGGTCTTCTCCCCGGCCAGCGCGTCGCCCTTCCGGTCGGTCAGGAAGACGCCCAGGGTCTTCTCCGTGCTGCCGCCCTCACCGTCGGGCGAGTACGTCAGGATGCCTGCGTAGGCGGAGTGGCCGGGCTCGAGCGTCACCACGGCCTGCGGAGTGGTCTCGTCGGCCCACGGCATCACGGCCTGGGCGTCGGCGCCGGCCCTCAGGTAGGGGGCGCTGTAGGCGTAGCAGGGCTTGGTGCCCGTGTTGGTGGCCTTGAGCAGCAGGTGGTTGATCGGCCGGGACACCTCGGTGACGGTCAGTTTGGTGTTCGCCGTGGTGCAGGTGACGACCGAGGAGGCCTCCTTCGTCGCGGCGCCGGCGGTCTGCCCGGCGGCCTGGACGCCGACGAGCGCGAGGGCGGCGGCGACGACCATGGACGAGGCGGACACGCGGGAGACGGGACGAGTGGAGATACGCATGATGGGACTGCTTTCTGTGATGCGTGGCGCGCCGGTGGGCGCGCCGGAAGTACGGGCAGGTAGAAGGGAGTTGGACGGGGCCGATCACCGTGTCCGGCGAGGCGCCGTGCTTGGATGACCCAAGCCTGCGCCATGCGGCGTCCCGTCCGCCGTTCCACGGGGAAGTTCGGGACGCCGGGATGGGCGAACGGCTGTGACCTGGAGAAACGTGACCCTCCTGGGATGCCGAACGGAATGGAGGACCGGTGGTGGCGGCGGACGAGATCGCTGATTTCGCGGCGCTGATGCGCGAGTTGAAGCAGCGATCCGGGCTGAGTTACGAAGCCCTCGCGAAACGGGCGCACATGAGCACCTCGACGCTGCACCGGTACTGCAAGGGGGAAGGGGTGCCGGGCGACAACGCGGCCGTCTCCCGGTTCGCCCGGGTGTGCAGGGCGACTCCCGAGGAGCTGGCCGAGTTGCACCGCAGCTGGGTCCTGGCGGACGCGGCACGCGAACGAGCCCGGCGCGCCGCAGCGGACGCGCCACCGGTGGGTGCGCGCACGAACGACGCGCGACCGGAGGGCACGGCGCCCCCGGCCGCGTCCGTGACCGCTCCCTCCGTCGTGGGCGAGCGCGGTGGCCCGCCCGGGTCCGCCGGTGGACCGTCCCCGGCGGGGGCCGACCCGGCCCGCCCCACGCCCGCGCCGGTCCGGACCGCCCGCAGACGGTGGGCCCTGATCGCTGCGGGCACCGCCGTCGCCGTGACCACCGCGCTCACCCTCGGCATGAAGGGCGGGAGCACGGGCCTGGCGGGCGACGGCCGCCGGACCGACACCGTGACCTCCTCGGGGCAGCGGGCCTCCGCCTCCCCCACGACCCGTCCCTCGGCGTCCCCCTCGGCGCATCCGGGCCCCTCCTCGACGCCGTCCCCGGCCGCGTCCCCGTCCCCCGGAGCGACCGACGCCACGCCCGCGGCGCGGGGCGCCGGCACGGGCCGCGCCCACGAGGGTGCTGCGGTTCCGCTGACGGTGAGCACCCGCACGTACGCCTGGGAAGACCCGCAGTGCGAGGGGAGGTACCTGATCGACCGGCCTCCCGGCGAGGTCTCGCCGCCGGTGATGGGACAGGACGTGCCGGGCTGGGTGAAGGCGCAGGGCGCCATCGCCGCCGACGGGCAGCGGGTGGCGCTGACCGTGCAGGGCGCCGGCGAGGAAACCGTCGTCATCGAGTCCCTGCACGTCCGCGTGGTCGACTCGGTCGCACCCCCGGCCTGGAACGCGTACGAGGGGTCGTCGGGCTGCGGCGGAGGCGTGGAGACGAGGTCGTTCGCCACGGACCTCGACGCCCCCCACCCCACGATCGTGCCGAAGGCCGGGCAGCGCGGTGTCCCCTACAAGGTCAGCCGGTCCGATCCCGAGGTGCTGTACATCACCGCGCACGCCCGCGCCCACGACGTGAAGTGGTACGTGGAGCTGCAGTGGTCCAGCGGCGGCCGCCAGGGGACCGTCCGGATCGACGACCACGGAAAACCCTTCCGCACCAGCGGCAGCCGGGGCCGCCCCCTCCACGAGTACCTGCTCGGCGGCACCGAGTGGATCCGCGTGGAGAACGAGGACGGCTGAGGACGACGCCCGACCGGCCCTGCGGACGCGGCCGGCGTCTAGGGCCGTTCGGCGGTCCAGGTGATGTGCGGGGGCTCGACCCGTGCGCACAGGGGCCCGCCCTGCGCGTCGGTCAGCCCCAGGCGTCCGACCAGCAGGCCGTCGCGTGCCGCGGCGGCGAGCACGTCGGCGGGGATGACGTCGAGCATGAGCTTGGCGCGGCGGAACATCGTGAAGACGCCCGACGCGTCGACCGTGCCCCACGACAGGTAGACGAACCGTCGCCCCAGACGGTCCTGCACGTAGGGCCCCTTGATCTCGGTGCCGTTCGGCGAGGTGTGCGCGGTGCACTCCAGGGTCCAGGTGGCGGACGGCGCGTCACCGCGCTGCGGTTCGAGGAGTTCGGCCGGACGGTCGCGGCGCTGCACGGCGACGTGGAGGTCGCCCAGGGCGGGCACCTGCCCGTCGGCGGAGCCGGGGCGGGTGAGACCGGGCAGGTCGACGGCGTCGATGCGGATACGCATGACGACCATCATCCCCGCACCGACCGCGGGGAGTCCTCACTACGATGAGTGTTCCGACGGACGGGGGATTCGTGGAGGACGCGCGCCTGAGTGAGCTGGCCGCCCGGGTAAGGGAGTTCGGCGACGGCGGAGAGCCGCAACGCGTGCTCGAAGACGATGCCCTGGCGCTCGCGGGTGACCTCTTCGCCTCGGTCGGCGGCCGGCTCGACGAGGCCGACCCCGACCTCCTCCACACCCTTGCCGCGTTCTACCGGGCCCGCTCGCTGGCGCACGGCCCGGCCCCCGGGCCGCCGCGGACCTCGAGACGGCCATCGGCGTGTTCGGCCTGCTCTACCTGGTCGACCACCGGCGGGTGCCGCGTGAGTTGTGGCCCCGGCTCGCCCAGGAGACCGGACACCACCCGTGGAGCGACCCGCTGGAGCATGCGGCAGATCTGATCGCCGACGCCGGGAAGACGGGGGACGTCGCCGCTCTCGACAGGGCCGTCGCTCTGCTCGGGAACGTCGCGGACAGTGGGGACGACGCGTACCGCGACACCCTCCACGGCCTTGCGCTACGGGAGCGCGCCGCTCTTGCGGGCCGTCCTCGGACGGAACGGGGCGCCGACGCGGATGCCGCGGTGCGGTTGCTGGCCCGGGTCGCGGCTCTCCCGGAGCCGTCGGCCCTGCGGCGGGTGAGCCGCCGGACGTCCCTCGCCGACGCCCTCGTACGACGCTTCGAGACCACAGGGGACGTCGGGGATCTCGTGCAGGCCGAGAGCGTCTGGCGGGACGCTCTCGCGGACGCCGCCGGAGACGCCCCCGCGTATGCGCGTGCGGCCGCCGGGCTCGGCGCGGCTCTCGGCCGGCGCGCGGAAGCGCGGCAGGCGGCAGCGGGCGACGAGGACGACGTCGTGGCCCTGTTGCGTGAGGCGACGAAGTGGCTGCGGCAGGCGGTCGACCTGACGAGCGGCCCCCCTCGTGAGGCGCACCTGTCCGACCTGAGCAGAGCCATGAGACTTCTTCTCGAGTGGACCTCCCGCGCCCGCAGGGCCGCGGGGGCCGACAGCGCCGCTGGGACCGGCGGGGGTGCGCAGGTCGACGACCACGCTGGCGGGGGCGGGGGCGGGGGCGAGGGCGGGGGCGGAGGCGGGGAGCGGGACGGCCGGGCGTCACGGGCGGACGATCCCGAGGTCCGGCGGCAGGCGTCGGCCCTGCTCACTCTCGCCGGGCAGCTCTCGGCGCGCGTGGTGACCGAGAGCGAGGCCGTGCGCCGGGTGCGGGACCCGTCCTTCGCGCTCTCGAAAGCCGCCGTAATGTCCGTGGTGGTGGGGGCCATGCGTCTCGTGGCGGCCGGCGAGCCGCGTGAAGCGGTGCCGGCGCTGACCCTCGCGCTGGAGGCCGCGCGCCCCCGCTGGACCGCCGGACAGGGAACGCCCTGGTGGTGGGCGGCCGACGCCTACGTCGAAGCAGGGCGGCTCGCGCTGGTCGAGGAGGCCGACGGACTGCTCTTCCGCCGCGTCCGTGCCGTGGCGGACGAACAGATCGCCGTGCTGCGGCACAGCGGTCGAGCCGAGGACGTCGCCGAACTCGCGGAGACGCTGTTCGCCGCGGGGCTGCTGCGGGTGAGCCCGTACATGGGGCACATGTCGGGGCTGACCTTCGAGTCGGCCCACGATCTGTGGCGCGAACGCCAGGCTCGGCGCCGCTCGATCCACCCCGACGACTCCGTCGCCCCGGAGACAGCGGAGATGCCCGCGCCGCTGGTCGCCGCCGAGGAGGCGGTCCGGTATCTGCGGGAGGCCGCCGGCCTGTCGCACGGGCACAAGCGGGGGCGGGCCCTGAAAGCGCTGGCAGAGGCCCTGTCCATGGTGGCCGGTCTCCGGCAGGAGTCGCACGACGAGGAGATGCGCGCGGTGGCCCGCGAAGCGCTCGACGTGCTGGATCCGGTCGAGGACCCCCTCACCCATCTGTATCTGCTGAGAGTCCTGTGCCTACTGGGTGAGCTCTCCCTGCCCGGCGACGTCCGGGACGTGCTGCCCGTGCCACTGGCCGCGATCCGGGACCAGCGGGGCCTGCGGGAGGCCGCGAGCGTCTTCGCCGAGGCGCTCACCCTCGCCGAGGAGGCCCGCCGGCCCGACCTGGAGTTCCAGCTGATCGAGGCCGCCGACCGCGAACTGCCGGAACTGCCCGGCGACTCCTACCGCCGGCGCCGCTGGGCCAGCGAGGTGCACTGTCTGGCCGGCAACCGTCTGCGCTGCCCCTCGGGTCCGATCCCGGTGGAGGAGACCGCGGGACGACTGCGTACCGTCGCGGACCGGGACGGCTGGCCCGCCGAGGAGCGTGCGGCGACCTTCATCCACCTCGCGGCGCACGCCCACGGGAACGGCGAGGCGCACATCGGCCGCACCCTCACGGCGGAGGCGCGGGCGCTGGCTCCGCAGCTGTGCGGCCCGCGCCGCGCGGCACTCGACCACCTCGACGGCACGCTCTCGTACGACATGGGGCTGCACACGTCGGTGACGGGACAGGAGGCCGTCGCCGCAGGCCACTTCGCCGACGCGCTCGCCGCCTACGCCGCATGCGGCCAGACCGACATGGCGCTGAACAGCCTCGACGCCGGGCTGCGCGGTGCACTGGCGGCCGACGGCAGCGACGCCGACGCGGCCGTGGCGGCACTGATCCCCGCCGCCGTGTGGTTGCGGGGCGGCGTCGACGAGATCGTCGGCTGGAAACTCCGGGACCTGTACCAGCGGCTGATCGTCAAACTGAGCGGCCCCACCGTCCCGTACGGCCTGATGGCGGCGATCCACCAGGCCGCCAAGGGCCTCGACTTCACGGTCGTCGCCGGGCGGCCCGGCCCGTTCGCGCCCTCCCCGCGTCTCTCGCGGCTGCTCGCCCGCGTCAAGACCGACGGCGCGCGGCTGTCCGGCCCGCTGAGCGAGCCCGAACTCCCCGGCCCCGACGAGGCGATGCTCTTCTACGTGGGCACCGGCGAGTCCGAGCCCGGAGGCGACGCCGAGACGGAGCACCGCAACATGCAGCGTGCCGCGGACCGTTGGATCAACCAGGAACTCCTCGCCTCCGGCCGCATGGACCGTATGCCGATGATGTTCCCCGACGAGCTGCGGTCGCTCCTGCCCGAGGACACGGTGCTGCTCTCGCTGTACCTCGGCCACACCCGCCGGGACGGCGCCGAAGCGCCGGTGACGTCGCTGTCCGGCCTCGCGGTGACCCGTGAGGGCATGGAGCACCACACCGCGCTCCTGGCGGACTTCGAAGCCGGGCTCATCCGCCTCACGCGCGCCGGACACACGCTCTCCGCCCACCCGGTGGCCTTTCACATCGCCGCCCTGCGACAGGCCGTCGTCGCGGACCCGCTGCACCGGCCGGTCAGCCGAGACGCCCAAGCGCAGCTCAGGGACGGCAGCGTCCCCTATCTGGCGGCGTTCGCCGCTTCGCTGGACGGCTGGCGGGCCCAGGGGAAGCGGCACCTGTGCATCTGGCCCAACGGCCCCCTGCACTACCTCCCTTACCACCTCCTGGAGGTCGACGGCCGTCCGCTCGCGGAGGACTGGACCGTCACACAGGTGCCGAGTCTGGGCTTCCTCCGCTCGCAGGCGCCCGGCCTCCACCGTCCGTCAGGGCGGGGGCTCGTGGCTTTCGCGTCCGCGGCCGGGGGCGCCCGGCACGGGCTCCCCGCGCAGGACGCCCTGGAGACGCACGCCGCCCGGGTCGCCGCGGCGATGGGCGGTCACGCCGTGCTGGGAGCAGCGGCGACACCGCGGCGGCTGCTCGGCGAACTCGCGGACGCCCGGTACGTGCACGTCGCCGCGCACGGTGCGCACAACGAGTGGGCGTCGTGGTACCAGTGCCTGTTCCTGTCGCCGGACGCGGACGACGACGGCCGTGTCTTCGCCCATGACATCCTCCGGGCCGACCTGCGGGGCGTCGAACTGGTGACGATGAGTTCCTGCGAATCCGCACTGGGCCGGTTCGACGTCAACGACAATCTTCGCGGCCTGCCCGCCGCGTTCCTGTCCGCCGGAGCCTCGGCCGTCATCGGATGCCTGTGGCCGGTCCACCCACAGGTGGCCACGGAGTTCTTCGGGAGCCTCTACGAGCGCCTCGCGCGGACACCGGACCGGCGGGCCGCCTTCCGCGCCGCGCAGTCGGCCGTCCGCGCCCGGCACCCGGCCTTCCGGGACTGGGGCTCGTTCTGCTTCATCGGCGACTGGCGCCCTTCGGACCCGAACCACGGAGCTGCCTCGTGACCCGTCTGGAACTGCCCCCGACCCCGCTCCAGGAGATCGACCTGGTGGAGGTGCCCCGGCTGCAGTCACCCGCCCCGCAGCGACGCGTCGAGGGGCGGGTGTCGCTCAGCACCGCCGTCGTCCACGCCCTGACGGCCGAGGAGGCGGCCGCGGGCGAGGCGGAGTGGCTCGGCTTCCTGACCGCGGAGGCACCGCACAGCGACTATCTCCTCCTCAGCCTCACGTGCGCCTTCCGGCCACCGGCGAACGGCGACCCCTTCGCCGACGCCGCCGTCGGCGTGCTGCTGGAGTCCCCCGGCGAGCCCGCGGACCGGCAGCCGATCGCCTGGTCGGTCTCTCCCAAGAAGCGCTCTCACCCGGTCGAGCGTCCCACCACCGTCGGGCTGACCGCCAAACTCGCGATCGTCGAGACGACGCTCGAAGTCACCCCGGGCCAGGGCCGGGAGGAGATCTTCGTCATCGGGATGGGCGAAAGGGACAGCGACCCGGAATGGCGCGTCAAGGCGACCGGCCGGCACCCCCTGATCGGCGACGAGACCTTCACCCTGATCGTCAAGGCCGCCGCCGGCGCCCCCGTCCAGGCCCACCTGACGGTGGCGGCGACCATCAAGCACCGCCGCTTCGGCCTGATCCCGTACCGGGCGGACCTCCCTCCCGCGCTGCGCACCATCGACCTGCGCCGCCGCTCCGACACCCGCCCCGACCTCCGCCCCGGAAACCCGACGCCCGCGGCACGGACGGACGACGTCTGAGGCGGAGCGTGCCCGACCCCTCGACGCCCTGAGCGCGAGCTCGTTCGGCGACTTCCAGGTCGCCCGTTCCCGGCGGCCTCGGCGCGCAGCGTGAACCGGACGCGCACGCCGCACACCTCCTCGGGCGGCCCCCTGAGGCGACCCGGAAGGACGGGGCGCCGGGGCCCCGGCGGCCGGGCGCGGGTGGCGCATCGGGGACGTCCACTCTTCTTCGAGCCCGGCTCGAGCGGTCGGAGCGAGCCTGCTGGAACCTTCGGCGCGGTTCCGCCGGAGAGCGCGAGCTCCGTCACGCGAAAGGAACGAACTGAGATGTTCTGCATGGAGGGAAGCCGGGGTCGGCTGCGACGTCGGCCCACGGGGCTCCGCCCCGGCTCCACTCGCGCCCGGAGTACCCGATGACCAGGCGCGTAGTGATCACCGGTATCGGTGTCCGTGCTCCGGGCGGCTCCGGCACGAAGGAGTTCTGGGACCTGCTGTCCTCAGGGCGCACCGCCACTCGCAAGATCTCCACCTTCGACGCGGGCCCCTTCCGTTCCCGGATCGCGGGCGAAGTGGACTTCGACGCGGTGGCCGAGGGGCTGAGCCCCCGGGAGATCCGCCGGATGGACCGGGCCAGCCAGTTCGCCGTCGTCTGCACGAGGGACGCGGTGGCCGACAGCGGGCTGGAGTTCGACGTCGTCGACCCGTCCCGGATCGGCGTCAGCCTCGGCAGCGCGGTCGCCTCCGCCACCAGCCTGGAGAACGAGTACCTGGTCATGTCCGACGCGGGCCGCGAGTGGCTCGTCGACACGGACTACATGTCCCCGCACATGTTCGACTACCTCAGCCCGGGAGTGATGCCCGCCGAGGTCGCCTGGGCGGTCGGCGCCGAGGGCCCGGCGACCATGGTGTCGGACGGCTGCACCTCGGGACTCGACGCGGTGGGCTACGGCGTCCAGCTCATCCGGGAGAACTCCGCCGACATCGTTCTGGCCGGTGCGGCGGACACGCCGATCTCACCCATCGTCGTCGCCTGCTTCGACGCGATCAAGGCGACGACTTCGCGCAACGACGATCCGGCCCGGGCGTCCAGGCCCTTCGACGGCTCCCGCAACGGCTTCGTCCTGGCCGAGGGCGCCGCGATGTTCGTGCTCGAGGAGTACGAGCGGGCGGTGCGCCGCGGCGCCCACATCTACGCGGAGGTCGGCGGCTACGCGACCCGCTGCAACGCCTACCACATGACGGGTCTGAAGACGGACGGCCGTGAGATGGCCGAGGCGATCCGGGTCGCGCTCGACGAGTCCCGGACCGACCCCACCGGCATCGACTACGTCAACGCCCACGGATCGGGGACCAAGCAGAACGACCGGCACGAGACCGCCGCGTTCAAGCGCAGCCTCGGCCCGCACGCCTACGACGTCCCGGTGAGCTCCATCAAGTCGATGGTCGGACACTCGCTCGGCGCGATCGGATCGATCGAGATCGCCGCGTGCGCGCTGGCCATGAAGCACAACGTGGTGCCACCGACCGCCAACCTGCACATTCCCGACCCCGAGTGCGACCTGGACTATGTGCCGCTGACCGCGCGCGAGCAGCGGGTGGACACCGTCCTGACCGTCGGCAGCGGCTTCGGCGGGTTCCAGAGCGCCATGGTCCTGCACCGTCCCGAGGGAGCATCGGCATGAGCGCCACGGTGATCACCGGAATAGCGGTCGCCGCACCGACCGGGCTCGGCAGCGACCAGCACTGGAAGTCCGTGCTGGCCGGCGAGAGCGGGATCGGCGAGCTCACCCGTTTCGACACGTCGGGTCACTCCTCCCGGCTGGCCGGCCAGATCACGGACTTCGACGCCAAGGAACACCTGCCGAGCAGGCTGCTGCCGCAGACCGACGTGTCGACCCGGTACGCGCTCGCCGCCGCCGACTGGGCGCTGGCGGACGCGGCCGTGGGGCCGGACACCCTCGCGGACTACAGCATGGGCGTGGTCACGTCGAGCGCCCAGGGCGGATTCGACTTCACGCACCGCGAGTTCCGCAAACTGTGGAGCAAGGGACCGGAGTTCGTCAGCGTCTACGAGTCCTTCGCCTGGTTCTACGCGGTCAACACCGGCCAGATCTCCATCCGCAACGGCATGCGGGGGCCGAGTGCCGCCCTCGTCGCCGAACAGGCAGGGGGCCTCGACGCGCTCGGACACGCCCGCCGTACCGTCCGCGGCGGCACCGAGCTGGTGCTCGCCGGCGGGGTCGACTCCGCCTTCGACCCGTGGGGGTGGGCCTCGCAGCTGGCCGGTGGCCTGGTCAGCACCGTGGACGACCCGGCGGCGGCCTACCTGCCGTTCGACCGCCGGGCGAGCGGATACGTGCCCGGTGAGGGCGGCGGCATCCTCATCGTCGAGGACGCCGACTCGGCCGCACGGCGCGGCGCCCCGCAGATCTACGGCGAGATCGCCGGCTACGCGTCCACGTTCGACCCCCGGCCGGGCTCCGACCGGCCCCCGACGCTGCGCCGGGCCGCCGAACTCGCCATCGCCGACGCCGGGTTGCGGCCCGACGACATCGACGTGGTGTTCGCCGACGCCGCCGGCCTGCCGGGACCGGACCGCGCCGAGGCCTTGGCCCTCACCGAGATCTTCGGGCCGAAGGGGGTCCCGGTGACCGCGCCGAAGGCCCTCACGGGCCGGATGTACGCGGGCGGCGGCCCGGTCGACGTCGTCACCGCCCTGCTGAGCATCCGCGACCAGGTCGTGCCGGCGACCGCGCACACCACCGACGTGCCCGAGGAGTACGGGCTCGACGTGGTCCGCCACGAGGCTCGGAGCATGCCCGTGAAGGCAGCCCTGATCCTCGCCCGCGGCCGCTGGGGGTTCAACTCGGCCCTCGTCGTGACCGCACCCACCCGCTGAACAGGCGACAACGCAGGAGGAATCACCACCCATGGCAACGATGGACATCGAAGACGTGCGCCGCATCCTCGTGGCGTGCGCGGGCGAGGACGACGCGGCCGACCTCAGCGGCGACATCCTCGACGTGACGTTCCAGGACCTCGGTTACGACTCGCTGGCGATGATGGAGACGGCGGCCCGTATCACCCAGGAGTACGGAGTGGACCTCTCGGACGACGAGATCACCGAGGTCGCCACCCCGCGGGCCCTGCTCGATCTGGTCAACCGGTCCGTCGCCGCGACCGCCTGACGCCCTTCGCCCCTGCCCCCTTTCTCCCCTGTCCGCTCCGATCCACCGATCCGCTTCGATCCCATCCGGCCCCTTCCGGCCCCCTCCGACGGCGTCCGTACCCGCAGGCCGCGGGTGCGGACGCCGTCGTTCCGCGTCCGCCAGGCAGACGAAGGAGTTCACCGCCCATGACGAACCGGCACCGCACCGAGCACACCCTGACCGTGTCCGCGCCGCCCCGCACGCTCTACGACCTGGCCGCGGACGTGACGCTGTGGCCCGCGGCGTTCGGGCCGACCGTGTACGTACGGCACTTCGAGCACACGGCGCGACAGGAGCGCTTCCAGCTGTGGGCCGTGGTCAACGGCCAGGTCACCAGCTGGGTCTCCCGGCGCACCCTGCACCCCGAGGAACTGCGGATCGTCTTCCACCAGGAGCACAGCCGGCCGCCGTTCGCCGCGATGAGCGGCGAGTGGATCTTCCGGGAGCTGCCCGACGGGCGCTGCCGGATCGTGCTGGTGCACGACTTCACCCCGGTCGACGACAGCCCGCGGACGCTGGCCTCGATCACTGCGGCGCTGGACCGCAACAGCCCCGAGGAACTGGCCGCGCTCGCCCGGCTGGCGGGCCTCGGCCACCCCCTGCGGGACGTGATCTTCTCGTTCACCGACGTCCTGCCGCTGCGTTCGGCGGTGGCCGACGCCTACGACTTCGTCCATCGCGCCGACCTGTGGGCGGAGCGGCTGCCGCACGTCGGCAGCGTCCGGCTGAGCGAGCCGTCCCCGGGCGTGCAGGAGCTGGAGATGGAGACCGTGACGGCGGACGGCTCCGCACACACGACCCGCTCGTTCCGGGTGTGCCAGGACGGGGAGTGGATCGCGTACAAGCAGCTGAGGATGCCGAAGCTGCTGCTCGGGCACAGCGGTCTGTGGACCTTCTCCGACGGCGACGAGGGGCCGGTGGCGACCGCCCGGCACACGGTGGCCCTGAACCCGGCCGCGGTGACCGAGGTGCTGGGGGAGGGCAGCACGCTCGGGGACGCCCGGGCCTACGTCCGCGAGGCGCTCGGCAACAACAGCCGGACGACCCTGTCCTACGCGGCCGCGGCCGTCGAGGGCAGCCGCTGACCGAACGACGAAGGGGCGGTCCGCCGGTGCGGACCGCCCCTTCGCGTCGTCGTGGCCGGATCAGCGGCCGCTGCCGGCCGCGGCCACCGGGACGCTGGAGACGACGTACCGGCTCATGTCCAGTCCGGCGCCCTGGCCGAACAACCGGTTCCCCGGCGCGCTGGCGTCGTCGTAGAACCTCTGCGGCGACGGAGCGCCGGTCCGGGGGGCGTAGTAGTGGTCGGGGGCGTTGGTCAGCCGGATCAGGGCCGAGTCGTCGGCGGCGCCGGGCCGGCCACCGTCCATGATCGTGAACAGGCCCATGCCGCAGCTGAGCTGGCGCGGGGCCGCGGTCATGTCCGTGCCGCCGTTGTCGAGCATCATGTACTGCCGGGACGGCAGGCGGTGCCCGATGCGGTCCACCGTGAAGACGACGCGCCCGTCGAGCACCCAGCGCACCGTACCGGCGGCCCGGTCGTAGGAGATCTTGAAGTGGTGCTGCCGGCCGGGCGCGGTGGACGCCACGGGCACCGCGTAGGTGAAGGCGGCGTAGTCGCCCAGCTTCGCGCGGTTGTCCGGGACCCGCTCGTAGAAGGCGTACACCTGCTTGTTCGTCGCGAAGAAGTCGAAGATCATCGACGTCTCCGGGTCGAGCACCGGCATGCCCACCGAAGCCAGCCGCAGGTCGTCGTCCGGGTCGGCCACCCGGCTCCCGAACGGATGCGCCCGGGTGCCGTAGGTCCGGCCCGACATCCAGGTCTCGCAGGAGAGCACCCGGCCGGGCGTCGCGTCGAAGCCCTGGTAGCCCGCCGACGAGGTGTGGTTGGTGAACGCCAGCCACTTGACGTGGTCCAGATTGCCCGGCAGCCCCGAGCCGTCGCTGTTCTCCTGGCCCACGGTGTGGGTGAAGGCCGGCTTCCCCGTGACCGGGTTGACGCCGCCGGAGACGAGGTGGAGACCGCGCCCGGAGGTCGTGGTCCTCCCGTCGTCGGTCACGAAGGGGCCGATCGTGGGGAAGGCCCAGCGGGCGTCGGGTCCCGAGGCGGAGAAACCGTCCCGGAAGTCGTCCCATGTGATGCGGTACGAGGTCGGGTCCGTGCCCTTGTCGGCCGCGGCGGCCGGAACGGTACCGGTCACCGCCGCGCAGCACAGGGCCGCGGCTGTCAGCAGCCGCCTCAGACTCCTCTTGCGTGCCATGGAAATGCGCTCACCTTCTCCTGCGGGGGACGGCCCCGGCAGTGGTCGTGTCGTGGTGGGCCGACGACGGCCCGTCAGGCGCCCAGGCCCTGACGCAGGGCGTGGACCTGGTCGGCGATCATCCGGCGGGAGATCTCCGCGTCGATCGCCACGGAACCGTGGAAGGTTCCCGGGTAGTGCCTCAGTTCGGTACGCACGCCGGCCTGGATCAGCCGATGGGCGTACCCGATGCCCTCGTCCCGCAGCGGGTCGAACTCGCAGACCATGACGAAGGCGGGGGGAAGACCGCGCAGATCGTCGGCGCGGGCGGGGGCGGCGAGCGGCGGGACCGCGCCGGTTCCCGGTTCGGCGGTCCCCGTCAGATAGCGCTGCCAGCTCAGCTCCGCACCGGCGCGGTTCCATTTGGGGGTGTCCGTGAACCGGCGGGCGGAGAGGGTGTCCAGCCGGTCGTCGAGCTCCGGATGGAAGAGGCACTGGAACCTCAGCCGTGGCCCGCGGCGATCGCGCGCCATCAGGGTCAGCGCCGCCGCGAGACCGCCGCCGGCGCTCTCCCCGCCCACCCCGATGCGGTCGGGGTCGACGCCGAGTTCCGCGGCGCTGCGGACCGTCCACTCCAGAGCGGCGTAGCAGTCGAACAGGGCGGCCGGATAAGGGTCTTCGGGGGCGTTGCGATAGCCGACCGACACCACGACGGCGCCGACCCGGTCGGCGAGCCGCAGCGCCGTGGAGTGGATGGAGTCCAGGTCGCCGAAGACGAATCCGCCCCACCGCAGATAGAGCAGCGCGGGCAGCGGCCCGGTCCGCCCGGCGGGCCGGTAGACGCGCACCGCGACCGCCGGGGCGCCGGGCGGACCGGGGACGGCCCGGTCCGTCACCTCCACCGGCTGCTCGGGTTCGTAGGCGGGGGCGTTGCCCGTCGCCGCGCGCAGCAGCGCCCGCGCCGTGTCGAGATCGCGGTAGTCGACGGCCGGGAGCTTGGCCGCCCAGGGAGCCAGCTCCGGGTCGAAGTCGTAGTCCACGGCAAACCTTCCAGGGGGCGGACCGCGGTGCCCGGCCGTGGTGGCCGGGCACCGTCCTTCAGGGAAACGTCCGAGGGCGCCGCATCCGGCGTCAGACGGTGATGACGACCTTGCCGACCGGGTGCTTGCCGCCGGTGAAGTCGGCGTAGGCCTGCGCGGCGTCCGCGAGCGGGTACGTGCCGCTGACGTGGACGGTCAGCTCGCCCGACGCGACCTTGCCGACGAGTTCCTCGAGCCGGCCGATGCCGTTCTCCACTCCCACGTGCACCGGCGTCACGTCCCGGTCGAGGGAGTCGGGAACGCCGATCGAGGACACCAGCCGTCCGCCCGGGCGGACCGCGGCCGCCGTGCTCTCCACCGCGGGACCGCCGTTGACGAGGTCGATGACCACGTCGACGCCGTCCGGGTACAGGCGCCGGGCCTCGGCGACAGGATCGACGGAGGTGTAGTCGACGGCGTGCGCGGCGCCGAGCTTGCGCACATGGTCGAGGGCGGACGGCTGCGCGGTGGCGATCACCTCGGCGCCGGCGCCGGACGCCAGCTGCACCAGATAGGAGCCGATACCGCCGGTCGCGCCGACGATCAGCACGCTCCGGCCGGCCGTGAGACCGGACGCCTCCAGCAGGGCGGCCGCGGTCATCCCGGAGACCGGCAGCGCCGCCCCGGTGACCGCGTCCACGGACTCGGGCCGGTGGACGAGCCCCGGCCCGTCGGCGACGATCGTCAGCTCGGCCAGGGTGCCCGTGGTGTCGTGGGTGAACGCCACGACCTTGTCGCCGGGAGCGAACCGGGTCACCCCGGCGCCGACGGCCTCCACGACGCCGGCCGCGTCCATGCCGGGCACGAAGGGGTGTTCCACGGGCATCACCTGGCGCAGCCGGCCGGTGATCAGAATGGCGTCGATCGGGTTGAGCCCTGCCGCCTCCACCCGCACCAGGACCTGGCCGGGCCCGGGCGTGGGGGGTGCCGCGTCGGTGACCACGAGCTGGTCGACGGGGACATAGGACTGGGCGATGACTGCTTTCAAGGACTGTGCTCCTTAGGGCGAGTTTCTGCGACGGACATGCCTGCCGGACGCTGTGCCGAAACGGGGGCGGGCACCCGCTGCCAGGTCAGCACGCGGCGCTGCGGGCGGCCGTCGATGACGGCGACGCCGTGCAACACGAGCCGGTCGCCGTCGAGTTCGGCCTCCCGCGTCAGCTCGGTGCCGACCTGGAAGGGATGGGCGCTCACGCTGACGTGGTGCTTGACCGCGCCCTCGACGGGCCGCCATGTGCCGGCATAGCCCATGAAGACCGTGGCCGATTCGGGGGCCGTCGCGTGGTCGCCCCGCATCATCGACACCGACATGTGCCCGTGGTCGCCGTAGATCAGCAGGCCCTGCGGGTCGGGACCCAGCGGGCCCTCACGGCTGCCCCCCGCCTCGTCGAGGTCGACGTAACTGATCAGGCGCCACACGCCGATCAGGTCCTCCACAGCCCACCGCACCCTGTCTCCCTGCGTCCGGGTACCCGGGTGTCCGCGCACGAGCGCGGCCACCGCACCGACAACGGTATGCACGCAACACGGCTCCAGGTATAGGGAATTCCGGTCGAGCGCCACTCGAGCGAGGCTCGCGCGAGCGGCGGCCGCGGTGGGTTCCAGCGGCATTCGAGCCACCTTCCACCGCGGCTCGCCAGGGTCGGCCCACCAGCGAGACCAAGGAGTGAGCAGGGATGCCCGAGCGAACCCTTCCGAACACCGGTCTGCTGTCCGCCGCGAAGGACGTCGCGCAGGCAGCCGAGCGAAGCGCGGCCGTGGCGGAGGCCAACCGCCGGCTGGACGCCGAGGTGGTGAAAGAGGTGGTCGCGGCCGGTTTCGCCCGGCACTTCGTCCCGGTCGACGCGGGCGGGAACGCGGGCACCTTCACGGAGCTGAGCCGGGCCGTCGTCACCGTCGGCGCCTCCTGCGCCGCCACCGCCTGGTGCGCCTCGCTCTTCGCGAACCTGGCCCGGATGGCCGCGTTCCTGCCCGCCGAGGGCTACCGGGAGATCTGGGCCGACGGTCCCGACGCGGTGGTGGTCGGCTCCCTCACCCCGGCCGGAAAGGCGACCGAGACGGCCGGCGGCTGGCGGCTGTCCGGCGCGTGGCCCTACATCAGCGCGGTCGACTTCTCCGACTGGGCCCTGGTCGCCGGGATGGCCGAGACCGAAGGCGGCCCGCAGGCGCTGATGTTCGCCGTCCCGCGCTCCGCGTACGCCGTCGTGGACTCGTGGTCCAGCGTCGGCATGCGGGCGACGGGCAGCAACACCCTGGTCCTGGACGAGGTGATCGTGCCCGCGGGGCGCACCTTCCGCCGCGAGGACCTGTTCGCCGGGCGGGCCGTGGACTCCACTGCCCCCTGCCACAGCGTGCCGTTGCAGGCGGCCAACGGCCTGTCGTTCGCCACGCCGACGCTCGGCGCGGCCCAGGGCGCGCTGCGCTCGTGGTCGCAGTACGTCGGTGAGAAGCTGCGGACGGCCTCGGTTCCGGGCCGGCCGCCGGTCAACCGGGCCGCGCACGAACAGACGCTCAGCCGGTCGTCGGGCGAGATCGACGCCGCCGAGCTGTTGCTGGAGCGGGCGTCGGCCGTGGCCGACCTGGGCTCGGCCGTCAGCCCGCTGCAGACGGCGCGCAACCTGCGCGACTGCTCGCTGGCGGTACAGCAACTGGTCACCGCGGTGGACCGGCTCTTCCGCGCCGGCGGCACCAGCGGGCAGTCGGAGCACAGTCCGATGCAGCGCTTCTGGCGGGACGTCAACTCGGCTGCCACCCATGTGGCGTTGCAGTTCGAGGCGGCCGCCGGCGTGTACGGGGGAGAGGTGTTCCCTTCCTGAAATCCCGGCAAGGGGAAACCGGCCCGCTGTCGCGGGCCGGTGGACGGGGGGTCCCCAGGGGAGCACCGAGTACATAGAGAGACGCACCATGAACAGCAGACGAGAGATGCTCAAGCTGATGGCGGCGACCGGCGGCGCCCTGGTGGTGACCGGTGGCCTGGCCGCGCGGACACTGCGCCCGGACAGCCGGCCGGTCGCCGCCGCCGCGCCCGCCCTGGCGGGCCCGATCCCGCCCTTCCAGGTGGCGATGCCGATACCGAGGACGCTGCGGCCCACCAGCCGCTCGAGCACGACCGACTACTACACGCTGGACGTGCAGCAGGCGGTCACGGAGATCCTGCCCGGCAAGCGCACGACGGTCCTCACCTACGGGGGCTCGCTGCCCGGCCCGGTCATCCGGGCCCGGTCCGGCCGCACGGTGGTGGTCCGGCAGACCAACCGCATCGCCGACGGCACCTCGATGCACCTGCACGGCGCCGTGGTGGACCCGGCCAACGACGGTGGTCCGATGGACCTGATCGCCCCCGGCGCCACCCGGACCTACACGTTCCCGAACCGCCAGGTCGCGGCGTCGCTCTGGTACCACGACCATGCGCACATGGCCGACGCCGAGCACGTCTACCGCGGCATGTCCGGCTTCTATCTCGTCGGCGACGCGAACGAGGACTCGCTGGGCCTGCCCCAGGGCGCGTACGACGTGCCGGTCATGATCCGTGACGTCGGCCTCGACGACGACGGCTCCCTCTACTTCGACCACCTGTTCACCTCGCGCCCGCAGATCCTGGTGAACGGCAAGCCCCAGCCCTACTTCCGGGTCCGGGCCCGCAAGTACCGGCTGCGGCTGGTCAACGGTTCCAATCTGCGCCCGTTCGAGTTCAAGCTCGACGACGGCGCCTCGTTCCAGCAGATCAGCACCGACCGAGGGCTGCTGCCGGCGCCCGTCACGCTGTCCAGCCTGCCGTTGTCGCCCGGGGAGCGGGCGGACATCGTGGTGGACTTCTCCCGGTACGCCGCCGGCACCCGGATCGTGCTGCAGAACACCTTCTTCGCGACGGACACCACCGCCCAGATCATGCGGTTCGACGTCGGCGACCCCGCGCCGGACACCAGCCGGGTGCCCGCCGAGCTGGCCACGCTGCCCGCCCTCGGCACGCCCACCCTCACCCGCAGCTTCGCGCTCACGCTCGACCCGGCCACCGGCGGCGGACTCATCAACGGGCGCCAGTTCGACGAGAACCGGGTGGACTTCACCGTCCGGCAGGGCGCCACGGAGATCTGGGAGATCAGCAACGTCGACCAGATCCCCCACAACTTCCACATCCACCTGGTCGACTTCCGCGTCCTCGACGTCGACGGCACGCCGCCCGCGCCGGGGGAAGCCGGGCTCAAGGACATCGTGAGCGTCATGCCGGGCCAGAAGGCGCGCATCCAGGTGCGCTTCGCCTACCCCTACCTGGGCCGTTACTACTACCACTGCCACCTCATCGACCACGGAGCCATGGGCATGATGGGCCAGTTCGACATCGTCCGCTCCTGACGAGGCCCACGCACCCGCGTACCCGACCTGGAAAGGAGCGGCCATGGGCGTCACTTCCGAGTTCTTGCCGATCACCGCCGCGGACGACGTCATCCGGGCCCACCTGGAAAGCGCCGAGATACCGGCGCTGCTGATGACCGTGGCCCATCTGACGGGGGACGTGTCCTTCCTCGAGGACTACTGCGGACCGAGCGGATGGCTCACCCTTCCGCAGGGCGGCCTCACCCCGGAACAACTGGCCTCCGCACGGGAGCTGGCGCTGCGCGCCCTGATCCGTCACCGGGACGGCGGGAGTTCGGTGCCGCCCCCGCCCGGGCCGGAGCTGCTGCACGCCATCACCTCCTGGGCGATGGGCGAGGACGCCGGGGAGCTGCTGCCGCTGATCGCCGAGGAGGTCACGGCGCCCGGCGTCGATCCCAAGGCCCCGGACTGGAATTTGCGGGACCTGGCGCCGGACAGCGACCTCCGGGTGGGCATCATCGGAGCCGGCATGAGCGGTCTGCTGGCCGCTCACCGGCTCGCCCAGGCCGGTGTGCCGTTCGAGATCTACGAGAAGAACAGCGACGTCGGCGGAACCTGGTTCGACAACCGGTATCCAGGATGCCGCGTCGACGTGCCCAGCCACCTCTACAGCTACTCGTTCGCCACGAGGACCGACTGGCCCGACCACTTCTGCACCCAGGACGTCCTGCTGGACTACTTCCGCGACGTGGCCAAGCGCTTCGGCCTGTACGACCACATCCGCTTCGGGACCGAGGTGCGGGAGGCGGCCTGGGACGAGGAGAGCGGCCGGTGGTCGCTGACGCTGGACACCGCGGACGGGCCGGAGCGGGTCGAGTGCACCGTGCTGGTGAGCGCCGTCGGACAGCTGTCCCGGCCGAACCTGCCGGCGATCCCCGGGCGGGACACGTTCGGCGGCCCGGCCTTCCACTCCGCGCGCTGGGACCACTCGGTCGACCTGACGGGCCGGCGGGTGGGGGTGATCGGCACGGGCGCCAGCGCCTTCCAGTTCATCCCGGAGATCGCCGAGCGGACCGCCGAACTGCGGGTGTTCCAGCGCACGCCGCCCTGGCTCCGGCCCACCCCGCACTACCACGAGCCGGTCCCGCAGGGCGCCCGGTGGCTCTTCGAGCATGTCCCGTACTACGCGGACTGGCACCGGTTCTGGCTCTTCGCACCGGGACTGCGCGGCGTGCTGGAGGCATGGATCGTGGACCGGTCCTACCCACCGACGGAACGCGCCGTGTCCGCCCGCAACGAGACGATGCGCGGCCTGCTCACCCGGGCCCTGGAGAGCCAGCTCACCGACGCCCCCGAACTGCTGCCCCGGCTCCTGCCCCGCTACCCGGTGGGGGCCAAGCGGGTGCTGCGGGACAACGGGAGCTGGATCCGCACCCTCAAGCGGGACGACGTGACACTGGTCTCCGATGCCGTCGAGGAGATCACGCCGACCGGTGTGACCACGGCCGACGGGCGCCATCACGAGCTGGACGTGCTGGTGTACGGCACCGGCTTCGAGGCCTCGCGGTTCCTGATGCCCATGAAGGTGACCGGCCGGGACGGCGTGGACCTGCACACGATGTGGGACGGCAGCGCCCGCGCCTACCTGGGGCTGACCGTCCCCGGCTTCCCGAACCTGTTCTGCCTGTACGGCCCGAACACCAATCTCTCCGGCCAGGGCGGCAGCATCTTCTACTTCTCCGAGTGCGGGGTCGCCTACCTGCTGGACGCCCTGCGCCTGCTGGCGGCCGGCGGCCACCGCTCGCTCGAGCCGCGCCGGGAGGTCTACGAGGAGTACAACGCGAGGGTCGACGAGGCCAACGCGGAGCGGGCGTGGGGGTTCTCCTCGGTGAGCAACTGGACCTTCGACCGGGCGGCCGGCCGGTCGGCGCAGAACTGGCCGTTCACCACACTGGAGTACTGGAGCAGCACCCGCCGTGTCCGACCGCAGGAGTACCACCTGCGCTGACCCGGGCCGGGCACGACGAGGGGCCCTCCCACCGGATCGTCCGGTGGGAGGGCCCCTCGTGCGGGTGCCGCGGTCAGTCCGTGACGTGCACGCCGAAGTCCCGGAGCGACAGGCGCACGCCCTGGCCCCAGAGGGACGGCCGTGCCGCGCTGCCGCCGCGGGGCTCCAGCACGGGTCCGCCGTCCGGTCCGCCGGCGTCGAGCAGGGTGAAGCACGCGTACCCGGTGAGCAGCTGCCGGGGAGCGATCGCCTCCTCCCGGGCGTGCACGCCGGTGAGCAGCCTGCCCCGGTCCACGGGACCGTGGCCGCCGAGACGGTCGACGGCGAGTACCTCCGCGCCGTCCACCCACCAGCGGGCGGTGCCCGCCGTGCGGTCGTAGGACAGGGCGAGGCGGTGCGCCTGGCCGGGAGTGCGGTCGGCGACGGGAACGGCCCGGCAGAAGGCCGTCGGGTCGTCCGGTCCCTGGGCGAACCGCTCGTACAGGGCGTAGACCCTGCGGTTGGTCAGCGACAGATTCAGGACGAGGCGGGTCTCCACGTCCGCCGCGATCAGCGCGCCGGCCGCGAGCCGCAGATCGGTGTCCGGATCGGCGACGGCGTCGCCGAACGGATGCCGTGCCACGCCGAAGGCTTCGGCCGCCATCTCGCTGTGCACGGTGAGTGTGCCGGTCACGTCGAAGCCCGGGAATCCGGACGACGCCGTGGCGCGGGGAACGGCCCGCCACCGCATGTGGTCCTCGCCGGTCCCTGGCCCGGCCCCGAACGCCCAGCTCGGCTCGCCGGTCTCGGGATGCCGGGCGGTGGGGTCCACGAGCAGGCCGTCGGGGGTGACCGTCACCGTGCCGTCTCCGTCGGGCAGGGCGCCTGAGGCCCGCAGTTCCCAGCGGGCGCCGTCGCCGTGCGCGGCCAGGCCGCCCGCGAAGTCGTCGAGGAACACCGGGCGGCGGTCCGCACCTGCCACGCCGCCCGGGACCGTGTGGTCGATGGAGGTCATGCGGCCTTGTCCTTCGCCAGCGCCACCACGATGTCGACCACCTCCGACGGGTTCGGGAGCTGCGCGATCTCCTGGGCGATGGCCTGCGACCGCTTGAGGTAGGAGGGCTCCTTCAGGAGCTCCTGGCACGCCCCGGCGATGGCCTCGGCGGTGTCCTCCCCGTCGAGCAGCATCTTCGCGGCGCCGTACTCGACCAGGTTCTCGGTCATGCCGACCTGCTTGGGCATGGCGGGAATGACCAGCTGCGGAATGCCCGCGGTCATGGCGGACAGCATGGTGTTGCCGCCGCCGCGGTGCACCAGCAGATCGCTGGAGCGCATCAGCACGTCGACGGGCAGCCAGCCGGCCCGCACCCCGGCGGGCAGCGGCTCCAGCAGGCTCGCGACCTCGTCGGGCACCGCGATGACCATCTCGAGGCCGAGCCGTGCGACCTTCTCCACCAGGGCGCGCAGCTCGGGAAGCTCGTAGTCGGGGGTGACACGGCTGCCCGCCGAGACGAGGACGCGCGGCACCTCGGGCCGGGTGTACATCCACGGGTCGAGCTTCTTGTGCGTGTTGTACGGCACGTACCGCATCGACTGCGCGGGGATGGCGTCCTCGGGACGCACGCTCGGCGGGCAGATGTCGATGAAGAGGTCCTCGCCGGGGATGTCCGCCAGGCCGAACTTCTCCAGTTCCGGGGCGAGTTCCGCGGTGGCGCCGAGGTCGATGTTGGCCGGCTCGCCCATGTTCAGCGCGTGCCGCACGAAGGGGATCTTGAAGTGGGCGGCGATGATGGGCGCCGCGTAGGACAGGGACCCGCCGACGATGACGTCCGGCCGCCACCGCTCGATCAGCGGGACCAGGCCCTCCAGGCTGGCTGCCGCGAGCCGGCCCATGCCGTGACCGTTGAACAGGTTCCACTCGTCCGGGTCGTCCGGCTCGACGGCCGGATTCCCCTCGCGGTCCTGGTACATGAACTGCGGCATCGTGCCGGAGGTGAGCGAGACGCCGGGCAGACCGGCGCTCGCCACCGCGGGCAGGGTGTTCTCGGTGACGCCGACGAAAACCTCGTGACCGGCGTTGCGGGCTGCGGTGGCGAGCGGGACCAGCGGGAAGACCGCGCCCCGGCTGCCACCCGAGATGAAGAGGATTCGCATGCGGGCGACGCTAGGCCGCAGGGGTCGAACCCTCCTTGAGCCGGACTGGACCGCCGGGTGGGACGTCCGGTGGTCTCAGAACAGGCCGAGAGTCAGGCAGGCGACGAGCGTACGGGCCTGCACGTTGAGGTAGTTGCTGTGCCGCAGCAGGGCCTGCGCCTGGTGCAGCGTCACCCAGCAGTGACCCTCCGGCTCGGCGAGCGGGAAGTCGTCGTCGGTCTCGACGATCAGGTTCCGGGTCACCGCGTGGTGGAACCGGCCGCCCTCCTCGGACAGCGCGGTGTCGTAGCGGATCCGCTCGGGCGGCGCCGACAGCAGACGGTCGAGGAGTGCGGGACGCCCCACGGCCCCGAGGTGGGAGGGGGAGCACTGCACGCTCGGCGCGTACTCGCACACATTCAGGGCGCCCGCTTCCACGCGTGCCTCCAGCAGCAGGTGAAGCACCCCGTCGATCCGCTTGACGAACAGCCCCGACAGCCCGCCCACGGGCGCGACCAGCGGCTGCGACCAGCGGCCCACCTCGCGTCGCTCCGCGCGCACGTCGACCCCGATGACCTCGAAGTGCCGCCCGTCCGGTCGGGCGATCCCGGTCTCCGTCAGCCGCCACGGCCCCTCGTCGAGGACGTCGCGCAGGGGCACGCGGCGCTGCACCAGCTCGTGGCGGGCGCGGGCGTCGGTGAGCCGGCGCAGCACCTCGTGCAGACCGTGCACGGACCCGTACCGCGGCGACAGGGAGCGCAGCGCGGCCCGCCGGTAGGGGTCGGCGACCGAGTCGACCAGCTCCGCCGCGGGCTCTCCGCAGGGCAGGGTGGACAGGACGGTGCGCGAGTCCATGTTGACCAGGTTGTCGCTCGTCAGCAGTTCGCCGAGCTGCGGCAGCGTCAGCCACTGGAAGCCGTCCAGCAACGGCACCTCGTCCCGCGTCTCGACCACCATGTTGCGGTTCCGCTTGTGCAGGAACCACCAGCCCTGCTCGGACTGGAGGGAGTCGGCGAGCACGGTGCCCCGGCGCGGCCCCATGAAGTACTCCACGTAGGGCACGCGCCGGCCGCGGTGGACGCCGGTGTAGTTGCTGCGCGTGGCCTGCACCGTGGGCGACAGCTGCAGGGTGTTGACGTTGCCGGGTTCCATCTTCGACTGCATCAGCAGGTGCGGTACGCCGTCGAACCGTTTGACGAGGATGCCGAGCAGACCGATCTCGGGCTGCACGATCACCGGCTGTGTCCACTCGCGGGGGCGCCGGAAGTCGGTGCGCACGCGCAGGCCCGAGATGGCGAAGAACCCGCCGGACTCGTGCACCAGGTCCCCGCTGCCGGCCTCGAACCGCCACCCGGACAGGGCGGAGAAGGGGACGCGGTCGACCGCGTACCGGTGGATCCGGGCCTGCCGCGTGAACCATCGCCGGAACTCGGCGAGACCGGCGACCGGGCCGCCGGCCGGCCGCGCGAAGTCCCAGAAGCCGTCCGCCGGACCGTCGCCCCGGAGTTCGCCCACCGCCTGCGGCGGCGTCCCCGTACCATTCGCCAGTGTCATATCGGGCAGGGTCGCGGGGGCGGCTCGAGCCGCGGTCGAACGCCGACCGAGCGACGTGGCCTGCGCGCCACCCCGCGCTCGCTGGGCCGCGACGCGAGCCAGCGTCGACCGGGGCTTGAGCGGCGGTCCGCAGGCTTCACGGCATGAAGGCGCTTGTATTGTCCGGAGGAACAGGCACGCGACTGCGGCCTTTCACCTATTCGACGGCCAAGCAACTGCTCCCGGTGGCCAACAAGCCCGTACTCCGGCACTGTCTGGAGAAGATCCGGGAGGCGGGGGTGACCGAGGTCGGGGTCATCGTCGGGGATCACGGCGAGCAGATCAGGGCGGCCATCGGAGACGGGGCGAACCTCGGCCTGGAGATCACGTACATCAGACAGCACGCTCCGCTCGGCCTGGCCCACTGCATCGTCATCGCCGCGGACTTCCTCGGAGACGACGACTTCGTCATGTACCTGGGAGACAACATCCTCGCCGACGGCATCGTGCCGGCCGCCGAGAGCTTCCGGGCGTCCGCGTGCGATGCGACGGTCCTCGTGGCTCCCGTGCCGGATCCGCGGGCGTACGGTGTCGCGGAACTGGAGGCCGACGGCCGTATCCGCCGTCTGGTGGAGAAGCCGCCGGAGCCGAAGAGCGACCTGGCGGTCATCGGCGTGTACTTCTTCACCGCCGGGATCCACCGCGCCGTCGCCGCCATCCGCCCGAGCGGCCGCGGCGAGCTGGAGATCACCGACGCGATCCAGCACCTGCTGGACAGCGGCGGCACGGTGCTCGCGGAGAAGTACCAGGGGTACTGGAAGGACACCGGGCGCCCCGAGGACCTCCTGGAGTGCAACCGCGAGCTCCTGGCCCGGCTGGGGCCGCGGATCGAGGGCGAGATCGACGACGAGACATCCGTCGAGGGGGCCGTCGTCGTCGAGGCGGGCGCCAAGGTCATACGGTCCCGGCTGGTCGGTCCGCTGGTCGTCGGCGCCGGGAGCGTGATCTCGGACAGCACCGTCGGCCCCGGCGTCGCGGTCGGCCGCGAGTGCGTCGTCAGCAGCGTGAGCGTGACGGACTCGATCCTGCTCGAGGGCGCCGCGGTGGACAGTGTGCCCGCCCTGTGTCATTCGATCATCGGCCGGTGGGCCAAGCTCAGCGCCGCGGACGGCAGGCGGCCGTCGCGGCTCATCGTCGGCGATCACACCCAAGCGGAGGTGGCGACATGAAGGTACTGGTGACCGGCGGCGCCGGTTTCATCGGATCCCACTACGTGCGGTCCATGCTGGCCGGCGAGTACCCGGGCTACGAGGACGCCGAGATCACCGTGCTCGACAAGGTGACCTACGCCGGCAGCCTGGACAACCTGCCCACCGACGACCCAAGGCTCTTCTTCGTCCGCGGGGACGTCTGCGACCAGGACCTGCTGCGGCTGCTGCTGCCGGGCCACGACATGGTGGTCCACTTCGCGGCGGAGAGTCACGTCGACCGCTCGGTGCAGGCCGCGGCGGCGTTCGTCCGCACCAACGTCGGCGGGACCCAGTGTCTGCTGGAGACCTGCGTGGAGGTCGGCGTCCGCACGGTCGTGCACGTGTCGACCGACGAGGTCTACGGCTCCATCGCGACCGGCTCCTGGGACGAGAACGAGCCGCTGCTGCCCAACTCCCCCTATGCCGCCTCGAAGGCGGGCAGCGACCTGATCGCCCGCGCCTACTGGCGCACCCACGGTCTGGACGTGCGCATCACCCGTTGCTCCAACAACTACGGCCCGCGTCAGCACCCCGAGAAGTTCCTGCCGCGCTTCATCACCAACCTGCTCACCGGCCGGCCCGTGCCGCTCTACGGCGACGGGGGCAACTCCCGGGAGTGGCTGCACGTCGACGACCACTGCCAAGCCATACAGCTGGTCCTCACCGAGGGCGCGGCCGGCGAGATCTACAACGTGGGCGGCGGCACGGAGCTCACCAACCGCGAGGTCACCGCCCGCCTGCTGGAGCTGTGCGGAGCGGGTTGGGACCTGGTCCGGCACGTCGAGGACCGCAAGGGCCACGACCTGCGCTACTCCATAGACGACGGCAAGATCCGCGAGCGGCTCGGGTATGCGCCCCGCTGGTCGTTCGACGTCGGGCTCGCCGACCTCGTCTCCTGGTACAGGGACAACCCCGGCTTCTGGGAGCCGCTGCGCGCGCTGGAGGGCTCGGCATGACAACCGGCTCCGGGCCGGTGGTGCGACTGGGCCTGCTGGGCTGCGCGGACATCGCGCTGCGCCGGGTGCTGCCCGCCGTGGCGCGGCTGCCCCAGCTCTCGCTCAGCGCAGTCGCCAGCCGCGACCCGGGGCGTGCCGAACGGGTGACGGCCCGGTTCGGCGGACGGCCGTCGGCGGACTACGAGCGGTTGCTCGCCCGGGAGGACGTCGACGCCGTCTACGTCCCGCTGCCCACCGGACTGCACGCCGAATGGGTGGAGCGGGCCCTGGCGGCGGGGAAGCACGTTCTCGCGGAGAAACCGCTGACCACGGACCCGGCGGTCACCGAGGCGCTCGTGGCACGGGCGCAGGCGTCGGGGCTGGTGCTGCGGGAGAACTTCATGTTCGTCCATCACGGCCGCCAGCGCCGCGTCCGCGAGCTCCTGGACGACGGCGCGGTGGGTGAGCTGCGCGCTTTCTCCGCGGCCTTCGCCATACCGCCGCGCGACCGTTCGGACATCCGGTACCAGGCGGCGCTGGGCGGCGGCGCCCGGCTCGACGTGGGCGCCTACCCCGTGCGGGCCGCGCTGTACTTCCTCGGCCCCACCGCACGGATCACGGGATCAGTCCTGCGGTACGAGGAGGCCTCGGGCGTGGACGTCGCCGGGGGAGCGTTGGCGCACCGGCCCGACGGGGTCGTCGGCCAACTCGTCTTCGGTCTGGACCACGCCTACACCTCGCGCTACGAACTGCTGGGCTCCGAGGGCCGTATCACGGTGGACCGCGCGTTCACCCCGCCCGCCGACCACGCCCCGGTGATCCGGCTCGAGAGGTCCTCGGGAACCGAGGAGCTGGTCCTCGAGCCGGACGACCAGTGCGCCAACACCCTGGCCGCCTTCGCGGACGCCGTGCTGCACGGGCACAACGCGGCCGACCCCTCGCTCGTCCAGCAGGCCCGGCTCCTCGACGACGTGCGCCGGCTGGCGGCGGTCACGGCCGCACCCGGCGCGGGGCCCTCGTGACGAGAGGCACCGCACCGGCCGGCGGCCGTGGCCCGTTCAGTAGTTGCCGAGACCGCCGCAGACGTTGAGCGCCTGCGCCGTCACCGCGGCGGCGTCGTCGCTGACCAGGTACTCGACCATCGCGGCGACCTCGCGCGTCTCCACGTAACGGCCCAGCGGCACACGCGTGGTGATGCGGTCGTGCGTCTCCTGCTCGCTGACCCCCCAGATGGCTCCGTAGTGCTCGCGCACCCGCTCCGCCATCGGCGTCTCGACGAAGCCCGGGCACACCGCGTTCACCGTGATGCCGGTCCGGGCCAGTTCGAGCCCGAGCGCCTTGGAGAAGCCCACCACGCCGTGCTTGGAGGCGGAGTACGGGGCGGCGTGCACCACGCCCTGCTTTCCGCCCGTGGAGGCGATGTTGATGATCCGGCCGCGGTCCTTGTCGAGCATGCCGCCCGCGGTGAGGACCTCCTTGGTCACCAGGAAGACGCTGTTGAGATTGGTGTTGATCACGTCGAGCCACAGCTCGTCGGGGATCTCCGCGGTGGCCCCGCCACCGCTGCGGCCGGCGTTGTTGACCAGGATGTCGATCGGCCCGAAGCGCTCCACCGCGGCCCTGACGACGGCCCGGATCTGCTCGGGCCGGGCAACGTCGCACGTGGTGCCGTCCACGTCGAGTCCCTGGTCCTGCAGCTCCTTGACCGTGGCGGCCAGCTGCTGCTCCTGCCGGGCGCAGATGTAGACGCGCGCGCCGAGTCCGGCCAGCCGTTTGGTGATCTCCAGCCCGATGCCGCTGGTGGCCCCGGTCACGAGCGCGACCGGCTTGACTGCCTCCGCCATGCTTCCTCCCTCACCTGCGTTCACTCCAACGGGCCGAGCCTGCGCCGGGGTCCTTGAGCGGCGGTCGAAGAGTTCTCGACACCGCCGCCGTCCGCCCGGGTCAGCGGCGCTCAAGCGGCCTTCGAGTCGGGCGGTCCACGGTGGGACCCTCGCTGATCTGGCACCGGAGGAAGCCCATGACCACCACGCCCGTGCCGCCCCATGAGTACGCGCGGATCCAGCAGTTCTACGCCCGCCAGATGCAGGCGCTGGACGAGGGCCGGTTCGAGGAGTACGCCGCGACGTTCACGGAGGACGGCTCGTTCCAGCACACCCCCGGCACCGAGCCCGCCCGCACACGGCAGGGCATCCTCGCCGAACTCGTCCGCTTCCATGAGCGGTTCCGGGACGAACCGGTCCAGCGGCGGCACTGGTTCAACCAGATCGTGCTCGACCCCCAGCCCGACGGCAGCCTGCGTTCCACGGTGTACGCCCTGGTGGCGCGCACCCGTCCGGGCGGCAAGCCGGAACCGGAGATCTGGCCCAGCTGCATCGTGCGAGACGTGCTGGAGGTCTCCGACGACGGTGTGCTGATGCGCTCCCGCGTCGTCGACTACGACCACATGGGCTGAACCGCCCGACCTGCAGCCGCACTTGCGTCAGTACCTGCTCTTGCACCCGCTCCCTCACCCGCTCCCTCACCCGCGCCCTCACCCGCGCCCGCAGCCGCCGGGCGCGGGACCGGCGACCGTCCCGGCCGGGCCACCGCGCCCCGCGGCGGCCGGTCGGGGGCGGCGACCGGTCAGGCGGCGGCGACGGACAGGGGCGCGTCCATCGTGAACTCCGGGACGTCGAGGGCCGGGTCCCCGACGAGGATCGCCTGATGCAGTTGCCGCAGCCGCGGGGAGGGCACGATGCCCAGCTCGTCGTCCAGCGTCCTGCGCAGCTGCTGGAAGACCTCCAGCGCCCGCCAGACGGCCCCGGACCGGTAGAAGGCCAGCATGAGGTTGCCGGCGAACGCCTCGTGCAGCGGGTGCTGGGTGGTCAGGACCCGTAGCTCGGCGAGCAGATCGGCGTGCCGGCCCAACCGCAGATCGGCCTTGATCCGTTGTTCCAGGACCCGCATGCGCGCCTCGTGGATGCCGAGCGTCTCCATCTCCAGCACCCGGCCCAGCGGCACGTCCAGGAGCGCGGTGCCCCGCCACAGGGACAGCGCCTGTCCGAGCCGGGCGGAGGCGGTCCGAGCGTCGCCGACGTCCAGGGCCGTCATGCCCTGCGCGGAGAGCCGCTGGAACTCCTGCAGGTCACAGACGTCCGGCCGTACGCCGATGCTGTAGCCGCCGAACCGGGTGCTCAGCACGTCCTTGGCGGTCTCGCCGTGCCCGGCCGGCAGGGTCGAGGCGATCCTGCGCCGCAGCTGCAGGATGTACGTCTGCAGCGTGGTGATCGCGCTGCGCGGCGGATCGTCGCCCCACACCTCCTCCATCAGCGTCGTCACCGGGACGATCTGGCCTGCCCGGATCGCGAGCAGCGCCAGGACCTGCCGCGGCTTGCCCGCGCTCGGAACGATCGACACCCCGTTCATTCGGATTTCAACTGGACCCAGTATCTCGATTTCCATGGTGGAAGCCTCTCTTCGGGGCGGGGCCTGGTCATGGGCGACGCCCCTGGTGACTGAGTGCTTCTCGAGCATTGCACGAGGGGCTCCGCCGAAGTAGTGACCCGTTCACGGACACCTTGTGACGAACTCATGCAACCGGAAGGCGTGTTTGAATCTGACACGCGGCGCGTGACGGCAAGGCCTTTCTTTTTCGGTCGCGTGACCAGGCCATGAGCAACTCGTCGCGCGCCGCACGGGAAAATCGCGCGATACCGAAGAGAATTGATTGACAATTGAAGGAATCTCATCCGTGGACGGAAGACGCCCCCGGTCCCTGTGGTCGCTGCGCGACGACGCCGTGCTGGAGGACTCGGAGGGCGGGCGCGTGCTCGTCGTCCGCAGCGCCGTGGGCCGGGTCAGGTTGCCGTCGCCCCACCCGCTCGTCCGCAGGGCGCTCGACCGGATGATGCTCGGACCGATCTCCCTGGAGAACGCGGTGGACGCGGGACGCGGGGCCTTCGAGGGGCCGCCCGGGACCGATCTGCTCTCGGCCCTTCCCGTCGCACTCGCAGCGGCGCTGCGGCCGTTGCAGCACCTGGTGGTGCGTTCGATCGGGCTGGACGACGTGCACGGGCCGGTGCTGTCGGTCGTCCCGGTCTGCCGTCAGGCCCGGTTCCGGCCGGTCCTGCCCCCGTTGCAGGGGGCGGTGAAGCTGTCCTGCCGCAGCACGCTGACCGTTCGGGGCGGCACCGGCGAACTCTTCTCCTCGGCGGCGTGCCACCGGGTGCTGCTGCACCGGCGGGAGGCGTTGCTCACCACGCGGATGCTCCAGCGGGACGTCACGCCGGCCCAGGTCTCGGCCGGGGCGGTGGCGCCGTTGCTGGCCCAGGCGATCATCGCCCATGTGGCCGGGACGGGAATGATCAACGCCTCGCCGGAGGGGCTCGCACTTTCACCGCTGTGTGATCCGAAAACATTCGATCAATTCTTGCCACAGTGGCCGGATTGATTACCGTGTCGACGTCTCACGACGCCATGGGTAATCGGATTCCCGGCGTCCGATTCAGGCCTGAGATGCCGTTTTCATCGCGGTGTGGGGTCTTCGCCGAGTGACGCATCACACTTCCTTCGTCCGGGCGGCCCGTCTACGTATGCTTCTCGTCGAATGGCTTGTCCGCGTGGTCGGTTGAGGAGAGTCCATGAGCGGTATAGCACGGGGGAACGCAATAACAGAGGCTGCATTCGACGTGACAACGGTGAGGAACCGCCACCTGTCGCCGTGGTTTCCGGTGATTGTCGTCGCACTCGCCCAGGCCGGTTTCGGCCTGACCGGCATGCTCCGACTACTGGCGACCCATCCTGGGACCGTGACCATCGTGGTCTGTCTGGTCTCCTTCTTCATGGTCCTTGTTCTGCAATTCGTGCACTGCGCGGAGCCGGGCCGCCGCATTCGCACCCGATACGGCGCATGGACGCTTCTGCTCCAGGCGTTCTTCACCTTCGCCCCGGTCGTGCTCTTCAGCGCCGCCTGGGGCGGCATGGGCGGATTCGTGGCCGGCAGCACCCTGCTGATCGTCGACGCCCCGCTCTCGTGGATCCTGTTCGCCCTCTGTCCGCTGGCAGCAGGCGCCCTGGCGGTCGCCATGGGCTTCGCGATGCTCGACATCGCCTGCCTGACCGTGGGCACCGCGATGACCGGGCTGATGATCTACGGCCTGCTGTGCCTGGCCGAACTGCTCAGCGAGACCCATCGCCACCAGGGCGAGCGCGCACACCTGGCCGTCAGCCGGGAGCGCCTGCGCTTCTCCCGCGACCTGCACGATCTGCTCGGGTACAGCCTCGCCAGCATCACCCTCAAGAGCGAGCTCGCGTACCGGCTGGTCAAGGACAACGACCGGGCCCGTGAGGAACTCGGCGAAGTGCTGGACATCTCGCGCCAGGCCCTGTCGGACGTGCGGACGGTGGCCTACTCGTACCGGGAGCTCTCCCTGTCCGAGGAAGTCGCCGCCGTACGGCGGGTGCTGGCCACCGCCGGCATCGACGCCGACCTCCAGGTCGAGGAGGGCCGCTGGGGCTGCGAGATCGAGACCGCGCTCGCCACGGTGCTCCGTGAGGGCGTCACCAACCTGCTGAGGCATGCCGAGCCGAGCCGGTGCAGCATCAGACTGCGCGAGGAGGACCGCCATGTGCGGCTGACCCTGTCCAACGACGGCGTACGGGAGAGCGGACCGCGGGTGCTCGTCGGCGGCAGGGGCCTGGACAACCTCGCCGACCGGATGCGCCGACTGGGCGGTGCGCTCACCGCCGAAGTCGACGCGCAGGGCAGGTTCCACGTCATCGCCAGCTGCCCGGTCGGCACCGCCCAGCGGTCGGTCACAGCCAGCCCGCCTCCGACGCGATCCGCACTGCATCAAGCCGATTACGTGCGTTGAGCTTGGTCACAGCCGCGGTGAGGTAGTTGCGCACGGTCCCCACCGACAGGTGGACCTGGGCGGCGATCTCGGGCGCCTCCGCCCCGGACGACGCCCAGCGCAGCACCTCCGTCTCACGGCTGGTGAGCGGGTTGTCCTCCTGGCTCCATGCCGTGTGCATCAACTGGCTGCCCACCGCCATCTCGTGCGCGGCGACCTTGCGCACCGCCTCCGCGAGCTCCTCGGACGGGGCGTCCTTGCGCAGATAGCCCAGGGCCCCCGCGTCCAGCGCGCGCCGCAGGGTGCCCGGGCGGTCGAGACTGGTCAGGATCAGCACCCCGCACTCCGGGACCCGGTCCCTCAACTGGGCCGCCGCGGTGAGCCCGTCGACACCGGGCAGATCGATGTCGACGACGACCACATCGGGCCGCTTTTGCAGCGCCACCGCCAGGATGGCGTCACCGCTTTCCACTTCGGCGACCACTTCGAAATCCGGTTCAAGTTTCAATAGCGCCACCAAGGCCCCACGCACCATGTGCATATCCTCGGCCAGCATGATCCGTATCACATTTCCCCCCGGCTGATCGGCAAAGTCGATACTAGCCCGGCGTATCGCAATGAATTGAAGAAGATCTCACTGGTGCCGGGGGAGTTCGCTGCTCGGGCCGTCCGGCAGAGCGGACTCGACCGGCCCTCCAGAGGCAGGCGCGACACTCCGTGCACGACCAGCCCCCAGGACGTCCACGGGAGAGATCCATGAGCGCAGCACGGCACGACCCCTCGGCAGCCACCCTGGAGGAGGTGGCCGACGGCGTCTTCGCCTACCTACAGCCCGACGGCGGATGGTGCCTCAACAACGCCGGTCTGATCGTCGCCGACGGAGAGGCCGCGCTGATCGACACCGCCGCGACGCAGGAGCGCGCGCGGCGGCTGCGCACGGCCGTGTCGTCGGTCGCCCCGGCCGCGCCCCGGCTCGTCGTCAACACCCACTTCCACGGCGACCACGCTTTCGGCAATTTCGTCTTCCCCGAGGCCCTGGTCGTGGCGCAGCACCGGACGCGCACCGAGATGGCCGCAGCCGGGCTGCACCTGACCACGCTGTGGCCCGAGGTCGACTGGGGAGACGTGCGTCTCGTGCTGCCCACCGTGACCTACGAGGACCGGCTGACCCTGCACATAGGCGGTGTACGGGCCGAGTTGGTGCATCCGGGACCGGCGCACACCACCGACGACACCGTCGTCTGGCTGCCGGAACAACGGGTGCTGTTCACCGGTGACCTCGTCATGGCCGGGGTGACGCCGTTCTGCTCGATGGGTTCGGTGTCCGGGTCGCTGGCCGCCCTCGACCGCCTGCGGGCCCTCGACGCGCAGGTCCTCGTCACCGGGCACGGCCCGGTCGCCGGGCCGGAGGTCCTCGATGTGACCGAGGGATACCTGCGCCGGGTACAGCAGTTGGCCAAGGAGGGGGTGGCGGCCGGCCTCGACCCCCTCGACGTGGCCCGCGAGGCCGACCTCGGCGAGTACGCCGAACTGCTGGACCCCGAGCGGCTGGTGCCGAACCTGTACCGCGCCTACGCGGAGGAGCGGGGAGCGGCCCCCGGTCACCCGCTGGACATCGGAGAGCTCTTCGGGAAGATGATCGAGTACCACGGCGGTCTGCCGGTCTGCCACGCCTGAGACGAGGGGCGGACGGCGCCGACGGGGCGGCGCCGTCCGCCCCTCGCGGATCACCCCTGGACCGGGGCGAGTTCGCCGGACCAGACCCCGAACACGCCACGTTGGTGGAGCACCGGCGACCGGGCGAAGACCTCGGCCGCCTCCACCCTGCCGATGACGATCCAGTGGTCGCCGGCCTTCACGGACCGCATCACCGTGCACTCGGCGTAGCCGACCGACAGCTCCGTCAGGACGGGCGCGCCCCCGGCAGCCGCCGACGGCTGCCACCGCACGCCGGAGAACTTCCGTTCCGACCTGCTCGCGAAGACCCGCGCCACGTCCTGGGCGCCGTCGGCCAGCACATTGACCACGAAGGCTCCCGCCGACAGCAGCGGCGGAAGGGAGCGTGCCGCCCGGTCCAGGCAGACCAGCAACAGCGGGGGATCCACCGAGACCGAGGTGACGGCACTGCAGGTGAATCCGCGGGGAGTGCCGTCCGTGTCCACCGTCGTCACGATCGACACGGGCGTGGGGAACGAGCCGAAGAAGGCCCGGAATTCGTCTGGAGTCACCGACATCTCACACCGCCGCCTGGTCCGATTCAACGCGTCCGGGCATCACTCTCCGCGACCGCTCTGGAGCACCGGTGGATCCGTGTTGGAGCCGCGAACCGGCCACGGTGCGGTCCAGTTGGCTTCTAGCGGTGCTGTAGGGCTGCGGCGGACGCTCGCCGACATGCCAGCGTCACCGCATCGGGCTCGCCCGTGCGGCGCGTTACTCATCGGAAGGGCAGGCATGACCATCGTTGATGACGGGCGGCCGGCGGACTCGATGCGGATCCGCGTCACCGCACTCGCCCAGATGCGGGACGAGGCCCGCAGCGGTCCCGGCCCGCAGGCGACCGCGGCGCAGAAGGCCAAAGGCAAACTGACCGTCCGGGAACGCATCGGGCTGCTCTTCGACGAAGGGTCGTTCACGGAGATCGAGACCCTGCGCCGCCACCGGGCGGCAGGCTTCGGCATGGAGGCCAAGAAGCCCTACACGGACGGTGTGGTCACCGGCTGGGGCACCGTGGACGGCCGCACCGTGTTCGTCTACGCCCATGACTTCCGCATCTTCGGCGGCGCCCTGGGCGAGGCGCACGCCGCGAAGATCCACAAGGTGATGGACCTGGCCGAGGCGGCCGGCGCTCCCATCGTGGGCCTGTGCGACGGGGCCGGCGCCCGGATCCAGGAGGGCGTGACGGCACTCGCCGGATACGGCGGCATCTTCCAGCGCAACGTCCGCAACTCCGGCGTCATCCCGCAGATCAGCGTGATCCTCGGCCCGTGCGCGGGCGGCGCCGCCTACTCCCCGGCGCTGACCGACTTCGTGTTCATGGTGCGTGGGATCGCCCAGATGTTCATCACCGGGCCCGACGTGGTGAAGGCGGTGACCGGCGAGACGATCAGCCATGACGCGCTGGGCGGCGCCGACGCGCACGCCGCCGTGTCCGGGGTGGCGAGCGTGGCCTACGACGACGAGGAGGAGTGCCTCGCGGACCTGCGGCACCTGTTGTCGCTGCTGCCGTCGAACAACCGGGAACTGCCGCCGCGCGTCCCCTCGACCGACCCGCCGGACCGGCTCACCGAGAAGCTGAACGACCTGGTGCCCGCGGACCCCAGCCGCTCGTACGACATGCACGCCGTCATCGAGGAGGTCGTCGACGACGGCGACTTCTTCGAGATCCAGCCGACGTGGGCGACCAACGTCATCTGCGCCCTGGCCCGGATGGACGGACATGTGGTGGGGATCGTCGCCAACCAGCCGGCGGCGCTCGCGGGGGTGCTGGACATCCACGCCAGCGAGAAGGCAGCCCGCTTCGTCGCCATGTGCGACGCGTTCAACATCCCGCTGGTCACCCTGGTCGACGTACCGGGATTCCTGCCCGGCGTGGACCAGGAGCACGGCGGCATCATCCGGCACGGCGCCAAGCTGCTGTACGCGTACTGCAACGCGACCGTGCCCCGCGTGCAGCTCATCCTGCGCAAGGCGTACGGCGGTGCGTACATCGTGATGGACTCCCGCTCGATCGGCGCCGACGTCTCGTTCGCCTGGCCGATCAACGAGATCGCCGTCATGGGCGCGGAAGGGGCGGCCAACGTGATCTTCCGCCGTGAGATCGCGGCCGCGGAAGACCCCGAGGCGGTGCGCATCCAGAAGGTCAAGGAGTACCGGAGCGAACTCATGCACCCCTACTACGCCGCTGAACGCGGCCTCGTCGACGACGTCATCGACCCGGCCGAGACACGGCACAGGATCGTCTCGGCGCTTGCCATGCTGCGGGCCAAGCACGTTCCCCTGCCCAGCCGCAAACACGGGAACCAGCCCCAGTGACCGGCGAGGATCCGCTGCTCAGGGTGGTCCGCGGCGCACCCCGGGAACACGAACTGGCCGCGCTGATCGCGGTGGTCTACGGCCTGGCCCATCGGGAGGACGGTCCACCGGGCGCCGGGGAGCCACGCGCGGCGCCGTGGGACCGTGCCACGGCGCCGGCCGCTCCGGCGGGCGCATGGATCACCGCCCGGGAGCCTTCCTGGCGACCGAACCTGCGGTGAGCGGGCCGGCCTCCGCGTGCCGGTAACCCACCGCGCGGAGGACCTGACCGCACCGGCTCCCGCCGAGGCGATCGGCAGGAGCCGGTGCGGGACGAAGCGTGTTCCCTCAGCCGTCGCCGGGCCGCGCACCGTGCGGCCCGCGACCCCTGTTCCGGCGTCGGATCAGGTCAGGACGGGTCGCCGTATTGCAGACCGCGTCCGTTGGTGCCGATGTAGACGCGCCCGAAGGTGTCGGGGTCGCCGGTGATGACGCCGACGCTTCCGATGGCGCCCCACTGGTGGGCGTCGTCGTTGATGCGGAACCAGGTGGCGCCCTTGTCGGTGGAGCGGAAGACTCCGGTGACGTCCTTGACGGTCCCGAGCAGGTACAGAGCCTGGTAATCGGCGCCCGGTGCGGCCTTGCCGAAGCCGAGGGCGGAGGCGGACTTCACCGTGGTGAGTGTGGTGAAGGTGCGGCCGCCGTCGGTGGAGTGCAGCAGCCCCTTGCCGCCGCCGGCGATCCACAGGTCCCCGGCGATCCCGGGGACGGCCGTGAGCCGGCCGGAGGGCAGGTTGCCGGCCCGGGCGGTGAAGCTCGCGCCGCCGTCGGTGCCGGCGTAGAGGGTGCCGCCGGAGAGGGAGTAGAAGGTGTTGCCCGAGGAGCGGTCGGCGACGACCTCGGCGTCGGTGCCCAGGCCGCTGACCCTCGACCAGCTCGAACCCTTGTCGGTCGAGCGGTACGGGACCTGACCGTCCTCGGTCCAGACGATGGTGGAGCCGTCCGCCGCAAGCGCGACATGGCCCATCTGGGAGCTGCTGACCGGCTCCGCCTTGAAGCCGTTCCAACTGCTGCCGCCGTCGGTGGAGTAGGCGCCGTCCTGTTCGCCGCCACGGCCGACGCGGACCATCATCGAGGGGTTGGACTGGGCGAAATCGATGTCGGTACTGCTGCTCATCAGCGGGTTCTTCAGCCGTCCGGCGGGTACCTCGGTCAGGGAGCCGCCGTACCGGAAACCGCCTTGGTCGCCCATGGAGGTGATGAGGGTGGCGCCGCCGGGCGGGGCGATCGCGTCCGCCAGCGCGGTCTCCTCCAGCCCGCGGGCCCCGGAGACCCAGTGACTGGTGCCACCGCTGTCGGAGGCATTGGCGTCCTTGCTGCTCCAGATGCCGTTGCCGGTGCCGTACAGCGCGTGCCCGGAGTCGAAGGGGTCGATGGCCAGCGCGGTCATCCAGTGCCCGGTGTGGTCGCCGACGTACGGCGCGCCGGAGGCGTCCCGCGCCGACTTGTCCGCCAGCGCCTTCCAGGTCGTACCGCCGTCGGTGGTGCGGTAGATCTCGTCCTCGGGCCACCAGCGGTCGAGGGTGGTGACCATCACCGTGGACGGCTTCTGCGGGTCGACGGCCAGACCGGAGAACCCGTAGGAGCCCTGCGGGGGAGAGACGTTCTTCCACGCGCCGCCGGCCGGGGTGTACTTCCACACCGAGCCCGTCGTCGCGTCCATGGGGCCGATGCTGTTGCTGTAGGACAGGTACAGCGAGCCGTCAGCGGTGACCACACCGTGCTGCGGCATCTGGCCGGTGGGCTGTCCGGCAACAGCCTGCCAGCTGCTGCCGCCGTCGGTGGAGCGGTACAGGGGCCTGGACGTGTCGTTGACGCCGACGTAGACCGTTCTGCTGCCGGCCGGGCCGTACGTCACGAAGGAGATGCCCGCGCCGCTGCCCGCGCCGTCCTTGACGGGGAACGACGAGACCTGACTCCATGTCACGCCGTAGTCGGTGCTGCGCCACAGACCGTTCTTGCGGGTGCCCAGCAGCAGGGTGGAGTGGTCGGCGGGGTCGATCGCGAGCCGCTCGCCCGCCCCCCGGCCGGGTTCGTTGCCGCCCAGCTTGAACGGCAGGTCGGTCCGCTGGAAGGTACGGCCCCGGTCGGTGGAGCGCAGGATCGCGCCGTTGCCCGCCCAGTCGTTGGTGTAGGTGCCCGTCGCGAGGTAGAGCCGGTCCGGGTCGACGGGGTCGGTGGCCAGCGAGTCGATGCCCAGCAGGTTCCAGTCCTTCTCGCCGAGCCAGTCGGTCAGCGGGATCCACTGCTCGGCCCCGGTGTCCCAGCGGTAGGCGCCGCCCATGTCGGTACGCGCGTACAGCAGACCCTTCTCCTTCTGGTTGAACACCAGGCCGGTGACGTAACCGCCGCCCACCACCTGGGCGTTCTTCCACACATACGGTCCGGCCGCGGCCGTGGTCTGCGCGCTGCCGGTCCCGGACGCCTGGCTCTCGGCCATCTTCACCAGCTTCCACTGCTGGTTGGTGCCGCCGTGGCCCGGATACTGGATGATCGGCGCGCCCCCGGCCGTGGAGCCTCCGGAGACGTCCAGGACCTGGCCGCTCCTGCGTGAGGTGAACGTGACGGCGCCGGATCCGCTCACCTCGTCGATCCGCCACTCCTGGGAGGCGGAGGAGCTGTCGGTCTGCTGCACGGCGGCAGCCGCCCGGGCGGTCGAACCGCCCGCTATGCCGAGCACTTTGCCGCTGTTGCGGTTCACCAGCTCGTAGTAGCCGTTCCCGGCGGGCCTGAGCTTCCACTGCTGGTTGGCGGTGTTCTGGTCGGTCCACTGCTGGATACGGGTGCCGTCGGCGGTGGAGAAGCCGTCGACGTCCAGCACCTTGCCGCTGCGCACGGAGGCCAGCCGGTAGTAGGCGCTGCCGTCGACGGTCGCGGCCTGCGAGTCCTCCTGCGCGAACAGGAGATACGGCACGACGGCGAGAGGAGCGCCGAGCAGCACGGCGGTGGCGGTCCAGCGACGACGGTGACGCCCGCGGCGCCCGCCGTTCGTGGGGTTGTTCATGGGGAGGCGTTCTCCTTGCGACCTGTTCACGAGCGAAAGGCGGACCCGGCGACCGGAACCGGCCGGATCCGCTGCCTAGTGGTCACAGCACCCGCAAAGGGTTGCCACAAGCCGAAAACTTTCGCAGGCCACCCCGCCTCCCGCCCGCGAGCGCTTCGACCCGCCGACCCGCCGACCCGCCGACCCGCCGACCCGCCGACCCGCCGACCCGCCGACCCGCCGACGCGTCGGCGGGTCGGCGGCCGGCGAAGATCCACCGATGAGTTCCGCCGGCGGCGCCGGTCTACAGGACGTACGCCATCAAGACGCCGACTGTCGAGACGCCGACTGGAGACCCACCATGACGAACCCCGCACACCCCGGCCGCATGCTGTTCCTGAACATTCCCGTGACGGACCTCGAACGCAGCAAGGCGTTCTTCGCCGGTCTCGGGTTCGGTTTCAACCCGCACTTCACCGACGAGAGCGCCGCCTGCATGCTGGTCGGCGAGCACGCCTTCGTCATGCTGCTCAGCCGTGAGAAGTTCGCGCAGTTCGCCAAACTGCCCATGGCCGATCCCACCACGCACACGCTGGCGCTGTACTGCTTCAGCGTGTCGTCCCGTGACGAGGTCGACAGCGTCAGCGCCGCCGCACTCGCGGCGGGCGGCACCGAGGCGGACGGCGCCGAGGACCACGGCTTCATGTACTCACGCAGCTTCTTCGACCTCGACGGTCACGGCTGGCAGGTCATGTGGATGGACCCGGCTGCGGCGGAGCAGGGCCCCGAGGCGTTCACGGCCTCCGCGCAGGACGCCGGCGCCCCTGCCTGACCCGCGGACCGGCAATCCCCTCGTCGTCACCGGCCCGCTCCTCCGGCCACCGCCGGTCGCGTCACGGATGGAACCGCCACCGGCCTTCGGAAACGACATCGACCTCGCCGTCCCTGACACGAACGGCCGTCTCGTCGTCGATGAAGTAGATCGGGAAGTCCGCCCGCGCAGCGATGCGATCGGCCCAGGCGTCGTCCCGCTCGGGGAAGTCCGGCGAGTACAGGTGGGGCTTGAGGTACCAGTCGAAGAGGCCGAACGGCGGCTCCACGGTCGTCGCGCCGAGCACGTGGAGGTCCGCGCCGTCCCCGATGACGTCGGCGGAATGTCCGGTGAGATGGCGGCTGAAGATCATCGATCCGGCGCTGACCCCCACGTAGACCCGGTTCTCCAGCGCCTCCAGGAAGCCGTCGGCCAGGCCGTTGCCGGTGATGCTGCGCGCGAGGTGGTAGTGGCTGCCGCCTTCGACGTAGACGACGTCGGCGTGGAGCAGCCGGTCGAGCACCATCTGCCGGGGCAGGCCGTTCAGCTCCAGGACGTCGAACTCCCGCCAGCCCAGGCCGTGCAGCAGGTTCATGTGCGCGACGAACCACCCGTGGTCCCCGGGCTCGGCGACCGATGCCGTGGGCACGTACACGACGTTCGCCGATCCGAACGGCTTTCCCAGCATGTCCCGCAGCGCATCCCGCAGTGTCTCGTTGCGCAGGCCGCTCGCCGTCAACAGGAAGTTCATCGGGCGAGCCAAGCACGCCCGACGGACGCGTGCAAAGCACGGGAAACGAGTGGGACGGCGGAACGGGACGGCCCGCGACGGGGCGGCGAAAATAAGATCGAAAAGAATGACCGCCTGACGTAGGGTCACCACGGCTCGCCGGACTGCCCGAGCGGGTACACACAGGGGGTACATGATGCGCCACAAGATTGCGGCCCTGGCCGCGACGGTCCTTCTCGCCGGCGGGGCACTCGCCAACGCGACCTCGGCGTCGGCGACTGTCGATCCGCCCAGCGGTGGCTGGGACCACACGTGGACCACCTCGGACTCCAACCCGGGTGGCACGGTCTACGTCGCCGAGTACGGCGACGTCATCTCGGTCTGCGACACGGACGCCGACGGAGTCGCCCCCCGCGCCCAGGTCGCCGTCCAGTACCCGAGCGGCGCGTATCACATCCGTTACACCCTCACCGCCTCGGGCGGAGAGGGCGCATGCGCCACGGCCCGTGCTTCGCAGGGAGGCATCTACGACCTCCCCGAGAACACGTCGATCAGCGTCGCGGTCTGGCTGGGCCCGGACTACGGCAACGTGACCACGCACTACTACCAGAACGACCACTAGCCGGTCCGCAGGGGCGGAAACGTCCCTGTGCGTCCGGCGCCGCTCCCCGCCCCGTCGTCGAACCTCCGAGGCCGACCGGGACGGGAACCGAGACGGCGGGACGAAGAGGGCGGCACCCCCGGGTGCCGCCCTCTTCGTCCCGTCCGGCGGGGCCGGTCGGAGGCCGTGACGGGGATCGGGCGACGCGCCTGTCCTGGTGTCCGTCGCGTTCAGCGCCGTACGGGTCCGGTCACGGCCAGATGGACCTCAGCTGCCACGCCTGTATGCCGACGGTGGCGGTGCCGCCTTCGGCGAAGGCGTCGACGCCGGTGCTGGAGGGGTCGGGGAAGATCTGGTCCGTGAGGGTGACCTGTTCGCCGCTCGCGTTCTGGGCGTAGACCTCGACGGACGAGGCGTCGACGAGGACGTGCAGGCTCAGCCGGCCGCCGCCGAGTTCGAGCGGAGCGCGCTGGACGCCGGCGAAGGCGGGGTCGAAGCCGGTCGCGCCGGAAGCGGTGCGATCGAGGTAGACCTCGCCGGTGGCGGCGTCGTAGCCGATGCGGGTGTGCTGCCCGCCACCGCTGCGGACGTCCAGACCGGAGCGGCCGGCGGTGCCCGGGGTGAGGTCGGCCTGGAGTTCCAGGCTGCCGCCCTGCACCTGGAGCGGAGTGGTGGTGTTCGAGACGCGGGTGCCGGGCACCCGGGTGCGGGCGCCGCGCAGGGCGGTGAGTTCAGCGACCGGCTCCTGGATCAGCCGGACCCTGCCGTCCACGGTCTTCAGGGAGAGCCGGCGGGGGAACGTGTCGGCGCTGCGCCACGGGGAGGTCGGTATGGCCTGCCCGTAGTTCCAGTTGTTCATCCAGGCGGTCATGACGCGGCGGCCGCCGGGGGCGTCGGTCCACGTGTTGGCGGCGTAGAAGTCGGCGCCGTAGTCGAGCCAGTGGGCGCGCTGAGTGGTGTTCAGGGCGGGCTTGTCGGCAGTGGTGAACTGATCGGCGAGGACGTGTCCCCAGCCGCCGGGGTTGGCGTCCACGATCTGGATCCGGACCTTCTTGCCCTTGTAGGCCATGGTGTTGAAGGAGGCCCAGTCGAGGTTCTCGGAGTCGGCGCCGGTGGCGCTCTGGACGACCTCGCCGTCGACCAGCAGGTTGACGCCGGTCTCGACGGAGAGAGGCTTCGCCTGCGTGTCGGAGAGGACCACCTGGTCGAGGTTCAGGTGGCCCCAGCCGCCGGAGGCGGCGTCCACGGCCTTGATCTGGGCCTGCTTGCCCTGCAGGTCGGACAGGTCCCACGAGGCCCAGTTCAGTGCTTCGCCGTTGGATCCGGTGGCGGAGCGCACCACCTTGCCGTCCACGACGAGCTCCACCGCGGTGGGAGTGTCGGAACCTGTGGGGTGGTCGCCGCCGCCGATGAGGAAGTCCAGGTACCTCTTGTCGATGGTGAAGGCCGGGGAGGTCAGCGTGCCGGTGCCGGCATCACCGTCGAGGAAAGTGTTGACGAGTCCCTTGCCGAGGTAGCCGGTGACCTGCTGCTGGCCGGGGAGCGTGCCCTGAGCCGGTCCGGCGCCGAAGGCGTCGCCGGTGGTGGTCCAGTCGCCGATGGGGCCGGCGTAGGTGCTGCCCTCGAAGTCGGCGAGGGTCTCACCGGTGGGTGCCGGCTGCCCGCCCAGGGCGGAGCCGGGCTGGTGGGGATGGTTGCCGCCGCCGACCTTGAAGTTGATGTAGTTGCCGGTCACCGTGAACTCGGGCGAGGTCAGGGTGCCGGTGGAGGCGTCGCCGCCGTGGAAGCTGTCGGCGAATGCCGTGCCCTCGAAGCCGGTGACCTCCGACTGCCCGTCCACCGCCCCGGTCACCGGTCCGCCTCCGAAGGCGTCGCCGGTGGCCTTCCAGTCGCCGAACGAGCCGGACTCGAAGTCCTGGGTGAGGGTGCCGCTCGGCGGGGTGTACGTGGCGCCGGAGTCGTCGGAGGTGAACTTCTCGCCGTCGAAGTCGCCGACGAAGTACTGGGCGCCGGAGCCGCCCGCGATGCCGCCGGGATTGAGGTTGACGGCCAGCACCCACTTGGTCTTCTTCGTGTCGCCGTCGACGGGGAGCGGGAACAGGTCCGGGCACTCCCACACCCCGCCGGTGGCGCCGGCCGGGCCGAAGTCGCTCTGGTGGGTCCAGTGCTTGAGGTCGGACGAGCTGTAGAAGGAGATCTTGTGCTGGTCGGCGAGGGCGACGGCCATCAGCCAGCTCTGCGTGGGGGCGTACCAGAAGACCTTGGGGTCGCGGAAGTCGTCCGAGCCGATGTCGAGCACCGGGTTGCCGTCGTACTTGGTCCAGGTGGTGCCGCCGTCGGTGCTGTAGGCGAGGGCCTGCTGCTGCTTGCCGGAGGCTTTCTGCGCGCTGGTGTAGACGGCGACGAGCGGAGGGTTCTTCGCGGTCCCGAAGCCGGTGGTGTTGTTCCTGTCCAGCACCACGCTGCCCGAGAAGACCATCTCGCTGTCGTCCTGGGGGATGGCTAGCGGGAGTTGCTTCCAGTGGACGAGGTCGGTGCTGACGGCGTGGCCCCAGGACATGTTGCCCCAGGTGTTGCCGGACGGGTTGTACTGGAAGAACAGGTGGTACTTGCCCTTGTAGTAGATGAGGCCGTTGGGGTCGTTCATCCAGTTCTGGGCCGGGGTGAAGTGGAACTGGGGGCGGTACGGCTCGTGGTAGAGCGTGTCGGCCACGGCGGGAGACGCCGCGACCAGGCCGAGCCCGGACAGGGCGGCCAGTGCGGCCAGGAGTCCGCGGCGCAGACGAAGTGTTCTGGACATGGCGCTCCTTGCAGGCGTGCGGGCTTCGTCTCGGCCTTGGGGGACTGACGCGTGACGCTCGACGCGTGCCGGGTGCGGGGCGGCTACGCGTGTCGGGGGTACGGGCGGCGGCTGCGCCGTGGCCTCGTCCAAGGCCACAGGCGAGCCCGGCTGTGAGGGGCGGCACGACACCGGCAGGGTGCTTCAGCCCATGTCTGGAAACGTTTCGCAGAACGTACGGGCAACGTGCCGCCGAAGTCCAGACCCTGTGCGGGAAACTCCTGAATGCGAGGATGGGCGCGCCTGCGCGGTGCCATTGATCCCGGGAGAAATCGTTGTCCAGCGAGCAGAATGACACAGGTCGGCGGCAGGCCACCATGCGCGATGTCGCGACCATGGCCGGGGTCGGGATCGCCACCGTCTCGCGGGTCGTCAACGGCAAACCCGTCACGCCCGACCTGGCGGAACGGGTGGAGCGCGCAGCCGAGTCGCTCGGCTACCGCCAGGATCTGACGGCCAGCAGCCTGCGCCGGGCCGACCGCCGCACCAGCACCCTCGGCCTGGTCCTGGAGGACGCGGCCAACCCCTTCTCGGCCGCGCTGCACCGCGCGGTGGAGGACGCCGCCGCCGAGCGCGGCCTGCTGCTTCTGGCCGGTTCCACCGACGAGGACCCGGTCCGGGAGCGCGGCCTGCTGAGGACTTTCGCCGCCCGCCGGGTCGACGGCCTCATCGTGGTGCCCACGGGTCGGAACGACACCGACCTCGACGCGGCCCGCCGCGCCGGGACACCCGTCGTGTGCGTGGACCGCCGCACCGCGGCGCCGCAGGTGGACACCGTGACCGTGGACAACCGCGCGGGAGTGCGGGCGGCGGTGAAAAGGCTGAACGAGGCCGGTCACCGGCGCATCGCCTTCCTCGGGGACCTCCGCTCGATCTGGACTGCCGAAGAGCGCCATGCCGGGTTCGTGGAGGGGCTGGCCGAGGCGGGCTGCGTCCTGCACCCTTCGCTCGTGAGGCGCGGCCTGCACGGTGCGGAGGCCGCCCAGGAGGCCACCCGTGGACTCCTGGCCCTGCCCCACGCGCCGACGGCATTCGTCTCGGGCCAGAATCTCCTGACCGTCGGGGCCCGTATGGCCCTGCAGGCGCTTGGGCTGCAGCGTCGCGTGGCGCTGATCGGCTTCGACGACCTGCCCCTGGCCGACCTGCTGGAGCCGGGCATCTCGGTGATCGCCCAGGATCACCGGGCCATCGGCCGGGAGGCTGCGGGCCTGCTGTTCGACCGGCTCGGGGGCGAGGCCGGCCCCGCCCGTCACCGCGTGCTGGCCACGCGCTACGTCGCCCGCGGCTCCGGCGAACTCCCCGCTCCCGAGGACGGCTGACGACTGCCTCGCACTTCCCCGTGCACGAGTGGTTTCCGGTGCGTTGACGGCCCCTCCTCTCGGTGCTTCACTGCCGGAACCGGTACCGGAACCGGTTCCGGAACTGGTACCGGTACCGGTTCCGGAACCGGTTCCGGTACCGGTGTCGCCTCCGGTTCCGGTTCCACCGATCTCCGCACCTCGGCACTTCGGTGCGGGAGAACGTCATCCGCCTGTGTGTGGAGTGAGAGGAGGTGGCATGGGAGTCACCATCGCCGACGTGGCCGCACGGGCCGGCGTCAGCAAGACGACGGTCTCGCGAGTGCTGAACGGCAAAGGCGAGATCAACGAGAACACCGTCCTGAAGGTCCGCAAGGCGATAGCGGAGCTGGGCTATGTGCCGAGCGCCGGAGCGGTCGGGCTCGCACGCGGCACCACACAGATGATCGGCATGCTGGTCCCGGACAGGGCCAGGGCCTGGCCCGGCGTCGTGCGGGCGGTCGTCGAAACGCTGGAGACCGAGGGCTTCGGACTGCGCATGCTGACCTGGAACCGTGATGAGGAGTCACTGCGCAGGCTCGGTCTGCAGGTCGCTGCCAAGTCGTTCGACGGTCTGCTGGTGACAGAGCCCGAGGACGCCATGGGATACATCGCGGAGCTGCACGAAGCGGGGCTGCCGGTCGTGCTGATCGACGATCGCTTCCAGCGGCCGGGATTCCCCTACGTGGCCACCACCGACCGGGAGGGGGGCGCGCAGGCCGCCCGGCACCTGCTGGAGCTCGGGCGCCGTCGTCCCCTGGTGGTGACGGGCCCCGAGAGGTTCGGCAGTACGCGGGAGCGGCTGGGCGGCTTCGTCGATGTCTACGCCGAAGCCGGGATCGAGATCGGCCGACGCAGCATCGTCCCCGGCGACTCCGACTCCGACACCGACTCCGACACCGACACCGACACCGACTCCGACTTCGAGCGCGGCCGTGGCGCGGTGGGGCGGGCTCGCGCGGAGGGCGTGGAGTTCGACTCGGTCTTCGCACACAGCGACCCCTCGGCGGCCGGCGTGCTGGCCGCACTGCACGAGGCCGGTCTGTGGGTGCCGCAGGATGTCGCAGTGGTGGGCTTCGACGACCTCGAGACGGCGTCGTACACCTATCCGGCCCTGACGACCGTCCGGCGGCCGGTGCGGGAGATGGGCGAGGCGGCGGCGCGTCTGCTGCTGGACCACGTGCGCGGATCGCCGAAGGCCGCTCCCTCGTGCATCGTCCCCACCAGCCTCGTGGTCCGCGGCTCGACGTCACAGCCGGGCTCGAACTGACACTGCGTCATCGCCGGCCCACTGTGTCGGTGGGGTGGCGCGGGGACGGAAAGCGGGATGGCCCGTCCGGGAAGGGATACGCCGCGTTCGTGCAGGGGATGCGCGGGCGGGTCGCCCAGGGCGGTGGAGCGGGCGCGGTGGCACGCATGCGGCACGGCGGCTGAGACCCGGAAGGGCCGGCCTGGGAGGAAACCCTCCTGAGCCGGCCCTTCCGGGGCGGGGGCAGGGACCGGGAGGAGCGAGAGCCCCACCGATCAGCGATTCACCCTCCAGCCGCCCCGGCGCCGGAACCAGTCCAGGTACGACGGGGCGGGCGAGCCCAGACCGGAGGACATGTCGTAGCCCTTGGTGGCCTTGAGGCCGTAGTCGTGGCCGAGGGTGTAAAGGAGGTAGCGATACGTTCCGGCGTCCGGGCCCATGTCGCGGACGACGGCGGTCGGCCGGGCCGGGTCCCGGATGTCGCGGAAGACTCCGGCGTTTCGCATCGCGTACAGCAAGGGATTGGCGAAGCCCAGGCTGTGGCCGGACAGCTGCTCGGCGTCCGCCTGGAGGGCGGCGAAGGCCGGGGCGGCGGCGGAGGTGCCGCCGTAGCCGACCGTTTCGTACCGCCCGGAGACGGTGTAGCCGATCAGGACAGGGAGCGCGCCGTCCCCCTCCATCGAGATGTCCGGTGTGACGCGGTGACCGTGGGCGAGCGAGTCGGGGACGGCGCCGCGCTGGTACCAGGGCCGGCGGAAGTCGCTGGGGCCGCCGCCGCTGCCGAAGGTGAACAGGCCGGGCATGGGCTCCCACTCGGTGCCCTGCGGGGAGAGGATGGAGAGGTTGTCGCCCATGCTGGTCTCCCAGGCGTAGCTGCCGTCCTTGGCGGTGGCCAGTGTCGTGCCGCCGACAGAGGTCACCCACGGTGAGCCGCTGGGGAAGTCGGCCTGTGCCCGGGTGGTGTTCGGGTCGCAGTTGAGGCCGCCAAGGGTGGCGTCGGGGGACTGGTCGCCGCAGTCGCCGGCGGCGAAGTACACGCCGATGCCCTCGGCTGCCGCCTGGCGGAACAGCATGTTCCAGGCTCTGAGGAGGTCGGGCGTGAGGTGTGGCCGACTGGTGTGGATGACCTCGGCCCACGAGTTCGATATCGCGTCGGCGGCGTGGTGGTCGATGATGTACGACTCGGCGTCCATGAGGTCCGCGTCCAGGCAGGAGTCGGCGCCGACGTAGAGGATGTCCGCTTCCGGTGCGTAGCCGTGGGCCATTTCCACGTCGAGTGCCTGTTCCCCTGCCCAACTCGCGGGTGGCGCACATGCTTTGGTGATGTTCCAGTCGGACGGGGTGACGCGCTCGCGGTACTGGCCGGGCCGGAAGGGATGGTCGCCGGTGGCCGTGGCGTAGGTGTTCGCGTCCTGTTCGGCCGTGGGGCTGCCGTAGGCGCCCACGATGGCGACGGTGCGGCCCTTGCCCGTGGCTCCTGAGGCGGTCACGCCGTAGGCGCCGCGCAGGAGGGGCGGGGTGTAGGGGCAGGGGGCGTAGGTCTGCGTTCTCCCGTATGTCTTCGGGAGGGTGGTGGCGGGACGTTCGCCGAAGTACGAGGAGCAGGAGGCCTGTTGATCGACGGAATACGGCTCGGGGTGGCCCAGGGGCCGGGCGGCGGCCGGCACGTCGAAGGAGAAGCCCTCGACACCCCTCACGTCCTGGGCCAGAGAGGGGGGAAGGCGTAGGTCCCCGGTGGGCGCCTGGACGGTCCCGCCCGGGGTGTCGTAGCGGTGGATGTCGGTGCCCAGAGCCCCCGCGAACTCCGCTTCTGTGCCTGCTATTTGGAGATAGTGCGGGGCGTTCGCGATGACGCGTAGGTGTGCGCTGGTGAGCCACTGCCGGATTCTGTGCCGTGCAGCGGGGGTCATGCCGAAGCGTCTGTCGTACTGGGGCGGCGTGAGGAAGTGCCGGTAGTGGGGGCTGGAGGGGGTGGTCACGGCAGTGAGGAAGGCGTCCAGACCGTCCGGGTCGCGGGTGCCGAGGTAGAGGCGGGCGGTGAGAGGTGTGGTTGCGGGGATCCGGCCGGCGTCGGTCCCGAGGGTGGCGTGGTGGGGGTGGTCGGTCGACAGGGATACGGGACTGGGCGGCTCGGCGGCGCGGGCTGTGGGCGCGAGGACGGCGGCCGTTGCGGCCACGGCGGCCGCGATGGCGAAAGCGCGGCGTACGGGAAGAGGGCGCACGGGAGCGCAGGCCTCCTTCGAGAGGGCCAGGTGGGCGTTTTTTTCGGGGGAGGGGTGGTGTTGCGTATCGCGGGGTGTCGGAGGGTGCGTCTTGCTTCAGGCGCGGATCGTTCGCCCGCGGTGCAGTCGCCCGGGCACTCCGGTGAACTCCAGGTCCAGCCCGATGCCGTCGCGTTCGGCGTGGATGTGCAGGTGCGGCTCGGTGGTGTTCCCGGTGTTGCCGACCTCGCCGAGGAGTTGGCCCGCGCGGACGATGTCGCCCTTGGCCACCGTCACCGAGCCGGGGCGCAGATGCGCCAGTTTGACGATCTCCCGGCCGGTGTCGAGGAACACGTGGTTGCCGTAGGGCGGCTGGTAGCGGATTTCACCCGGCTGCTGGTCCTGGACCGTGTCGGCGGCGGAGATCACGCGGCCGTCGCAGGGAGAGCGGACGGGGCGACCGTAGGCGGCGTATGCGGGCAGGTCACTGCCCGGCCGAGTGCGGGTGCCTCGGGAGCCGAGCGCTACCAGGTCGAGGGCGCCGCGCTGCTCCGGTACCCGAGCATGGTGGTTCAGTATGCGGCCGCCACCCTGCACGACGTACCACGAGCCCTCCAGCGGGAATGCCAGCGGCTGGGACAGCGGTGCCTTCCAGCGGTGCCGCCGGGCGGCGGCGACCAGCCACACGGCTCCCGCCAGGAGGGCGACGCCGCCGACGAGGCGCAGGATGCCATGCCCTGTCGGCAGACCGGGCAGCCGGCATGCGGAGGCGACGGCTGCCACGGCGGCTGCTTCGACTGTGCGGCGCAGCAGCCGGGGTTGCTGCGCCGGCGCGCCGGCTCCTTCGACGAGCACGTAGAAGGCGGCCAGGCTCCCCATGTCGCCGAGCCAGGCGGTGCGGTCCGTGGCCGTCCAGACGGTCAGGACGTTCCAGAGGGTGACCAGGGTCAGATACCCCCACCAGGCCAGGGGCGCGGGCAGACGCCGGCGGCGCCGGGGCGGGGTGTAGCGGGCGCCTTCGATGCGCAGCGCCGTGAGTTCGCCGTCGGGTGCCGTTTGGGCCCAGGCGCGTACCTGGCCGTTGCTCCCGGAAATGATCAGCCCGTCGGGACTGTCTGTCACGGTGAGGAGCTCTCCGATGCGGGCGGTGGTGGCGCGGACGATCCGCTCCAGAGTGTCCGTCCCGACCTCTTCCGTCACGCGCGGTGCGAGGCGGGGCCACTCGTCCGGGCCCGCGGTGAGGAACCGCGACAGAGCTTGTGCTTCCGGCAGTTGCGCCGGCAGCTGCGGCTCGGGCGTCAGATCGCGCACGTGTGCTCCCACGGCCCGGGGTTCAACCCGTACAAGGCCGGATCCACGGCCTGATACTTCAAGCAGCGTCCGGTGGGACGCAGACGGCGGGTACGCGCGAGGCGCGGCACCGTGGCGCGGCAGAAGCCACAGGCGCCGTCGTGGACGACCAGAGGCTCAGACATGATCGTGGGCTCCCTTCCGAAGAGTTGTACCCGGCAACCGGGGTGCGGAGCCGCCTGTCAGGAATACGCGCCGGCGCCCCGCCTCCCCCGGCCGATTCGCTGCCGTCCGGGCACGGCCTGCCCGCACGCTTCGCCACAGCGACCGGTAGTCCTCGTCACGCAGGCAGACACAGTCCGCGCCGATCATCAGCAGCCCGAAGCAGACGAGGCCCATGAAGGCCGCGATGCCCAGATGCATCGCCTCCAGCGCGAGGGTGTTGGCCTTGCGCAGCCAGGCCCGCGACGACAGCAGGGCGAACGGGAAGGCCAGCTCGACGGCGATCGTCGCGTAGGAGACTGCCGTGCCCAGGTAGGCGTTGCCCATGAGGTGGGCGAACCTGGCCGACATGTGGAACTCGGTCTCGCGGCTGACGTAGTACATCGCGACCCCGTCCTGCCATACCTTGCCGAAGATCTTCCAGTAGCCGGCCGCGAAGTACAGGACGGCGGTCTGGAAGACGATGAGATACGTGGCGAGGTTGTGCAGCACGGTGGAAACGGCCGGCGTCCGGTCGGGGGCGAGGAGCTTTTCACGCCGTTTCCCGGCACCGGGGGCGAAGTAGGCGTTGGAGACGGTGAAGGCCAGGAAGATCACGAGGATCTGGGCGAGGTTGTCGCCGCCTTCCAGAAGGTCCTGGTTGCGGTAGTGCAGTGACCACATCAGCACCGCCTGTACGACCGTGAGCACGCGGCCGCCGAAAATCATGAAGGCGGCGGAGACCAGGATCGTCGCGTGGAAGAGGAGTTCGAACCACGCCCGCGAGTCACTGAGCAGGTACAGCGAGAAGCCGCCGCCCGGGATCTGGGCGGACGCCGTGGAAGGGCTGTTGTAGGCGTGCGGGCCCCACAGGAACTGGCGGTTGGAGTAGTCGGCGAGGCAGTACAGGATGGTCGCGAAGCCGATGACCAGCCGCATCAGGGAGAGACCGATGAGGCGCCGCTCCCGGCGTGCCGTCCGCAGCGCGAACCCGTCCAGTCGGGCGAGCAGGAAAGCGCCTGTCGCTTTGCAGGCGCGCGTTGCGCGAGATGGACGCCCGGTCACTGGGCCACTCCCGGTACGTAGGGCATCCATGACGTCTGCAGAAGTCCCTTGACCTTCTCCTTCGGACGCGGACTCTCGTACCGCTCCGAGAACGGGACGATCGGTTGCGTCTTGTAGGTCGCCTGCACGGCGAGTATGCGCGCCCCCGGGTACAACGAGTGCGCACGGGCCGAGAAGAACCGCTGCATCTCCTCGAAGTCCGCCTTGTACCGCTTGTCCAAGGCAGCCTGGGCGGCCTTGCGCTGTGCCGCGGGAAGCTCCTTGATCCGGGTGGCCGTACTCGCGTAGTGACTGCTGGTCTGGTCGAAGGCGAGCATGATGCCGGGCAGCTTCGTGGGATTGATGCGGAAGCCGCGGGGGGCCTCGTCGATCGCCTTCTCGACCTCGACCGGGGCCGTCTCGACCACCTTTCCTCCGTACTGGATCCGGGCCCGCAGGTAGACCAGGTCGTTGCTGGTGCCGGGTGTGGGGCCGAAGAGCTGCCAGTCCTGCCAGAAGTACGGTTCGAGAACCTGGCGGGCAGGTCCGATCAACCGCACGGACGCCGGTGACTGCGGGGCGTTGTACACCAGACACGCCGCCGTGAAGACGAGCACGGGCAGCATGCCGAGGACCACGCAGAGCCGGACCCGTACGGGAACAGGGACGCGGGCCGTTGCGGGAGGGTGGTGGGGCAGGGACTCGCCGTCGTTCGAGGTGTCGGCTGCCGTCAGGTCATGCGATGAGTCAGGACTTGATGCGCCGAGGTCCGTCCCGTCAAGGGATTTCGTGTGCGCTGCCATCCGGGAATGCATCCCCCATGTGTCGGTCGGGCGCCGCCCGGCGCGTCTGGTGCGGCGCGCCGGGCGGCCGTGGCCGGGGTCAACTCCGGCCGGTCACTTCACCGTCGGAGCTCAGTTCGCGTCGAACTGTGCGTCGTCCGGGATGATGCCGTGCAGTGAGGCAGGGCTCGTCACCGGGCCGCCGCTGGATGAAGAGGACGATTCGGACGACGAAGACGACTCGCTGGAGGACGACCGGAGCCGGGTCGTGACCTTCACAGCCGACTCCACGGCCTTCGCGCCGACGGCTCCGGTCACGCCGGCGACGATGTCGTTGGCAATGGCGTGCAGGAACTGCGGGTTGGCGCCGCCGTCGAGAACGGTCGCGCGCTGCACCGACTCGTCGGCCGCGGTCTTCTGCTCGGGAAGAGACGACGCGGACGCCGTCGATGCCATCAGACCGCTGGCTGCCGCGGCGATCACGCCGACGGACACGGTGCCCGCTATGAACTTCTTACCTCTCACAAGGCTTTCCCTTCGGATCTGGTCAGATCGAGCAAGGCAGTTCACATCGACGATGCTCAACTATTGCGTTTCGTACGATTTCGTACGCGCTTGCATGCAGGGATCATGCTTGCGTCGATGGCACACCTGTTCCCATCCCCTGATCTGGCCAGTTTTTTCGCGTCCTTCTCCCCCAGCCGGGGGAAGGCGCACGCGTATCCTCAAGTCACGGCCAGCTCTTGAGTCACACCACCCGGCTGACCACCGGGTGCACGGGGAGAGCCACTGGCAGCAATGGGGGAGTCATGACCAGCGTGCTGATAGTTGACGACGAGTCATTGGTACGGTCCGCTCTACGCGCGATGCTTCAGCGTCCCGAATGTTCCGATCTGCGCGTGGTGGGCGACTGTTCCGGACGTGAGGCGGAACGGCTTGCTCGGGACAGCAGGGTGGACGTCGTCCTGCTCGATCTGCGGATGCCTCAGGTGGACGGCATCGCGGTGCTGCGCCGCCTCAGGAGGCTGGCCGATCCACCGGCCGTCGTCATGATGACGCGGTTCGCGGCCGACTCGGACGTGTTGCGGGCCTTCGCGGAGGGCGCCATCGGCTATCTGCTGAAGGACGCGACCGCCGCCGAACTCGCCGACGCCGTCCGAGAGGCAGCCGCCGGAGTCGGCGCCGTGTCCCGTCCCGTCGCGCCGACCGTCATCGACGGCTACCGCCAGTTCGCGACTCGCTCCGTCAGGGACGCCGAAGCCCGCGACCGTGCCGGACGGTTCACGCAGCGCGAGCGCGAAGTCCTCGAACTCCTGGGCAGCGGCCTCACCAACCGTGAGATCGCCGACTGCCTCGTCCTGAGTCCAGAGACCGTCAAGACGCATGTCAGCGCGGTCCTGGCCAAGCTCGGCACGAAGAACCGGGTACGAGCCGCCTTGACCGCGGAAAGGCTCGGGCTGCTCAACATGCCGGCGTGATCGGCACGACAGGCAGGAGGTTCACCAGGGAGCGGGCCGCCGACGCCGGGGTGCTGCTCCTCGCGGGGGCCGACCTGTTGCAGTGGCATGCCCACGCACCTGGCTGGCATCCGCACCAGCTTGCCGTGTCCGTCGTCACGGTCCTCGCCCTGGTGATGCGCCGCCGCTACCCGCTGACCGTCCTCGCGCTCGCCCTCGTGGGCATGGCCGACGGCGACATCGTGCTTGCTCCGATCATCGCCCTCTTCCACATCGGGCGGCGGTACTCACTGCGGATCGCCGGCGCCTGCACCGCGGCGGTCACGACCGTCGCCGTCGCGCAGTCCCTACTGCCCGGGCGTGGAACGCCCGGCACGCCCAACGACTGGGTCATCTGCATCGTCCACGCTGCCGCAGCCTCGGCCGCGCCGACAGCGATCGGCCTCCAGTTCCGCACCCACAAGGCGCTCGTCAGCAGCTACATCGCGCTCAGACGGAGCCGGTCCGAGGAACTGCGTCTCACCCGGCGCCTGGCCTCCATGGAGGAACGGTCCGCGCTGGCCCGTACGCTCCACGACTCCATCGGCCACGCGGCGAGCCTGATCGCCTTGCGAGCGGAGGCCCTCGGTTCCCGCACACAGGACCTGGCTGTCGCCGAGGACGCCGCCGCCATCCATTCACTCAGTCGCCGGGCGCTCGACGAGATGCGGGCCGTCACCGGGATGCTGCGCCCCCCGGAAGACGATCCGCGCATGGGCAGCCTGCGACAGATCGCACATCTCCTGGCCCGCGCCGACCTGTTCGACACAGCCCGGATAGCCGTGAAAGAGCCCGACCGCTGGCCCGCCGACATCCAGAGCGCCGCCTACCGTGTTGTGCAGGAGGCCCTGACGAACGCGGTGCGCTACGCGCCGGGCGCGCGGATCGAGGTGACGATCGAGTCGGCTGCTCAGGACGGTTCGTCGGAGCGGCTGGTCGTGATGGTGCGCAACGAGGCCCCTCGCGTCGCTGTGCCGCCGCTACCGCACGGCGGGCACGGCCTCACCGGCCTGGCCGCCCAAGTAGCCTCAGTGCAGGGCGAGTTCACCTACGGCAAGACCAACGAGGGCGGTTTTTCCGTACGGGCGGTGTTCCACCACGGTGAGCACGGGTAGCCCACGAGCGTGCGCTGGGCCTGGGGCTGCGCCCGGGCCTGGGCCTGGGCCTGGGCCTGCGCCCGGGCCTTCCGGGCGGCCCGAAGGCCGTCGACGCCGGCTGGAACAGGCTCGTATGCGACCTCCCACACGCTGTGGCCCGAGGCCGAGGGCGTACGTGCCTTCGAGGGGATGGAGTTGCGGGCCACTCGCTAGAAGAGGCCGTGCAGGACGAGCCTTTGCGTCACTGTGAGGCATGAAGCTTCGGCGAATGTGTTCGTGGGCGGCGAGTTACCACCAGCGCGAAACTGCATCCGCGCGGGGCGAGTGCGCCTGGGCCGCACCATGCCCCCACCCCGCCGCATGGAGCGTTCTCGTCACGGATGCCGGCGGCGACAGCTGGTGGGCAGTGTGCGCGGAGCATGCAACCGGCCGCTGACGGCACGTCGTGGCACAACCGGTCCTGGTGAGACTGGACCTCACCCCCACCTAAGAAGATCATGAGGATCAAGGTGGCCATTACGGCCTGGGTGGCAACCGTCACGACGGCGTCGACCCATGCGGCTGTCACGGCCGCCGCGATGGCGAGGACTCCGACTCCGCCGGCGGCGACCAGATAGCCCCACAAGGGATCGGTCGTGACGGTCTTCTCCGGGTCGAGATCGAAACCCGACAGGAACCAGAGTCCGAAGATCACCGCCAAGGCGATCAGCTCCAGGAGCACGAGACCGCACCCGGCGGCGATGTCGGCACCCCGGTCCACGCGGCGCCGCCGCCGGGAGCCGGTGGTGGCATCGAAGGCTGGAGGGGCAACGGGTAAGTCCATACTCGCCACCCTGCCTACGCGCGTAAGGCGGCACATGAGTACGAGTACTCAGCTCCGCTCCAGATGGATCCCGTGATTCACCAGGCGCCTTCCCATCGATCCTGCGTCAGCTCCTCAGGAGCGATTGCCGTCAGCCACTGCCGTCAACGACCTCGCGGCCGGCCTCGACGACCTGGTTCGCGCCGAGCGTGCGAAGCACCACAAGGGCAAGGATCCCGACCCCGCGCACCACGACGAGAAGCCCACGGGCAGCCAGTCGCGCCCTTGTGGTGCGGATGTGGTGCGCGCCCCGTCAGCCCGTCCAGACAACAAAGAACCCCCGGGTCATCGACCTGGGGGCTCTATATGGAGCGGGTGACGAGAATCGAACTCGCGCTCTCAGCTTGGGAAGCTGATGTTCTACCATTAAACTACACCCGCGTAAGACGCCGGTCAGGACCGGTGTCGGAACGCTCCGTCACTCTACCTCATGCCAGGCCTCGGGCGCTGAAGCCCTGAGACCTGTGTGCGTTTCAAGAGGAGGGATCCGGCTACATGAGGCTGGAGTTGGGGCGTACGGTGGTGCGGTGGAAGTGGGGCCGGGCGGGGTCGGAGTGCCGTCTGTGAGGTCGTCCTGTTCGTCCCGTAATGTGGCTTTCAGCGTCCGGCGAGCAGCAGCCGGACGCGGCTCTTGGGGAAGGGACTACAGGACTTGATGGAGCGCACCGTCGTCCGTTGTGCCGATGGGCACGTGTTCAGCACCGCTTCGTTCCCGATGCAGCAGGCCTTGCGGCTCGGTCCCGGGCGACTCGTCCGGTGTCCTCGTTGCGCACGGTTGCGCAACGCCGTACCGGTGGCTCTCGACCGGCATCACCGCGAGGAAGCGGTGGCCGCGGGGGAGCGGTAGTCGGGTACGAGGAGGGACGCGAGAGACGTGTGAGGTACGTGAGGTACGTGAGAGAGCAGTAGCCGTCAGGCGGCGGTCGCCGTGGCAGGGGACCGACGCACTTGCGGTTCGGCGCGTGGAGTCGTCCGATGGTGGTGGCTCCGCGCGCCTTGCGTATCCTCGGGACGTGCTTCTCTCAGACAAGGACATCCGGGCCGAGATCGACTCCGGACGCGTACGGATCGATCCCTACGACGAATCCATGGTGCAGCCGTCGAGCATCGATGTCCGGCTCGACCGGTACTTCCGGGTGTTCGAGAACCACCGGTACCCGCACATCGACCCCTCCACCGAGCAGGTCGACCTGACCCGGCTCGTGGAGCCCGAGGGCGACGAGCCGTTCATCCTTCACCCCGGGGAGTTCGTCCTCGCCTCCACGTACGAGGTCATCTCGCTTCCCGACGACCTCGCCTCCCGGCTGGAGGGCAAGAGCTCGCTCGGGCGGCTCGGACTGGTCACCCACTCCACCGCCGGGTTCATCGACCCCGGGTTCTCCGGGCACGTGACGCTCGAACTGTCCAACCTCGCCACCCTGCCGATCAAGCTCTGGCCCGGGATGAAGATCGGCCAGCTGTGCATGTTCCGGCTGACCTCGCCCGCCGAGTCGCCGTACGGCAGTGAGCGGTACGGATCCCGGTACCAGGGGCAGCGCGGTCCGACGGCCTCGCGGTCCTTCATGAACTTCCACCGGACCCAGGTGTGACCAGCGGCGTGGGCGACGGCGGCATGGACGGCACGGGCGCCGGAGACCTTGAGCCGGCGCGGGAGAATCTCACGTACGAGCAGTTCGGGACGGCCGTCCGCGAGCTCGCGCAGGCCGTCGCCGACGACGGGTACGTCCCCGATGTCATCCTCAGCATCGCCCGCGGCGGCGTCTTCGTCGCCGGCGGGCTCGCCTACGCCCTCGACTGCAAGAACATCCACCTGGTCAACGTGGAGTTCTATACCGGCGTCGGGACGACGCTGGACATGCCCGTCATGCTCGCGCCCGTCCCCGACGTGATCGACTTCTCCGACAAGAAGGTCCTCATCACGGACGACGTCGCCGACACGGGCAAGACGCTGAAGCTGGTGCGCGACTTCTGTCTGGACGCCGTCGCCGAGGTGCGCAGCGCCGTCGTCTACGAGAAGTCGCAGTCGCTCGTGAAGTGCGAGTACGTGTGGAAGCGGACCGACGACTGGATCAACTTCCCCTGGAGTGTTCTGCCGGTGGTACGTGGGCCGGGGCAGACGGTCACTCCCTCCAGGGAAGCCCTCTGACCTGCGGGTACGAGGCATCCGGCATCGGATTGCCCGCGAGGGCGTCGACTCGTCCCGGTGGTGCCCCGCCGGTGAGTGTCAGCTAGTGAAGTGACCTGAACTCGGGAGCCCGTGGGAATGCGCGGACCGTTCACGGCCCTGAGCCGGCCGGCTCGCGACCACGAGGCCCGAGCCCTCGGCTGGTGATGCCCGGGTCTCGGTGGGGGCTGCCCGGCTCCATCGGACGTTGCCCTCGGCATGCGGGAGGGCCCCCGGGTGCGGTCGTCCTCGGGGGCCCTCTCGGGTGTCTGTCTGCTGACGGGCCGACCGGCCCTCTGCTGCTAGAACGTGCCCAGCTTCACGATCGACAGCAGGGCGATCAGCTGGATCGACGACGCGCCCAGCGCCTTCGGCCACGGCAGGTCGTGGGAGCGGCTGACCATCAGGGTGAGGAGGGCGCCGGCCGCCACCCATGTCGCCCAGCCCAGCAGCTGGACGAACGAGGCGTCGCCGCCGAAGAACATCGCGAAGACGAGGCGCGGCGCGTCCGTGAGGGACATGATCAGCATGGAGAGGCCGACCGTGGGCTGCCAGGCGCCGTCTCCGCCGAGCTGCCGGGCCAGGGTGTGGGTGACCACGCCGAGGATGAAGGAGCTCAGCACCATCGCGACGGCCGTCGTCAGGACGATCGGGATGGCGTTGGAGAGGGTCGCGTTGATCGCGTCCGCGCGTGCACCGTCGAAGCCGAACACGGCGAGCAGTCCGTAGAGGAACGTGACGACGAGGGCGGGGCCCCACATCGTGTAGTCCCGCATCTGCAGAAAGGTCTGCTTGGGGGTGAGGACGATGCCCTTGATCAGTTCCTTCCAGTGCAGGCGCGGACCGACGGGGCGGGCCGGGGCCGAGCCGGCGTGGTACGTCCCGCCCTGGTTGTACTGGTCGTACTGGCTGTGCTCGTCGATCGAGAAGGCCTGGGTGTGGCCCGGGTTGTTCGCGGCGTACGGGTCGTGCGGGACGCCCCCCTGAGCGCCTGCGCCGGGACCGCCGGGCGCCCCGTAGGGGGCGTCGCCGCCGAAGTACTCCGGCTCGTCGCCGTTGCGCCCGCCGTAGCCGCCGCCGTTCGCCTGCGGCCACTGGCCGCCGCCCGCGCCCGGACCGCCGTACTGCGGTCGCTGCGGCGGGTACGGCTGCTGGGCAGACGGGTAGCCGTACGACGGCCCCGAGGGACCCGACGGTCCTGAGGGGCCCGACGGGCCCGAGGGCCGCGACGGTCCCTGGGGCGCCTGCTGCCCGTACGGAGGGTGTTGCGGTCGCGTTTGCGGGGCACGGTTGTCCCGGCCGCCGCGTCCGATCCTGAATCCAGCCACGCCTTCGAACGTACCTGGTCCCGCCGAATCACGTGCCGGGGCCGCCGTTCGCGCACGGCTTTGCTGCCGAGCTGTGACATCCCCTAAGGGGAGCAACGGTGCTGGATTCAGTGGTTGTTCAGGGGCCCGACCTAGGGGGATGTCCCAGGCGCGTCCTCCCCGGGCGAGGCGCGGGAGCGGTTGGGGGGCCGGGGAACGGCGTCGCCCCCGCGTCCGGCCGGGACACGGGGGCGACGGTACGGCCGTTCGGGTTACTCGACCGGCTGCGGCTCCGGCTCGCTCTCGGCCTGCGCCTCGCCCGCGGGGGGCTCGTCGTCGACCGGGGTCTTGACCGACTCCAGCAGCAGCTGGGAGACGTCCACGACCTGGATGGACTCCTTGGCCTTGCCCTCGTTCTTCTTGCCGTTGACCGAGTCGGTCAGCATGACGAGGCAGAACGGGCAGGCCGTCGAGACGATGTCGGGGTTGAGGGAGAGGGCTTCGTCGACGCGCTCGTTGTTGATGCGCTTGCCGATCCGCTCCTCCATCCACATCCGCGCGCCGCCGGCGCCGCAGCAGAAGCCGCGCTCCTTGTGGCGGTGCATCTCCTCGTTCCGCAGACCCGGGACGCTGGCGATGATGTCGCGCGGCGGGGTGTAGATCTTGTTGTGCCGGCCCAGGTAGCACGGGTCGTGGTAGGTGATGATGCCCTCGACCGGGGTGACCGGGATGAGCTTGCCCTCGTCCACCAGGTGCTGGAGCAGCTGGGTGTGGTGGATGACCTCGTAGTCGCCGCCGAGCTGCGGGTACTCGTTGCCGATGGTGTTGAGGCAGTGCGGGCAGGTGGCGACGATCTTCTTCGCCGACTTGGGCTTGGCGGACTCCGGCACGACCTTGCCGTCGTCGTCCAGCTCCTCGCCGAACGCCATGTTCAGCGCCATGACGTTCTCCATGCCGAGCTCCTGGAACAGGGGCTCGTTGCCGAGGCGGCGGGCGGAGTCGCCGGTGCACTTCTCGTCGCCGCCCATGATCGCGAACTTGACGCCCGCGATGTGCAGCAGCTCGGCGAAGGCCTTGGTCGTCTTCTTGGCGCGGTCCTCCAGGGCGCCGGCGCAGCCGACCCAGTACAGGTACTCGACCTCGGTCAGGTCCTCGATGTCCTGGCCGACGACCGGCACCTCGAAGTCGACTTCCTTCAGCCACTCCAGGCGCTGCTTCTTGGCCAGGCCCCAGGGGTTGCCCTTCTTCTCCAGGTTCTTGAGCATCGTGCCCGCCTCGGACGGGAACGCGGACTCGATCATCACCTGGTAGCGGCGCATGTCGACGATGTGGTCGACGTGTTCGATGTCCACCGGGCACTGCTCGACGCAGGCGCCGCAGGTGGTGCAGGACCACAGGACGTCGGGGTCGATGACGCCGTTCTCCTCGGCGGTGCCGATCAGCGGGCGTTCGGCCTCCGCGAGAGCGGCCGCGGGGACGTCCTTGAGCTGGTCCTCGCTCGCCTTCTCCTCGCCCTCCATCGTCTTGCCGCCGCCGGCCAGCAGGTAGGGGGCCTTGGCGTGGGCGTGGTCCCGCAGGGACATGATGAGGAGCTTGGGGGAGAGCGGCTTGCCGGTGTTCCAGGCGGGGCACTGCGACTGGCAGCGGCCGCACTCGGTGCAGGTGGAGAAGTCCAGCAGGCCCTTCCACGAGAACTGCTCGACCTGGGAGACGCCGAAGACGTCGTCGTCGCCGGGGTCGGTGAAGTCGATCGGCTTGCCGCCGGAGGTCATCGGCAGGAGCGCGCCGAGCGAGGTGGCGCCGTCCGCGTTGCGCTTGAACCAGATGTTCGGGAACGCCAGGAAGCGGTGCCAGGCCACGCCCATGTCGGTCTTGAGCGCGACCGTGATCATCCAGATGAACGAGGTCGCGATCTTGAGGCCGGCGAAGAAGTAGGTGAGGTTCTGGAGCGTGGAGACGTCCAGGTGCCCGAGCGCCGAGACCACCGGGTACGAGATGAAGAAGGACGCCTCGTAGCCGTCCACGTGGTGCTGGGCGCCTTCGAGGGCGTGCAGCATGAAGATGCAGACGCCGACGATGAGGATGACGGCCTCGACGAAGTACGCCTGGCCGAAGTTGGAGCCGGCGAACCGGGACTTGCGGCCCGGCCGGTCCGGCCGGCTCAGCTGGCGGATCACGATCAGCACCAGGATGCCGAGCACCGTCATCGTGCCGATGAACTCGACGAAGACGTTGTACGGGGCCCACTCGCCGATGACCGGCAGCAGCCAGTCGGCCTGGAACAGCTGGCCGATGGCGTTGACGATCGTCAGCAGCAGCGAGAAGAAGCCCACCGCGACGAACCAGTGCGCGACACCGACGATGCCCCAGCGGTTCATCCGGGTGTGGCCGAGGAACTCCTTGGCCACGGTGACGGTGCGCCGGCCGGGCTCGTCGGTGCGGGTGCCCGCGGGCACGTTCTGGCCGAGCCGCATGAAGGTGTAGATCTGCAGGACGGCGCGGGCGAAAAGGGCCACGCCGACCACGATCAGAACCAGCGACACGATGATCGCGGCGAGTTGCATTTGGGGGCTCCTCGGGCCTGCGAGGGGACTTCGTCAGTGATTACTAAGCGGTAACTTATGCAGTCCGTCTGAGACTACCCCGTCTTCTGCGTCGCACTGTAGCGGGGAGCGGAGTGATCTGAGTCGCTGAGGGTTGCCTCAGGATCCGGTCACAACCCGGCCGTGTTATTCGTACCAAATTGGTACATTTATGACTAATTTATATCCGTGCTCTACGGGATCGCCGCTGCCGCCACCGCCCTGTTCCTCTCCGCCGTCCTCGCCGCGCTGCTGCGCGTGCCCGCTCTGCGCCTCGGACTGCTCGACCGGCGGCAGCGTCAGCGGCGTGTGCCGCTGTTCGGGGGCGCCGCCGTCGTGCTCGCCACCTGTCTCGTCGCGATCGCCGGCGACCGGACGGGCATCGCCCCGCTCGGGGACGGGATCAAGGTGCTGCTCGCCGCCGGAGGCGCGGTCGCCGCGCTCGGCCTGATCGCCGACGTGTGGCGGCTCAACGTCCGCTTCCTCGTGATCGGCACCGCGGTCGCGGCCGCCTTCGTCGTGCCCTACGGCGACACCGGGACGCTTCCCGGGGTGGCGGCCGTCGCCTGGATCACCTTCGTCGCCCTCGCCTTCCGGGCCCTCGACCACGCCGACGGGGTGGCCGGGACCGTAGGCGTCGTCACGGCCTTCGGGGTGGCCGCCTGCGTCGCCGTCGAGGTCATGGACGGACTGGTGGTGTTGCTCAGTGTGTTCGCCGCCGCGCTGACCGGGTTCCTGATGCACAACTGGCCTCCCGCGCGCGTGGCTCTCGGCGCGTGCGGCTCGCTCTTCTCGGGCTTCCTGCTCGCCGCGGCCGCCGTCATCGCCCGCGCGGGACAGGACCCCGTCGTCGGCACGGCCGTGCTGTTCGCGCTCACGGCGGTCGCCGGGGCCGACGTCCTCCTGGTGGTCGTGTCGCGGCGGCTGGCCCGACGGCCCCTGTTGCGCGGCGCGCCCGACCATCTCGCCCACCGGCTGCGCCGACTCGGGCTCACCCCTCAGGGAGTGGCCGTCCTGCTCGGCGTCGCGGCCTTCTGCGCGGTGCTCGTCGGTGTGCTGGCGCACGCCGGATGGCTGCAGGCGCGGGCGGTGCTGTGGGTGGCCGGCGGGGTACTCGTCGTCGTGCCCGGGCTGCTGCGCGTCTCGGTGTACGGGCCTCCCCGCGCGCGTGCGGGACGGCAGGGCGGCGGCGGCCGGGACGCACGCGGGGGCCGTCGGGCCGTCCGGGCGCCGCGTGCTCCTCGCGCGCGGGGCGCGCTTCAGGAGGAGCGGTCCGGCGGTCGGTCCGGGCCGCGGACGATGGCACGTCCCGCGCCCGTGTATGCGCCCCGGCGTCAACCCGAGTCCGTGCGGTCGTCCCCGGATTCCGAGGTGCGAGGAGCGGGGCGATCCGTATCACCGCAGGTCAAGGCCTCCTTGCGTGTAAGGAACGGATAAGAGTTGAGTGCGCTCGACTCAGGTCTGTTGACCGGGAGGTGAGTGTCGTGCACACTTGAGTCCGTTCCACTCAAGTCAGCTGGAGGAAGATCACCATGGCACGTGCGGTCGGCATCGACCTGGGCACAACCAACTCCGTCGTCAGCGTTCTGGAGGGCGGCGAGCCCACCGTCATCACCAACGCCGAGGGTGCCAGGACCACGCCGTCCGTCGTCGCCTTCGCGAAGAACGGCGAAGTCCTCGTGGGCGAGGTCGCCAAGCGGCAGGCGGTCACGAACGTGGACCGGACCATCCGCTCGGTGAAGCGTCACATGGGCACCGACTGGAAGATCGAGCTCGACGGGAAGCCGTTCAACCCGCAGCAGATCTCCGCGTTCATCCTGCAGAAGCTGAAGCGGGACGCCGAGGCCTACCTGGGCGAGAAGGTGACCGACGCGGTCATCACCGTCCCGGCCTACTTCAACGACTCCGAGCGTCAGGCGACGAAGGAAGCCGGCGAGATCGCCGGTCTCAACGTCCTGCGCATCGTCAACGAGCCCACCGCGGCCGCGCTCGCGTACGGCCTCGACAAGGACGACCAGACGATCCTCGTCTTCGACCTCGGCGGCGGCACCTTCGACGTGTCCCTCCTGGAGATCGGTGACGGCGTCGTCGAGGTGAAGGCCACCAACGGTGACAACCACCTCGGCGGCGACGACTGGGACCAGCGCGTCGTCGACTACCTGGTGCAGCAGTTCAAGGCCGGCCACGGCGTGGACCTCGCCAAGGACAAGATGGCGCTGCAGCGTCTGCGCGAGGCCGCCGAGAAGGCGAAGATCGAGCTGTCCTCGTCCACCGAGACCTCGATCAACCTGCCCTACATCACGGCGTCCGCCGAGGGCCCGCTGCACCTGGACGAGAAGCTCACCCGCGCCCAGTTCCAGCAGCTGACGGCCGACCTGCTGGAGCGCTGCAAGACGCCGTTCCACAACGTCATCAAGGACGCCGGCATCAACCTCTCCGAGATCGACCACGTCGTTCTCGTCGGTGGTTCGACCCGTATGCCCGCCGTCGCCGAGCTCGTCAAGGAGCTGACCGGCGGCCAGGACGCCAACAAGGGCGTCAACCCGGACGAGGTCGTGGCCATCGGCGCCGCGCTGCAGGCCGGTGTGCTCAAGGGTGAGGTCAAGGACGTCCTGCTCCTCGACGTGACCCCGCTGTCGCTTGGCATCGAGACCAAGGGCGGCATCATGACGAAGCTCATCGAGCGGAACACGACGATCCCGACCAAGCGGTCCGAGATCTTCACCACCGCCGAGGACAACCAGCCCTCCGTGCAGATCCAGGTCTACCAGGGCGAGCGCGAGATCGCGGCGTACAACAAGAAGCTCGGGATGTTCGAGCTGACGGGCCTTCCGCCGGCCCCGCGCGGCGTCCCGCAGATCGAGGTCGCCTTCGACATCGACGCCAACGGCATCATGCACGTGACCGCGAAGGACCTGGGCACGGGCAAGGAGCAGAAGATGACCGTCACCGGCGGCTCCTCGCTGCCGAAGGACGAGGTCGACCGCATGCGCCAGGAGGCGGAGCAGTACGCGGACGAGGACCACCGCCGCCGTGAGGCCGCCGAGGCCCGCAACCAGGGCGAGCAGCTCGTCTACCAGACGGAGAAGTTCCTCAAGGACAACGAGGACAAGGTCCCGGGCGAGGTCAAGACCGAGGTCGAGGCTGCCGTCGAGGAGCTGAAGGCCGCGCTCAAGGGCGAGGACACCGCCGAGATCCGCACCGCGACCGAGAAGGTCGCCGCGGTCTCGCAGAAGGTCGGCCAGGCCATGTACGCCGACGCCCAGGCCGCAGGCGGTCAGGACGCGGCGGGCGCCGCGGGCGGCGCCGAGGCCCCCAAGGCCGACGACGACGTCGTGGACGCCGAGATCGTGGACGACGAGCGCAAGGACGGTGCCGCGTGACGGAGGAGACCCCGGGCTTCGAGGAGAAGCCCGACGTCCCCTCCGGCGCCACCCCTGAAGACGCCGAGCCGAAGACCGCCCCCTCCGCTCCGGCGGACGGGGCGGCCCCGGCAGGGGACGCGAACCAGACGGCCGGTCTGGTGGCCCAGCTGGACCAGGCCCGCAAGGCGCTCGACGAGCGCACGGCGGACCTCCAGCGCCTCCAGGCCGAGTTCCAGAACTACCGCCGCCGGGTCGAGCGTGACCGGATCGCGGTCAAGGAGATCGCCGTCGCGAACCTCCTGACCGAACTCCTTCCCGTCCTCGACGACATCGGCCGCGCGCGGGAGCACGGCGAACTCGTCGGCGGCTTCAAGTCCGTCGCCGAGTCCCTGGAGACCGTCGCGGCGAAGATGGGCCTGCAGCAGTTCGGCAAGGAGGGCGAGCCCTTCGACCCGACGATCCACGAGGCCCTGATGCACAGTTACGCGCCCGACGTCACCGAGACGACGTGCGTGGCGATTCTGCAGCCGGGGTATCGAATCGGCGAACGCACCATCCGCCCCGCGCGGGTGGCCGTGGCCGAACCGCAGCCCGGCGCGCAGCCCGCGAAGGCCGACTCGGAAACGGGCACGGCCTCCGCGGAGGCGGCGGACGACAAGGAGAGCGGTGGCCCGGACGAGGGCTGAGCTTGAGACGACCGACGCACCGGTCGTCATGACGACGCGAGAGGAGGGACGTCGAGGATGAGCACCAAGGACTTCATCGAGAAGGACTTCTACAAGGTCCTCGGCGTCCCCAAGGACGCCACCGAGGCCGAGATCAAGAAGGCTTACCGGAAGCTCGCTCGCGAGTACCACCCGGACGCCAACAAGGGCAACGCCAAGGCGGAGGAGCGCTTCAAGGAGATCTCCGAGGCGAACGACGTCCTCGGCGACGCCAAGAAGCGCAAGGAGTACGACGAGGCACGCGCCCTCTTCGGCAACGGCGGCTTCCGCCCGGGTCCGGGCGCCGGCGGCTCCTTCAACTTCGACCTGGGCGACCTCTTCGGAGGCGGCGCCCAGGGCGGCGGCGCCTCCGGCGGCTTCGGCGGCGGCATCGGGGACGTCTTCGGCGGCCTGTTCAACCGCGGCGGCGCGGGCACCACCCGCACCCAGCCGCGGCGCGGCCAGGACATCGACACCGAGGTCACCCTGACCTTCACGGAGGCCATCGAGGGCGCCACGGTCCCGCTGCGGATGTCCTCGCAGTCCCCGTGCAAGGCGTGCTCGGGCACCGGCGACAAGAACGGCACCCCGCGCGTGTGCCCGACCTGCGTCGGCACCGGTCAGGTCGCTCGGGGCTCGGGCGGAGGCTTCTCGCTGACCGACCCCTGCCCCGACTGCAAGGGCCGCGGCCTGATCGCCGAGCACCCGTGCCTGGACTGCAAGGGCAGCGGGCGCGCCAAGTCGTCCCGGACCATGCAGGTCCGCATCCCGGCGGGAGTCACGGACAGCCAGCGCATCCGGCTGCGCGGCAAGGGCGCGCCGGGCGAGCGCGGCGGCCCCTCGGGCGACCTGTACGTCGTGGTCCACGTGGGCGCCCACCCGGTCTTCGGCCGCAAGGACGACAACCTGACGGTGACGGTGCCGGTGACGTTCACCGAGGCGGCCCTGGGCGGCGAGATCAAGGTCCCGACGCTCGGCGGACCGTCGTTGACGCTGAAGCTGCCGCCCGGCACACCCAACGGCCGTACCATGCGGGCGCGGGGCAAGGGCGCGGTCCGCAAGGACGGCACGCGCGGCGACCTCCTGGTCACCGTCGAGGTGAGTGTTCCGAAGGACCTGTCGGGGAAGGCTCGTGACGCGCTGGAGGCGTATCGCGAGGCGACCGCGGACGAGGATCCGCGGGCGGAGTTGTTCGAGGCCGCGAAGGGAGCATGAGCGTGATGGACGGCCGTCGACGTAACCCGTATGAACTGACCGAGGAAACCCCGGTCTACGTCATCTCGGTGGCGGCCCAGCTCTCCGGCCTGCACCCGCAGACGCTGCGCCAGTACGACCGTCTGGGCCTCGTCTCCCCCGACCGCACGGCCGGCCGGGGCCGGCGCTACTCGGCCCGCGACATCGAACTGCTGCGCACCGTCCAGCAGTTGTCGCAGGACGAGGGCATCAACCTGGCCGGTATCAAGCGGATCATCGAGCTGGAGAACCAGGTGGCCGCCCTGCAGGCCCGGGCGGCCGAGCTGCAGGCGGCGCTGGACGGCGCGGCGGCCGCCATGCAGCAGCGGGAAGCCGCGGTGCATGCCTCCTACCGGCGGGACCTGGTGCCGTATCAGGAGGTCCAGCAGACCAGCGCGTTGGTGGTCTGGCGGCCCAAGCGGCAGCAGACAGCCGACTGAGCGGCACCTGACAGGTCCTGGCGGGCCGAGCGCAGGGCCGAGGGCAACAGGGAGGGCCCGGAGACGTCACCGTCTCCGGGCCCTCCCTTCGTGTCCGGCGTCGCCGCGTGTTCGGTCGCGCGGGTCAGTCGCCCATGCCGACGCCCGGTTCCGGACGCTCGTGGCCCGGCGGCCTGTGCCGCGGCTGCTGGGCGGGGGCGGTCGGCCTGTCGCCGCCGTCCCGAGGGACGCCCAGCTGCCAGAGATGCGATCCGGGGACCGCCGGTGTCGGGCCCGGTGCCGCTGTTCGGCCGGGTGCCGGCGTCGGCGCCGGTGCGGGCGTCGGGGCTGGGGCCGACCCTGGGGTCGGCCCTGGGGCTGGGCCTGGGGTCGGGGCTGAGGGCGCGGCCGGTGTCCGTGTGGGCGGCGCCGCTTCTGCCGCCGTTTGCGGCGCAGCTCTCGTCGCCCCGGTCGGCTCCGCCGCTTCCGTCGGCCGGTGGAGGTCAGGGCGTTGCCAGCGCTCCGGAACGGTCGAAAGGCGTCGTACCGCTTCCGGGTCGCCGGCCGCTGCCGCCGCGACGGCACGCGCGCGCAGGGCGCTCTGGCGGGCGACCGGGGAGAAGCCGGGGGCCGCGTTGCCGGTCTCGGACGGCAGCCCGCGCACGCCCATCGCGTTCAGGTCGGCCTGGAGGCCCGTCTCCGGTGGGAAGATCTCGCGCGGCAACTGCCAGGAGGCCGCGCCGTCCACGTCGACGCGGTGTTCCCTGCCGTCCACGGTGAAGGTGAGGCCGTAGCCGATGTACTGGTCGTCCCTGTCGAACAACAGGTCGCCGGAGATCTCGCCGCCGCGGTCGCGCACCTCGTTCGCCAGGTCCTGGAGGGCCGACGGCAGGGGGTTGGTGCGGCCGAGGCTGGTGACGTAACCGTCGCTCCGGGCCGTCCGCCGCTCCCCGGTCCCCTTCTCGGTGTAGGGGACCTGGAACCGGGTCACGCCCTTGTCGTCCTGGTAGGTCTCGATGGCCCCGACACGCGCCTCGACGAAGGTCAGCCGCCGCTCGCCGTGCTCGCCGTGGCCGTATTTCTGCTGCATCGCCGGGAACTGGACCTGGTGCTGGAGCGCCGGCGGCGGCTGCGAACCGATGATCGTGACGTGGGCCCCGGGATTCTGGACGAGGAGGATCTCCGCGTTGGCGACGGCGGTTCCGCCGGAACCCACGACGATCCACTCCCGGGCCGCACCGGCGTCGAAACGGTTCTCCGCGACTTCGTCGCCCAGCAGCGCCCGCCCCGGCGCTGCCGCACGGGCCGTCTCCCACTTCCGCGTGGATTCGAGTGCGGTGAAGCAGTTGCCCATGCGGGTCGCGGCCGCGCCGCTTGCGCCGGCCGGACCGGCCGTGAGGGCGTCCTTCAGCGCCGGGGAGGAGCTCAGGGCATCGAGCACGGTGCGGGTGTCCGCGCGTCCGCGCTCGGCCCGTGTCAGCCAGGCGCGCAGTTCGCCCGCCCCGGCGACGCCCTGGCCCTGGAGCTCTCCCAGCCGGTCGCCGATCAGCCGCACGGCTTCGGCGCGGCTCTCCACGGGGAACTCGCCGCGCGGCATTCCCGGTACGAGCTCCGGCGTGAGGCCCGTGGCGATGCCGGGGACGCCGTCGCAGGCCACCCAGAGGGGAGTCGCGCTCTCCTTGCCGTCGTCGCCCAACGGCCTTACCTCTGCGAGAAGTTCACCGTCGCGGCCGAGTCGCAGCCGGGCGTGGCCGTTGACCACGTCGCCCTGCGTGGCGAGCTGGTCCTCCCAGACCCGGACGGCGTGGACGGAGATGCGGTGCCGGGGATCGTCGACGGCGGAGTAGGGGTCCACGCCCATCCACTGAGTGAGGTCGCGGTCCTGATCGGCGGACTGCACGATGCCGGCGCCGGGGTCGAGGTGCCATCGCCCGGCGCCGTCGATCAGCAGGGCCTGAGGATCCCGTCCGGTGAGACTGGCGCCGCCGCCGATCACGACCTTGCGCAGCGGAAGCCGCCCTTCGGCGAGCTGCCCCTCCAGCGTTCGCACGGTCCGCTCGCTGATCTGCGCGCGGTGGTCCGCCCACTGCACGGCGGCGGTCTCCAGCTGGTCGCGGGGGAGGGGGAGGCCGTCCTGGTCGTATCCGGGCATGGGCATGGTGAGTTCACGCCGCCCGATGAAGGCCTCGACCTGGCGTTCCGCGCGCAGGGCCGCGTCGCGGGACGCCCGCAGGGCGGAGGCGTCGGCGGGGGAGAGGTGTTCCACGGGGCGGGCGAGGTCGTCGACGAGGTGCAGTGCCTCGTAGGACAGCAGATCCGCGGACGCGAAGAGCCTGACCTGCGCAGCCCTGAACTCGGCGCCGTAGGCCTCTTCCCGCTCCATGGGGGCCACGGGCCGCAGACCGCACCGGTCGAGCAGCGCCGAGAGCTCGGCGCGCGCCTCGGTCCGCCGCTGCTCCGGGAGTCCCGCGTCGGACGCTCGGGCGGCGAGCCAGTTGAGCTCGCCGACACGGCCGTGGTCCTGACTCGACAGCTCACGCCGGTCACCCGGCTCGGATCGGTCGAGAAGGCTCTCGCGCACCGGAGGCAGACCCGCGCTCGAGCGGTCGCGTACGGCGGCGAGTTCCCCGAGCTCGTGGGCGAGCACCTGCGTCAGCTGCTCGGTGGACAGCCGATCCGATATCTGCACGACGTAGTGCTCCGACGTCGTGTTCGTCACCGTTCTGGCGATCAGGCCCGCCTCCATGGGGACGGCGTCCACCAGGACGTTCGCCGTATCGCCCTGCGCGTCCACCAGGACGAAGCGCAGATCCTCGGCTTCGGCCCGGTCGATCGAGCCCAGTCGATCCCCCAGGACGGCGGCCGCCACTCCGCCCAGTTCACGCTCGGCCGCGGCGAGCAGTCTCGCCTGCCGAGTCCGCGACTCCGTATCGGCGACCGTGCCGTCCATATGAAGCCCTCCCCCGTGCCTTCCTTTATGAAATAGTCGAACAGCCTTTAGAATCATGACATGTTGACAGCGCGCTCATCGGCCGAAGCCCACCTGTACATGGACCTTCACGCATGTGAGTGCGGTTCCGGGGACTTCGAGCGCCGGCACCGGCTGGAGCAGCAGGGCGACGAGATCGTGTCGGTGTACGAAGGCGCTTGTCAGCAGTGCGGCACGACCCGGCGTTTCACCTTCCGGACGGCCGCCGAGATTCCTCCCCCGCTGCCCGCCTTCGGCGGCTCCCAGCCGTCGCAGATCATCGACCCCGGGGAATTCGCCGACGTCGCCTTCCGGATCTCCGAGTCCGTCGGGGTGGAACTCCTCCACACTCCTGAATCCGAACACCACAAGCTGCGCAATGCCGTCGCCTACGCGCTCGCGGCGTTCGAGGAGATCCCCAAATTCATTCCGGCCGGCGAGGACGCCGTCCCGGAATCCGCTTTCACCTCCGAAGCGGGCAGGGCCCGCTACCGACGGGAACCGCGCAAGTTCGAGCGCGGCGTTCTCGACATGAACATCAGAAGGACCCGGGCGGTGCTGGCGGGCATCGACGAGGCGGGCGGGGCCGACGGGGCGGACGGGGCAGACGAGGGCCGTGGGGGCGCCGCGCCCGACGCGTGACCGCCGGGAGTGGGCGTGCCCGACGCCTGACCGCCTGGACGGGGGCGCGCCTACCCGCACGGGCGTCGGCCGGGCCCAGGGAGCGGTCGGCCGGGGTTCCCGGAGCGGTCGGCACCCGGAGCCGGGGTCAGCCCAGCTGTTCCGTGGTGCCGTCCGGGTGGATCAGGAGGCGGATCGCGCCGCCGTAGCGGTTGTCGGTGATGGTCGCGGGTGTGGGCGCGCCGAGCTGCTGGGCGCGCTGCTGGAGGATCGACAGGACGACGTCCTGGATGTCGCCGTAGGGCGGGGCGGTGACCGGGACGCCGTCGATGAGGCCGGCGTTGGGGGAGAAGACGTGCACCTGGGCGTCCGCCGTGGCGGGGGGCGGGGGCGGCGTCGTCGGTTCGGTCATCGGGGTCGGGTTCCTTCCGGCTCGGTTCCGGATCAGTTCCGGCTCAGGCGCTCTTCGCCTCGTCCTGCTCGGGAGCGCTCGGGGTGACGTTCACGGTGACGTCCGGGGTGACGTCGGCGGTGCGAGCGTACGTGCCTCGGGCGAGACGTCGCAGGCCGCCCGACTTGACCATCGCGGACAGGACGTTGCTGATCGTCTTCGAGGGGTCGCCGTAGACGCCGTGGGGCAGTGCGCGCAGCACGTCGCGGGCGGAGAACGCGCCGGGAAAGGCCGACACGGCCGTTTCCACGGCCGCCCGGATGCTGGGCACGTTGGGCGCGGTGGCGTGGCGGGCGCCCGAGGCGGCGAGGGTGGCCGCCTGGCCCGGGCCGGCGGTCGTCCTGCGGCTCGGGACCGGATGCGGGAGGCATGTGCGGATGCCCTGCAGGGCGGTGCGGACCGGCTCGAGGTCGATCTCGCCGTCGTCGTCACCGACGGCGGGGGCGCCCGCCGCGGCCAGCATGGTCGCCACCTTCTCTATGTTCGCGAGCGAGGAGGCGAGTTCGCGCAGCAACGGTTCCAGGAAGTCGCGGCGCAGAGCCGTCACCGGGTCGGTGGTGGCGAGCTCGACGGAGACCGAGCCGGTCAGGGCGCGCAGGGGCGAGGTGTCGGGGGAGACCGCGGCGCGGTCCTGGGCGTCCCGCGGAGCGAGCGCCTCCACGGCCTTGCGCGCGGCGCGGACGGTGTCCGGCGTCTCCGGCGCGATCTCGCCGCCCGGCACGCTCACCAGCATCGTGGCCAGCTGCTCCAGGCTGTCCAGCGTGGGCAGCGCGGCGCGGATCAGAGGGGCCAGCAGAGCCTGTCGTACGGCCTGGGCGGGGTCCTCGTACGAGAAGGCGATCCGCTGCCCGGACTCGGCCGCTGCCATGTCCTCGCTCCTGCTTTCCGGGTGTGCGTGGGGGTGGGGGTGTCTGGAAGCGGCGGGGCGGTGACCGTCGTCGGGCGTCCGCTGTGTGGCGGTGTGCTGGTGCAACTGCCTCGGGATGCCCGGCAACTCGCGCTGTGACCTGGCCGGTTGGTCCTGGCGCGCGTCGAACGCGTCGAGGATCCGCTCGAGTGTGGGCATACCGCGCTCGGCGGCGGCGCGGGCGGCCGGGCCGGCGCTGCGCGAGCGCAGGCGCAGCAGGCGGCGTGACGTTTCGCCGGAGTGGTGGCCCGGGGCCCCGCCGGGCGCCTCCGCCGTGTGGCTGGGCAGGTCGCCGTTCGCGTCGCCGACGCCGAGGGCCCGGCGGATCCAGCGGCGGTCGTCGAGTGTGGTCGCCGCCGTGTAGCCGTAGGGCTCGGCTCGGGCGACGGCGTCCTGCAGGCATTCCGCCCACAACGGGCAGGAAGCGCACAGGTCGCGGGCGGTGCGGAGCAGCACGAGGTGCTGGTGGCGCTGCTCGGGCGAGGTGTACGGAATGTCCGAGGGCGCCTCCAGCAGTGGGTGCTGGAAGACGTCCGGTCGGCGCTGGCAGGGCAGGGCGGCGTCGGGGCTGTGTACCCCTGCGCCCGCTCCGGTTCCCCGTGCCGCCCCGCGCGCGGGGCGCGCGGGAAGCGCCGTATGGCTGGCCATAGGCATGCGTGTATTCCCCCGTGGTGATGCGTGATCCGGGGGGACTCTAAAGCGTTCGGTCAAGCAGGTGCAACGCATCTGCAAACCATGTGCCGACTTGGCACAGTGACGAGACGAAACGTTCACACCGGCCTCAACTGTCCGCCGGGTCACCGGCTTTGCCGGACCGCAGGCGGCCGAGTGCTTGGCGCGCCCGGGCCGTAACCGCTTTCGCGGTGCCTCCGCGCAACGCCAGCACCGCGAGCACGCCGAGGAAACCGAGCGGTACGCCCGCTTCCGGCAGGAACATTCCGACGACGGACGCGATGACGAGGATCACATCCGCGAGCACGACGGTGACGCCCCGTCGGCCCGGGTGCGCCTTGACCATCCACGCGCCGAGGAGCGCCATGCCGGCGAGCGCCCAGTAGCCGAAGGCGGCTTGGCCGGTGACGGTGGCGCTGGTGGATGCGCGGACCGAGTCACCCACCGCGGAGAAGTACCCGGTGAAGGCCGCGGCAAGCAGGGTCGAGCCGAGTCCGAGGAGGAGTTGGGCACGGCGGCGCAGCAGCCAGACCAGTCCTCCGACGAGGATCAAGGCGCACACCGTGACGAAGCTGGAGCCGCTTTCGGAGGCGATGACGAAGAACGTGCAGACGGCGGCGAGACCGAAGACGAGACGGGGCAGAAGCTTGACGGCCCAGGGATCGTTCCGGTCCTGACGGACGAGGCGGTGCAGGCGGGCGAGCGCGGGGACGGTGGGCGTGTCCGTCCGGTCGGCGGCGGACCGTTCGGCGGGTCCGGACACACGGGGCGTGCGCGTGGTGCGTTTCGGCGCAATGCGGTTCATCGGCGCGTCAGACTCCCATTCCGGCGTCACGGGACTGCTCGGGTGCGGGAGGGGCCTTCGGGGAGGCTGTCGGGGGGTCGGTCCTGCCGGTGGCGACGACGGACTTCGCCTGCGCGTTGACACCGGGCAGGAAGGCGTGGGCGTGCACGGCCGCCGCCCCCGGGCTCGGGAAAGCGAGTGGCTCCAGCGGGGTTGGCCCCGTCCTGGCGTTGACCTTGACGCCCGGAAGGTACTGGCCGTGGGTGCTCACCGGGACGGGCTCGGGCGCCGCCGCTGCGTTCACGTTCCGCTCGCGGAGTCCGGCAGCCCACTGCCGGTCCTCGACGCCGGGCAGTGTGACCTCGTGGTCCGGGCGCAGGACTTTTATCTCCTCGACCAGCTTCTCCACATCGGCCGCACGCGCCGGGCCGTCCATGGTCGCGACCCGGGCGCACACCTCCAGGACAGCGGCGCGCTGTGCCTCAGCAGTCGGGAGTGCCTTCAGCGCTTCCAGATCGAGGTGGCCCGCCTTGGTCAGCGGCGTGTATTTGGGGTCGGTCTCGTCGTACCCGAACGTGTGGATCTGCGCGCGGACGGCCTGGGAGGCCAGCAACTCCTGTGTCTCCGGAGCCAGGTCGGCGTACTTCTCCGTCGGCGCCGGGTACATGAACTCGATGATGCCGAGCTTGCCGTCCTGGCGGAGTTGCCGGGCTTCGGTCTGGTAGGCCACGGTGCGGGGATTGAGCTCGGCCATGAAGAAGAGAGCTTCGTTCTCGGTCTTCGCGGCGTATTTCTCGGAGAGGGTTCCCCAGGCGTCGTAGGCGAGGGCCAGACCCGCCTTCTCGTCCAGGTCCAGTGCGTCCTGCACTGCCGCGTCCCACAGATGGAGCCGGCCCAGCGCTTTCCCGCCAGGGGTTCCCTCCAAGTACCGCAGGGTGTCTTTCACGATCGCGTTCTGCGCTTCGGTGTACGCAGCCGCCATGTGCATGCTCTCCAGGCTTTCACCGGTCTCGAGATCGAGATCCGGGTGATCCTCCAGTCGGTAGGACCAGAAGGTCGACCGGGTGTCGGGACCGGGCAGGTCCACGTCCTGAGCCGCCGCGAACTGCTTGAGCCGCTGGTGCAGTTGCTCTCTGTATTCATGGTCCGGGAGGTGGTCGATGCCCTCGCGCAACGTACGCGCGATCCGTTTCGCGTCGGCCTCGGTCAGTTCGGGCTCGACGAACTGCTGCCGATCACGGGCGTCGCCCAGAACGCGGTCGGGGATGTGTGCCTGGATCACTCGGCCTCCGGCGGATAGCAGGTCACTTTGATCATCGTGCGGCGGAGCGCGTCCCGCGTCCGCACGGATCCCGGCTTGACGGTGAGAACGGTGGTGTGGCCCTCTGGTCCGCCGTCACTCCAGACCGCCATGCGGTAGGGGTCCATGTCCTCCAGGCGAAGGTCGCGGGGCATGAGCCAGTGCCGCTCGTGAGGCGGCTCCGGGAAGGCCGGGTCGTCCCACGTTCCTGCGAAGGAAGGATCACCAAGCACGGTGCGGGCAGCCGCCACGTACGCGTCCCATGTGCCGGCGGCCCGAGCGAGCACCTCGTCGTTCTCGGCCGAGTCATCCGCGGACATCTGCCAACTCGTCCAGCTGAGCTGCTTGACCGGAGCCCATCCGGCGGCGCGCACGGGGAAGAGAGCGAACTCCTGCCCCGAGCCGCTGCGCACGGTCAGCACGCGCTCCGCCGATGTCGGCGTCCAGCCGAACAGCGCGCACCAGTCGTCCAGCGCCTGGCCGGGGTTCGGCGGCCCGGCCCAGATCGACGGCCAGTCCACATGCTCCAGGGCCTTGAGCTCTTCGGCCAGCTGCTCGGGGCTGCGCTCGATCCTGAGGGTCGTCATCGTTCGTCGCCTTCCTCGTGTTCCGCACGGCTCCGGTTCATCCGCGCCGCTCCTGCCGACGGGATTCCACGTGGTCGGGGTCGTGGCAGGCGAGCCCGATCCTTGCATTGGCCGGCACCGGACGGTTTCGTGCGGTGGCTCCGCGCGTCATCCTCAGCTCGAAGACGGGTGCCTGCGGAACGCGGAACCGCCATACGGAGACGCGGTACGGATCCTGGTGGTCCGCACGCCATGAGGCGTCGGGCCACGCTCCTGACCACGGCAGTTCAGGAAAACCCGGGGTGTCCCACGTGCCGTTCCAGGAAGGGTTGCCCAGCAGGCCGCGGAGGGCGGTCAGGCAGGCCGTCCAACGGGCCTCGGCCAGCTCGGTGACGCGGGCGCTCTCGTCCGCGTCCCGCGCCCGGGCCGTCCACACCGTGTGGTCGATCCGGGTCACCGGGCGACCGGGGGCCTCGGAGACGAGGTTCAGCCGGCCGCCCAGTTCCGTACGGACGCGCAGGCCCGCCTCGAACCACAGCGGCCGCCAGCCGAAACCGGCGCACCACATCGCCCGCCGCTCCTCGTCCCTCGGAACCCCCGCCCACACCGTGGGCCAGTCCACGCCGATGAGCCGCTCCAGCTCCGCGACCAGCTGGTCGGGGCTGCGGTCGGCGGTCAGGGCGGGCATGGGGCGGCTCCTCGAGGGCTTACGGGCGGGTGGGCGGGGCTAGACGCGGCCGCTGGGGCCGCGTGGGTCTCGGGGCGGCGCCGGAGCGGGCGGGGGCGTCGCGGTCGCCGGCGGCACCGGTGGCGTGTGCTGCCGCGGGGCCGACGAGGGCCCGGCCGGGGCCGGCCGGGGCCGGGGGGCCGAAGGCTGTGACTGCGGCGCGGGCGCCGGGCGGGTCTCGGCCGGTGTCGTGGACTGCGGGGTCTGCTTGCCGCCGGAGTCACTGACCCGGCGGCCACGCTTGGGCGCGGGGGAGGACGGGGGAGCCTCAGCCTCGTTCTGCGGCTGCTTCGTCCCCTGGGCGTCACGTGCCGCCTCCGCCGACCGGTACGCGGTCTGCTGTTGTTCGCGCTTCGACTGACCGAGCCAGCCCCGCTTCTGCAGCGCGGCTCGGCCGCGGCCCTTGTTGCCGAACTTGTCCAAGGCCCCGACCACATGGCCCGCGCCCCTGGCGGTGGTCCCCGAGATGCGGCCGGTGGCGCGGGCGGTCCCGACGGCCATGCCCGGGGCCATAACGGTGGCCTTGTCGAAGGTGGCGTTGGCGCCGTCCCGAATGCCTAGCGCGTCCTCGCCGCCCGCGACCTGCGGGGTGAAGTTCCCGGACAGCAGCTTCTTCAGCATCATGACGATGGCGACGGTGACCAGGAGCAGCATGAGCAGCTGGGTGCCCAGGGCGATCTGCGCCGGGAGGATCATCTGATACAGCACGAGCAGCACGGTCAGGATGACACCGAAGCCCGCGCGGAGCACGAAGCTGTGGATGAACGTCTCCAGCCAGCTCTTCAGCAGCTTCTGCTGGGAGGGGTGGATGCCGAGCGTGGCGACCAGCGGCAGCAGCATGACCAGGATCAGCGTGACGGCGTGCCAGAGCAGGGTGAGCGCGCTGAGCACGAGAACCATCACGCCGACGATGAAGGCGGCCACGAGCGAGTAGAAGGCGATGCCCACCCGGTCGGTGGCGTTCTTGCCGGCCCAGTCGTTGAAGGCCACCGGGTAGATCTTCCCGTCCGCGACGTGCTCGCCGCCGGCGATCTCCTTGCGGATGTCTTCCCAGTCCCCGAACTTGTCCCCGTCCGGCTTGTCGTCTCCACGCTGGTCGTCCATGTTGGTCCAGGACTGGGCGACGGCTTGACGGACACGGAGGTCACCGCAGCGCGGTGTGTTCTTGTCGCCCCAGTAGCAGTCGTATTTCGTGTCACTGTTGAATGTGCAGGTCCCGTCCTGAGTGGAGACTTTCCCGCCGCTGTCTTTCCGGAAGATGCAGTTCGCGCCCACGTCGCCGAACTGGCCCATGGCCCACGGACGGAACGCGAGGGTGTCGTACATGGCACAGCTCGACAGCCGCAGACCCACCTCGCCGGATTCGTGCTTGCCGTTGTCGGGAAGGTCGCAGGGAGACTGCATCCGACCCGACACGCCTGCGAGCACGGTGGAGCTGAGCGCCGAATTGGCGCTGGCTATCCACTCGTCGGAGCTCTGCACGACCTTGTCGTAGTTGTTGCCGGTGAGGAACGCCATGACGGCGATCACGGTGAGGGCGGTCCAGGAGACACCCGCCCAGACTTCGCGCATGTCTCCCTTGCGCCACTTGGTGAACACCCAGAGGCCGACCAGCAGGATCATGACGGTGACGGCGGGCTTCAGGACATTGTCACGGAGGGTGGTCACGACGTTGTCGCGTCCGGTGTAGAGGCCGGAGAAGGGGCTCGGGTTGGACGCCATCTCCTTGATGGAGATGGAGAAACGGGTCAGTACCTTGGTGCCGTAGAAGACCGCGTCCGCGATGCCGTTGTTGACGTAGGCCATGACCTGGCAGGAGTCGGCTCCGCTGCCCCATGAGCCGTTGTCCTCGGAGGCGTCGCCCTTGCCCTTGAACGTCATGGACCAGTTCAGGCCCCGCATGCCGTTCAGCTCGTACAGGGTGTAGTGCTTCGCCTGGTCCGGTTCGACCTTGAAGGAGCCTTTGACCGTTCCCGTCTGGTCACCGAGGTTCTCGGAGCCGCCGTCGTCCTGCCATTGGGCGACTGCGGGCATGATCCCTTCGCCGTTGCTGCCCGGCGAGTCCATGTGGTAGCTCTCGTCGCCGGTGAAGTTGCAGGCGAAGTCCGCGTAGGCCGAACTCGGCGCGGCAAGGGTGAGGGCGATCAGCGCCAGCACCAGGAACAGGCCGGCGCGGACGGCCACACCGGCTTTCCGTATTCGGCGGCCCAGTGCTTTGCGCGGATGCATCGGTATTCCTTCGGGGTACGCGTGGGCGGATGGAGTGGTCGAGGTGCGGGCTCAGTCGCCGAAGTGGTCGGTCAGGACGCAGCCGTCCACGAGGGCGGGCTTCTTCTCGAAGCCGCTCGGCACCACGAGGTCCGCGTCGCAGGCCAGGAACCGCAGATCGGACCGCTGAAGGCTGCGGATCGCCTGGCCGGCGACCGGGACGACGGCGAAGTTCTCGCCGACCAGGAACTTGTCGCCGCTGGCCTTCGCCGCGGCCTGGAACTTCTTCATGTCGGGAACCGTGAGCAGTGCGATGGGGCGGCCGGACCCGTCCGTGCACACGGCACGCTCCTCGATGGCCCAGGCAGGGTCCTCCGACTCGTCCGTTCCCCAGGCGTCGCCGTCGTGGCCGGTGTCGTATGCGTCGCCCGTCGCGACGTCCTGGCAGGGGGTGTACCGGTTGACGTAGCTCGCGATGGACTCCGGGTCGGAGGCCTTGGGCAGCCCGCCGGAGCCGGCCGGTCCGGTGGGGTCTGCCGGGTCGTCGCCCGCTGCGCCGGTCGAGGGAGCGGTGGGGGCGGACGCGGCGTTGCCGCCGCCGTCCTCGCTGCTTCCGCACGCGCCGACCGCCGTCAGCGCGACGAGGGTGAGGCCGAGGGTGAGGGCTCTGCTGAGTCGCATGTCTGCCTACTGGTCCAGGGGATCGAGGAGATAGTTGGTGAGCACGCAGCCGTCCGCCTGCGCATCCTGGATGCGGTACCCGTCCGGCGCCTTGAAGGCGGGGTCGCAGTTCAGCAGCAGCAATCCGGCTTCGAGGAGGCTCTTGCTCGCCTGGTAGTTCGTGGGATCGAGGACGAAGTCGGCACCGACCATGAACTCCCCGCGCGCCAGGGTGCGCTTCCAGCCGTCTTCCTTCGTGGCCTGCTTGCGGTAGTTCTCCTGGAACGCCTTCATGTCGCTCGGCAGGTAGATGATCCAGCCGCCGAGGTCGGATCGCGTCTCACCGCAGAAGCCCGATTTCCTGATCGCCCAGGCGTCGATCTCGGCCTTCTCTGCGGCGGAGTCGTTCTCGTCGGACGGTCCGAGGAATCCTTCCGCCGGCGTTCCCTTGGCGCTCTCGTCGTCCGTGAGGTTGTCGCACGGCAGGCCCGCGCCGGAGATGAACTTCTGGACGTCCCGCAGCGTTTTGGCGCTGGGCAGCTTCGCCGCGTCGGAGCCGGCTCCCCTGCCCGACGGGGAGGCGGACGAGCCGCCGGAGCCCGTGTCCGAGTCGGATCCGCAGGCGCTGAGCGTGGTGAGCAGGACGACGGCGGCGACGCCCTTGGTCAGGGACTTGTGCAGGGCCATGGGGGTGCGGGCCTCCGGGGACGAGGTGGGTGCGGGCGAGGTCATACGGCGGCCGTCTCCGGCGCTGTGGTCGGTGCGGACGCCGCCGGGTCCTCCTCCGCCTCCTGCAGGAACGTCCAGTCCCAGACGCTCAGGGGCGGGTTGACGCCCTGGCGGGCGGGGCGGGTGGTGCCGTTGGTGTCCGTGGCGGCGAGGATCTCCTGGAAGACCAGGTCGACGGCGACCGTGCCCACGCGCTTGTCCGCGTCGCGCTGCAGGCAGACGCCCGTACGGAGCTCCTGCAGGGCGGCGATGACCTTCGGGTCGTTCTCCGGGCGGCCGAGGAGCGGTGCCACCAGGGACGCCTCCTGCGCCGACTTCTGCTTGAAGGCGAAGACGGTGTGGATCTGGTTGGCGCCGCCGCTGCGGGCCTCGGAGTCCTCGATCTGCACGAGGTCGATGGCCTGCTGGGTGATCAGGACCGTCACCGCGAGGTAGGAACGGCCCTGCTTGAGGGCGCGGCGCATCAGGTCGCGGCCGGACTCGGTCGCCGTGACGACGTACGCCTCGTCGACGAAGAGGGCCTTGGGGCGCAGGCCGATCTCGCCGGTCACCGGGTTCTTCTCGTAACCGACGTCGAGCATCTGGCTGCCGAGTTCCACGACCGCCATCAGCGCGGTCGCCGCGAGGCGCTCCGCCGGGTTCCAGTTGCGCGGGTCGGAGGCGGCCGGCGACTGGAAGCCGCGCAGGGTGATGACCGTGCGGCGCTTGCGCATGCTGGACAGCGGCTGCGGGTGCTCGGCGAAGGAGAGACGGGCGTAGGGCAGCGTGCGCAGCTCGGTGAGGAGCATCTGCGCGAGCTTGAGGTCCTTCTGCGCCTCGCGGTCGCCGGTGGCCACCGCATGGTCGTAGGCCGCGACGACCTCGTCGACCACCTGCCACAACGTCGGCCGCGGTACGGCCAGTTCGGCGTCGCGTGCCGTGTGTCCCTGCTCGACGGCCTGGCGGATCGCGGAGTTGTAGCGGCCGATGACGGTCGCCATGCCCTCGATGACGGGCAGGCGGACGCGCTGGTAGTCCTCGTCGCCGAGGAAGCCGCGGAGCATCGACTCGGCGAGCAGACGGCCGGCGGGCACGTCCCGGGCGATGACCCACGGGTCGAGGACGCCCGCCTGGCCCTTGAGGAGGTCGACGACCTCCGTCTCCGCCCAGAAGTCGGGGTTGACGGGCTGGAACCGGCTCTGCGGGGTGCCGAGGAGGCCCGTCTCCGCGTCGCCCGCGAAGTCCGGGTCGTTCACCTGGGCGCCGAAGGCCAGGTAGTAACACATCTGGGCGAAGTCGGTCTTGGGGTCGATGACCAGGCAGCGGACGCCCGACTCGGACTCCTCGTAGAACTTCTGCAGGGCGAGGGAGGACTTGCCGCCGCCGGACGCGCCGACGATGGCGAGGCCGCCGCCGTCGTTGCGGGCCGGGCCCACGTGCAGCGAGTAGTGGACCGGCATCTTGCCCGCCCAGCCGACCAGATTGCCCACCCAGCCCAGGCGCTTGCCGGAGCGCTGCTCCGGGTTGTCGCCCAACTCCGTTCCCGCCGTGGGAAGTCCGGCGCCGAGCTGCTCCACCTCCTGGAGCCGGAGGTAGGGCGCGATGGGCAGCTTCGGCGCGTCACCGGGCAGTTGGGACTGAAGGAGACGCCACTGCTGGCGGGTCGGCCGCAGCAGGGTGACCTTCAGGTCCTGCTTGAACTGCATCTCCAGGATCCGGCGCCGGCGCTCCAGCTCCTTCACGTCGTGGGCCGAGATCGTGAACCGGATCTGCGCCTCCATGCCCGGCATCTTGTGCTCGTCGATGTCGTCGACGAGATCCTGGGCGCGGGTGACCTGGGTGGCGAGCTTGGTGTCGGGGCTGCGGCCGGAGTTGGCCATGTCGTTCATCTCGTCGACCAGGTTGCCGCGGATCTTGTCGGCGCGGTCTTTGAACTTCAGGTACGGGATGAGCGTGAACCGCATGTCGATCTCGACGGGGAAGTCCACGTGCTGGGCGGCGTACCGCGCCCACGCGGTCGACTGCCGGAAGCGGGTCTCGGCCGGCCAGTTGGCGGCGACCAGGGTGGTGGTGTAGCTGGTCTGCTGCTCGCCGGTGACCTCGTCGTACTGGTTGAGCACGATGTGCGTCTTGCGGTTCTCGCCGGAGAAGTCGACGACCAGGTCGAACTGGTTGGGACCCCAGGCGCGCGAGCCGAGCACCGGCTCCGGCGGGACCGGGAGGTCGCCGTGCAGCGGCTTGCGGATCAGCCAGACGAGCTCCTCGCGGCTGAGCGGGGCGCCCTTGAGGCCCTCCAGGCTCTCGTGGACCTCGACGGCGACCTGCGTCCACTCGGCGAGGACGTGCGGGGAGAGATACTCGTCGGCGACGCCGGTCGCGGTGGCGGCGGCCTGGTCGGCGGCTCCGCGGACACTGCGGAGCAGGCCGGGCTCGTCGTAGGGCTCGTCGTCCTGGGCGACGACCCCGCTGCCGCCGTTGGTGCGCTTGAGCGAACCCAGCTTCACCAGCAGGATGTTGCGCTCGCGCTTGGCGCCGATGCGCTCCTGGTACTCCGCCTTGCGCAGGTTGTACGCCTTGTAGTTCTCGGTGGGCTCCCAGGCGATCGCGTTCAGCTCCTCCGCCCAGGTCATCGCGGTGATCGGCTGGTACACCTTGCGGTAGTGGCACTCGACGTTGCGGTCACCGCGGGCCAGGTTGAGCAGGCCGCGGGCCGGCCCCTCGGCCATCGCCTGGAGCTCGCCGGCGTTCAGGTACTCGTCGATGGCGTTGGGCAGGACCAGGCCCGTCCACACCGAGTCGCCGTGCACGAAGATCATGTCGTCGGCGTAGCGGTAGGGGAGGCGGAGGTCCTCGCGGCGGGCGGAGGCCGAGGAGCCGGAAGGCCTGGAGCGGGTCGAGGAGGACCGGTTCGAGCCGCCCTGGCCGCCCTGGCCGTTCTTCTTGCTCGACGAGGCGGCCATGATCATGGCGACCACGAAGAAGGCGGCCGCCCCGCCCAGAAGGATCAACATGAACATGGAGGACTCATCCTGCGGTAGTCGACGTCGGGGAGTGGTGACGGAGGCGGTGGGTCAGCGCCTGGCGGCCGCGAACGCGCTGCCGCGTTCGGCGGCGGCGCGGCGCGCGGCCTCGTAGCGGGCCTGCCAGCGCGGCGAGCCGGGGGCGAAGAGGATGACCTGCCAGTGCAATTGCTCCGGCTCCTGGTCGGCGGCGAGGCCCTGGAGGCGCTTGGGCTGGAACCACCAGTCGGTCCACACCACGATCTGCTGGCTCAGCGTGAGCGCCGAGGGCAGCGGCCGCCCCCAGACGAAGTAGACGGCGAACGGCGGCCCGAAGTACAGGATCGACGTCCACATCGACATCCCGAGGAACGGCAGGAACGCCGACACGGTGAACAGCGTGATGAGCCAGACCAGCCCGAAGCCGAAGGCCGCGCCCAGTGCGGGCAGCAGCAGGCCCGGCAGGGGGATGTTGCCCCAGTTCCAGATCCGCTTGGGGCGGTTGACCAGATCGGTGTGGTCGTACGCGACCAGCGGCTCCGGCGCCTCCTGGCTCATGTCTGGTGACTCCCCTGTTCGGAACGGCTACGAGAACGCGTCGGGCGTCGCCCGGGCGTCGGTCAGTTGCCGCCGCCGATTTCCGTTCCGAGGCCGATCAGCACGCCGGCGAGACCGCTGGCGCCACCGATGATCAGCGCGGCGAGCGCGATCATTCCGAAGCCCTGGAAAGCCTCGCGCATGCCGTCACCGCGCTTCATGGACATCAGCATGCGGATGCCGAGGATGAGCAGGGCGATGACGGCGACCATCGTGCCCGCGTTGCGGAGGATGTCCTCGATCTTGCCGAACATCTCGTCCAGGGTCGTACCGGCAGCCAGGTACATGGTGGTTCCTCTCAAGTGGTGAAGCAGCGAAAGATGCGTGGGGGGTGCGGTGCCGCGGTCCGGTCAGGACTTGCCCGGCTTCGCGGCCTTCGACGGCTTGGACGGCTTGGACGTCGTCGGGGCGGAGGCAGAGGTAGAGGCAGGCGCGGAAGGAGAGGCGGTACCGGTCGCGGGGCCACCGTCCGCCTCGTCGCTGTCGGCCCGGCCGCCCTGCTCGTCGAGGACACCGCCCCGGATGTCCTTGATGAACCAGCCCTGTGCCGTGTTCACGATCGTCATCCGATAGGCGCGGCTGACGGCGACGCTCTTCGCATCGCGCCAGCCGACCGTCACCCGCACCTGAACGGTCTGCCCGACGGCGTAGGCGTAGGGGTCGGTGTCCTGGACGCTCGCCGGGACCAGCGCGACGACGGCGCCGACCTCCGGGTTGGTCAGGCGTCCGGACAGGCCCGTGGTGGCCGTCAGGGTCGCGTCGGGGGTGATGAACCGGGACATGGCGGTGGAGTCCGAGGCCCCCCAGGCCGCGAAGTAGCCCGGCAGCACCTTCTGCTGGAGCTGCGTGGAGAGGGTGTCGTCCACGACCTCGTCGCGCTGGTCGATCTCCGGCACGTCGGCGCGTGCCGGCAGCGGCATCTGACCCACGTCGCCGGCGATGCGCATGCCCTCGCCCGTCTTGAGGTTCTGCACGTAGACGGGGACCGTGAGCGTGGTCAGCGTCCCGTCGTCGGTCCGTACTTGAACGCCGAGGTAGCGGCCGTGGTCACCGTACTCGGGAAGGTTCTCGGCGGTGCCGTCCCAGGTGGCTGAGACGGCCTTGCTGACGCCCTCGCCGCTCCAGCCGCACTCGGGGTCGACGCCGGCGGAGGCGTAGCGGGCCAGGTCGGCGCGACGGGCGGACGAGGTGTCCGGGGAGAACGTCATGCACAGCTGTGCGTACTGCTCGGCGAAGGCCGCCGCCTGCTCGGTGGGGAACTCGGTGAGCCGGTACCGGGTGGCGTCGGCCTCGTCCAGCCCGGCGGTGGTGGCGCCGGACGACTTGCCGACCACCAGTCCCATCACGCCGCACGAGCCCAGCGCGAAGACGCAGGTCGTGATCAGGAGGGTGGCGCGCAGAGCCACGTGCGTGCGGCGTCCTCCCTGGGGAACGCGGCCGCCGGGCCTGGGCACGTCGAAGTCGCGTGCGGTGGCGGGCCTGGGGCCGGCCGTACCGGGAGGGACGGCGCCGACGGCCGGGGCGCCGCCGCCCGCGTTCCTCGGCGATGTCGCGGAGGAGTCGGCGGCGGGGGGCCGGTGGTCGGGCCGGGACGCGGGCGGGGTGACCGTGGCAGGCGCGGTGGCGGTGGCTGCGCCGGTCGTGGCAGCGCCCCTCTTGCGCTGCTCCTTCGCCGTCTTCTTCTGCTCGTAGGCGGCCTTGCGCGCGGCCCGCTCGCGTTCACGCTTGTCCTTCTTCGACTCGCCCTGCGGACGGGTCTCGCGCGGCGGCAGCGACGGGACGGCAGCCTGCCCGGCCCGGGGCGTGCTACGCACCCAGGCGGCGGCGACCTGCGCGCGGGCCGCGTCGGAGGGGAGCTGCTGGGGCTGGGCGGGCTGGGACGCGGGCTGCGGCTGCTGCGGGGCCGCGGCTTGCTGTCCTTGCCAGGCCTGCTGCGGTGGCTGCTGGGAAGGACCGAAGGGCCCGGGCTGCCCCAAGGGCTGGCCGTCGCCGACCGCGCCAGCAGGGCTGTTGTGGTCTGTCATCGAGTCGGTTACTCCAGCGAGTCGGTTCCCCGTCCGCCTGGGCGGGCGCGACGGCACCGCACGACGGGCCCTGGCCCGGCCAGGTGCGCTGGCAGTGTGACAAAGACCTGTCACCGGATCGGTGCCGCTTTCCTCGCCGGGACTCCGGGAATTCCCGATGGGGCGCTCGATGGGAAATCGGCCGGGAATGTGTCAGGAACACGGCGGGGAGAGGTCGTGCCCCGTCGGGTCGCCCTGGGCGCACAATGCGCTGGGCGCGTCTGCCCGACGAGCCCGGTATCGCTACCCGGTACCACCCCGCACCCGACGGACCCGGCGAAGGACGAGAGTTGACCGACCACAACGGGCAGCCGCAGCAGCCCGACGCGCGTACGTGGGAGACCCCTCAGCAGACCCCGCCGGTCCAGCAGGTCCCCGCTCCCGTCCCGGCCCCCCTGGCCGCCGCGTCACCGCAGGCCGTCCCGGCGCCGCAGGTGTTCCAGGCGGATCACGCCTGGGTGGACGGCTACGAGCCCGGTAACCCCTGGCAGGCGCGGCTGTGCGTGCAGACGCCGTACGGGATCTTCGTCCACCCCCTCACTCCGAACACGATTCCCGAACTCCTGGAGCAGATGGTCCTGGTGGCCCAGGAGCAGCAGGGGCTGCCCGTCGGCTTCGAGGAGACCGGCGAGCAGGAGCCGGTCGAGGCCGGGCGGGAGGAGGGGGACCAACTGGGCGCCGCCCCCGGTATCCATGAGGGCCGCGCGGCCCGCCTGACCGGCTGGGCCGTCGTCCACGACCTGTGGGAACGCGAGGATCCGACGGCGCGCATCGTGATGGGTGCGATCGTGGCGGCGCTTTTGCTGCTCGGCATCATCCTGACCTGACCACCTGACCACCTGACCACCTGACCACCTGACCACCTGACCACCTGACCACCTGACCACCTGACCACCTGCCCACCTGACCACGCGACTGCCTGGCTACGCGACGACCCGACGACCGGTCGTCGCCGGCACGTCGACGGCCGAAAACCCGCAGACCCACCGATGGGGGGACCGATGTCCGACGCCGAAGTGGCCGCAGACACACCGGAGTTCTACTTCGCGGACGTCTTCGTCTTCGTCTCCGACTACCTCGCCCAGTTGATCCGCCGCCGTGTGAACGGCACTTCGGCCACCTGGTGCCCCACGTGGTGGGAGCACCCCGAGGCCGGCGCTCGTCTGTCAGCGCTGTGGCTGGCCTGGGAGCATCTGCGCCAGGATCCGGCACTCGGCATGTCGACGTGGTGGCTGCATCACGCGGACCCGCATCTGCGGGTGCTGATGGACGCGGACTCCGGTCCCTTCGCCGCCTGTTCGCCCAAGGACGGTCACACGGCCTACCCGTTCGACCCGCTGCCGGTGGATCCGCGGCCACAACCGGAGTCCTAGACCCGCCGAGCGTCCGCTCGGGGCAGGCGCCCGGGCCGCCCTTTCCTCCGCTGTCCCGACGACTCCTGCGCGCCTTTCCCCGCCGGGAAAAGCCGAGCCTTCCTCCTGCCAGGTCCTTCTACGGTGTCCCGGTCACTCGTCGATCGCATCTACCGGCTCAGCACAAGAGAGGCGCGGGAACGTGGAGTTGCCTGCCGACAACAAGCGCACGGCACTGCTGCCCCTGGTCGTGCTGGGCGCCCTGCTGGTCATCGTGCTGACGGTGTTCACCGTCTTCGACGGGGACGACGGCGACGACGGTGGCGCGGCGCCCGTCGCCAGCGCCGAAGGCAAGAACGGCGCCGGCGCCGGCGCGGGGTCGCGCTCCGCCGCGCCGGGAGGCGAGGCGACGCCGATCGTCGAGGGCTCCGAGGTCGCCGCGGCCCATGCCGTCATGGTCAGGTACATGGCCGGGCTCACCACCTACGACCACACCAGCACGGCGCCTGCCTGGAGCGCTCCGCTGCTTGAACTCACCTCCGGAGACCCGCGGATGAAGCAGGCGACCGTGCTGCCGTCCGGCAAGGAGTGGGCCACCTGCCAGGCCGAGGAGTGCTCGTCGAAGGGGACGGCGGTCGTGGAGCGCGACGCGCTGATGGCCGACGACCTGGTGCGCGGCAGCGGCCGGACGATCTCCACCTTGGTGAAGGTGACCGCCGAGCACACCGCCGGCGGCCGGTCCTCGACCGAGGAGAACGAGTGGCTGGTCACCGTCAAGGAGGACGGCGCCCGGTGGAAGGTCTCCGGGTTCGACGTCTTCGGCCTCGGCGACGTCGGCGCCTCCGACGACTCGGGGGAGTGAGCAGGCCGTGGTGGCGCCCGCTGTACTCGCGGCCGCGGCGAAGGCCGCGAAGGTCGCCAAGTCCGCCAAGAAGGCCGGCAAGCTGGCGGCCGGGCCCGCGGGGGACCAGAACGGCGACGACGGCAAGAAGAAGGACAAGACCCTCAAGTGGTCGTTGATCATCGGCGGCGGAGGCGGGCTGGCCGCCGCGTCCGTGATCTTCCTCGTGCTGTTGCTCATCGGCAGCATGGTCGGCGGCGTCGGCAACGGCGCCTCCAACGCGGCCTGCGGTGACTATGCCGACAACGCCGCGGCCGGCAACTCCGGGGACGCCGCCGCCACCAATCCGATCATGCCGGCGGGCAAGATGTACATGCCGAGTGAGACCGCGCGTGCCGAGATACCGCCGAAGATGATCCTCGCCGCGATGCGTGCAGCCGCCAACTACGACGGCCTCGACTGGACGCTCATCGCCGGACAGATGTACCAGGAGACCAAGTTCGGCCAGGACAAGTCGGCCGCACCCGGCGGCGCGAACTCCCTGGGGTACATGGGCCTTCTCCAGTTCGGCAAGCCGGCCTGGACGGACTACGGCGCCGACGGCAACGGCGACGGCAGGAAGGACCTGTACAACATCGACGACGCGGCCTGGGCGGCCGCCAACTTCCTGCACGCCAAGAAGGCGGAGACCGCCCCCTTCAAGGCGCTGCAGACCTACTCCGGGTCCACGGCCTCCAACACGATCTACCCGCGTGTCGTCCTCACGCAGGCCGCCCGCTACCGCGGGGTGCTCACGGGCGACCAGGACCTCATCAAGCGCTGGTACGCGCATCTGAAGGAGACCGTCGAGAAGAACCCCGGATTCCCCACCCTGGGACGGCAGTCGGACATCCCGGAGCCGGTCGGGAACGACGCCCAGCCCACCAAGGCGCTGAGCATCGCGGCCTCTCCGGCGCGCTCGTGGTCGACCCCGCCGCTGTCCGGCGACGACGGCTCCACCACCACCGCCATGGCCCCGGCGGCGTACTCCACGGCCGTCACGCGCTCGGGAAGCGGGACGCGCGCCACGGGCGTGACCACCGTCGCCTTCCCCGAAGCCAAGACGCCTCCCGTCGGCGGCAAGGACTGGCAGTGGCCCATGCAGTCGGGCTCCTACGCGGAGGGCACCCCCTACCACCAGAACGGAAGCATGTGGAGCCTCGGCTACCACACGGGCCTCGACCTGGTGGCGGACAGCGGCACGCCGATCTACGCCCCGGCCGACGGCAAGGTGATCCATGCCGGCCCAGGCGGCTCGTACGGCAACGAGACCGAGATCCAGCACGCGGACGGCGTCATCACGCTCTACGCGCACCAGACATCGATCCATGTCACCGTCGGCCAGCAGGTCAAGCGTGGCCAGCAGATCGGCACGGTCGGCGCGACCGGCAACGTCACCGGACCTCATCTGCACTGGGAAGTCCGTGTTCCGGGTGTGGACAACCCGTTCATCGGAGGGCAGGACCAGGGCCCCGGCATGGTCGACCCGAAGGCCTGGATGGACGGCCGGATCACGGCCAACCCGGACTACGGCACGGTTCCCGGCTCCGACGAGGACAGCAGGGACGCCCAGTACGCCCAGTGCGCTGCGGGCAACGGGGGCACGGCCGTCGCCCCCGACGGCGCCGGCGCCTCCGGGGTCCTGCCCGACTCCGACGATCCGGTGATCCGCGCGGTGCTCGGCTGGGCCCAGCGGGGCATCGGCGTCCCGTACGTGTTCGGCGCGCCGCGGCTGCAGGGACAGAACCCCACCAGCTTCGACTGCTCCAGCTTCACGCAGTGGGCGTACTACATGGCCAGCGGCGGCAAAATCGACATCGGCACCACGACGTACACCCAGGAGCCGTACCTCAAGAAGTACGAGGTGCCGCTCTCCCAGGCCCAGCCGGGTGACGTGATCTTCTTCCGGCCCGAGGGCAACCACTCGGGCCACGTGGGCCTGGTCTGGGACCCCAAGGGTCACAAGATCATCCACGCTCCGCGGCCGGGCAAGTCGGTCGAGTTCAGCAACTGGGACTACCAGGACAAGATCACCGGCGTCTACCGGGTCCCCATCCCCGCGGGCACGAATGCGGTCGAGGGCAACGGCGCGGGCAGGGCGGCGGGGGCGTGACGCCTGCGCCGCGTCAGCCACCCGATTCCGTCCTCTCTGTCCTCGCCCCCCAGCCCTCCTTCCCCGCGTTCCTCTATTCCGTTACGGAGCACTGCAGTTGACCAGGCCGCGCATCGCCCTCATCGCCGGGACCGTGCTGTCCCTGGGACTCGTCGCCGGCTGCGGCGGCGATGACGCGCCGGCCGGTGCGGACACCACCGGTTCGGCGTCCCCGAAGGCATCGGCGGGCGCGGCGAAGTCCGCCGCCTATACCGGCGGCCCGATTCCCGGCCTGTCCGCGAAGCCCGCCTGGAGCCTCGCCCGGAAGACCGGGGCCGCGATGTGGTGCGCCGGCCACGCGGCCCGTCCGGCCGACGACCAGGGTCAGGCCGGCGACTGCGCCGTGGGCGACGCCTTCCTCCTCGTCGAGGACCTGTCCCCGTCGGTCCAGGAGGGCGAGACGGACCCGCAGACGGCGCATTTCGTGGGTCACCTCTACGACGCGGCCACCGGGAAGGAGCGCCGGACCTTCACCGTGGAATGCACCTACGACCCGTCCGAGAGCGACGCGCCCAGCCGCGACCTCCACGTCCAGGTGGGGACCTGGAAGGACGGCTCCCCGGCCGTTCTGATCCGCAGCTGCGAGAACAGCGCGGCGAGCGGTCTCAAGAAGGCCGTCGTCAAGACCGTCTACACCATGTACGCCCCCAGCGGCGCCGAACTGGGCAGCTCCACCTACGCCGACGAGCAGCACGCCGCCCTGCCCGTCGTCCGCGGTCATGTGCTGCTGCCGGGCGCCACGTACGACGACCGCACCCTCGCCCCGATCGGGGGCGGCAAGGACCTGGTGCTCCCCGCGAAGCTCGCCGCAGCCGAGCCCCTGGGCACCGGACAGGGGTACGTCCCCGAGGGGGACGGGGTGAACGAGCCTCTGAAAATGATCGACCGCGGCACAGGCAGAGCCCTGTGGACCACGACCGACCTCGCTCCGCCCGCCGACGTCGTCGCGCAGGGCGAGAAGGGGGAGGAGGCGGACGCCGAGCTCTTTCCGCTGTCCGGTGACCGGGCGATCCTCGCCTGGTCGGCGAGCGGTTCCAACGACGCCGTGCTCACCACGGTCGACCTGCGTACCGGAGCCACCCTGGCCGTCGGACCGCACACCACGCTCAAGGAGTTCGACCAGACCGCCCTGCCCGTGGTGTCCCCCGACGGCACGACGGCCGTCGTGAACTTCACCAAGGGCGCCGTGGCCTGGGACACCCGGACCGGAGCCGAGCTGTGGCGGCAGAAGACCGACGACAAGGACGTCCAGCCCCTCGTCGCCACCGACAGCGGCGTGCTGTACGCGAACCTCGATCACGACCAGGGGGCGCTGGCCATGAAGACCGGAAAACTGTTCGGCCTGCTTCCCCAGGGGACGGACGCACCCGAGGAGTTCACCACGGACGGCTACACGCTGATCCGGACCGACGGCGCATACTTCGCCTTCGCGGCGGAGAAGGCCTGACGGGTTCGGCACCGGCGCTCCTCCCTCCGGCGTCACCACGCTCTCCCTCCCCTGTACGCAGCTTCCCACGTCCAGAAAGGACGGACCCGCGGGTGACCGCAGAACAGCAGAAGAAGCCCCGCGCCGAGGACGACTGGACCTTCGAGATCGTCATCGCCGTCGTCGTCGTGCTCGTCGTCGGCGCCGGTGCCTGGCTGGCGGCGAAGATCGGGGCGGGGTACTCCGACGCGCCCGCGCCGGCCGGCAATCCGCTGACCTTCCTCGTCGACGTGGTCAAGGGCGACTACAGCTGGCCCGGTTCCGCGGCCAGCGCCGTCGCGGCCGGGGAGGCGGTGGTGGCCGGGTTGCTCGGCCTGGCCGTCCACCGGGTGCGCGAGCGGTTCCGGAACAAGCCGAAGGTGGACGGCGCCGCCCGGCATCTCGCCAAGGGCGAGGAGCTCGGCAGGCTGACCATGAAGGGCGCGGCCGCCACCGCCGAGCGTCTCGGCGTGCAGTCGCGTACGCCCGGCGTGTTCATCGGACGGTCCGTGAAGGGACGTCAGCCGCTGTTCGGTTCGTACGAGGACATGCACGTCGACATCTGGGGCCCCCGGACCGGCAAGACGACCCGGCGGGCCATTCCCGCCATCCTCGACGGGCCCGGCGCCGTCCTCGTCACCTCGAACAAGCGTGACATCGTGGACGCGACCCGGGGGCCGCGGACCGCGCGCGGACCGGTGTGGGTGTTCGACCCGCAGCAGGTCGCGCAGGAGGAGCCGAGCTGGTGGTGGAACCCGCTGTCGTACGTCACCGACGTCGCCAAGGCCCGCAAGATGGCCGACCACTTCGCCAGCGGCTCGCGTGACGCCAACGCCTCCACCGACGCCTTCTTCGACCCGGCCGGCCAGGACCTGCTGGCCAACCTGCTGCTCGCCGCCGCCTGCGCCAAGACGTCGATCACCCAGATCTACACCTGGCTGTCCAATCCCAGGGACGACACCCCGGAGCGGATCCTGCGCGGCGCCGGGCACGCGATGTCCGCCGACGCCGTCGCCGGTGTCGTCAACGCTCCCGACAAGCAGCGCAGCGGTATCTACGGCGTCGCCCAGCAGATGGCGTCCTGCCTGGTGAACCCCGAGGTCAACCGGTGGGTCACGCCGCCCGCCGACCAGTACGCGGGGGAGTTCGACCCGCACGCGTTCGTCCGGGGCGGCGGCACCCTGTACTCCCTGAGCCGGGAGGGGCGCGACTCCGCCGGGCCGCTGGTGACCGCGCTCACCGTGGCCGTCGTCGAGGCCGCCGAGGAGTACGCCACCACCCAGCGCGGCGGACGCCTGCCGCTGCCCCTCGTCGGCGTCCTCGACGAGGCCGCCAACGTGTGCCGTTGGCGGAACCTGCCCGACCTGTACTCGCACTACGGCTCGCGCGGCATCATCCTGATGACGATCCTGCAGTCCTGGGCGCAGGGCATCGAGGTGTGGGGCGAGCGCGGGATGGAGAAGCTGTGGTCCGCCGCGAACGTCCGCGTCTACGGCGGCGGCGTCTCCGACACCCGCTTCCTGGGCGATCTGAGCGAGCTGGCCGGCGACTACGAGCTGCGGGAGTACCAGACCAGCCGGGAGTCGGAGTTCGGCGGCTGGTCCGGCAACCGTGCCATCAGCGAGTCCACGCGCCGGGAGCGCGTCCTGCACGTCTCCGACCTCGGGGCGATGCCGCCCGGCCGGGCCCTCGTCCTCGCCTCCGGCACCAAGCCGGTGCTGGTGGAGACGGTCCCCTGGTGGGAGGGGGCGTACGCAGCCGAGGTCCAGGCCTCGTTGAGGAAGTACGACCCCGGGGCGCGTTGACGGCCCTACCGCGACACCCGTGCAGCGGCCGCGCCGAGGGGCCCGGGGGCATCCGCCTCCGGGCCCCTCGGCGTTCGTCGTGCCGTGGATCGGACGCCCGCGGTCCGGCGGCGGCGCGTGCCGAACCACGCCGCCACGCCGCCACGCCGCCACGCCGCCGCACCGCCGACGGCCGGCGGGCTCGACGACTCCAGCGGACCGCGGTCAACGCCGTTGGTTGTATGGTTTCTTGGGCGCTTTTCCGGACGGGCCTTCGCCGGGCCTTCGCAAGGTCTCCGCTTCGTCTCCATGCGTCTCCACCCGTTAAGCGGAGTGTGATGTTGCTACTTCGTTAAGTAGTTCCGCTTGACGTCGGCGGCCGCCGACGCGTTGTCTTTTCAGACACCTGGGTCACCATGTCGCACCCATGTCCGTACTGCATCGATTGCACCGAATGCACCGAACGCACCTGAAGTGAGCCCCCGAATGCGTCGTATCGCCATAGCTGTGGTCGCCTCCACGATGTCCCTCTCGCTCGCCGGGTGCGGCATGCTCGGGGCTTCGGAGGACGGCGCCAGCGCGACACCGACCCGGAGTGACGACATCACGGTGGGTGTGCTGATGCCGGAGGAGACGAACACGCGGTACGCCGAGTTCGACTACCCCATCATCAAGCGGAAGGTCTCCGAACTCACCGACGGCAAGGGCAAGACCGAATACGCGAACGCCGCCGCGTCGACCGAGAAGCAGAACACCCAGATGCAGCGGATGATCGACGACAAGGTCGACATCATCCTGCTGGACGCGGTCGACGCGAAGGTCATCGCGCCCATGGTGCAGAAGGCCAAGGACGCCAACATCCCCGTCATCGCCTACGACCGTCTGGCCCAGGGGCCGATCGAGGGCTACGTCTCCTTCGACAACGAACTGGTCGGCGAGGTGCAGGGCCGCACCCTCGCGGAGGCCATCGGCACCGTCAGCCTCGCTGACAAGATCATCATGATGAACGGGTCGCCCACCGACCCCAACGCCGCGCAGTTCAAGCAGGGCGCGCTCAGCGAACTCAGCGGCCGGGTCACGATCGCCGAGTCGTACGACACCGACAAGTGGAGCCCGGAGGCCGCCCAGGCCAACATGACGAAGGCGATCGAGGCGGTCGGCAAGAAGAACATCGCCGGCGTCTACTCCGCCAACGACGCCATGGCCGGCGGCATCATCAAGGCCCTGGAGTCGGCAGGCGTCAGCGCCAACGACCTGCCCCCGATCACCGGCCAGGACGCGGAACTGGCGGCCGTGCAGCGCATCATCGCGGGCGAGCAGTACATGAGCGTCTACAAGCCGTACCCCGCCATGGCCGAGGCCGCCGCCCAGGCTGCCGTCGCCAAGGTCCAGGGCCGCGACCTCCAGTTCGACGCCCTCACCCGCGACAAGGTCGACAGCCCGACGACCAAGGGCATTCCGGCCAAGCTGGTGACCGTGGTCGCGCTGAAGAAGAACAACATCAAGCAGACCGTGGTCGCCGACGGCATCTACAAGATCTCCGACATCTGCACCGCCAAGTACAAGGCCGACTGCCAGGCGCTGAACATCTCCTGATCCCCGGCCCGACCCGCCGGCCCGACCCGCCGGCCCGACCCNCCCCCCCCCCCCGCCCGCCCCCCCCGCCCCCCCCCCCCGCCCCGCCCCGCCGGCCCGACCCGCCGGCGCGCCCGACCGGTCGCCGCCGCGCCGCCTGACGACGGCGGCGCGCGAGCGGATGTGAGGTGGCCCGCGCGGCCGTCGAGGGAACCGGCACGGTCCCCTCGACGGCCGCGCGCGGTTCCCCGGCGTCGCCGGTGCTCACCGGCGCCCCGTGCGCAGGCCGCGCACACCGCTGCCCACCGCCGACAGCCCGGAGCCCGGCCGGACTCCCCCGTGGCCCGGCCGGGTTGGTTCCGCTTGTTCCCGGGTGAAGAGGCCCCCGGGGGGTAAGCGGAACCAACCATGCACCCCGCGAAGGCCCCGCACCACCGTCAGCTTGTTGCAGTGCCGGGGGAGGAGGCCGGGAGGAACTCCCGCATACGAGTGGATTTCGACGGCCCTGGCCGGGGAAGCCGTGTTGCGGAGCCGGTCCGGGCCGCGCATAGTTGCGCTCCGGAAGAGGCGTACGGCGGGGGTGGGATGGGCGATGGCCGGGCACGGGACGGAGGAGCATCCACACGGTGCCGACCGACTGTGCGAGGCCGGGGATCGCGTGTATTCCCGGGCCGTACGACGCGGTCGAGTGGCGCGCACCGACGCCGAGCCGGTCCCGTGCCTGCTTGAGCTGGCCCTCCTGCACCCCGACCCCGACGACATGGACTGGCTGGTGCCGACCTCCCCGCAGGAGGTCATGACCCGGCTGCTGCGCGGCCTGCACGACGAGGTCAGCGCGAGCCAGCGCCGCGTGGGCTCCGCGGTCGCCGCCTTCGAGTGGTACGCGGGTCTGGGCGGGCCGGAGCGGGGGGCGACGACCGGCGAGGGCGCGGCGATCCGCGTCCTGGACGGCCCCTCCCGCATCCAGGCCGCGCTGGACGCGGCGACCGAGGCGTGCACCACCGAGGTCCTCACCGTGCAGCCCGGCGGCATCCGGCGTGAGCACGAGCTGTCGGAGGGCCTGCACCGCGCGCTGGAGCTGCGCGGCCGGGGCGTGCGCATGCGCGACCTGTACAACCACGTCGCCCGGCACGGCCAGGGCCTGCTCAACTACCTGGAGCTGATGGGCGACACGGTGGAGGCGCGCACGCTGGACGAGGTCATCGACCGGCTGATGCTCTTCGACCGCAAGGTCGCCTTCGTCCCGGCCAACGCCGACCGCACGATGGCCCTGGAGCTGCGGCACCCGGCCCTGGTCTCCTACCTGGTGACGGTCTTCGAGCGCCTGTGGCGGCTGGCGATCCCGCTCACCGCCCCGCTCCCCGACCCGCGCGTCGAGGGCGTCTCCCATCGCGAGCAGTCCATCGCCGCCCTGCTGGCGGAGGGCCACCAGGACGCGGTCATCGCCGAGCGCCTGGGCATCAGCGTCCGCACCTGCCGTGCGCACATCGCGCGCCTCTCGGAGACCCTGGGCGCGGCCAGTCGTACTCAGTTGGGGGTGCGGATCGCCCAGGTCGGCCTCGACCGGCCGTCCGACGAGGCGGTGCCGCAGACCACGGTGGACGTCCCGGCCCAGGGGGACTGCCCCGACATGCCCGCCGAGACGCCCGCCGGCACATCCGCAGAGACGTCCGCCGGCTCCGCCCCCGAGCCTGCCGCTGCGGCCGCCACAGCCCCAGCCACCGCCTCCGCCCCTGTCTCCGCCGGGGCCCCGGCCTCTACCGCGGCCCCGGCCTCTACCGCCGCCTCCGCCTCCGCAGCTACCCCTGCCCCTGCCCCTGCCCCGGGCCCTGCTCCGGCGTCCGGCGCTGTTCCTGGTCAAGGATCCCCGACTGCCCGATGAGATAGCCGAGTTGGGCGCGGCTCTCGCTGCCGAGGGTGGCGGCCAGCTTGGCGATGTGGACGCGGGCGGTGCGGATGTTCATGCCGAGCCGGTCGGCGATGACGGCGTCCGTGTGCCCCTCGACGAGGAGGGCGGCGATGGCCTGCTGCCGGGGGGTGACGCCGCCCCTGGACGGGCGCTGGACGGCCTGCGGGTACATCGGGGTGGCCAGCCGCCAGAGCCGGTCGAAGGTGGTCGTGAAGTACGTCAGGAGGGCCGGGTGGCGGACCTCCAGGGCGAGCCGGCCGTCCTCGCCGGCGGGGATGAAGGCGACGGCGCCGTCGATGGCGATGAGACGGTCGGTGACCTCGTCGAGGGTGCGGGCCTGCGCGTCGCCCCGCAGCTGTTCGTAGCGGGCCAGGACGAGGGGCTGGTGGCGCTGGGTGTGCTGGTAGAGGGTGCGGATGCGGCAGCCCCGGTCGAGCAGGGCCTGGTCGCGGGCCATGGCGACGGCGTGGGCCGTCTCGCCGCGCGGTCCGCTGTAGTGCACGTGGGGCTGGACGCAGAGCACCTCGGTGGCCGCCTCGGACGTCGCCTCGGTGATGGCCTCGTTGATGCGCTCCGTGCCGCTGAGGAGCCGCAGGGAGACGGGCTCGGCGGTGGCCGTGCGGGCGCCGGTGATCCGCATGAGGGGCTCGAACAGTGACGCCAGCCGCTCCTCGCGGCGCCGTTCCTCGGCGATGCGCGCGCCCGAGGAGCGCAGCAGCCGGTGCAGGACGAGGGCCGGGGCCACGGGCTCCAGCTGGGCCACGTCGTCCACGACCGGGTGCAGGAGACCGATGGACAGCAGGCAGGGAGCAGTCGTCTCGGCGTCCTCGGTCTTGACGCGCCCGTCGTGCAGGGCCTGCTCGTAGAGGTGCAGGCCCGCGGTGCACAGGTCCTCCACGCCGTGGTGGGGATGCGGCGGCGCGTTCACTGCGTTCCTCCCTGTCGTTCTTCGTTCTCCGGGCGGGTCAGGGCTCCTGCTTGAGGATCCCCGACTGGGCTATGAGGAAGCCGAGTTGGGCGCGGCTGCCACTGCCCAGGGCGGTGGCGAGCTTGGCGATGTGGGCTCGGCAGGTCCGCACGTTCATGCCCAGCCGGCGGGCTATCGCCTCGTCGACGTGCCCCTCGACGAGCAGCTTGGCGATGGAGTGCTGGATCTCGGTGATGCCGTCGGGCGCGGTCTCGTAGGGGGCGCCGGTGGCGAGCGGGACGGCACGGCCCCACATGAACTCGAAGACCTTGATCAGGTAGCGGACCAGTCCCGGGTGCCGTAGTTCGAGGGCGACCTGGCCGTCGTCCCGGGTGGGGATGAAGGCCACGGTCTCGTCGCAGATGATCAGCCGCTCCACGAGTTCGTCGATGGTGCGGTACTCCACCTTGCCCTCGGTGAACTGGGAGACGTAGGCCAGTGTCTCGGGGCTGTAGCGGGCGGTGTGCTGGTAGAGCGTCCGGATGCGGCAGCCGCGGTCGATGAGCGGTCTGTCGCGCTCCAGTCCCTGGACGAGGGTGTGCTCCAGGCGGCGGCGGCTCGGCTGGACGGTGAGCATCTCGCTCTGGCACTGCGAGGTGGCCAGATCGAGGGCGGCGTTGATCCGGTCGATGCCCTCCAGCACCGTGATCGAGTGTGTGGTCGGCGTCGGCTGGGCGCTGAGGGTCATGAACGGCTCGAAAGCGTCGGCGAGTTCCACCGAGAGCCGTCTGCGTCGGGTGATCTCGCGTTCGATCGGGTTGAGCAGCTGGGACAGGGCGATCGACGGGGGTACCGGGCGCAGCCAGTTCGCGTCGTCGGGGTCCGCGTGGAGCAGGGCGAACTCCATCAGACACGGAGCGGGCTCCACGTCCGCACGGGCTATGCGGCCCGTCCGAAGTGCGTTCCCGTAGAGACGGCGACCTTCCTCGCACAGCTCAGTCGACGCATGAGGATGTGTCTGCTTTGTCTCATTTTTCGTCAAATCTCCACCCCCCAGGGTCCTGAACGTGCAGGAGCATGATGCATCGATTGTGTGGCCATGACGTGCCCGAATGGGCCATCGTCGTAGTCGACGGGGGAGAGGTGACCTTCAAATGAGGACGAAGCCGACTATGCATAAGAGAATGCTTCGCTCGGCGCTTGCCGCCGCCTTCTCCGCAGCGCTCGCCTTCGGAGCGCTGAGCGGTCTTGCGGGCACGACGGCCGACGCGGCGCGTGACAGCACGTGGAGCCCGGGCGTCGACACGGTCGCCGTGGCCGGCGACAGCACGTGGGTCGCCCCCCGGGACAGCACCTGGGTCGTCACCGCGGCAGGCGTGCCGGGCGACAGCACCTGGGTCGCGCCCGCCGACAGCACCTGGGTCGCCCCGGCCGACAGCACGTGGGTCGCCGAGTCATGACCACGCCACCCGACGACCGCTCCTTCCGCCGTGAAATGGCGACCGCCTACCGCTCCGGCTGGCACTTCATCGACCTGGTCACCGCCATCCCCCACAGTGGTGACTCGTTGATGGTGACCGTGTTCGGCGAGCCGGTGGTCGTGACGCGCGACGAGGACGAGGACGTACGGGCCTACCGGTGCCTGCGCAAGCCCCGCGGGGCGCCGCAGCCCGTGCGCTGTGCCATCCGGTACGGAATGATCTTTGTGAATCTGGACCAGCGGGACCACAGGCTCGTCGAGCCCGAGGCCCCGCCCCTGAAGACCATCTCAGCCACCCCCCGCAGTGCCTGACGCGATTCCCCCGTCGTAACAGATCGCTCAGGCGCTTCCCCCCGCAGCGGCGTCACCGTGACCTGAACACGGTGACGCCGCTGCAGTTTGCGGGGACATTTCCGGTTATGTTGCTGGTTGAGCGTTGGCCGGAAATCGACGGGAGCGAATCCGGTCAACTGACCCGCTCGTGTCGCTCGCGCGCCTCACGGTTCCCTCACAGCTCCCCTACAACTCCCCCGGCGATCCCTCACGGGCCGGTCCGGGCTGCACGGGCCTCGGGAGCCGCGCGAGCCGCACGGGCCTCAGGCGTCCGGCAGGTCTCGCGGGCCTTCGAGGCTCAACCCCGCCCCATCGCCCGGGTCAGCTCGATCTCGATCACCACGCGCGTGGGGTTGGGGCCGGGCGTGCGCCCGTAGCGCACCGCATACCGCCGCACGGCGTCCGCGACCCGCTCCGGCTCCGAGCGGACGAACGCCCGCCCCTCCAGGGTGGCCCAGCGGCCGCCGTCCACCTGGCACACCGCGACCCGGGCGCCGTCCGGGCCCGCGGCCAGGACGTTGACCGCCTTGCGGCTGGCCCTGTCGGTGATGACCCGGGCCAGCCGGCTCTCGGGCTCGTACGTCACGCCGACCGGAACGACGTGCGGACTGCCGTCCGGGCGTGGTGTGGTCAGTGTGCACAGATGGCGTTCCTGCCAGAAGGCGAGATACGACGCGTCAGGGGCGCCCGGGTCCTGCGGGTATGCGGCCATGGTCGGAACTTAGTGCGCCGGAAGGACCCCGCGCACACCTTGAGCGGAATAGACTCAACTTTGTGTACGCTGACAGAGTCAGTACGGGAGAGCGCTGACGCAAGGAGGAGACAGCGAACGTGGACGCCGAGCTGACCAACCGGAGCCGGGACGCGATCAACGCGGCCAGCAGCAGGGCCGTGTCCCAGGGGCACGCCGACCTCACCCCCGCCCACCTGCTGCTGGCACTGCTGCAGGGTCAGGACAACGAGAACATCACCGACCTGCTGGCCGCGGTGGACGCCGACCAGGCGGCCGTCCGGGCCGGCGCCGACAAGGTGCTCGGCTCGCTGCCCAGCGTGACCGGGTCGACCGTCGCGCCCCCGCAGCCCAACCGCGACATGCTGGCCGTCGTCGCCGACGCGCAGAGCCGCGCCGGCGACCTCGGGGACGAGTACCTGTCCACCGAGCACCTGCTGCTCGGCATCGCCGCCAAGGGCGGCCCGGCCGCCGAGGTGCTCACCCGGCAGGGCGCCACCCCGGAGAAGCTGCAGCAGGCCTTCCGCAAGGCCCGCGGCGGACGCCGGGTGACCAGCGCCGACCCCGAGGGCCAGTACAAGGCCCTGGAGAAGTTCGGGACCGACTTCACGGCCGCCGCCCGCGAGGGCAAGCTCGATCCGGTCATCGGCCGGGACACCGAGATCCGGCGGGTCGTGCAGGTGCTGTCCCGCCGCACCAAGAACAACCCGGTCCTCATCGGCGAGCCCGGCGTCGGCAAGACGGCCGTCGTCGAGGGGCTCGCCCAGCGCATCGTCAAGGGCGACGTGCCCGAGTCCCTCAAGGACAAGCGGCTCGTCGCGCTCGACCTCGGCGCGATGGTCGCCGGGGCGAAGTACCGCGGTGAGTTCGAGGAGCGGCTGAAGACCGTCCTGGCCGAGATCAAGAACTCCGACGGCCAGATCATCACCTTCATCGACGAACTGCACACGGTCGTCGGCGCGGGCGCGGGCGGCGACTCCGCGATGGACGCCGGCAACATGCTCAAGCCGATGCTGGCGCGCGGCGAACTGCGCATGGTCGGCGCGACGACGCTCGACGAGTACCGGGAGCGGATCGAGAAGGACCCGGCGCTGGAGCGGCGCTTCCAGCAGGTCCTGGTGGCCGAGCCGACCGTCGAGGACACCATCGCCATCCTGCGCGGTCTCAAGGGCCGCTACGAGGCCCACCACAAGGTGCAGATCGCGGACGCCGCCCTGGTCGCCGCCGCGACCCTCTCCGACCGCTACATCACCTCCCGCTTCCTCCCCGACAAGGCCATCGACCTCGTCGACGAGGCGGCCTCCCGCCTGCGCATGGAGATCGACTCCTCCCCGGTCGAGATCGACGAGCTCCAGCGCTCCGTCGACCGCCTGAAGATGGAGGAGCTGGCCCTCAGCAAGGAGACCGACGCCGCCTCCCGCGAGCGCCTGGAGAAGCTGCGCCGCGACCTCGCGGACCGGGAGGAGGAGCTGCGGGGCCTGACCGCCCGCTGGGAGAAGGAGAAGCAGTCCCTGAACCGGGTCGGCGAGCTGAAGGAGAAGCTCGACGACCTGCGCGGCCAGGCCGAGCGGGCCCAGCGTGACGGCGACTTCGACACCGCCAGCAAGCTGCTGTACGGCGAGATCCCGACCCTGGAGCGCGACCTGGAGGCCGCGTCCGAGGCGGAGGAGGAGGCCGCGAAGGACACCATGGTCAAGGAGGAGGTCGGCTCGGACGACATCGCCGACGTCGTGGCCTCCTGGACCGGCATCCCGGCCGGCCGCCTCCTCGAGGGCGAGACGCAGAAACTGCTGCGCATGGAGGACGAGCTGGGCAAGCGGCTCATCGGCCAGGCGCAGGCGGTCCAGGCGGTCTCCGACGCCGTGCGGCGCTCGCGCGCGGGCATCGCCGACCCCGACCGGCCGACCGGCTCCTTCCTCTTCCTCGGCCCGACCGGCGTCGGCAAGACCGAACTGGCCAAGGCCCTCGCCGACTTCCTTTTCGACGACGAGCGGGCCATGATCCGCATCGACATGTCGGAGTACGGCGAGAAGCACAGCGTCGCCCGTCTGGTCGGCGCGCCTCCCGGCTACGTCGGCTACGAGGAGGGCGGCCAGCTCACCGAGGCGGTGCGCAGGCGGCCGTACAGCGTGGTCCTGCTGGACGAGGTGGAGAAGGCGCACCCGGAGGTCTTCGACGTCCTGCTCCAGGTCCTCGACGACGGCCGGCTCACCGACGGCCAGGGCCGCACGGTCGACTTCCGCAACACGATCCTGGTGCTGACGTCCAATCTGGGCAGCCAGTACCTCGTCGACCCGGTGTCCACCGAGGCGGAGAAGAAGGAACAGGTCCTGGAGGTGGTGCGGGCCTCCTTCAAGCCCGAGTTCCTCAACCGGCTCGACGACCTGGTGGTGTTCTCGGCCCTGAACAAGGAGGAGCTCCGCCGGATCGCCCGCCTCCAGATCGACCGCCTCGCCAAGCGGCTCGCCGAGCGCCGGCTCACCCTGGAGATCACCGACGCGGCCCTCGCCTGGCTCGCCGACGAGGGCAACGACCCGGCGTACGGCGCCCGGCCGCTGCGCCGGCTGGTCCAGACGGCCATCGGCGACCGGCTCGCCAAGGAGATCCTGGCGGGCGAGGTCAAGGACGGAGACACGGTCCGGGTGGACGCGTTCGGCGACGGTCTGATCGTCGGCCCCACGACCGGCAAGACGCTGTAGACGGGCACCCGCGCCACCCGCGGGGCCGCCCGTCCCGCTTCGCCCGTCCGCCCTGCGATCCCCCTCCGCCCGCGGCCGTCCCTTGGTGCAACAGGCCGGATCCTGTCAGCTCAGGGCTGACAGGGACCGGCGGGGGTTGCCACCCCCCTCCCCGCATGGGGGAGGATGGCGGGATCCGTACGAAGGGAAAAACACGGTGACCATCGACCCGTCCTCGATTCCGAATTTCGGGGGCCAGCCCGAGCCGCAGCCCCAGGGTGGACCGGCGGGCCCCGTCGTCCCGGATCAGGATCTCGTGAAGCAGCTCCTCGACCAGATGGAGCTGAAGTACGTCGTCGACGACGAGGGAGACCTCGCGGCGCCGTGGGAGGAGTTCCGCACCTACTTCATGTTCCGCGGCGAGGGCGACCAGGCGGTCTACTCGGTGCGGACGTTCTACGACCGGGCCCACAAGATCGGCGACAAGGTCCAGCTTCTCGAGTCGATCGACGACTGGAACCGGCGCACCCTGTGGCCCAAGGTCTACACGCACACCCATGACGACGGCACCGTCCGCCTCATCGGCGAGGCGCAGCTGCTGATCGGCGCCGGCGTCAACATCGAGCTGTTCGTCTCCTCGACGGTGAGCTGGGTGCGCGCGGCCATGGAGTTCGACAAGTGGCTGGTGGAGCAGCTGGGCCTGGAGTCCGAGGTCGACGACGCGGAGACCAAGTCCGAGGAGGACGACGAGTAGGTCCCGAAGACCTGCACGCGCCCCCCACGCCGAGAGGCGCCCGCCCACACCCTGTGGACGGGCGCCTCTCGCGTTCGGTCAGTCCGCCGACGCCTCCGGCCCGGTCGCCGCGCCCGCGGAGGCGTCACGGCTCACCAGTCGCCCGTACGCCGCCGCCAGCCTGTGCGCGATCTGCTCGGCCCCGATCGTGTCGAGGCCCCTCTGCCCGGTCAACGCGGCCTGGGCGGCCGAGCGCGCGGTGGCGAACAGCGCCCACGAGTCGGCCGTGTAGTCGTCCTGCACCGGGCTGCCGATCTCCTTCAGGGCGCTCCGGATCGGTGTCGTGTCCACGCTGCCGCGCACCTGGTCGGAGAGGGCGTTGAACGCGTCGAGCACGATCTTCCCGGACGTGAGGACGAATTTCGCCGTGTGGGGGGAGTCCCGCAGACCGCAGACCGCGGAGCGCGTACGTCGCCAGGCGCTTGTCGGTGGCGGCGGTCTTCGCGTCCTCGGCGATCAGCCTGCCGTCGACGTACACGTCGAACACGGCGCTGCCGTCGTTGCCGCCGATGACGTCGATGCCCGTACCGGAGAACGGGACGGTGACCGACGAGCCGGGGCGGGTGCTCGTCGACGTCGACCGGTACCAGTCCATCGCGTCGCCGAGCGCGGCCTTCCTGCTCCAGGCGCCGTCGTAGACGACCGAGCCGTCCATGTTGTCGATCTGCGCGCCGGCGTACGGGGTGTACCCGCTGAGCTTTTCGATCTTCAGGTTGTCGAAGGCCGTCCGGTGGAAGTCGGTGCCGAGTTTGACCCGGCCCTCGGTCTCCGGAGTGGGGTCGTCGTACGTGTGGACGGCCCGTCCGTCGACGAGGGCCGTGACCTTTGCGCCCTTCGCCTCGACGGCGAGGCGGTAGGCGCCGGCCGGCGCGACCGTGCCCGTTGCGAGCGCCGTGCCGTACTCGTAGAAGGTCCAGACGCCGTTCGGGCCGATGCGCAGGCTGTAGGCGGCGTCGCCGATGCCCATGCCCTTCTGCTGGCGCACGCCCAGGACGGCGAGTCCGCCGGCGGGGTCGGGGAAGGACACGTCGACCGTGGCCCGGTAGTTCTCCCAGCGGAAGTCGCCGACCGTCGTACTCGGCGTGTTCGGGTTCCAGGCGCCGGTGTCCTTCATGGACTGGTCCATGTACTGGTACAGCACGTTGTCGCCGCTCGCGTCCTTGCCGACCTCCCAGGCGCCCGTCTGGTCGACCATGTAGCGAGGCTGGTTGCCGCGCGACGCCAGGTAGGACCGGGACTCCTTGCGGGAGCCGTTGCGCGTGCCGACCGTGACCCGGCCCTCCTCCCGGTAGCCGAAGTCGTCGGCGTAGAGCACGCCGTCACGGGTGTCGTGCCTCTTGCCGGCCGCGTCGGTGTCCAGCACCGTGCGGTCCCCGGACGCGGGCAGCCGCTGCCCGGTCTCGCGGTCGTGGCTCTTGTCGAGCGTCGTGAGGGTCGTGATGGACCTCGGCGCGACCGTGTACGTGTAGTAGCCGTCGGCGTCCGGCCGGATCCGGTCCACGAGGTGCTTGAAGTTCGCGTCGTAGGCCTGGCCCGCGTCCGCGGCCCGGGTCTCCCAGGCCTCCATGGCCGGATCGGAGCCGAGGCGCATGTGCTCGGCCTTGATCCGGTACGTCCTGGTGCGGTCGCTGTCGTTGACGACGACCGTGGAGAAGTCCTTCTTTCCGGGGTCCGCCAGCGTCATGTAACTCGGCGCCCCGTTGGAGCCGTCGACGTTCTCGGTGCCGCTCACCCCGCTGTAACTGGCCTCCGGCACGGTACGCCAGATGCCCGCGGTGTTCGTGTCGTTCTCCCAGCCGGTCGTCGCGAACTGGGTGAACTGCTGCATCACGTAGAGGGCCGCGTCGTAGTGGAGATAGCCCGACCAGGGATCGCGCGCGCTGACGAGTTCCTTGTGGCTGTACTGCGCGCCTTCGTAGAAGGACCCGATCGCCGGCTGGAAGATGTAGTGCGTCCTCTTGGAGTTCGCGTAACTCTTGACGAGACGGTTGGCGAGGTCGAGGGCGCTCTGCACGCCCCCGATGCCGGTGCTCGCCCCGTTGGGGCCCTCGGTGTTGCCGACGCGGTAGTCGGTGTAGCCGAACGAGGCGGTTCCTTCGCTGTACCAGACCTCTTTGTCGGCGTCGTACTTGTTCCTGCCCGTCGCCAGCTTGGTGTAGGGCTGGTAGGTGGGGCTGTCGGCGGCGCCCTCGCGCCGGTCCTCGGTGGTGTAGTGGTAGCCCACCGCGTCGACGATTCCGAAGAGTTGCTCGTCGGTGAGCATCGACGGCCCGATGTTCAGGGTGTTGTTCTCGTCAGAGGCGATGATCCTGAGGCCGTGGTAGGCCTCCGCGGCCTTCTTCTGCCGCCCGGCCGGGATTCCGTAGCGCGGGTTCGCGAAGTCGGTGTCGTCGACGACCGCGTTCTTGAACCACTTGATGAAGGAGATGTCGGGAGTACGCGTCTCGTTGTTGTCCGGATCGACGTAGTCGACCATGTATCCGTACTTCTCGTACGCGTCGAGAATCGTTTCCTTGTACCACCGGTACATCTCGTCCTCGCCGGTGCCTTTGTTCCACTCCTGCTGGACCCATTGGGGCATGGCCCAGCGCAGGACCGAGACCTTGAGCGCCGGGTCGACCGTCTTGGCGTCGGCGGCCAGCTGGAACCCGGGGGAGCGGGAGACGTCGGCGAGCTCGTCCGCCGTGCGCATGGTCGCCGGATCCGCTCCGGTCGACGTGTTCGTGTCGGTGCCCATCTCGATCTTGACATGGTTGATCAGCGGGTGCCGCCCGCCGAACAGGACCTTGATCAGCTGCCAGTACCGGCCGGGGTGCTCCGCCTTGTAGTCCATCAGCAGGTTGCTCGTGCTGTTGCAGCTGAGCAGGCCGAGGCCCTTGTAGGTCAGGCCGTTCACGTTGTCGGCGTGAACGTCGTCTCCGTCGACGACGACGTTCACGGGATCGTCCGCGGCGTAGGCGGCGGGTGCGCTGACCACTCCTGCCGCCAGTGCCACGGTGGTCGCCATGGCAAGCGAGATCCGTACGAGTCTTCGCTGTGCGCGCATTCCGCCTCGACTCCCTCTGGACGCCAAGCAGTTCGACATGACGGCAGGTGTCCGTGATGCCGGTGGGGAACGTAGGTGGTAACCGCTTTCTACGTCAATCCCCTTGCGGAGGAAGGGAGATGGGGCGGGCCCGGGCGTGCGGCACGTGGGCGCAGGATCGGCGGAGCGAGCTGCTTGGCCCGCATGTCCTCGCGGAAGGCGGCGAAGTGGCTGTCGGGGAGCGCCGGCACCTCGGCGATCTTGCTCGCGCCGCCCGAGGTCTTCCCGTGGGTGCGCCACCTGGAGGCCGAGGAAGTCCGGGAATTCACTGTCGAGCTTCTGGAAGCGCTGTCCGACGCCGCTGAACCGGGTGCCAGGGAGGCTGTGCACCGAGCGATCGTCTCGTGGCGGGCCACCGCCCGCATCGACGCTGCCCCTGAGCCTGACCCTGACCGGCTCAGGGAAGCGCTCCGTCCGCTCGGCGGCGTCGACCTCGGCCCGGCCGAGGCGCAGGAGTGAGCCCGAAGAAAGCGATCGGGTCGGCCTCCCTCCGCTGAGCGGCTGGAACGTCATCCACGGGACGACGCAGGCCGCGACCGCCTGGGAGGAGCTCTGCCGGGTGGCGTCGCCGAACGCCCATCGGTGCCTGGAGGCCCTATGTCAGGAACTGCTTCGCCGAACGTACGGCCGTGACCAGGTCCGGGGTGATGTGACCCAGGCGACGCCGTATTCACACACGTGCCTGCTTGCCGAGGGATTCCACGCTCCGTTGATCGGCCAACCGGCCGACACCGAGGCCCCGACGCTGCTCGACGCCCTGTGCGACTGCGACCGGCGTGGCCTCAGCCGGAGACGGCGACCACATGCTTGCCCATGACACCGCCCCGCTCGAAGGCTCGGTGCGCCGAAGCGATGTCCGCGAGCGGATACACGCCCTCCACCACGGGCCGCAGCGCGCCGGAGGAGACGTGGTCGGCCAGCGCGCGCAGCACGTCGGGTTCGGGGTTGGCACTGAAGGTGCGGATGCGGCGGGCGCCGTGCACGCTGGACGCCGCGATCGCGGCGATGGCGGCGCCCGACAGCGCGACGGTGACCATTCGGCCGCCCTTGGTCAGCCGGCTCCGGAAGCAGTTCAGCTCGGAGCCGACCGTGTCGATGACGACGTCGTACGATCCGGTCTGCTCCGGGGCGGTGTCGACATAGTCGATGACCTTGTCCGCGCCCAGCTGCTCAAGGGCCTTGGCATGACGGTGACGGGCCAGCGCGGTGACGTGGCCGCCCATCGCGTACGCCAGTTGTACGGCGGCCGTGCCGACCCCGCCCGCCGCGCCGCGCACCAGGACCCGTTCGCCCTTCTCCAGCCGCACGGAGTCCCGCAGTGCGATCAGCGCCGTAGCGCCCCCGACGACCAGGGAGGCCGCGTCCACCGACGAGATGCCCCCCGGGGCGGGGGAGATGCGGCCGGCGGGGACCACGACGTACTCGGCCGCCCCGGCCGTCGCGTGCTTCTCACGGGGATGCACCATGCCCCACACCCGGTCCCCGGCCCGGTGGTCCTGTACTTCGGCACCGGTCTCGACGACGACACCGGCGAAGTCCAGCCCCACACCGATGGGGAACCTGCGTCCCGACACCATGCGCAACCCACCGGCGCGGACGATCACATCGTGTCCGTTCACGCTGGACGCCTCGACGGACACCAGCACCTCACCCGGGCCGGGAGCGGGCCTCTCGACGTCGTTGACGCGCAGGACGTCCGGTGCACCGAAGCTGGTGATCTGAGCGGCCTTCATGGGGTGTTCCATGGGGTGTTCCTTCCGCGGCGGACTGTCGGGGAACTGATCCTGGGACCTGTTCGCGACATCTCGGTAGGTCTGCCGGACCCACCCTCGCGGGCAACGCCCGGGTCATACTGCTGCGATGGCAGACGATCCCCGACATGAACTGGCCGACTTCCTGCGGACCCGCCGGACCCGCCTGCTCCCACAGGACGTCGGCCTGGAACCAGGTCCGCGCCGGCGCATAGCCGGACTACGACGCGAGGAACTGGCCCTGCTGGCCGGGGTGAGCACGGACTACTACCAGCGCATGGAGCAGGGGCGCGACGTGCGGCCCTCCGAACAGGTCCTCGACGCCATAGCCCGTGCGCTGAACTTCTCCGCCGAGGAGTCCCGGCACCTGCACAGTCTCGCCGCCGCCGCGCGCACTCCCGCCCGGCCGCCGCGACGGTACGAGCCGGAGGAAGTCCCGGCCGGCACGCTGCGGATGATGCGCGGGATGACTACGCCCGCGATGGTCGTCGGCCGCTTCCTCGACGTACTGGCATGGAACGCGCCGGCAGGGCTTCTGCTGGGCGAGTTCACCGAACTACCCCAGGCCGAGCGGAATTTGCTCGGTCTGCTGCTGCATCCGGAGGCCGACCAGGTGTGCCCGGAACGGGTGGCCACCGTCGCCGAACTGACCGCGATGCTGCGTACCCAGATCGCCGCCGATCCGGGCCACCGGCGCGGCGTCGAACTCGTCGGGGAACTCGCCGTCCGCAGTGACGAGTTCGCGACGCTGTGGGCCCGCCACGACGTCGAGGAAACCACGCGCGGCCGGATGCGGGTCAACCACCCGCTGGTCGGGGAGCTGAACCTGGACTGGGACGCCTACCCGATGCCCGGTGCCCCCGGCCCGGTGCTCATCGCCTGCACCACCGAGGAAGGCGGCCCTGACGCCGAACGGCTCCAACTGCTCCCGGGCCTGCTCACCGCACCCCGCCCGGCATCGGAGGCCGCCCGGCAGCGCTGACGCGCGCTTTCCGTTCGAGTGCCGTCAGTGTGCGAATGCCTTGCGGAGTCGTTCCGCCGCGTCCGCCAGTACCTCGGCGCGTTTGCAGAACGCGAACCGGACGTATGGCGCGCCGGCCTCCTTGTGGTCGTAGAAGACGGCGTTGGGGATGGCGACGACGCCCGCCCGCTCAGGCAGGGCGCGGCAGAAGGCGAGGCCGTCGCTCTCGCCGAGGGGCCGGATGTCGGCGGTGACGAAGTAGGTGCCGGTCGGCCGGAAGACGGTGAAGCCGGCGTCGGTGAGGCCCGCGCTGAGCAGGTCCCGCTTGGCGCGCAGGTCGTCGCGGAAGGCCGTGAAATAGGCGTCGGGCAGGCGCAGGGCCTCGGCGACCGCGTACTGGAAGGGCCCGGAGGCGACGTACGTCAGGAATTGCTTGGCGGAACGCACCGCGCTCACCAGTCCCGCGGTTCCGGTGATCCAGCCGACCTTCCAGCCGGTGAAGGAGAACGTCTTGCCGGCCGAGCCGATCGTGACCGTGCGCTCGCGCATCCCGGGCAGCGTGGCCAGCGGCACGTGCTCGGCGTCGTCGAAGACCAGGTGCTCGTACACCTCGTCGGTCACCACCAGCAGGTCCCGCTCCACCGCCAGCTCGGCGATCGCCGTCAGCTCCTCGCGGGTGAGGACCGTGCCGGTCGGGTTGTGCGGGGTGTTGATCAGCAGCAGCCGGGTGCGGTCCGTGACCGCGTCGCGCAGCTCGTCCAGGTCGAGGCGGAAACGGGCCCGCTCGGGGTCCGGGCGCAGGGTCACCGGCACGCGCGCGGCGCCGGCCATGGCGATGCAGGCGGCGTAGGAGTCGTAGTACGGCTCCAGGGCGATCACCTCGTCGCCGGGCTCCAGCAGGGCGAGGAGCGTGGCGGCGATGGCCTCCGTCGCGCCCGCGGTGACCAGGACCTCCGTGTCCGGGTCGAAGGCCAGGCCGTAGCGGCGGCGCTGGTGGTCGACGATCGCCGCGCGCAGCTCGGGGACGCCCGGACCCGGCGGGTACTGGTTGCCGCGTCCGTCCCGCAGCGCCCGCACGGCCGCCTCGCGGATCTCCTCGGGGCCGTCCGTGTCGGGGAACCCCTGGCCCAGATTGATCGCGCCGGTCGCCGTCGCGAGGGCGGACATCTCGGCGAAGATCGTCGTCCCGAACTCGGCGAGGCGGCGGTTGAGGAAGGGGCGCTCGGTGGAGGTCATGGGCGTCATCCTGCGCCGAAGCCCGGCGGTTCCTCAACCTCACCGGTCCGGCCGGGACGCCGTGTTCCGCCGGGTCCCGTCCGGCACGACCGGCCGGACGGGCCCCGGCGTCCGAGCAGGACTCAGCGCCTGGGGAAGGGCTCAGAGCCCGGGGAAGGGCTCAGCGCCGGGGAAGGGCTCCGGCGCACCGAAGTCTCCGTGCGCACCGAAGGTCTCGGCGCGTACCGAAGAGCTCAGTGCTTGACGAAGAGCTCAGTGCTTGACGACGGGCCCAGTGCTCGACCACGGGCTCAGCGCTTGAGCGTGAAGGTGAAGTCGTCGGAGAGCCTGCCGCTCAACCGGACCGCCGACACGAGACGACCCTCCGCGGTCAGCCTCTCGGCCTCGGCCCGTGACAGAGCGCAGCCCTCGGCGATCAGCCGCACCGGCCGGACCGGTATCCGCGCCGCGAAGCAGACCGAGACCTCGATCGCCTCGCGGTCCAGATCCCCCGGTCCGCCGGTGTCGAGACGCCAGGCGCCGTCCCAGTCGAGGGCGATGCGGTTACGGCGTCGCACGACCGGATCCCGGAGCAACTCGGCGGCGAGAACGGGGTCGTTGTCGTGGAGCCGGTCCAGCAGCTCGGGCCGTACGGAGCGCACGTTCGTCCGCTCCAGGACCGTGAGCTTCGCGGTGTCCCCGCACACCGTGCAGAGCACGAGGAGCCAGGCGTCGATGAGCTTGTGGTGGGCGTTGACGCGGAACTTGCCGTCCGCCCGGAAGCGTTCGGACGCGCAGGCATGGCAACGGCGGAGGACGAGCGGGAGGCAGGTGGGCATGACCACCCAGTTTTCGAGCACAGAAGCACACCGGTTTCAGTGAGAAGTCCGCAGCAAGAAGCAGCGCGGCGCACAGATGCGACGCGCGACGAATCAGCTCTCGGGAGGTCTCACACGGTGTACAACGGCACGTCCTTGCCCCGACGACTTCGGCCGGCAGCACGGTAGCGACGCGCAGCGACGCCGCTCCACTGGTTTTCCCGTCCGCCCACCACCCCTGACCTGCCCCTCTGTGCAGGTCAGGGGCTTTTTATGGAGGGAACCCTCTGAAGTTCCTCAACTCTGCTTTCGGCGGTGAGGCAGGCGGGCATCCCCCGTTCACGTGGCGCTCAGGCACCGCGCGAGGCGCCCACGGGGGGTTGCTTCGGGGGACTCGGAAGGAGGGTGACGCCATGGTCTTCGGCATCATCCTGGCGGTGATCGCGATCGTGCTCGTGGCGGCTCTGCTCGCCAACGCCCGTACGGGCGGCGCCGCGAAGTCGCGCCGCGGCGGCCGCTCGCGTGGCGCGTCCGGCGGCGGGGCCGCGGCCGGCGGCTGGTGGGCCGGCGGGGGAGACGGCGGCTCCGGCGGGGGCCACCACGGGGGGCATCACGGAGGCCACTCCTGCGGCGGAGGCCACTCCTGCGGAGGCGGGTCCTCCTGCGGGGGCGGTTCCTCCTGCGGAGGAGGCGGCGGATGCGGCGGAGGCAGCTGACACGGGGCAGCTGAGCTCCCCGCGGGGGAAGCCGCATCCGGACCGCGGGGCCCGCCACCGACCACGGGCCCCGCGGTCGCCCCGCGCCGAGGACGGCCGAGGCGTGTACCCGGGTCCGGGCCTTTCATGTGGGGCGTGTGGGCGCACGACGCATCGCTCGGCGCACGCCATAGTTGAACAATTGAGCTGTGTAGCCCCCCGAGGGATGGAAACCCGGCGAAGTTGGGTAAAAACGCTGTGGCGGCTCCACAGTTCATGATTCCCTCTAAACCACGACGCAGCCCCTCGGACCCTCTTCGGACGTCCCGAGCAAACGACACTCCCAGACCGGGCTGACCCGGGGCCGTCTCCCGGTGTCGTCCTGGGTGCGCCGGACCCACCTCCTCATCTTTTTTGCTTCTCCGCGGAGCCGACCCATGCTCACGACCCTGAACACCTCCTACACCGACACGCGCGCGGCCGATCTCGCCTGGGCCCTGGGGCGAGAGCCGCTGCCCGCCCTCGCCACCCTCGACCTCGAACTGTCCGCAGCCAAGCTGCAGTTGAGATTGCTCGGCGCCTCGCACCAGGTGCTGCTGGAGGAGGCGCAGGGCTGTTGCTCGGAGACGGTGGCCTGCATCGCCGGCAGCAGCACGCCCCTCCCGCTCGGCGTCGCCAAGCGGGTGGGCGACTGGGAGTACGAGTTCGCGGCGCGCGTCGAGGTGCTCTCGCCGGGCCAGTTCGCGGGCCGCGCGCAGGAACTCCTGGCCCTCGTCTCCGAACACCCGCACGGCCTGGCCGGCGTTTTCCCGGGCAGTCCGCACGCCTTCACCGCGCTGCTCGCCCAACGGCAGGAGGGCCAGGTGCACTGGCGCACCTGGCACGCCTACCCGCAGGACGGCCAGTTGGTGGCGACACGCACCAGAGTCGGCATCCGGGCACGCTCGGGTGACCCAGTGCCGTTGACGGCGACCTAAACGCACAGAGCCGCAAACAGTCCCGAATTCCACACGTGTGGGTGACGAAGGGTGCCCGCACCGTAACGTAACGTCGCAGTCGTGATCGAAGCGCACGCACCAGCCCCACCCGGCGCCCCGCCGTCCTGGCGGGGCCCCGCGCGGCTCCCCGTCCGGCCGGACACCGGGCGGTTCCTGGTCCTCGCGTGCGTCTTCGTCTGCGCCGCCTGCGGTCTCGTCTACGAACTCGAACTCGTCGCGCTCGCCTCCTACCTGATGGGCGATTCCGTCACCCAGGCCTCCGTCGTGCTGTCCGTCATGGTCTTCGCGATGGGCATCGGCTCGCTCGCCGCCAAACGGCTGCGCCGGTTCGCCGCGGCCGGCTTCGGCGCGCTCGAGGCGACGCTCGCGCTGGTCGGCGGCTGCAGCGCCATGGCCCTGTACGCGGTGTTCGCCTGGACGGGGGCCTGGGGCGGCCTGTGGGCCAACGGCCCCCGTGTCCTGCTCGTCGCGTTCTCCCTCGCCATCGGCCTGCTCATCGGCGCCGAGGTGCCCCTGCTCATGGAGCTCATCCAGCGCATCCGTCGCCAGGACGCGGGCGGTGCGGTGGCCGACCTGTTCGCCGCGGACTACGTGGGCGCGCTGGTGGGCGGGCTCGCCTTTCCGTTCCTGTTGCTGCCGTTCCTGGGCCAGTTGACGAGCTCGCTGCTGACCGGCGCCGTCAACGTCGTGGCGGGGGCCGCCCTGGTGCTCGGGCTGTTCCGCCGCGACCTCACCTGCCGGGCCCGCTGCCTCCTGCTCGTCGCCAACGTCACCGTCCTCGGCGTCCTCGCCACCGCCGCCGTCCTCGTCGACGACTTCGAACGGGCGTCGCAGCAGGCGGTCTACGGCGACGACGTACGGGTGGCGGTGCGGACCGGCGTCCAGGAGATCGTTCTCACGGGCGGCGCCGGCGGCCGGCCCCTCGACCTCTATCTCGACGGCCGTCTGCGCGTCGGCGGCCGCGAGGAGCGGCGCTATCACGAGGCGCTGGTGCACCCCGCGATGAACGGCCCCCACGCGCGCGTGCTGATCCTCGGCGGCGGCGACGGCCTGGCCGCCCGTGAGGCCCTCGCCCATCCCGGCGTCCGCCGCGTCGACGTCGTCGACCTCGACCCCGGCCTGGTCCGGCTGGCCCGCACCGACCCGGCGCTGTCCGGCCTCAACGGCCACGCCTACCGCGACCCGCGCGTCCACGTCACCGCCGCGGACGCCTTCCAGTGGCTGCGCGAGGCGTCCGCGGCGACGTACGACGTGGTCGTGGCGGACCTGCCCGACCCGGGCATCACGGCCAGCACCAAGCTGTACTCCCAGGAGTTCTTCGGTCTCGCCCGGCGCGCCCTGACCCCCGGCGGCCGCCTCGTGGTGCACGCGGGCCCGGTCGCGACCCGGCCGCGCGTGTTCTGGACGGTGGAGGCCACCCTGCGCGCGGCCGGCCTGCGCACCGCTCCCTACCGGGTGGACGGCCGGGCCACCGGCTTCACCGCGGGCCCCGACCGCACCACCGACGTCACCCGCGCGCCCCGCGACTGGGGCTTCGTCCTGGCCGCCGCCGCCCGCCCACCGCTGCTCCTCGACCCGCACGCCCGCCCCCTGCGCACCCTGACCCAGGCGGCTCTGACGGCGGACGCGCGGGCGGCGGAGGTCACGCGGGTGACGGGAGAACGGGCCTCCACGCTGGTGCATCCCCGCTACTGACGTGCCGCGACCCGCCGCCCCCGCCCCGTACGGCACGGGGGCGAGGAGACCCGGGCGGGCGGCGGGCGCGTGCCTACCACCGGCCGGAGCGCGGCGCGGCCGAATCCGGTTTCACCGGGTGCTTTCCCGTACATGCTGGGTAGGCTCCGCACTCATGGAGCATGAGGTGTTCGTTCCGGTTCCGGCCGAGCGGCTGACGGCGGCCCTCGCCGATCCCGCGCAGGTGGCCCGGGCGGTCCCCGGCCTTCAGCAGGACGCCGGCACCGAGCCCGTGGCGGGGCGGCTGAAGGTGCGCGTCGGCGGCCACACCATCACCTATCGGGGCGCCGTACGCGTCTCGGCGCGCGAGGACGGCGGCTACGCCGTGGAAGGCGACGCGACCGAGGTCCGGGGCGGCGGTTCCGTGAAACTCGCTCTCACGCTGCGGCTGCGCGACGCCGACGGCGGGGCGACGCTCCGCTTCGAGGGGACGGCCTCCGCGGACGGCCGGGTCACGGAGCTTGCGCCGGAGGCGGTCGACTCGGCGGTCGCCCGCCTGCTGAACCGCTTCGCGGGCAACCTGGGCGCGGGGACGGCGCAGACGGCGCAGACGGCCGAGGACGTGCCGAGCGCCGGGACCACGGCAGCCGACGCCGAAGGCGGGGCCGGGGCGGCGGGCCGCGGCGAGACGGACGAGGCCGTCGCCGACACCCGTGACGCCGATGACGCCGATGACGCCGATGACGCCGATCACGCCGATCACGCCGATGACGCCGGCGACGCGGGCGGCCTGGAGGCGCAGAAGAGTTCCGACGCCCACGACGCCCTCGACGCTGCGGACGACCTGGTCGAACAGGACGGCCCGGACGACGCGGAGAGCACGGACGACTCGGGCGTTCTGGACGAGGCCGGTGCCCTCGACGACGCCGGCGACCTGGACGACGTCGACGAACCCGCCGCTCATGAGGGCGTCTTCGAGGCGGAGGTGCCCCCGTCGGAGCTGGACGGCCTCGCCGGTCCCGGAGAGCCGCCCGCCGAGGCCGCGCACGCGCGCCGCACGATGATCGGCCGCAGTGCGGAGGAGGTGGACCACGCTCCGCCGCGCGGACGCTACGCACCGGTCCCGGCCCCGCAGACCGTCCTGCCGAACAGCACGCTGCGCTGGGCGGCTCCGGCGGCCGCGCTGGTGGTCGCGTCGGTGATCGTGGTCGGCCGCGCCCTGCGCCGGCGAGGCTGACGGCCGGCAGCCGACGGCGACCGGCCGGCGGCCTCCCGCCAACCTTGGCCTCCCGCCCGACCCCGGCCTCCGCCGACGCCCCCCCCCGCCTCCGCCGACGCCCCCCGGCCTCCGCCGATCCCGGCCTCCGCCGCCCCCGGTCCGGCTTCCCGCCGACGCTCCCCGCCCCCCTGCTCCGCGGTGCCTCCGTCCCGCCCCAGTAGGGTCGTCCCGTGAGTGACGAAGACATCACGCTGACCGCGGGTGACGCGGAGGTGACCGTGCAGCCGGGCAACGGCGGCCGGGTCGGTGGGCTGCGGGTCGGCGGGCTCGAACTGCTGCGCCAGGGCGAGCGGTTCGGCTGCTTCCCGATGGTCCCCTGGTGCGGCCGGATCCGCGACGGACGCTTCCGGGACGGCGCGACCGTGCGCCAGATGCCGCTCAACGCCGCCCCGAACGCCATCCACGGGACCGCCCGCGACGGCGCCTGGAAGGTCGCGCGGCACACGGCGGACGAGGTGGTGCTGACGTACGCGCTGGTGGAGCCCTGGCCCTACCCGGGCCTGGTCACCCAGGTGATCACGCTGGCCCAGGACGAGCTGCGGATCGCGATGTCCGTGGAGGCCCACGACTCGTCGTTCCCGGCGCAGATCGGCTGGCACCCGTGGTTCAACCGGACCCTCGCCGGGCGGGACGGCCGCGACGGCCAGGACGTGCTGGTCTCCTTCGAGCCGGCCTGGCAGGAGGAGCGCGGCGACGACCACCTGCCGACCGGCAACCGCGTCGCCCCGAAGCCCGGCCCCTGGGACGACTGCTTCGGCATGCCCGGCGGCATCGACGTCACCCTCACCTGGCCCGGGCAGCTGGAGCTGAAGGTGACCAGCCGCGAGGAGTGGGTCGTCGTCTACGACGAGCAGGAGGCGGCCGTGTGCGTGGAGCCGCAGACCGGGCCGCCGGACGGGCTGAACACGCTTCCGCGCCTGGTCACCCCGCTGGAGCCGCTGGAGGCGGCGACCACCTGGTCGTGGACCCGCCTCTGAGCGCCGCCTCTAAGCTGAGGGCATGACGGACACTCGCGGCGCGCTGCTGCAGCAGATCAAGGACAAGGCCGTGGTGCACGGCAAGGTGACCCTGTCGTCGGGTCTGGAGGCGGACTACTACGTCGACCTCCGCCGCGTCACCCTCGACGGGGAGGCCGCCCCGCTCGTCGGCCAGGTGCTGCTCGACCTGACCGCCGAGCTGGAGTTCGACGCCGTCGGCGGCCTCACGATGGGCGCCGACCCCGTCGCCGGCGCCATGCTGCACGCGGCCGCCGCGCGCGGGCGCAGGCTGGACGCGTTCGTCGTGCGCAAGGCCGCGAAGGCGCACGGGCTGCAGCGACGGGTGGAGGGCCCGGAGATCAAGGGCCGCCGGGTCCTCGTCGTGGAGGACACCTCGACCACCGGCGGATCGCCGCTCACCGCCGTGGAGGCGGTGCGCGAGGCGGGCGCGGAGGTGGTGGCCGTGGCGACCATCGTGGACCGGGCCACCGGCGCCGACCAGAAGATCCGCGAGGGCGCGGGGGTGCCCTACCTGTTCGCCTTCTCCAAGGACGAGCTGGGTCTGGACTGACCGGCCCGTACACCGGCCTGTTCACCCGCCCGTCCACCGGCCTGTTCACCCGCGCGTCCACCGGCCCGTCCACCGGCCCGTCCACCGGCCTGTTCACCCGCGCGTCCACCGGCCCGTCCACCGGCCCGTCCACCGGCCGGTCCTCGCCTCGCCTGGCCGGCTCCGACCAGTACGCGGACCAGGCATGGACCATTCGCGCATCTCTGGAAAGATGGCCCCGACGACGACGTCGAACCCAAGGTCTAGGTCAGGGCCGTAGCACGCATATCGTCAACCCGCACAATCAAGGAGCGGACAGATGCCCATCGCAACCCCCGAGGTCTACAACGAGATGCTCGACCGGGCGAAGGCAGGCAAGTTCGCCTACCCGGCCATCAACGTCACCTCGACGCAGACCCTGCACGCGGCGCTGCGCGGCTTCGCCGAGGCGGAGAGCGACGGCATCATCCAGATCTCCACGGGTGGCGCCGAGTTCCTGGGCGGCCAGTACAGCAAGGACATGGTGACGGGTTCGGTCGCCCTCGCCGAGTTCGCGCACATCGTCGCCGAGAAGTACCCGGTGACCGTCGCGCTGCACACGGACCACTGCCCGAAGGACAAGCTGGACGGGTACGTGCGTCCGCTGCTCGCGGTCTCCGAGGAGCGCGTGAAGGCGGGCCGCAACCCGCTGTTCCAGTCGCACATGTGGGACGGCTCCGCCGAGACCCTCGCCGACAACCTCGCCATCGCGCAGGAGCTGCTCGCCCGCGCCGCCGCCGCGAAGATCATCCTCGAGGTGGAGATCACCCCGACCGGCGGCGAGGAGGACGGCGTCTCGCACGAGATCAACGACTCCCTGTACACGACGGTCGACGACGCGGTGCGCACCGTCGAGGCGCTCGGTCTCGGCGAGAAGGGCCGCTACCTGCTGGCCGCGTCCTTCGGCAACGTCCACGGCGTGTACAAGCCGGGCAACGTGGTGCTCCGCCCCGACCTGCTCAAGGAGCTGAACGAGGGCGTCGCCGCGAAGTACGGCAAGCCGGCCGGCTCGCAGCCGTTCGACTTCGTCTTCCACGGCGGCTCCGGATCCACCGCGGAGGAGATCGCGACCGCGCTGGACAACGGCGTCGTCAAGATGAACCTCGACACGGACACGCAGTACGCCTTCACGCGGCCCGTCGCCGACCACATGTTCCGGAACTACGACGGTGTCCTGAAGGTCGACGGCGAGGTCGGCTCCAAGAAGACGTACGACCCGCGGACCTGGGGCAAGCTGGCCGAGGCGGGCATGGCCGCGCGCGTCGTCGAGGCCACGCAGCACCTGCGTTCGGCGGGCCAGAAGATCAAGTAGGCCGTGCGGGGGCTGTCGGCCCCCAGAGGTATTACGGGTATGAGCGAGCCCGGCGCCTGTCTACGGCGCCGGGCTCGCTGTATACCTGGGGCATGCCCGATGTCCGGCTGGCCTCGTCCCGCGGCAAGTGGATCCTGTTCACCACCGTGCTCGGCTCCAGCATGGCCCTGCTGGACTCGACCGTCGTCAATGTGGCGCTCCCGCGCATCGGCCGCGACCTGGACGCCGACCTCGCCGTCCTGCAGTGGACGGTCAACGCGTACCTGCTGACGCTGGCCGGGCTGATCCTGCTCGGCGGCTCCCTGGGCGACCACTACGGGCGGCGGAAGGTGTTCGTGGTCGGGGTGGTGTGGTTCGCCGTCGCCTCGCTGCTGTGCGGGCTCGCTCCGAACGCCGCCATGCTGGTCGCCGCCCGTGCCCTGCAGGGCGTCGGCGGCGCGCTCCTCACACCGGGCTCGCTGGCGCTCATCCAGGCCTCCTTCCACTCCGAGGACCGGGCGCGCGCGGTGGGCCTGTGGTCCGGGTTCGGCGGCATCGGGGCGGCCGTGGGGCCGTTCCTGGGCGGCTGGCTGGTGGACGGTCCGGGCTGGCGGTGGGTGTTCTGGCTGAACGTGCCGCTGGCGCTGGTGTGCGTGCCGGTGGCGCTGCGGCACGTGCCCGAGTCCTCCCGGGCCGGGATCGTCGGCAGCGGGGGCGCGCCCGGGAAGAGCCGCGCCGGCGGTGGCTTCGATGCGCTGGGCGCGTTTCTGGGCGCGCTGGCGCTCGCCCTCGTCACGTACGCCCTGATCGAGGCCGCGAGCGGGTCCCCGGGGGTGGTGGCGGGGGCGGCGGTCGCGGGTGTGGCGACCGGGGCGGCCTTCGTGGCGGTGGAGCGGCGCCGCCCGGACCCGATGCTGCCGCTCGACATCTTCGCGTCCCGCCAGTTCACGGCCGTCAACCTGGTCACCCTGTGTGTGTACGCGGCCTTCGGCGGCTTCTTCTTCCTGTGCGCGGTCCAGCTCCAGGTCGTGGTCGGCTGGTCCGCCCTCGGCGCGGGCACCGCGCTGCTGCCGACGACCGTCCTGATGCTGCTGCTGTCCGCCCGCTCCGGCGAACTGGCCCAGCGGATCGGGCCGCGGATCCCGCTCACCGTCGGCCCGCTGCTGTGCGCCGCCGGGATGCTGCTCATGCTGCGGGTGGGGCCGGGCGCGTCCTACGCCGCTGACGTCCTGCCCGGCGTCCTGGTGCTGGGCGTCGGCATGGTCGCGCTGGTCGCCCCGCTCACCGCGACCGTCCTGGCCTCGGTGGACGTGACCCGGGCGGGCATCGCCAGCGGCGTCAACAACGCGGCGGCGCGGGCGGCGGGGCTGGTCGCGGTGGCCGCGCTGCCCCTGCTCACCGGCATGGGCCCGGAGGCCTACCGCTCGGCTTCGGCCTTCGACGACGCCTTCCGCAAGGCGATGGTGCTGTGCGCGGGGGTGCTGGCGCTGGGGGCGGTGATCGCCTTCACGACGGTGCGCCGGCCGCCCCCGGACTGCCGCCGGCCCGAGTGCCGAACCCACGGCAGCGTGCTGGCCCCTCCCCTGGAGGGCGAACGGGCGAGCAAACGTCTGACGTAGGCCCGGCGGGCCCGGAGCCGGACCCTGGCCCTGGCCCTGGCCCTGGCCTCGTTCCCGCCCCGTAAGGGCCCCGGCCGGGGCTGCCGGGGGCGCGCCGACGCCCCGTTCGGGAAACAGGGCGTCGGGCGGACGGCCCGTGGCGGGTTTCGTGGGTGGCCGGCGACGGTGGGCGGCGGATGGAGCAGACTGGAGGCATGTCCCTTCACGAAAACCTCCTCGGGGGCCCGCCCCCGACCCACCTCCCCGACGACCCCGAGCCGCGCGAGCTCCTCGCGAGCGGCACGGCGCCCGCCGACGTCGCCGCGAAGTACCCGACGTCCTCGCTGGCCTGGGCCCGGCTCGCCGACGACGCGTTCGAGCGGGGCAGCGTGGTGGAGTCGTACGCGTACGCCCGTACGGGGTACCACCGCGGTCTGGACAGCCTGCGTCGCAGCGGCTGGAAGGGGCACGGCCCGGTGCCCTGGGAGCACGAGCCCAACCGCGGCTTCCTGCGCGCCCTGCACGCCCTGGCCCGCGCCGCGCAGGCGATCGGCGAGCAGGAGGAGTACGAGCGCTGCTCGCAGTTCCTGAAGGACTCCTCCCCGACGGCGGCACAGACCCTGAGCTAGCCCGCAGGCGGTGCGTGTGGTCCGTCCGGTCCCGGTGTGACCGGACGGACCTTGCGTTTTCGGGCCGGTATTGCGCAGGATGCCGGTGGGGACCGGGGCGTCCTGTCGAAAACGGCAGGGGCGGACCGCTACCCGGAGCAACAACAGGAGACAGCGATGTCCCAGCAGGCTCAGCCCGACGAGGCTTCGGAGCCCGAGACCCCGCATCTCGACTTCGCCGGCACGACGCCGTACGAGGACTACGTCAAGGCGGACGTGCTCACCCACCTGCAGCACACCCTCTCCGACGATCCCGGAGAGATGGTGTTCCTGGTCACGACCCAGGTGATGGAGCTGTGGTTCACGGTCATCGTGCACGAGTGGGAGACCGCCGCGCGGGCGTTGCGCGAGGACCGGGTGCCGGTGGCGATCGACGCGCTCAAGCGTTCCGTCCGTGAGCTGGACGCGCTGAACGCGTCCTGGAAGCCGCTCGGCCAGCTCACCCCCGCGCAGTTCAACTCGTACCGTTCCGCGCTCGGCGAGGGCTCCGGCTTCCAGTCGGCGATGTACCGGCGCATGGAGTTCCTGCTCGGCGACAAGTCGGCGTCGATGCTGGTCCCGCACCGCGGCGCGCCCCGGGTGCACGCCGAGCTGGAGAAGGCGCTGCACGAGCCGAGCCTGTACGACGAGGTGCTGAGGCTGCTGGCCCGCCGTGGCCACGCCATCCCCTCCGCCGTCCTGGAACGGGACCTGGCCCGGCGCTACGAGCCCTCGGCGGAGGTCGAGGCGGTGTGGACGGCCGTGTACGCGGGCGACGAGTCCGACGAGGTGGCGCGCCTCGGCGAGGCGCTGACGGACGTCGCCGAGCTGGTGTGGCGCTGGCGCAACGACCACCTGGTCGCCACCCGTCGCGCGATGGGCGCGAAGGCGGGCACGGGCGGCTCGGCCGGGGTGGCCTGGCTGGAGAAGCGCGCGCAGAAGAACGTCTTCCCGGAGCTGTGGACGGCGAGGTCCCATGTCTGACCTCGCCCGCATCGCGCAGCAGCACGACGCCGAGGATCCGCTCGCCGGCCGGCGCGCCCTGTTCGTCCTCGACGACGGTGTCTACCTCGACGGCAACTCGCTGGGCGCGCTCCCGCGCTCCGTCCCCGGCCGCGTCGAGGACGTCGTGCGCCGCCAGTGGGGTGCGCTGAAGATCCGTTCCTGGGACGAGAGCGGCTGGTGGACGGCGCCCGAGCGGATCGGCGACCGGATCGCGCCGCTGGTGGGCGCGGCGGCCGGGCAGATCGTGGTCGGCGACTCGACGAGCGTCAACGTCCTCAAGGCGCTGGTGGGCGCGGTGCGCCTGGTGGACGACGCCCGCGACGAGATCGTCGTCGACGCGACGACGTTCCCCACGGACGGCTATATCGCCGAGTCCGCGGCCCGCCTGACCGGCCGAACGCTGCGCCCGGTGCGGCCGGCCGAGGTGCCGGCGGCGCTGTCCGAGCGCACGGCGGCCGTCCTGCTCAACCACGTCGACTACCGGACCGGCCGGCTGCACGACCTGCCGTCGCTGACCGCCGCCGTGCACGCGGCCGGCGCGATCGCCGTCTGGGACCTGTGCCACAGCGCGGGCGCGCTGCCGGTGGGCCTCGACGAGCACGGGGTGGACCTCGCGGTCGGCTGCACCTACAAATATCTGAACGGCGGCCCGGGTTCACCGGCGTACCTGTATGTGCGCAGCGGGCTGCAGGACCGATTCGACTCCCCGCTGCCCGGCTGGAACTCGCACGCCGAGCCCTTCGGCATGCGGGAGGCCTACGAGCCTGCGGCAGGCGCCCTGCGCGGCCGGGTCGGCACCCCGGACATCCTGTCGATGCTCGCCCTGGAGGCGGCGCTGGAGGTCTGGGACGGGGTGTCGATCGACGCGGTGCGGACGAAGTCGCTGGCCCTGACGGACTTCTTCCTGGAGTGCGTGCGGGCGTACGTCCCCGAGGGGCGTGTCGAGTCGCTGACGCCGGTGCGTCACGAGGAGCGGGGCAGCCAGGTGGCGCTGCGCTGCTCGCCCGACGCCGGCGACGTCATGAAGCGGCTGATCGGGCGCGGGGTCGTCGGTGACTTCCGCCGCCCGGACGTCCTGCGGTTCGGCTTCACCCCGCTGTACGTCGGGTTCGCCGACGCGGAGCGGGCGGCGCGGGTGCTGGCGGAGGAACTGCGCTGATCCGGCAGGCGAGTTGATTGAACCGGCCGACTCTCCTGGGCGTACTTGGGGGTACGTCCAGGAGAGCGCGATCCCGTGCCGGGCGGTCCGGCCGGGGTGACGCGACAGCAGAACCGTTTACCTCTCACCGTGCGTGACATCCCCGTGTCCGCGCACGTCACGGGCCTGATACCGTCCCGGCCAACGGCCGAATCTCCCCTGGTCCGCCAAATCCTCCCCCAGAGCCGCAAGCCTGGGAGGTACCCCCATCGCCGCTGAGAGGTTGGAGCATGCCGGACGACGTTGTCGCAGCCCGGGCCGTCGCCGAGGAGGAGTCGGCGTTCGCGCATCCGCCCGTCGACCCCGATGTCACCCTGGCGTACGGCGACCACCCCGACCAGGTGATCGACTTCTACGTCCCGCGCGTGGAGGCGGGCCCGGGCGGCTCCGTTCCGCTCGTCGTCGTGCTGCACGGCGGGGCCTGGCGGGCGCCGTACGACCGGCGGCACATCACGCCGTTCGCGGACTTCCTGGCCCGGCGGGGGTTCGCGGTGGCCAACGTGGAGTACCGGCGCGGCTCCGGCGGCCCGGTTGCGGACGCGGACGCCGCCCCGGACCCGGAAGGGGCGTCCCCGATCGCGGGCCGCTGGCCCGACACCTTCGACGACGTCGCCGCGGCCCTCGACGCGCTGCCGGACCTGGCCCGAGAGGCCGTGCCGCAGGCGGACTCGCGCCGCACGGTGCTCACCGGTCACTCGGCGGGCGGCCACCTCGCGCTGTGGGCGGCGGCCCGGCACGTCCTGCCCGCCGACGCGCCCTGGCGCACCGCCCGCCCCGTGCCGCTGCGGGGTGTCGTGGCGCTCGCCCCGATCGCCGACTTCGCAGTCGCCGGGAAACTGGACGTGTGCGGCGGCGCGTCCCGCCAACTCCTCGGCGGCGACGACCGGTTCGAGGAACGCCGGCCGTACGCCGACCCCGCGCTGCTGCTGCCGACCGGCATCGCCACGACCCTGGTCCAGGGCCGCGCCGACCTCGTCGTCCCGGAGGCGGTCGCGGAGGCGTACGCGGACGCGGCGGCGAAGGCTGGTGAGGTCGTGGGCGTGACTCTTCTGGAGGACGTCGGCCACTTCCCGCTCATCGATCCGGCGGTGGACGCGTGCGCGGTGGTGGCGGAGGAGATCGCACAACTGGCGTGGTGAGGAAGCAGATCGGTCCCCTCGGCGCGGCCGGGTCGCGGCGGCTTCCCGTCGGTCGGACGCGGTTCTCCCGTCCGGGTGGACGCGGATCTCCCGGGCGGACGGACGCGGATCTCGCGGGCGGTGTGATGCGCGTCAGGGGGCTCGAGCCCGCCCCGGATCCGGGCCCCGGTATCCCGTAGGTGTCGTACCCGTAGTACTTGAGAGCTACAGCGCAGAACAGCTCCCCGGCGGGACGCGGACGACGCGCTCCGATCCGTAACTTCCAAGCCAGACGGGCCCGATGGCCGGGCGGACTGGTGGGGGAGGGGCGGGATGGCGCAGTTTCGAATGCGCGGGCGGCGGCACGTCGGAGACCTGCATGACCGGCTGAACCGGCAGGACGGGCTGAACCTGCAGGACAGGGAAGACCGGCACGACGGGGGAGACCGGCACGACGGGGGAGTCCGGCAGGAGCGGTGGGAGGGCGGGGCCGGGGTGCGGCGTCGGCTGCGCACCCTGCTCGCTCTCCTCGTCACCGCCGCCGTGGTCGTCCCCCTCACCGCGGCCGCGGCCCGGCCGCGCATACCGGCCCCGGCGCCCGCAGCCCTCGCCCCTTTGACGGCGGCGACGCTCGAGCAGGCGTACGCCGCGAACCGGGCCGACGCCGCTCTGGCGTCCCGGATGGCCGCCGCGCACGGGGACCGCCACCGCGCGTCCGCCGTCCGTGCCCTCGCCGCGTCCTCCCGCCGCCTGCTTTCCTTCGACGGCCGCGGTTCCGGCCGGGCGGTCGAGGTGCTCGGCGACCTGGCGCACGCCGATCGCGTCGCCGTCCTCGTACCGGGCTCCGACACCTCGCTGGACACCTACGAGCGCTTCCATGCCGGAGCGGCCGCGCTGCGGCAGCGGCTCGCCCGGCAACCCGGCGCCGGCTCGCGTACGGCGGTGGTGGCCTGGCTCGGCTACTCCACGCCGGGCACGGTCAGTACGACGGCCATCACGCCGACCCGTGCCGAGGAAGCGGCCCCCGATCTGCGGGACTTCCTGCGCGAGTTGCGCACGGTGACCGGCGCGCGCGCCCGCGTCGCCCTTCTGTGCCACTCCTACGGCACGGTCGTGTGCGCGCGGGCGGCCTCCCGGGTGGACGCGAGCGACCTCGTCCTCCTCGGCAGTCCGGGCACGGGCGTGGCGTCGGCGGCGGACCTGCACACCCGCGCGCGGGTCTGGGCGGCTCGTGGCGACGACGACTGGGTGGCGGACGTCCCCCACGTCAGCGCCGGCCTGTTCGGCACGACGGTCGGTTTCGGCGTCGACCCGATGTCCCCGGCGTTCGGCGCCCGGGTCTTCGCGGCGGGCTCCGGCGGGCACAGCGACTACTTCCGGCCCGGCTCGGTCGCACTGGCCAACATCGCCCGGATCGTCCTCGGCGAGACCTCGGAGGTCCCCGGTGCCTGAGTCACGGGAGAACCGGCGCGGGCGGCAGCACCGGCCGACTGTTCTGCTCCGGCTGCGGGAGGCGGCGGCCCGGGTCGACGCGGCCACGCCGCCGCGGCGCGACCGGGCCGTGGACGCGCTGCGCGCCCTGGCCATCCTCGGTGTCGTGCTCGGCCACTGGCTGGTGACGGCGCTGGTCGCCGACGGCGGCGCCCTGCGCGCCGCGAGCCCGTTGGGGTCCATGTCCTGGCTGGCGCCCGTGTCGTGGATGTTCCAGACGCTGGCGGTGTTCTTCATGGTCGGCGGCCACGTGGCGACCAAGAGCCTCGCGTCGGTGCGGGCGCGGGGCGGGACCTACGGCACGTGGCTGAGCGCCAGGATGTCTCGGCTCTTCGTCCCCGTGGCGGCGGTGCTGACGGTGTGGGCGGTGGCGGCGGCCGGACTGCTGCTGGGCGGCGCGTCCTTCGTCACCGTGCACACGGTGGTCAAACTGGCGCTGTCCCCCCTGTGGTTCCTGCTGGTGTTCGCCGTGCTGACGGCGGCGACCCCGTGGCTGGTCCGGCTCAACCCCGTGTGGCCGCTGGCCGTCGTCCTGCATGTGGACCTGGTGCGCTTCGGCCTGGGCGGTCCGTCCTGGCTGGGCTGGGTGAACCTGGCGGCCGGCTGGCTGGTGCCGTACACGGTGGGCGCGGCGTGGACCCGGGGGGAGCTGGAAAGCCCCCGCGCGGGGTGGACGCTGCTCCTCGGCGGGGCGGCGGTGACGGCGGCACTCGTCGGGTGGGCCGGTTACCCGGCGTCGATGGTGGGCGTGCCCGGCGCGGCGGTGTCCAACCTCGACCCGCCGACGCTGGCGGCCGTCGCCTTCGGCCTGGCCCAGTGCGGCCTGGCCCTGCTGCTGCGCGAGCGTCTGCGCAGGGCCATGAGGCGTCCGCCGCTCTGGGCGGCGGTGGCCGCGCTCAACCTCTCCGCGATGACGGTCTTCCTCTGGCACCAGACGGCCATGATGGCGACCACCGCGACCGGCCTCTTCGCGGGCCGCCTGCCCGGCCTGCACACGCTTCCCGACGGTCTCGACTGGGTGGCCTGGCGGCTGTTGTGGGTGCCGGTCTTCGCCGCGGTGCTCGGGGTGTGCTGGGCGGCGTTCCACTCCTACGAACGGGGGCCGCGCCAGAGGGGCGGCCGTGCGTCGCGGGTGGTCCGCGTCCACCGCGGACGCACCGGTCCAGCGGACGTGAAGGCGGCCCGCAATGCCTAGGGTTGAGGCCGTGAACGGCGAGGAGAGCAGCAGGCCGCCCGAGCGCGCCGCCCGTGCCCGCGCGGGCGGGCTCCGGCTTCACCGGCTGCGCTGGCTGCGGCTGCCGGGATACGTGGTGGTGTGCTGGGCCGGCCTCGGCATCGCGCTGGCCGCCGACGAACAGCTGGGCCGCTACGCCCTGGGCGCGGAACTGGCGGTGCTGGTCGGCTTCGCGCAGGGCGCGGCCGTCGTTCTCGCCCTGTGGCGGCCGATGCCGGCGTGGGCGCTGTCCCTGGCCGGGGCCGTCGTCGCGGCACTGACCGCCCGGCCGGTTCTGGAGGGCCACCCGCTGCCGGGGCCGTCCTGGCCGTGGACCAGCGCCGAAGTCCTGGCCCAGTCCCTCGTGCTGCTGTTGCTGGCGCTCCGGGTCCGTCCCCGGGTGTCCTTCTCGGCGCTGGGGGCCACCGCGCTGATGACATGGCTGGTGCAGGGCCTCATCGGCGGAGCCAACTACACCCCCACCGGTTTGACGGCGGTCGTGGTGTTCGGCGCGGTCGTCCTCGTCGGCACCGCCCTCCGCGGTCTCGGCGAGGCCCGCACCCAGCTCGTCGAGCAGGAGACGATCACCGCCGAGGAACGGGCCCGCCGCACCGTCCTGGAGGAACGCAACCGGATCGCACGAGAGCTGCACGACGTGGTCGCCCACCACATGTCGGTGATCTCCATCCAGGCTCAGGTCGCCCCCCACCTGGTGAAGGATCCGTCCGAGGAGCTGAAGGAGAACCTCGCCGGCATCCGGCAGAACGCCCTGGAGGCCTTGGGCGAGCTGCGCCGTGTGCTCGGGGTGCTGCGTTCGGAGAACCCGGAGGACCCCTACGGTCTGGGCGCGGCCGGAGCCGGAGCCGCCCCGGACACCCCCCAGCCCACGCTCGACCGGCTGGACGCCCTGCTGGAGAACACCCGCGCGGCCGGCCTCGACGTGACCGCCGTCATCAAGGGCGACGCGCCGGCCTACCCGCCGGGCGTGCAGCTGTCGGCGTACCGGATCGTCCAGGAGGCGCTGAGCAACGCCCTGCGGCACGCGCCGGGTTCCCAGGTGCGGGTGATGCTCGGCCACCACGCCCGGGGTCTGTACCTGGAGATCGCCAATTCCCGTCCGCGGCACCCGGTGCGGCCTTCTCCCGGAGCGGGGCACGGTCTGCTCGGCATGCGCGAGCGGGCGACCATGCTGGGCGGCCACGTCAGCGCGTATCCGACCCTGCACGGCGGTTTCGCGGTGTCGGCGTTCCTGCCGAGGGACGGTGTGGCGTGCGACCGCGACGACTCGGAGGGCCCCGGCGCCCCGGAGGGCCTCGAACTCGCCTTCCCGGACGATCCGCACGGCGGCCCCCACGACCCGCACGGCGGCCCCCATGGGCCGTCCGGCGACCCGCACGAGCCGCTTGCCGACCCGGGTGACCGGGAGCAGCGGCCCTCGACGCGAGAAGGAAAACGATGACGACCGGCGGCACCATCCGCGTACTGATCGCCGACGACCAGCAGATGGTCCGGCAGGGCTTCACCGTGCTGTTGAACGCGCACCCGGGTATCGAGGTGATCGGGCAGGCGGTGGACGGCTTCGACGCCGTGGCGAAGGTCGCCGAACTGGCCCCCGACGTGGTGCTGATGGACATCCGGATGCCCGACCTCGGGGGCATCGACGCCACACACCGCATCACCCTCGACCACCCTCACATCAAGGTGCTGGTGCTCACCACCTTCGACCTCGACGAGTACGTGTACGAGGCGCTGCGGGCCGGTGCGTCCGGCTTCCTGCTCAAGGACGCCTCGGCGGACCAGCTGGCCGAGGCGGTCCGGGTGGTGGCCGCCGGGGACGCCCTGCTGGCCCCGGGCATCACCCGCAAGCTGATCGCCGAGTTCTCCCGTCTGGACGGCAAGCCCAGGGCTCCGCTGAAGGAGCGGGTCGGTGCTCTCACCGAACGCGAGACGGAGGTGCTCGCCCTCATCGCGCAGGGCCTGTCCAACGCGGAGATCGCGAACCACCTCGTCGTCGCCGAGCAGACCGTGAAGACGCATGTGGGTCGCATCCTGGTGAAACTGGGCCTGCGGGACCGCACCCAGGCCGCGGTGTTCGCCTACGAGTCGGGGCTGGTGAGACCGGCGGGATACTGAGCGGCGGCGGGCCGGCGGCTCTCTGTGGGACCCGTAGTACTTGAGGGGGATCCACAGGAACCCCTCTCACTGGTGACGACCGCTACCCCCGGCTGCGCATACCGTTTTGAACGTGACCGAGACTACGCAGACGCACCCTGTGCACCCGGACGGACCGGACGGGCCGGACGACTCCTACGAGCCCCTCCGGCCGCGCAGCCCGGAGTTCCGGGCGGCCGCGGAAGCCCTGCGCGGCCTGCGACAGGACCTGTTCCACGACGCCTTCGCCTACCGCCCGCTGCCCCGCAAGGAGCCCGCGGGACGCCTCCTGCGCAGGCTGAAGGGCCGCAAGCGGGAGTACGCGGCCTGGTCCCGGCAGGCGATGGTCGGGGCGGCCGGCGCCCTGGCGATGCTGATCGCCTGGGTCGACGACCAGGGGGGCGGCGTGGGGCTCCTGACCGGCCTGCTCGCTCTGATCCCGGTGCTGCTCACGCTGGTGCGGCCGGTGGGCGCGTTCTGGCTGTCGCTCGCGGCGACCACGATCACCGCGGTCGTCGGCACCACGTACAGCGAGTGGCCCTGGCTGCCGAGCAGCTTCGTCACCCACCTGATCGTCCTGACGGTGGTCGCGATACGGACCCGCCCGCGCACGGCGGCGTGGATGTGGTTGCTGACGGCGGCGTACGGCTTCGTCGCCGAGACCGTGTTCAGTTGGGACCACGACTACACGAACACCGCCCCGATGCTGGTCTTCTCCGCGATCCTCCTCCTCGCCGTCACGGTCTGGCACATCCGCCGGCAGGCGGAGGAGGAGGTCACGGCCCAGCAGACGGTGACCGCGCACGAGCGTTCGCGGCGCACCCTGCTGGAGGAGCGGACCACGATCGCGCGCGAGCTGCACGACGTGGTCGCGCACCACATGTCGGTGGTCGCGATCCAGGCGGAGGCCGCCCCCTACCGGGTGGAGAACCCTCCGCCCGAGCTGGAGAAGGCCTTCGTCACGATCCGGGAGAACGCGGTGGCGGCCCTCACGGAGCTTCGCCGGGTCCTGGGCGTGGTCCGCGCCGAGGACTACGAGGTCCCCGACGCCCCGCAGCCCACGCTCGCCGAACTGGACGGGCTCCTCGCCAATGTGCGGGAGACGGGCCTGGACGTGGAGAAGACGGTCACGGGAGCCGTGCGCGAGCTGCCCCAGGGCGTGGAGCTGTCGGCGTACCGGATCGTCCAGGAGGCGCTGAGCAACACCCTGCGCCATGCGCCCGGTGCGAGCGCCCGCGTGGAGATCGGCTATGTGCTGGGTGGTCTGGGGCTGCGGATAGTCAACGGCGCCCCGCCGAACCCGACGCTGATCAAGCCCTCGCCGGGGGCCGGTCACGGCGTCACGGGGATGCGGGAGCGGGTCACGATGCTGAACGGTGGGATGACGGCGGAGCCGACGCCGGACGGCGGTTACGAGGTGACGGTGTTCCTGCCGGTGCCCGCCCCGAGCGAGAGTGGAACATGACGATCCGAGTACTGGTCGCCGACGACCAGATGATGGTGCGCGAGGGCTTCTCGGTCCTGCTGAACGCGATGCCTGGCATCGAGGTGGTGGGCGAGGCGGTCAACGGCCGGGAGGCGGTGGACCGCGTCCGTGAGCTGTCTCCCGACGTGGTCCTGATGGACATCCGCATGCCGGAGCTGAACGGCATCGAGGCGACGAGGGAGATCGTGGCGGCGGACGGATCGGCGAAGGTCCTGGTCCTGACCACCTTCGATCTGGACGAGTACGTCTACCAGGCGCTTCGCGCGGGAGCCTCGGGCTTCCTGCTGAAGGACGCGTCGGCTCGCCAACTGGCCGACGGGGTGAGGGTGGTGGCTTCGGGGGAGGCGTTGCTGGCCCCGTCCGTCACCAGGCGGCTGATCACGGAGTTCTCGAAGCTCTCCGAGGCGCCGCGGCTGTCGGCGACGGCCCAGGCGGCGTACGGAGACCTCACCGAACGGGAGACGGAGGTGCTGGTCCTGATCGCGCAGGGGCTGTCCAACGCGGAGATAGCCGAGCGGCTGGTGGTGGCGGAGTCGACCATCAAGACGCATGTGAGCAGGATCCTGGTGAAACTGGGCCTGCGTGACCGCACCCAGGCCGCGGTGTTCGCGTACGAGGCGCGGCTCGTGACGCCGGGCTAGGGCCGGCACGCCACGGCTCGCGGCCGCCGTGCCACCGACGTCCGTGCGCACGACGCTCGCTGGGCGCGTCGTGGCCGGGTGAGGTCCGCGGGCGGCTCGGACACCGAGGAGCGTGACGCCGGACCGGGACGTCAGGTCAGGACCAGCCAGCGGCGGCCGTCGATCAGCTCGCGTGCCGCGTCGAGGTGGCCGGCGTGACACGCGGTCTCGGTGATGACATGCAGCAGGACGCCGCGCAGGGTGTGCAGATGCGGTTCCCCGAACAGGTCGTGGGGCCACCAGGCCGGAGCGGCGTCGGCCGGGGTGGAGGTGATGACGGAATCGGCGAGTTCCGCCTCCCGCCGGTACAGGTCGAGCACGTCGACGGCCGGCACGTCAGGGGCCACCTTCCAGGCTTCGTCGCCGCTCGTCAGGCCGCTGATGACCTCCTCGTCCCCGGCGACGACGGCGCGGAACCAGAAGCGCTCCACATCCAGAGCGAGGTGCTGGACCATGCCCAGGCAGTGCCATCCGGACGGCAGGACGGGCCGTCGCAGATCCTTCGGGTCGAGCCCGTCGAGGATGCCGAGAACGTGGCGCCGCTGTCCGTGCAGAACCCGGAGAAGCTCCCCGACCTCGCTGTCCGACGTTGTTCCGTTCGAATTATCGGTCACGGCCACCCAGGATGCCCGAATCCTCGCGGCCACGCAGGGAGTCACCCGATGTCCGTGAACATGCGGCCGACCGACGGCCGGTGGAACCGTGAGGCGGCCGGCCACCGGAGGTACGCGGGCCGGTGCCGAGCAGTACCCCCTGGTCAGCAGGCCGTCCAGCGGTTAGCGTCCGCTCATGGCAGCAGTCGACGACCTCTCCTTCGATCCCTGGGACCCGGCATTCGTGTCGGACCCGTATCCGGCGTACGCCGAGCTGCGGGAGCGGGGGCGGGTGATCTACTTCGAGCCGACCCGCCAGTGGCTGGTGCCGCGACATGCGGACGTCTCGGCGCTGCTGCGGGACCGGCGGCTGGGGCGGACATATCAACACCGCTTCACGCACGAGGACTTCGGGCGGACGGAGCCGCCGCCCGAGCAGGAGCCGTTCCACACGCTCAACGATCACGGGATGCTCGATCTGGAGCCGCCGGACCACACACGGATCCGCCGGCTCGTGTCCAAGGCGTTCACCCCGCGCACGGTGGAGCGGCTGAAGCCGTACGTCCGGCGGCTGGCCGGAGAGCTGGTGGACCGGCTGGTGCGGGAGGGCGGGGGCGATCTGCTGCACGACGTCGCCGAGCCGCTGCCCGTCGCCGTGATCGCGGAGATGCTCGGGATCCCGGAGGCGGACCGGGCGCCGCTCAGGCCCTGGTCGGCGGACATCTGCGGGATGTACGAGCTGAACCCGTCGGAACAGACCGCGGCGAAGGCCGTGCGGGCCTCCGTCGAGTTCTCCGACTACCTGCGGGAGCTGATCGCCGAGCGGCGCAAGGAGCCGGGGGAGGACCTGATGTCGGGCCTGATCGCCGCGCACGACGAGGGCGACCGGCTGACCGAGCAGGAGCTGATCTCGACGGCCGTGCTGCTGCTGAACGCCGGTCACGAGGCGACCGTCAACGCCACGGTCAACGGCTGGTGGACGCTCTTCCGGCACCCGGAGCAGCTGGCGGCGCTGCGGGCGGACCACTCGCTCGTCCCCTCCGCGGTCGAGGAGCTGATGCGGTACGACACCCCGCTGCAGCTCTTCGAGCGGTGGGTGCTCGACGACATCGAGATCGACGGGACCGTCGTGCCCCGGGGGGCCGAGATCGCGATGCTCTTCGGCTCGGCGAACCACGATCCCGCCGTCTTCGCCGAGCCGGACCGGCTCGACCTCGCCCGCGCCGACAACCCGCACATCTCGTTCAGCGCGGGCATCCACTACTGCATCGGCGCGCCTCTGGCCCGGATCGAGCTCGCGGCCTCCATGACGGCCCTGCTGGAGCGGGCCCCGACCCTCTCCCTCGCCGCCGAGCCGCGGCGCAAGCCGGCCTTCGTGATCCGGGGGCTGGAGGGCCTCAGCGTGACCGTCTGAAGCGCGCTCGGCCGACACCGTGAGGCCGACACCACCAGGCCCGCGCCTCGGCCCAGCGCCGCAGTCCCCGCGCGGGCCCGCCGCAGTCCCCGCGCGGGCCTGTCGCGGGCCCCCGCGTGGCCGCGGTTCCCGCGGCGGCTGTCCCGGCCTCGTTCCGGGGGCTAGGACGAGGTCATGTCCCGGCGTCGCAGTCCCGCCAGCCCGGCGGCCACCAGCAGCGCCGCTGCGCACAGGAGCGTCAGCACCGGCGTCCACCGCATCTCCGCGCCCGGCAGCTTGGGCAGGTGGCCGAACGGGGACAGGTCCAGGACCGTCTGCGGGGCGTCGAGGGCGGGGCCGATCCAGCCGATGAGCAGGAACGCGCCCGCCACTCCCCAGGCGGCCGGGGCCAGACGCGGGACGGTTCCGTAGAGCAGGACCGTCAGGCCGCCGACCAGCCACACCGCCGGCAGCTGCACCAGACAGGCGGCCAGGATCGGCCCGCCGTCCCTGCCGTAGCCCGCCGCGAAGCCGAGGCCTGCCAGGAGCATGATCAGCGCCGCGCCGCCGAAGGCGATCGTCAGATGCCCGGCGGCCCAGCGCAGCCGGCCGACCGTGTTCGCCAGCACCGGTTCCGCGCGCCCGGAGGTCTCCTCGCCGTGCAGGCGCAGGACGGACGCGACGACGTACAGGGCCGCGATCATGCCCAGCATGCCGATCATCGAGGCGAGGAAGGCGTCCGTCAGCCCCGACCGGCCGCCCATCCGCTCGAAGATCTCGCGGGCCCTGTCGTTGTCGCCGACCAGGTCCGCCGCGCCCTCCGTCAGGCCGCCGTACACCACCCCCGCGAGGAAGAAGCCGGCGCTCCAGCCCAGCACGGCGCCCCGTTGCAGCCGCCAGGACAGGGCGGCGGCCGTGCCCAGGCGTCCGGCCGCCGGGCCCGGCCGGGTCGGCAGGAAGCTCATGCCCACGTCCCGGCGGCCGGCGAGCCCGTACGCCAGCGCGCCCTGCGCCGCGATCGCGGCCGCGAGCAGCGACAGCACCCACCACCGTTCGTCCGCGAACGCCCGCAGGTTCTCCAGCCAGCCGAGCGGGGACAGCCAGGTCAGCGGCGACGAGCCGTCGTCCGCCGACGAGTCGCCCGCGGCCCGCAGCACGAAGGCCGCGCCCAGCACCGCCGACGTCAGGCCACGGGCCAGCCGCGCGCTCTCCGTGAGCTGTGCCGCCAGGGCGGCCGTCGTGGCGAACAGCATGCCCACCCCGGCGAGACCGAGGCCGAACGCCGCCGCTCCCGCCGCTCCCCGGCCGGCCAGGCCCGCCGTGACCAGCAGGGCGAGCACGGTGTTCGCGACCCCGGCGGCCAGCAGCGCCGCCGTCAGCGAGGCCCGCCGGCCGACCATGCCGGACGCGATCAGGTCCTGACGGCCGCTCTCCTCCTCGTCACGGGTGTGCCGTACGACGATCAGCAGGCTGGTCACGGCGGCCAGCGCGGCCGCGTAGACGCCCACGCGCCAGGCGCTGAGCGCGCCGAGCGAGTCGCCGAAGACCGGGCCGATCAGGGCCCGCAGGGAGGAGTTGGTCTCCACCTGCCGCAGCAGGTCGGCGCGGTCGGCCGGGGTGTCGTAGAGGCCCTCGAGGGTGGTCGGCATGGACAGCACCATCAGGGTGTTGACGGCCACCCAGACGGGGATCAGCACACGGTCGCGGCGCAGCGCGAAGCGCAGGAGCGGGCCGGTGCCCGCGAGGGCGGTCATGCCGGCGTCTCCTGGTAGTGGCGCAGGAAGAGTTCCTCCAGGGTCGGCGGCGTCGACGTCAGCGAGCGCACCCCCGACTCGGTCAACGAGCGCAGCACGCCGTCGAGTCGGTCGGCGTCGACCTGCAACCGCACCCGGTTTCCCCGGACGTCGAGACCGTGCACGCCGGGGAGGCCGGCCAGTCCGTCGGGTGGGCCCGCGAGTTCGGCCGAGACGCTGGTCCTCGTCAGATGGCGCAGGTCGGCCAGCGAGCCCGTCTCGACGGTGCGGCCCTTGCGGACGATGCTGACGCGGTCGCACAACTCCTCGACCTCGCTGAGGATGTGGGAGGACAGCAGGACCGTTCGGCCCCTGTCGCGCTCCTCCTCCACGCAGCGCTGGAAGACCGCCTCCATCAGCGGGTCCAGGCCCGAGGTCGGTTCGTCGAGGATGAGGAGGTCGACGTCCGAGGCGAACGCGGCGACCAGGGCGACCTTCTGGCGGTTGCCCTTGGAGTAGGTGCGGCCCTTCTTGGTGGGGTCGAGTTCGTAGCGGTCGATCAGGTCGGCCCGGCGGGCCGCGTCCAGGCCGCCGCGCAGCCGGCCGTACAGGTCGATGACCTCGCCGCCGGAGAGGTTGCGCCAGAGGGTCACGTCGCCCGGCACGTACGCGATGCGGCGGTGCGCCTCGACCGCGTCGGCCCACGGGTCGAGGCCGAGGACCCGGGCCGTGCCCGCGTCGGCGCGCAGCAGGCCGAGCAGGACCCGGATGGCGGTGGACTTGCCGGCTCCGTTGGGGCCGAGGAAGCCGTGCACCTCACCGGTCTCGACCTGCAGGTCGAGACCGGTGAGGGCGTGGGTGCGCCCGAAGGACTTGTGCAGTCCGGACACGGAGATGGCCTTCGTCATGCTCCAGAACGTACGCTTCTTTCAGAAAGTTGTGAAGATACGGAAGCCAGTGAAGCATCGATAGGATGGCCCCATGACGGATTCAGCGGGTGAGGGACCGGACACGCGGGACGCCGAGGCCGTGTCCCGGTTCGTGGAGTCCTTCGCGGCGCAGCTCGTCGAGGCCGGGATGCAGCGCATGCCGGCCCGGGTCTTCACCGCGCTCCTCGCCTCGGACCAAGGCGCCATGTCCTCCGCCGAGCTGGGCGAGCAGCTGCGGATCAGTCCCGCCGCGGTGTCCGGTGCGGTGCGCTACCTGTCCCAGCAGCACATGGTCTCGCGGGAGCGCGAGCCCGGCTCCCGGCGCGAGCGCTACCGGGTGCACAGCGACCAGTGGTACGAGGCCCTCACCAACCGCGAGGCCGTCCTCAAGCGGTGGGGGGCTGCGCTGCGCGAGGGCGTCGCCGGTCTCGGCGACGACACCCCGGCCGGACGCCGTCTGGCCGAGACGCTCGCGTTCTTCGAGTTCGTCGACGGTGAGATCGCGGCCATGATGGAACGCTGGCGGGTCCACCGTGAGCAGCTCTTCGGAGACCGCTCCTCCCGGCGCCCCTAGCGCGGGCCGGAGGGCCGGCCCGTCAGCGGGGCATCGCGCGCTGGAGCGCCAGGACCCGGGCGCGCAGTCGGGCGGGCCGGTCCGGGTCGGCCGGCAGCAGCGCCTGCACCGCCATGAACCCGTCGAGCGTGGGCGGCGGGCCGGGCACGCGCACGTCGAGACCGATCCGCTCGGCGAGCGCCAGCACCGTGGCGAGGAACCCCTCGGACAGGGCGTCGACGATCGCGTGGGCGGTCCGGCCGTGTCGCTCCAGCAGGCCGTGCACGAACGCCTCGAAGACGGACACGTCGATCGCGCACTCGTCGTTGCACATCGGGCCGAATCCCGACGGCAGTCCCAGCCACCCCTCGTACACCCGCACATGCGCCAGGAACAGCTCGGACGCCCGCGTCGCCGGATTCCACACCGACTCCCCGTCCACCTCGTAGTACTGGCTCATCGTGGCCCCGCTCCTTCGTGCTCGCCGAACGCGCAGCGTAGCCGGAGCCGCCCGGTCGGCGCCCCCGGATCACGCGCCGTCACCGGCCCGGCAGCATCAGGCCCAGCGCGCCCTCCCGCACCGTCCACGTCCGCCGCCGCACCGGACCGGCGATCGCCGCGTCCGCCCGGTAGCGGAAGTCCGCGCCCGAGACCGTCACCGTGCGCCCCCGGGCCAGCAGCGGTGTCGCCTCCGCGCCCAGGGACAGCGGCCGCACCTCCACCGTCACCATGCCGGAGGCGCCCGTTCCCGGGATCACCGACACCGCCTCGACGGGCTGGTCGAGGTCGATCAGCGTCACCCCGTCGACCTCGATCCGCAGCCGGGCCGGTCCCGGCGGCGCGGGGACGGCGGAGAGCCGGGACGGCCGGGAGGGCACCAGGGTCCGGACGAGGGACTGGCACGTGCGCAGCCACGGCCGGCCGGAATCCGCCCCGCCCCCGCCGTCCCCCCGCAGGCCTCCTGCGCCCCGTGAATCCTCCGCCTCCGGCGAATTCCTCGAGCCGCGCGGCCCGCCCGACCCCCACGTGCCGTGCAGCCCCCATCCTCCGTGCAGCCCCCACGCACCGTGCAGCCGCTGGTCGTTCCGCGCTGCTCGGGGGGACTCGGAGTCGCGCGCGTCATGTGCGTCGCGGGAGTCATGTGCGTCGCGGGGGTCCCGGGGGTCCAGGGGGTCCCGGGAACTCTCGGGGGCCTGTGGAGCGAGCGGGAGGGGCGGTATGCGCAGCGCCCCCAGCACGATGCCGTCGCTGTCGTCCACCAGCAGGTCCAGCCGCCGCTCGGCTCCGTCCAGGACGGCCCGGGCCGCCGCCACCGCCCCGGTGGGCACCCCCAGGGCGTGCGCGACGCCCAGCGAGCCGCCCACCGGCACCACCGACAGCACACAGGCGGCCAGCGCCCGCTGCCGGTGCAGCAGGGCCACCGCCCGGGTCAGCGCACGGTCGTCCCCGATCACCACCGGCCGCCGGGAGCCCCGTCGCGCCAGCGCCCGGGCGAATTCCTCCGGACCGTCCGGCAGACACACCTTGGTGCCCGCCGCACCCGCGCTGAGCACGTCTTTCGCGATCCGAACGGACTCCCCGTCCATACGCCGGGCGACCGGATCGATGATCACCAGCAGCTGTTCGGACGTCGGAGAAGTCGCCACCTCGGTCCTGCCTCGCTTCCTCGGGTAGCATCTTTGTGCAAGAGCCCCTTGCGCTATTGCGCCAGGGGCTTCGTCTATTCCGGGGCATCCGGGTCCGACGAGCGGCGGCCGACCACGGTCGCGGTGCGTGCGGTGCACGCGGTGGAACGATCCATCGCGTACACCTCTGGCCTTGGACATGCCCCACCCGGAAGGGGTGTACGCGCGTGCCCGCACTTGTGCTGCTCGGTGCTCAGTGGGGTGACGAAGGCAAGGGAAAGGCCACCGACCTTCTCGGTGGCTCGGTGGACTACGTAGTGCGTTACCAGGGCGGCAACAACGCCGGCCACACGGTCGTCGTCGGCGATCAGAAGTACGCACTCCACCTGCTCCCTTCCGGAATCCTGTCTCCCGGCTGCACGCCGGTCATCGGTAACGGTGTCGTCGTCGACCCGTCGGTCCTGCTCTCCGAGCTGAGCGGTCTGAACGAGCGCGGCGTCGACACGTCGAAGCTGCTGATCAGCGGCAACGCGCACATCATCACGCCCTACAACGTGACTGTCGACAAGGTGACGGAACGCTTCCTCGGAAAGCGCAAGATCGGCACCACCGGCCGCGGGATCGGTCCGACTTATGCCGACAAGATCAACCGGGTCGGCATCCGGGTCCAGGACCTCTACGACGAGTCGATCCTCACCCAGAAGGTCGAGGCTGCCCTCGACGGCAAGAACCAGCTGCTGACCAAGCTGTACAACCGCCGCGCCATCGCCGTCGACCAGGTCGTCGAGGAACTGCTCGGGTACGCGGAGAAGCTCGCTCCGTACGTCACCGACACGGTCCTGGTCCTCAACCAGGCGCTGGAGCAGGACAAGGTCGTCCTCTTCGAGGGCGGACAGGGCACGCTCCTCGACATCGACCACGGCACGTACCCCTTCGTGACCTCGTCGAACCCGACCGCGGGCGGCGCCTGCACGGGCTCGGGCGTGGGTCCGACGAAGATCAGCCGGGTCATCGGCATCCTGAAGGCCTACACGACCCGCGTCGGCTCGGGCCCCTTCCCGACGGAGCTCTTCGACGCGGACGGCGAGGCGCTGCGCCGGATCGGCGGCGAGCGGGGCGTCACCACCGGCCGTGACCGCCGCTGCGGCTGGTTCGACGCCGTCATCGCCCGTTACGCGACCCGCGTCAACGGCCTGACGGACTTCTTCCTGACCAAGCTCGACGTCCTCACCGGCTGGGAGGAGATCCCGGTCTGCGTGGCGTACGAGATCGACGGCCGGCGCGTCGAGGAACTCCCGTACTCGCAGAGCGACTTCCACCACGCGAAGCCGGTCTACGAGACCCTGCCCGGCTGGTCCGAGGACATCACCAAGGCGAAGTCGTTCTCCGACCTGCCGAAGAACGCCCAGGCGTACGTGAAGGCGCTGGAGGAGATGTCCGGCGCCCCGATCTCCGCGATCGGCGTGGGCCCGGGCCGGGACGAGACGATCGAGGTCAACTCGTTCCTGTAGTCAGCCCCGGTGGCGGTACGTCGGCTCGGGCCGGTCTCGGACACCCTTGACCGGCCCGTGGCCCGTCCACGGACCGGTCACCCCTCGCCCCCCCCCCCCGCCCTCGGGCCCTCAGGGCGCTCCGGCTCCGGGGTCCCTCCGGCTCTGCGGCCTCGTCGGTCGGCGCGGCCCCGGCACGGCATCCGGCGACGGACCGCCGGCGGTGCGAAGGCGGCCGGGGCGCCGGGGGCGCATCCTTCGGCCGGGTCTCGTCCGGCGGGTCTCGTCCCGTCGTCCCGTGCGGCCGCGGGCGGCGTTCAGCGGAAGGCGGGCGCGTTGCGCGCGGCCCAGTCGGCGAAGCTGCCCGGGGCCCGTTCCAGGACGCGTTCGACGTCGGGGCTCGGGCGTTGCTCCTCCTCGGTCGGTCGGCCCAGGATCGCGAGGGTGCCCTCGACCGCGGGCAGCGGCATGAACCTCGACATCAGCGCGTGGGCCTCCTCCTCGGTCTGCTCGGTGAAGCGCACCGGTTCGCCCAGCGCGGCGGCGATGGTCGCGGCCCGCTCGCGCGGGCTGGTCGGCGCGGGGCCGGTCAGGGTGTAGATGGCGCTCAGGTGGCCGTCGCCGAGCAGGGCCGCGGCGGCGACCGCGGCCACGTCGTCGGGGTCGACGAAGGGAAGGCCGACGTCGCCGAACGGCGCCGCCGCCTCCCGCCGGGCGCTGATCGACTCGGCCCAGGCGAGCGCGTTGGTGGCCATGCCGCCCGACCGCAGGATCGTCCAGTCGAGCCCCGACTCCTTCACGGCCTCCTCGAACAGGCGCGGATGCCGGTACGCCTCGGGGCGGGTTCCCGCGCCCTGTGAGGACAGCAGGACGACTCTGCGGATCCCGGCGGACTTCGCCTCCGCCAGGACGCCGTGCGGATCCTCGCCCGCCACCAGCAGGAACAGCGCCTGCGCTCCGGCGAACGCGGCCCGCAGACCGGCGGGTTCGGCCAGATCGGCGGGTGCGGCCCGCACCCCGGCCGGCACGTCGGCGACGGTGACGGAGCGGGCGACGGCCGTCACGGGTGATCCGGCCTCGCTGAGCATCCGCACCAGGGCGCGGCCGACGTTCCCGGTCGCGCCGGTCACCACGATCGCGCCGGTGATGTCTTCCATGAGTGCCATGTCCCGTTCCTGCCCCTCGTTATTAGTCAGTCAACTAACTGACTTCGTGGACGTGAAGCTAGCACGGGTGTCCCGGTGTCTGTCTATAGTCAGTCGGGTGACTGACTCAATCGAGAAGCGCACCGCCAAGAAGGGCGACAAGCGCCGACGGCTCGTTGCGGCCGCCGCCTCGGTGCTGCACGAGCGGGGCGTGGAGCGGACGACCATCGCCGACATCGCCCGCGCCGCGGACGTCCCGGTCGGCAACGTGTACTACTACTTCAAGACCAAGGACGAGCTGGTCGAGGCGGCCCTCGACCGGCACGCCGAGTATCTCGACGCGCTCACCGCCCGGCTCGACGAGCTCGCCGAACCGCGTGAGCGCCTGAAGGGCCTCGTCGCCGGCTGGGTCGAGGCACGGCATGTCGCGGCCCGCTACGGCTGCCCGACGGGCACCCTCGCCGTGGAGCTCGACAAGCGCGAGGAGGGCGGTCTCGACCTCGCGGCCGGGCTCGTCATCCGGCGGCTGCTGGACTGGGTGGAGCGGCAGTACCGCGAGATGGGCGTCGACGAGCCCGACGGCCGCGCGCTCGCGCTGGTCGGCGCCTATCAAGGCATGTCGCTGCTCTCCAGCGCTCTGCGCGACCCCGAGGTCATGACCCGCGAAGGGGCCCGTCTCGTCCGGGAGATCGACGCTTCTGCGTGATCCCGGCTCCTGATACAGCAGAGGTCATATGCGACAAAAGGGAATATTCTAAGACCACGTGACCGCGTGTGTCTGTCCGGAGAAGGTGAGTGCGATGCGCGTATTGCTCAAGGCTTCCATGGACACGGACAAGGCCAACGAGGCCATCCACAACGGCACTCTGACGAAACTGATCCAGGAGTCGATGGAGCAGATCAAGCCGGAAGCCGCGTACTTCACCACCGACCACGGCCGGCGCACCGCCTACATCGTCTTCGACATGCAGGAGAGCTCGCAGATGCCCGTGCTCAGCGAGCCCTGGTTCCAGCACGTCGGAGCCGAGATCACCTACACCCCGGTGATGAACATGGAGGACGTGCAGGTGGGCCTCTCGCAGCTCGGCCGCTGACCGTCCCCGCGGGCGAACGCCCGCCGGACGGAGGCCGCATGAGACACCGGGCGGGTACGCCGGGCGGGGACGTCGGCTCAGCTGAACACGATCATCGACCCCTGGGCGAGGCTGCGGGTGGCCGCCGCGTGCAGCCCCAGCCAGACGTGCCGCTCACGGGCGAAGGGGCTGGGATCGTACGGCGCCGGAACGGCGGGCTCCTCCAACTCCGTCGGACCGGCCGGCGGTTGGGGCGCCGCCGGAGGATTGGCCGGATCGATGCCGAGCGACGGCGCCACGAACTCCAGTTCCCGCAGCAGCGACTGCGCGGAGCCAAGGGGGCCGCCGCCCGCGAGGAGTTCGTCGTTCGACAGCGGTTGCAGGAAGTCGACGGGGACGTACGCGCCCGCGTGGTCGTAGTGCCAGACCAGGTGCGACTGCTTGGCCGTCGCCTCGAACATCTCCAGGAGCTGCTCGTAGTCGCCGCCCAGCTCGTCCACCGGCGTCACCGGCAGTCCGCACACCTGCAGCAGGTAGGCGCGGCGCAGGAAGTGCAGGGCGTCGTAGTCGAAGCCGGCCACCGGGGCGACCTCGCCGGTCAGACCGGGCATGTACTGGTACACCGGCACCGGCGGGAGACCCGCCTCGGCCAGCACCTTGTTGTACTGGGCGAGTTCGTCGGCGAAGGGGTTGTCGGGGGTGTGGCACAACACGTCGACGAGCGGCACCAGCCACAGGTCACAGGCCAAAGAGAGCTCCTCACTCAGCGCGTTGCACGGTCGTGCACGGACAATGCGGCAATGCCGGTCAGGGAAGGGTAGTCGGTACGGCTCACGTCAGCTCCCGTTCTGCGTTCCCTGGTGCAGGTCCCATACCCACACTCCGGCCACCCTCCTCCCCGGGCGGCCCACCAGCTTGTCCACCGTCTCACGCAGCAGGGCCTCGTGCCGCTGAGGGGCCAGCACCAGCGCGCCCGCCCGCCAGTAGGCGAAATCCTCGCGGGCCGCGGCCCGGGCGCGGGCGTCGACCACCGGGACCACCCCGGTGTACCGCACGTCCCGCAGCAGGCTCGCGGTGAAGCGCAGCGGGACGCCGTAGACGCCGGTGCGGTCGCCGTCGCCGTAGGGGCCGTTGAAGTAGCCGCCGGGCATCCGGAAGCCGAGGCCGGCCGCCGTCTGCCAGTGCAGGGCCTCGGCCGCCTCGGGCTCGGCGAGCGGCACCGGGACCAGCGTCTCGTCGCCCCGGACGTACGCCTTCCAGGCGCCGTCGGTGAAGAAGGCGGGCGCCGGGGGGCGCGGCCCGGACTTCAGCGGGGCCGGGATCAGGGGCAGCAGGGCGAGGCAGACGGCGAGCAGCCCGGCGTACTGCGTGCCCAGGCGGCGGGCCCGCGCCAGCCGGTCGACCGCCAGGGCGAGCAGCATGCCCAGCGCCGGAGCGCAGACCAGCGCGACCCGGCTCTCGATCACCGACTCGAAGAGGGGGAGACCGGCGAGCGCGGCCCAGGGACCGGGGACGGTGACGCCGGTGAGGGGGAGGGTGATGCGCGGGCCGAGCGACAGCACGGCCGCGGCCGCCGCGGTGCAGGCCAGCGCCCTGACGACCGGCCGACGCCACAGCGCCACCGTGACGGCGAACGCCAGCAGGACCAGCGGCCAGCCGTAGAAGGCGTTCTGTTCGGTCGGGTTGAGGGAGAGGGCGTCGGCGCGCCCGGCGTCGCCCGCGACGAGGGAGCGTTCGGCGAACGAGAGCAGCGCGCGCACCGAGTTGCCGACGCCGATCGCGCTGCCGTGGTCGATGCCGCTGTAACTCTGCGGGCCGGAGAACTGCCATGCCAACGGGTAGACGACCAGCGGCAGACAGACGGCGGCGGCGATCGCCAGGCCGTTCAGCAGGGGGCGTACGGCCGCACGGGCCGCGGCGGGGCGCGCGGCGCCGTGGGCGACGGCGAACACGAGCATCCCCAGGGCGGCCAGCAGCAGGGGTTCCTCGCCGAGGAAGACCTGGTAGGCCGCCATCAGGCCGAGGACGACCCCGTCGCGCACGACCCGCTCACCGGTGGTGAGCCGCAGCGCCCGGTCGATGATCAGCGGGATCATGAACAGCACGACGAAGTTCGGGTGGGCGTTGGCGTGGCTGACCATCGGCGGCGCGAACGCGGCCAGGGCGGCCCCGGCGAAGGCGGCGGCCCGCTGCCGCACGAGCCGTCGCACGATCAGCCGGTACCAGGCGAGCGCGGTGGCGGCCAGGCCCAGCGTCATCACCAGGCTGAGGGTGACGGCCGGGCCCAGCAGCAGGGTGAGGGGTGTGAGCGGGACGGACAGGCCCGGCATCGTCGTGTTGGCCATCAGGTTCACGCCGCCGGGAAAGCCCTGGAGGTCGGTGAAGAGCGGATTGCGCAGCCGGGCGACGTTGTCGGCGGTCACCGCGAAGAACCACTCCCACTGGTTCTGGTCCTGGAGGGAGTCGGTGAGGTAGCGGTGGGCCGGGTCGAGGACGCGGCCGGAGTAGAGGACCGCCGCCATCACCAGGAACAGGGCGGCCGCGAGGACGTCCGCCGGTCTGGGCGCCGGGACCCGCAGCCGGACCAGGTCGCGCAGCACCCGCGGGTAGTCCGCCGGGCGGATCTTCGAGCCGGGCCGGTGCGACCAGTGCACGGGCACCTCGGCGACCGGCCAGCCGGCGCGCTGGAAGTGCCGCAGCACCTCCACGTCGATGGCGTAGCCGTTCAGGCGGGACGCGGCGAACGCGGCGCGGGCCTTGTCGCCGTCGAACAGCTTGAAACCGCACTGGGTGTCGCGTATCCCGCGCAGGGTCGTCCGGCGGATGAGCAGGTTGCCCGCGGCGCCGAGGAGTTCGCGCATCCGGTGCTGCCGGTCGCCGAGGGTCGCGCCGGGCACGGCCCGCGACCCGATCGCCGCCGTGTGTCCGTCGTGGAGCGCCGTCTCCAGGCGCTCCAACTCCTCGACGGGGGTGGCGAGATCGGCGTCCATGACCAGGACGCGGCGGCCCCGGCTGGCGGCGACGCCCAGGCGCAGGGCGTGCCCCTTGCCCCGGTTGCCGGAGCCGGTGACGAGGTGCACGCGGGGGTCGCGGCGGACGGTGACGAGCTCGCGGGTGGCGTCGGTGGAGCCGTCGTCGGCGACCAGGATCTCCCAGCTGCCCCAGTGGCTCCCGGTCGCGTCGAGATGGCGGCCGACCGCGTCCAGGGTGGGGCCGAGCCGTCGCTCCTCGTTGTAGGCGGGGATGACGACGGACAGGTCCACGACGCCGGTCGCGGGGCGCCGGGCGGGGCGGGGCGCGGGGCGCGGCACGGGGCGGGTGCCGGGGGCGTCCGCACGGCTCATTCCGCCGCCAGCCGCTCGATCAGGCCGATGGACTCGTCGTTGTACGCGGCGAGCATCACGCGGGCGGCGCCGGTGTCGCGGGCGTACAGGGCGTCGACGAGTTCGGTGTGGCCGGACCACAGGCAGCCGCGCAGGTCTGACAGCCGTCGCAGGTGCTGCACCGTGCACACCCAGGACTGCACCCGCAGCCGGTGCAGGAAGTCGGCGAGATAGGGGTTGCCGAACAGGGCGCTCAACTCGCGCCAGAACCGCAGGTCGTAGCCGATGAGGACGGTGAGGTCGCCGGCGGACGCGGCCCGCTGCGCCTCCTCGCCACGTCGGCGCACCCCCGCTATGGCGGCCGCGATCCGTGGCTCCTCGAAGTTCTGGTGGCCCTGGCGGCCCTCGTCGAAGGCGACGAACATCCCCTCGATGATCAGGCTGCGGGCCTCGATCATGCCCCGGTAGTCCTCGACCGAGTACTCGGGGACCCGGAAGCCCCGGTGCTGGTCGGCCTCCAGGAGGCCTTGCGCGGAGAGATCGACGAGGGCCTCGCGCACGGGGGTCGCGGAGACGCCGTACTGCTCGGCGATCTCCTTCACCGTGAATTCCTGTCCCGGCTGCAGCCGGCCCCCCAGCACCTCGTCGCGGAGCGCGTCGGCGATCTGCTGGCGCAGGGTGCTGCGCGTCACGGCGCCGTTGCCGGTGCTGCCGGGCATGGTCGAGGCGTCTCCCTCGTCGGGGGCGGAAAAAATGGCGTGCTCGTCGTTATGTACGAGCACGCCACCTTACGCGTTCGACGAAATCAAGCCCCTCCGTGCACAACGGTCCCGCGACGGCTCCCGGGTCCGCGCACGACCGCTTTCTGACGGGGACCGCGACGGCTTCCTCCGGCGTGCGGATCCGCCGCCGCCCCCTGCTCTACACGGTGTACTCGTCGGCCGCCGAGAGGGCCGCGTCCAGGGCGGCGAGGCCCTCCTTGACCTCGGCCTCGGAGACGTTGAGCGGCGGCACGAAGTGGGTGCGGTTCATGTTCACGAACGGCCACACCCCGGCCTTCTTGGCGGCGGCGCCGAAGGCCGCCATGGGCGCGTTGGCCTCGCCGGTCGCGTTGTACGGCACCAGCGGCTCGCGCGTCTCGCGGTTCTTCACCAGCTCGACCGCCCAGAACATGCCGACGCCGCGCACCTCGCCGACGCTCGGGTGCCGTTCGGCCAGCTCCGCCAGCCCGGGTCCGACCAGGGAGGCGCCCAGCCGCTTGGCGTTCTCGACGACTCCCTCCTCCGCCATGACGTTGATCGTCGCGACGGCGGCCGCGCAGGCCAGCGGGTGCCCGGAGTACGTCAGGCCGCCCGGGTAGGGCCGGCGGGCGAAGGTCTCCGCGATCGCACCGGAGATGGCGACGCCGCCCAGCGGCACGTATCCGCTGTTCACGCCCTTGGCGAAGGTCATCAGGTCGGGCGTCACGCCGTACAGGTCGGCCGCGAACCACTCGCCGGTGCGGCCGAACCCGGCCATGACTTCGTCCAGGACGAAGACGATCCCGTGCCGGTCGCAGATCTCGCGCACCCCTGCCAGGTAACCGGGCGGCGGCAGCATGATCCCCGCCGTTCCCGGGACGGTCTCCAGGATGATCGCGGCGATCGTCCCCGGCCCCTCGAAGGCGATGGTCGTCTCCAGGTGCTCCAGCGCCCGCGCGGTCTCCTGCTCCTCCGTCTCCGCGTAGAAGCGGGAGCGGTAGAGGAACGGCGCCCAGAAGTGCACGACTCCGGCGGTGGCGCTGTCGGAGGCCCAGCGGCGCGGATCGCCGGTGAGGTTCACGGCCTGCTGGGTGCCGCCGTGGTACGAGCGGTACGCGGAGAGCACCTTGGGCCGGCCGGTGTGCAGCCGCGCCATGCGCACGGCGTGCTCGACGGCGTCCGCCCCGCCGTTGGTGAAGAAGATCTTGTCCAGGTCGCCCGGGGTGCGCTCGGCGATCAGCCGGGCCGCCTCCGAGCGGGCCTCGATCGCGAAGGCGGGCGCGAAGGTGGTCAGGTGTGCGGCCTGCTCCTGGATCGCGGCGACGACCTTCGGGTGCTGGTAGCCGATGTTGGTGTAGACGAGCCCGCTGGTGAGGTCGAGGTAGCGCTTGCCGTCGTAGTCCCAGAAGTAGGACCCCTCTGCGCCGGCCACGGCGAGCGGGTCGATGAGCTCCTGGGCGGACCAGGAGTGGAAGACGTGCGCGCGGTCCGCGGCCTTCACGGCGGCGCCGGCCCGGGGATCGATCTGAGGGGTCATGTCGGCGAGCGTAAATGTCCGCGATGCGGAAGCGGTATCGGCGTCCTGTTCCGTGGACGGCGGGATTCCGCGACAGGTTGTCGGGCGTGAGGCAGGGCGGGTCCGCCGAGCCCGGGGCTCCATTGACAGCATACTGTCTAAGTAGCAGCATGTTGTCATATGCCTCACCGTCCCGAGGAGGGGACATGACCCGAGAAGCCATGAGCGGCGGACGCGGCGACGGCGACGGTGGCGGTCGCAAGCCCGTGCACCTCGCCGTCTACGACTCGCTGGCCGACTGGGAGACGGGCCACGCCACGGCGTACCTCGCGCGCGCCGGGTACGAGATCCGGACCGTGGGCCCCACCCCCGAACCCGTCGTCAGCATCGGCGGCCTGCGCGTACAGCCCGACCTGGCCCTGACCGACGTCCGCCCGCAGGACAGCGCGCTGCTGATCCTGCCGGGTGCGGACCTGTGGGACACCACCGACGACCTGGCCCCCTTCGCCCGCGCCGCGCGCCGGTTCCTCGACGCCGGCGTGCCGGTCGCCGCGATCTGCGGGGCCACCGCCGGGCTCGCCCGCGAAGGCGTGCTCGACGAGCGCGACCACACCGGCGCGGTCTCCTTCTACCTGGCCGCCACGGGCTACGGCGGCGGCGGGCGGTACGTCGATGCGGACGCGGTGACGGACGGCGGGCTGGTCACCGCCGGTCCCACCGAACCCGTCGCCTTCGCGCGCGAGATCCTCCGGCTGCTGGGCGTGTACGAGGGCGAGACCCTGGACGCCTGGTACCGCCTGTTCCACGACTCCGACCCGCAGGCCTACGCCGTGCTGGAGAAGGCGACGGCCGGCCGGTGAGCCGGCCGCGCCAGGAGCTGCTCAGCCGCAGCGCCCTCGGAGTGTTCCGGCTGAACGGCCGGTTCCTCGCCGTGGCCGAGGAACTGGCACGGCCCTCCGGGCTCACGGCAGCCCGCTGGCAGGTGCTCGGAGCCGTGCTGGGCGAGCCGCTCCCCGTCTCCGGTATCGCCCGCGCCATGGGCATCACCCGGCAGAGCGTGCAGCGCATCGCCGATCTGCTGGTGGAGGGCGGCCTCGCCGAGTACCGGCCCAACCCGGCCCACCGGCGGGCCAAGCTGCTCGCGCCCACCGCGCAGGGGCGGGCCGCGATCGCCCGGATCGCCCCCGGGCACGCGGCCTTCGCCGACCGGCTGGCGCGGGAGTTCGGCGAGGCGGAGCTCGCCGAGGCCGTCCACGTCCTGGAACGCCTGTCCACGGTGCTGGACGGGCTGGAGCCGCCTGTTACGGAACCGTAGACACCGCGCCGCCCTATCCCCCGAACGGCCGGATTATTCTCGCCTCCACACACATGTCTCGATCACACATGTGGCGGAAAGGCGGCGCTGCGATGGAGAAGCTGGGCCCCGGGGACCCGCAGCGCATCGGCGGCTACCGGCTGCTCGCGCGGCTGGGGGCCGGCGGGATGGGACGGGTGTACCTCGCCCGCTCGGACCGGGGGCGCACGGTCGCCGTGAAGCTGGTCCGGCGCGAACTGGCCGCGCGCGAGGAGTTCCGGGCGCGCTTCCGCCAGGAGGTGCGCAACGCCCAGCGGGTCGGCGGCTTCTGGACGGCCCCCGTCCTCGACGCCGACACCGAGGCCGCCGTGCCCTGGGTGGCCACCGGCTACGTCGCCGGGCCGAGCCTGCAGCAGGTCGTGAGCCACGACCACGGCCCGTTGCCCGAGCGGTCGGTGCGCATCCTCGCCGCCGGGCTCGCCCACGCGCTCACCAACATCCACGCGGCCGGCATCGTCCACCGCGACCTGAAGCCGTCCAACGTGATGGTCACCATCGAGGGGCCCCGGGTCATCGACTTCGGCGTCGCGCGGGCGCTGGAGAGCGTGACCGACGACGGCGGGCTGACCCAGACCGGCGCGGTCGTCGGCTCGCCCGGCTTCATGGCCCCCGAGCAGGTGCGCGGCGACGGGGTCACCCCGGCCAGCGACGTCTTCTGCCTCGGCTCGGTCATCGCATACGCCGCCACCGGCGTCCTGCCCTTCGGCGCCCCCGACGACGGGGCGCACGCGCTGATGTTCCGCATCGCCGAGGACGAGCCCGATCTCGCGGGCGTCCCCGAGGGCGTCGCCGACCTGGTCCGCGCCTGTCTGCGCAAGGACCCGGCCGCCCGTCCCTCCCTCGCCCGCGTCCTGGAGCTCACCGGCGTCGACGACACCGTCTCCGACGGCCGCTCCCGCGACCCGTGGCTGCCCAGCGCGCTGGTGGCCCAGCTCGGCCGGCACGCCGTGCGGCTCCTCGAGGTGGAGGACCCCGAGAACCCCGAGAACCCCGAGAGCACGGACGGCACGGAGCGGTCGAGGAACACCGCGACCCCGGGGTATCCGTCGAACCCGGGGAACGCCGACGGCCCGACGGCCGGACTCCCGGCCGGCCGGTTCGGACACCGGACGGGGGGCGCGGCGGCCGAGGAGCACTCCGGGCCGCGCGGCGACACGCTCGCGCCGGACCACCGCCGCACGCTGATCGCGGGCCCCGACGGAATCCCGCCGCAGACGCCCCCGCCCGGCTCGGACGCCGCCGCGCATCCGGCGTACGGGCACGCCCAGCAGCATCCGCACCCGGCTCCCGGCCACGGACACGTGCCCGGGCCGTCGGACGGCTGGTCCGCGGCGCCCGGCATACCGGCGCCGTACAACCCCTACGCAGACGGCGGCCCGGGCGCGGCCACGCCGCCGTACGGCCCGTACGGACCGGCCGAGCCCGCCGGCGCGCAGGAGCCGCAGCGGCGCAGCGGCCGGACCACGCTGCTGCTCGTCCTGGTCGCGCTGGTGGTCGCGGTCGCCGCGGGCGGCTCGGTGTACGCGTTCATGAACGGCGACGGCGACTCCGGGGCGGACCCGACGGCCGGCGCCTCCACCTCCACGACCCGCTCCGCCGAGACCTCGACGCCGCCCTCGTCGTCCGCGTCCGGGGAGCCGTCCGCCTCCCCCTCCCCGTCCTCCTCGGCCGGTGGCGTCCCGGCGGCCTTCCTCGGCTCCTGGACGACCACGATCGAGAACGACAGCGGCACGAACACCCGACGGCTGACCATCACGCAGGGTGAGGTCGGCGACGCCGTGCTCGCTCTGGTCGCCGACGGGGAGGCGTACCACTGCGAGTTCAGCGCCACCCTCACCCGGGCGCCGGGTGCCGGCGGCCCGCTGCGGATCGGCCCCTCCAAGGTCACCACGGGCCGCCCGCTCTCCTCGTGCAGCCCCGGCGCCGCCTCCGAGATCACCCTGCTCGCCGACGGCAGGCTCCAGCGCGTCAACACCGGAACGGGCGAGAAACTCATCTACACCAAGAGCTGAGCGGCCCTTCCGGCCTGCGATCCGCCTGCCCGGTCCCGGTCCCGGCCCTCACCGAGGCTCCGGCGGCCGCTGGCGGGGCATGTTGGGGCGGGCGTTCACCCCGGGCGGGGAGGGGAAGCGGCCGGCGCCCCCGCCGACGTCCGGCCGGCCGCCGGAGGCGATCGCCGCCTGGATGCCCAGGGGCGCCGGACCGGTCCGGAACTCGACCATCCAGTCGGCCGTCTCCGTGCGCACCAGGTCGGTGACGTCCTCCGAGAACCGCCGCAGCACCCCCAGGCACCGCTCGGCGGCCTCGCTCGCCGTGCCCTCGGCCGGGCCCAGCACCTCCCGGACGCTCTCCGACGCCCAGTCGAACTGCAGCACCTGCAGCCGGCGCTGCACGGCCTGCGCGGTGGCCACGTCCCGCATCCAGCCGGACGTCACGCCGAAGAACCGGTCCACCGCCACACAGGCCACCGCCAGCAACAGGGCCAGATAGCCCCACGGAGCCACTCCGCCCATCACGCGCGTGAGGTCCAGCAACGGCAGCGCGGCCCCGCACACCGCCCCGGCCGCCGCGCCGGTGCGCAGCACCCGGGCGCCGCGCCGCTTCCAGACCCGGTCGCCGAGGTACCAGGCGGCGGTCTCCAGCGCGCCGCGCTCCACCCAGCGGTACAGCTCGTCCAGCCGTTCCGCGGGCTCGCCCCAGTCCCCGAGCGGCAGCGCCCGCCCGGTCAGGTCGCCCGGCCGCAGCCCGGCCGCGCCCTCACCCCGCCCGTCCTGGGGCGGACCCTCGGGCTGCATCTCCGGCTGCTGAACCACCCGGCACTCCCTACTGATCCCGACCGGTGGACTCCGACCGATCCGATGACGCCGACCGATCCCGACCGATCACGTTGCGTGACACCCGCGACGCTGATGCCGCTGCGCCGGACCTTTCCTACCTCCCAATGGGTGGCTAAGAGGAAGGTTTTATCGCTTTTACGCCTGGAAGTGGGCCTTGATCAGGTATAGACCGCACCGGTAACTCACTCGAAAGAGTGCTGGGGCGACACCCGCACAGACCACGTAGGCTCGTGCCGAGCGGGGTGAAACCCGCTCGTGAGGCACGCCCGACAGTCGTAGACACAGGAGCTGATCGTGATTTCCGGTGGTGGCCAGCCCAACATGCAGCAGCTGCTCCAGCAGGCCCAGAAGATGCAGCAGGACCTGGCCCGCGCTCAGGAGGAGCTGGCGAACACGGAGGTCGACGGGCAGGCGGGCGGCGGTCTGGTGAGGGCGACGGTGACCGGCTCGGGCGAGCTGCGGGCCCTGCGCATCGACCCGAAGGCGGTCGACCCGGAGGACACCGAGACCCTCGCCGACCTGGTCGTCGCGGCCGTCCAGGCGGCCAACGAGAACGCGCAGACGCTGCAGCAGCAGAAGCTCGGCCCGCTGACCCAGGGGCTGGGCGGCGGCAGCGGCATCCCGGGTCTGCCCTTCTAGCCCGGTCGCAGGCCGGTCCGCCCTTACGCGGACCGGCCCCGGCCGACTACCGTACGTACGGCAAGGAACCCCAGGAAGGACGGCAGTCCGTTGTACGAAGGCGTGGTCCAGGACCTCATCGACGAGCTGGGTCGGTTGCCCGGCGTCGGTCCCAAGAGCGCGCAGCGGATCGCCTTTCACATCCTGCAGGCGGAGCCGACGGACGTACGGCGTCTCGCTCACGCCCTCCTGGAGGTCAAGGCGAAGGTCCGCTTCTGCGCGACCTGCGGCAACGTGGCGCAGGAGGAGCTGTGCGGCATCTGCCGCGACAGCCGCCGCGACCTTTCGGTCATCTGCGTGGTGGAGGAGCCGAAGGACGTCGTCGCGATCGAGCGCACGCGTGAGTTCCGCGGCAAGTACCACGTCCTGGGCGGCGCGATCAGCCCCATCGAGGGGGTCGGTCCCGATGACCTGCGGATAAGGGAACTCCTCGCGCGGCTGGCCGACGGCACGGTCACGGAGCTGATCCTGGCCACGGATCCGAACCTGGAGGGCGAGGCCACGGCCACGTACCTCGCCCGCATGATCAAGCCCATGGGCCTGAAGGTCACCCGCCTGGCCAGCGGCCTCCCTGTGGGCGGCGACCTGGAATACGCGGACGAGGTGACCCTCGGCCGCGCCTTCGAGGGGAGACGACTCCTAGATGTCTGACGCCACGCTGCACGCGACCGAGCAGAACCCGGACGACTTCGCGGTCCAGATCGCGGACCAGATCGAGAGCTTCCTGGTGGCCGTCACCGAGGTGGCGAAGGGCGACGAGCCGGGCTCGGCGGTTCCCTTCCTGCTGCTGGAGGTCTCCCAGTTGCTGCTGGCCGGCGGCCGTCTCGGCGCCCATGAGGACATCCTCCCCGACGAGCGCTACGAGCCCGACCCGGGTTTCGAGCCGGACGCGGACGAACTGCGGGAGAACCTGGCCCGCCTCCTGGAGCCGGTCGACGTCTACTCCGAGGTCTTCGACCCCTATGAGCCCCGCAAGGCGCCCGTGCCGGCCCGGATCTCCGACGACCTGGCGGACGTCGTCGCCGACCTGCGCCACGGCATGGTCCACTACCGGGCCGGCCGCACCGCCGAGGCCCTGTGGTGGTGGCAGTTCTCCTACTTCTCCAACTGGGGCTCCACCGCCTCGGCGACCCTGCGCGCCCTGCACTCGGTGCTCGCGCACATCCGTCTGGACCAGCCCCTGGAGGAGCTGGACGGTCTCGACACCGACCAGTCGCCCCTGGGTGACGAGACGCTGGAGTTCGAGGCGGGCCGTGTGATGGCGGAGGAGATCGGCGGACAGCTGGGCCTGGGCCCGGTCAACCACTGAGACCACTGAGACCACTGACGGCCGGGCGCGGGCCCGCGCCGGTGGCGCGTGCCTGCGGGTCCGGGGAACATGTGCGCGGGCGGTGCGGGGTGTGCCGATAGTGCTTGAAACTTAATTCACAGCTATCACTTCGGCGTCAGTGGGCAGGGAAGTCCCGACGACGGGCGCCCCGCACGTCCTCCGCGGGCCGCGAGTCTCACCATGCGGTACCCGGGAGGCGGATTTCGGGCGCTCGTTAGACTGAGCCGACCGCAGTACAAGGGCGTATGTGCGGGAAAGAGACAAACTGAGCGAGGAGCGCACGTGGGCCTTGTCGTGCAGAAGTACGGAGGCTCCTCCGTAGCCGATGCCGAGGGCATCAAGCGCGTCGCCAAGCGGATCGTGGAAGCGAAGAAGAACGGCCACCAGGTGGTCGTCGTCGTTTCCGCGATGGGCGACACGACGGACGAGCTGATCGATCTCGCCGAGCAGGTGTCACCGATGCCCAGCGGCCGGGAATTCGACATGCTGCTGACCGCCGGAGAGCGGATCTCCATGGCGCTGCTGGCGATGGCGATCAAAAACCTGGGCCACAGCGCCCAGTCGTTCACCGGCAGCCAGGCAGGCGTCATCACCGACTCGGTCCACAACAAAGCCCGGATCATCGACGTCACGCCGGGCCGCATCCGGACCGCGCTGGACGAGGGCAACATCGCCATCGTCGCCGGGTTCCAGGGTGTCAGCCAGGACAAGAAGGACATCACCACGCTGGGGCGCGGCGGGTCCGACACCACGGCCGTGGCCCTGGCCGCCGCGCTCGACGCCGAGGTCTGCGAGATCTACACCGACGTGGACGGCGTGTTCACCGCCGACCCGCGCGTGGTGAAGAAGGCGCGCAAGATCGACTGGATCGCCTTCGAGGACATGCTGGAGCTCGCGGCCTCCGGCTCCAAGGTGCTGCTCCACCGCTGTGTGGAGTACGCCCGCCGCTACAACATCCCGATCCACGTCCGGTCGTCCTTCAGCGGACACGAGGGCACGTGGGTCAGCAGTGCACCGATCGAGCAAGGGGACAAGCCGGTGGAGCAGGCCATCATCTCCGGTGTCGCGCACGACACCTCCGAGGCCAAGGTCACGGTCGTCGGCGTGCCGGACAAGCCGGGCGAGGCCGCCGCGATCTTCCGGACGATCTCCGACGCCGAGATCAACATCGACATGATCGTGCAGAACGTGTCCGCGGCCTCCACCGGCCTGACGGACATCTCCTTCACCCTTCCCAAGGCCGAGGGCCGCAAGGCCATCGACGCCCTGGAGAAGAACCGGGCCGGCATCGGCTTCGAGTCGCTGCGCTACGACGACCAGATCGGAAAGATCTCCCTGGTCGGCGCAGGGATGAAGACCAACCCGGGCGTCACGGCCGACTTCTTCAAGGCCCTGGCCGACGCGGGCGTCAACATCGAGCTCATCTCGACCTCCGAGATCCGCATCTCGGTCGTGACCCGCGCCGACGACGTCAACGAGGCGGTGCGCGCCGTGCACAGCGCCTTCGGGCTCGACTCCGACAGCGACGAGGCCGTCGTCTACGGGGGCACCGGGCGTTGATCTCGGCAACGCGCCGACCGACGCTCGCGGTCGTGGGGGCGACCGGGGCGGTCGGCACGGTCATGCTGCGGATCCTGTCCCAGCGTGCAGACGTCTGGGGCGAGATCAGACTCGTCGCCTCGCCGCGATCGGCCGGCCGCAAGCTGGCCGTGCGCGGCGAGGAGGTCGAGGTGCTGGCCCTGTCGGAGGAGGTCTTCGACGGGGTCGACGTCGCGATGTTCGACGTCCCCGACGAGGTCGCCGCGCACTGGGCGCCGGTCGCCGCCGCCCGGGGCGTGGTCGTGGTCGACAACTCCGGCGCCTTCCGGATGGATCCGGACGTGCCGCTGGTGGTCCCCGAGGTCAACGGGCACACGGTGCGCAACCGGCCGCGCGGGATCGTCGCCAACCCCAACTGCACCACACTGTCGATGATCGTCGCCCTGGGCGCGCTGCACGCCGAGTACGGGCTGCGCGAGCTGGTGGTGTCCTCGTACCAGGCGGTCAGCGGGGCCGGGCGGGCCGGGGTCGAGACGCTGCGGCAGCAGATCGCGCTGGTCGCCGGCACCGAGCTGGGCACGCACCCGGGCGACGTGCGGCGGGCCGTCGGCGACAACACGGGGCCGTTCCCGGAGCCGGTCGCGCTGAACGTCGTCCCGTGGGCGGGGTCGCTGCGCGAGGACGGTTGGTCCTCGGAGGAGATGAAGGTGCGGGACGAGTCCCGCAAGATCCTCGGGCTGCCGAAGCTGCCGGTGGCCGTGACCTGCGTGCGCGTCCCCGTCGTCACCACGCACTCGCTCACCGTCCACGCCCGCTTCCAGGACGAGGTCACCGTCGGCGGGGCCCGCGAGATCATCGCGACGGCTCCCGGCGTCGTCCTCTTCGACAACCCGGCGGCGGGGGAGTTCCCCACGCCCGCCGACGTGGTCGGCACCGACCCGACCTGGGTGGGCCGGGTGCGGCGGGCCCTGGACGACCCGACGGCGCTGGAGCTGTTCGTGTGCGGGGACAACCTGCGCAAGGGGGCCGCACTGAACACGGCGCAGATCGCGGAACTGCTGGCGGCGGAGCTGTCCTGACGCGAGGGCGCTGACCAGGGCTTCGTCGGATTGTAAGATCTTTCAAGCAATGTGAGCCGGTCGATGGTCCGAACCACTTGTAACGGACACCTTTGGCATCCGAAGATTTTCCTCCCCGCCCTCCGCAACCGTGCGCAGGGCGGGGAGCGTCTTTGCGGTCACCCTTCGGTGTGCGCAGGCGTGTGAACGATCACAGCGTATGGGGACGCCGTGGTCCGGGCGTGGGGACGCCCGTTCCTATGGGACACAGGGGAAGAGCGGGACACATGAGACGGGTGCGCGGGGCCTTGGCCGACGCAAAAGAGACGCCGGACGCGTACAACCCCCATGGGGGGAAGTGTGTCCAACAGGCGTGGCAGAGGTACTCGAACTCCCGGTGGCGCCCCTCGGCGCGGCCCTACGGCCGCCGCGCGGCGCCGTGCGGCCCCGCACGTCCGGCGTGCCCGGCGGCATGCCGGTGATCGCGCCCATGCCCGCAGCGCGGCCCGCCCGCGTCCCCAGTCAGCGTGACGGCGCCGAAGCCGCCGGAGCCGCAGAGACCCCCGGAGCCGCGGAGAACGCCGTGGCGGCCGGCACCACCGTCGACCACCTCACCGAGACCTACCGGGCGCACTACCGCTCCCTGCTGGGGCTCGCCGCCCTCCTCCTCGACGACACCGCCTCCTGCGAGGACGTCGTCCAGGAGGCCTTCATCCGCGTCCACTCCGCGCGCAAGCGCGTCCGCGACCCGCAGAAGACCCTCGCCTACCTGCGCCAGACGGTCGTCAACCTCTCCCGCTCCGCCCTGCGCCGCCGCATCCTCGGCCTGAAGCTGCTCTCCAAGCCGATGCCGGACATGGCCAGCGCGGAGGAGGGCGCCTACGACCAGCTGGAGCGCGACTCGCTCATCAAGGCGATGAAGGGCCTGCAGCGCCGTCAGCGCGAGGTCCTCGTGCTGCGCTACTTCGCGGACATGACCGAGGCCCAGGTCGCCGAGACCCTCGGGATCTCCCTCGGCTCGGTCAAGGCGTACGGCTCGCGCGGGATCGCCGCCCTGCGCATAGCCATGGAGGAGCCGGCGTGAGCGGAGCAGCCGGAGAGCGGGGCCCTCATGGCAGCCCCGACGGTCCCGAGCGCGACGAGCCTCTCGCGCGGCAGGAGCCGCCGTCGCCCACCCAAGAGCCGAAGCAATCGCACGCTGGGAACTCAACCGTGAACCACCGCCTCGACGACCAGGGCCCCGACGGGCTCGACTCGGACGAGCTCGCACTGCGCCGGATGCTGCACGACGTCGTCCAGGAGATGGAGCCCCGTGACGGCGCCCTGGACCACCTGCGGCGGGCCGTCCCCGTCCGGCGGGCCCGAAAGCGGCAGGCGGCCGTCGGCATGGCCGCCGCCGCCCTCTTCCTCGGTACCGCCGTCCCCGCCCTCGTGCACGTCTCGAACGCCGGCGGCTCCGACGCCAACCCTTCGATCGCCGGCCAGGCCTCCCAGGCGCAAGGAGGCGTGGATCAGGGCAAGAACCCCGACGGCGGCTCCTCGGGCAGGGCCGGCGACTCCTCCGGCAAGGCCGGTGAACCGGGCAGGAGCGGCGCCACCGGCTCCGGCCCGAGCAAGAACTCCGCGGGCAGCACGGCGTCCACCGGCCCCACCGCCTCCTCCGCGGCGAGCGCGCCCGCCTGTGTGCCGGCCCAGCTGACGGCCACCGACCCCGGCGTCGCCGTCCCCGACGCGGCCGGCATCGTCTACGGCGTCTTCCGTGTGCAGAACTCCTCCTCCGCCGCCTGCACCGTCGGCGGCGCCGTCTCCCTGACGTACGAGGCCCAGGGCGCCGCCGACGCCGCGAAGATCACCGTCGCGGAGCACGTCTCCGGGGACGTGGCGGCCGGCCTGCCCGACCCGTCCCTGGACGTCGCCCGGCTCACCCTCGCCCCCGGCTCCGCCTACGAGGTGAAGTTCGCCTGGGTGCCCTCCGAGACCTGCCCCACCCCGGGCGGCGCCGGTGGCGGCGACGGCGGCGGCACGGCCTCCCCCTCGCCGACGCCGAGCGACCAGACCGGCACGACCGCCGGTGAGACCACCTCCGGCGCCACGGCTCAGCTGTACACCGAGGACGGCACGGCCGACGGAAGCGTCGTGGTGTCGTACAAGGGCGAGGACGGTTCGGCGACGGCCAGGGCGACGGTGCCGAACGCGTGCGCGGGGACGATCTACCGGACGGGCGTGCTCGCCTCGTCCTGAGCCCGGTCCGACGCCCCGGCGACGGTGACCGGGCCGGTGACGGCTGCCGGGCCGGTGAGCGCCGGCTCCTCCGGGAGGATCCCGAGCCGGGCGTCCCGCGCGGACTCCGCCTCGCGGCGCAGCAGCCGGAACCACATGAACACCACGAACCCGGCGAAGACGAACCACTCGCCGGTGTAGCCGAGGTTCTGGAACGCCTTCAGGTCGAGCCCCGTGTCGGCCGCCGCCTTCGCGGGCACCGCCGTCATCCCCGGACCGGCGGTGTCGAGGGTGATCCACGCGTCGTAGAGGTCGTAGGGCACCAGGTTGACCAGCGACGCGGCACTGATCGCCGCGGTCTGCCCGGCAGGCAGGCCGCCCCGGGCGCTCACCCCGTCGTCGCCGGGCTGCTCGGAGGCCTGGAGCGCGCCGGTGACGGTCACCTCGCCCGCGGGCGCCGCCGGGACCTTCGCCGCGTCGGCCCGGCCCGGCAGCCAGCCCCGCACGACCGGCAGCGCCCTGCCGCCGTCGACGCGCAGCAGGGTCAGCACGTAGAAGCCGTTCCTCCCGTCCAGCTCGCGGTCGGGCACCAGCAACTGACTGCCGTAGCGCCCGGTGGCGGTGGCCTGCTTGCCGGAGGTCGCCTTGTCCACGGGGAGCAGCTCGGCCAGCGGGCGGGCGGGATCCGTACGGGCGGACTCGGCATGCGCCTTCGCGTCACGGTGGTCGTCCACCCGCGCCTCGAACCGGCTCAGCTGCCAGGACCCCATGAAGACGCAGAAGGGGATGGCCAGCAGCACGAAGACGTTGATCCCCCACCAGCGGGGCGTCAGCAGAAACCGGTACACGCCCCCCACGGTACGGGGCCCGGACGGGCCCGCGGCCCGCGGGGTGAGCCTTCTTCGGTGGGAAGCAGGTGCGAAGACGGTGGGAAGTTGTCCACAGGCTGGGGACCTCGGCGTCTCTTTGCGGGCGCGGGCGGGCAGTATGGGGCCATGACTGAGAGCAACGGGTCCGCCGCACCCGAACGGTACGAGGACATGCCTGACTGGGAGAAGCGCTTCCGGGCGCCCCGGGTGTCACTGCCCGACTGGGCGCAGGACGCCCCCGACCACTCCCTCTTCGTGTCGAACGCGACCGGGACGTACGAGCTGTACGCCTGGGACCGTGCCACCGGCGAACAGCGGCAGGTCACCAACCGGGCCAACGGCACGACGACCGGCGTGCTCTCCCCCGACGGCGTCTGGATCTGGTGGTTCGACGACAAGGACGGGGACGAGTTCGGAGTCTGGCGCCGCCAGTCCTTCGCCGGCGGCGAGGACGAGCTGGCCACGCCCGGCCTGGACGCCTCCTACCCGGCGGGCCTCGCCCTCGGCCGCGACGGCCGCACGGCGGTGGTCGGCCGCTCCACCGACGAGGACGGCACGACGATCCACGTGGCCAGGACCGGCGAGCCGCCCTTCGAGCTCTACCGCCACCGGGAGTCCGCGGGCGTCGGCGACCTCTCCCACGACGGCAGCCTGATCGCCATCGAGCACACCGAGCACGGCGACGCGATGCACTCCGCGCTGCGCGTCCTGCGCCCGGACGGCACGAAGGTCGCCGAACTGGACGACACCCGCGGCGGCACCGTCGAGCTGGGCCTGGAGGTGCTGGGCTTCGCCCCGGTCGACGGCGACCCCCGCCTGCTCATCGGCCACCAGCGCCGCGGCCGCTGGGAGCCCCTGGTCTGGGACGTGACGACGGGCTCCGAGACGGACCTGGACCTGAACCTGCCCGGCGACGTCAGCGCCGAGTGGTACCCGGACGGCTCGGGCCTGCTCATCGTGCACGGCTTCGAGGCCCGCAGCGAGATGTTCCGCTACGACCTGGCGAGCGCCGCACTGGAGCGGATCCCGACCCCGCCGGGCACCGTCTCCGGGGCGACGGCCCGCCCCGACGGAAGCGTCGAGTACCTGTGGTCCTCCTCGGCCCTGCCGCCCGCGGTCCGCTCCACGACCGGCGAGGTGGTCCTCGATCCGCCCGGCCTGAAGTCCCCGGGCTCGGTGCCGGTGCAGGACGTGTGGGTGGAGGGCCCCGGCGGCCGCATCCACGCGCTGGTGCAGAAGCCCGCGGACGCCACCGGCCCGCTGCCCACCGTCTTCGACATCCACGGCGGCCCCACCTGGCACGACAGCGACGCCTTCGCGGCCGCACCGGCGGCCTGGGTGGACCACGGCTACGCGGTGGTCCGCGTCAACTACCGCGGCTCCACGGGCTACGGGCGCGCCTGGACGGACGCGCTGAAGCACCGGGTGGGCCTGATCGAGCTGGAGGACATCGAGGCCGTGCGGGAGTGGGCGGTGAGCTCCGGTCTCGCCGACCCCGCCCGGCTGATCCTCACCGGCGGCTCCTGGGGCGGCTACCTCACCCTCCTCGGCCTCGGCGTCCAGCCCGACGCCTGGGCCGTGGGCATCGCCGCCGTCCCCGTCGCCGACTACGTCACGGCCTACCACGACGAGATGGAGGCCCTGAAGGCGATGGACCGCACCCTGCTCGGCGGCACCCCGGAGGAGGTCCCCGAGCGCTTCGAGGCCTCGTCCCCGCTGACGTACGTCGACAAGGTGCGAGCCCCCGTCCACATCTCGGCCGGCGTGAACGACCCCCGCTGCCCGATCCGCCAGATCGACAACTACGTCAAGCGCCTGGAGGCGAGAGGAGCGGTGCACGAGGTGTACCGCTACGACGCGGGCCACGGCTCACTGGTGGTGGACGAACGCATCAAGCAGGTCCGCCTGGAACTGGAGTTCGCCCAACGTCACCTGCTGTCCTGACCCTCTCCTCTCCGCTCCCTTCAGCCCCTGCCCGGTCATTCAACCCCTCCGGCTTTCGAGGAGCGGGGGGCGGGGAGCAGGGAGCGGGGGGCGGGGGCGGGGAGCGGGGCCTCGGGGGCGCAGCCCCCGAGGACGGGACGGGACGGGACGGGACGGGTAGGGGAGGCGGGGGCGGAAAACCCCATCGGCCGGGGGGCGAACACCATCCACCGCCCCACCCACCCCACCCGCCAGGGAGCCGGCCAGAGGGTGGCCGGAGGCCGGGGGACCGGGGGACCGGGGGCACCCCGACCCACTACCGCCTGCGCCGCAGCAACTCGGCCAGCCCCCGGCGGGTGGCCGCCAGCACCACCCGGTCCGAGCCCCGCAGGACGTACTCGTCCGGCAGATCCCACACCAGCCCCGGCCCACCCTGCCGCTCCCGCCCGGTGTCCAGCGCCAGCACCCGCCAGTAACCGGCCCGGAACGCCTCCTCGACCGTCTTCCCCTCCAACTGCGCGTACCCCGCGACCTCCAGCGCGGCGAACAGCAGCACCCGCCGCTCCACCGGGATCGCGCCCAGGATCTGCCGGCCCATCATCGCCCCGGCGAACGACGGCGCCGACAGGTGCGAGACGCTCCGGCTACGGGTCAGCGCCTGCGGATGCGCCGCCCGCAGGGTGCGGTACACGGCGGTCGCGAAGTCGTCGTCGTACAGCCGCAGCACCACCCGCAGATCGGGCCGCAGCGACCGCGCGTACAGCGCGGCCTCCAGGTTCGTCGTGTCGGAGCTGGTCACCGCGAGCAGCGCGTGCGCACGGTGGATCTTCGCGGCCTCCAGCACCCCCTCCTGGGTGACGTCCCCCAGCACCACCGGCGCCCGCAGCCGCCGCGCCACCGCGAGCCCGCGCGCCTCGGGCCCCGCCTCGACGCACACCACCGGGATGTTCAGCTCGCGCAGCCGGATCAGCACCCGCGTGCCGATCTTCCCCAGCCCGAGGAGCACGACGTGGCCGCCGAGCCCCCGGGGCGGCCGACGCAGCGTCCCCGCCCCGCGGAACGTCCCGAGCGCCTCCAGCACCGCCGCCAGCAGCACCGGCAGCAGCAGCAACCCGACCAGTCCGGAAAGGAGTTGCAGGACCTGCCGCTGGGTGGTGGCCCCGACCGCCGGGTCGTTGATGGCGAACAGGTCCAGCAGCGTCAGGTACAGCGCGCCCAGCGGATGGATCCCGGTCGCCAGCCACAGCGCCACCGCCAGCGCGAACACGCACCCGACCAGTCCGGCCAGCGACCATCGCAGCCGCCGCGAGAAAAGCGAGGCGAACGGCGCCATGACCCCGACGCCCCGCCCCGCGGGCAGGGCCGGACCGGCCGAGTACGCGACCTGCTCCAGGACGACCGAACCGCGCCTGCCGGACGCGGCCGCCTCCCGCACCGTCGCCGCGTCCGGCAGCAGCAGCGGGCCCTGCTCGCCGCTGGTCTCGGAACCGTCCGCGAACGCCGGATCACTGCCGTTCGCGGACAGCAGCGCGAGGGTGGGACGGCCGGGCTCGTCGGCCTCCCCGGCCCCGGACGGCGGCCGCTCGACGGCGCGCAGCAGCAGCCCGTCCGTCTGGACGACCTTGCTGGTGCCGACGACGGCGGTCGCGGCGAGCGCGGGTGCGGCGGTGTCGGCGTCGGACAGGACGGTCGTCGAGGCGTCGCCGCGGGAGTTCGGGGAGTCCGGGCCGTCGCCGGTGGCCAACGCGGCCGCCTGGTCGAGCAGTTCCTCGATGTGCTGGCCCAACCGCCGGTTGTAGAGCCGCAGCACCAGCCGCAGCCGGGGGTTGAGCCGACGGGCGGTGAGGGCCGCGCGGATGTTGGTCTCGTCGTCGTCGTACACGAGCGCCAGCGCGGCGGCCCGTTCCACGCCCGCCTCGGCCAGCACGGCCTCGGTGGCCTCCACTGCCTCCAACGTGCGCTGACCGCTCACGGGTTCACCCGTGGCGGTGGACGGCGCGCCGTTGCCCGCCGCCCGGTTGACGGCCGCGCTCACCACCCGGTCGAGCAGCGCCGCCGACACCGCCCGAGCCCGCCCGACGACCGGCGGCCGGACCATGCGCTCGGCGGGCGGCACGACGAGCGTGACCTGTTCCTCGTACACGCCCCGCAGTTCGGCGGCGAGCCGGTGCGCCAAGCCGTCGTCGCCGCACACCACCATGTGCGCGCCGGCGGCGCCCGGCGGCTGACCCTGATTCGGAACGCTCCCCACGAGGGAGAAGACTGCCTCACCGGGACGGGAGGTTCCACGAAGGACGTGAACACCCGGGGCGGAACTCTCGTATGAAAGGGGAGGGAATGCGAGAAACAGGCAACAGGGAGAACCCGGAAGCCGGAGGTGCCCGACCCGTGGCCATCGCCAAAGCGGCCCCGCACGAGGGGGGCACGCACCCGGCCCGGCAGGACGCCGACCGGGACCGCAGGGCCCTTCACGACGGGCCGGACGAACAGAACCAGCAGGACCGACCGGCCCGGCAGGAGGCGCAGGACCGCCCGGACGTGCAGGACCCAGAGGTCCCACACGGCGTGCAGGCCCCGCGGACCCCACAGGCCCCGCAGGGCGTGCAGGAAGCGCAGGGACGGGCCCCGCAGGTGCCGCAGGCCCCGGAAGGCGTGCAGGGCGGCCGGGCGGGGGAGGGGGCGGTCGCCTCGTCCGACCGGCCCGCACGGCTCAGTTCCCCGCTCGTGCTGACCATGCTGCTGCTCCTGATGGTGCTGCTGCAGAGCCCGGTCCGCCGCGCGCTGTCCGCGCCGGTGATGCAGAGCTGGATGACGGTGTTCGTGGCGGTGGTGGTGCAGGCACTGCCGTTCCTGGTGCTCGGGGTGCTGCTGTCGGCGGCCATCGCCGTCTACGTACCGCCCTCGTTCTTCGCCCGCGCGCTGCCCTCGCGCCCCGCGCTCGCGGTGCCGGTCGCCGGGCTCGCGGGCGCGGTGCTGCCCGGCTGCGAGTGCGCGTCGGTCCCCGTGGCCGGCGCGCTGGTCCGCCGGGGCGTCACCCCCGCCGCGGCCCTCGCCTTCCTTCTCTCCGCCCCGGCGATCAACCCGATCGTGCTGACGGCGACGGCCGTGGCCTTCCCCCGCAACCCGGAGATGGTGCTGGCCCGGTTCGCCGCCAGTCTGCTCGCGGCGTGCGCGATGGGCTGGCTGTGGCAGCGGCTGGGCCGCACGGACTGGCTGCGGCTGCCGGCCCACGCGCCGCACGAGGGCGAGACGAAGGGGGCGGCGTTCTGGGACTCCGTCCGGCACGACGTGATGCACGCGGGCGGCTTCCTGGTCGTGGGCGCGATGGCGGCGGCGACGCTGAAGGCCGTCGCCCCGGCGAGCTGGCTGCGCACGGCGGCGGACAACCCGGCGGTGGCCGTCCTGACGCTGGCCGTCCTCGCGGTGATCCTCTCCATCTGCTCGGAGGCGGACGCGTTCGTCGCCGCGTCCCTGACCCAGTTCTCCCTCACGGCCCGGCTCGCCTTCCTGGTGGTCGGCCCGATGATCGACCTCAAGCTGTTCGCGATGCAGGCGGGCACGTTCGGCCGGGGCTTCGCGCTGCGCTTCGCCCCGGCGACCTTCGCGCTGGCCATCGCGTCGGCGCTGCTCACGGGGTGGGTGCTGCTGTGAACCGACAGTCCCAGTCGGCCGTCCTCTTCCTCCTCGGCGCGGCGCTGCTGCACGCCGGCGCCACCGACCTGTACCTGCGCTACGTCAAGGCCGGCCTGCGGCCGCTGCTGCTGGCGGCCGGCGCGGTCCTCATCGTGACGGCGCTGGCGACCTGGTGGTACGAGCGGCGCAGAACGAAGCGGCACCACCCGAAAGCCGCCCCCCGGCCCCACGGCCACGCACACCTCCGGACCCCCGCCGCCCACGACCAGGCCGCGCCCCGGACCCACGCGCAGACCGACGCCCAGGCCGCCACCGAGACCCGGGCCCCGGCCGACGACCAAGGCGGCCATGACGACCAAGACGGCCATGACGGCCATGACGGCCATGACGGCCAAGGCGCCGCACCGGCAGCCCACTCCCATCCCGAACCCCGGGTCGCCTGGCTGCTGATCCTGCCCCTCCTGGCATTGATCCTGGTCGCCCCGCCCGCGCTGGGCTCGTACAGCGCGACCCGCACCGGCACGGCTCTGCAGGAGCCCCTCGCCTATCCGTCCCTCCCCGCCACGGACCCTCTCCCGCTCGGCGTCGTCGACTACGCGGGCCGGGCCGTCTACGACCACGGCCGCACCCTCGCGGGCCGGGAGGTCCGGGTGACCGGCTTCGTGGCCCTGGGCCGCGACGGCACCCCCTACCTGGTCCGCATGGCGCTCAACTGCTGTGCCGCCGACGCCCAGCCGGTCAAGATCGGCCTGACCGGTCGCATCCCCCCGGTGCTCCAGCCGGACGCCTGGCTGACCGTCACCGGCGTCTACACCCCGCGCACGGCCCGCGACCCGGTCAACGACGGGCCGATCCCCTTCCTGAAGGTCACACAGGCCAAGCCGGCGCCCACCCCCGGGGATCCGTACGACGAGTCGTGGAACAACTGAGGGTTCCGGGTGGATCACGATCGGTGCCGGACAGCGACCGCCTCCCTCGATCAGCCTGGTTAAGCCTTCCTCAACCTCTGGTGGCCGGGCGGTGAGCGCCTCATGATGGGGCCATGACGGCGGCCTCGCGTGCCATGACACGACTGGCGATCTGGCCGGACCTCGCGGAGGGCCGGCCCAGTTGCGGCACCGGCCGGGCGTTGCGCTCGGGCCTTGTCGAGATCGTGCACTTCCACTCCGACCGAAGCGTCGACCTGCATCTCACCGCCAAGGCGATCCGCCGGTTCGAGAAGGACCTGAGACACTCCACGGCCATCCGGCTGCTGCCCGGCTCGTCGTGGGTCACCGTCCATCTGGAGTGCGAGACGGACATCGACCTGCTCATGACGCTGGTCAGCGCCGCCCTGCAGGCCCACCAGAGGCATCCCGGCGCCGACGACGCCCCCCTCCCGCGATGCAACGACCACCGGGAAGCGACGCTCACCCGCGAGAGCGTCGGCGGCGTCTGAACCCCGTTGGTCCATCGATCCGTTGGCCCATCACCCCGATACGCCGTCACCTCGATACCTCGTTGCCCCGTTGCCCCCTGGGACCGTCACCCCCGTTGACCCCTGGGCCCGTTGGCCTGTCGGTCTGTCGGTCTGTCGGTCTGTCGGCCGGGTGGGGCGCCACGGCGACCCCACGGCGACTGTCGCGGCGACTGTCGCGACGGCGGTCACGACGACTGGTTACCTGACGATGCGTCAGTTATTGTCTGCCGCACCGGAACACGTGCCGACGCAGAAGGGGTGAGCGCCATGGCGGCCGACCCGGACCGTTCGACCCGACCCCCGCACAGCCCGCAGCCGCAGGGGACCCCCCGTTGGGCGGCGATGTTCTACGACCCGCTCTCGGCGTCCTGGCGGTGCGCAGCCGAATCCCCCGACCGCACGCCCGTGTTGTACGCGATCGGCGAGATGACGCAGGTCAAGCGGGCCCGGGGCGACGACGTGACGGTAGCCCTGTGGGGCCCCGACGGCGGTGAGTGGCAGCGCTTCGACCTCGGCGAGGCCAAGGCCGTCGACGCGCTCGCGCCGGAGTCCGCCGTCCCGCCGAAGGCCGAGGACTCCGCACGTCCCGGCCACGCGAGGCATGTGGAGCGCCTGGAGGACCGCCGGTACCAGGTGCTCAGGGCAGGCCTGGGCAAGGCGGGTCTCTACGACCTCGCCCCGGACGACGAGAGGGCCGTGCGGACCCTGGTCGACAGCGTCGACGAGACCACGCTGCGCCGGGTCGCGCACTGGATGGCCCTGGCGGGAAGGCCGATTGAGTGACCGGTCCGGCGGGCAGGCACGTCGTATGAGAGTCTCCGTGGACCCTGAGGTGTGTTACGGCTCCGGAGAGTGCGTGCACCGCGTGCCCTCCGTCTTCACCGCGGTGGACGGACTCGGGGCCGTCATACCGGGACGCGAGGAGACGGGCGGGGACCCCCAGGTGCGGGACATGGCCGAACGATGCCCGTCGCAGGCCATCCGCCTCCACTAGGGGAAGCCGGAACGGATCCGCCGCGCCCCCGGTGCGGGCCCCTGGGCCCCCGGGAGAGCCCCTGGGCCCGTCGGGAGCGCCCTCGGGGGCGCTCTGGAGGTCGTGGGTGCGATGTCGCCCTGAGGACCGCGGTGCCGCGGGCAGCGAAAGACCCGGTCGCTGGCGACGGGGGATGCACCAGCGACCGGGCTATGGCCAAGGCTAACAAGGCGGCTGGTCCGGCGGGAGTCGACTTCTCACCTGCCCTGCCGTTGTGATCGGGATCACTCTCCGGGGCGGGTTCGATCGTCGGCCCGCTCGCCAGCAGGCAGGGAGGCGCGATCCGGGACGGCGGGGAGCCGAACGGGCCGGATCGGGCATTCGGGTCAGGGCATGGCGGCAGGAAGCCGCAACACGGCCATCGAGCCGCGGCACGCAGGAGCGCCCAGGGCCTGAGAGGACGCCCGAGCACAAGAAGACGCTCGGTGCGCGAGAGGGCGCCTGAAGCGTGAAAGGACGCCTGGAGCGTGCGAGGGCGCCTGGAGCGTGAGTGCCGGCCGCGATCCCCGGGTCCACAAGCATCGCGCCGGAGTCGTACTGCGTTCATGGCCGGACGGCCCAGGAGGCGGGTCTGCTCGGCATCCCGCCTGAACGGCCGTGAACGTAGCTGTCCGGGCTAGCTCGCCCTGCGGCGGGCCGTGCTCGCGTGCGAGCCGGACGCGTCCCCGTCCTCGGCAGCGAAGGAGGCCGGGAAAGTCTCGTCGTCCCCGAAGTCCGGGGCCTGGAACGGGTTCGTCACCGGAGGCGGCGATGCCGCGGCCGAGTGCGAGAGGGCCCCCTCCGGGGCGGAGAACAGCGAGGTCAGGTCTATGAGAGGTCTCCCCTTCGATACAGGCCCGCTAAGGGGCCTGGTGTGCCGTGACCGGGCACAGCGGTACTACAGCTTGCTCATTTTGGCGTACGGACTCAAGATCCGCAGTTGCGCCGACCCGAAATCCACGAGCGCCGCGATGCCGTCTTCGATGCCGATCACGCGGCCGAGGCCGTACATGTCGTGCGTGACCTGGTCGCCCACGGCGAAGTGCTTGGGCGGTGGGGCGACCGGAGCCTTGAAGGGGCTGGTAGGCAAGTAGCGCTTCTGTGCAGCTGGCTTTGTCATTGACTCCAGTATGGCCTGAGGTAGTCGGTTCGAGGCAGCCGTCCGCGTGCGCTCTTCGGCACGCAGCCGATCGACGCCCGCCGCCGTACCGCGGAGAATCCGCGACCGCGCGCCACTGACCTGGTGTTTTGGTGCAGGGGGAGCGGCAGACGCCCGGACTGTTTGACGCCTTGTTTACTTCGACTGATTTTCTGCATCCGGCACACTTGTGGCGTGCGGTCCGGCCGGCCGGACCGCGCAGCCCGGATTTCACTTCGCCGACCGAGCCACTCCCTCGCGCGGGGAGGCCCTCTCCTGACAGGCTCGGACACGTGACGTACGTAGTGACCGTGGACACCTGCATCCCGGAGGGCACTCCGGAGATGGATCCGCTTCAGCGTGCCGGCGCCGTGGCGCTCATCGAGGACGGCTTCGACTCCGTCCGGGCCGTCGAGGGGCCCGACGGCGTGAAGGTGGACCTCCTCGACACCATCGTGTCCGTCCACCCCGGCGGCGCCCTTCTGAAGGTCGTCGTGGACGCACCGGCGCTGGAGTTCGCGGAGGACTCGGTGCAGGTGCTCGTGGACGAGCTGCTGGAACGCACCGAGCTGCTGGCCGACTGGACGATCGAACGGTGCGAGGTCGAGCTGCACCAGGACCGGGCCCGAGCCAGCCTCGACGCGGCCGAAGGCCCGGACGCCCCGCCCGACGACCCGGCCGCCCGCAAGGCCCGCCACACGGCGGCCCCACCCTCCGAGGACGCCGAGGACGGTCACGACACCGGCCGGGACGACGGTGAGAGCGCGACGGACGTACGAACCCGGATCCTCGCCATGGCCGACGAACTGCGCTCCTTCCCCCTGACGATGTTCGGTGCCCGCGCCGACGACGCACCCGCCGAGCCCGCCGCACCCGCCGGAGCCGTCGGGGTCGCAGAGCCCGCTGTGGCCGCAGTGGCCGCCGGGGCCGAAGGGGCCGCCGGGGCCGATGGGGCCGCCGGGGCCGAGACGGCGGGGGTGAGGGCCGAGAGCGCCAGACTCGCCGCCGGCGCCCTGGTATACGCGACCGACATCCTGGTGGAGGAGCTGTTCGAGGACGTCCAGGTCCTGGCCCAGGAGGACGCGAGCGTCGCGGAGTGCGAGGGCCCCCTGTGGCACCTGGAACGCCTCCCCGACCGCTACGCCCTCCAGTACGACGCCCGCTTCGCGCGCCGCTTCCTCGTGACGGTGATCGCCCTGACCACCCGCTTCACCGACGGCAGCTTCGGCCGCCTGAGCTGCGTCGCCGAGGAGATCGCCCTGAGGTTCCTCCTGAACCAGGCGACCACGACCCTGGAGCTGCACGGGCTCCTCGACGAAGAGGTCTCGGCCGCGCTCGACGCGTTCACGGACAACGTGTACGAGGTCTACGAGGCGTACGGGGGGATCGGCCACGAGTGGCTCTACGACGACTCGGCCGACGGCGTCCATGAAACCCTCACCAGAGCCGCACCGGGAGTCACCTCGACCGCCTTCAGGTCCTGGTTCACGCCGTTCGACGACGGCAGATACGTTCCTCCCCAGGCGCCGGGCGAACCGGAGGAAGCCCGCTGACCCCACGACGGGCACGTAGGGCATGGGTGCACTGCATGGGTGCGCGGCATGGCGCACGGCTCGGCGCCCGTCGAGGCGCGGTCCTGGCTCGTGCGCCATGCGCCATGACCCTCGTGCGCCGTGCGCCATGACCCTCGTGCGCCATGCGCCATGACCCATGTCCTATGCCCCACGCCCGATGCCGCACGGCGGCCGCAGCAGGCCGGTGGCCGACGCTCAGGGCGGCGGGGCCGTCGTCCCACGGACGACGAGACGGGGAGGGACGACGTCCTCCACCGCGGCCGGGGCGGCTCCGCTCTCCACACGGGCGACGGCCCGGCCGACGGCCAGGCGGGCGAGGCGGGAGACGTCCTGCCCGACGGTGGTCAGGCCGATGTGGGCCAGGCGGGCGAGTCGGCTGTCGTCGAACCCGACGACCGAGACGTCCCCGGGCACGGTGACGCCGGTGCGCAGAAAGACGTCGAGTACGCCGCTCGCGCAGCGGTCGTTGAAGGCGAGCACGGCGGTGGGGCGCGGACCCGCGGTCACCAGGGCGCGGGCGGCCGCTGCGCCCGCCTCCTCCGTCGGCCCGCCGGGGAGGACGCGGAGGTGCGCGCCCAGGCCGTGTCGGTTCATGGCGGTGCGGTAGCCACGGCGCCGGTCGGCGGCGCCGGGCGCGCGACCGCCGTCGACATGGACGACGTCGCGGTGGCCCAGGGCGACGAGATGGTCCACTGCCTGCCGGGCACCCTCGTCGTCGGCCGTCCGCACGACTTCCGGCCCGGAGCCCGAGCCCGAGGGCCGCAACCGCCGGGCCACGGAGACCACCGGCAACTGCCCGGCGAGTTCCGCCAGCCGGGCGGCCGGGACCTGCGGACCGAGCAGGATCAGCGCCTCGCAGCGGTCGGCGAGCAGCGTCTCCACGGCACGCTGCTCGCTGCGCCCGGCGGCCACCGCGCTCAGCGCGATCTGATATCCGGCCGCGTCGGCCGCCGCGTAGACGCCCTCCACCAGGTCGGCGTGGAACGGATGCTGCAGAGCGAACTGCACCCCGAGCAGCCGCGAACGCCGGCTGCGCAGCAGTCGCGCCCGCGCGTCGGGCCGGTAGCCGATCTCCCGTGCGGCCTGAAGCACGCGCTCGCGGGTGGTGGCGCCGGCGCCCTTGGCGTCGCGCATCACGATGGACACCAGAGCCGTGGACACACCGGCTCGTGCCGCGACGTCCGCGAGTGTGGGCCGCTTCCCGTCCGGTACGGCGGGGGTGAGTGACACCGGCGCTCCCTCCTCCGCATACGCGGGAACCGACTCGTCGCACCCGACTATAGAACGTTCTAGGGTCGCTCTGCCGAGCACCGGAGCCGCAACCGGAGCCGCACGGGACCTGGACCGGACCTGGACCGGAGCTGGGCCGGAGCTGGACCGGAGTCGAAGGCTTGACAGGGTGGAACACGGGCTGGCGTACTGCTGCACGTGAGCGACGTGACTGGAACGTTCTAGCGACTAGAACGTTCCAGTCGTGGACGCCGACGAGGCTCTGGAAGGGTGCTGGGGATGTATGAACTGGCCGTCTGTGCCGAGATGGTTTTCCTGGATCTGCCGATGGACGAGCGGGCCCGGCGGGTCCACGACGCCGGGTTCCAGGTGGAGATCTGGGACTGGACCCGACACGATCTGGACGCTCTGGCCCGCACTCCGGCCGAGTTCTCCTCCATGACCGGGTACGTCCGGGGCAGCCTGACCGACGAGGAGGGCGCGGCCGAACTCCTGCGCACCGCCGAGGAGTCGGTCCGGGCGGCGGATCAACTGGGCTGTCCCCGGCTGAACCTGCACGGCACGGGACTGGACGGCCGGGGTCTGCCCTTGTCGCCCGTGACCGGGGAGCCCACCGGCGCGATGTGGATCGCCGCCCACCGCACGGTCACCCGGATCGCGGAGCTGGGCGAGAGCGCCGGCGTGGTCTTCACGCTGGAGAACCTCAACACGGCCGTCGACCACCCCGGAGTGCCGTTCGCGACGGCCGCCGACACCCTGGCCCTGGTCCAGTCGGTGGACCGGCCGGGGCTGCGGATGAACCTGGACCTGTACCACGCCCAGATCGGCGAGGGGAACCTGATCGAACTGGTCCGCCGGGCGCACGCACTGGACCTGATCGGCGAGATCCAGGTGGCCGACGTCCCCGGCCGCCGCGAACCCGGAACCGGAGAGATCAACTACCCCGCGGTGGCCCGCGCCCTGAACGAGCTCGGCTACGAGGGCACGGTCGCGATGGAGGCATGGGCCTCCGACGACCCCGAGTCCGCCCTCGACCGCTTCCGCGCGGCCTTCACCGTCTGAGCAGTCCGACGACCGGGACACCAGGCGTCGCTCGGGCCCGACACCTGGTGGTGGAGTCCGTCGGGCAGGTCGTGCGCCGTGGTGGGAGCGCGGCCCGCTCGTCACAGGTGGTGTGGCAGCCGCCTTGCCGGCCGCCCTCGGCCGGTGCGCCTGGGAAACGCCGCGCCCGGCCACGACTCCCGTTTCCTCGTCCACGGGACCTGGAACCAGGTACCAGGGTCTGATCAGGGTCTGCTCAGGGCGCCCCCTGATGAGCTGGGCTGCCGGTGCGGAAGAGACTCGTGGGCGGGCCGGTCGATCACCGGTGCGACCACCACGAGTTTGGAGAGCGTCATCATGAACAGCTCTGCCCGTAGGGCCCGTTGGACCACTCTGGCCGCCTGCGGAAGCCTGCTGGTGACCCTGGCCGCGGGGGCGGCCGCTCCCGCTTCCGCCGCTCCTTCGGGATCGACACGCGCTGCCGCCCCCGCGCCGTTGCCCGGGCTGGATCCGTTCGCGCTCAAGACGGCCATCGGCGGCCTGCCGAATGCGGACGTCACCGGCGCGCTGCTACGGATCACCGGTCGGGCGGGCCACTGGTCGGGCACATCGGGTGTGGGCAACCTGGAGACCGGTCAGGGCGTGCCGCCCGATGCGCACATCCGGATCGGCAGCATCTCCAAGGTCTTCACCGCCACGATCGTTCTCCAGCTCGCCGCCGAGCACCGGATCGACCTGGACAAGCCCGTCCAGCAGTACGTGCCGGGCGTCCTGCCCGCCGACCTGCCGCCCGTCACGATCGGCCAGTTGCTCAACCACACCAGCGGCCTTCCGCGCGGCGCCGGCAACTCCGACTTCGGTGACGGCAGCCCCGAATGGTTCGCCGCCAACCGCCTGAAGAGCTTCACACCACAGCAGGTGATCGACTTGATGGCGGGCCAGCCCATGCAGTTCGCGCCGGGTACCGCGCAGCAGTACAACGGGATGAACTACTACGTCGCCGGCGTGCTGGTCGAGAAGATCACCGGGCACAGCTTCGCCGACGAGGTCCGGTCCCGGATCACCCGGCCACTCGCCCTGCACGACACCTACGTCCCCGACGCCCACGACCCGCGGTTGCCGAGTCCGCACTCCGACGGCTACCTGACGGTCGAGTTCCCGGACGACACGACGCATCCGGTGGACGTCACCGAGCAGAGTCCCTGGCCCTGGGCGGAGGGGGGCATGATCTCCACCCCCGCCGACCTCGACCGTTTCCTGACCGCGCTCTTCCGCGGCCGCTTCCTTCCGTCGGCCCAGCAGGCCGAGCTCTTCACGGTCCCCGACGTCCCCAGTTTCCACAGCAGCCAGTGCCGTACCGAGGCCGACGCCGGCCGGGCCTGTATGACCATGGGGCTGATGCGGGTCACGGCATCCAACGGTGTCGTGGTCTGGGGCAAGACCGGCTCCCGTCCCGGCTACACCAGCGGTGTGTTCTCCACCCGCGACCTCTCCCGCAAGATCATCTACTCCCTCAACCCCACCAACCTCAACGGCACTGAGATCCGCTACGTCCAGCAGATCGCCGCCGCCTCCTTCGGCGCCGTGATCCCGGCCAAGAGCTGACCCCTGACCTGGGGCTGCACGGAAGAGAGCGTGACGCGAACCGAACTCGCCCTGAGCTCATCGAGGCCGATCCCGGCATCCTGGGGCATCCGTTGCTGCCGATCGGCCGGCAGGTGCTCACGCCGGCCGTGGCAAGCAGGACCCATGGAACGGGTCGGATCGGTACGTGTCGTCCGTAGCGAAGGGCGTCGTCCCATTTTCTGCCCCCGGCCTCCTCGCCGCCCCAGGGTCCAAGCGGCCTCCGGAGCAACGGGGCCGCGGCCGCCGCTCCGTCCCCAGCACGTCGCACGAGTCCACGGATGGTCAACGGCCGGCTGAGCACCGCTTCAGGGGTTCGATCGCTCCTCGGCACTGTCGGGAGGTCGCCCGCACACGCGCGCCAGCTGTGCAGGACTGTCTACGTACAGTAATCACCTACAACGCGACCCAAGCGCCGTAAGCATTCCATGGTCGGTACACCCAGGGGCAACCGGGACGATTGGGAGGATCGATGCCCTTCATCGCCAGGCTGGACCGATGGGCTGTATCGCGCGATTTTCGCACACAATCAGACGTGAAGATCAACACCTCAAGTTTGGCTCAAGCAGATTGCCGACGATTTAATTTACGTGCGAGAGTTCACCTCGACCACAAGCGCAGGTGCAAGTAGTCACTTCCTAGGGGGAAATTTTGAATACTGTTCGTATGGGTGCCAAGGTCACGGCTCTTGCGGTGCTGGCTCTGCCCATGCTCGGCAGCACTGCCTACGCCGCGCCGCAGGATGAGGCCTCTGCTGCTCCGCTGTCGAGCAACCTCGTGTACACCTCGTGGGGCTGCGACAACAACCCGAGGGTGAACCGCTTCAACACGTCGTACGGGCCCGGAAACAATACCGTCACCGTCTACTACAACAACCACTGCAACCACAGCGTGAAATTCCGTGTGGAGTTCTTCGACACCAAGAACCAGGAGAACCACATGACGAGCTGTGTCACGGTCGCTGCCGGCGTCAAGAGTCACAGGAAGTTCGACAAGAGCGTCTTCGACAACGTTACAGGCGTCACGAAGTGCTGACGCCAGCTTGATTTTCGCTCGCTCGTCGACGGAAATCAAATGAACGGGATAGACGGCTTTCGCCGGGTGGGTTTCAGTGGAATTCACCCGGCGAAAGCCGTCTGTCTTCCTGTTTGACCGAGCAGAGGGTGGCGTCGGCAGGGGCTGACGGCTCATGACCCATCCGGCATGCCGACTGCATGAGGTAGGCGCAAGGGGCGGGCTGACCGACGAGCGGCGGTCCTTCCGCGAGAAGTTGAGGATGGTGGCGGCCGAGAGGTTCGCCCAGGACGACGAGAACGCGGTCATCGCGCAAGACCGGCGGAATAACCAAGGCTTGTGGACCGGCAGTTGATCAGATTCGAGTTGATCGGAGCCTGGTGAGCCCTCCGACCGCCGAGAGCTCGTCGTTGAAATGCTCGGCGGCGGCCGGCGAGGTCATGAGCAGGAGTACCGACACGTCGGGGTGCTCGTCGTCGTAAAGATCGTCTTCCCCGCCGTCTCCGGGAATGGCGTTTGGCTGGATCTGGAAGCGGGTCGCGTCGGCGAGGGTGGCCAGGAAGTAGACGCCGAGGTAGTCGCTCTCACGCTCGGTGAAGTTCACGTCGAGTCGGTCGGCGAGCAGGCCGGCCAACCCCTTGGCCGTGTAGGCGCTCGTGCCGTAGGTGCCGGAGACGGTCATCTGGGCATTCTCCTCAGGCCGCGTGGCTTGTTGACCGCGGCTGACCCCTGCATCTGGCACGGAAGTGGCACGCGGCTATCTGCGTCGTGCACCTTCTGATCCGTAGCTCCAGCCGGATCGGTCGGTGACGGCCATTCCGGCCGCTACCAGGCCCCGGTGGGACGCTACGGGACGCGGGATTCGGCCTCACCCGCGAGCGCGGCCGGCGGGACACCCACCACGCCCACTCAGCTGTTCACCAACTACCGGAGCTGCGCGACCGACGCGGACCGGCCCACGTACATCTGGGGCGGAGACGATCTTATCGTCGAGGGCATTCCCGGGACCACCGACACCAGCGACAACTCCCAGGTCAGCGTGCGGTATCAGGTCTGGCCGGTCACCGACCCTGTGCAGACCACGACGTTCACCCGCGACCACGCCACACCCGGCTTCGAGGCCAGCGGCACCCTGCCCTCGGGGTCGCTCGCCGAGGGGCAGATCTACGCGTGGCGGACGCAGACGGTGGCCGGGGGCGCGGCCTCGGACTGGTCGGCCCCCTGTTATGTCACGACCGACAACAGCCGCCCGGCGAACGCCCCTAGCGTTTCCTCGCCGAACTACCCGCCGGACAAGTGGAACCAGGGCGGCGAGCCGGCCGAGTTCACGCTGAGCGCCAATGGCGTCGACGATGTCACCGGGTTCGAGTACTCCTGGCAGCAGGAACTCCCGGTCATCAGCACGACCATCGAAGACCACGGCGTTCCGGAGCCCCTCGACCCGTACTCGGACCCGGGATACTTCACGCGCGCCGACGCCCTCGGCGGTTCGGCCACGCTCAGCCTGGTCCCGCCGAGCGGCTCCGCTGGTCCGATGACCCTGTGGGTCCGAAGCCTGGACCGTGCCTATAGCCCGTCGGAGACCACCAGCTACAGGTTCTACATCAGCTCCACGGCTCCCACCGTCACTCCGGCCGTCCCGTCGCCCTAGCCTTGCACGTGCCATTCACAGAGGCGGACCTTCACCTGACGGTTGTGGTCCGCGTGCCGGATCACCTCACCGGCGACGGCGGAGCCCAGGGCGGTCAACTCCATGTGGTGAGGCATGGCGGTGATCTCGGCAAGGCCGACTGCATTCGGCACGCCATCGAGGAGGAGGAAGACGCCGAACGGGGCGGCCGTACGCTTGGTAGGACTCTCAGCTTGGGAAGCTCGGGTTCTTTGCCAACAGTTGCTGCGCTGACCTGCGGCGCAGCGGTTTCGAAGACTGGGACATCTGCGCTGCCAGTCTCCACTGTTCGCAGTGGTTCCCCGCACGATCTGGCACGCGTATGGCACGCGTATGGCACGCGGCTCACCGTGGCTTTGGTGGCCTAGGGACATCCTTGTCGATCAGCCCGTTGATGAACTCGACTGCGAATCGGTGCGATTCGGGTGACATATCTGCGGGCTCGCTGGCGTACCAGCGGAAGGTGCCCAGCTCTCGTTCGGCCGAGTTCAACCAGTGGGCCAGACGGTGAAGCTGCCCTCCGCTCAGCCTGATGGCGGCCTGGTGGACCCACGCCTCATCTGGCCCGGCGTAGGTCTCCAGAGCCATCACGGCCAGCTCGACCTGGCCCGACTCGAAGACGGACTGGCAGAGGCCGCGGGCGTCGGGAGAAATCGGCATACGCCGAGGATGCGGCGTCCAGGGCTGTAAGACAACGAAGAGTTTTCGCCGGCCGGCGAAACCCGGAGGGTGACGAGTGACCTCTTCGTCCCGAAGCAACTTGGGTGGGGGTGCTGCCTTGGGCTGACGTAGCTCTCATCTGCTGCCATGGTCCGCTGGCCTCCACACTCGTCCGCCGCTGATTGCCTGCGTTGTCACGCAGTTAGACACTCACTCGGGACGCGGACCACCTGCGAGGCGCTGCGCGGGTTCAACGAGGGCCCGCTGCTTGCGCCAGATGGCTATGCCATCAGCGTACGAGAAACCGTGCTGCCCACGGATGGCCATGCCGCGTACCGTCGGTCTGAACCGGGGGGAAGATTGCGTTGTACGCACACGAGGTGGTCCTGAACGAACTTGCACAGGGGCTCAGAGCGCTGACCGACGGTGTCGAGTGGTTCGAGGGCCTCTCAGAGGACGACCAACGCAAGGTTCTGCGCGCCCTGGTGTTGTTCTGCGGGCAGGCCCGCGCCCGCGAGGGCGACGTGCCAGAGAGCATCGTGCGCTCCGGCATCCGCCCCACTCACACGCCGGCCGTGATGCTCGCTAAGTGGCGCTTCGGAATGGACCAACTTCCGGCCTACGAACTTACAAAGTCCTTCTGCCTGCTCGTCGCCCTCTTCGGCGTCGCCGACACCCGCCGACGGACGCTGTACTGCGCTAGGAGTTGTGGTCACCCATGGCACAACCTCCCGGATCCGCCACGGGACGCAACCTGAGATGACTCCTGGCCCTCGGTCTTACCGGGGACCTTAGTGTCCTGGGTTTTCGCTGCTCAGGGACGATGGGATCGTATGGCTGGTGGTCGTCGCTGACCACTGTCGAACGGCCCCGGATCAGCGCTGATCCCCGGTGGTCTCAACCAGAGACGCATGAGCCGTCGATAGCCGGGCTAGCCCGCTATTCCAGTGCCTTGAAGGATGGATGGGACTGCGCATCAACAAGTCGGTCAAGATCGCACCCGGCGTCCGTATCCGGCTCGGCGACAAGTCGAGCAGCCTGAGCGTCGGAGCAAGGCCGACCAAGTCACCCTCAACAGCCGCGGCCGCCGTACGACGACGGTACGTCTCGCCCCCTGCGTGTCTTACTCCACTTCAAAGGGGACAAGGCCGAAGCAAAAACGTATTAATGATCTGCAAGACCTTAGGGTGACCTGAACCTCAGGTTTCACTCAACTGCCGTGACTGGAAGGAGAGTTACGCCCTAGGGTTCAGTTCCTGGCGGTCGATGGGGCCGCTTTCATCAAGCGAAGCACGGGGGAAACACGTGCGTTCCATACCCAAGATCGTCGCAGTCGGCTGCGCCGTCGCCGCACTTGCCGCTGTAGGTGCAGTCCCCGCCAGTGCCGGGACGGCCCATCCTATGATATGCCCGCCCGACAAGGGCTACGACTTCTCGGGCAGCTACAACTATTACAGGGACATGGAACCCCGTTCCGGCGGCGACAGCGGCACGACGATCAGCATCACCTTCCACAAGGGGAAAACGACGACCTCGACGGTCGGCGGGGCGATCTCCGGCGAAGCCAAGGTGGTGATGGTCAAGGCGTCGGCTGAGTTCGACTACCACTTCGCCTGGCAGTGGACGAACAGCTCCACCTACACGTGGTCATGGAAGGTGCCGAACACGATGAGGCACGGTTACCTGCACGCCGGGGCGAAGGTCAGGTACACGAAGTGGAACTACAACCAGACCGAGCCCAACTGCACAACCAAGGTGCTGCGCAAGGGATCGGCGCGGCTGGTCTACGAGGGCCGCGAGACGTGGCACGGGAAAAGCTGACGCGCAGCGCAGGGATCGTTCTGCTGGTGGTGTCCGCCGCTGTGGTTTCCGGGTGCAGCGGCGGGAAGAGTACACCGCCTTCGCCGAGTGTCTCGAAGGCGGCGCTGGTGTCCGATCCGGATAATCCTGACAAGGGCGCTAAGACACCGGGCCGGCTGGGTCCGGGGACGGTGAAGCTGCCCGTGGCTGCGGACCGGATTGCCGCATTGTCCGTGCGGTATGACTGTCTCGGTTCCCTGGGTGGTCTGCAGGTCAGTAATGGGACAGCGCTGCGCGCCGGGATCGAAGTGTGTGACGACAGCGCCACCTACGGTGCCTCGATGAATGCGAAAGACCTGGATGGCCGGAAGTTCGGCGGTACGGTCAAGATCGAGGCCGACAAGCGGACGCGGTGGCGCGTTTCCGTCAGCATCACCGACAAGGACGGCGTCAAACAGACAGTCCATAGCTGAGCTTGACTCTGCCGGGATCTTGGAGTTGCCCGGTGCGTCGGCGTGATTGGTAGGCATGCTCGGGGTGTTCCGAGAGCCTATGCAGTTGTCCAGCTCCCATCCCGTCCGCCGTCGACCCACACACCGTGGAGCGGGCGTGGTTCAGGTTCGTCAAGGTGGAGCGCGCCACTGTACGAACGACCTTGACGCCCCTGGGCCGCGTCTGCTCGGCTCTGCCTGGGTCGACGGTGGATGGGATGGGAGCACCCGCGCACGCCACTACGTGTCCGCGGCCGGCGACGGCGCCCCCTCCATCCTGGTGCCGGCCGATCCCTCGCCGGAGGCATCGTCTTGACCTTGGGCCGCGCTCCACGGTGCTCGACTCATGGCCACCGACCCTATCCACATGTGGGCGCGCGGAGGCGCAGCCGGGGCGGGGCGAGCCGGAGGCAGGAGCGGCGCCCCGAGCGGAGCCGTGAGCGCGCCCGGCGGAGCGGAGCGCAGCCGGGGCTTGAACCAGTAGAGAAAGCTTGAATCATGGTCCAGCTGCCGCGCTGATCATCAGGCTCGCGGGCGCGGCTCCTGCGGCTCTGTGGTGTAGAACCCTGGGTGGGTATGGGGAGTGAGCGACGGGAGCTGATGAAGGCGTTTGGGGCGCGCCTTCGAGGATTCCGAACAGAAGCTGGCCTGACGGGCGCCGTCTTGACGCAACGTGCCGGCGTGGGGCAACCGACCGTGCCGGCTGTGACGGAGGAGGTCTACCGGAAGCAGATCCGGCCCGTCATCCAGACCGGGGCCGTCGCCATGGACGGCATCTTCGGGACCGATGCGCGGCGGCCGTAGCTGCTGTAGTCACGCAGTCGAGCACTCAGGAATCGATAGTCACGCAGTTAGACACGCAGCAACGCCAGAGGGCCCTTACCGATTCGGTAAGGGCCCTCTGATCTGCTATTTAGCTGTCGGGGTGGCGGGATTTGAACCCACGACCTCTTCGTCCCGAACTCTCGGCGGGAAGGTCATGAATGGTTTTCGGGCTGCTCAATCAGCCGTGGGCGGCTTTTGAGGCGCAGTCTTGGTCGCTGAGGTTGCTGTACTTCCGTGCTGTACGGCTTCGGCCTGTTGACGGGCGGTGGCGAGGTTGTTGCGGATGGTCAGGGTGTTGGGGTGGGTGTTGCCGAGGATCTGCTCGCTGTGGGCGACAGCGGCTTCGAACAGGGGGATGGCTCGGCCCAGGTCGCCCGCCTCCTGGTAGGCGCTGGCGAGGTTGTTGCGGCGGATCAGGGTGTTGGGGTGGGTGTTGCCGAGGATCTGCTCGCTGTGGGCGACATTGGCTTCGAACAGGGGGATGGCTCGGCCCAGGTCGCCTGCCTCCTGGTAGGCGCTGGCGAGGTTGTTGCGGCGGATCAGGGTGTTGGGGTGGGTGTTGCCGTGGATCTGCTCGCTGTGGGCGACATTGGCTTCGAACAGGGGGATGGCTCGGCCCAGGTCGCCTGCCTCCTGGTAGGCGCTGGCGAGGTTGTTGCGGATGGTCAGGGTGTTGGGGTGGGTGTTGCCGAGGGTCTGCTCGCTGTGGGCGACAGTGGCTTCCAGCAGGGGGATGGCTCGGCCCAGGTCGCCTGCCTCCTGGTAGGCGCTGGCGAGGTTGTTGCGGCGGATCAGGGTGTTGGGGTGGGTGTTGCCGTGGATCTGCTCGCTGTGGGCGACAGTGGCTTCGAACAGGGGGATGGCTCGGCCCAGGTCGCCTGCCTCCTGGTAGGCGCTGGCGAGGTTGTTGCGGATGGTCAGGGTGTTGGGGTGGGTGTTGCTGAGGGTCTGCTCGCTCTGGGCGAAAGTTGCTTCGAACAGGGGGATGGCTCGGCCCAGGTCGCCCGCCTCCCGGTAGGTGCTGGCGAGTTGGTTGCGGCCGATCAGGGTGTTGGGGTGGGTGTTGCCGAGGATCTGCTCGCTCTGGGCGACATTGGCTTCCAGCAGGGTGATGGCTCGGCCCAGGTCGCCCGCCTCCCGGTGGGCGAGCGCGAGGTTGTGCCGGATAGTCAGGGTGTTGTGGTGGGTGTCGCCCAGCAATTGTTCGCATTGGGTGAGAGCGGCGGTGCCCAGTGGGATGGCGTGGGCGTTGCGGCCTTGTCGGTACAGGTAATCGATGGCCTGGTAGTAGGTGCCGATGGAGTCGGCTGAGGCGGGGGTACCCGGTGGTGTGGACTCAGCCAGGGCCAAGACGTGCGGCAGCAGTTGATTCCACAGCGCCACCGGTTCGGGCAGAGAGTCATTCAGCGGAGTCGGCAGAGCCTCGCGAACGGCTTGTTCTGCCTCTGCGCGGCCCGGGGCGTAGATATCCGGATCCGATTCGGTCGGCGTGCGGGTGCGCAGGACGGTTTGTACCAGGCGGTGGACACTCACGCCTTGGCGATCGTCGGTGAAGGCGATCATGTTGTACGCGTGCAGCTCACCCAGGGCGTTACCCAGTGCGAGGGAGTCGGGGGCGAGGGGCGCGAGGAATGCGCGGGGGATGTCGTCGGGGGCCAGCCAGGCCATGGTGTGCAGGAGGGTGACGGCCAGCGGGTCGCGAGCGGTGATGGCGGTGAGGGTCTGGTCCCAGATCCGGGCGATGGTGCGCTCCGGGTCGTTGACGTCACGGTCCTCATCCAGCACGAGTCCCAGCGAGTGGCGGTAGGTGTCGAGGTCGGTGCCGGTCCGGTAGGCGTAGGCGCCAGCCTGTTCCAGGGCCAGCGGCAGGCACCCCAGATCCTCGGCTAGCCGACGCGCCGCCTCCCGCTGGGCACCGGTGAAAGTTTGGCCGGGGAAGGCGATGGCGCACAGCAGGTCGGTGGCCTCCCCCGTGGGGAGCAGGCCCAGGGGTATGGCGGGGGCGATTGCGTGCCATCCGGTGGCTTTTCGGCTGGTGGCAAGGTGATGCCCGCCGTCCAGGGTGCCCAGGTAGGGGCGCAGGTGCGCCGGATCCTCGACGTTGTCGAAGATCAGCAGCCAGTCGGGGTGGGCCTGAAGCCAGGTGATCGCCCAAGCTGCCCGCTCGTCCGTACCGACTGTCTGTGCCCACTGCGGGCACAACCGCGTGGTGATTGCGGCGAGGCTGGTCACGATCGACTCGGGGGACTCGGCGGCGATCCACCACACCAGCCCGTATTCACCGCGGTAGCGGTCGGCGTAGTGCAGGGCCAGGGTGCTCTTGCCGACCCCGCCTAGCCCGTGGATCGCCCGTGCTCGCGACACGGGCTGCTGCGGCTGGACCACGGCGGCCGAGCCCTGGCCCGTCAGCATCTCCCGCAGCTCGGTCAGCTCGCGCTCACGGCCGACGAAGACTCCTGACACCGACTCCGGCAGGAACCCGGCCTTCGCCGGAGCCCGAACGGTGTGAGCCCAGTGCACGGCCTGCGCCGGCAGCACCACTACCCGCGCGTTGTCCCCGCTGATCGCCACCCCGATCGACTCGGCCCCGATCGACCGCTCACCGGACGCCCTCACCCCCATCGGCTCCCCCGGACCCCGCGCACTCATTGCTGCGGGTGGATGGTGGTGTTGTCGCCGGAGGCAGCGATGCCGATGTGCTGCGCGCCGATCGCCCGCGTCCCGGACACGTTCACCGTCACCCCACCCGGTGCGGGCAGCAACGCCGCCAGCTCACGCACCAACTCCGCATCCTCCCGCAACGCTTGCTTGAGTTGATGCCGCAACGCCCCCGCCGCATCCGCGTCGTCCGGCTCCTCGGCAGCCGTCGCCACCGCGCCCGCCAAAGCCGCCCGACCTTCCTCGTTCCGTCGGCGCCACACCAGATGCAGAATCCGCTGCCCCAGACCCGCCGTCCCCTCGACCGCGGCACCCACAGCCGCATCCTCGGCCCGGCTCAGAACTGCTGCTCCGTATGCGGTCACTGCGGCCGACAGGTACGGCGTTGCCTGCTCCATCAGTTCGACGATCTCCGTACTCACAAGCACTCCTGACCGTTCGTCATCCTGTTGTCACAGGTGACTAAGCGTAGGAATCGAAGACACTCCTTGAGTGCAAAACGGCTAAACCGCCTGCTGCAGTTTCAGGGGCGAAGCTTCACAGCGGAATGCCGGACGCAACCGGACTACTTCTTCTTGCCCTGGGTCTTGCCGGGGATCTTGGTGACCTGCGTTTCCGCTGCTCAGAGGCGGTGGGCACGTGCGCCCGGTGGTCGTCGTTGGTCGTCATTGGCCACTGTCGAGCGACCTCGGACGGCCCAGAGACGGCCCAGTCGTGGCCCGCATGATCGGCGTCAGCCAGAAGAAGGCGGCTCGTCTCACGCAACGTCTTCGTGCGCGTTCCTGTGAACGTCTCTCACCCGCTGCGACTTTGACCGACGATGGGATCGCAGACGTTGAGCAAGATCAGTTGGTACGGGGAGGGGCACGTTGTGCACGTTGATCTGCGCATGGAACACGGTGCGGGTGAGCTGCGCTCACTCCACGCTTGGTTACGAAGTGACGCGACTGTGCGCCGATCGGCCACCATTGAACTGCAGGACGGATCGTTCCAGCCGGGACAGATGGGCTCTGCCGTCGAAGTGATCAAGCTGGTCACCGAGAACGGGTGGAGCGCGGCTTCATTCGTGATGGCCGTTGTGGCGTGGAAACGGGCGCGATCGCAGAGTCCACAGATCACGATTAGCCGTGAGGACACCACCGTCTCGCTCACGAACTGCAGCGACGAGGAAGTAGAGCGCGTGATCCGGATCCTGAGTGAGGGGCAGACCGGGGAAGGGCAGGACGAGTGAGTGCGCTGCCCGACCCAGGAGCATCACGAGCCCTACTGATTGGCTCCAGTCAGTTCGACCACCTGGAGCAGCTACCGGCTGTCGCTAATAACCTCACAGCGCTTGCAGAGGCTCTCTGCCTCCCCACCGCCTGGGGGCTGCCACCGCAGAACTGCGTAGTTATGTTGAACCCGGCATCCAACGATGAAGTGATGGAGGAGTTGCGATCCGCGGTCGAGCACGCCCGCGACACGCTTCTCGTGTACTACGCCGGGCACGGGCTGATCGACCTGCAGAATGCCCTGCAACTTGCGCTACCAAAGTCCCACCAGCAGTGGGTAGGGTCGGCACTTCCCTACGACTGGTTGCGTCAGGCTGTTCTCGCAGGCCCGGCAGAGCGCCATGTGCTTGTGTTGGACTGCTGCTTCGCCGGCTTGGCCCTGGGGACGATGGCCGGCACGCCGGAACTGGCCGATCAAGCTTCTGTCGAAGGAAGCTACCTCTTGGCGGCAGCATCGGAGACGAGCTACGCCCTTGCTCCGCCCGGCGAGAGGTACACAGCCTTCACCGGCGAGCTTCTGGAAGTTCTGCGCGCAGGCATCCCGGATGGGCCGGAGCTCCTGGAGCTCGATTTCGTTTACCGGCATCTGCGCCGCTCACTCGGGGCCAAGAGGCGTCCCATACCGCAGGCTCGCAACAGGAACACCAGCGCTCGACTAGCGCTCGGGCGGAACCGAGCTTTCCTACCCAGTCCGCCTGTGGGCACCGTTGGCGCAGACTCAGTCAGTCGCGTTTGGCCTGCCCCGGACGGTGTGCGTACCGCTCAGGATTTCATCGCCAGGCTTCGGGATGTGCGCCAGAGGTGCGGCTTGACGCAAAGGGCTGTCAGCCAACGGTCAGACGGACGGATCTCGGAGGGCAGCGTCAGGACGCTGCTCAATCGCGAGAGTCTCCCCACAACATGGACAGCTACCCCAGCCTTCCTATCCGCTTGTGGCGTGCCGGAAGAACAAGTGGAGCAGTGGCATGTGGTCTGGGCGAGACTACGGGTGGACGCGCCGAAGTCCGTCGGTACTGCGCACCCGTCAGAAGCGCAGGTGGCGAAACCTGCCGCAAGGATAGGAGCTGCCTGGCGGACACTAGCTGGGCGAATTGGGCGACCGAAGTCCCGCTAGTCCCGGCGACTAGCGGGCAGGCGAGCCATGGGCAGTTGGACTTGTTTGCTGAGGAGTTGTACTCGGCTGATCTGAGTCGCTTCCGAAGATCGTGTTCCAGAGAGCGATGGCAACGACCGCCAACGTCACGATCACCCACGTTGAAGGCTTCTTCGCCCTTCTTGAGACCACCGTCGGCCTTACGTACGTGGCCGCCCGGTAATGGCCCCTCCGTTGCTGCGCCATCGCTCACCCTCCCCCGAGGTCACTAGTGGGGCGAGCTGCTCGCCCTGCTTAGCAGTGTGACAGTGAGGTGCGTGGGCTGAAAGTGGGTTGCAACCATGCGGCTGGATTCCGTTCCATGCCGCCACCTGTCCACTAGAGGGCCGATCGGAGGTACCGCAGAAGAGAAGGGCGCACAGCATCTGGCCCATACCGTCCTCGCCCCAGCGAGTGATCAGTGCCGCGCTCTCCGTGCTCTCGTGCTGCGACTGTGACTGCCCAGAGGTTGGGCGCCTCCAAGAAGTGCCGACCGCAGACCTGGGATGCGGCCGGCACGGGGCTCGGCTACGCCATGCCTCCTTGTGCCGACTAAAGCTGGCCAAGGTGGGTCAAGGTGGGTCAAGTAGCGTCCACGGAACCTCTAGCGACGACAAGCACGGTGCAGTGCCGACTACTTGCGATTCCTGTACAGCAGTTCTGAGCCATGACGGTGCATGCGCTCGCCTCTGCTGTAAACGGTGGCTGAGCGGTCGGTGGGAGCCGTAGGGTTGCCCGGGCCGCCTCCGTCAGCAGTATTGGCCATATTGAGAGGACGCAAGTGCCACCTCGTACTCGAGCCAAAATCGTTGCCGTGGTTGCCAGTGCTGCGGCTGTCATCGTCGCGCTGCTGCCGGTCGGTTTCACTAGCCAAGGCGTGACCTACTCATGCGGATCCGCGCTCTCCGCGACGTTTCACAGATGGCCTGGGTGCCGAGATGCTGCCCCTCCCTACCTGATCGCCGCGGTCGTGATCGCTGCTGCGGGTGTGGTAGTTGCCCTCAGCATGGCGAATAAGGATCACTGAGTCGCCGTCGATTCGACTGCATGTGTCCTGATAGTCGGCCCCCTGCTGGCTCGGGCACGACGTGAGCCCCTCGTCCTCAAGCGACTTGGGTGAAGGCTGTTCATTGGGTATGGGGCGCCGCTCACCTGCAGTACCGGTCTGCTGGTGTACGTCCTTGTCCGTCACCGTTGTCACTCAGATAGACACTCAGCCGGGCTCAGACGTACACCGCCTTGCGGCTGCCAGTTAACCGGCTGCGGCAGGAGTGGTCGCTGTACTTCACTGCTGAGAGCAACGGCTCCGGAAGGCGCGGATACTTCGATTGTTTCTGCAGTTCACAGAGCTACCAGAAGATCGCCCGGTTCCGCACGTCCCAAAGGTGGTGCGGGGCAGCTCAGCAGGGCTCTGGTGCTGGAGCTCCTGGAGGCTCCCGTGCCCGCCAGGCACGGCCTGGTTAGTCGCTGGTCCTGCCGTCATCGAGGTGAGGGCCCGGGCCTCCCACATGGGGCAAGGCGGGTGCGCCGCGGGTGGGTGTGAAGTAGAGTGTGAAGCATGGGAGACGGACTGTTCGGAGACATGCCTGCGATCGAGGTGCCCTTGAGTCGGGCTCCGCTGACGCGGGTGCTGACCCAGGTCCGCTTCCCATCGGTACCAGAGATTGCACTTGGTGACGGTCAGCATCGTCTTAGTAGTCTATTGCGCAAGGCCTATCCGATTGTCCGCCAAAAGACCGGCGTTAACCTTGTCATCACGCCCAACGGAGTGATGCAGCAAGAGGGACAAGCAGGCGTTTGGCAGTTGCATGATAAGGCGAGCCGTTGGCAGGTTTCCTTTTCTGATGGTTTCGTTTCTCTTGAGACTTCGGATTACACCTCCAGAGACGATTTTTGCGCCCGCTTGAAAGGCGTACTTGAGGCTCTTGCGGAGGTAGGCGAGCCGGTACTGTGTGACCGTATCGGAGTCCGGTACATCAATCAGATCACCGGAAGTCCTCTCGAAGACATTGGCAGATTTCTCAGCCCCCACCTCGTAGCGGGGTGGACTCTTTCGCGATCAACGGAAAAGGCCGCGCTGATTCAATCAGTAAACGAAATGCTCTTCGTTGAGGCGTCCGACAAAATGCTGATTCGAAGCGCATGGGTTCCGCCGGGCGGGATGGTCGAACCTACGATTCCAGTCCTTTCGGAACTAAGTTGTGCGCTCGACTTGGACGCGTTCACTGACAAGGCTGAGGATTACTCGCCTGAAGACGTATCTGCGCGAGTTCGAGACCTGGCCGACGCCGCCTACCGAGCGTTCAGGGCGCTCGTCACTGACGATTTCCTGGAACACTATTCGTAAGGAGTTTCAGGTGACTGCCCTTTCACTTCCCTTCGGTTCCCGAACTGAGGCAACAGGGTCGCGAGTGAACAGCGACTTCTCTAAGCCTGTTCGCATGATATCGGCCGCAGTGCTTAGCTTTTGGGGAGTCACGGGAACAGCTAGCACAGCGTACGCCGCTCCGCCCCGCCAGGAAGAGATCGCCTACGTCAGCTTCCAGACGGGCGATGGAACGGCGGTGGCCCCTCGCCCTGTTCTTGAGGGGCAAATCGGCACAGCAGCCGAAGTCCGCGTGCTCAGAGAGCGGTCTGGCCTCAGCTGGCAGCAGGTGGCTCGGATCTTTGGCGTCAGCCGGCGCGCAGTGCACATGTGGGCTGCGGGAGGGCGCATGACGGACCATCATGCTGCTCTACTTGGGCGTCACCTTGCCGTGGTGCGGGAGCATGATCAGGGAAACGCAGAAGCTACCAAGCGGTACCTGCTCGCGGCTGCCCCAGGGGAGCGTTCGCCGTACCAACTGATGGTCGACTATCAGCTGAAGTGCCGAGAGAAGCCGCTTCGCGGGGAGCTTCGAGCGGCTACGCTGTTGGCAGCAACTGAACCAACTCCCTTGTCGGGCACGGAAGTCGTTCGTGGCGGCCGTCGTCTGGGCAAGGCTGCCGACCGGAGCGTGAATGGGGAGCCAGGAAGCGGCTGACGATCAAGGGTCACACATCTGTAAACAGGTAAGTGACGTGTTGACCCGCTGGCGTCAAGGTGACGTGCTGAAGAACGTCTCCGCCGTGCGCCTCGTTGATTTGAGTCGCCCCCTGACCCCTGCCGCTGAGGCTTTGCGTGAGGCTGAAGGTGTTCCGCTAGCGACTGCTGACGTGCAGCCTCCCGAGCTGGCCATTTTGGACTCCATGGAGCCCGGAGGCTATGCGGTTGTTTCGCAGACATGTGACGTGGTTAGACACGTTTCAGTACAGCCGTTTATCCAGCTCTGTCCTGTGCGGAGCATTCCTGCCGATCAGCTTCGCCAGATCCAGAAGTATGAGTCGACTCAGTTTGTTTGGCTGCCGCAGCTCGGTGAAGATCAGGCTGCGGATCTGACTCGGACATTTACCGTCGAGAAGAGTGTCTTGGTCGGACAAGAGCCGATTCATGGAGTCGAAACCGACGAGGAGATCCGAAACTTCGCGGCGGTAGTAGCGCGTCGCTTTGGTAGGTTTGCGTTCCCGGACGATCTCCATGACTCTATGGTTCGGTTTCGGTCCAAGATCGTATCTAAGCACGGAAAGGGTAGCGACGAAGGTTCTGCCCTGCGGCAGATTCATCAGATACGTGCGGAAGCGCTGCCGAATTGGGGCGCTGAATCCATTGAGGTAGTGCTCCATTTCATACTGGAACCCACTGTGCTACCCGAAGTGGAAACCTGGCCCAAAGGTAGCCCCAACCTGCCTTCTGTTTCTATCGTTGAGGCAGCCCGGAATGTTGCGACCTCATCAGGCACGGATGGGGTTAAGGCGTGGATGGCCTTGGCACATGCATGGGTGTCACTGTGTGAGCCCACTGGGGTTATCAAATCCATTTCCGCGCAGGTGACCACCACCGAGCTCTTCAGTATGGAAGACATTCGGCGTACTGAGCAGTTGGATATGGATTATCTTTCCGTTTCTGCTGGCAGTTAAAGCTACGCCCTTTGGGATGCCGTCCGGGACTACTCGCGCGTCGAGCCATCCGCCGCAAATCATACGTGCGCGGCCAGATGAAAGGTCGGCGGAGCGGCTTTGGGCTGGAGCTGCTTTGGCGCGAGTGATCATGGCCCCGTAAGCTTCCGGCGCGTCGGGCAGTCTGTGGACCTGCCCGGTAAAGCACGACGTTGGGGCCATGATCTTCGAGGCTCGCGCCAAAGTGGCTGCCTAAAGCCGTGGAGCCGACCGCCCCAGCCACGACGTACCCCTTCTCTGGCATCAGGCGGCTGATTGCTCTGTGCGCGGCACGGGCGCCGGCCGGGCTGGAGCGGGGCGGAGACAGGAGCGCAGGCCCGGCCGGGGGCCGGGCCGCGCGCGGTGAGCGGAGCGAGCCGCCTTGAACCAGTAGAGAAACTTTGAATCATGCTCGTGGGGCTGTGCTGTCCGGTCCCGGGAGATGCTTGACACTTCGGTCCCAGCTGACGGTGGCCGTGATCGGCTTTTCTGTGCACGTCGTTGCGGCGTGTGGCAAGGCGAGGGCGAACCCTGCACACCAGGCATCAGGGACACGCTGGCCGTTAGCCTGTCCGCGTGATCCCTACCGATGATCGGCAGTTCCCAGCTGCCCTTGCCGCCGCGCTGGCGCTCCCGTTCGACTACAACGACGGCGACGGGGTCGACTTTGAACCCTTCCAGGAGTTCCTGTCTGCGGAGGAGACCGCCGACTGGTTCCAGGCCTGGACGGGGAATGCGGAGCTGAGTGGCGACCGGTTCCGCGTGTTCGGGCAAGACGGGTCGGGCGGATACGCGGCGTTCTGGGTGATCCGGCCCAGCTGCCCGCTCGCCGATCAGCCTGTGGTCTTCCTCGGTTCTGAAGGCGAGACCGGCGTCGTGGCGCGTGATCTGGGTGCCTTCTTGTGGCTGCTGGCTGGTGGCTTCGGCCCTTGTGAAGCAGCCACCTCGGATGAACCTGACTGGATGCCGTCGCTTAACCGCGACTTCGTGGCCGTCGCGGAACGATTCGCGGCCGACCGGCGGCAGCCGGCAGCTGCCGTCATAGAGCAGGCCACCCGTGAGTTCCCAGACTTCGATGACGCGATCATGGAGCTCTGCCGCTGACTCGGTCCTCAACTCCTAACAGGAGCTCCCTCCGCTCGGTGGTGTAGAACCCTGGGTATGGGGAGCGAGAGGCGAGAGCTGATGAAGGCGCTGGGGGTGCGTCTGCGGGGACTTCGTACAGAGGCTGGCCTGACGGGCGCCGTCCTGGCGCAGCGGGCTGGGGTGGGGCAACCGACCGTGTCGAAGGTCGAGAACGGGCGCATGGTTCCCAGCCTCGATGTTCTGGGCCGTCTGTCGGTCGCTCTCGACCTGGACGAGCCGACCTCTCGCGAGGTGCGTGACCTCTTGGCCGCAGTGGAAGCCGCGCCAGGCGCAGTGCCGCTGTCCGGCGAGGAGGTTCCCGCTGGAACAGTCCTCGATGAGGCGGTGCGGTCTGCTCGGCTGGTCCGGTCGTTCCAGTGCGTCGTTCTGCCGGCCATGCTTCAGAGCGCCGAGTACGCTCGGCACGTCTTCGCCAGTGCGCCGTACTCGACGCCGGAAGCCGTCGGTCGCGCTGTCGCTGCTCGTGTCGAGCGGCAAAGCCTCTTGTACGAGCCGGGCCGTGAGTCGGTGTTCGTGCTGACCGAAGGGGTGTTGCGAACCTGGCCGGGGGGTCCTTCGCTCATGCTCGCCCAGTTTGACCGGCTGCTGGCTGTCGAGAGTCTGAGCACTGTGCGCCTGGGGGTGATCCCGTGGCGTCGTGCGGTGCCGGTCATGCCCCGGCACGGGTTCACCTTGTGCGACCGGCGGGCGGTCGTGGTGGAAGCCTTCCGCGGTGAGCGAGTCGTCGAGGACTCCGACGAGGTTGCCGCGTATGAGGAGACCTTCCGGCGCTTCGAGGGGGCGGCCGTCTTCGGCCGCGAGGCGCGCGAGCTCCTGGTTCGTGTGATGCGGGAGTTCCAGGAGTTGGAGGACTCCACCACCCATTAGAGGAATAATTCCTCAAGATGCCTGGTCGACCGGCCACGCGTGGGAATACTCTGCTCGCTGAGTCGTCTAGCCCCCTAGACGAGGAGGAGTGTTTCTCATGCCCAAAAGCTGGTGCCGGATGTTCCCCGGCCTGACCTGGCAGGTTGCCCAGGCCCGTCACTTCGTCGCCGCGTTGCTGGAGGACGAGACCGCAGAGCTGGTCGACGACGCCGTCCTGGTCGTCGGCGAGCTGGCGGCCAACGCCGTCAAGCACACACGGAGCGGCTGGTACCGAGGATGGTTCCTCGTGCTCGTCCACTTCGTGGATGACCTGGTTCGTATCGAGGTCGTCGACCAGGGCGGCGACGAGGAACCTATGGTTCGCAGCGTCACCAGGCACATGGAAGAGGACGGCCGCGGGCTGATGCTGATTGCGGCGTGCGCCAAGAACTGGGGTGTGAAGGACCGGCCCTCGGGTGCGCGCTGCGTCTGGGTCGAGCTTGTGCGGACCGGCTCGTGATGGGCGGCTTTCCGGCGGTGATGTGTGGTGGCCTCGCGGGCAGTGGAGTGTGAGTCCCCGGGGAGTGCCTGGGCGCCGGGCCGGCTTCTACGTGATCGGAGTTCATTCGGGCAGGCGACTCCCGCCCGTTCCGTCTAGGGCCCTAGACTCCTGGTTACTTCTAGGAGGTGTGGTCATGTCGGACGAGTTGCAGCGGATCATGGCGATCGATGATCCGTACCTGCTTCTGCGTGAGGTCACGACACGTTTGGCCGACGCGCAGCAGGAGGTGACCGAACTCGCCCGGCTCCGCCGTCGTGTCGTTCAGGACCTCCACTCGCAGGGGTTGTCGTACGCGCAGATCGCCGAGAAGGCCGGCCTGAGCCGCGGGCGGATTCACCAGATCCGCCACACAGGCCCGGCGCCCGAGGGTGCGTTCCTCGGCGCGGGCGCCGTCACGGTCGTGACTCCGCTGCGGTGGGACGACGAGAAGAAGCGCCCTGTCGTCGCCATGGCGGACGTGAACTCCGGCAGGCGGCTCGAAGAGCTGGCCAAGTCATACGGGCTCGACGTCAGTTCCGGCCACGTCCTGGTGAGCGGTGAGGTCGACCTCAACCGTGACGGCCTGGTCGTCGTCTGCGGACCGGGCATGTCGCGGACCATGAGCGACCTCTACGCGCAGGATCCCGTCCTCAGCTGGGAACACCCCGACGACGAACCGTGGGCGCTGGTGGACAGGCGTACCGGCACGGCCTATCGCGCGGGAGCGGACACCGAGCCGCAGCGCTCGCACGACGTCGGATACCTCGGCAGGTTGCCCCGCCCGGACGGCAACGGCTCCGTACTCGCGATCGCCGGCATCCACACCGCGGGCTCCCTCGGCGTCGTCCAGCTGCTCGCCTCCGACCTGAACACGCTCTGGGGTCAGGTGGGAGAGCATCACTTCTCCACGCTGGTGAGCGTTGAGTACGACCCGGAGACGGACGAACCGCAATCCGTCGAACTGCTCACCCCGATCTACCGGCACGACGAGGAGACGACGGCGTGAACGTCGCCCTCGCCTCATTGCCCGCCGAACCCGGCCAGGCGAACGAGGACTTCGCCGCCGCTGCTGCCGGGGCGGCCGTCCTCCTCGACGGGGCCGGGGTTGCCGGGGCAGATACCGGGTGCACGCACGGCATCGCCTGGTTCTCCTCGACGTTGGGCGGGCTGCTGCTGAGTACCATCACGGCGCACCCCACCCGGCCGCTCGCTGAGTGCCTGGCTGACTCGATCCGCGTTGTCCGGTCGCTGCATGAGGACGGTTGCGATCTGACCTATCGGGGCAGTCCGACCAGTACGGTCGTCGCCGTCCGGGTCGACGCGGGAGCTCTCGAATACCTCGTACTCGGCGACTCGACCCTTCTTCTGGCCGACCAGGACGGGAAGACGACAGCCATCACTGACCAGCGCCTGGACGAGGCCGGCAAGCGGCTCCGTGGTCCAGTCGACGAACTGCTCACGGGCTCACCCCAACATGCTGCAGCCCTGGCCCGGTACCGGGACGCCCTTACGGGGCTCCGCAATCGGCCGGGCGGCTTCTGGATTGCCGGGCCCGATGCGCAAGCGGCCGAGCACGCCCTAACCGGGGTGGTACCGCTCAAGAAACTGGCGTCCATAACGCTGCTAAGTGACGGTGCGACGCGACTTGTCGACTCCTTTGGCATCGCTACCTGGGAAGGGACGTTGTCCGTCCTCAACTCCTTCGGGCCGAATGAACTGATCCACCACGTGAGGAAAGCTGAGGCTGGCGATCCTCACGGCCGCCGCTGGCCCCGTGGCAAAGCGAAGGATGATGCCACTGTCCTGCACTGGATGATGTTCTAGTTGGCCTAGCAAACTAGAGGTTTGGCAGGGTGTTGCTCCAAGCCCAGGCCCCGCGCGTTGGGGTCCAGTCAATGCCGTAGGTGGTGTGGTAACCCGAGCGAGGGTAGTTATCGCGTGTGGTGAAGAGACTCCTCCTGCCACCAGGGATCGCGAACTCGTCAGATGTTGGGAATCCTAGTTGGCTGTTCTCCCAGCCCATGGCTGCCCACTTGTCGCGAATCGCTCCGTGGACTTCATGTGCGCCGGTTGAAGGAGACCAGTAGATCGATCCGGTCTGGAAATGGTTGAACGCGCCCGGCTTGTTCGGTGTGCGCGTCTCGTCAGATGTTGGGAATCCTAGTTGGCTGTTCTCCCAGCCCATGGCTGCCCACTTGTCGCGAATCGCTCCGTGGATTTCGTGTGCGCCGGTTGAAGGAGACCAGTAGATCGATCCGGTCTGGAAATGGTTGAACGCGCCCGGCTTGTTCGGTGTGCGCGTCTCATCATTGAGTGGCAGTTTGAGGAAGCTGTTTTCGAACCCCATCGAACCGTATTTCTTGTTGATCTCGCCGTGAGTTTCGACGCCTCTCCCCCGCTCATTCAGTTCCAGGAACAGAGTCGAATCAGGAAAAATGAACCGCGCTGTCTGGTAGTCGCTGTTGGAATCCGGGATTTCGACTCGTGCCAGACCGCCTCCGCAGCCGTGTGCCCATAGCTGGCTGCTGCTGTTGAATATGTCCTCCCAGGCGGCCTTTCCGCGGCCATAGATCTGGTAGATCCGAGATTCCTTGACGACATCTTCGTTGTATGTCTCAAAGGCGACCTCCGGCGGGTAGCCTGCGCCTGTCGCTTTGAATGGAGACTTATGGCAAACCGGCGTCGGGAAATCGAGCGAAATGGCATCGGCGGATGCTGGGGTCAAAGCGCACAGGGCGAAAGCCATGCCCAGAACGGCAAGAGTGGACCGCTGACTGTTGAAGCGATTGCGTCGCACGATTTTCTCGCTTTCGACCGATCCGGTGCTTAGCCCTGAGAACTTACAGGTGCTGAGTGAGTTGCGAAAGCCTTACCTCAGGTAAGGGTGGTCTGAGATTCGTGTAATCGGCACTGGCCGTGAAGGTCTCGGTAGCGGTTTCGTATCCTCGGGCGCGCGCGTATCGGATATGGGTCCACGTCAGACGCCTTGTGGGTGGCTGTGGCTGTTCGCTGCCGCCTGATTTGGGATCGTTGTGCCGGCGGCCTGTGAGCGACGGTCACCTCAGGGAGTTGTACGCGCTAGTGACGAGAGGCTGCCACTCGTCTGGCGTAGGCTCTGTATCTCATCCTTGGCCAACGGTTAGAGGGTGCCGCTCGCCGCTGAATATTGCCGCTATATCAATTTCAGTGAAGGGAGGATAGCCAAGCCCCCGGCGAGCAATGCGGTGCATGAGGCGCTTGGGCCTTCGTCGTGCCGCAGAGCAGGCGGCGTGAGGAGGTTGTGCCGCAGCCATCGAGTCGCCCAGCTGCCCGCGTGCGCGCTTGAGTCACCACTGCGCCTGCTGAAGTCGCGGAAGAAGCGCAGCCTGAGGGCCAGCTTGCCTACCCCCCTAGACAGTTGACGGTCCATCGGTCTAACGTAGTCGTCAACCCCCCTAGACAGTCAGGCGGGTGGCCCCTCTGATGTCTAGGGGGGTATCCAGACTCAAGCGGTGCGGGCTGAACGCATCGCCACCAAGTGAGGTTCACGAAATGCGTGTAATCCCCGTAGATGTCTCCGCTGCGACGCTCCTCGTCACCAAGCTGCCTGAGGTCAAGGTGAAGGACCGTCAGACCGGTGAAATCGCCATCGACCCGGTGACCAACGACCGGCTCATGGTGCTGGAGCTGGTGTTCATCGCGGCGGGCGGTTCGGACATGATCAAGGTCACCGTTCCCGAGAAGGGCATCGGTGAGGGCCTGGTGATGGGAGCTCCGGTCATCCTGCCCGGCCTCATCGCCCGACCGTGGGAGAGCGAGTTCGGCGGGCGCATGCGTCACGGCATCGCCTACCGCGCGGACGCGGTCATGGTCAACGCACCGGCTCCGGTGCAGGGCTGAACGCCATGACCAACCCCGTATGGACGCTGGCGCTGTGCCTGCTGGCACTCGTCGCCGTGTTCGTCCTGCGCCGGCACGCACCGGTCGCGTTCTGGTGGCTGGTCGGCTATCCGTTCGTCGCGCTTCGCGTGCTCACCACCTACCGGGCCACGATGGACGCCTGCGGCCTGACGGTCCCGGCCTCGGCCGTCCGTCGGGCCACGGCCCGGATGATCGGGCGGGAGGCGGCTCCCGTCCCTCCTCGGCGGTCGCTGCCGTGGCCGACAGGGTCCGGGCTCGTGATGCGGCTGCGCATGGCGACCGGGCAGGCTCCCGAGGACTTCATGGCCTCGGCCGACCGGCTGCGCCACGCCTGGGCGGCACACGCTGTGCACATCCGCCCGACCAAGCCGGGCTGGCTCGAACTGCGCTTGATCGGCTGGGACGTGCTCTCCGATGTGCAGCCCGCACGGCGGTGGAAGCAGCGCGGGCCGCTCACCCTCCCGCTGGCGCTTCGGGATGACGGACGGTGGCACGTACGGGACTTCCGTGCTGTGCCGCATGAACTCATCCTCGGAGCGACGCAGTCGGGCAAATCTGTCTACCTGCGGAACCTGGTGTGCGGCCTTGCCCGGCAACGGGTCGTGCTCGTCGGGGTCGACTGCAAATGGGGAGTCGAACTGGCTCCGTTCGCACCCCGGTTGTCCGCGCTCGCTGACACTCCGGACCGTGCGAACGAACTCCTTGACGTCCTGCTGGAAGAGATGGAGGCACGGTTCCGTCTCATCGGTCTCTCGTCCGCTGCGGGCCCGGACGCTGTCCTCACCTCGGACGTGTGGGGGCTGCCGGACGCGGTAAGGCCGGTGCCGGTCGTGGTCGTCGTCGACGAGGTCGCGGAACTCTTCCTCGCCGCGAGCCGCGACGACGAGAAGCGACGCGACGCCATGGTCACCAAGCTGATCCGGATCGCCCAGCTCGGCCGTGCGGCCGGCATCTACCTCGAAGTGTGCGGGCAGCGCTTCGGCTCCGAACTCGGAAAGGGCGCGACCATGCTCCGCGCCCAGCTCACCGGCCGCATCTGCCACCGGGTCAATGACGAGTCCTCGGCGAACATGGCGCTCGCCGACATCTCCCCGGAAGCGGCTCTCGCCGCCACCTCCATCCCGGCCGAACGGCCCGGCGTCGCCATCGTCGGCGACTCCTCCGGCGGCTGGTCCCGCGCCCGCTCACCGCACCTGTCCCTCGACGAGGCGGCGGCCATCTGCCGCGACACGGCCGCGCTGGTGCCGGAACTGCCCCGCCTCGACTCCTTCCGGTCCGTCGTCGCCGTCGAGTCCTCCAAGGCGCTCACCCCGGCCGGCGTGCCTACCGCCCGCCCGGTGACCGAGTAGCCGCACCACCCTCCCCACGGTCGGCGTGACCGCCTCACGCCAACTCCCTACCCCTCCCATGCCTCGAACAGGAAGGAACCCGATCCGATGCGCGCCCAGTTGGCCCGTGTGGACGCCGTGATCGTCCAAGCCGTCATTGCGGGCGCCCTGTCCTTCTCGCACCTTCACGACCTCGCCGACGCGGCCGGACAGGGTGGCTGGAAGGCATGGGCCTATCCCGTCTCCGTCGACCTGCTGCTCGTCGCCGCCTGGCGCCGGATGCGCGAACAGCAGCACGCCGGCCAACCGGCCGGGGGACCGCGGCTGTGGTTCCTCATCGCCCTGGCCGCATCCCTCGGGGCCAACATCGCCACCGCCGGGCTCCTCGACCTGGACGACGTCCCGGCGTCGCTCCGCGTCGTGGTGGCCGGCTGGCCCGCCGTCGCGTTCTTCGGCGGAACCCTCCTCGCCCACACACCACGCATCGTCGACTCGCTGCCGGTCGCCGCGATCCCCGAGACGGACGGTGAACCGGACCCCGTCCCGACGGTGGTCGACGCCCCCGACCGTGACGCGCTTCCGGCACCGGCCGCCGAGCCGGACCCCCACACGGAGTCGCCCACAACGTCCGCGCCGGTCGCGGCTCCCGCAGCCCCGGCAGTCACCTTGCCGCCCGCCCTCATCGACCGCGCCCAAGCCCTGGCCGAGCAACACCGTGCCACGACCGGCCTCGTCGCCGACCCCGACGACGTCCGCGCCCGGCTCGGCCTGCCTCCGTCCATGACGGCCTCTGTCGCCGCTCACCTCTGAGAAGGGACGAACACCGTGAACCCGCGTTTCCGCAACGTCCGCCGCATCGGCCCGGTACAGGTCGCCTCGTACATCGCCCGCGGCCGTAACCGCCACCTGGCGGCCTGCACTGCACCCCGCTGCGACTTCTCCACCGAGTACGACAGCCGCGCCGCCGCCGAACTCGCCGCCCGCACCCACCGCTGCAAGGCCTGACAGGAGACCGCTGCCATGACCGTCCCGCTCTGGTTCGCCGTGCTCGTCGTCGCCGTCCTCGGCATCCAGCTCGCCCGCCCGCCGTGGTGGCTGGTCGCCCTGCTCCTCCTCGGCGGCTACCTCGTCGCCAACAGCGTCCTCGCCCCCGCCGTCGCCACGCTCCTCGACTGACCACCGAAGGGACCGCCCCGTGTTCACCCCCAAGTACCCCCGCCCGGACACCGCACCGATCCCCACCAGCACGCCCACGACGACCTACGCCTCGTCGGCCTGCCAGCCCGCCGCCTACGCGCCCGCCCCGGTACAGGCGGCTCCCGTCTCCAACCGGCCGACGGTCCAACTCGCCCCGGGCAGCGTGTTCACCCTCGCCGCCGGCGGGGGAGCCCTGGTCCTGGTTGTCGGCGCTGTCCTGGTCTCCATGCTCCTCGCCGTGGCCATCACCGCCGCTTCCGTGGCCATCTGCGCCGTCGTCATCCGCTCGATCCTCAGAGCGACTGCCGCTGACCTCATCTGCGCAGCATCCCGGCCTACCCACGCTGTCTAGCCCCCTATGCAGGCCAGGTGTCCGTCCCGAACTTCCGCCCCTCCAAGGAGGAACCCGCACATGCGCCCCGAGGCTCCCACCGGAGCCATTCGCCAGTTGGCAGCCCTCGCCCAGCACGGTGACCTCAGCGCCTACGCACACCAGGTTCAGCGGCTCGGCGGCTGCGAGCGGCCCGTCCGGATGGAGGGCCACCGCCTCGACGTCCACGCGGCAACCGGCGAAATCGTTCGCGAAGTCGTCGACCGCGACCTTCCCGCCGGACAACTCCTCATCCGCTGCAACAACCGCCGCGCGACCCGCTGTGCCGCCTGCGCCGAGGTCTACCGCAAGGACACGTACCACCTCGTCACGGCTGGCCTGAGCGGCGGCAAGGGGATCGACCCGGCTGTCGCCCAACACCCCCGCGTCTTCGCCACCTTCACCGCCCCGTCCTTTGGCCCCGTCCACAATCGGCCGGGCGGCGGTCGCTGCCGCTGCGGACGCCTCCACCCGGACGACGACCCCGCCCTCGGAACCCCGCTGAACCCGGAGCGCTACGACTACCGCGACGCCGTCCTCTGGAACGCGCACGCCGGTGCCCTCTGGGCCCGCTTCACCACCTACCTGCGCCAACAGATCGCCTCCCGCGCGGACATCACCCGTTCCGAACTGCGCCACTGCCTCAAGCTCTCCTACGCCAAGGTCGCCGAGTACCAGCGACGCGGAGCCGTGCACTTCCATGCCGTGATCCGCCTCGACGGCCCCGAGGGTGCCGAGGACTCCCCGCCCGTCTGGGCCACGACAGAACTCCTCACCGACGCGATCCGCTCGGCCGTCCAGCTCGCCGAGACCCCCGGACCGATCCTCGACGACCGCACCCACACCTTCCGCTTCGGCGAACAGCTCGACATCCGCCCCATCCGCTCCGCCGACTTCACCGGAGCCACCGACCTGACCAGCCGGGCCGTCGCTGCCTACATCGCCAAGTACGCCACCAAGGGAGCGGAAAGCGCGACCGGCACCATCGACCGCCCGATCCGCAACCCCATCACCGATCTCATCGGGGCCGACGTCACCAACCACGCCCGACAGATGATCCTCACCTGCTGGCACCTCGGAGGACTGCCAGAACTCGAAGAACTCCGGCTGCGCAAGTGGGCCCACATGCTCGGCTTCCGCGGCCACTTCTCCACCAAGTCCCGCGCCTACTCCGTCACCCTCGGTGCCCTCCGCCAGGAACGCGCCGACCACAACGAAGCACTCACCCGCGAACGCGCGGCCCTGGCCGGCCACCCTCTCCCGGACCCGGACACAGTGCTTGTCCTCTCGCACTGGCGCTTCGCCGGTACCGGCCTCACTGCCGCAGAAATTCTGTTCGCCGCCTCACGTAACCCTGCGCCCGAGGGAGAAGGAGAAGCGACTCCATGACCACGGCCACGCTTCACCGCAAGTGGCACACGACGGCTGAGGTCGCCGAGATGCTCGGCTTCAGCCTGTCCAAGACGAAGATGCTCGTCCTCACCGGCGAGATCCGTTCCGTCAAGATCGGCCGCAACCGCCGCATCCTCCCGGCCTGGGTGGACGACTACGTGAACCGCTACGCCGACGAATCCGAAAGGTGGTCCGCGTGAGCGGCAAGCGAGGCAATGGCGAAGGATCGATCTACATCTACCGGAACGGCTACGCGGCCTACGCCTGGGTCACCACCCCGGAGGGCAACCGCAAGCGGAAGTACGTCTATGGACCGACCCGCAAAGACGTCCATGAGAAGTGGCTCAAGCTCCACAACGAAGCCAAGAAGGGGTCGGTCGCGACCAACACACCGACCCTCGCGCAGTACCTCGCGTACTGGCTCAAGGAAGTCGTGGAGCCCAACCTCCGGCCGCTGACCGCCGCCACCTACGAGACGACCGTACGCCTCTACATCGTGCCGCTCCTCGGCTCAAAGAGGCTGGACCGGCTGACCGTTCAGGACATGCGGAGCTGGCTCAACAAGCTCGCCGACACCTGCCAGTGCTGCGCCCAGGGCAAGGACGCCAAGCGGCCCGAGGAGAGTTGGCGGTGCTGCGCCAAGGGGGAGTGCTGCCGACAGACCCTCTCGAAGCGCTCGGTCAACGACGCCCGGACGATCCTCCGCAGCGCGCTGACCAACGCCATGGTCGAGGAGCGCATCTCGAAGAACGTCGCCCAGCTCGTCAAGGTCCAGCGGGCCCGGCGTAAGCGGCCCGAGCCCTGGTCGGTCGAGGAGGCATGCAGCTTCCTGGAGAACGCTCAGCTCTGGCGCGACTACCTGTACTGCGCCTACTCGCTGATCCTCGTCCTGGGCCTGCGCAAGGGGGAGGTGCTCGGCCTCACCTGGTCGGACGTGAACCTTGACACGGGGGAGCTGCACATCCGTCATCAGCTTCAGCGGGTCCGCCGGCGTCTCCTGCACACTGACACGGCCAAGACGGAGGCTTCTGAGGCGGTGCTCCCGCTGCCGGACATCTGCCTGACCGCCCTCCGCCTCCGGCAGAAGGAACAGCAGGCGGCGAAGGAGCGGGCCGAGGATCTCTGGACCGAATCGGACATGGTCTTCACCACCCGCTACGGCACCCCGGTCGAGCCGAGGAACTTCACCCGCGAGTTCGACCGCCGCTGTGAGCGCGCCGGCGTCCGCCGTATCCGCGTGCACGACACCCGCCACACCTGCGCCTCGCTCCTGGCCGCGCTCGACGTCCACCCGCGGATCGCGATGCAGATCCTTCGCCACTCCGAGATCGCGGTGACGATGGAGGTCTACACCCACGTACCTTCCGCCGATACCCGCCGGGCGCTCCGCAAGCTCGGAAAGGCACTCGGCGGCAGCAAGCAGAAGAAGGAAGGGAAGGAAAAGAAGGGCAAGCGCAAGCAGCAGAAGAAGGCGGAAGAGCAGGCGGCCAAGGAGGGCCAACCAGAGTCATAGCGGTTGCTGTACTCCGCTGCTGTACGCACGACAGAGGCCCATTCACGATCACGTGAATGGGCCTCTGACCTGTGTCGGGGTGGCGGGATTTGAACCCACGACCTCTTCGTCCCGAACGAAGCGCGCTGCCAAGCTGCGCTACACCCCGATGTCGCTGCTTGTCCTGCTTGTCGCGGCGACGTCGTTTACTTTAGCCCACTGGTGGCTGGAGACGAAATCCGGTTTTGATGCGGTGAGTGATCGGGTTCGGGCGGACGTGGTCGAGGGCTACGAGGACGACTGCGAGGGCGTAGAAGGAGAGCCCGAGCAGGAGGGCGTTGGCCAGGGTGTGCCTGTAGCCGTGGGCCTCGACGTCGAGGAACGGGTAGAGATACCGGCCTGGGGTGCCCGCGGTGATGAGCTGGGCGCGGGCGAGGGTGAAGGCCAGGTAGGCGACCGGATAGAGCATCCAGGTCGCGGCCCGGCGTAGCCGCATGCGACCCGGCGCCGTCAGGAGCAGCCAGTCCAGGACAGCGGCCACCGGTGTCAGCGTGTGGAGGAGGTGACCGGCGACCGCGTGCCAGCCCGTGGGGGCGGTGTTGGTGCTGGTGACCGAGAAGGGGACGGAGGCGTCGGCCAGGAGCAGGTGGTACACCAGGCCGGTGATCGCGACGTACAGCAGCGCGGCCCCCGTCAGGGCCGCGGGGAGCGGTCGGCGGGCGGTCCATGCGCGGCGGGCGGACAGCAGGGTGACCAGGGCCAGCAGGATGTTGCTCTGGATCGCGAAGTGACTCAGGACCCGCAGCGGACTGCCGAGCAGGAAGGCGAGGGTCACGCCGGCCGCCGCGGTGCCTGCCAGCAGCAGGCGGAGGGCGGCGGCCAGTGGGCGGCGCACGGGGGTCACCACCGCTGAGGCGGGGACGGAGGAGAGGAGGAGCGCGTGGGTCCGCGGAATCCTAGGCAGATCCGGGATGTCCCTGGGTATCGGCGCGGTCATGCCCTCACGCTAGGCAAGGGGGACGAAACGGGCGATACGGGTGGGCTGTTCGAGGGACGCCCCGCCCTGGGGTCCTGGTGCGGCCTTCGCCTTCGCTCCTACTGCTTCTCCACCAGCGTGAGCAGCGTCACCTCCGGCGGGCAGGCGAACCTGATCGGGGTGTAGCGGCTCGCGCCGCAGCCTGCCGAGACGTGCAGGTAGGAGGTGCGTCCGTCCGCCGTGTGCGTCGACAGGCCCTTCACGCGGTCGGTGTCCAGGTCGCAGTTGGTGACCAGGGCTCCGTAGAAGGGGATGCACACCTGGCCGCCGTGGGTGTGTCCGGCCAGGATCAGGGGGTAGCCGTCGGCCGCGAACGGGTCCAGGGCCCGCAGGTACGGGGCGTGCACCACGCCCATGGAGAAGTCGGCCGACGCCGACGGGCCGCCGGCCACGCGGGCGTAGCGGTCGCGCTTGATGTGCGGGTCGTCCAGGCCCGTCAGCTCCACCGACGCGCCCTCGATCTTCAGCACGCCCCGGGTGTTCGTCAGGTTCAGCCAGCCCGCCGCGTCGAAACCGTCCCGCAGGTCCTCCCACGGGTTGTGGACGACGTTCGTCGCGGGCGGGTTGCCGTTCAGGCCGTGGCGGCCCTGCGTCTTCTCGAGGAGATAGCGGGCGGGATTGCGCAGCTTCGGGCCGTAGTAGTCGTTCGAGCCGAAGACGTACGCGCCCGGGAACTCCATCAGGGGGCCCAGCGCGTCCAGGGTCTCCGGGACGCCCTCGGGGTCGGACAGGTTGTCGCCCGTGTTGATCACGAAGTCGGGGCGCAGACCGGCCAGCGAGCGCAGCCAGCGCTGCTTCTTGCGCTGACCGCCGACCATGTGGATGTCGGAGACGTGCAGCACACGCAGTGGACGCATCCCGGCAGGCAGGACGGGGACGGTGACCCGTCGGAGGCGGAAGGAGCGGGCTTCGAAACCCGCCGCGTACGCCAGACCGGCGGCGCCGGCCGCAGCAATGGACAGAGGTACTCCGTATCGCGCGCGCATACGTCCATCGTGTCAGACGCCGCCAACCCCCTTTGCCTCGCCGCCCCTTAAATCGGCGGGCGTGCGGACGTCCGCACCTGCGACAATCAGACCCATGACCACGCTCAAGTCGAAGCTGCACGAAGACCTCAACGCCGCGATCAAGGAGCGCGACGAGCTCCGCTCCTCGACCCTCCGGCTGACGCTCGCCGCGATCACCAAGGAAGAGGTCGCGGGCAAGCAGAAGCGCGAGCTCTCCGACGACGAGGTCCTGAAGGTGATCACCAAGGAGGCGAAGAAGCGGCGTGAGGCCGCGGACGCCTTCGCGCAGGGTGGTCGCGCCGAGTCGGCCGAGCGGGAGAAGGCGGAGGGCGAGCTCCTCGCCACGTACCTGCCCAAGCAGCTCAGCGACGAGGAGCTGGACGGCATCGTCGCCCAGGCCGTCTCGGAGGCGAAGGCGGGCGGCGCCGAGGGGCCGCGGGCCATGGGCGCCGTCATGAAGATCGTGAACCCCAAGGTGGCCGGTCTGGCGGAGGGCGGCCGGGTCGCCGCCGCCGTCAAGAAGCACCTCGCGGGCTGACCTCCGCCACGACCCCGCCGCTCCCTGACCCCGGCCGCTCGCTGGCCCCGGCCTCGCCGGCCACGGCGTCGCGTCTCATGGCGTGGCGTAAGCCGAACGGAACGACGAACGACGAACGGTCCCTGACACCCCCTTCGGAAGGGTGGTGCCAGGGACCGTTCGACTTGCGTGTCGGAGCCGGTGTCAGCCGCGTCGGCCGCCGTTGGCGTTTCCGTTGCTCTGGCCCTGGAAGAACCCGCCCCCGTCGCCGGCGGTCGAGTTGCCGCCGTTGCTGTTGCCGCCGTTGGTGAGCAGGCCGGTGAGGAAGCCGCCGTCGTCGCCGTTGCCGCCGTCGTCCTGGTTGTTGCCGCCGTTGGCGTTCCCGTCGCCATTGCCCTTGTCGCCCTTCTTGTCGGGCGGGTTCGGGATGCTGACGAGGTTGAACTGGCCGGAATCCTTGCCCTCCAGGGCGCCGGTCATGGCGTCGCGCCAGATCGGGCCGGGGGTGTCGCCGCCGTAGACCTGGTCGTGGAAGTGGCCGCCGATCCAGATGTTGGTCATCTCGACCTTCTGGGTGGCGCTGCCGACCCAGACGGCGCCGGAGAGCTTCGGGGTGTAGCCGACGAACCAGGCGTTCTTGCGGGAGTCCGTCGTACCCGTCTTACCGGCGTTGTCCCGGCCGGACAGGCCGGCCTGCTTGCCGGTGCCGGAGTCGACCACGCCGCTCAGCAGGGTGTTGACGGTGTCCGCGGTCTTCTCGGACATGGCCCGGGAACAGGTGGACTTCGGGACCTCCAGCGACTTCTTCTGGTCGCCGACCTTCTGGGTGATCGACTCGATGGCGATCGGGGTGCAGTACATGCCGCGCGAGGCGAAGGCGGCATAGGCGGTGGCCATCGTCAGCGGGGAGATGCCCTTGGATCCGAGGGCGATGGCGGGTACCTCGGGCAGCTTGTCGCCGTTGCCCTGCACGACGTGCAGTGCGTCGGTCATCTTCACCACGGGGCACAGACCGATGTCGGAGATCATCTGCACGAAGTAGGTGTTGACCGAGAGCTCCATGGCCTTCCTCAGCTGGAAGGGGCCCTTCTCGGACTCGCTCTCGTTCTCCAGCTTCTCGTTGTTGGTGTTGACCCACGGCTTGCTGGCGCAGGTCTGCACCGGGCTCGGGTACTGCATCTGGTACGGCGACGAGTACTCCTGGTTCGGCGGCCGGCCCTCTTCCAGCGCGGCCGCGGCCACGAACGGCTTGAAGGTCGATCCGGTCGGGAACCCGAAGTTCGAGCCGCCCATGGAGGAGCCGACCGAGTAGTTGTACTCGGTCTCGTTCTTGCCGTAGCCGAAGGGCTTCGACTGGCCCATTCCGAGGATCTTGCCGGTGCCGGGCTCGACGAGCGTGGCGGCCCCCGCGACCTTGTCCGACTTGTAGACGTGGTCCTTGAGCGAGGACTGGACGGACTTCTGGGCCTGCGGTTCGAGCGTGGTGCGGATCGTCAGGCCGCCCTGGTTCCAGATCTTCGCCCGCTGCTCCTTGGTCTTGCCGAAGACCGGGTCGCTGAGGAAGACGCGCTCCACGTACTTGCAGAAGAAGCTCGCGCCCTGGACGGCGGTGATGCAGCCGTTCTTCGGCTTCTTGACCTTCAGGCCCAGCGGGGCCTTCTGCGCCACGGCCGCCTCGGCCTCGGAGATGTCGCCGACCTCGGCCATGCGTGCCAGCACGGTGTTACGGCGCTTGGTGGCCTCGGCCTCGTCGTTGACGGGGTCGTAGCGGCTGGGCGACTGGACGATGCCGGCCAGCAGGGCCGCCTGCGGCAGGGTGAGGGACTTGGCGTGCGTGGAGAAGTAGCGCTGCGAGGCCGCTTCGACGCCGTAGGCCTGCTCGCCGAAGAACGTGATGTTCAGGTAGTTCTCGAGGATCTTCTTCTTGCTGAGCTCTTCCTCGAGCTGGATCGCGTACTTCAGTTCCTTGATCTTGCGGCCGATGGTCTGCTGCGTGGCCTGGGCGACCTTCGTCGGGTCGTCACCGGCCTCCTCGATCGCGACGTTCTTCACGAGCTGCTGGGTGAGCGTGGAGGCGCCCTGGGCGACCCCGCTGCTCTGCACGTTCTTGTTGAGCGCGCGCAGGACGCCCTTCAGGTCGACCGCGCCGTGCTTGTAGAAGCGCGAGTCCTCGATCGCGACGATCGCCTTCTGCATGTAGGGCGAGATGTTCTTCAGGTCGACCACCGTGCGGTCACGGGAGTAGACCGTGGCGATCTGGCCGCCCTCGGAGTCGAGGATCGCGGTGCGCTGGCTCAGCGGCGGCGTCTTGAGGTTGACCGGGAGTTCGTCGAACGACTCCACCGATCCCTTGGCGGCGAGGCCCAGCACGCCGAACGCGGGCAGGGCGATACCGGCCAGCACCGCTCCCGCGAGCACACTGACACCGAGGAACTTGGCGGCCTGCTGCGTTGGCGACAGACCACCGCCCGAGCGCTTCTTTGGCATGAGGGCAGCCTACGTTCTGATTCGCCGGACACGCGTCAATGCCTTGGCCTAAGCTGCTCTCAACTGTCACAGCAGCAGGGCTACGTATCAATACGTCCGGTGACCCCGAATCGTTCCGGATGTTCCCCGGGTTTTTGTTGGGGGCGTGTCCAAATCCGCCTTGTGTGTCACTCGGCGTCCGTTGTGACTCAGGTGAACTGTCCCGTTTGTCGGGAAAGTCATATATGTCGCGGGCTCACTCCCCCGGGTGATCTGCCGCTTACCCATAGTCCGTTCGGGCCATTCAAGATTGGGCCCGAAGGGGGTGTTGCGCTGTGCCCACCTTCCGTAACGTCCTCAACTGGCGGCGGTGAATATGCCGCTGCCGCCGTGGGGGAGCCTCGATTCGGGAGAGGACGGCGCCGGTATGGGCTGGGTAACCGACTGGAGTGCGCAGGCTGCCTGCCGCACTACCGATCCGGATGAACTGTTCGTTCAGGGAGCAGCGCAGAACAGGGCCAAGGCGGTGTGCACCGGATGCCCGGTACGCACCGAATGTCTGGCGGACGCGCTCGACAACCGCGTCGAGTTCGGCGTGTGGGGAGGCATGACGGAGCGCGAGCGCCGCGCACTGCTGCGCAGGCGTCCGACGGTGACGTCCTGGCGCCGGCTCCTGGAGACGGCGCGTTCGGAGTACGAGCGTGGGGCGGGCATCCTGCCGCTCGACGACGACCAGATGTACGAGAACTACGCGGCGGTGGGCTGAGCACAGACCTCGGCTCAGACCTCGGCTCAGGCTTCGGCAGCCTCGGGCAGCTCCGGCCGCTCGGTCGCGAGCCGGTTCCCGATGTCCCGCAGCCCCGTCAGGTCGTGCACGTCTCCGGGCAGTGCGGCCACCTCGGTCACCGCCACCTCCGGGTGGAGTGCGGTGAAGCGGTCACGCGTGCGCTGCTCTCGGGAGAGCAGGTGCATGCGTTCCGCATGCAGCCTCAACAGGCTTGCGGTTAGGCCGTCCACGGCCCGCTCCGCCTCGGACGCCGCCGTCCCGTCGGCGTCCGTCGCCGCCGGGTCCGCGTGGGTGCCCGTGGCGTCGGGCGAGTCGCCGCCGTCCGCAGTCGTGTCGGTGTCCGTGCCGGGGTGTGTGGCCCTGCCGGGGTTCGCCGTCCGGGCCGCGTGGGTGGCCTGGTCTGCGTCGATGGTCCGGTCTGCGTCGGTGGGGGCGCCGCGCTCCGGATCGGGTGCGGATGATTCTGAACTGCCTTGCGTTTCGGGAGAGTTACGAAGTCCAGCCTTCCCGCCGTCCTGATCCACAATGCCGGGCTCTTCAAGATTTTCCGCTGCGGCGAGCGCCCGCTCGGCGGACAGCTGGGCGGCGCCGCTGCCGTGGACGCGGTTGAGCACCAGACCGGCCAGCGGCATGTCCTCGGCGGCCAGCCGCTGCACGAAGTACGCGGCCTCCCGCAGCGCGTCCCGCTCGGGAGCCGCCACCACCAGGAACGCCGTTCCGGGTGCCTGGAGCAGCTTGTACGTGGCGTCCGCGCGCGTACGGAAGCCGCCGAACATGGAGTCCATCGCCGCCACGAACGTCTGCACGTCCTTCAGCAGCTGCCCGCCGAGCAGCTTGCCCAGCGCGCCGGTCATCATCGACATCCCGACGTTCAGGAACTTCATCCCCGCGCGGCCGCCCACCTTCGCCGGGGCGAGCAGGACGCGGATCAGCTTGCCGTCCAGGAACGACCCGAGCCGCTTGGGCGCGTCCAGGAAGTCCAGCGCCGAGCGGGACGGCGGGGTGTCGACGACGATCAGATCCCACTCGTCCCGCGCGCGGAGCTGGCCCAGCTTCTCCATCGCCATGTACTCCTGCGTGCCCGCGAATCCCGCCGAGAGGGACTGGTAGAACGGGTTGCTCAGGATCGCGGCGGCCCGGCCCGGGTCCGCGTGCGCCTCGACGATCTCGTCGAAGGTGCGCTTCATGTCGAGCATCATCGCGTGCAGTTCGCCGTCCCCCTCGACGCCCTTCACCCGGCGCGGGGTGTTGTCCAGCGAGTCGATGCCCATGGACTGTGCGAGCCGGCGTGCCGGGTCGATGGTGAGGACGACGACCTTGCGGCCGCGTTCGGCCGCCCTGAGCCCCAGCGCCGCCGCCGTCGTCGTCTTGCCGACGCCGCCCGAGCCGCAGCAGACCACGATGCGGGTCGTCGGGTCGTCGAGCAGCGGGTCGAGCTCCAGCACGGGCGCGGGAGAGAGACGGCGCCGGGTGCTGCTTCCCTGGTCGTGGGTCTGGTCCGCACTCATGCGATCCCCTGATTCCGCAGTTCGGTGGCGAGCTGGTACAGGCCCGCGAGGTCCATTCCCTCGGCGAACAAGGGCAGTTCGTGCAACGGCAGGCCCAGCTCGTCCAGGACCGCGCGCTGCTCGTGCTCCAGCGCGTACCGCTCCGCGTACTCCTCGGCCTGTTTCAGGAGCGGATCCACCAGCCGCTCGGCGCGCCCGCCGCGGCGCGCCCCGCCCAGCCCCGCCGTGGACAACGACCGGGCGACAGAAGAACGCGTCACGGTCCGTACGAGTTCCAGCCCGTCCTCGTCCAACACCTCGGGGCGCACCATGTTGACGATGACCCGGCCCACCGGCAGTTTCGCGGCCCGCAGCTCGGCGATGCCGTCGGCGGTCTCCTGGACGGGCATCTCCTCCAGCAGCGTCACCAGGTGCACGGCCGTCTCCGGCGACTTCAGCACCCGCATCACGGCCTGTGCCTGATTGTGTATCGGGCCGATCCTGGCCAGCCCCGCCACCTCGTCGTTGACGTTCAGGAAGCGGGTGATGCGACCCGTGGGCGGAGCGTCCATGACGACGTAGTCGTACACGAACCGCCCGTTCTTGTCCTTGCGCCGTACCGCCTCGCACGCCTTGCCGGTGAGGAGCACGTCCCTCAGACCGGGCGCGATCGTGGTGGCGAAGTCGATGGCGCCGAGCTTCTTCAGGGCCCGTCCGGCGCCCCCCAGTTTGTAGAACATCTGGAGGTAGTCCAGAAGGGCCAGTTCGGGGTCGATGGCGAGGGCGTACACCTCCCCGCCACCCGACGCTACGGCGATCTTGCGTTCCTCATAGGGCAACGCCTCTGTCTCGAAGAGCTGTGCGATGCCCTGCCGGCCCTCCACCTCGACGAGAAGCGTGCGCTTCCCCGCCGTGGCGAGGGCAAGCGCGAGGGCCGCGGCGACCGTCGTCTTGCCGGTCCCGCCCTTGCCGCTGACGACCTGGAGCCTGCTCACGTCTTCGAGCGTAACCAGTCGGCGCCCGAGGCAACCGGGAGGCTGTGGACAACGGGGGCGGCAATCGGCCACATGGCCTGGGGAACAGCCCCTCCGGTGACAGCGGATACAGTCGCCCCCATGACCAAGTGGGAATACGCAACCGTGCCGCTGCTCGTCCACGCGACGAAGCAGATTCTGGACACCTGGGGCGAGGACGGCTGGGAGCTCGTCCAGGTCGTGCCCGGTCCGAACAACCCGGAGCAGCTCGTCGCGTACCTGAAGCGGGCGAAGGCGTGAGCGCGGTCGAGGCGAGGCTCGCCGAGCTGGGACTGACCCTGCCGGCGGTCGTGCCGCCCCTGGCGGCCTACCAGCCCGCGGTGCAGTCCGGCCCGTACGTGTACACGGCCGGCCAGCTGCCCATGGTGGAGGGCAAACTGCCGGTCACGGGCAAGGTCGGCGCCGAGGTCACCCCCGAGGAGGCCAAGGAGCTGGCCCGCACCTGCGCGCTGAACGCCCTGGCCGCCGTCAAGTCGGTGGCGGGCGACCTGGACCGCGTCGCGCGCGTGGTGAAGGTCGTCGGCTTCGTGGCGTCGGCCGCGGACTTCACCGGCCAGCCCGCCGTCCTCAACGGCGCGAGCGAACTGCTGGGCGAGGTCTTCGGCGACAAGGGCGTGCACGCGCGCAGCGCGGTGGGCGTCGCCGTGCTGCCGCTGGACGCGCCGGTCGAGGTCGAGATCCAGGTGGAACTCGTCCCGTAGCGGTACGGGCGGCCTTTCGGGACGTGGAGAGCCGCGGACGTGTTCCGCGGCCCTTCAGGGGCCCTCCGAAGGGCTTCCCAGGACGTCGAGGGAGTCCCCTGGACGTGCCCTGACCTCGGGTACCTCTCGAACATTCGCGCGCCACGGGATAGCCTCGCGCCCATGGCGAATGGGCAGTGGTTCCCCCAGGACTGGCCGGAACGCATCCGGGCGCTCGCGGACGGCACGCTCACCCCGGTCGCCCCCAAGCGCGCGGCCACCGTCATGCTCCTGAAGGACACCGACGGCGGCCCCGTCGTCCACATGCTGCGCAGACGCGCCTCCATGGCCTTCGCCGCAGGCGCGTACGCCTATCCCGGCGGCGGTGTCGACCCGCGTGACGACGACGGGCACGTCCGCTGGGCGGGCCCCACGCGCGCGTGGTGGGCCGAACGTCTGGGCGTCGACGAGACGGCGGCCCAGGCGATCGTCTGCGCGGCCGTGCGCGAGACGTACGAGGAGGCCGGCGTCCTGCTCGCGGGACCGACCCCGAACTCGGTGGTCAGCGACACCACGGGCGCCGACTGGGAGGCCGACCGGGCAGCGGTGGCCGCCCGCGACCTGTCCTTCGCCGAGTTCCTCGATCGGCGCGGTCTGGTGCTGCGCTCCGATCTCCTCGGCGCCTGGACGCGCTGGATCACTCCCGAGTTCGAGTCGCGGCGCTACGACACCTGGTTCTTCGTGGCCGCGCTCCCCGAGGGCCAGCGCACCCGCAATGCGTCCACGGAGGCCGACCGCACGGTGTGGATCCGCCCGACGGACGCGGCGGCCGCGTACGACAGGGGCGAGCTGTTGATGATGCCGCCCACCATCGCGACGCTGCGCCGGCTCGTCCCGTACGCCACGGCGGCGCAGGCGCTCGCCGCGGCCCCCGACCGCGACCTGAGCCCGGTCCTCGCCGAGGCCCGCCTGGAGGACGGCGTGGTCGTGCTGTCCTGGCCGGGGCACGACGAGTTCACCAAGCACATCCCGGCCGCCGCACCCGGGGCAGGCCCCGTATGACGGCCCCGAGCGCCCGCGCCGTCCCCGTCCCGGGCCACCGGCTCGTCCCGGATCCGCGGCGGGATGCTCCGCTCGGCCCGACGACACTCGGACGACGCCCGATGGAAGGCCTTCCCGCATGACCGACGCAGCCGCCCTCCCCGGCCAGCCGCGAGGCGGAGTCCTCTCGGGCCCCGCGACCGCGCGCGCGGTCAACGTCCTCGCGCCGAACGCGTCCGCGATGACCCTGGACGGCACGAACACCTGGATCGTCGCCGAGCCCGACTCCGAGCTGGCCGTCGTGATCGACCCGGGGCCGCTGGACGAGCGCCATCTGCGCGCGGTCGTCGACACCGCCGAGCGGGCCGGCAAGCGCGTCGCCCTGACCCTGTTGACGCACGGCCACCCCGACCACGCCGAGGGCGCCGTCCGCTTCGCCGGACTGACCGGCACGAAGGTGCGGGCCCTGGACCCGGCGGTGCGGCTGGGCGAGGAGGGCCTGGCCGCCGGGGACGTGGTCAGCGTGGGCGGCCTGGAGCTGCGGGTCGTGCCGACGCCGGGGCACACCGCCGACTCCCTGTGCTTCCACCTCCCGGCCGACCAGGCCGTTCTGACGGGGGACACGATCCTCGGCCGCGGCACGACCGTCGTCGCGCATCCCGACGGCCGCCTGGGCGACTATCTGGACTCCCTGCGGCGGCTGAGGTCCCTGACGGTCGACGACGGCGTCCACACCGTCCTGCCGGGCCATGGACCGGTCCTGGAGGACGCCCAGGGCGCGGTCGAGTTCTATCTCGCCCACCGCGCCCACCGGCTCGCCCAGGTCGAGACGGCCGTCGAGAACGGCCGCACCGATCCCGCCGACGTCGTCGCCCATGTGTACGCCGACGTCGACCGCTCCCTGTGGCCGGCGGCGGAGCTGTCGGTGCGCGCCCAGCTGGAGTACCTGACGGAGCACGGGCTCATCTAGAGCCCCGTCCTAGCCCTCCTCGGGCCTGCGGGCCTTCACGCCGTGCACGCGCGCGTACTCGTCGGCGAGCCAGGGACCGAGGTCGTCCACGTACGAGGAGAGAACGGCGCGGTCGCCCCGCGGGCCGTATCCGAGGGCGGCAGCCGTGCGAACCTGCTCCGCGCGCGTGGGGTAGTACGCGCCGAACGCGTCCGCCATCTCGTGCAGGTCGCTCGTCCAGCCGTTCCAGCGGGGCATGACGAGGGTGAACGCCGTGCGGACGAGGTGCCGGGACATGAAGCGCACCAGAGGCCGCAGAGCCGCCTCGGAGTCGTCCGCCGAGGCGATGCGCTCGCGCCAGCGCGGCAGCAACAGGGCGAGGTCGCCGTTGGTCTCGCGCGCGAGCAGTGCGTCGGGGCGGTAGCGGGGCAGGCGTTCGGCGAGGTCCTCGCCGAGGAGCGGGGTGCACAGGCAGGCGATGAAGAACCCCAGGTCGTGCCGCTCCAGATCGCTCAGCAGGCGGGCACGGCTGAAGAGCAGCGTTCCGCCGCCGTCGATCTGCGGGAACTCCTCGTCGAGGCCCTCGATCAGGGCTCGTCCCGCGGCCCGGTCAGCCTCGGAGGGCTCCTCGCTCAGCGCGAGCAGCAGGTCGACGTCACTGCGTCCCACGCGCGCGGTGCCGCGGGGAATCGAGCCGTTGACGTACGCGCTGTGCAGCCGGTCCCCGAAGAGGCCCGGGATCCGCTCCCGGGCCGCTGCGACGACCGGCTGGAAATCGTGCGTCACGCGCGCGAGGGAGCCCTCGCGGGCGATGTATCCCTGGGCGTCGAGGCCTCGGGAGGAAACCGCTTCGGTCATGGGCGGGGTCGGGCGGGCGCTAGCGCGACCGCTTGGCCAGTCGCTCCACGTCGAGCAGGATGACCGCGCGCGCCTCCAGGCGCAGCCAGCCGCGCTGGGCGAAGTCGGCGAGCGCCTTGTTCACGGTCTCGCGCGACGCGCCGACGAGCTGCGCGAGCTCCTCCTGCGTGAGGTCGTGGACGACGTGGATGCCCTCCTCGGACTGCACGCCGAAGCGCCGGGAGAGGTCCAGCAGGGCGCGGGCCACGCGACCGGGGACGTCCGAGAAGACCAGGTCCGACATGGCGTCGTTGGTCTTGCGCAGACGCCGGGCGACGGCGCGCAGCAGCGCGGTGGCCACCTCGGGGCGGGCGTTCAGCCAGGGCTGGAGGTCGCCGTGGCCGAGACCGAGGAGCTTGACCTCGGTGAGGGCGGTGGCGGTCGCCGTGCGCGGGCCCGGGTCGAAGAGCGACAGCTCTCCGATCAGCTCGCTGGGGCCCACCACGGCCAGCATGTTCTCCCGGCCGTCCGGGGACGTGCGGTGGAGCTTGACCTTGCCCTCGGTGACGACGTAGAGCCGATCGCCGGGGTCGCCTTCGTGGAACAGGGAGTCGCCACGGGCCAGGGTCACCTCGCTCATGGAGGCGCGCAGTTCGGCGGCCTGCTCGTCGTCGAGGGCCGCGAAGAGCGGGTTGCGCCGCAGGACGTCGTCCACGAGTTCTCTCCTTGTCGACCTGCTCAGGGAATCTTGCTCCCCGCGTACCAGGGGTCCGTGTTCCCCGTTTTGCCGGGCGGTCCAAACAGTGTGATCTGTCACAAGGATGCCGCACACGTGTCCTGGGGTAAGCGGCAGGGGTCCAATTGGGGGCCGATCTTCAGGGTCCGGGGCGGATGTCCGTGTCGGGCTTTAGGCTGGCCGAGTGTCCAAAACGCCGGTGAGAGCACAGGCCGAGGGGGCTGGGCGGGTGGTTGCACGTCGCGTTTCCGCTGTGGGCGAACAGGGCTCCGGTGGTGGTAGGAAAACGGCAAAGGTGACGAACGAGATGCCTGCGAAGAAAGCGGCCGACGACGCTGGGACGACCGCCGGGAAAGCCGCGGTCGGCAAGGTCGCCGACAAGCCCGCGGTCACCGAGGTCGCCGCGAAGAAGCCTGCATCGAAGCCGGCTGCGAAGAAGGCCGCCGCGAAGAAGGCCGCCGGAAAAGGCGGTGCGGAGAACGGCGTCGTCGAGAAGCCGGCAGCGGCGAAAGTCGCCGTCGGCAAGCCGGAGTCGCGCACCGCTCTCGTGCGCCGCGCCCGCCGCATCAACCGCGAACTCGCCGAGATCTACCCCTACGCCCACCCCGAACTCGACTTCGAGAACCCCTTCCAGCTGGTGATCGCGACCGTCCTGTCCGCCCAGACCACCGACCTCCGGGTGAATCAGACGACCCCCGCCCTGTTCGCCGCGTATCCCACCCCCGAGGACCTGGCGGCCGCGGACCCGGAGAGGGTCGAGGAGATCCTCCGGCCCACCGGTTTCTTCCGGGCCAAGACCAAGTCGGTGATAGGCCTCTCCAAGGCCCTGGTGGAGGAGTTCGGCGGTGAGGTCCCCGGTCGGCTGGAAGACCTGGTGAAGCTGCCCGGCGTCGGTCGCAAGACCGCGTTCGTCGTGCTGGGCAACGCGTTCGGCCGGCCCGGGATCACCGTGGACACCCACTTCCAGCGACTCGTGCGGCGCTGGCGCTGGACCGAGCAGACCGAGCCCGACAAGATCGAGGCCGCCGTCGGCGCGTTGTTCCCGAAGAGCGAGTGGACGATGCTGTCGCACCACGTGATCTTCCACGGCCGCCGCATCTGCCACGCCCGCAAGCCGGCGTGCGGCGCCTGCCCCGTCGCCCCGCTCTGCCCGGCGTACGGCGAGGGCGAGACGGACCCCGAGAAGGCGAAGAAGCTCCTGAAGTACGAGAAGGGCGGCTTCCCCGGTCAGCGTCTGAACCCGCCCCAGTCGTACCTGGACGCGGGCGGCCGCCCGGCCCCGCCGCTGGGGGCCGGATGACGGCAGGACGGCCGACGGCAGGGCCGACAGCGCCCCGAGCCGCCGCCGGACGGACGGCACGGGTGACGACGGAGCCGACGACGGGCCGGACCGCGGGCCACCCGGCGGGCCGGGCGGCGGGACCGACGCCGTCGGGTCTCGTGCGGCCTGGGACCGGGACGATCGCGGCGGCGCGGGCTGCGGGAGCGGCGGTGGCTGCGGGGGCGAAAGCGCGGCCCGCGGAACGATCTGTCGGTATTCGGGCGTTGTACTCGGCAGAACGGGGGGTGGTGTGAGGATGACGCGCACGAGCGGTACCCAGGGCGGTCCGGTGACTCTCAGCAAGGAGGGCCTGCCCGCCTGGCTGGACCCGGTGGTCCACGCGGCGGAGACGGTCCAGCCGCGCCAGCTCAGCCGCTTCCTGCCGCCGGAGAACGGCGCGGGGCGCCAGTCGGCGGTCCTGATCCTGTTCGGCGAGGGCGAGCGCGGCCCCGAGCTGCTGCTCATGGAGCGGGCGAGCTCCCTGCGCTCCCACGCCGGCCAACCCTCCTTCCCGGGCGGCGCCCTGGATCCGGAGGACGGCGACCCGCACGGTGACGGGCCGCTCAGGGCGGCTCTGCGCGAGGCCGAGGAGGAGACCGGCCTCGACCCGTCCGGCGTCCAGCTCTTCGGCGCGCTGCCCAAGCTGTACATCCCGGTCAGTCAGTTCGTCGTCACGCCGGTCCTGGGCTGGTGGCGTGAGCCGAGCCCGGTGGGCGTCGTCGACCCGGGCGAGACGGCCCGTGTGTTCACGGTTCCCGTGGCGGATCTCACGAATCCGGCCAACCGGGCCACGACCGTGCATCCCAGCGGTCACCGCGGCCCGGCATTTCTGGTCGAATCCGCTCTCGTGTGGGGATTCACGGCCGGTGTCATCGACCGCCTGCTGCATTTCGCGGGCTGGGAGGCGCCCTGGGACCGGGAGAAGCAGGTCCCGCTCGACTGGCGGTCATGACAGGGTGATCCCCGTGAATGTGCTGGACATCCTGTTGCTGGTCGCGGCCGTCTGGTTCGCGGTCGTGGGCTACCGCCAGGGCTTCGTCGTCGGCATCCTGTCGGTGATCGGCTTCCTGGGCGGCGGCCTCGTCGCCGTGTACCTGCTCCCCGTGATCTGGGACGCCCTGACCGAGAACTCCGAGGTGAGCACCACCGCCGCGGTCGTCGCGGTCATCGTGGTGATCGTCTGCGCCTCGATCGGCCAGGCCCTCACCACCCACCTCGGCAACAAGCTGCGCCGGTACATCACCTGGTCCCCGGCCCGCGCGCTGGACGCCACGGGCGGCGCGCTGGTCAACGTGGTCGCGATGCTGCTGGTCGCGTGGCTGATCGGATCCGCCCTCGCCGGTACCACCCTGCCGACACTGGGCAAGGAGGTCCGCAGCTCCAACGTGCTGCAGGGGGTGTCCCGGGCGCTGCCCGACCAGGCCGACACCTGGTTCGCCGACTTCTCCTCCGTCCTGGCGCAGAACGGCTTCCCGCAGGTCTTCAGCCCGTTCTCCAACGAGCCGATCACCGACGTCCAGCCGCCCGACCCGGCCCTGGTCAAGAGCGCGGTGGCCACGCGCGCGCGGCACTCCATCGTCAAGGTGATGGGCACCGCGGAGAGCTGCGGCAAGGTCCTGGAGGGCACCGGCTTCGTCTTCGGCGAGCGTCGCGTCATGACCAACGCGCATGTCGTGGGCGGGGTCGACGAGCCGACCGTCCAGATAGGCGGCGAGGGCCGCAAGTACGACGCCACGGTCGTCCTGTACGACTGGAAGCGCGACATCGCCATCCTCGACGTGCCGGAACTCGACGCGCCCGCGCTGCAGTTCTCCACCGACGACGCGGCGAGCGGCGACAACGCGATCGTGGCCGGGTTCCCGGAGAACGGGTCGTACGACGTGCGGGCCGCGCGGGTACGCGGTCGCATCACCGCCAACGGCCCGGACATCTACCACCGCGGCACCGTGCGCCGTGACGTGTACTCGCTGTATGCGACCGTCCGTCAGGGCAACTCCGGAGGCCCGCTGCTCACCGCCGAGGGCAAGGTGTACGGCGTGGTCTTCGCGAAGTCGCTCGACGACGCCGAGACCGGCTACGCCCTCACCGCCGACGAGATCCGCCAGGACATCACGGCCGGTCGGACGGCCGGTCAGCAGGTGGACAGCGACAGCTGCGCCCTGTGAGGGGTTTCGCGCGGGCCCTGGGCCGTTCGGCGGATCAGCCCCGCGGGTGACGCAGACGGACCGAGACCCAGCGGGCCCGACGACGCAGGATGCGCGGGATGCCCACGCGCAGATCGGTACCCGGCAGCTGCGGGTCGGCGGCACCTCGCGGATGGGGGCTCAGGCCACTGGCCGAGCGGCGGGTGCGTGCTGCGTCACTGTAGTCGTGCGTCCAGCCCATACCCGGACGTCTGCCCCTGCCCCAAGGTCGATAACCTCCCCCGGGGCCGCCAATTGGCCTATGCGTCGGGCATTTGGCTGTTCGTAGTACAGACGTTCAGATCCGGATACCGGGCGCTGTCGATCTGTCACCGATCGGGTTCGGGATCCTTCAGCCAATTGACCAGTTCGGTGGAGAAAGCGACCGGATCCTCTTCGTGCGGGAAGTGACCGAGACCGTCGAACAGCCGCCAGCGGTAGGGCGCTTCGACGTACTCGCCGGAGCCCGCCGCGCTGCGGGTGCGCATCACCGGATCGAGGGAGCCGTGCAGATGCAGTGTGGGCACCCGCACCGGCCGCTTCATGCGCCGGTAGAACTGGACGCCGTCCGGACGGGCGAGGGAGCGCACCAGCCAGCGGTACGGCTCCACGGCGCAGTGCGCGGTGGAGGGGATGCACATCGCGCGCCGATAGGTCTCCACCGCCTCGTCGTCCGGGAGTGTCGGCCCGGACCAGTCCCGGATCAGCCGGCCCACGAGCTCACCGTCGTCGGCGGTCAGCCGGCGCTCGGGGATCCACGGCCGCTGGAACCCCCAGATGTGGGAACTCGCGGAGGTCTGCCGCACGTCGGCGAGCATCGCCGACCGCCAGTGCCGGGGATGAGGCATCGAGGCGACGGCGAGTCGGCGGACGAGCTTGGGGCGCATCACGGCCGCCGTCCACGCGAGGTAGCCGCCGAGGTCGTGGCCGACCAGTGCGGCGTCCGGTTCGCCCAGGGAGCGGATCACGCCCGTGATGTCGAGGGCGAGGTTGGCCGGGTCGTACCCGCGGGGCGTCCGGTCGCTGCCGCCCACGCCCCGCAGGTCCATCGCGACGGCCCTGAAGCCCGCGTCGGCCAGGGCCACCAGTTGGTGCCGCCAGGTCCACCAGAACTGCGGAAAGCCGTGGACGAGCATGACCAGCGGACCGTCGCCCATCTCCGCGATGTGGAAGCGCGCACCGTTCGCGGCGACCTCGCGGTGGGTGACCGGCGCGCCGAGGACGGCGTCCGGCCGTACGACCGAAGCGGGCTGGGCCGGAGGGGTGGTGCCGTCGGGGTCCGTCATGACGATGAGCGTGCCACAGCCTCGATGGCCTCCGGGACCCGGTCCTGGACGAGTTCGGGCCGCGGGTGCGGCCTGGCGTTCTGCAGGACGCCCGCCGACTCCTTCATGGACGCGGCGACCTTCTGCGGGCCCTTGCTCTTCTGCGCCTTCTTCGCGAAGACCACGCCGATCAGCACGAGGACGAGCGCGACCAGCACGTTCGCCGCGAAGGACAGCAGGAAGCAGATCGCGAGGTTCCAGTCGCTCCACGTCCGGATGCCGTACGCCAGGGCGAAGTTCAGCATCGGCAGCGAGAACACCAGCACCGCGCCGGCCACCGAGAAGGCCCCGCCGCTCACCGCACCTCGCTTGACGTCCTGCTTCAGCTGGGCCTTCGCCAGCGCGATCTCGTCGTGCACCAGCGCCGACAACTCGGTCGTCGCGGAGGCGAACAGCTGGCCGATGCTGCGTTCGGCGCCGACCGGGCTGCCGTCGGGTGCGCTCATCGCGTTCTCCCTCTCCTGCTGCTCTGTGTTTCTGACTTCTTTTGTACCGTCCCGTCAGATCATGCCGGACGGTCGTCGTCCTCGCCTGCCCCGCCCGGTACTTCGGCAAGCCCGTGGCGCGCGGCGTCGTCCTCGCGGGCGAGCCGACGGGTGATCTCCTCGGCGATCCGGCGGTGCTCCGCGGCCTTCCCGTCGTGGATGTCCGCCATGCGTAGGTGGTACGACGGGTCGTCCTGTTCATAGACGTCCGGGATGCCGTCGAGGTCCTCGTCGCGCTCCTCGTTCTCGCACATCCGGCGGTACTTGGCGTTGCGCAGCTTCAGCAGGACCGTCGCCAGGCTCGCGGCGATCAGCGATCCCAGCAGGACGGCGGCCTTGGCCTCGTCGGTCAGGACCGGGTCGCCCTCGAAGGCGAGCTCCCCGATCAGCAGCGAGACGGTGAAGCCGATGCCGGCCAGCGACGCGACGGCGAAGACGTCCGCCCAGGCGAGGTCCTCGCTGAGCGAGGCCCGGGTGAAACGGGCGGTCAGCCAGGTGCCGCCGAAGATGCCGACCGTCTTGCCGACGACGAGACCGAGGACGATGCCCAGCGTCTCCGGCCTGCCGAACACGTCCGCGAGGGCGTGGCCCGAGATCGTCACACCGGCGCTGAACAGGGCGAACAGCGGGACCGCGAGACCGGCGGAGAGCGGTCGCACGAGGTGCTCGATCCGCTCGCCGGGGGAGCGCTCCTCGTCCTCGCGCTTCGTGCAGCGCAGCATCAGGCCCATCGCGACACCGGCGATCGTGGCGTGTACACCGCTGTTGTACATCAGCGCCCAGATCACGAGTGCGAGCGGCAGGTAGACGTACCAGCCGCGCACGCCCTTGCGCAGCAGCACCCAGAACACGGCGAGCCCGGCGGCCGCGCCGGCCAGCGCCGCGAAGTCGATGGTGTCCGTGAAGAACACCGCGATGATCAGGATGGCGAACAGGTCGTCGACCACGGCGAGAGTGAGCAGGAATGCGCGCAGGGCACTCGGCAGGGATGTGCCGATGACGGCGAGCACGGCGAGGGCGAACGCGATGTCCGTGGCCGTGGGCACGGCCCAACCGGCCAGGGAACCGCTGCCGGTGAGGCTGGTGAGCGTGTAGACGAGCGCCGGGACGGCCATTCCGCACAGCGCGGCCACCACGGGGAGCGCGGCTGCCCGGGGGTCCTTGAGATCGCCGGCCACGAGCTCGCGCTTGAGTTCGATGCCGGCGACGAAGAAGAAGACGGCGAGCAGTCCGTCGGCCGCCCAGTGGGCGACGGACAGATGCAGCCCGAGGGCCTCGGGGCCAAGATGGAAGTCGCTGACGCTCTCGTAGCTGTCGTGCAGCGCCGGGACGTTCGCCCAGACCAGCGCGGTGACGGCGGCGACGAGGAGCAGCACGCCGCCGACGGTCTCGGTGCGCAGCGCCTCCGCGACGTAGTTCCGTTCGGGGAGGGAGAGCCGTCCGAGGACGTTGCGGGGGTTCGGGGTGCGGGGCGCGGTCACGGCGGCGGCCTCCGGTCGGTGGGCAGGACAGAGCGACTTGCCGACCAGACTTCCCGGCGCACCTAGAACGTCACGTTGTTTTGTTTACTTTACCTAAAAGGCAGCCCGGGGGCATCGGGCGGCATCCGGCACCTCTCACGGTAGGTGCAAAAGGGACACCGCGCCGCTTCATGCCGCGCCGCGCTCTTCGGGCTCACCGCGGCTTCGTGCCGCGCCGTGGCTTCACGTGGGGGCGTCGTCCTTCGGCGGGGCTCGGCCCCCTGCGAGGGCCGGCCCCACAGGAGGCCGGGCTTCGGTGCCCGGCCCCCGGGTACTCAGTCCCGCTCAGTCCCGTTCGGTCCCGCTGGGGTCAGTCCTCGCTCGGGGACGCCGGCAGCTTCGCCTGGATGAGGTCCATGACCGTGGAGTCGGTCAGGGTCGTGACGTCACCCAGCTGACGGTTCTCCGCCACATCGCGCAGCAGCCGCCGCATGATCTTGCCGGATCGCGTCTTCGGCAGCTCGGCGACCGGCAGGATCCGCTTCGGTTTGGCGATCGGGCCGAGCGTGGCGCCGACGTGATTGCGCAGGTCGGCGACCAACTGCTCGTCCTCGGCGTTCGCCGTGCCGCGCAGGATGACGAAGGCGACGATGGCCTGCCCCGTCGTCTCGTCCGCCGCGCCCACGACAGCCGCCTCGGCGACGGACGGGTGCGACACGAGCGCCGACTCGACCTCCGTGGTGGAGATGTTGTGGCCCGACACGAGCATGACGTCGTCGACGCGCCCGAGGAGCCAGATGTCCCCGTCGTCGTCCTTCTTCGCGCCGTCGCCCGCGAAGTACTTGCCCTCGAAACGCGCCCAGTACGTGTCGAGGAACCGCTGGTCGTCGCCCCAGATGGTGCGCAGCATCGAGGGCCACGGCTCGGTGAGGACGAGATAGCCGCCGCCGCCGTCGGGCACCTCGTTCGCGTCGTCGTCGACGACGGTCGCGGAGATGCCGGGCAGCGGAGTCTGCGCGGAACCCGGCTTCGTCGCCGTCACGCCCGGCAGCGGCGAGATCATCATCGCGCCGGTCTCGGTCTGCCACCAGGTGTCCACGACGGGCGTCCGGTCGGCGCCGATGTGCTTGCGGTACCAGATCCAGGCTTCGGGGTTGATCGGCTCGCCGACCGAGCCCAGCACGCGCAGGCTGCTGAGGTCGAACTTCGCGGGGATGTCGTCGCCCCACTTCATGAACGTGCGGATGGCGGTCGGCGCCGTGTACAGGATCGTGACCCCGTACTTCTGCACGATCTCCCAGAAGCGGCCCTGGTGCGGTGTGTCGGGCGTGCCCTCGTACATGACCTGCGTCGCGCCGTTCGCCAGCGGCCCGTAGACGATGTACGAGTGCCCGGTGACCCAGCCGACGTCGGCGGTGCACCAGTAGACGTCGGTCTCCGGCTTGAGGTCGAAGACCGCGTGGTGCGTGTACGCGGTCTGCGTGAGGTAGCCGCCGGAGGTGTGCAGGATGCCCTTCGGCTTCCCCGTGGTGCCGGAGGTGTACAGGATGAACAGCGGGTGCTCGGCCTCGAACGCCTCGGGCGTGTGCTCGGTCGACTGACGGTCCACCACGTCGTGCCACCACACGTCGCGGCCCTCGGTCCAGGCGACGTCCTGGCCGGTGCGCCGCACCACGAGTACATGCCGGACGTTGTCCACGCGCGTGAGCGCGTCGTCGACGGCCGGCTTCAGCGCGGACGGCTTGCCGCGCCGGTAACCACCGTCGGATGTGATGACGACCTTGGCGTCCGCGTCCTGGATGCGGGTGGCCAGCGCGTCGGCCGAGAAGCCGCCGAAGACGACGGAGTGCGCGGCGCCGATCCGCGCGCAGGCCAGCATCGCGATCGCCGTCTCCGGGATCATCGGCATGTAGACGGCAACCCGGTCGCCCTTGCGGACTCCCAGCTCCAGCAGCGCGTTCGCCGCCTTCGACACCTCGTCCTTGAGCTCGGCGTAGGTGAGGGCGCGGCTGTCACCCGGCTCGCCCTCGAAGTGGATGGCGACGCGCTCGCCGTGCCCGGCCTCCACATGGCGGTCGACGCAGTTGTAGGCGACGTTGAGTTCGCCGTCCTTGAACCACTTGGCGAACGGCGGGTTCGACCAGTCCAGCGTCTCCGTCGGCTCCTTGGCCCAGGCCAGTCGACGGGCCTGCTCGGCCCAGAAGCCGAGCCTGTCAGCCTTGGCCTGCTCGTACGCCTCCGCCGTGACGTTGGCGTGAGCCGCCAGGTCGGCGGGCGGCGTGAACCTGCGCTCTTCCTTGAGCAGGTTGGAAAGTGAGGGAGATTCGCTCATACGCCACTCTCCTCCCTCAGCAGGTTGGCCAGGCTCTCGTTGCTCACGACATCTCCCTTTCGAAGGGTGTCCGTGTCCGTTGTGTCCCAGGCCACAGCTCATCAGACCCAGGGGCCCGGTGACAAGGGCCGCCGGCAGATTGGTTTAGACCTCTGCGGGGTCCTGCTCCGCACTACTGGGTTCGGTTGCCGTTCGCCGGTCAGCCGTGGTCCGGCGTCCGGGGCCCGGCGTGCGCGTCCGGTGGTCATCCGTACCCACGGACGCCGGGCGAACGGAGTTCAGCCGGTGTGACGCCTTTCACCTCCCGTGACGACACCGGTGTGCCGCCTTCGCCCCGACACGGCGGGGCACACCGGCGCCGAGCTCAGGCGGACACCTCCACCATCCCTACGTGGTCGAACACCCCGCCGTCCCCGCCGCTCCCGCCCTCGCCGTCGCCGGTGGCCTCGGTGAGCAGATACGTCTGGGCCTCACCCACGTGGAAGTACAGTCCGTGCAGCTGCAGCACCCCGCTCCGCAGGGCCCGGGCCACCGACTCGTGTGCCCGCAGATGCTCCAACTGCTGGACCACGTTGGTCAGACAGAGCTGCTCGGCCTCGTCCGCGGGGGCGCGCCCGGCCAGCCGGGCTCGTGGCCGGTCGCCGTCGGCCGACCGCTCCAGACTCGGCAATCCGTGCCGCAGCCACCGTCTCAGCGGGGTCCGCGCCTCGCCGGGTTCGGCGTTGAGCAGGGCCTGCATGGCCCCGCACCCCGAATGCCCGCACACCGTGATCGACCGCACCTCCAGGATGTCCACCGCGTACTCGATCGCCGCCGCCACCGAGTCGTCCCCGCTCTCCTCGCCGGGCGGCGGCACGAGGTTGCCCACGTTGCGCACCACGAACAGGTCGCCAGGACCACTGGAGGTGATCATCGAGGTGACCAGCCGGGAGTCGGCGCAGGTGAGGAACAGCTGGGTGGGCCGTTGCCCCTCCCGGGCAAGCCGGGCGAGCTCACCCCGTACCAGCGGCGCCGTGTTGCGTTGGAACGCGCTGATGCCGCGTACCAGTTGATGCCCACTCGGTTCGAGAGCCCGGGTCGTCTCCGGGCGGGGCGCCGCGGACTCGCCGTGCCCGCTCGTCTCGGCGATCTCCCTGGTCTCCTTCCTTTGCGCCGGTTCTCCTGCACCGGACGCGGGCGGTGCCTCTGCCGCCCTGGACGCCGCTGCTGCGTCACCCGGGTGCGCCGGGTTCACTGGATTCACCGCGTTCGTCGTGCTTGCAAGGTCTGCGAGGCCTGCTGCCTGCGCACGGGTCGTTGTCGTTGTCGTTGCCGGTCCCGTCGAGCCCGATGTGCCTGACGTGTCCGACGTGTCCGACGTGTGGGTCGGATCAGCCGTCCCCTTGGCGCCCTTGGTGCCCGTGGTGCTTAGGGTGCCCGTCGGGCTCGTCGTGTCCGTCCGGTTCGCTGGAGCGGCGGCGTTCGGTGGGCGGGTGGTGGCTGTCGTCGCCTGTGGCACCTCGCACTGGTGGTTGCGCCATGGCGTCCAGGGACGACAGCGGCAGTCGGCGATCGGGACGTCGCCGGCGCGGGCGGGTTCGAGGCCCGGGGGAGCGGGCCACATGCCCCCGTCGGCCTGTGCGCTGTCGCCTGCTCCCGGCCCGATGTCGGGTGTGGGGTCGAGTCCTGTGCGGGGGCGTCTGCCGGTCAGCTCGGCCGTACCGCCCTGCGCGGTGTGGGCCTTCTGCCAGTCCTGCAGGGCCTCGTAGGCCGCGTGATCCATGAAGGATCCGTCCAACTCGACGACGGCGTGCGTGTGTTGAGGCACGAGGTGCAGGGTGCGGCTGAGCCGTGGCACGGCGAGGAACGTCAACTGGCCTCTCACATGGACGTGATGGACTCCTTCCTTCTCGTGATGGGTGATGCGCGTGCGGGTGAGACGGTGGAGGGCGACGGCCACGGCGACGGCGACGCCGATGAGCACGCCTTCCAGGACTCCGAGGCACACCACGCCGATGGTGGTGACGGCGTACACCAGCACCTCTCGGTGGCGGGTCACCGTGCGAATGTGGTGCAGGGACACCATCTGGATGCCGACGGCCATCACCAGGGCGGCCAGTGAGGCGAGCGGGATGAGATCCAGGATCGGGACCATCAGCAGCGCGGCGACTACTACGAGAACGCCGTGCAGCATCGTGGAGTTCCGGCTCACGGCGCCGGCTTGCACATTCGCCGAACTACGCACGGCCACGCCCGCCACGGGCAGTCCGCCGAGCGCGCCGGAGACGATGTTGGCCGCGCCCTGGCCGAGCAGCTCGCGGTCCAGATCGCAGCGGCCGACCCGGGCGGCGCGAGAGCCGAGCATTCCGGGACGGGAGGCGATCAGTTTGTCCACGGCGACCGCGCCGAGCAGTGACTGCACACTGCACACCAGCGTGGTGGTGAGGACGGCGGCGGCGAGCCCGAGCACCGGCCCGTCGGGGGGGCCGGCCAGAGCGTGACTGCTCCACGACGGCAGGTCGACCTTGGGCACGGTGAGACCGGTGAGCGATGCGGTGGCGGTGGCGCCCGTGACGGCCACGAGCGCGGTGGGCACCTTGTGCAGCAGGCGGCCGACCCGGCCGGGGATGCGCGGCCAGAGCAGTAGCAGGGCCAGGGTCAGCAGGCTCACGGCGACGGCCGCGGGCTGCAGGCGGGCCAACTGGGCGGGCAGGGCGCGGAGGTTGTCGAGGACCGAACTCTGAGGCGTGCCACCGAGGACGATGTGCAGCTGGGCGACGGCGATGGTGATGCCGATGCCGGCGAGCATGCCGTGCACGATGGCGGGGCTGACGGCGAGGGCCGTGCGCGCCACGCGCAGGCAGCCGAGGCCCAGTTGAGCCAGCCCGGCCAGGACGGTGATGGCGCAGGTCGTCCGCCAGCCGTAGCGGTGGATGAGGTCGGCGGTGACGACGGTCAGCCCTGCCGCGGGTCCGCTGACCTGGAGCGGCGAGCCGCCGACGCGACCGGCGACGATCCCGCCCACGGCGGCGGCGACGAGGCCCGCCTGGAGGGGCGCGCCGGTGGCGAGGGCGATACCCAGGGACAGGGGCAGCGCGATCAGGAAGACGGCGATCGAGGCGGACACGTCGGCGCTATCGATGCGGAAGCGGCGGCGCGGGGTCGGTGGGGGGCTGTGGGACTGGTGGACGCCGTCGGTGTGCGTCGGGTGGGCAGTGCGGGTGGGGACGCAGGCGGACATGTTCCCGTCTCCTCCGGGGCAGCGCGGTCGCGGAACAGGTGGTCCCCCGGCTGTGGCGGGGGCGGTCGCGGCCGTGGGTCACGGCGTGCAGCGGCGGGATGAAAAAATCAACGCTCGGTAAACGAATCGTAATGCAGAGTAAAGGCCAAGCATGGATGTTTCTGGCAAATAGGGCAAAGGATCACCCTCAAGAGTGAAGTGGTCTTTTTGTCGGCTTGTCGTATTAATTCCCTCCCGGTCGTCATGCGACCTTGACCGCGCTGCCGGCTCGCCCGGCGCGTCACCAGAGAACGCCCTCGTCGGCGTTGGCCGAGAGAAGGAAGAAGGTGGGCGGAAGATGGCCGCCACCCAGAGGATCGCCGTCGGCACCGCGGTCGCCGCGGCGGTCGCCGTGTCACTCGCCGGTTGTGGGACGGGACCCCACGATTCCCACGGTTCCGCGGAAGGCGCGTCGGGCGCGCGGAAGGCGAAGCCGGCCCCGGCGCCCAAGAGCGTCGTCCGCCTGATCGGCGACGGCTCCACGGCGTACACCGGAGCGCAACCACACCTGCCGCGGCCCGAGCGGCTGAAGCCGGGCCAGAAGCCACCGCAGTTCGTGGTCTTCTCGTGGGACGGCGCGGGTGAGGACAGTCAGAAGCTCTTCTCCCACTTCCGCAAGGTGTCCAAGGCCAACAACGCGACGATGACCTACTTCCTCAGCGGCGTGTACATGCTGCCGCGGGAGAAGGGGGAGCTCTACCGACCGCCGCAGCACTCGCGCGGCAGCTCCGACATCGGCTTCAACGACGAGCGCGGCGTCGCCGACACCGTGAAGCAACTGCGTCTGGCGTGGCTGGAAGGCAACGAGATCGGAACCCACTTCAACGGCCACTTCTGCGGGAAGACCGGGGTGGGCGCGTGGTCGGTGGAGGAGTGGAAGGACGAGATCGCCCAGGCCAAGCAGTTCGTGAAGACCTGGAAGACGAACACGGGCCTGAACAAGGCGGCTCCGCTGCCCTTCGACTACGACAAAGAGCTCGTGGGGGCCCGCACCCCCTGCCTGGAGGGCCAGAAGAACTTCATGGAGGCCGCCCGCGAACTGGGCTTCCGCTACGACACCAGCGGCGTCGACAACCAGGTCTGGCCCGCCAGGAAGCAGGGCCTTTGGGACCTGTCGATGCAGCTCGTGCCCTTCCCCGGGCACAAGTACGAACAGCTCACCATGGACTACAACTTCATGGTCAACCAGTCCGGGACCGCCACCCAGGGGGACCCCGACAAGTTCGCGTTCTGGGGCGACCAGATGCGTGACGGTCTGCTCAAGGGATTCCACCGGGCCTATGACGGCAACCGTGCGCCGCTGATCATCGGCAACCACTTCGAGTCCTGGAACGGCGGCACCTACATGCGCGCCGTCGAGGAGGTCGTCGAGAACGTCTGCAACAAGCCCGACGTCCGCTGTGTCTCCTTCCGGCAGCTGGCGGACTGGCTGGACGCCCAGGACCCGAAGACGTTGGCGAAGCTGCGCACACTGGACGTCGGGGAAGCCCCGAAGCAGGGCTGGGCCTCCTTCCTGGCCGGCGGCCCGGCCCCGGCCCCGAAGGGCGTGCCCGGAGCGCCGGCGGTCAGGCAGTAGCCGCAGACGGGCACGACGACGGCGGCCCGGCCGTCACACGGAGGCCGTGACGCCCTCTCCGAGGACGAACCCGGGGTCGACCTGCGCCGCCAGGTCGGCCCCGGTGCGTTCGTTGCCCCAGGACTCGGCGTTCTTCAGGTGGAAGTGGATCATCTGCCGTGTGTAGCGCTCCCAGTCGCGCCTGCCGTACGCCGAGTCGACGGTGGTCTGCAGCAGGCCCAGGGCTTGCCGGTTGGCGTTCTCCAGGAGCTCGAACCGGGGCGGCCGGCCCTTCTCCATGGCGCGTACCCAGTCCGAGTGCCCGACCGTGGCGAGCAGGTCCTCCCCGACCTCGGCGCGCAGGAAGTCGAGGTCGTCCGGGCCCTGCACCTTGTTGCCGACGACCTTCAGCTCGACGCCGAAGTCGCGGGCGTACTCCTTGTACTGCCGATAGACGGAGACCCCCTTCCGGGTCGGCTCGGCGACGAGGAACGTCACGTCGAAGCGGGTGAACATGCCGGAGGCGAAGGAGTCCGAGCCGGCGGTCATGTCGACCACGACGTACTCGTCGCGCCCGTCCACCAGGTGGTTCAGGCACAGCTCCACCGCTCCCGTCTTGGAGTGGTAGCAGGAGACCCCCAGGTCGGCGTCCGTGAAGGGGCCCGTGACCATCAAACGGACGGCGCTCCCGTCGAGTTCCACCGATCGGGCGCACGCGTCGTACACCGGGTTGTTCTCGCGCACCCGCAGCAGCCGGGAGCCCTCGCCGGGCGGCGTGGTCTTGATCATCGTCTTGGCGGAGGGGATGCGGGGGTTGGAGCCGCGCAGGTAGTCCTTGATCAGCGGCAGTCGATCGCCCATCGCGGGCAGCGTCGCCGCCTCAGCCTCGTCGAGGCCGAGGGCAGGGCCCAGATGCTGGTTGATGTCCGCGTCGACCGCGATCACTGGTGCGCCACAGGCGGCGAGGTGGCGGATGAACAGGGAAGACAGGGTGGTCTTGCCGCTGCCGCCCTTCCCGACGAAAGCAATTTTCATGTTCACCAAGCGTAGTGCTCAGGTAGCTGTATGTGACAGGTGTGCGTGAAGAAGACCACTCCTTCGTGGGGTGCGGGGGTGGGTTGCGTACTGTCGTACTCATGAGTACGAAAGGCGCGTCCGCCGATCCGCTTGCGGCCCTGGGCTCGCTGCCCGGTGTGGCCGAGTCCGTGGAGTCCGTGCGCAAGGCCGTGGACCGGGTCTACGGGCACCGGGTCATGCGTCGCCGCAGCAACGCGATCACCTCCGAGGCGGCCCTGCGCGGTGCGCGGGGTACGGCGGCGCTGTCCGGGGCGGACTGGGCGCTGGAGGAGGTGCGCCGGCGCAGCGACTTCGGTGTCGACGGCGAGGCGCGGGTCATGGGAGCCGCGCTCCGGCTGACCGCGGAGGCGGGCCAGTTGCTGTCCATCTGGAGGCAGTCGCCGCTGCGGGTGCTGGCGCGGCTGCACCTGGTGGCCGCGGCGAGCGACGGCGACGAGGTCGGACGTCCGCGGCAGGCGGGCGAGGCCGTCGACGAGCCTCTGATCGAGCTGCCGTTGCCGAGTGCCGACGAGGTCGCAGGCCGCCTGGAGGGGCTGTCGGAGCTGATCATCGCGGGCGGGTCCGCTCCCGCTCTGGTGACGGCCGCCGTCGTCCACGGCGAGCTCCTGGCGCTGCGGCCCTTCACCTCGCATAACGGTCTGGTGGCGAGGGCCGCCGAACGCATCGTCCTGATCGGCAGCGGTCTGGACCCCAAGTCGGTGTGCCCGGCGGAGGTGGGCCACGCCGAGTTGGGGCGGGCAGCCTACGTGGCTGCTCTGGACGGTTATGCGTCCGGGACCCCGGACGGCATGGCGACGTGGATCGCCCACTGCGGCAGGGCTGTCGAACTCGGCGCCCGGGAGTCGACGGCGGTGTGCGAGGCGCTGCAGCGCGGCGCGGCGTAGCGGCCACACGCGTGTGGCGGCCACGCCGCCGTGTGGAGCGCCGACGCTCCAGGGGGCGGCGACCCGAAAAAGGCCCCGCGCGGGGGCCGGTGAAAGTGTTGGCGGGTGTTGGCGTTCGAAAAGGGTTGCGGCGGTACGAGTTCTCGTACCGCCGCTGGCATGCTCACCCGGTTACCAAGCGTCCTCGATGTATTGCCCATCAGGTCGGGAACTTCGCCCGTCACCTGGTGCGGCTGGCCCGTAATCGACGGGTCGACGTCGCGTGGGTGCCCGGTGGTCATGCGCGGTCCGTGGGGCCAAATGCGTTGTTAAGGGGATCCTCGCGGATGTCCTTGGTCTCGCGGGCCGTTAAGTCCTTTGTACTCCAGGACCCGGACAAGCGGAAGTGCCGGCAGCAGTTCTTTGCTTTTGCGTCCAAACGGGCTCTGAACGGGTGGTGCCGGAGTGATGTCGGACGGCGGCGAGGCGACCGCGTGCGCCGCTCCGTCAGACGGCCGCCGCCCGACGCCGATTCGCGTACCAGACGAGGCCCGCGGTGGCGGCCGCCGCTCCTATGGCCGCCGCCGCGACGAGTGCCGGGCGGGGCGGCACGGAGAACGAGGGGATCCGCTGCTTGAGGCGCACCGGCCGGTGGAAGTCGAGGATCGGCCACCCGCGCGCCACGGCCTCGCGGCGCAAGGCCCGGTCGGGGTTCACGGCGTGCGGATGCCCCACTTCCTGGAGCATCGGCAGGTCGGTCGCCGAGTCGCTGTAGGCGTAGCAGCGCGAGAGGTCGTAGCCCTCGGACTCGGCCAGCTCCCTGACGGCCTCCGCCTTCGTCGGGCCGTACGCGTAGTACCCCACCTCACCGGTGAAGCAGCCGTCCTCGCCCACGACCATGCGGGTGGCGACCACCCGGTCCGCGCCGAGCAGTTCCCCGATGGGCTCTACCACCTCGGCGCCGGACGTCGACACGATGACGACGTCGCGGCCGGCGGTGTGGTGTTCCTCGATCAGTGAGGCGGCCTCGTCGTAGATCAGCGGATCGATCAGGTCGTGAAGGGTCTCCGCGACGATCTCCTTCACCTGCTGGACGTTCCAGCCGCGTACGAGGGCGGACAGGTACTCCCGAGTCCGCTCCATCTGGTCGTGGTCCATACCGCCCACGAGGAACACGAACTGGGCATATGCGGTGCGCAAGGCCGCCCGGCGGTTGATCAGACCGCCTTGGTAGAAGGACTTGCCGAAGGTGAGCGTGCTCGACTTCGCAATGACCGTCTTGTCCAGGTCAAAGAAGGCCGCTGTGCGGGGCAGGGAGTGGTTTTCCACAACCAAGAGCATAGGGGCAGCCCATTCGGCGTAAGCTGGGCGCGTGGGTTTGCCTGAGAGGCCTCTCGGGTACACCATGGAAGTCACGGATCGTTCGCGACCGTGCTAACCCGGTCCGGCTCCTCCCCCCCCGAGTCGGCCGTGGAGACGACCCCCGCTCTCCCCCCCGGCGGGGGTCGTCGCATGTCCGGGTGCGTTTTCACGTTCTGTACGCGACCGACGCGTCGCACCGAGGCGGCCTCAGGCCGCCTCTTTCGCATGTTTGCCCACAGTCGCTCTGTGTAGTCGTCGGACTGCTCTGCGGAAGTCGCACACGAGATGGCGCACCCATCACCGGTATGGGTGACGACGATATTCACAAGTGCCCACTCGTCCACAGTTATCCACCAAGATCCACACGATTTCCGGGATCGCTGCACCGTGATTCCCAGACGCCGGCTCGTGCCGACTTCACATGGCCGGTTCCGTTTGCCGGGCGTCTGCGGCCGGTTTGTGTCGGCCGTTCATATGGAGACCGGACGCCGGTTCTCCACATGTTGGGGATTCGCGGGGCCGCGGTGACTGCGCGCCTCGCAACGAAGGGGGTTGGAAATCGTGACCGGAACCGTCACACAAGGTCTGCCGCCCACCGCCGGAGGGCGACCCGGCAAGCCACTGATCGTCACTGAGGACGTGGACCTCCTCGACGACCTGCTGCGCCTGTGCGCCGCGGCCGGCGCCACACCGGAAGTGCACCACTCGGTGCCTGAGCGTCGGGGCAGCTGGGAGACCGCACCGCTCGTCCTGGTCGGCGACGACGCGGCACGCCGCGTCCGCGGGGCCGTCCGCCGTCGCGGAGTGGTCCTCGTCGGACGCGACCAGGACGACTCGGGGGTGTGGCAACGCGCCGTCGAGATCGGCGCCGACCACGTCCTGATGCTGCCCGACGGCGAACAGTGGCTCGTCGACCGCATCGCCGACGTCGCCGAAGGCGTCGGACGGCCCGCCCTGACCGTCGGGGTGATCGGCGGCCGCGGCGGCGCCGGAGCGTCCACGCTCGCCTGCGCCCTCGCCGTCACCTCCGCGCGTGAGGGACTGCGCACGCTCCTGGTGGACGCCGATCCGCTCGGCGGCGGACTCGACGTACTGCTCGGCGGCGAAAGCGCCGAAGGTCTGCGCTGGCCCGCTTTCGCCGCCTCGCGCGGCCGGGTCGGCGGCGGCGCCCTGGAGGAGTCGCTGCCCCGGCTGCACTCGCTGCGGGTGCTCAGCTGGGACCGGGGCGACTGCGTCGCCATCGCACCCCAGGCTGTACGCGCGGTGCTCGCCGCGGCCCGGCGCCGTGGCGGCACGGTCGTCGTCGACCTGCCGCGCCGCATCGACGACGGGGTCGCCGAGGTCCTGGCCCAGCTCGACCTGGGGCTCCTCGTCGTCCCGGCCGAACTGCGCGCCGTCGCGGCGGGAGGCCGCGTGGCCTCAGCCGTCGGCATGGTGGTGCGCGACCTGCGGGTCGCGGTACGCGGCCCCTACGCACCCGGACTCGACGACAACGAGGTCGCCGGACTGCTTGGACTGCCACTCGCCGGCGAGGTGCCCGTCGAGTCGGGGCTGCTGCGTCCGAACGGCGGCAAGGCTCCGCCGGGCGCGAACGCGCGCGGGCCTCTCGCCCGCTTCTGCAAGGAGTTCTGGGAGCGGGCGCTGACCGAGGCGGGCGGCTCATGACCACGCAGCCCGGCCTCCGACGGGCGCGGAGCAGCACCGGGACGCTGCTCGACGGCGTACGGCAGTGGCTCGCCGAGAGCGGGGCCGAACCCACCCCCGCGCGCGTGGCGCAGGCACTGCGGGAACAAGGGCGGGTCCTCGGGGACGCGGAGGTCCTCGGCGCGGCCGAACAACTGCGGTCCGAGCTGATCGGCAGCGGCCCCCTGGAGCCACTGCTCGCAGACCCCTGGGTCACCGACGTGCTGGTGTCGGGCCCGGACCGGGTCTGGGTCGACCGGGGCGGGGGCCTGGAGCTGACCGGAGTCTCCTTCCCGGACGCGGCCGCCGTGCGCCGCCTCGCGCAGCGTCTGGCCGCGGTGGCCGGCCGGCGTCTCGACGATGCCCGGCCCTGGGTCGACGCCCGGCTGCCCGACGGAACACGACTGCACGCGGTGCTCCCCCCGGTCGCTGTCGGCTGCACCTGCCTGTCGCTGCGCGTCGTACGGCCTCGCGCCTTCACGCTCGACGAACTGGTGGCCGCGGGCACGGTGCCGCCCGGCGGCGACCGGGTACTGCGGGCTCTGGTGCGGGCGCGATTGTCCTTCCTGGTCAGCGGCGGCACCGGCAGCGGTAAGACGACCCTGCTGAGCGCGCTGCTCGGGCTGGTCGGGCCGGGGGAGCGGATCGTGCTCGCGGAGGACTCGGCGGAGCTGCGCCCGGATCACCCGCACGTGATCCGCCTGGAGACCAGACCCGCCAACCAGGAGGGAGCAGGGCTCGTCACGCTGGAGGACCTGGTGCGCCAGGCCCTGCGGATGCGGCCGGACCGGCTCGTCGTGGGCGAGGTGCGCGGCCCGGAGGTCGTCCATCTGCTCGCCGCGCTGAACACCGGCCATGAGGGCGGCTGCGGCACGGTTCACGCCAACGCAGCCGCGGACGTTCCCGCTCGACTGGAAGCACTCGGGACCGCGGCCGGGCTCGACCGGGCCGCGCTGCACAGCCAGTTGGCGGCAGCCCTGTCGGTGGTCCTGCACCTGGTGCGCGACCCGGCCGGGCGGCGGCGGATCGATGAGGTGCACGTGCTGGAGCGGGACCGGTCCGGGCTGGTGCGCACCGTGCCGGCGCTGCGATGGCGGGCGGACGCCTTCGTCCAGGAACGGGGATGGCAGCGGCTCGGCGAACTCCTGCGGAGCCACGAGAGCGAAGAGGGGGACGGTCGGGATGAGTGAGATGCCGATGGCGGCGGCCGTGGCCTTCGCCGGAGCGGCGGCCTGGCTGCTGGGCGGACCGCATTCCGGAGCAAGGCGCGCACGGTTGATGCTCGCCGGCGGCGAAACGGTCGGCAGCGGGCCCCCGTCGTGGGAGCAGCTGAACCTCGAGCTCCGACGACTGCGAGCGCGGTGGCGGCCCGAATGGTGGGCGCCGGTGGCCGGACTGGTCCTGGCCGTGCTGGGCGGCTCCGTGCTGCCGGTCGTCGCGGGGGCGGCCGGGGTGCCGCTGCTGCGCCGTGCGCGCCAAGCCGCGGACGCGCGGCGGACGCAGGAACGACGAGGGGACGCGGTCATCGCGCTCTGCGCGGCGCTGGCCGGGGAGGTCCTGGCCGGCCGGCAGCCCGGGGAGGCGTTGCAGCGGGCGGCGCGCGACTCCGCGGGGCTGGGCGCGGCGCAGCCGTCGGTGGTGGCGGCCGCCCGGTTCGGCGGAGACGTGCCGGACGCCCTCACGGTCGCGGCACGGCAGCCGGGGGCGGAAGGGCTGCTGGGGCTCGCGGCGTGCTGGCGTGTGGCCGTGGACCGCGGCGCGGGCCTGGCGGCCGGTCTCGACCGCCTGGAGGAGGCCCTGCGTGCCGAACGGGACCAACGAGCGGACCTGCGCGCCCAGTTGTCAGGCCCACGCGCCACGGTCGTGATGCTTGCCGGCCTGCCGGCCCTCGGCCTTCTGCTGGGGGCCACACTCGGCGCGGATCCCCTGCACGTCCTGCTGCACAGCGGAGCCGGGCTGGGCTGCCTGCTCATCGGCGGCGCGCTGGAAGCCGCGGGCGCGTGGTGGGCCCTGCGGATCGTGCGCAACGCGGAGGGGACGTGAGGGGCGCGAAGGGCGCGCGGTGGGCGGCACCGGCTACGGGTCGCACACGTCGGCCGGGCCGCCCGCACGGCCTGGCGGCAGTGCCGCGACCGGCGGATGTCCGGGACTGCTCCTCCGCGGAGGTGTCTACGAGTCCACGGAGGTATGTACGGCCGACATTGGGCCTCGGCGATGTGGAGTGGCGCGGTCGGTGCGGTCGATGCGGACGACGGCGACGCGGGGCGGACGGCATGGAGGGAGGCGGCATGAGTGCGGAAGTTGTCCACAGGCTGGGGGTGGCCGTGGGGGCCGTGACAGCCCTCTGGTGGCTGGGACGTCGGCTGGAGAGCGCACGAGGCGAACGCAAGGCGCGACGACGCGTGGCCGAGGTGCTGGGCCCGGGACGCGGGGCGGACAGTCCGCCGCTCGTTACGCGGGAGGCCGTACTGCGGTGGCTTCCCGAGGTGTTGGTCGCGGCCGCCGGATGGCTGCTGTTCGGTGGCCTGACCGGCCTTGCCCCGGGGTTGGCGGCGGCGGCCGTACTGGGACGGTGGCGTCGTCGGCAGCTGGCGTCGGCAGCGGCGACCGATGCAGACGTCCGCAGCGCCGCCCGCCAACTCCCGCTCGCCGCTGACCTGCTGGCGGCATGCATCGCCGCCGGCGCAGGTCCGGTGGTCGCTGCGCAGGCCGTGGGGGAGGCCCTCGGCGGCCCCGTCGGGGAGGGGCTGGCGCGTGGTGCCGCCGAGGTCCGGCTGGGCGGTGAACCGGCTACCGCATGGAGGAAGTTGGCCTCGATGCCGGGAGCGGCACCCCTGGCGGGGCTGCTGGAACGGGCCGACGTCTCCGGTCTGCCTGCGGCCGGACCGGTTGCCCGACTCGCCGCCGACACCCGCGCCGAATGGGCACGTGCAGCTACGGCCAGGGCGCGGCGGGCGGCCGTCATGGTCACCGCCCCGGTGGGGCTGTGCTTCCTGCCTGCCTTCATCGCGGTCGGCGTGCTGCCCGTCGTGATCGGGCTCGCGGGCGGGGTGATGGGAGGGGCTGGGCGATGACCGCGGGGTGAGCGACGCGACAAGAGCGCGATAGAGCGCCCTCGAGCGCTATGAGGCGCCATGGGGCGCGATGACGAATGAACGTCTCCAAGACCAGAGATCGACTGAACCGAACCTCACGGGGGTTGAAATGTACAAGGCGGTACGGGCGCGGCTGAGCGCTCTGATGTGCGGGGCGCGTACGGCGCGCAAGGACGCGGGAATGGTCACGTCCGAGTACGCGATGGGCATCGTGGCGGCCGTCGGCTTCGCGGTGCTCCTCCATCAGGTGGTGACGAGCGAGGGGGTCTCCGCTCAACTGACGTCCCTGGTACGGCAGGCACTCAGTGCGGGCGTGTGAGCGGGTGCCGGTGGGTGCGAGTGGGCGTGGGCCTGTGCACGGGCATGTGCGCGAGCGGCGCGTGCGTGGAGGCAGGCCCCGGCGCGGGCCCCGCCGGGCGCCTCACGTGCTCCACGGGGACGGGGGGTTCGTGACGGCGGAGACGGCGGTCGTGTTGCCGGTCCTGGTGGCGTTCGCGATGGCGCTGGTCTGGGGGCTGCTCGTCATGTCCGCCCAGATCAGGTGTGTGGACGCGGCCCGGGTCGGCGCCCGGGCCGCGGCCCGGCAGGATCCGGCCGACGCGGTCCTCGCGGTGGCCCGTGCGACGGCGCCGCGCGGGGCGGACGTGACGGTCAGCCGGGAGGGGGATCAGGTCCGCGTGGTGGTCGTGGCGAAACCACCGGCGTTGCGGGGGTTGCCTTTCGAGGTACGCGAGGAAGCGGTGGCGGCGGCAGAGGAAGCGCCGGCCGCGGCAGGAGACGACCTCGGAGCGGTCCGGGGCGCGGTCCGGGGCCCGGCCCAGGGCGCGGGTGCGGGCGCCGACGCCCACCCGATCTCGAGGGAGGACGCCGGGGCGGGGCCAGGTTCCGGGGCGGGGGCAGGCTCCGGGGCGGAGTCGGAGTCGGACCCGGGGGCGGCTTCGGGAATGGCTTCGGAGGTCAGCTCGGGAAGGGAGTCGGCATCGAAGGCGGGCTCCGGCCCAGGGGCGGCCTCGGACTCAGGGGCGGGACCGTGAGCGCCCGGCGCTTCGGCCGGGGACGGGGGGAGGCCGATCGTGGCTCCGCCACCGTCTGGAGCCTCGGGGCGATGGCCGTGCTGTGTGTGGTGTTCGGCCTCGTGCTCGCCCTCGGGCAGGCGGTGGCGGCCCGACACCGTGCCGCGGGCGGCGCCGATCTCGCGGCGCTCGCCGCAGCCGATCACTGGGCGGACGGTGTCGCACGGGCCTGTGCCCGGGCGGACCGGGTGGCCCGGGCACAGGGTGCGCGGGTGGTGCGCTGCGCGGTCGTCGGCGAGATCTCGGACGTGACGGCGGCCTCGGGGCAAGGGCTGTTCACAGCTGAGGTGAGGGCACGAGCGGGCCCGCCGGACACGACGCGGACACCCCCGGCGGTACCTTCGCAGACCCCTCCAGCTCCTCCAGCTCCTCCAACTCCTCCAGCCCATCAGGCCCTTTGGGCCGCTCCACCCCCCTCGGGCCCCGCCAACCCACCCAGAACCCTGCAACCCCTGCGGCCTCTGCAACCCATGCGGCCCTTGCGACCCGTGCGACCAGTCCGACCAGTCCGACCCGTGCGACCAGTCCGACCCGTGCGACCAGTCCGGACCCTGCGACCAGTCCGGACCCCCAGCTCCCTCCAACCCCTCCCGATCTCCGGCCCCGGCGACCCGTCCCGCCCCTTCTAATCCCCAGGCCCCTGCTGTCCTTCCGGCCCCGTCGCCTCGGATGCCGCCTCCACCGCTGCGCCCGTCTTCTCCTCGGGAGCCTCCCGCAGGAGTTCCGTGAGCAGGCGGACCGCGCCCCTCTTGTGCAGCGGATCGTTGCCGTTGCCGCACTTGGGGGACTGGATGCAGGACGGGCAGCCGGCGTCGCACTCGCAGGAGGCGATGGCCTGGCGGGTGGCGGTCAGCCACGCGCGGGCCGTGTGGAAGGCGCGCTCGGAGAAGCCCGCGCCGCCGGGATGGCCGTCGTAGACGAACACCGTCGGCAGCAGCGTGTCGGGGTGCAGGGGCACCGACACCCCGCCGATGTCCCAGCGGTCGCAGGTCGCGAACAGGGGCAGCATGCCGATCGAGGCGTGCTCGGCGGCGTGCAGGGCGCCGCCGAGGATCTCGGGGTTGATCCGGGCCGCGTCGAGCTGGTCCTCCGTGACGGTCCACCACACGGCACGCGTGCGCAGCGTACGAGGGGGGAGGTCGAGCTTCGACTCGCCCAGGACTTCACCGGTGATGACACGTCGACGCAGGAAGGAGACGACCTGGTTGGTGACTTCGACGGAGCCGTAGCACAGCCGGCCCTGCCCCCAGGGGACTTCGACGTCCGTCTCCAGGACGGAGATCGACGTCGTGTCGCGTGCGACCGTCGAGTACGGCGGGTCGGCCTGCTCGACCAGGGCTACGGAGTCCTCCAGGTCCAGGGACCGCACGAGGTAGGTGCGCCCCTGGTGGAGGTGGACCGCGCCCTCGTGGACGGTGGTGTGGGAGGAGCCGGCGTCGACCGTGCCGAGGAGTCGGCCGGTGCCGTCCTCGACGACCTGGACCGGTCTGCCGCCCTCGCCGCGGATGTCCGCGAGGTCGGCGGCCCGCTCCCGGCGGGTCCAGTGCCAGGCCCTCGTCCTGCGGCGCAGCAGCTTCGCCGCCTCCAGTTGCGGCAGCAGGCCCTCGGTCTCGGGGCCGAACAGGTCCAGGTCCTCCTCGGTCAGCGGGAGCTCCGCCGCTGCCGCGCACAGGTGCGGGGCGAGGACGTAGGGGTTGTCGGGGTCGAGGACCGTGGACTCCACCGGGCGGTCGAACAGGGCCTCCGGGTGGTGGACGAGGAAGGTGTCCAGGGGGTCGTCACGGGCGATGAGGACCGCCAGTGCGCCCTGCCCGGCCCGGCCCGCCCGGCCGGCCTGCTGCCACAGGGAGGCGCGGGTGCCCGGGTAGCCGGCGATGAGGACGGCGTCGAGCCCGGAGACGTCGATGCCGAGCTCCAGAGCGGTGGTCGCGGCGAGGCCGAGGAGTTCGCCCGAGTGCAGGGCCTGCTCCAGGGCGCGGCGTTCCTCGGGGAGGTAGCCGCCGCGGTAGGCCGCGACACGCCGGGCCAGCGAGCGGTCGACCTCGGCGAGGCGCTCCTGCGCGATCACCGCGATCAGCTCGGCGCCGCGCCGGGAGCGGACGAAGGCGACGGTGCGCACACCCTGGACGGCGAGATCGGTCAGCAGGTCGGCGGTCTCGGCCGTGGAGGTACGCCGGACGGGTGCACCTTTCTCGCCGGTCATGTCGGTGAGTGGAGGCTCCCAGAGGGCGAACACCAGTTCGCCGCGGGGTGAGGCGTCGTCGGCGACCTCGACGACGGGGAGGCCGGTCAGGCGGCCCGCGGCGACGGCGGGCTCGGCGGCCGTGGCGGAGGCCAGCAGGAAGACGGGAGAGGCGCCGTAGCGGGCGCACAGGCGGCGTAGCCGGCGCAGCACCTGGGCGACGTGGGAGCCGAACACGCCGCGGTAGGTGTGGCACTCGTCGATGACGACGTACTTCAGGGACTTCAGGAAGGAGGACCAGCGGGGATGGGACGGGAGTATGCCCCGGTGCAGCATGTCCGGGTTGGTGAGGACGTAGTTGGCGTACTGGCGGATCCACTCCCGTTCCTCGAACGGGGTGTCGCCGTCGTACACGGCCGGCCGTACGGCGGTGCCGAGAGGTTGTGAAAGTTCCTTCACGGAACGGCACTGATCCGCTGCCAGCGCCTTGGTGGGGGCCAGGTACAGGGTGGTGGCCCCGCGGCCGTTGGGCGCTTCCGAGCCCTCCAGGAGGGCCGAGAGGACCGGCACGAGGTACGCCAGGGACTTGCCGGAGGCCGTGCCGGTGGCGACGACCACGCTCTCGCCGTCCAGGGCGTGCTCGGCGACCCTGGCCTGGTGCGCCCAGGGGTGTTCGATGCCGCAGGCCTGCACGGCCGCGATGACCTCGGAACGAATCCGGTCCGGCCAGACTGCATGGCGACCCGGACGCGGGGGCAAGTGCTCCGTATGAGTGATGCGCGACGCCCGGCTCGGTCCCGGGGCGAGCCGGTCCAGGACCTCGCCCGGAGACAGGCGGGGCGCGGCCTCGGACGAGGGTCGATCGGATCGGTGATTCTTGGCCATCGGCACCGAGTGTGTCACTGGCGTGACGGACAATGGAGCCAAGGCGTCGTGCACGCCTGCCGGTAAGTGATTGAATGCCATCGCGGCTGGCGTACCGTCCCGGGGGCTCCTGCTCAGGTGTTCCGAGGGACGACCGCTCGATAGCAAGGTGCTGGAGGATCCGTGGACCTGTCCCTGTCGACCCGTACCGTCGGCGATCGTACGGTCGTCGAGGTCGGTGGCGAAATCGACGTATATACCGCGCCCAAGTTGCGCGAGCAGCTGGTCGAGCTGGTGAACGACGGGAATTTCCACCTCGTCGTCGACATGGAGGGCGTGGACTTCCTCGACTCCACCGGGCTCGGCGTGCTGGTCGGCGGACTGAAGCGCGTGCGTGCCCATGAGGGCTCGCTCCGCCTGGTCTGCAACCAGGAGCGTATTTTGAAGATCTTCCGCATCACCGGTCTGACCAAGGTGTTCCCGATTCACACCTCGGTCGACGAAGCGGTCGCTGCCACCGACTGACCACCTCGTCCCGGGTCGCCCCGCGCGGCCCGGGCGCGGTTGGTCGAACAAAGCAGGGGGTCTGGGCCGAGGTGGCCCGGCCCCCTGACAGCACGCCCGTAGTTCCGAGGGGGACGCATGGCCACCGTTGAACTCCGCTTCAGCGCGCTGCCCGAGCACGTCAGGACCGCCCGACTGGTGGCGGCAGCGGTGGCGCGCAGGGCCGGAGTGGACGAGGCCGTCCTCGACGAGGTCAGACTCGCTGTCGGCGAGGCCTGCTCGCGCGCCGTCGGACTGCACCAGAGCATCGGCGTCACCGCGCCGGTGAAGGTGCTGCTGATCGAGGAGGAGAAGCAGTTCTCCATCGAGGTCGGTGACGAGGCGCCGCGTTCGACGCCCGGTGACCGCGCGCCCGGCTCCGGCGGGGACGTGGAGGCCGAGGAGGACGAGATGGGCCTCGCCGTCATCAGCGGCCTGGTCGACGACGTGGAGGTCACCGCCGGAGAACACGGCGGGCAGATCCGCATGACCTGGCCGAGAGCCTCGGCGGCGGCCACGCCGGTCTGAGCCGGCCACAACTTTTCTTCACCCGAAGGGCCCCACTCAGGTGGGGCCCTTCGGCATGCGCGCACCTGGGTACTCGTGCATGCTGACAGTGGTCTCGTGAAAGTGAATCATGGGACGCCGAGTCACGCGGTGGCGAAAATCGACTGCAATTCGTGAAGCAATTCACGATCAATGCCTTGAAGGCATTACTTGACGAAAAGGCGAATTTCGTTTCCCACGCTCTGTTTTGATCAGGTTCCGGTACCTACAATCCGTCCACATCTTGAGCTCAGCCCAAGCGTCAAGGAGGACGAATGGCGGGGCTTTCTACCTCTCATCCGTTGAACCACCCCACAACTCTCGCAGCGGCAGAACTGACCGACGGCAATCGCCTGCTCGTGGTGGTCATCGCGGTCGTGGCGCTGGCAGCGCTCGTGGTCGCGGGCGTGCTGCTGCGCCAGGTGCTCGCGGCCGGCGACGGCACCGACAGCATGAAGAAGATCGCGGCGGCGGTCCAGGAGGGCGCCAACGCCTATCTGGCCCGGCAGCTGCGCACGCTCGGCGTGTTCGCCGTAGTCGTGTTCTTCCTGCTCATGCTGCTTCCCTCGGACGACTGGAATCAGCGCGCCGGGCGGTCGATCTTCTTCCTGATCGGCGCGGCCTTCTCGGCGGCCACCGGTTATATCGGCATGTGGCTCGCCGTGCGCAGTAATGTGCGCGTCGCCGCAGCGGCCCGGGAAGCGACTCCGGCGGAAGGCGAACCTGAAAAGGATCTCACCACCGTCTCGCACAAGGCGATGAAGATCGCATTCCGCACGGGTGGCGTCGTCGGCATGTTCACGGTGGGGCTCGGTCTGCTCGGGGCCGCCTGCGTGGTGCTGGTGTACGCGGCCGACGCGCCGAAGGTACTGGAGGGTTTCGGGCTCGGTGCGGCCCTCATTGCCATGTTCATGAGGGTCGGCGGCGGCATCTTCACCAAGGCCGCCGACGTCGGCGCCGACCTGGTCGGCAAGGTCGAGCAGGGCATTCCGGAGGACGATCCGCGCAATGCCGCGACCATCGCCGACAACGTGGGCGACAACGTGGGCGACTGCGCGGGCATGGCGGCGGACCTCTTCGAGTCGTACGCCGTGACCCTGGTGGCCGCCCTGATCCTCGGCAAGGCGGCCTTCGGCGACGCCGGGCTCGCCTTCCCGCTGCTCGTCCCCGCGATCGGCGTGCTCACGGCCATGGTCGGGATCTTCGCCGTCGCCCCGCGTCGCGCCGACCGCAGTGGCATGTCCGCGATCAACCGGGGGTTCTTCATCTCCGCGGTGATCTCGCTCGCGCTGGTCGCCGTGGCCGTCTTCCTCTATCTCCCCGGGAAGTACGCCGATCTCGACGGTGTGACCGACGCGGCGGTCCACGGCAAGGACGGCGACCCGCGCATCCTCGCCCTGGTCGCCGTGGCGATCGGCATCCTCCTGGCCGCTGTCATCCAGCAGTTGACGGGCTACTTCACCGAGACCAGCCGCCGCCCGGTGCGCGACATCGGCAAGTCGTCGCTCACCGGACCCGCCACGGTCGTCCTCGCCGGCATCTCGGTCGGGCTCGAATCGGCCGTCTACACAGCCCTGTTGATCGGTCTGAGCGTCTACGGGGCGTTCCTGCTCGGCGGCACGTCGATCATGCTGGCGCTGTTCGCGGTGGCGCTGGCCGGCACCGGGCTGCTCACCACGGTCGGCGTGATCGTGGCGATGGACACCTTCGGGCCGGTCTCCGACAACGCGCAGGGCATCGCGGAGATGTCCGGTGACGTCGAGGGCGCGGGCGCGCAGGTGCTCACCAACCTCGACGCCGTCGGCAACACGACCAAGGCCATCACCAAGGGCATCGCCATCGCCACCGCGGTCCTTGCGGCGTCGGCGCTCTTCGGGTCCTACCGGGACGCGATCACGACCGGCGCGCAGGACGTCGGTGAGAAGCTCTCCGGAGCGGGCGCGCCCCTGAACCTGATGATGGACATCTCACAGCCCAACAACCTCGTCGGCCTCATCGCGGGCGCGGCGGTCGTCTTCCTCTTCTCGGGGCTGGCGATCAACGCGGTGTCCCGGTCGGCCGGTTCCGTGGTGTTCGAGGTGCGGCGGCAGTTCCGCGAGCACCCCGGGATCATGGATTACACCGAGGAGCCGGAGTACGGCAAGGTCGTCGACATCTGCACCCGGGACGCCCTGCGCGAGCTGGCCACACCGGGACTGCTCGCCGTGCTGGCCCCCGTCTTCATCGGGTTCACCCTCGGCGTCGGGGCGCTGGGCGCGTTCCTGGCGGGCGCCATCGGCACCGGCACGCTGATGGCCGTCTTCCTGGCCAACTCCGGCGGTGCGTGGGACAACGCCAAGAAGCTCGTCGAGGACGGTCACCACGGCGGCAAGGGCAGTGAGGCGCACGCCGCGACGGTGATCGGCGACACGGTCGGCGACCCGTTCAAGGACACCGCCGGTCCCGCGATCAACCCTCTGTTGAAGGTCATGAACCTGGTGGCGCTGCTCATCGCGCCCGCCGTGATCAAGTTCAGCTACGGCGACGACAAGAGCATCGGCGTACGGATCGTGATCGCGGTCCTCGCGCTCGCCGTGATCGTGGCCGCCGTCTACATCTCCAAGCGGCGTGGCATCGCCGTGGGTGATGAGGACAATGCGGGAAAGGCGTCCAAGTCGGCCGATCCTGCGGTGGTTTCGTAGACCTGCTCATCGGGTCCCAGCTCAAAGGGCGGGCGGGCGGTGCGGGTTGCCGCGCCGCCCGCCCGCCGTGTCGGGCGTGTGACCATGCCGTGACCCTTCTCTCTCTTGGTGCAAATAGCTTCATTCATCTGTATAGCGGACATTCGTTCTGGGGTTGTCGCCCGGTTGGCGTGTATGTTCCGGGGCCGAGAGCCATGGAAGGGACCGATCCGGTGAACGAGAAGCTCGCGGCCGCACTGTCCGGCGGTGCGGTACTGGTACTGGCGCTGTCCGGATGCAGCAGTGACGACGGCGGCAACAAGGAACTCGACGCCTGGGCCAAGCAGGTCTGCGACGCCCTGCCCGCCCAGGACGCGAAGGTCGACGCGGCGAACGCCGCGATCAAGCAGGGCGCCACGGACAACAACCCTCCGGCGAACGTTCAGAAGACCGACTCCCAGGCCTTCCAGGACATGTCCGACGCCTACAACGCGCTCGCCCAGGCCGTCCAGAAGGCGGGGGTTCCGCCCGGCGTCGACGGCGGCGAGAAGAAGCAGAAGGACGCCGTCGCGGCGCTCACCACCCTCTCGACCTCCTACGCCGGCCTGAAGAAGCAGGTCGACGCGCTGGACACGAAGGACCAGGCGAAGTTCGCCGACGGCCTGCAGAACATCGCCACCGACCTCGGCAAGCTCAGCAAGAGCGGCAACACCGCGCTGAAGAACCTCGAACAGGGCGACGTCAAGGACGCCATGGCCAAGCAGGAGACCTGCCAGAAGGTCGCCTCCTCCGCCAAGGCCCGCGCCACGACGAGCTGACGGCGGCGTGGCCCGGGGCGCTGCGGGGGACGCCACCCGAGCGGCGACGGGAGACAATGGGAGGCGTGAGTAACGCCACCCCGTCCCCCCTGCCCTCGGCCGACCGTCCCGAGGTCGCCGCCCTGCTGCGCGAGGCCCTGCTCGCGGCCTCCTTCACCGCGGACGGCCTCCTCGAACTGCTCGGCGCCCCCGCCTACGCGGCCCTCGCGCGCAGCGAGACCGTGCCCGCGCTGCGCGCGACCCGCGGGGACACGCCGCTGGAGACACTCGTCCGCCTCTTCCTGCTGCAGCAGCCGGTGCCGCACGCGCGCGTGGCGGAGTTCCTGCCGGTACGCGCGTGCGTAGAGGCCGGCTGGCTGGCCGCCGCGGGCCCGGACGAGGTGGGTGCGACCGTCGACGTCCGCCCGTACGGCGGGCCGGACGGCGAGGACTGGTTCATCGTGTCCGACCTGGGCTGCGCTGTCGGCGGCGCCGGCGGCAGCGCGAGCGGAGGCCGGCCGGCGGACGCGGCCGTCGTCCTCGGCGTGGGCGGCGCGTCGACGACCCTGGCCGGCATCACCGTCCGCAAGCCCGTGTCCACCGCCCTCGACCTCGGCACCGGATCCGGCATCCAGGCGCTGCACGCCGCCCAGCACGCCACGCGCGTGACGGCGACCGACCTCAATCCGCGCGCCCTGCACATCACCGCGCTCACGCTCGCGCTGTCCGGAGCCCCGGCCGCGGACCTGCGCGAGGGCTCCCTGTTCGAGCCGCTCCGCGAGGACGAGACGTACGACCTGATCGTGTCGAACCCGCCGTTCGTGATCTCGCCGGGCGCCCGGCTGACCTACCGGGACGGCGGGATGGGCGGGGACGATCTGTGCCGCTCGGTCGTTCAGGGAGCGGGGGAACGGCTGAGCGAGGGCGGGTTCGCACAGTTCCTCGCGAACTGGCAGCACGTGGAGGGGGAGGACTGGCAGGACAGGATCAGGTCATGGGTGCCACGCGGCTGCGACGCGTGGATCGTGCAGCGTGAGGTGCAGGACGTCACGCAGTACGCGGAGCTGTGGCTGCGCGACGCCGGCGACCACCGGGGCGACCAGGCCGAGTACCAGGCGCGCTACGACGCATGGCTGGACGAGTTCGAGGCGCGCAAGGTGAAGGCCGTCGGATTCGGCTGGATCACGTTGCGCAGGACGACGGCCGCGGAGCCGGTGATCACGGTGGAGGAATGGCCCCACGCGGTCGAACAGCCGCTCGGCGACACGGTTCTGGCGCACTTCGAGCGGCTCGACCACCTGCGCACGCACGACGACGCGGCCCTCCTCGCGGGACGCTTCCGCCTGGCCGCGGAGGTCGTCCAGGAGCAGGTAGGGCTGCCCGGCGCCGAGGACCCGGAGCATGTCGTGCTGCGCCAGAACCGCGGCATGCGCCGGGCCACCAAGGTGGACACGGTCGGCGCGGGCTTCGCGGGCGTGTGCGACGGTTCGCTGAGCGCCGGCCGGATTCTCGACGCCATCGCCCAACTGGTCGGAGAAGACCCGGTGTTGCTGCGGGACCGCACTCCGGCTCAGATCCGCCTGCTGGTGGAGCAGGGGTTCCTCGAACCTGCGGAGTGACCGCTGAGCCTGCGGGCCGGCGGCGGAACCTGCGGAGTGACCGCAGAGCCCGCGAGCGACCCGGCCGCCCAAGCCAGGCCGGGCCGGGCCGGTCCCTCCCGCAGGCCGCTCGCGCCCCCTCGCGCCCGTCCCGCCCGAGGCCGCCTGCCCTCCCGGCGCTCGCCCCGCCGCCGCCCGCCCGGGCGGCGGCACTCGCCCGCCGCTTACCGCCCCGGGCTCCGGTCGTCCCCCTCGAACCCGCCCAGACCCGCCCAGTGGCTGCCCCCGGCCCTCCGACCCCGCTCGTAGTCCCGGTGTTCACCTCGGGTTCGCCGGGCCGCCGCCCGTGCGTGCCATTCTCCCCGGGGCCGGGGTGTGGGAGAGCGGGAGAACAGGAGCGGGGACGAGCATGGAGAGTGGGCCGACGATCTTCGCGGGGATGGTGTTCGTCCTGTTCGGGGGTGCGCTCCTGGTGTGGACCGCGGTCCGGGTGCGGCACCGCGAACCCGTGGCCCAGGATGTGAGCCCCGTCGCATCGGCGACGCTGGCCGGCCTCGCCGCGGTCGCCACGCTGGCCCTCGGCGCGTGGTGCTTCACCCGCCTCTGAGACCGCCGGGGAGCCACGTCCGGATACGGCGGGATCACCGCGCGGACCACCGACGGGACCGGATCGCGGGCCGTCTTCGAGGATGGCGCCGGATCTTCGTTCGAGCGGCGTGAGGGTGGTCCCGTCGATTGTCCCGCCGATAAAGGGGACGACGTGTTCCGGACGTACGGAAAAGGGCCGGTCGGTACTCCGGGCGGCAGGAATGGCGGTAGTCGGGTTACCGTTCGAGTGGCCGTTGCGGGCTTTTCCCGTTTGACACGGGGGCGGGATGTACCGTCACACTCCGCAGCGTCCCCATGACCCGACCCCGGGAGCAAGGCCTGGGGAGGGCCCAGCGTCGATCCGGAGAGAAGAGCGAAGTTGTCCCCGACCAGCGAGACCGCACACGGCGGCCGCCGACTCGTGATCGTCGAGTCGCCTGCCAAGGCGAAGACGATCAAGGGTTATCTCGGCCCCGGCTATATCGTCGAGGCCAGCGTCGGGCACATCCGCGACCTTCCCAACGGCGCCGCGGAGGTGCCGGACCAGTACACGGGCGAGGTACGCCGCCTCGGTGTGGACGTCGAACACGACTTCCAGCCGATCTATGTCGTCAATGCCGACAAGAAGGCGCAGGTCAAGAAGCTCAAGGACCTGCTCAAGGAGTCCGACGAACTCTTCCTCGCCACCGATGAGGACCGGGAGGGCGAGGCGATCGCCTGGCACCTCCAGGAGGTCCTCAAGCCGAAGATCCCCGTCAAGCGGATGGTCTTCCACGAGATCACCAAGGACGCGATCCGGGCCGCCGTCGCCAACCCGCGCCAGCTCAACCAGAAGCTCGTCGACGCCCAGGAAACCCGCCGCATCCTCGACCGCCTCTACGGCTACGAGGTCTCGCCGGTCCTGTGGAAGAAGGTCATGCCGCGCTTGTCGGCCGGCCGTGTCCAGTCCGTCGCCACCCGTCTCGTCGTCGAGCGGGAACGCGAGCGCATCGCGTTCCGTTCTGCTGAGTACTGGGACCTGACGGGCACCTTCGCGACCGGCCGCGCGGGAGACTCGTCGGACCCGTCGTCGCTGGTCGCCCGCCTGCAGGCCGTCGACGGCAGGCGGGTCGCGCAGGGCCGCGACTTCGACTCCCTGGGACAGCTCAAGAGCGCGAACACCCTCCACCTCGACGAGGCGAACGCCCGCGCTCTCGCCGCCGCCCTGGAGAACACGCGGTTCGCCGTGCGGTCCGTCGAGTCCAAGCCGTACCGGCGCTCGCCGTACGCGCCGTTCCGTACGACGACGCTGCAGCAGGAGGCCAGCCGCAAGCTCGGCTTCGGCGCCAAGGCCACCATGCAGGTCGCGCAGAAGCTGTACGAGAACGGCTTCATCACGTACATGCGTACCGACTCCACCACGCTGAGCGAGACCGCGGTCTCCGCCGCTCGTGCCCAGGTCACGCAGCTCTACGGTGCCGACTACCTGCCGGCGCAGCCGCGTACGTACGCCGGGAAGGTCAAGAACGCGCAGGAGGCGCACGAAGCGATCCGCCCCTCGGGTGATCGTTTCCGCACACCCGCGGAGACGGGTCTGAGCGGCGACCAGTTCAGGCTCTACGAACTGATCTGGAAGCGCACGGTCGCCTCCCAGATGAAGGACGCCACCGGCAACAGCGTGACGGTGAAGATCGCCGGCACGGCGGCCGACGGCCGGGACGTCGAGTTCAGCGCCTCCGGCAAGACCATCACCTTCCACGGCTTCCTGAAGGCGTACGTCGAGGGCGCCGACGACCCGAACGCCGAGCTGGACGACCGCGAGCGCCGCCTGCCCCAGGTCGGCGAGGGCGACGCGCTGTCCGCCGAGGAGATCACGGTCGACGGGCACGCCACCAAGCCCCCGGCCCGCTACACCGAGGCCAGCCTCGTCAAGGAGCTCGAGGAGCGCGAGATCGGCCGCCCGTCGACGTACGCGTCGATCATCGGCACGATCCTCGACCGCGGCTACGTCTTCAAGAAGGGCACGGCACTCGTCCCGTCCTTCCTGTCGTTCGCCGTGGTCAACCTCCTGGAGAAGCACTTCGGGCGGCTCGTCGACTACGACTTCACCGCCAGGATGGAGGACGACCTCGACCGCATCGCCCGTGGTGAGGCGCGCGCCGTGCCGTGGCTGAAGCGGTTCTACTTCGGCGAAGGCACCGGCGGAGTCGAGGGCGGAGCCGCGGACGCAGGCAACGGCGACGGGGACCACCTCGGCGGCCTCAAGGAGCTCGTGACCGACCTGGGCGCGATCGACGCCCGCGAGGTGTCCTCGTTCCCGGTGGGCGACGGCATCGTGCTGCGGGTGGGCCGCTACGGCCCCTACATCGAGCGCGGCGAGAAGGACTCCGAGGGCCACCAGCGCGCGGACATCCCCGAGGACCTCGCGCCCGACGAGCTGACCGTGGAGCTCGCCGAGGAGCTGCTCGCCAAGCCGAGCGGTGACTTCGAGCTGGGCGCCGACCCGGAGTCGGGCCACCAGATCATCGCCAGGGACGGCCGCTACGGCCCGTACGTCACCGAGGTACTCCCCGAGGGCACCCCGAAGACCGGCAAGAACGCCGTGAAGCCGCGCACGGCCTCGCTCTTCAAGTCGATGTCGCTGGACACGGTCACGCTGGCGGACGCCCTGAAGCTGATGTCGCTGCCACGCGTCGTCGGCGCGGACGCCGAGGGCGTGGAGATCACCGCGCAGAACGGCCGCTACGGCCCGTACCTGAAGAAGGGCACGGACTCGCGCTCGCTGCAGGCCGAGGACCAGCTCTTCACTATCACGCTCGAAGAAGCGCTGGAGATCTACTCGCAGCCCAAGCAGCGCGGCCGGGCCGCGGCCAAGCCGCCGCTGAAGGAGCTGGGCGCCGACCCGGTCAGCGGAAAGCCGGTCGTCGTCAAGGACGGGCGCTTCGGCCCGTACGTCACCGACGGGGAGACCAACGCGACCCTGCGCTCCGGCGACAGCGTCGAGGAGATCACCCCGGAGCGCGGCTACGAACTGCTCGCCGAGAAGCGCGCCAAGGCTCCGGCGAAGAAGACGGCCAAGAAGGCGCCCGCGAAGAAGGCGACGGCCAAGAAGGCGGCCCCGGCGAAGAAGACGGCCGCCAAGAAGACCACCGCGAAGACGACGACGGCCGCCAAGAAGGCGACCACCGTCAAGAAGACGACCGCGAAGAAGGCGACGGCCTCCCCGTCGTCCTCGTCGCAGGACTGACGGCCCGACCGGCCCCGGTCTGCACCGTTCCTTCACAGCAGGTTCGCGAAACGAACGCCCCGGCATCACTTTGGTGTCGGGGCGGTCGTACGTGTGGACGGGGGCCCCGGGCTGTCAGCCGCGGCCGATAGGCTGAAAGCATGACGCGAGCCGAGCAGCCAACGGCCCACCACCCGGCCCCGGACGAGGCCCTGGTGGCCGACTCCCGCGAGCGCGCCGTGCGCGCCCTGTTGCGCGAACCGCAGCTCAAGCGCCTCTGGAGCGCGCAGTTGGTGGGCGGGGTCGGAGACGCCCTCGCCCTCCTGGTGTTCGTCCTCCTCGTCCTCCAGGCGGCCATCGCCGAGGGCTCCTTCGGGGGCGGCTACCGAGGTGTGGCGTTCGCAGTGGCGACCGTCTTCGGGGTGCGGATCCTGGCCACCCTCCTCTTCGGCGCCGTCCTGCTGGGCCCGCTGACGGCACTGACCTCACCGGACGGCCCACTCGACCGCCGGTGGACCATGGTCGGCGCGGACGGCCTGCGCGCCGCACTGCTGATCGTCGCGCCCCTGTGGATCGACTGGACGCCGGAGAACGCACTGGCCCTGCTGCTCGTCACGGTGTTCGTGACGGGCGTCGCCGAGCGGTTCTGGACGGTCGCCCGGGAGAGCGCGGCCCCCGCCCTGCTGCCCGCCCCGCCCCCGGAGGGCGCGACCGTACGACCGTTGCCCGACCACATGGACGCCCTGCGCCGCCTCTCGCTGCGCACGGGCTTCGTGACGATCCCGCTCGGCGCGGCGACGCTGGTCGTCGCCGCCCTGTTCAACAATCTCCTCGGCACCGGGATCGTCTGGTTCGACCAGCACCAGGCGGCCCTCGCCTCGTACGTCGCCGGCGGACTCTTCGCCGGGTGCCTGTCCATCGTGACCTTCCTGGAGTTGCCGTCGGTGCGCACCCCGCGCCCGCGGTCCCCCCTCGAGGGCCTGCGCCGCCCCAGGACCGCCACCGGCGTCGACGCGGGCCGCACCGGCGTGATCCCGCTGCTGGTGCTCGCCTGCTCCGCCGTCGCCGGCGCGATCTCCGCCGCCGTCGCCGTGGCCGTGCTGCACGCCAAGGACCTGGGCGGCGGCCCGGTGCTGTACGGGCTGCTCGTGCTCGGGCTGACCGGCGGAGTCGTCGTCGGCGTCCGGACCGCGCCGAAGGTGCTGGTGTCGCTGTCGCGGCGCCGCCTGCTCGCGCTGGCCATCGCCTTCACCGGCATCGCCCTGCTCGCGGCCGGGCTGGTCCCGGACGTCACCAGCGTGCTGCTGATCATGGTCCTGGCGGGCGTCGGCGCGGGCGTCGCCGCCAACACCGGGCACGCGCTGCTCGACCAGGAGACCGAGGACAACCGCCGGACGAGGGCGACCGAGCACCTGCACGCGGTCGTGCGGGTCCTCGTGGCGCTGGGCGCGCTGCTCGCCCCGCTGGTCGCGGCGCTCATCGGGCCGCACCGCCTGGACAACGGCAAGTTCGTCTTCGCGCACGGCGGTGCCGCCTTCACGCTGATGCTGGTCGGCGCGCTGCTGCTGCCGGTGGCCGCGCTGGTGCTCGCCAAGGTCGACGACCGCTCCGGCGTCCCCCTGCGGCAGGACCTGCGGGACGCGCTGCGGGGCGGCGACGACCCGGTGACGGCCCCTGCCGCGAACGGCTTCTTCATCGCCCTGGAGGGCGGCGACGGCGCCGGCAAGTCCACCCAGGCCGAGGCGCTCGCCGAGTGGATCAGGGCCAAGGGCCACGAGGTCGTCCTCACGCGCGAGCCGGGAGCCACGCCCGTGGGCAAGCGGCTGCGCTCGATCCTGCTGGACGTGTCCAGCGCCGGCCTGTCGCACCGGGCGGAGGCCCTGCTGTACGCGGCGGACCGCGCGGAGCACGTCGACACGGTCGTGCGGCCCGCCCTGGAGCGCGGCGCGGTGGTGATCACCGACCGGTACGTCGACTCGTCCGTGGCCTACCAGGGCGCGGGGCGCGATCTGTCCCCGACCGAGATCGCGCGGATCTCGCGCTGGGCGACGGACGGCCTGGTGCCGCATCTGACGGTCCTGTTGGACGTGTCCCCGGAGGCCGCCCGCGAGCGGTTCACGGAGGCGCCGGACCGCCTGGAGTCGGAGCCGGCCGAGTTCCACACGCGGGTGCGCGCAGGTTTCCTCACGCTGGCCGCCGCCGACCCCGGCCGCTACCTGGTCGTCGACGCGGCGCAGGAGCCCGAGGCCGTCACCTCCGCCGTCCGGCACCGCCTCGACCAGCTGCTGCCCCTGTCCGAGGCCGAGATCAAGGCCCAGGAGGAGGCGCGCCGCAAGGCCGAGGAGGAGGCCCGCCGCAAGGCCGAGGAAGAGGCCGCCCGCAAGGCCGAGGAGGAGCGCCTGGAGCGTGAGCGCCAGGAGCAGCTCGCCAAGCTGCGCGCCGAGGAGGAGGAGCGCAAGCGGCGCGAGCTGGAGGAGGCGCAGCGGCGCGAGGCCGAACGGCAGGCCGAAGAAGCGCGGCTGCGCGCCGAGGAGGCACGCAGGCGGGCCGAGGAGGAGCGGGTCCGGCTGCTCGCCGAGGAGAAGGCCCGCGCCGAGGAGGAGGCCCGCCGCAAGGCGGACGAGGAGCGCCGGCGCAAGCAGGCCGAGGAGGAGGCCCGGCTCCGTGCCGAGGCCGAGAGCCGTCGGCTGGAGAAACAGCGCAAGGCCGAGGAGGCCCTGCTGCGGGCCGAGGAGGCCCGGCGGGCGGCGGAGCAGGCGGCCGCCGCCGCGCAGGTCGGTCCGAAGGCGACCCGCCCCGGGCCGGTCGCCGGGCCGGCGGTCCCGCCGGAGGCGACGACCGTGCCGACGCCGGTGGTGACGCCGACGAACGCGTCGGGCGGGCCGGTGGACGAGACGGCCGTACTGCCTCCGATCCGGATGGACAAGGAGCCCGAGCAGCCTTCCCGCCAGTCCGTGCAGCCGTCCGAGAAGTCCTCCGCGAAGCCGTCCCCCGCCGGGGGAGCCGACGCCGAGGTGACGGCCGAACTGCCGCAGCCGCCGAGGCCGGCGCCCACGCACACGTCGGGCGGACCGGCGGACGAGACGGCGGTCCTGCCTCCGGTGCCCGGCCGGAGCGGCCAGGGCGGCCGGCAGGGCCGGAGCGGCCCGAGTGGCCGGCGCCTGCACGGCCCCGAGGACGAGACGGCCGTGCTGCCCCCGGTGCGGGACGCCGGTCCCGCGGACCGGGTCCCCCCGGGCTACTTCCGGGACGAGCGCGACGGAGCCCGGCCGGACGGCACCGACGACCGCACCCGTGAGCTGCCGCAGGTCGACGAGGAAGGCGAGCCCCGACAGCGGGCGCGTTCGGACTGGGCCGAGGAGACCCCGCTGGACGATCTTCCTACTCTCGCGGACGAACTGCTGGGACCGCACCGGGACGACGACGGGCCCGCCGAGGGCCGGGGCCGGGGCCGACGCCGCTGAGCACGGCCGAGCCGCCCGGTCCGCCGGGCCGCCCGGGCTCCGGGCTGCCGGGCCGCTCGCGGGCGGGCGGGCTCGGTTGTCAGTGGCACCCCGCACAATGGAACCCACAGCGCGAAACGTGACGAAAGGGCCGGGTGACGCATGACCGTGTGGGACGACCTCATCGGCCAGGAGAGGGTGAGCGAGCAGCTCACCGCCGCCGCTCGGGACGCCGACGCGCTCGTCACCGCGGCCACCACCCGCACCGCCCCGCCGGAGGCGTCGAAGATGACGCACGCCTGGCTGTTCACCGGCCCGCCCGGCGCCGGCCGTGCCCAGGTGGCGCGGGCCTTCGCCGCCGCGCTGCAGTGCGTGAGCCCGGACCGGGCGCTCGGCGGCACCCCGGGGTGCGGGTTCTGCGACGGCTGCCATACGGCGCTCATCGGCACCCACGCCGACGTCACCACCGTCGCGGCCGTCGGCTCACAGATCCTCGCGGAGGACATGCGCGACACCGTCCGCAAGTCGTACACCTCGCCCGCCACAGGTCGCTGGCAGGTCATCCTCGTCGAGGACGCCGAGCGGCTCAACGAGAAGTCCGCCAACGCCGTCCTGAAGGCGGTGGAGGAGCCCGCGCCCCGCACGGTCTGGCTGCTGTGCGCGCCCTCCCTGGAGGACGTGCTGCCCACGATCCGCTCCCGCTGCCGCCACCTGAACCTGCGCACGCCGTCGGTCGACGCCGTCGCCGACATGCTCGTCCGGCGCGAGGGCGTCGAGCCGGCCGTCGCCGCGGCCGCGGCCCGGGCCACCCAGGGTCATGTCGACCGGGCCCGGCGCCTGGCCACCGATCCCGCCGCGCGCGAGCGCCGAGCAGCCGTGCTGAAACTGCCTTTGCGTGTCGACGACGTCGGCAGTTGCCTCAGAGCGGCCCAAGAACTGGTCGACGCGGCCGCCGAGGACGCCAAGCAGCTCGCTGAGGAGACGGACGGCAAGGAGACCGAGGAACTCAAGGCGGCGATGGGGGCGGTGCAGGGCGGCCGGATGCCGCGCGGCACCGCGGGCGTGATGAAGGACCTGGAGGACAAGCAGAAGCGCCGCAGAACGCGGACGCAGCGCGACAGCCTCGACGTCGCGCTCACCGACCTGACGGCCTTCTACCGCGATGTCCTCGCCCTCCAGCTGGGTTCCCGCGTCGCGATCGCCAACGCGGACGCCGAGGAGGCGCTGGAGCGGCTCGCCCGTGGCAGCAGACCGGAGTCGACGCTGCGCCGGATCGAGGCCATCGCCGCGTGCCGAGAGGCCCTGGACCGCAACGTGGCTCCGCTGCTGGCGGTCGAGGCGATGACCATGGCTCTGAGGGCGGGCTGACGCCGGCGCTGCGAACGGGCTGACGCGGACCTATGCCGAGTCCACAGACCGAGCACGGGCACGGCGACGGAATCGAGCCGACCGTTGGCCCGCAGCCCGCAGCCCGCAGCCCGCAGCCCGCAGCCCGCAGCCGGGTCGGCCGGGAGCCCCGTCGGCCGGCGGGGAGGCACGTGGGCCGGCGGGGAAGTACGTCGACCGAGTGTTGACGGGGTCCCTCGTCCGTGGCAGTTCCCGAACGTACGGCGTTCATCTCGTCGCACAGAGTTACGCTCGCTGAATGCACATCAGGCGCTCCCTCCGCAGGTCCCGTGCCGCCGTCACGCTGCTCTCCCTCACCGCGCTGCTCGTCTCAGGCTGCTCCGCCGACGAGCCGGCCAGCTCCGCCGGCTCCACGGCGGTGGCGGCGCTCGCCGCGCTGCCGCGGGCCACGCCGTCGGCGCTCTCGCCGTACTACGGACAGAAGCTGAGCTGGCGTGAGTGCGGTGTTCCCGGCTTCCAGTGCGCCACCATGAAGGCTCCGCTGGACTACGCGGAGCCGGGCGCGGGCGACATCCGGCTCGCCGTCGCCCGCAAGAAGGCCACGGGCCCGGGCAAGCGGCTCGGATCACTGCTGGTGAACCCGGGCGGTCCAGGCGGCTCGGCGATCGGCTACCTCCAGCAGTACGCCGGCGTCGGCTACCCCGCCGAGGTCCGCGCCCGCTACGACATGGTCGCCGTCGACCCGCGGGGTGTGGCCCGCAGCGAGCCCGTGGAGTGCCTCGACGGGCGGGCGATGGACGCGTACACGCAGACCGACACCACCCCCGACGACCAGCGGGAGAGGGCAAGACTGGTCGACGCCTACAAGAGGTTCGCGGAGGGCTGCGGAGCCCACGCGCCGAAGCTGCTGCGTCACGTCTCCACCGTGGAGGCGGCCCGGGACATGGACATCCTGCGTGCGATCCTGGGCGACCGGAGGCTGACGTACGTGGGGGCGTCGTACGGCACGTTCCTCGGCGCCACGTACGCGGGCCTCTTCCCGGACCGGGTGGGCCGGTTCGTCCTGGACGGCGCGATGGATCCCTCACTGCCCGCCCGCCGGCTGAACCTGGACCAGACGGCGGGGTTCGAGACGGCGTTCCAGTCGTTCGCGAAGGACTGCGTGCGGCACTCCGACTGCCCGCTCGGCGGGAAGGGCGCGAAGCCCGCCCGGGTCGGCGCCGACCTCAAGGCCTTCTTCCGCAGGCTGGACGCGCACCCGATCCCCACGGGGGACCCGGACCGCCGCAAGCTCGGCGAGGCCCTCGCCACCACCGGCGTGATCGCGGCGATGTACGACGAGAGCACGTGGGAGCAGCTGCGCGAGGCGCTGACGTCGGCGATCAAGGAGAACGACGGCGCGGGACTGCTCGCCCTCTCCGACGGCTACTACGAGCGCGCCCCGGAAGGGCGCTACGCGAACCTGATGGCCGCCAACGCGGCCGTCAACTGCCTGGACCTCCCGACTGCCTTCACCGCCCCGGAGCAGGTCGAGAAGGCGCTGCCCTCGTTCGAGAAGGCGTCCCCGGTCTTCGGCGAAGGCCTCGCGTGGGCCTCCCTGAACTGTGCGTACTGGCCGGTCGGACCCACGGGCGCACCGCACCGCATCGAGGCCAGGGGCGCAGCCCCGATCGTCGTCGTCGGCACCACCCGCGACCCGGCGACCCCCTACCCATGGGCCCGCTCCCTGGCGGGCCAGCTCGCCTCGGGCCGCCTCCTCACCTACGAGGGCGACGGCCACACGGCCTACGGCCGTGGCAGTGCCTGCATCGACTCCGCGATCAACGCCTACCTGCTCCACGGCACTCCTCCGGCGAAGGGAAAGCGCTGCTCATAGCCCCACAACCGACCCCGCACCCGCTGCCCCCCCGGGCTGGTTCAGATCACCCTTGGAAACTGTGTAGACTTACCGACGTTGCTGATCGCACCATGGTGCGGACAGCGCGCCGCCTTAGCTCAGATGGCCAGAGCAACGCACTCGTAATGCGTAGGTCTCGGGTTCGAATCCCGAAGGCGGCTCTGCCGAAGCCTCAGGACTCACTCGCCGTGACCTGGGGCTTTTGCTTTTACCGGATCCGGATCCGCGGCTGCCGTCGGTGTCAGTTCCGGTCTCGGTTCCGGTCTCAGTTGATTTCGCGCCCCGACTCCGCCGACGGCAACTGCGCGGAGGATCCAGCGTGATCTCCGAACAGGACTGGCAGGACGCCCAACTCTTCTGGGACTTCCGGTAGATGCACCACGAGCCGCGTCCCTGCTCGGTCGGTATCGGTTGGGCAGTCACGATCCGGTACTCCAGATGGGCATCGTGATCGGCGCCGTCAGCCGTCGAAGCGCTGGCGGGCGGCCTCGATGTGACCGAAGTACCGGTGGGTCCAGTCGCACATTCCGTCGACGGTTGCGCGCAGGCCCTGGCCCGGCTCGGTGAGGGTGTATTCGACACGCGGCGGGACGGTGGGGTGCACGTTGCGCTCGACCAGGCCGTTGCGCTCCAGCATGCGCAAGTTCTGAGTGAGCATCTTGTGGCTGATGCCCTCGATCTCGTTCCGCAGCTCGCTGAATCGCAGGGTGCGTTCACCGAGAGTCTCGATGATCAGGAACGCCCACTTGTTGGCGACGTCGGAGAAGATCTCTCGCGCCAACGAGTCCGCGCGCCTGAGGTCCGCTTCCTCGGATCGGCCCGCGATCTGCTTGGTCACCATCAGGTTCCCCAGTCACGAAAAAGTGCGTTCTTCCATGTCAGTGACCACTCTCTTACGGTTCCTGAGTAACCACAAGAGACCACGAGGGTCTGGCGTGACGAGCACGGGCCCACGATGCCCGGACAAGGAGGCGGACGGTATGCCCATCACCCTGGTGAACCCCAGCGGATTGCCCGAGATCGATGTCTACCGGCAGGTCTCGATCGCAACCGGGACGAAGCTGGTCTTCATCGCCGGGCAGGTCGCCTGGGACGCGGAGGGGATCACGGTCGGCGAAGGGGACCTCGCCGCGCAGGTCGAGCAGTGCTACCTCAACATCGGCACCGCCCTGGCCGGGGCCGGCGGCTCCTTCGACGACGTGGCAAAACTGACCTTCTACGTTGTCGACTGGACTCCCGACAAGATGCCCCCGCTCCTGGAGGGGATCTCCCGGGCGGCCGCAAAGCTGGGAACCACCCCGGTCCCGCCGGCCACGCTCCTGGGCGTTGCGGCACTGGACGTTCCCGACCACCTGGTCGAGATCGAAGCCACCGCGGTCCTCGGCTGAACAGATGCCCTTCGCCCGCTGCGCACCGAAGTGGCCATGTGCGGTGCGCAGTTGCCGACCAGCGTGCTCGGCACATCACGTCTCGTTCGCCCTGCCGGTGGTAGTGGCCGGCTCGCGACCGGGCCTGATGACGTCGCCGCCGCCGGACCAGCCGGACCAGCCGGACCACGGACCAGCCGGACCACGGACCAGCCGGACCAGCCGGACCAGCCGAGCCGGTGAGCGGCGTCGGGCACGGGTCGGATGACGAGGGCGACGAACAGGCACCGGATCTCGGCGCGGGTGAGCGGGAGAAGCCCCTTCGCGGCGGGTGCCGGGCATGGTATTCAGGGAAGATCGAGGAATCGTGATGACGCTGAACCGGGAGGTGAGCTTTCGGCATGATCGCCACGTGGGAGTCCTCGGCGGAGGGTGTACTCCGCCTGCCTTCGGGGCGGCTCGTGAGAGGCCGTGGACTTCGGAGGCCGCTCCCCGCCGGTCCGCGCCCCGACTTCGCGCTCTATCTCCGAGGACGTCGGCCACCGCCCGTCGAGTGGGAGAGCCGGTGGATCCGATGGCCCGATTTCTGGCTCCCGTCTGACCGGGACGGGTTCCTCGAATCATTGCGTGAGCTGAGGAAACGCTCCGAGAGCGAGCGGGTGGAGATCGCCTGTGGCGGCGGGTTCGGACGTACGGGAACGGCGTTGGCCTGCCTCGTCGTGCTCGACGGGCTTGCTGACGATCAGGCGATCAGCTACGTGCGGGAGCACTACTCCCACCGCGCGGTCGAGACACCCTGGCAACGGCGTTTCGTGGCCGGACTCTCCTGATCCGCCTTTCGCCCTGCACAGGTCGGAGTTTCCGCCTCGGGAAGCGGAATCACCTTCGGCGGAAGGGCCCAATGCCTCCAAAAGTGCCGGGTTTGAGTCCGCGCGCTTCTGCGGGCGGAGGATCACCGACAGCCTTTTCCCCTCGGCCACGAGCGGCTTCGTCGTTTTCGAGCTGAGGTCAGGGTGATCCCGCGCCGGCCCTGCGTGCGGGCTTCCGGCGGCCGGCCGGTCGGGGCTGCTTCGTCCTCGAAGCAGAAGGTGCGCCGGCCACTGCCCGCGTTATCTACACGGCCGGGACTGTGCACAGCGCTGCAACGGCGCCGCCGGCGAGAGCCGGGCCCCCGGTCCCCGGCTCGGGCCGGTACGGATCACGACCGTGGAGCAGACTCTGTCTCTGCGTCGGGGCGTTGTGACGAGCCGCGTCGGCGCGCCACCAGGGTGGTACCGGCGACCACCAGGCCGATCGCCACGACCTTCGCGGCCTGGTAGATCAGTGAAGGGCTGGAGCTTGTCCGGCCCAGGAACCCCCACAGGAGAAGACCGATTCCGGAGAGCGCCATGACGATCCCGCCGACCGGGCCCAGATCCCCCCAGCTCCAAGGAGCCGTCCCTAACTCCTGCCCGCTGTCCGGGCTTTCACGTTCGTCTGCGCTCATGCCTCGCACATTAGCTCCTCTCCGGTCTGCGGTCGTGCGGGGCCCGGCCCAGCGCGAGCAAGCGCTGTAGCCAGACCGCACAGGCTGTGCACGGGGGGCCTCGGTGTTCCGCCGTGCCCGCCACTCCGTGGATGGACACGGGGCCGCCGACCCGCGCCGGGCGGGCGGCCGTCAGCCCGGGAGATCAGCCCAGGAGCCGCACCGGTGTTCCCGCCAGATACGCCCGGATCCCCTCCACCGCCTGCCCGTAGTACCGCTCGTAGTTGGCTCGGGAGACGTAGCCGAGGTGCGGGGTCGCCAGCAGGCGGGGAGCGGTTCGCATCGGGTGGTCGGCGGGGAGGGGCTCCACGTCGAAGACGTCCACGCCCGCGCCGGCGATGCGGCCGTCCCGCAGAGCCGCCAGCAACGCCTCCTGGTCGACGATCGCTGCTCGCGAGGTGTTGATCAGGTATGCCGTCGGCTTCAGGAGCGCCAGTTCGGAGGGGCCTATCAGAGCGCGGGTGCGGTCGCTCAGCGCAAGATGGATCGACACGAAGTCGCTCTCGGAGAGCAGCGACTCCTTCGACGGGGCTCGCTGCACGCCGACCTCTGCCGCCCTCTCCTCCGTCAGGTTGCGGCTCCACGCGCTCACCTCCATGCCGAAGGCGAGTCCGACCCGGGCCACCGCGCTCCCGATCTTCCCCAGGCCCAGCAGACCGAGATGGCGGCCGTGCAGGTCCGCGCCGACCGTCGACTGCCAGGGCCCGCCGTCCCGCAAAGCCGTGCTCTCCTGGACCAGGCCCCGGGCCAGGCCCAGCAGGAGGGCCCAGGTCAGCTCGACCGGCGGAGTCGACGAGCTCTGCGTGCCGCAGACCGTCACGCCGTTCGCCTTCGCCGCCGCGTAGTCGATCACCGAGTTGCGCATGCCGGAGGCGATCAGCAGGCGCAGCCGGGGGAGACGGTCCAGCAGCGACGCGGGGAAGGGGACCCGTTCCCGCAACGTGACCACGCAGTCGAAGTCGGCCAGTGCCGTGGCGAGTTCGCCCTCGCCGCCGAAGTGCTCGGTGAAGGGGACCACCTCCAGTTCCTGCCCGGGGGCCGACCAGTCGGCGACGGTCGTCGCGACGTTCTGGAAGTCGTCGAGTACGGCACAACGGAATGGCACGGCGTTTCCTCCAGGCGGCTTTCTACCGGGTGGTCCTTCGTCCAACTGGGAAGGTCCCGTCCGAGATTACGGCCGAGGTGTGGGCGTATCTGTCACCCCCTGGCCGAGAGAGGACACGGCCCGGCAGGAGAACATGTGGAGAAGGCAGGGGAAACAGAGGGCTGTCGGAGCAACGGCCGCCTCTGAGGCAACATCTAGGTGAACGACGCCGCCGCGACGACACGGGACGCGGCCGCCGTCGAGGGCCGGACGGAGTGAGATGGACGTGGTGGACGTGGGGGATGCGGTGGAGCCGAGGATCGCCGTCGCGGTGGTGACGATGGGAGACCGGCCGGCGCAGGTCGACGCACTGCTGGAGTCGGTGGCCAAGCAGGACCTCGCCCCGGCCCGCATCGTGATCATCGGCAACGGCTGCGTGCTCCCCGAGTTCGCCGAGCGACTCTCCCTCCCGGGCGAGGTCACCACGATCGACGTCGACGAGAACCTCGGCTGCCCCGGCGGCCGCAACGTCGGCCTCGCCCACCTCCGTGAGTTCGGGGACGTCGACGTCGTCGTCGAACTGGACGACGACGGACTGCTCGTCGACGCCGACGTCCTGCGCCGCGTCCGTGACCTCTACGCGGCCGACGCCCGCCTCGGCATCGTCGGCTTCCGCATCGCGGACGAACACGGAGAGACCCAGCGCCGGCACGTACCGCGCGTCGGCGCGTCCGACCCGATGCAGGGCGGGTACGTCACCGGCTTCCTCGGCGGCGGCCACGCCCTGAGCATGGCCATGCTCGAAGAGACGGGCGACTGGCCCGCCGAGTTCTTCTTCGCGCACGAGGAGACCGACCTGGCCTGGCGTGCCACCGACGCCGGCTGGAAGATCCTCTACGCGCCCGAACTGCTGCTGCAGCACCCCAAGACCTCGCCCGCCCGGCACGCCATCTACCACCACGTCACCGCCCGCAACCGGGTCTGGCTGGTCCGGCGCAACCTGCCGCTGCCGCTCATCCCGGTTCACCTGGGCGTCTGGCTCGCCGTCACGCTGCTGCGGACGCGCTCGTTCGCCGGACTGAGGGCCTGGTTCGGCGGGTTCGCGGAGGGCGCGCGGAAGCCGGCGGGTGCTCGTCGGCCCATGAAGTGGCGGACGGTATGGCGGCTCACCCGACTGGGCAGGCCGCCGGTCATCTGAGGCCGTCGGCCGTCCGAGTTCGCCGGTCGTTCGAGACCGTCGGCCCCTTCGAGACCGTCGGCCCCTTCGAGACCGTCGGCCCCTTCGAGACCGTCGGCCTCTTCGGGACTGCCGGGGCCGCTGGTCAGAAGGGGCCGCTCGTCCCAGGAGGCGGGTCGTCCGGGGAAGCCGCTTTTCGAGGGGCCGGACCGTCCGGGAAACGGGGCGGGCCCCGGTCGTTCACCTCCGACGACCGAGGCCCTTCACGCCCCCGGACCCGGCCGCGGCGGCGACACTCCCCCGAGTTGCGCGTCGATACGCGCGCACCGTCGGGCCAGATCCGAGGCTCTGATCACACCAGGTCGCGCCAACGAATCGCTAACATGTGGCCAACGGTTCTCCGCGTCGTCGCTGGTCATCTGGCCTGAAGTCGTCGGACGACCCAGGGGACCGGCCGGATCGACGGCCGATTTCCTGCGGAGACCGCCCCGGGATCTTCCAGGTCCCGGGTGGCGGAAAACCGGCGGCCGGGGGCGGAATTCCGCCAGACGGGCGGGGTACCCGCCCGGAGCGCGGGCGACTCGACAGGGCGACCCGGCACGGGCCGGGCGCGGAAGGGTGATGGGCGGCGTGATGCGGCGGTACGGGCTGCGGTTCGGACTGCTGGGCCCGCCGGTCCTGTACACGGCCGACATGACCGAAGCCGCCGCCGAACCCGGACCCCAAGCCGGGCCCCGATCCGAGCCCCGACCCGGGCCCGAGTTCGTGGCTCACGCCGAACCCGTGTCCCACGACCGGCCCGAGGCCGCCGCTCCGTGCGAGACCCTCCGTCGCGCCCGCGCTCCGTACGAGACCGTCCGCAGCCCCAAGGCGCGTGCCCTGCTGGCCGCCCTGCTCCTCGAAGCGGGCCGTACGGTCCCCGTCGACTCGCTGAAGGAGGCTCTGTGGGGCGGCGCTCCGCCGGCGTCCGCTCAGGCCTCGCTGCACAACCATGTGACCCGGCTGCGCCGGCTGCTCGACGACCCGCGACGGCTGCGGGCGGTGGCGTCCGGCTATCAGCTCCGGGTCGAGCAGGGCGAACTCGACGTCCATGTCTTCGAGCGGCATGTCGCCGCGGCGCGCGGTGCGCATGCCGCCCGGAACTGGGAACGCGTCCTGCGCGAGTGCGCGGCGGCGCTCGCGCTGTGGCGGGGCGATCCGCTCAGCGGGCTCCCCGCCGAGCTGGGCGGATACGCCTTCGTGCGACGTCTGCGGGAGGCCAGGCTGCTCCTTCTGGAATGGCGGCACGACGCCGAACTCGCCCTCGGAGAGGGGAGGTTCGAGCAACGGATCCCGGAGCTGACGGCCCTTGCCGCCGAGCATCCGTTGCGCGAGTCGTTCCACCGCCAGCTGATGCTCGCCCTGCACCGCACCGGCCGCCAGGCCGAGGCCCTGGCCGTTCACCGCGATCTGCGTACGCGTCTCGTCGAGGACCTCGGCGTCGAGCCGGGCCCGGCGGTCCGCGAGGCCCATGCGGAGGTGCTGGGCCCCACGACCGACGCCCTCACCGTCACATCCTCCGCCGTCACACCCTCCGCCCTCCCGCCCTCTGCCGTGCCGCCCTCCGCCACCGCGGCCTCCGCCACCGTGCCCCTGCACACCGCCACCCCGGCCCCGGCATCCGCACCTCCGTGCAGCCCCGAGCGTGACTCCGCATCCCGATGGGCGCGACGCCCGTGCCCCGCACAACTGCCGGCGCCCGCGGCCCACTTCACCGGCCGCCTCGAAATCCTGCGCCGACTCCGTCACACGCTCGCCTCCGACCGGGCCGACCCGTCCGACCCTTCCGGCCTGTTCGACCCGTCCGTTCTCGGTGAGGGTCGCGGCGAGGGCGGCGGTGGCGGGCCCGGTGAGGGCATCGGTCCGGCTGTCGTCGTGCTCAGCGGCACCGCCGGCGTAGGCAAGAGCGCGCTCGCCCTGCAGGCCGCCCACGCTCTGAGGGAACGTTTCCCCGATGGTCAGCTCTACCTCCACCTGCACGGCGCGACCCCTGGCATGACCCCTCTCACCGCAGGCCAGGCGCTCACCGCGCTCCTGCGCGACCTCGGCGTGGAACCTCGGCACATCCCCGAACACCCCGACGCCGGGGCCGCGTTGCTGCGCACCCTGCTCGCCCCGACCCGCACCCTCCTCCTCCTGGACGACGCGGCGAACGCAGCCCAGGTCCGCCCGCTGCTGCCGGCCGGCGTCGGGTGTGCGGTGATCGTCACCAGTCGCTCGCCGCTCACCGTCCTGGACGGCGCTCACCGCTTCCCGCTCCCGCCGCTTTCCGGTGAGGACAGCGCCGCGCTGCTGCGCGCGGCCTCCGGCACCGGCGAGGGCCGCACGGAGCTGAACGCGGGCCACCCACTCGTCGGTCTCACCGGCCGTCTCCCGCTCGCCCTGCGCGTCGTCGCCGCTCGCCTCGCCGCACGCAGCGCGCTCACGCCGGACGTGCTGGCCCGCCAACTGGCCGAGGCGGAAAGCAGGTTGACGCATCTGGAGTACGACGACCTCAGCGTCCGCCGTTCCCTGGCCGTGGCACACGACGCGCTCGCCGTCTCCCGCCGCGAGGTCGACCAGGACGCGGCCCTGGTGCTCCGTCGCATCGGCGCGCTCGACCTGCCGGCGTACGGCGTCCCGCTGCTGGCCCGGCTCATCGGCGTCGACGAGCCTCGTGCCGAGGCCGCCCTGAACCGTCTCGTCGACGTGGCCCTCCTGGAGGAGCGTGCCTACGGCCGATACACCCCTCACGACCTGGTGCGTGACTTCGCCCGCGAACTCGCGGAGGCCGACATCGCGTCGCACTCCGTGGCCGACGCCACCTCGACCTCGACCTCGACCTTGACCTCGACGCCGACGCCGCAGTCGATCCAGTCCCAGTCCCAGTCCCAGTCCCAGTCCCAGTCCCAGGCCCGGGCCCGGGCGGTCGCACTCCACTGGTACGCCGCCGTCGCCGAGCGTGTCCTGGTCGCGGTCGTCGAGGCGGGTCTCGACCTGGACGACCGGCGTCGGCCGACCGCGGCGCAGCCGCCCGCCCACGCGGCGTACCTCGCGGACGCGCCCCCCTTCGCCGGCCCCGAAGAAGCCTTCGCGTGGGCGGATGCGGAGCTGGCGAACGTCGTCGCCCTGGTGGAGAGCAGTGCAGCCGCAGGAGCCGCAGGAGCCGCAGGAGTCGCCGGAGCCGCAGGAGCCGCAGGAGCCGAGGCGACGGCCGACGCAGCCTCCCACGGCTCGCCCGCCCCAGCCGCCGAAGCGGGCGAGGCGGCCCTTGTCTCGACGCTCCTGCGCCTGATCTTCCCCTGTCTCCAGCGGCGGGGCCGTGTGGCCGAGATGGAGGTGCTCGGGCGGACCGCGCTGAGGGTGGCGCGTCGACTCGGGGACCCGGCCGCCGAGGCGTACGCGCTGGGCGACCTCGCCGGCCTGCACTTCCTGACCGGCCGCCAGAGCGACGCCCTCGACCTCAACGGCCGGGCCCTGGCCATCTGGCGGCGGCTCGGCCGGCTCTCGTGGATCCGGCGCTGCCTCAACAACCGGGGTCTGCTGCTGGAGGCGCTCGGGCGGTACGAGGAGTCGGGGGCTGCGCTGCGCCAGAGCCTGGAGTTCTCACGGCAGTTGGGCGACCCGCACGGCGAGGCCGTCACCCACAGCCATCTCGGCAACCTGTACGAGCACACCGATCCGCGCGCCGCCATCGAGCAGCACCGGCGTTCCCTGGCCATCGGGGTCGGTATCGGGGCCGTCATCGTGCAGCACTCGGCGCACTGCAACATCGGCTACGCGCATCTCACGCTGGGGGAGCCGGCCGCCGCGCTGCCGCACTTCGAGGAGAGCCTGCGCATTCTCGGCGGGCACGGCGACTGGCACGGCGAGTCGCAGACGCGGCTGGGGCTGGTGCGCGCCCTGCGTCCGCTGGGCCGTGCCGAACGGGCGCTGGGGGAGTGCGCCGAGCTGCTGCGCCGCGCCGAGGCCCGTGCCGACCGTTACACGGCCGGTCTGGCCCGGCACCAGCACGGTCTGCTGCTGCGGGAGCAGGGACATGCGGAGCAGGCGCACGAGGAGTGGCGGTCGGCGCTCGACGCGCTGGGCGGGACGGACGAGAAGGCGGTCACGGGGGAGCTGAGGAAGCTGCTCGCCGGCCAGGTCTGACTACTTCGCGTCGGCATAGCACTCCACCACCGCGGTGGTGAACGGGAACCGCACCGGCGTCTCCCCGAACGTCAGCCGTCCGGCCAGGTCGGACGCCTCGCGGATCGCGGCGGCCACTGTCTCGGCCTCCTCCGCGGGACAGTGCACGATCACCTCGTCGTGCTGGAAGAAGACCAGCTCGGCCGCCATCCCGGCACAGGCCTGCCGCAACGCGGCGAGCAGCAGCAGCGTCCAGTCGGCGGCGCTGCCCTGGACGACGAAGTTGCGGGCGAAGCGCCCACGCGCGCGGGCGTTGGTCGAGGCGTATCCCGGCACCCACTCCTGTCCGTCGCCCTCGGCGTCACCGTCGCCTCGCAGCCGCCTCTCCGGGTGCCCCGCCCCGGGGCCGTCGGAGTCGTCCTCGGGCAGCGGGATGCCGGCCTCCTCCGATGCTCCGTCGCCGTTGCGGACGGCCGGTGGGCAGGTCCGCCCCAGCCAGGTCCGTACGAGGCGGCCCTCCTCGCCGGCCTTGGCCGCCTCGTCGACATAGGCCACCGCGCGGGGGAAGCGGCGGCGCAGTGCCGCGAGGTTCTTCAGACCGTCCCCCGAGGTCTGTCCGTAGACCGCGCCGAGGACGGCGAGCTTGGCCTGGTCGCGGTCGCCGGAGAAGGCGCGGTCGGAGACGGACTGGTAGAGGTCGCTCTCCCTGCCCGCGACCTCCATCAGCCCCGGGTCGCGGGAGATCGCCGCCAGCACGCGGGGCTCCATCTGGTCGGCGTCGGCGACGACGAGCCGCCAGCCGGGGTCGGCGACCACGGCGCGCCGGATGACCTTGGGGATCTGCAGAGCGCCTCCGCCGTTGGTGACCCAGCGCCCGGTGACCGTGCCGTGCGCGAGGAACTCCGGCCGGAACCGCCCGTCGCGCACCCAGTCCTGCAGCCAGGACCAGCCGTGGGCCACCCAGATGCGGTACAGCTTCTTGTACTCGATCAACGGCTTCACGGCCGGATGGTCGAGGGACTGGATCTCCCAGCGGCGGGTCGAGCGGACCCTGATCCCGGCCTGGGTGAAGGCCTTGACGACGTCGGCGGGCAGGTCGGGGCGGACCCGGCGGCCGAAGGCGGCCGACACCTCGTCGGCCAGCTCGGCCAGCCGGCGGGGCTCGCCGCCGCCCGTGTAGCGGTCGCCGAGCAGGTCGTGCAGGACCGCACGGTGCACCTGCGCGCTCCAGGGCAGCCCGGCCCGGTTCATCTCGGCGGCCACCAGCATCCCGGCCGACTCGGCCGCCGTCAGCAGTCGCATGCGCGCCGGGTGTTCCGCGCGTTCGTGCCGTCGCTGCTGCTCGGCGTAGACGGCGAGGAGGTCTTCGAGAGGGAGCCGGGCGGCGGCCTGCGGCTCGAACAGCGGGGACTGCGCGCCGGGTGCGGCAGCGCGCGGCGGCGGATCCGGCGGTACGGGGCCGCCGCGCAGCCGGGCCAGGGCGGCGGCCGCCGAGCGGGGCTCGCCCGACCGGCCCTCGTGGCCCAGCAGGAGGGTTTCGGCGTCCTCGACGTCGTAGCACCGCTGCACCCGCACCCCATCGGCGAGCAGCGGTGGATACACCTCGGCCGTGGAGCGCCAGACCCAGCGGGTGACGTCCGGCCGCTCGCGCACGGCACGGGCGAGGTCGGGTTCCCGCAGCACCGGACCGGCGGGCAGCCCGCCGGGGCCGAGGGGGGCGACCTCCACGCCACCGTCCTCGGCCGGAGCGAGCGCCCACCGGTCGGCCATGCTGCGAGTGTGGCAGGGGGGTCTGACAACGGCCCTTCCTCAGCCCTCGTGCCGTTCCTCCTCCTCGTGCGCCTTCACCAGTTCGGCGAGGGACTTCGCCACGAACCGCTCGGTCTCCGCCTTGTCGACGCCGAGGCCGCTGAGCACGCCTTCGCCGTTCTCGTGCTCCAGCAGGGCGAGCAGGAGGTGCTCGGTTCCCACATAGTTGTGGCCGAGGCGGAGCGCCTCACGGAAGGTGAGTTCGAGGACCTTCTTGGCGTCCGCGCCGTAGGGGACCAGCTCCGGCGGGTCCTCGACGGGCGACGGGAGCACGGCGGTGGCCGCCTCGCGGACGGCCTCCGGGGAGACGCCCTGCTCGGCGATCGCCTTCGCGGCGAGGCCCGACGGTTCGGCCAGCAGACCGAGCACCAGGTGCGCGGGCAGGCCTTCGGCGTTGCCGGCCGCCCTGGACTCGTTGTGGGCCGCCATGACCACGTTGCGTGCGCGAGGGGTGTAGCGGCTGAAGTTCTGGTTGGCGTCGAGGTCGGCCGACTCCTTGGGCACGAACCTCTTCTGGGCGGCCTGCCGGGTGACGCCCATGCTGCGGCCGATGTCGGTCCAGGAGGCGCCCGAGCGGCGGGCCTGGTCGACGAAGTGACCGATGAGGTGGTCCGCCACGTCGCCGAGGTGGTCGGCGGCGATGACGGCGTCCTGGAGCTGATCGAGCGGCTCGTTGTGGACCTTCTTGATGGCGTCGATCAGGTCGTCGAGACGGATGGACGAAGTGGTGCCGGGGCGTTGATTCGTCATGTGTCAACCTTAGGTTGACAGTAGAAGGGCGTCAACCCAAGGTTGTCATTCGCGACTGACCGCGCGGGAGCCGCGGAGCCACCCTGTGCGGCGCAGCAGCCGTGCCGCACCCCACAGGAGCCGTGCCGACGCCGTCCCGACGGAGTCCCCGCTCCGTGTCGCTCCCGCCCGTCCCGCGCGTGGGCGCCGTTTCGTCCCCATGGCACGATCGACCGGTGAGCAGCACCAGCAGCAACCCGGCCGACACCGTCGAACGCGCCTTCCGGGCAGCCCTCCACGACAGCGCCGACGCCGCCCTCGACACGGGCGCGTCGCTCCTCGCCGCCGACCCCGCGACCGACACGGAACTCACGCGCCGGGGCGTGGAGTTCGTCGCGGCGCTCTGGCGACGGGGCTGGCAGCCCGCGGACGCGGTGCGGATCGTGCGCCGCGAGCTGGACGCCGTCCACGTGGGCCTGGCGACGGCGTTGATCCGCGCGCAGGCGCGTGACGACCGGGCGCGCGGCCGGCGCTGGGCGGACCAGCTGGCGGACCTGCCGGCCGACCCGCCGGCCCCCACCGACCGTTTCTCGTACGCGACCGCGGTCCTGGAGCTCTACCGCCTGCTGCTGCGCCTGCCCGCCCTCGAACCCCTCCAGGAGCGCGAGCCGCACCGGCAGTCCCGGCCGGGCTCGCACTCGCGCATGCTCACCCGCATCCGCGCACTCCTCGCCAAGGCCGAGGCGACCGGGTTCCCGCAGGAGGCCGAGGCGCTCACCGCGAAGGCGCAGGAGCTGATGGCCCGGCACAGCGTCGACGAGGCGCTGCTCGACGCCCAGGCGCCGGACCCGGACGCGCCCGGCGCCTGCCGGATCGGCGTCGAACCGCCCTATGAGCAGGCGAAGGCGGTGCTGCTGGACGCGGTGGCCGGGGCCAACCACTGCCGGGCGGTGTGGAACGAGTCCTTCGCCTTCTCCACGGTCGTCGGATTCGAGGCCGACCTGGAGACGGTCGAGCTGCTGTACACCTCGTTGCTGGTGCAGGCGCAGTCCGCGATGGCGAAGGCGGAGGAGGCCCAGCGGGCCGGGGGACGCAGGCGGACCAAGACCTTCCGGCAGTCTTTCCTCGCCGCCTACGCCCACCGCATAGGCGCCCGCCTCGGCGAGATCGCCGCGGCCGCCGAGACCACGGTGAACGACGATCTGCTGCCGGTCCTCGCCACGCGCGCGGTCGCGGTCACCGCGGCGACGGACCGGATGTTCCCGCAGACGGTGTCCACACGTCTGCGCGGTGTCACCGACGAGGCGGGCTGGACCGAGGGCGCCGAAGCGGCCGACCGGGCCCGCATGCGGTCCCGGCCCCGGCTGCCCTGACGCCGCCCGGCGGCCGCCCTGACGCCCCGGCTGCCCTGACGCCCCGGGTTGCCACGGCGCTCCCGGCGCAGGTCAGTCGCCCGCCTGCGTGAAGGCGCTCACCGTGGCGTCCGGCTTGCCCTTGCTCTTCAGCGCGACGTCGCCGTACGACCAGTCGAAGCTCACGGTGGACGAGGCGTCCGGCAGGCCGTACTTCACCGTCTTGACGGCGAGGCTCTTGTCGCCGCCCTTCTCGCCGCGCACATAGGTGATCGTGAAGGAGGCGGTCCCCTGTGCCGGGAGGGTCAGCGCCTGCGCCTCGGCGGCGCCGTCCTCGGCCACGGTCGCGGAGGCGCCGTCGGCCTGCAGAGCCACCTTGGGGAAGCCCTTGAGGGTGCACTTCGCACCCTTGTTGGTGAGCGTGACGGTGACGTTGCCGGTGTCCCCGGCGGCGGGGGCGGCGTCGACGGGACCGACCTCCTGGCCGAGGCCGTCGGCGGTGCAGGCGCCGCCGGTCGGGGCGGTCGAGCCGGCGGCCTTGCTCTCGTCGCCGCCGGAGTCGCTGTCGTCCCCGCCTCCGCAGGCGGTGAGGAGCAGGGCCGCGGCGAGGGCGGTGACGGTGATGGGAACGGCGCGCATGAGTGATTCCTAGGGTTTCGTGACGGTGCTCGATGGATCATCACGCACGCGTGCGGCGGTACTTCGCGCGCCCCCCGTTTCTGTGACGGCTCGGCTACCCGAGCCCCGGCGTGGGCAGTCCTGAGGGCCACTGGCCGCCCTGCGCCTTGGCGAACGTCTCCTTGCCGGCCGTGCCCGACCAGGTGACCTTGAGGGACTTCGCGTCGACGGAGTCGACCATCCCGGTCGACCGGTCGTCCTTGCCGGCGCTGCACTTGAGGTGGATCATCCGCATGCCCGCCTCCTTGCCCGCCGTGCCGCTGCACACCGCCCCGCCGGTCACGAAAAGGGCGGCCTGCTTCCCGGTGACGATCAGGGCGACGGCCTTGCCGTCCGTCGTGGCGAGCCAGCTCCCCTCCAGTTCGTCGGAGGGGGAGACGGACGCCGATGCCGACGCGCCGCCCGTGGCGTTCGTGCCGCCGGCGTCCGCGGTCGCCGTCGTGGACGGCGTGGCCGGGGAGCCGTCGGACCCGCCGTCGTCGCTGCACGCGGTCAGGGCGAGCGCGCCCGCCAACGCGGCGGCCGCGGCCGCGGCCCGCACCGGCCGACGGGACGTGCCCCGCGAGAAGATCGCCGAAGTCACTGCTAGCTCCCAAGCTGTGCTGTAGCCGGCCGGCCCGGTCGTCGGCCGCGAGGACCGCAGGGGCCGGGGGCCTGGAGGGTCCGAGGGTCCGGGGGTTCGCAGCAAGCTACCAGCGACCTGCTGCGGAGTTGGGAGAGGGCGCTCCTCCCGTCCGCGACCGCCCCCTGACCCGTCCCGAGATCCGGCCCGGGCCCTCTCCCTCCCGCGACGCCCTCTGAACCGTCCCGAGATCCGGCCCGGGGCGTCCCCCTCCCGGGCCCGGATCGGCCGATCCTCCGGTCAGGGGGCGGGAGGAACGGCCCGCCTCCGCCAAGATGTGTCCTGTACGCGCCCCTCCCGTCCACTCCGCCCCGTCGGGGGGCCGCCGTGCTGCGCAGACCCGCCTCCGCCGTTCCTGTGGACGGGCTCCTCCGTTCGTACGAGCGAATTCACTCCGCCCGTCCATCCCTTCGAGTCGCACATGCCCGGCGCCTCACCGACGACCGGCCGACCCGTCGCTCATACGCCCGGCCGCCCGCGCCTCGCGCCCGCGCCCGATTCCGCGCCCGATTCCGCTCCTCGTGGGCGGGGTCGCGGTCGTCGTCGGTGGACGCCATGGGCAGGGGACGCCCGAGCGGGCGCGGACTTCCCGGACCCGCGGGCGACGCCGAATCCGGTCCGCGGGAGTCGCGCCGGGTCCCGAGCGGATGCCGGGAGTCCGCCGGAACGGCGTCCTACGGACCGGCGCCGGCCGCGCCCTCCGTGCGACCGCGGCCGATCCGTTCCCCCGTCGAAGGAACAGGACGGGCGTGCTGAGCGTCTGTTCCTCATATACGGATGGTTCGATCCGGACGACTTTCGCGGAGAGCCCATGACAGGCCCGCGAAGCGGAACGGGCCGGGTAAAGCAGGCGTCAAAGCTGTAACCACTCAAGCACCGCGCGTGCACGTGCATCTGCTCATGCGACTGCATGTGAACAGAGCTATGATCCGGGACAGTTGACAACGGCACCAATGGCCGCACGAGCCAGTGCACCACCAGGGAGCGACCTGTGGACCACCACGTTGACGGGGGGCACGACGTGTACAACGGCATGACGGCCACACAGCTGTACGGGGTTGCCTGGCAGAAGAGCCGGCACAGCAACTCGCAGGGTTCGTGCGTGGAGTTCGCCCGACTGCCGGGCGGTGACGTGGCCGTGCGCAACTCGCGTTTCCCCGACGGTCCCGCGCTCGTCTACACGCGCGCCGAGATCGAGGCCATGCTGCTGGGCATCAAGGACGGCGAGTTCGACCATCTGATCGCGAGCTGACACGCTCGACGTCGTCGCGGCCGTCCCACCCCGTCGTCTCTTCAACGGGCCAGCTCTCCGCTCCGGCACAACGCGCGTAGAACCGCGGCGTCAGAACGCGCCGCGGTTCCTCACTCGGCTGCGGTGCGCAGTCGGAACAGCGCCCAGACGACCTTGCCGCCCAGGGTGCCGGAGAGGGGGTGCCAGCCCCAGCTCTCGGCGAAGGAGTCGACGAGGAAGAGGCCCCGGCCCGACTCGGCCGAGAAGTCCTCGCCCTCCCGTGGCAGCGGGCTGTCGGGGCTGGGGTCGCGCACCGCACAGACGAGCCGTTCGGTCCACCGCATCAGATGCAGACGCACGGGCGGATGCCGGTGATCCTGCACGAGCGGGGCGACGTCGGAGGCCAGTCCGTGTCTCAGTGCGTTGGTGACCAGCTCCGAGACGACCAGGCAGACGTCGTCCAGACAGTCGCCCACGTCCCACTGGCCGAGGGTCCTCTTGGTGAACTGCCGTGCCTCACGCACCGCTTCGAAGCGGGTCGGCAGTGCGCAGGAGGCGGCGTTGGACACGGCCGCGGGATCAAGCGGCGGAAGGCCCTGCCGTAACGGCTCGAGCATGGTCGATCCATTCGTCCCCATGCGAGGCACTCCCGGGATTCGCGGTCGTTGCGATGCAGCGGTGGCGCGAGACCATGGTTTCCGATGCGCACTGTGGATGCAAGGGCAGATGCACGTGCACGTGACCGAAATGGACCCGCCCGTACCGCTTCTTGGCCATTTTTTCCGCCAACTTCTCGCTCAACAAGGGCACTTCTTCTCCTTACTCCTCACTCTTCCCACCCATCGCTCTGCGCGTATCCTTTGGCTTCTTTCCATCTCTGTAATCGGACGAGTACTGCTCGGAGTGTTTTAGTGGCAGACTGCGGCCCTTAAGACGGTTGGGGAGGCTGGCGAACGTGAGCGCGGGAGAGCCCGGATCGGTGGTGCGGCGGATGCTGCTCGGCTCGCAACTACGGAGGCTGCGCGAGACACGCGGCATCACGCGCGAGGCGGCCGGATACTCGATCAGGGCGTCGGAGTCGAAGATCAGCCGGATGGAACTGGGCCGGGTGAGCTTCAAGACCCGGGACGTGGAGGACCTGCTCACGCTGTACGGCATCACGGACGACGCGGAGCGCCAGGCGCTCGTAGGACTCGCCCGCGAGGCCAACGTGGCCGGCTGGTGGCACAGTTACTCGGACGTCCTGCCCAACTGGTTCCCCACCTACGTCGGCCTGGAGGGCGCGGCCGCGCTGATCCGGGCGTACGAGGTCCAGTTCGTGCACGGTCTGCTGCAGACCGAGGCGTACGCCCACGCGGTGGTCAGCCGCGGCATGAAGGGCGCGACCGCGGCCGACGTCGACCGTCGTGTGGCGCTGCGGCTGGAGCGGCAGAAGTACCTCGTCGCCGAGAACGCCCCCGACGTCCACATCGTGCTGGACGAGGCGGCGCTGCGCCGGCCGTACGGCGACCGCGAGGTGATGCGCGGACAGCTCCAGCATCTGATCGAGATCTCCGAACGCCCCAACGTGCGCCTGCAGGTGATGCCGTTCGGCCTCGGTGGGCACTCCGGCGAGTCGGGGGCGTTCACGATCCTGAGCTTCCCGGAGTCCGACCTGCAGGACGTCGTCTATCTGGAACAGCTCACCAGCGCGCTCTACCTGGACAAACGCGAGGACGTCGCCCAGTACGAGCACGCCCTCGAAGAGCTCCAGCAGGACAGCCCCGGACCGGACGCGAGCCGGGACCTGCTGCGCGGTCTGATCCAGCTGTCGTAGGGATTCCCCGGCGGGGGCCGTCGAGCCGCTGAAGTCCCCGCCAACTCCCCTGTATCAGCCGTACGATGACGTGCGATCAGATCGTGATGGCGATCGATCGCAGCCGATCGCAGCAGGGGATTGAGGGATCACATGTCGCCTTACTTCACCGACCTGGCCCAGCAGTACATCGACGGCACATGGCGTCCGGGCACCGGGTCCTGGGACATCATCACCATCAATCCCTATGACGGCGAGAAGCTGGCCTCGATCACGATAGCCACGGTCGAGGAGGTCGACGAGGCGTACCGGGCCGCCGCCCGGGCGCAGAAGCAGTGGGCCGCGACCAACGCCTACGCGCGCCGCGCGGTCTTCGAGAAGGTGCTGCGCCTGGTCGAGGAGCGCGAGGCGGAGATCAGCGCCCTTCTCGTCGACGAGGCCGGCGGCACCTTCGGCAAGGCCGCCTTCGAACTCCATCTGGCCAAGGAGTTCCTGCGCGAGTCGATCCATCTGTCGCTGCGCCCCGAGGGCCGCATCCTGCCCTCGCCGATCGACGGCAAGGAGAACCGCGTCTACCGCGAGCCGGTCGGTGTGGTCGGCGTGATCAGCCCATTCAACGTGCCCTTCCTGCTGTCGCTGAAGTCCGTCGCCCCCGCGCTCGCCCTCGGCAACGGCGTGGTGCTGAAGCCGCACCAGAACACCCCGGTCTCCGGCGGCACCGTGATCGCCAAGCTCTTCGAGGACGCCGGTCTTCCGCCGGGTCTGCTGAACGTCGTCGTGACCGACATCGCCGAGATCGGCGACGCGTTCCTCGAGCACCCGGTCCCGCGGGTCATCTCCTTCACCGGCTCCGACAAGGTCGGCCGCCATGTCGCGACGGTCGCCGCCTCGCACTTCAAGCGGACCGTCATCGAGCTCGGCGGCAACAGCGCGTTCGTGGTCCTGGACGACGCCGACGTCGACTACGCGGTCGACGCGGCCGTGTTCAGCCGCTTCGTCCACCAGGGCCAGGTATGCATGGCCGCCAACCGGATCCTGGTCGACCGGGCGATCGCCGACGAGTTCACCGAGAAGTTCGTCGCCAAGGTGCGCACCCTCAAGGCCGGCGACCCGCGCGACCCGCAGACCGCCATCGGCCCGGTGATCAACTCCTCGCAGGCGGAGGCCCTGTCCGGTGTCGTCGAGCAGGCGATCGGTGAGGGCGCGCACGCGCTGGTGCACGGTACGACGGTCGGCAACCTGGTGGAGCCGTCCGTCCTGGCCGACCTCCCCACCGACTCCGCGCTCCTTCAGCAGGAGATCTTCGGGCCCGTGGTGTTCGTGAACACCTTCGACGGTGAGGAGGAGGCCGTGCGCCTGGTCAACGAGACGCCGTACGGGCTGAGCGGCGCCGTTCACACCGCCGACGTCGAGCGCGGGGTGGCCTTCGCCAAGCAGATCGTCACCGGCATGTTCCACGTCAACGACGCGACCGTGCACGACGAGCCGATCGTGCCCTTCGGCGGCGAGAAGAACTCCGGCGTCGGCCGCCTCAACGGCGAGACGACCCTGGAGGCCTTCACCACCACCAAGTGGATCTCGGTCCAGCACGGCCGCAGCGCGTTCCCGTTCTGAGCGCCGGCCGGGCCGGGCGGGCGGGAAGCCATCCGGCTCCGGGTGGGTGGGCGGTCCGCGGGCGTCCGGCCGCCACGCCTAACCTGGGCGCATGTCAGCGATCCGTCTTCTCGTCCTGGGGGCCGTGCGTCAGCACGGGCGGGCCCATGGCTACCAGGTGCGCGGCGACCTCGAGTACTGGGGCGCCCACGAGTGGTCCAACGCCAAGCCGGGCTCGATCTACCACGCCCTGAAGCAGATGGCCAAGCAGGGACTGCTGCGTGAGCACGAGACGGCCCCGTCCACCGCGGGCGGCCCGCCGCGCACCGAGTACGAGATCACCGAGACCGGCGCCGAGGAGTACTTCCGGCTGCTGCGCGACGCGCTGACCTCGTACGACCAGAAGACCGACGTGAAGTCGGCGGCCATCGGGTTCATGCTGGACCTCCCGCGCGCGGAGGCCGTGGCGCTGCTGGAGGAGCGCATCCGCGGCATCGAGGCGTGGCGCTCCGCCGTCACCGCGCACTACGTCCCCGAGGAGGGCCCCGAGCAGTTGGGCCACATCGGCGAGATCATGAACCTCTGGATCCACACGGCCGACGGCGAGGCCGAGTGGACCCGCGGTCTGATCGCGCGCATCGAGGGCGGGGCGTACACCTTCGCGGGGGAGGGCGAGCCGTTCGTGGGGGTGCTGAGGGAGGGCGAGGACAACCCGTACGCCACGGGGGAGCGGCATCCGGGAGACGCTCACTAATCAAGTTTGACGAGCTGGATCGGTGGCGTTACCTTGGCGGTGTAGTCAAATTTGACTAGAACGGGAGAGGGGTGGAGGACCGCCATGGCTGATCCGGCACACGCGATCGCCGTCGAGGGCGCGCGCAAGAGGTACGGCGGGACCCGGGCGCTGGACGGGCTCGACCTCACGGTGGCCCGGGGCGCCGTCCACGGCGTGCTCGGCCCGAACGGTGCGGGCAAGACCACACTGGTCAGGATCCTGTCCACGCTGCTGCGGCCGGACGCCGGGCGCGTCGAGGTGGCCGGCCACGACGTGGTCCGCGCGGCCCGGGAGGTCCGGGCGCGCATCGGCCTGCTCGGCCAGTACGCCGCCCTGGACGAGGAGTTGAGCGGTCGGCAGAACCTGGAGCTGTTCGGCCGCCTCCACCACCTGGGCGGCCGCGCCGCGCGCGGGCGGGCCGGCGAACTCCTGGAGCGCTTCGACCTCGCCGCCACCGGCCGCAAGCCGGTGCGCGCCTACAGCGGAGGCATGCGGCGCCGCCTCGACCTGGCGGCCTCCCTCATCGGCGGCCGCGGCGGCGCCGACCCGGAGGTCCTCTTCCTGGACGAGCCCACCACCGGCCTCGATCCACGAGGGCGCGCCGAGGTCTGGTCCGCGGTCCGTTCACTGGCGGGCGGCGGGACGACGGTCGTGCTCACCACCCAGTACCTGGAAGAGGCCGACCAACTCGCCGACCGCATCGGCGTCGTGGACCGAGGCCGGATGATCGCCGACGGCACGGCGGACGAACTCAAGGCGCTGACCGGCGGCGACCGCATCGACGTCGTCCTGCGCGACCCGGGTCTGCTGGGCGCGGCCGTCGCCCTGCTGCCCCTGCCGAAGGAGGACGTCACCGTCGACGCCGACCGCCGCCTGCTCAGCGCGCCGGTCACCGACCGTATGGCCGCCCTCTCCGGCGTCGTCCGCGCGCTGGAGGCGGCCGGCGTCGAGGCCGAGGACGTGGCCCTGCGCCGCCCCACGCTGGACGAGGTCTTCCTGCACCTCACCGGTCGGGACGACCGTACGAAGGAGACCGTGTGAACGCCTTCGCGCTGACCGATTCCTGGACCATGACCCGGCGCGAACTCGCCCACTGGGCGCGGCAGCCCGGCCGGCTGGTCGTCGGGCTCGTGTTCCCGGTGATGCTGCTGCTGATGTTCGGCTATCTGGTCGGAGGCGGCCGGGGGGTGAGCGGCGACTACCTGGACTACCTGATGCCGGGCATGCTCGCGCTGACGATGGCGTTCGGCCTGGAGGGCACCATGCTCGCCGTCACCCAGGATCTGAACAAGGGCGTCATCGACCGCTTCCGCGCGCTGCCGATGGCGGACGGCGCGGTCCTGGTGGGCCGGTCGGCCGCCGACATGCTCCAGTCGGCCGTGAGCCTGGCCGTACTGGTCGCGGTCGGGCTCGCCCTGGGCTGGCGGCCGCGCGGGACGCCGGACGCCTTCCTGGGCGCGATGGCGCTGCTCCTCCTCTTCCGTTTCGCGATGCTGTGGATCGGCATCCATCTGGCGCTGGTGGCCGGCCGGCCGGAGATGGTGCAGGCCGTGCAGATCCTGGTCTGGCCGGTCGGTTTCCTCTCCAACGCCCTGGCCGCCCCCGGGGCGATGCCCGGCTGGCTGGGGGCGGCCGTCGAGTGGAACCCCATGTCCCGCACGGCGACGGCCGTACGGGACCTGTTCGGAGGGTCGGGCGCCGATCCCGGGCACGTGTGGGCCGCGGTCGGCTGGCCGCTGGCCCTGCTGGCGGTCTTCTTCCCGCTGGCGGTGCGGAAGTTCGCCCGCATGAGCCGCTGACGCCCCGGAGCCCCCGGCCCTGTTGCCTCCCGGCGGCCTCCGAGCGGCCTCTTGGCGGCCTCCCGGTGGTTCCTAGTGGTGGAAACTCGTCGCCGCCCCCTTGTCCCGGGTCGCCGGGCCCGACTGCCGTCGCAGCTCCGGCAGCAGTCGGGTCAGGTCCTCCACGAACATCTCGGCGAGGTCCTCCGAGAAGCCGTTTCTGCACACGACCCGCAGCACGGACAGGTCCTCCCGGTTCGCCGGGAAGGTGTACGCGGGCACCAGCCAGCCGCTCTCGCGCATCCGGCGGGAGACGTCGAAGACGTCGTACGACTCCACGCCCTCGGCCGTGGTGAAGGCGAACACCGGCAGTTCGTCGCCCCGGGTGAGGAGCCGGAAGTCGCCGAGCGCCTCCACCTGCCCGGCCAGGCGGCCGGCCACGTCCCGCGTGGACTGCTGCACGGCCCGGTAGCCCTCACGGCCGAGTCGCAGCAGCGTGTAGTACTGCGCGACGACCTGGGCGCCCGGGCGGGAGAAGTTGAGCGCGAACGTGGGCATGTCGCCGCCCAGGTAGTTCACGCGGAACACGAGCTCCTCCGGCAGGGCTTCCTTGTCACGCCACAGCGCCCAGCCGACTCCCGGGTACACCAGGCCGTACTTGTGCCCCGAGGTGTTGATGGACGCCACGCGCGGGAGGCGGAAGTCCCACACCAGGTCCTCGTCGAGGAAGGGGGCGATCATCGCGCCGGACGCGCCGTCGACGTGCACCGGGACGTCCAGACCGGTGCGCTCCTGCAGGGCGTCGAGCGCCGCGCACAGCTCGGCGATCGGCTCGTAGGACCCGTCGAAGGTGGACCCGAGGATGCCGACCACCCCGATGGTGTTCTCGTCGCACAGCTCGGCCGCGAGCTGGGGGTCGAGGTGGAAGCGCTCACCCTCCATGGGGACGAGACGGGCCTCGACCTCCCAGAAGTTGCAGAACTTCTCCCAGCAGACCTGGACGTTGATCCCCATCACGAGGTTCGGACGCGCACCCGGGTACCGGTCGGCGTTGCGCCGCGCCCACCGCCGCTTCAGGGCCATCCCGGCGAGCATGCACGCCTCGCTCGACCCGGTCGTCGAACAGCCCACGGCGGTGGCCGGGTCGGGCGCGTTCCACAGGTCGGCGAGCATCGCCACACAGCGCCGCTCCAGCTCGGCGGTGCGCGGGTACTCGTCCTTGTCGATCATGTTCTTGTCCCGGCACTCCGCCATCAGGACGCCGGCCTGCGGCTCCATCCACGTGGTCACGAACGTGGCCAGGTTCAGGCGCGCGTTGCCGTCCAGCATGAGTTCGTCGCGTACCAGCTGGTACGCCGTCGACGGGGGCGTCGGGCCGTCCGGCAGCCGGTGCTTGGGCGGCGCCTCGATCATGCCGCCGACCGGATCCGCCTCGCCGTAGAAGGGATTGACGGACAGTGGGCGCTCGTCGGGCTTCTGGGGACCTTTGTGCAACGGCATGGAATGCCTCCTCAGAGATCGAACGGGGGTCAGTGGACCGAAGTTCCGTCCGCGCGCAGCTGCATCTGCGGCCGCCCTGTCACCAGCAGCCAGGCCGGCAGCGTGGCGATGCAGAGCAGGGCGGTGATCGACGCCGAGGCCACCAGGACGGCGGCGACGAAGAGACTCACCCAGCCCTGCCGGGTGATGGCCAGGAGAACGCCCAGCACTCCGGCCGCCACGCCCACCGAGGGGTGGACGTCCGGCACGAGCGCATGGGCGGTCAGACCGAAGGCGGTCCCCACGAACACGGCCGGGAAGATCCGGCCGCCGCGGAAACCGCAGGACGCGGCGACGAGCAGCGCGGCCAGCTTCACCACCGTCATCGTGGCGAACCGACCGGCCGACCAGCCGTCGGGATCGGCCGCGAGCTCCCCGACCTCGTCCAGCCCCTTGAAGAGCGTCAGACGGCCGCCCAGGGCCCCCAGCAGGCCCAGGACGACACCGCCGAGCGGCAGCATCAGCATCGGGTGCCGCAGCCGCGCGAACGCGCCGTGGACGTACGGGAACGCGCGGACGGCGCACAAGGCCAGCAGCGCGCCCGCCGAGGCGATCACGAGAGCCGCCAGCAGATCGCCCCACCCGGGCCGGTCGAGCCCGGGCAGACCCAGGTCGAAGGCCGGATGGGCCACGAGGGTGGTCGTCATCGAGCCGGCCGACGCGGCGACCAGCGGCGGGAAGACGTTGTCCCACAGCGGTCCCTCGCTCTGCCGCCCGGCCAGCGCCTCGGAGATCAGCAGCGCCGCCGCCACCGGCGTGCCGAACAGCGCGCCGATGGTCGCCGCCTCCGCGAGCATCACCCACAACGCGCCCGGCGCCCGCGGCAGCGCCCGTCCTCCCAGCCAGACGGCCAGTCCCACGTTGACGGCGATGATCGGGTTCTCCGGACCCAGGCTCGGGCCGCCCGCCAGCATCAGCGCCGTCGCCACCAGCAGCCCGGGGAGCACCGCCGGGGCCAGCACGCGCGCGTCCAGCCCCATCGTGGCCGGATCGGGGCCCGCGTGCCCCGGCGCCCGCCACACCACCAGCCCCACCGTCACCCCGGTCCCGGTGAGGACGACGAGCATCCACAGCACCGAGTAGCGGCCGACGTCCAGCGCGTCCGGCAGCGTGGCCCACAGCACGTGCTGCAGCCGTTCGGCCGCCCCCTCCACCAGCAGGAGCAGCGCGCTGGCCAGCACCCCGATCAGCAGAGCGGGCAGGATCGACGGCAGCAGGGCGCGCGCCGGCGTCGCCGGATGGGCGGGCGCACGCCGCGAGGTGTCCTGGGCCACGGGCTCACGATAAGCAGACGAAACGGACATGACATCCGGGCGCAGGCACCCGGGGAAAGCGGCTTGCACCTCACGCGGCGTGAGGACGCACCGTGGAGCGCGTACCGAGAAGGGAGCGGACGAAGTGAGCTACTCCGTAGGACAGGTCGCCGGATTCGCCGGTGTCACGGTGCGCACGCTGCACCACTACGACGACATCGGCCTGCTCGTCCCCGGCGGGCGCAGCCACGCGGGCCACCGGCGCTACGACGAGGCCGACCTCGACCGGCTGCAGCAGATCCTGTTCTACCGCGAGCTCGGCTTCCCGCTCGAGGACGTCGCGACCCTGCTCGACGATCCGGCGGCCGACCCGCGCGCGCACCTGCGCCGGCAGCACGAACTGCTGACCGCCCGGATCGAGAGGCTGCAGAAGATGGCCGCGGCCGTGGAACACGCCATGGAGGCACGCAAGATGGGCATCAACCTCACGCCCGAGGAACGGTTCGAGGTCTTCGGCGACAAGGACCCCGGTCAGTACGCCGAGGAGGCCGAACAGCGCTGGGGCGGCACCGAGGAGTACGCCGAGTCGCAGCGCCGCGTCGCCCGCTACACCAAGGACGACTGGAAGCGCCTGCAGGCCGAGGTCGACGACTGGAGCGGGCGTTACTCCGCCCTGGTGGCCGCCGGGGAGCCGGCGACCGGCGACGCGGCCATGGACCTGGCCGAGGAACACCGCCGGCACATCAGCGCCTGGTACTACGACTGTCCCTACGAGATGCACCGCTGCCTGGGTGAGATGTACGTCTCCGACGAGCGCTTCAAGGCGTTCTACGACGCCATGCACCCGGGCCTCGCCGAACACCTCAAGGAGGCGATCCTGGCGAACGCGGCCCGGCGTACGGGGTGAGCGACGATCTGACGATCCTGGTCCGGGGCTACTCCCGGGCCAGGACCACGGCGGTGCCGTAGGCGCACACCTCGGTGCCCACGTCGGCCGCCTCGGTCACGTCGAAGCGGAACATCAGCACGCCGTTGGCTCCCCGCGCGCGTGCCTGCTCGACCAGCCGTTCCATCGCCTGGTTGCGGGTCTCCACCAGGGTCTTGGTCAGACCCTTGAGCTCACCGCCGATCATCGACTTCAGGCCCGCGCCGATCTGACTGCCCAGATGCCGTGAGCGCACCGTCAGCCCGAAGACCTCGCCGATGACCTGTTGCACCCGGAATCCGGGCACGTCGTTCGTGGTGACGACCAGTACGTCCGACTGGGGGCCCTGCCCGCCGCCGTAATCATCGATGCCCATGGCTCACAGCTTCGCCCCGGAGGGCGCACAGCGCATCCCGGAGACGTCCGTGGAACCTGGGGCCGGCGCAGTCCGTTGATAGCTTTGTGCGGCTGCACCATGGACGCTGTACGTTCCCCCACCCGTCAGGAGCCCGGAAGCGTGACGACGATCGCCCTCGGACCGAGCTTGCTGGACCCCGACCGTCTGCTCGACACCTACGGCATCTGGGGTCTGCTGCTCATCGTGTTCGCGGAGTCCGGCCTGCTGATCGGGTTCTTCCTGCCCGGTGACTCCCTGCTGTTCACCGCGGGTCTGCTGATCACGTCCAACCAGCTGGACTTCCCGCTGTGGGGCGCGGTCGCGTTGATCTGCGTCGCCGCGATCCTGGGCGACCAGGCGGGCTACATGTTCGGCAAGAAGGTCGGACCGTCGCTCTTCAAACGGCCGGATTCCCGGCTCTTCAAGCAGGAGAACGTCACCAAGGCGCACGAGTTCTTCGAGAAGCACGGCCCGAAGTCCCTGATCCTGGCCCGCTTCGTGCCCATCGTGCGCACCTTCACGCCGATCATCGCCGGCGTCAGCGGCATGCGTTACCGCTCCTTCCTGACCTTCAACGTCATCGGCGGCGTGCTGTGGGGCGCGGGCGTCACTCTGCTCGGCTCCTGGCTGGGCAACATCGGCTTCGTCAAGAAGAACATCGAATTGATGCTCATCCTGATCGTGCTGCTCTCCGTGGTCCCGATCGTCATCGAGTTCATGAGGGCCCGCTCCAAGTCCGGCAAGAGCGCGTCGCAGGCCCCGGCGCAGGCTCCCGAGCAGCACCGGCCCCAGCACCAGCACCCGGTCATGGACGACGCGACGACCCAGCTCCGCCGGATCGACCAGCACGACCAGCAGTACCCCTACGGCCACCAGGGACAGCAGAACCACGGCCAGGACCAGGGCTACGGTCACGGCAACAACCACGGCCAGGACCACCACTACGGCCAGGATCACGGCCAGGACAACGGTCAGAACCACGGCGGGGATTTCAGCCGCCAAGGCCGGCAGGACGACTACTACGGCGCGCAGCAGTACCCGCAACAGCAGCCCTACCCCCAGCAGCCGCGGCAGCGGCACCCACAGGACGACTGGCCGCAGCAGCAACAGCAGCCGCAAGGGCAGCAGCCGCAGCAGCAGCAGGAACAGCCGTACGGGGCCCAGCACAACGGCCACAACGGCCAGTACCCCTACGGCGACCAGGGCTACTAGAAGCGGCGCGGAAGGACGGGGGGTTCAGAAACCCCTCGTCCGCTTGGCGGCCCGCCGCTTCTCCAAAGAGCCGATCCGCAGGAACATCCGGGACACCTCGGACCCCAGGTTCACCCCGATCGCGATCGCCATCGCCAGCGCCGCCGCCTTGGTGATCGACACCAGCCCCGCGTCCACCTTGCTCTGCGCGATGGCCAGCAGCCCGAAGTAGGTCGCCGAACCCGGCAGCAGCGGCCCGATCGCGGCCGTCGTGTACGGCAGCGCGGAGGCGAACCGGTAGCGCGCCAGCAACTGCCCGAACAGGCCGACCACCCCGGCCGCCACGGCCGTGGACGCGACGGGCGAGATCTCGCCGGTGTAGCGCATCGCGCCGTACACCGACCAGGCGACACCGCCGTTGAGGGTCACGGCGACCACGGTGGACCGCTCCTGCTGCAGCAGCACGGCGAACGTCAACGACAGCAGCATCGACGCACCGATCTGCCACAGCGGCCGCTTCGTGACGCCCAGGGCCGCGTCGGGATCGAGATGCGCGCCGAGCTGCACCCCGACGTAGAGCATCACCAGCACCCCCGCCACGATGCCCACGAAGAAGTACATGACCTCCAGCAGCCGGGCGGCCGCGGTGATGTAGAACCCGGTCAGACCGTCCTGGACGCCCGCCACCAGCGCCCGCCCGGGCAGCAGCGCGAACAGACCACCCGTGATGACCGCGGACGCCTTCACGTCGACGTGGGACAGCGTCAGCGCGATGCCTATCGCGGCGGGGGGCATCGCGGCGACCAGGAACTGGTAGAACTCCGGCAGTCCGCGCCCCGCGCACAGCCACGCCAGCCGGTCGCCGAACATCGCGCCGAGCATCGCCGCCACGAACACGACCAGGTCGCCGCCGACCAGCACCGAGGCCGCGCCCGCGAGCAGCCCGCTCGCCGAGGTCAGCACCCAGGTCGGGTAGGGGTGCCGATTACGGCGCATCTCCGCGAGCCGCCGGTAGGCCTCCTCCAGCGAGAGATGGCTCTCCGTGTCGCTCAGGTCGTCCACGAGCCGGAAGACGGCCGCCAGACGCGTGTAGTCGGTGCCCCGGCGGCGCACCGTCCGCGACGCCGTCACGGGGTCCTCCACCAGGGACGGCTGGTACGAGATCGACAGCAGGGTGAAGGTGACGTTGGGCTCGCAGCGGTCGAGTCCGTAGGAGCGGCACACCGCGAACATCGCGGCCTCCACGTCCTCGGCGCCCTCCCCGCCCGCCAGCAGCAACTCGCCGATGCGCAGCGTCAGGTCGAGCACCCTGGGGACGGCGGGCCCCTCCTCCTCCGCCGCCTTCGGCCCCGCCTCCGGCGCGGGCCGTTCGGCCACCGGCATCCGCAGCATGGTGCGCATCCGGTCCTGCCAGGGCAGGTCCTTGATCAGGCTCACGACCGGGACGCCGCCGGCCGGCGTGAAGGCGGCCGGGGCCTGCCGGGCGCTGTACGTGCTCGGCGGACTGAACGCCGACCCCTCGCTGTCTCCGGCGGCCGGCTGGGCCACGTCCAGCCCCGCCGGGACGGCGAACTCCGACGTGGTCTCCGGTTCGCCTCCCCCTCTGGCGACGGCCAGACCCGCCGGGATCGCGAACTCGGACGTGATCTCGGGGTCGAAGACACTCCTCGCCTCGTCCGACTGCGGTTTGCGGTCCTCCGCCTCCGACACTCAGCAACGCTCCCTGGAACGACACCTTCCGTTGGCCTCAGTATGCGCACAGACACGCGAAAGGGCCGCACGCGCATGCGTGCAGCCCTTCACCTACCTCTGCGCAGGCGTTTCACACCGCGAATCCTCAGTGACCGCCCTGGTCCTTGAAACGCTTGTAGGACCGCTCGATCTCGGCCTCGGCGTCGGTACGGCCGACCCAGTCGGCGCCCTCGACGGACTTGCCGGGCTCCAGGTCCTTGTAGACCTCGAAGAAGTGCTGGATCTCCAGGCGGTCGAACTCCGACACGTGGTGGATGTCGCGCAGGTGCTCCACGCGCGGGTCGGTCGACGGGACGCAGAGCAGCTTGTCGTCGCCGCCGGCCTCGTCGGTCATCCGGAACATGCCGATCGCGCGGCAGCGGATGAGGCAGCCCGGGAAGGTCGGCTCGTCCAGGATGACCAGCGCGTCCAGCGGGTCGCCGTCCTCGCCGAGAGTGTTCTCGACGAAGCCGTAGTCGGTCGGGTAGGCGGTCGAGGTGAAGAGTCGACGGTCCAGGCGGATCCGACCGGTCTCGTGGTCCACCTCGTACTTGTTCCGCGAACCCTTCGGAATCTCGATCGTGACGTCGAACTCCACCGGTGGCTCCTCCATGATCAACACATAGTTCTGGTGGTTAAGTGTCCCTCACGCAGGTGTGTGATCGCGAAAGGGGCTGGTGTTCGTGCCAGAGCTGAGGCCTTGGCGGACCGCGAGACCGCATGTGGTGCGGGTCGCGGACGCCGTACGACCACGTCTGGCACGGGCCGCAGGAGTCGTACGGCCCCGCCTCACGCACCTGGCGGCGACCGCGAAGCCGCAGGTCGAGCGACTCGTGCAGGCGGCGCGCCCGCAGCTCGCGCGGATCACGAAGGCCGGTCCGAACGCCCGGACGTGGCAGTACACCGCGGGTGCGGCGACCGCCGGGCTGGCGCTGACCGCGGTCGTGGTGACCGCCGCCGGACCCTGGGACTCCAGCGGTCAGCGTACGGCCGAGCGGGACCGGGTCGCCGCCCTGGAACGGACGGGTGGCACAGATCACGGCCGCCCGGACGATTCGTCCGGTACGTCCGACACGGCGGCCGGAGCTCCCCGGCCCGCGCCGAGCGCCGCCTCCGTCCTCACCGCGCTCGTCGGCGGAGGAGGCGGCGACACCGTGAAATCCGCCCCCGACGCCCTTCCCGGCGGCACCGGCCTCACGGGCGTCCTGGGCCCCCTCCTGGGCGATCCGGCCCTCGGCGCCCAGCACACCGCCGCCGTCGTCGACGTCGCCACCGGCAAGCGCCTCTACGGCGCCGGAGCCGACCAGGCGCTCACCCCGGCCTCCACCACGAAGATCGCCACCGCGGTCGCCGCGCTCTCCGCGATGGGCGGCGAACACCGCTTCACCACCCGTGCCGCGCTGGAACCCGACACCGGGGAACTCGTCCTCGTCGGCGGCGGCGACCCCACCCTCACGGCCCGCGCGGGCACCGGCGGCTGGGCGAGCCTGCGCACCCTCGCCACCTCCACCGCCGCCGCCCTGAAGAAGCGCGGACTCACCCGCGTGACGCTCTCGTACGACACGACCCTGTACGCCGGCACGCAGATTCACCCCATCGGGGTCAACCCCAACCTCGCCCCCGTCACCGCCCTGAGCGCCGACGAGGGCCGCACCGACGTCTCCGACAGCGGCCCGGCAGCCCGCGTGAGCGACCCGGCCGCCGAGGCGACCGCCACCTTCGCGGAGTTCCTCGAGGCGGCCGGCGTCAAGACCACGGCCCCCGGCCCCTCCAAGGCCACCACGCGCGCGCAGAGCCTCGCGACGGTCTCCTCGCCCCCGCTGTCCGCCCTGGTCGAGCGGATGCTCACCAACAGCGACAACGACATCGCCGAGGCCCTCGCCCGCCAGACCGCCGTCGCCACCGGCGTCCGTGCCGACTTCGCCGGCGCCGGCAAAGCGGTCCAGGCCCAGTTGAAGAAGCTCGGACTGCCCATGGCGGGCGCCCGCTTCAAGGACGGCAGCGGCCTCGACCGCCAGGACCGGCTCACCGCCGACCTGCTGACGGCCCTGCTGGTCAAGGCAGGCGACCCCCGCCGCCCCGACCTGCGCCCCGTCCTCACCGGCCTGCCGGTCGCGGGCTTCACCGGCACCCTCACCAGCCGCTACGCCGACGGCGCGGCCGGCGTCGTCCGTGCCAAGACCGGCACCCTGACCGGCGTCAACACCCTCGCCGGCACCGTCGTCGACCAGGACGGCCGGCTGCTCGCCTTCGCCCTCATGGCCGCCGGCACGACCGACCCGGCGGCGGCCCAGGCGGCGCTGGACAGGGCGGCCACGGCGTTGGCCGGGTGCGGCTGCCGCTGAGCCCCGTCGCCCCCGAACCGGCTCCGGGCCCGACCCTGACATCTCCCTGACCGGCCTCCCGTGGCCTGCCCTCCGAGGCGGCGCTCACGTACGGTTGACGCATGACGAGCATCGGTGGCGCTGCCTCATCAGGGATGGTCGACTGGAATCTCGCGGTGGCGACCGCGACCCGGCTCGTACGGCCGGGACCGGAGGTCAGCCGCGACGAAGCACGTGCCGTCGTCGCGGAACTGCGCCGACACGCCAAGGCCTCGGAGCAACACGTCCGGGGCTTCACTCGTATGGGCACCGAGGACATCCACGACACGCCCATCCTCGTCGTCGACCGTCCGGGCTGGGTGCGGGCGAACGTCGCCGGCTTCCGCGAGATCCTCAAACCCCTCCTGGAGAAGATGCAGGAACGACGCGGCAACACCCCCGGCGGCGCTGTCCTCGGCGCCGTCGGCGGCAAGGTCACCGGCGTCGAACTCGGCATGCTGCTGTCCTTCCTGTCGTCCCGCGTCCTCGGTCAGTACGAGACCTTCGCCCCCGCCACCCGCGAACTCCCCGCCGGAGCGAACGGCGGCGGCCGCCTGCTGCTCGTCGCGCCGAACATCGTCCACGTGGAACGCGAACTCGACGTGGATCCGCACGACTTCCGCCTCTGGGTGTGCCTCCACGAGGAGACGCACCGCACGCAGTTCTCCGCCGTCCCCTGGCTGCGAGACCACCTGGAGGGTGAGATCCAGTCGTTCTTGGGCGAGACCGACGTCGACCCCATGACCTTCCTGGAACGCGTCCGCGAAGCCGCCCAGTCCCTCGCCGGCGGCCGCCCCGAGGGTGAGGAGGACGACGGGGGCCGCTCCCTGGTCGAACTCGTGCAGACGCCCGCCCAGCGCGAGATCCTCGCCCGCCTCACCGCCGTGATGTCCCTCCTGGAGGGCCACGCCGACTTCGTCATGGACGGCGTGGGCCCGGAAGTCGTGGCGACCGTCGCCGAGATCCGCGAGAAGTTCCAGCAACGCCGCGCCAAGGGCGCCTCCCGGCTGGACATCGCCCTGCGCAGGCTGCTCGGCCTGGACGCCAAGCTCAAGCAGTACCGGGACGGCGAACGCTTCGTGCGGGCCGTCGTCGACGAGGTCGGCATGGACGGCTTCAACCGGGTGTGGACCTCTCCGAACACACTTCCGACCAAGGCCGAGATCGCCAAGCCGGCGGAGTGGGTCGCGCGAGTGCACCGCAAGGCCGAGTCGTGAGCCGCCGGAACGGGCGGGAACCGAATCCGGCCGCCGGCAGGAGAACGCCCCCGCAATCACCCGTCCGAGGGACCGTGGGCCCTGGGTAGGCGTGCAATGCTCAGGGAACGGCCCGGTTCTGTCACCATCTACACACTCTGAGTGACCGAACCTCGGGCTAACCCCCGAAAACTTCATGAAGGGAACCGGACAATGGGTCCCCATCCTGCGGTCGCGGCGATACGCCTGGCGGTCCGCCGCGTACTTCACGACATCCTCAACGACCACCCCGCCCCCGACGAGAACCCGCACGAGCGCCCGACCCCGCCGCTCGTGCTCGTTGCCTGCTCCGGCGGCGCCGACTCCATGGCGCTCGCCTCCGCCCTCGCCTTCGAGGCCCCCCGGCTCGGCGTCCGCGCCGGCGGCGTCACCGTCGACCACGGCCTGCAACCCGGCTCCGACCTGCGTGCCGCGGAAGTCGTCCTGCGGCTGCGCGAACTCGGCCTCGACCCCGTCGACTCCACCGCCGTCGCCGTGGGCCGCGAGGGCGGCCCCGAGGCCGCCGCCCGAGACGCGCGCTACGCCGCCCTCGACGCAGCCGCCGAAGCCCACGGCGCCGCCGCCGTCCTGCTCGGCCACACCCGCGACGACCAGGCCGAGACCGTCCTGCTCGGCCTCGCCCGCGGCTCCGGCATCCGCTCCCTCTCAGGAATGGCCGCGGTCTCCGGGCGACCGGGCGCCGCCCGGCGCTACCGCCGCCCCTTCCTGCAGCTGGACCGGCAGACCGCCCGCAAGGCCTGCATGGTCCAGTCCCTGCCCGTCTGGGACGACCCGCACAACGCCGACCCGGCCTACACGCGCTCCCGGCTCCGCCACGAGGGCCTGCCCGCCCTGGAGAAGGCCCTCGGCAAGGGCGTCGTCGAAGCCCTGGCCCGCACGGCCCAGCTCTCCCGCGACGACGCCGACGCCCTCGACGCCTGGGCCGGCCAGGCCGAGTCCTCCGTGCGCGACGCGTCCGGCCTCCTGGAGTGCGCCAAGCTCTACGCCCTGCCGCCCGCCGTACGCCGCCGGATCCTGCGCCGCGCCGCGATCGAGGCGGGCGCTCCCGCCGGTTCGCTCTTCGCCCGGCACATCGAAGAGGTCGACCGGCTGATCACCGGCTGGCGCGGCCAGGGGGTCATCAATCTCCCTGGCAAAGTCGTCGCTCAGCGCCAGGGTGGCAGACTGGTGATTCGGCAAGGCTGAATCCGGGCCCTCCGGCAGGACCGCTTACGTGGTCGTGGGCGGTTCCGGCGGCCGGTGGGACAACCGAAAGTGATGCGGGTGGACGCGAAAGACATGGGCACCGACCTCAAAGAGGTGCTCATCACCAAGGAAGAGATCGACGCGAAGCTGGCTGGTCTGGCCGCGAAGATCGACGCGGAGTACGCGGGCAAGGATCTGCTCATCGTCGGCGTCCTCAAGGGCGCGGTGATGGTCATGGCCGACCTCGCCCGGGCCCTGTCCACCCCCGTCACCATGGACTGGATGGCCGTGTCGTCCTACGGCGCGGGCACCCAGTCCTCCGGAGTGGTGCGGATCCTCAAGGACCTCGACACCGACATCAAGGGCAAGCACGTCCTGATCGTCGAGGACATCATCGACTCCGGCCTGACCCTGTCCTGGCTGCTGTCCAACCTCGGCTCGCGCGAGCCCGCCTCCCTCAAGGTGTGCACCCTGCTGCGCAAGCCCGAGGCGGCCAAGGTCGCCATCGACGTCGAGTGGGTCGGGTTCGACATCCCCAACGAGTTCGTCGTCGGCTACGGGCTGGACTACGCCGAGAAGTACCGCAACCTCCCGTTCGTGGGTACGCTCGCGCCGCACGTCTACGGCGGCTGAAACCCGAAGGGCGCAAGCCCTTTGGGAAGATCGGGAACCCCGGCGGGCCTCGCGCCGTTGGAGCATGCAGACGGGTGCGCCAGCCGTTCCGTGCGGCTTTGCGTGACGAAGCTGGGGTACCGTCAGAAGAACTGTCTTATCAAACTCACTATGGCAGGAGGGACGGGGCGACACCGCTCCGTATGGATGGACGTGAAGCGATACTTCCGTGGGCCGGTCATGTGGATCGTGCTGGCCGTCCTTGCCGTGGTCGTGTTGATGCAGGTCGTCGGCTCGTCCGGCGGCTACAAGACGGTGGACACAGGCCAGGTCATTGCAGCGATCAACGACAACAAGGTCGAGTCGGCCAAGCTCACCACCGGTGACGAGCAGACCATCAAGGTCACGCTCAAGGACGGCGAGAAGGTCAAGGACAGCTCGAAGATCCAGGCGAGCTACATCGGCGACCAGGGCGTGACCATCGCCAACACGCTGCAGACCAAGTACCAGGACAAGCAGATTCCGGACGGCTACACGGTCTCGCCGACGAAGCAGAACGCTTTCGTCGGGATCCTGCTGTCCCTGCTCCCCTTCGTCCTCATCGTGGTCGTGTTCCTGTTCCTGATGAATCAGATGCAGGGCGGCGGCTCCCGAGTCATGAACTTCGGGAAGTCCAAGGCCAAGCTCATCACCAAGGACACCCCGAAGACGACGTTCGCCGACGTCGCCGGTTCGGACGAAGCCGTCGAGGAACTCCACGAGATCAAGGAGTTCCTCCAGGAACCGGCGAAGTTCCAGGCCGTCGGCGCCAAGATCCCCAAGGGTGTGCTCCTGTACGGGCCGCCCGGCACCGGCAAGACCCTGCTCGCACGCGCCGTCGCCGGCGAGGCGGGCGTCCCCTTCTACTCGATCTCCGGTTCCGACTTCGTCGAGATGTTCGTCGGCGTCGGCGCCTCCCGGGTGCGCGACCTCTTCGAGCAGGCCAAGGCGAACGCCCCGGCGATCGTCTTCGTCGACGAGATCGACGCGGTCGGCCGCCATCGCGGCGCCGGCCTCGGCGGTGGACACGACGAGCGTGAGCAGACCCTGAACCAGCTGCTCGTCGAGATGGACGGCTTCGACGTGAAGGGCGGCGTGATCCTCATCGCCGCCACGAACCGGCCCGACATCCTCGACCCCGCGCTGCTGCGCCCCGGCCGCTTCGACCGTCAGATCGCGGTCGACCGCCCGGACATGCAGGGCCGTCTGGAGATCCTCAAGGTCCACCAGAAGGGCAAGCCGGTCGCGCCCGACGTCGACCTGGCCGCAGTCGCCCGCCGCACCCCCGGCTTCACGGGTGCCGATCTCTCCAACGTGCTGAACGAGGCCGCGCTGCTGACGGCCCGTTCGGACTTGAAGCTGATCGACAACCACATGCTGGACGAGGCGATCGACCGCGTGGTCGCGGGCCCGCAGAAGCGGACCCGGATCATGTCGGACAAGGAGAAGAAGATCACCGCGTACCACGAGGGCGGACACGCCCTGGTCGCGGCGGCCTCCCCGAACTCCGACCCGGTCCACAAGATCACGATCCTGTCCCGAGGCCGTGCCCTGGGCTACACGATGGTCCTCCCCGACGAGGACAAGTACTCCACCACCCGCAACGAGATGCTCGACCAGCTGGCCTACATGCTGGGCGGGCGCGCGGCGGAGGAGCTCGTCTTCCACGACCCCACCACGGGCGCGGCGAACGACATCGAGAAGGCCACGGCCACCGCTCGGGCGATGGTCACCCAGTACGGCATGACCGAGCGCCTGGGTGCTATCAAGTTCGGCGGCGACAACACGGAGCCCTTCCTCGGCCGTGAGATGGCTCACCAGCGCGACTACTCGGAAGAGGTCGCCGCTCTGGTGGACGAGGAAGTCAAGAAGCTGATCGAGAACGCGCACAACGAGGCCTGGGAGATCCTGGTCGAGAACCGCGACGTCCTCGACAACCTCGTGCTCCGACTGCTGGAGAAGGAGACGCTGAACAAGGAGGAGATCGCCGAGATCTTCTCCGCCATCGTCAAGCGCCCGGCACGACCCGCCTGGACCGGCTCGTCGCGACGCACGCCGTCCACCCGTCCGCCGGTGCTCTCCCCTCGGGAGCTGGCACTGACGAACGGCGCCAACGGCGCGACGCAGGCCATCTCGACGGCGAAGTCCACCGCGGTCGAGACCGGTCCGGTCGCCGAGCCCGCCCCGGAGGACCGCCCCGAGAGCTGATCCCGGCTCCGGGAGGCCCTACCAGGCCCGGAATGGATGCCGCGCCCCCCAGGTTCTAGCCTGGGGGGCGCGGCATTTTCCGTTTGACCGATTTCGTAGGCTCGCAGATGAGGTGCGTAACCACCCGAGCGACCCGCACAGGAACGAGGCCCCCATGACCGACCCCGTGACGCTGGACGGCGACGGCTCCATCGGCGAGTTCGACGAGAAGCGCGCGGAGAACGCCGTACGCGAGCTGCTGATCGCGGTCGGCGAGGACCCGGAGCGCGAGGGGCTGCGGGAGACGCCGGCGCGGGTGGCGCGGGCTTACCGGGAGCTGCTGGCGGGCCTCACGCAGGTGCCCGAGGACGTCCTGACGACCACGTTCGACCTCGGCCACGACGAGATGGTGCTGGTCAAGGACATCGAGATCGTCTCTCTGTGCGAGCATCACATGCTGCCGTTCCACGGTGTCGCGCACGTGGGTTACATCCCTGCGGAGTCGGGCAAGATCACGGGTCTGTCCAAGCTGGCGCGGCTGGTCGAGGTGTACGCTCGCCGCCTCCAGGTGCAGGAACGTCTCACCACACAGGTGGCGGACTCCCTCATGCGAATCCTCGAAGCCCGTGGCGTCATCGTCGTCATCGAGGCCGAACACATGTGCATGTCGGTCCGGGGGATCCGTAAGCCCGGCGCCAAGACCACGACGTCCGCCGTGCGGGGACAGCTCAGGGACGCCACGACCCGGGCCGAGGCGATGAGCCTGATACTCGCGCGCTGAGGTGCAGTGACGCTCGCTGACGCGGGCTGACCTGCTGGTGGCGGTGCGGCGGTGCGGCGGTGCGGCGGCTCAGGCCGCGGTGGCCGCGCCGTTCTCGTGGTCGTCGTCCTCCGGGAGTCTGCAGACGCGCTCCAGGAAGATGGCCGCCGCTATCACTCCGACGCCCGCCAGGACCGAGAAGCCGGCGTAGATGGCCTGGTCACGGCGGGCGGGGATGTCGAGGGACTCCAGGAGGAAGACGCCCGTTCCTCCGTACATTCCGGAGACGAGGGCGGCGACCAGAGCGCTGGACTGGCCGAAGACCACCGCGCGCGCCGCCATCAGGGGGTCGACGCCCTTGGCCTCGGGGCGGCGCTCGCGCTGGGCCTTGAGGCGGGCGCGCAGCGACAGCGCCGTAGCCGTGAGCACGACGGCGATCAGGGCGAGGACGATGGGGGCGGCCAGCGGGACGCTGGGAAGGGTCCCGATCGAGTTCCACAGGCGCGCGCCCGCCCAGGACAGGATCGCGGCCACGACGAACACGCCGGCCAGCACCCTGATGCGCAGCTCTCTCACGGTGTCCCTTCAGCTCCCCCGCGCCCGCGGCGGGAAGATCTCGCGGGCAGTGGTCTCGTTGACCTTTCTGATTGACCTTAACGACTAGACCGGCAGGTGGAGTTCCAGGTCCTCGCGGGCTTCGACGCCCTCGCGGGGGAGGGAGCCCAGAAGGTCGGCGACGGTGCCGCGGCCGGGCAGTTGGGCCTCGGGCTCCACGTCGTGCCACGGGGCCAGCACGAAGGCGCGCTGGTGGGCGCGGGGGTGCGGGAGGGTCAGGTGCGGGTCGTCGTCGACGACGTCGGCGTACGCGACGATGTCGACGTCCAGCGTGCGCGCGCCCCAGCGTTCGTCCCGCACCCGGTGGAAGGCCTCCTCGACCGCATGGGCGCGCTCCAGGAGGGACGACGGCGGAAGGGTCGTCTTGAGCAGGACCACCGCGTTGAAGTACGAGGGCTGGCTGCCGGGCTCGACGCCCCACGGCTCCGTCTCGTACACGGGGGAGACGGCCTTGATGCGGACGCCGGGGGTGTCCTCGAGGGCGTCGATGGCCCCCTGGAGCGTCTCCAGGCGGTTGCCCAGGTTGGAGCCGAGGGAGATCACGGCACGTTTGGGGTTGTGCAGGGTGGTGTCGGCGGCGTCGACCTTCTCGACGACGGAGGCGGGTACCGGCTGTACGGTCGGGTCGCTCTGGCCCTCGGTGAAGAACGCGGTCATGCTCGGCTCCGGGTGATGGTGACGGTCACGTCGTCGAAGGGGACGGTGATCGGCGCGTCCGGTTTGTGGACGCAGACCTCGACCTCCTGGACCCCTTCGTGCTTCAGACAGGCCTGGGCGATGCGCTCGGCGAGCGTCTCGATGAGGTCGACGGCCTCGCCCTGGACGACGGCCACGACCTCCTCCGCCACGATGCCGTAGTGCACGGTCTTCGCCAGGTCGTCGTCGGCCGCGGCCGCTCGGGTGTCGAGGCCCAGGACGAGGTCCACGAGGAAGGTCTGGCCTTCCTCGCGTTCCTTGGGGAACACGCCGTGGTACCCGCGGGCCTTCAGGCCGCGCAGCGCGACACGATCCACGCGAATCACTCCTGCAATCGTCGGTTGGGGCCGGTGCGTACCGGGTGCGGGCGGCGGCCCGGCCTCGAACGAATCTACCTGCGAGCACTGACAGTCCCGGGCTCCGGCCGCGCCGGCCGGGACCGGAGCCGGGAGATTTCACCGGGCGTTTCCCTTGGGGAACCCGGCGGCCCACGGGTTGGTAGCCGCCCCTACCCGTGGGTTCGTGATTCCAACCACTCCTTCGTCCCTCTGGCCGACCTGAGCCGACCCGAGCCGGCGCTCGGAGCGACCTGAGGGCCTGCTGCCCCGTTGCGGCCCGTCCATCCGCTCAGGAAGGGGTGTCCTCGCTCCCAGGGGCCCCGGGGTCCTCCGGGATCTCCTGGATCTCGGAGCTGTCGGCGTCGTCGTTGTCCGCCAGGACCGGAGAGGCGTGGTGCGACCACAGCTTCCAGCCGTCGGAGGTGCGGCGGAACACATTGGTGGCGACCACCAGCTGGCCGACGAGCGGCCCGAGTTCCTCGCCGTCCTCGGGGGCGGGGCCGCCGCTGAGGATGTTCTCGGTGCAGGTCACCAGGGCGGTGTCGCCGGTGACGGAGACGTGCACATCGGTGAGGAAGAACTGGATGTAGTCGGTGTTCGCCATGATCAGCGCATACGACCTGAGGACCTCGCCCCGGCCGGTGAGCACCGGCCACCCGGGGTGCACACAGGAGACGACGCCGACGTCCGCCGGGTCGTGGTACGTCTCGTCCACCCCCAGGTCGGCGGGGGTGAGCCAGAGGGAGGAGACCCCTTCGAAGTCGCCTTGCTCGAGCGCCTCGTAGAAGGCGGCGTTGGCGGCTTCGACCTGCTCGACGTCGGTGTGGGGGGCGCTCACCGGGCTCCCTCTGTGCGGGGCGTGCCGGACTGGGTCCGCGCTTCGGCCGTGCTTCCCGCGCCGGGTGGGCTCGTCGCCGCCCGCGCCTGCCGGGGTGCGCCTGCGCCCGGCGCGTCCTGCTCCGTGCGCGCCCCTTCCACGGCTCGTGCGACCCGCACCGCGTCCGCCGTCGCGCGGACCTCATGCACCCGGACCGCCCAGGCGCCCGCCTGGGCCGCGAGGGCCGAGACGGCCGCGGTGGCGGCGTCCCGCTCGCGCGCGGGCGGTGGAGCGCCCTGCGGACCGGCCAGGACCCGGCCCAGGAACCGTTTACGGGAGGCGGCGACCAGCAGCGGGTGCCCGAGGGCGTGCAGCCGGTCGAGGTGGGCGAGGAGCACCAGGTCGTGGTCGGCCTCCTTGGAGAATCCGAGGCCCGGGTCGACGACGATGCGGTCGGGGGCGACGCCGCCCGCCAGAACGGCCTCCACGCGCGCGTGGAGCTCGTCCACGACTTCGGCGACGACGTCGGCGTAGACGCCCTTGACGTTGCCTCCCTCGAGGAAGCCCCGCCAGTGCATGACGACGAAGGGGGCGCCCGCGTCCGCCACGGTCGGGATCATCGCCGGGTCGGCCAGACCGCCGCTGACGTCGTTCACGAGGGTGGCACCGGCCCCGAGGGCCTGGGCGGCGACGGTGGCGCGCATGGTGTCGACGGAGACGACCACGCCTTCGGAGGCCAGGCCCCGGACCACGGGAACGACCCGGCGGAGCTCCTCGGCCTCGTCGACACGGGTGGCGCCCGGGCGGGTGGACTCGCCTCCGACGTCGACCAGGTCCGCGCCCTCGGCGACGAGCTGCAGACCGTGTTTGACGGCGGCCGTCGTGTCGAACCAGCGGCCGCCGTCGGAGAAGGAGTCGGGGGTCACGTTGACGACTCCCATGACCGCGCAGCGGTCCCATTCGGGAAGCCCGACGACGCGCCCGCGTCCGCTCTGCTTGCTCATGCGTTCAGCGTAGGCCCAGGAGGGAGCCGTGCCGTGGCGCGGCCCGGACCGAAACCCGCGAGGCCGGGCGGCGGGCCCCTCGCCCGGGCCGTTCTCGGCGGCCCGGGCCCGGTCGGCGCCGGACCGGCATGGCGCTGCGGCTACGCGGCCCGTACGTCTCGGTCCGCCACGGCGTGCGCACACGCGCGTGCCGGTGCGGAACGGCGGCGCAGGAAGCGCGGCAGGGGCAGGGCGAGAGTGACGAAGCCTTCGGCCTGCATCGCGGCGAAGCCGATGCGTGGCAGGTCCGCGGAGGCCCGGTAGACCACGAAGCGCGGCTCCCAGCGGGGCTGGAACTTGGCGTTGAACTTGTACAGCGACTCGATCTGGAACCAGCGGGAGAGGAAGACCAGCAGGCCGCGCCAGGCGCGCAGCACGGGACCGGCGCCGATCTTCTCGCCGCGGGCCAGAGCCGCGCGGAACATGGCGAAGTTCAGCGACACGCGCGTGATGCCGAACTTCGGCGCCGCCTGGAGGGCGGCGACGATCAGCAGCTCGTTCATGCCGGGGTCGGCCGAGCGGTCGCGGCGCATCAGGTCCAGCGAGGCGCCGTCGGGGCCCCAGGGCACGAAGTGCAGGATCGCCTTCAGGTCGCCGTACTCGCCGGGGACCTCGTCGGTCTTGTGGGCGGTGGCGATGAGGCAGTCGGTGTCGGTGACGTCGCCGATGCGGCCCAGTGCCATCGAGAAGCCGCGCTCGGTGTCGGTGCCGCGCCAGTCCTCCGCGGCGCGCCGGATGCGCTCGAGTTCGGCCTCGCCGAGGTCACCCACGCGCCGTACCCGGGTTTCGTAACCGGCGCGTTCGATGCGCTTGACCATTTGGCGCACGTTGCGCATCGCGCGGCCGGCGAGGGAGAAATCCGCCACGTCCACCACCGCCTCGTCGCCCAGTTCGAGGGCGTCCAGGCCGGTCTCCCGGGTCCAGACCTCGCCACCGGTCTCCGAGCAGCCCATGACGGCCGGGGTCCAGGAGTGGGCCTTGGCCTCGTCCATGAAGCGCTCGATGGCGCCGGGCCAGGCCTCGACGTCGCCGATGGGGTCGCCGCTGGCGAGCATCACGCCGGAGACCACGCGGTAGGTGACGGCCGCCTTGCCGCTGGGGGAGAAGACGACGGCCTTGTCGCGGCGCAGCGCGAAGTGGCCGAGGGAGTCGCGGCGGCCGTGCTTGGCCAGCAGGGCGCGCAGACGGCTCTCGTCCTCCTCGGTGAGGCGGGCGGCCGGGTGCTCGGGGCGGAAGGCGAGGTAGATCGTGGTGACCGCCGTGAGCAGACCCAGGGCGCCCAGGGAGGCGCCGACGGTCCAGGAGGTGTTGCCCTGGTAGTCGACCGGGCCCTCGAAGCCGAAGAGGCCGTACAGGACGTGCGCAAGGCGATCGGCCAGGCTCGGGTCGCCGATCATCCGGTTGGGGTGGACGCTGACGATGACCAGCCCCAGACCGAGGGAACCGGCGCCCATGAGGACGAAGTTCGCGAGCGCGCGCCAGCGGCTGCGCGGGTCGGGCAGCGCCGCGAACTGGTCGCGGTGCAGCAGCAACGGGACCAGGAGCGCCACCGAGATGAGCGCGCCCACGATCGAGTGGCGGTACACGAACTGGGCGACCGCGCCGGCGGGGAGCAGCACCACGGCGGCCCGCCATGCGCGCCGCTTGCCGCGCCTGAGCCCGTGGGCGAGCAGCAGCAGGAGCACGCCGGCGCTGAGCGACAGCGCGGCCGCGAACGGCCCGAAGGAGCCCGGAAGCACCTCCGCGAAGGTGTGCATACGGCTGTGCCGGAACCGCGGGAAGACGCCCCCCGCGACGTCCAGCAGGCCCACAAGGGCACAGGCCCGGGCGACGAGGGCGGGAACGGCCTCAGGGCGCGGACCTCGCACTATCCGCCGCACCCGGCTCGTTCGGCGCGGAACCCCGCCCGACATTTCCGCATCTTCCGTGACAGACATCGCATCCCGTAGTTCCGCGAGAGACCTTGGACCCGGTGCCGATTCGGGCATCCGGCGACATTGCGCCCTCTAGGACGGTGTCTTGGGCAGAGAGGTTCACTCATCTCGCCAAAGGCATGGAAAAGGCGAAGAAAAATCCGGGACAAGCCCTCGCGAAGGAGTCGGGGGAAGCGGGTGTGGTCCCGGACGAAGAGCAGGCAGGAAACCACCGCATGGGACTCACGAGCAACAAAGTGCTGCTGCTGTCAGTGCTGTTCGCCTTACTGCTGTTCGCCGGCACGGTCTGGCTGTGGCCGAGGCTGGCCAGGCAGAGCTGGCGGGCCGTCGCCGGGCGGGTCGGCCTGCTGCTCGCCACCCAGTTGGCGCTCTTCGCGTCCATAGGACTCTCCGCCAATCAGGCGTTCGGTTTCTACGCCAGCTGGGCGGACCTGTTCGGCCAGGAGACGGAGCAGGGCGTGGTCGTCGACCACTCCTCGGGCGGCCCGGCCGGACCGCTGAGGGTGGTGGACACGCGGCGGGTGGACCTCGGGAGCAGCGGGCGGCCGGAAGCGGGCGGGCAGGTCCAGAAGGTCGCCATCGACGGGCGCACGACGCACATCACCACGCCCGCGTACGTGTATCTGCCGCCGGAGTACTTCGAGCCGGCCTATCGCACGCGGACGTTTCCCGCGGCCGTGGTCCTCACGGGGTACCCGGGCACGGCGAAGGCGCTCGTGGACAAGCTGCACTACCCGCGCACCGCGCGGCAGCTGGCCGGGGACGGCAGCATGCAGCCGATGATCCTGGTGATGCTGCGTCCCACGGTGGCGCCGCCCAGGGACACGGAGTGCGTGGACATCCCGGGCGGTCCGCAGACCGAGTCGTTCTTCGCGAAGGATCTGCGGGACGCCGTGGCCGCCCACTACAGGGTGGGTAGGAAGGCGAGCAATTGGGGCATCATCGGGGACTCCACGGGCGGGTACTGCGCGCTGAAGCTGGCGATGCACCACCCGGAGGCCTACGGGGCCGCTGCGGGCCTGTCGGCGTACTACAAGGCGCCGATCGACCCGACCACCGGAGACCTCTTCCACGGGAACAAGACGCTGCGCAATGAGGCGGATCTGCTCTGGTTTCTGAAGAATCGTTCCGCTCCCGCCACCTCTCTGCTGGTCACCAGCAGCAAGGCCGGAGAAAGCAACTACAAGGCCACGCAGAAGTTCATAGACCTGGCGAAGGCCACGGGCAGGACCAGGGTCTCGTCGATCATCCTGGAAAGCGGCGGGCACAACTTCAACACCTGGCGGCGGGAGATTCCGCCCACGCTGCAGTGGATCAGCGGTCGGTTGAGCGACCGTTGAGCCGGTGCCGGTGCCGGTGCCGGTGCCGGTGCCGGTGCCGAGGTGAAGGTGAAGGCGAAGGTGAAGGTGGAGGCGGAAGTGGGCATGGGTGCAGGCGACGGTGGGGGCAGGGGTGGAGCGAGGGCTGGGTGACCCTCGTGCCGGGTGGGTGCGGCTCCACCCGGGACGGAGGCGGCGGGCGTCCCCGGTCCCTTGCCGGGACGGGAAATGATCTTGCTTCTCGTCGAATTCGGCGACAAGCCAGTTTCCTGATGCAGTGTGAAGGCTTCGTTATGGCTGAGTTTTTGTGGGGCGGGGCGCCAACAAACGCCTACGCGCGGTAAGTTTCTGGCCATGCCACGAGGACGTCACCGCCATTCCCCTCCTTTGCACAGGCTGCTGCCCCCCTCGGCGATCGCCGGCGTCTCCCTCGTCTGCGCCCTCGGCCCCTGGGTGTTCACCCAGCCGACGGCGCTCCGTGTGCTGGCCGCGGCCGCCGCGGCGACGGCGATCGTCGGCGCGGTCGTGATGCGCCACTGGGACGTACAGGCCGGCAAGCAGGTCGCCGACCTCACGCGCGCGCGTGCCGGTGACGAGTGGCGCTTCGAGGAACGCATCGCCGAGGTGGAGAGCGACCTCGAGGAATCACGTGAGCTCCGGGTCAAGCTGGAGCAGCGACTGCGGGCCAAGCGAGCCGAACTCGCCGGCCTGCGCAACGAGCACGCCGCGCTGCTGCGCCGCTACGCCACCGCGGAGACCGAGCGCGCCAGCGCCCTGGAAGGCCGTCGCCTGCTCGAGATAGAGGCGGCTCCGTCGCCTGCGCTGCCCGCCGCGCGCGGACCGCAGGACGCGGAGCCCACGGAGACGGCGGAGTCGTCCGGGGCGCACCAGCCTTCCGGGGCGTCCGGGGCGTCCGACTCCGGCGCATCGGGAGAAGCCGACGAGGCCGACGAGTCCTCCGAGTCCGGCGAGGAGAAGGCACAGACGTCGGCGGTGTTCTCGCCGGAGGGTTCCAAGCTGTTCCTGCGGGCGCAGGCAGCCCTGGCCCGGCTCGACGCCGACGGTGTGAAGACATCGGGCGAGGAACTCGCCGAGGACGCCGCGGAGGGGCTCACGAAAGGCTCTGCCGTCGACGGGCCCGCACGGGTGACTTCCGCGGAGGCCGCCCAGGAGGACGAAGCCCAGGGGAAGCCCGAGGCGGTCGACGAGCACGCGCGCGCGGCCGCCCCCAGCCCGGCCGGCGAGGACGACAAGACCCCCGGCGGCGAGCAGTCGGAAGAGACGCCTGCGAACGACGCGCCCTCCGACGACACGCCCTCCGACGACGCGTCCTCCGACGACACGCCCTCGACGGACGCACCCTCGACGGACAGGACGTCGAAGCGAACGCTCCACGGGGACGACCCGGCGGACGACGCTGTCTCGGACGAGGCTGTCTCGGACGAGGCTGCTTCGGACGGCGAGGCCGCCTTGGACGAGGCCGGCCGTGCCCCCGTTCGGGCGGAGGCCACGGACGCTGCGGCGGCGGACGGCGCGCGGACCGCGCGTCCCGAGCCGCCCCTGGATCCCGATCCCGGCCCGGGCCCCGGCCGCGGAGCCGCCCCCGCCGCCGAGCCC